>NZ_FZNJ01000001.1:0-1567695 GCF_900198535.1 Klebsiella sp. 2680 | reverse complement strand
CTGTCCAACGTTAATCGGGGCAGGGTGAGTCGACCCCTAAGGCGAGGCCGAAAGGCGTAGTCGATGGGAAACAGGTTAATATTCCTGTACTGTGTGTCACTGCGAAGGGGGGACGGAGAAGGCTATGTTGGCCGGGCGACGGTTGTCCCGGTTTAAGCGTGCAGGTGGACCAGGCAAATCCGGTACTTTAACACTGAGGCGTGATGACGAGGCACTACGGTGCTGAAGCAATAAATGCCCTGCTTCCAGGAAAAGCCTCTAAGCATCAGGTGACACGTAATCGTACCCCAAACCGACACAGGTGGTCAGGTAGAGAATACCAAGGCGCTTGAGAGAACCCGGGTGAAGGAACTAGGCAAAATGGTGCCGTAACTTCGGGAGAAGGCACGCTGATATGTAGGTGAAGTGATTTACTCATGGAGCTGAAATCAGTCGAAGATACCAGCTGGCTGCAACTGTTTATTAAAAACACAGCACTGTGCAAACACGAAAGTGGACGTATACGGTGTGACGCCTGCCCGGTGCCGGAAGGTTAATTGATGGGGTTATCCTCGCGGAGAAGCTCTTGATCGAAGCCCCGGTAAACGGCGGCCGTAACTATAACGGTCCTAAGGTAGCGAAATTCCTTGTCGGGTAAGTTCCGACCTGCACGAATGGCGTAATGATGGCCAGGCTGTCTCCACCCGGGACTCAGTGAAATTGAACTCGCTGTGAAGATGCAGTGTACCCGCGGCAAGACGGAAAGACCCCGTGAACCTTTACTATAGCTTGACACTGAACACTGGTCCTTGATGTGCAGGATAGGTGGGAGGCTTTGAAGTGCGGACGCCAGTCTGCGTGGAGCCATCCTTGAAATACCACCCTTTAATGGCTGGTGTTCTAACGTGGGCCCGTGATCCGGGTTGCGGACAGTGTCTGGTGGGTAGTTTGACTGGGGCGGTCTCCTCCTAAAGAGTAACGGAGGAGCACGAAGGTTGGCTAATCCTGGTCGGACATCAGGAGGTTAGTGCAATGGCATAAGCCAGCTTGACTGCGAGCGTGACGGCGCGAGCAGGTGCGAAAGCAGGTCATAGTGATCCGGTGGTTCTGAATGGAAGGGCCATCGCTCAACGGATAAAAGGTACTCCGGGGATAACAGGCTGATACCGCCCAAGAGTTCATATCGACGGCGGTGTTTGGCACCTCGATGTCGGCTCATCACATCCTGGGGCTGAAGTAGGTCCCAAGGGTATGGCTGTTCGCCATTTAAAGTGGTACGCGAGCTGGGTTTAGAACGTCGTGAGACAGTTCGGTCCCTATCTGCCGTGGGCGCTGGAGAACTGAGGGGGGCTGCTCCTAGTACGAGAGGACCGGAGTGGACGCATCACTGGTGTTCGGGTTGTCATGCCAATGGCACTGCCCGGTAGCTAAATGCGGAAGAGATAAGTGCTGAAAGCATCTAAGCACGAAACTTGCCCCGAGATGAGTTCTCCCTGACCCTTTAAGGGTCCTGAAGGAACGTTAAAGACGATGACGTTGATAGGCCGGGTGTGTAAGCGCAGCGATGCGTTGAGCTAACCGGTACTAATGAACCGTGAGGCTTAACCTTACAACGCCGAAGATGTTTTGGCGATTTGAGAGATTTTCAGCATTGATACCGGATTGTAGTACGCAATAGTTTGCGCAGCGGCAAGGCGGCAAGAGAAGTAAAGGAAGGAGCATACAAGAGTATGTGACTGACTTTACAAGCGCAGCCAACGCAGCGGATGCGATAAAGTATTGCGTACAGAGCATCAAGAATTTGCCTGGCGGCCGTAGCGCGGTGGTCCCACCTGACCCCATGCCGAACTCAGAAGTGAAACGCCGTAGCGCCGATGGTAGTGTGGGGTCTCCCCATGCGAGAGTAGGGAACTGCCAGGCATCAAATTAAGCAGTCACACCGGGGCATAAAACCGGTGGTTGCAGAAGTATTCGGTGGAGCGGTAGTTCAGTCGGTTAGAATACCTGCCTGTCACGCAGGGGGTCGCGGGTTCGAGTCCCGTCCGTTCCGCCACTTATTAAAAGCCCTGAACAAACGTTCAGGGCTTTTTTGCTTTTTGCATACCATTTAGCGATCATATTAACACCTGGATTTTGTCACTCGATGATAGCAACTTGAGTGCCGTGCTGGCGGGTAACGATTGCTTGATTAAACCGGAAACTCGCATCATGCGCTCCCTGTACGCTAAAACCCTTTTATAGCGCTTTAGGGAGTTGTTTCGCATGTTCACTGAGAAAATCGATAAATGCCCTTATTCGCGTGCTTACGGCTTTGTCGCTGTAGTAAACAGCATTAAACGGCATTTCAATCGGCAGTCGTTTGTCGGCCAGTAGCTCAACAAACCCACCTCCGGCAATTTCTTTATCTACCATATAATCGGACAGGCAGGCGATACCATTACCGGCCAAACACAACTGCTTGATTGTTTCTCCGCTATTCGACGATATCTCGCTTTTGATCTCCAGTAACTGACCATCGCAACAGGAGATCGGCCAGGTATTTAATGAAACAGGTTCACTAAAACCCAGACACTGGTGATTTTTTAGTTCAGCGACGCTTTGTGGTGTTCCGTAACGTGCAAGATAGTCCGGAGACGCGATAATTTTTCGGTAGCTATTAAACAATAGCCTGGCGCGCAGGCTGGAATCAGTCAGCGTACCGGCGCGAATGGCGACATCAACTTTTCGTTCAATCAAATTGATGAAGGTTTCGGATGAGACGAGCGTAAGGCTGATCTGCGGGTAGCGTTCACGGAAGGGCTTTATCAATGGCATCAGGAAATGCAATATCACTGGCGTAGCCGCATCAACGCGTAACAATCCTCCCGGTGTCGTCCGACTCTCCAGAAGCTCATTTTCGGCGGCGGTCATCTCCTGAAGTACAACCTGCATTCGTCGGAAATAGCGCTCTCCCTCTTCAGTCAGCCTTAGCTGGCGTGTAGTGCGGTTAAGCAAGCTTACGCCGAGTTTTGCTTCCAGCTTTTTCACCGCCCGACTGATTGCGGAATTGGCTTGTCCTAACTGTGCCGCTGCGCGGCTAAAGCTGCCATTCTCTACCACGGCGACAAAGATAGCGATTTCTTCTGAGGTAGCTCTCATTATTGCTCTTGTGGCAAAACGACACGGTTATTTTGACTAGTTTTGTTATTTAAACACCTCTTCATACCTGGTGTCACCTGAATCCTGACAATGTGGAGCACTATCCCTCGGTGGCGACTGTCCATACTTCCGCCCTGAATATAATTTGGCGAAAACGTTAGGGTGTTGTGTGTCGGGAAGGATGAAAGGTGTCGTTTAATAAGCCCTGGTCGGGAGCTATGCGCTTTTACGTGGAAGATTCAAGGTTTCTGGTGAATTGCATTGAAAGTGTATACAAAAATCCCTATAACAGAAGAACCAGTCGCAGTCAGGCTGGTTTCCTGTTATCGAGGTTTGATGCCTAAATTGCGAAAGAATACCTATGCCATGCGCTTTGTTGCCGGACAGCCAGCGGAGAGGATTTTACCTCCGGGGGCGTTTGCAGGCATGATGCCGGTTTTTCCTGCCGGAGAGCCGTTAAGTTCGGATGAAAAAATCCGCGTGCTGGTATGGAACATCTTCAAACAGCAGCGCGCTGAGTGGAAATCGGTGCTTAATAATTTTGGCAAAGATGCGCATCTGGTGCTGTTACAGGAAGCGCAAACCACGCCTGAATTAGTAAAATTCGCCACCTCCAATTATCTGGCCGCTGATCAGGTTCCGGCGCTGGTATTGCCTCAACACCCTTCTGGTGTGATGACGTTAGCCTCTGCGCACCCTGTGTATTGCTGCCCATTACGTGAACGGGAGCCGATACTTCGGCTGGCGAAATCGGCGTTAGTTACCGTTTATCCGTTGCCGGATTCTCGTCTGTTGATGGTAGTGAATATTCATGCGGTTAACTTCAGTATTGGTGTTGATGTTTACAGTAAGCAACTGTTGCCGATTGGCGACCAGATTGCCCATCACAGTGGGCCGGTGATTATGGCGGGCGATTTTAATGCCTGGAGCCGTCCGCGAATGAACGCCTTATATCGCTTTGCGCGTGAAATGTCGCTGCGTGAGGTCCGCTTCTCTGACGATCAGCGCCGCCGCACTTTTGGCCGTCCGCTCGATTTCGTGTTCTACCGGGGATTAAGCGTACACGATGCTTCCGTCCTGGTGACGCGTGCTTCCGATCACAACCCGCTACTCGTCGAATTTAGTCCCGGCAAGCCTGATTAATTAAGGTATGTCAGGCCTGCCACGGGGCAGGCCGGCGTAAGCCTGGTGCTGCCTTTATTACTCAAATAGCCGAAGGAAATGCAATGACAACACGCTCTCATCATGACAACGTCGAAAAACAGTTTGGTTCACAGGCCAGCGCTTATCTGACCAGCGCCGTACACGCATCCGGGCGCGATCTGCAACGCCTGGCCGAAAGGCTGGCTGACTTCCCGCAGGCACAGGTGCTGGATATGGGATGTGGCGCTGGACATGCCAGTTTTGCTGCGGCAGGGAAGGTTGCGCAGGTGACGGCGTATGATTTATCCAGACAGATGCTGGACGTTGTGGTTCAGGCCGCCGGGGATAAAGGTCTGGCTAATATTGTGACTCAGCAGGGGTATGCCGAGTCTTTGCCTTTTGCTGACAGCAGCTTTGATGTGGTGATTAGCCGCTATTCTGCACATCACTGGCATGATGTTGGACAGGCATTACGTGAAGTGAAGCGGGTACTGAAACCAGGCGGTGTGCTGATTATTATGGATGTTATGTCCCCCGGGCATCCGGTTCGCGATGTCTGGTTACAGACCGTCGAGGCGCTGCGCGATACTTCCCATGTCCGTAACTATTCCAGCGGTGAATGGCTGGCAATGGCGAACGAGGCGGGACTGGCGATTAATCATCTGCTGACCGACCGTTTGCCGCTGGCGTTCAGTTCATGGGTGGCACGGATGCGAACGCCTGCGGCGCTGGTGGAAGCCATTCGCTTATATCAGGAGAGCGCATCGGCGGAGGTTAAAGCTTACTTTGCGTTGCAGCAGGATGGTTCGTTTACCAGCGATACGATTATGTTTGAGGCTCACAAGGCTCTCTGAAGCAGAGAAAAACAAAAGGCACCGGGTGGGTGCCTTTTTTGTGTTTACTGAATCATCAGGATTCTGGGCTGTCGCTGTTTTTCACAAATAGCGTCAACTGATCGCCCGGCTTCAGGTTGTCAGTATCGCTATTCCAGCGCATCACATCACGGATGTTTACGCCGTGGCGCCGGGCAATACTCGACAGCGAATCACCTTTACGCACGCGATAGGTAATGCTGCCGTTGTTGTTGCTTGCCAGTCGCTCTGCACTGGTACCTGCGCCAATCACCAGATTCTGACCCACTCTGATGTTTGAACCGCGAATGCCATTCCATTGCTGCAGATCTTTCGTCGATACACCGAGGCGCGATGCGATACCGGAAATCGTGTCGCCAGAACGCACCCGGTAGCTACGGCTGATCAACGCGCTGTTATCCGCAAGCTGAGTCGGCTGCACAGCGGCAATATCGTCGGAGGCCAGAGACTCACGCAACTGTGCTGCATGTTTCTGCGGCACCAGCACGTATTTTGGCCCATTCGCGCCAAGTGTTGGCCCTTTGACGCCCGCATTGAAGCGCTTCAGCTTACTTACTGGCATTCCTGCCATATCGGCTAGCTGTGTAATCTCAACCGGCGTGTCGAGGCGCACGCGCGCCAGTGCACGACTTTCATCTGCCGTGGGCAGCTTCACACCATAACGCTTGCTGTTCTTGAGAATATCGCTCAGTGCCAGCATTTTCGGAACATATATTCTGGTTTCCCGTGGTAATGAGAGCGACCAGAAATCAGTGGGCTTGCCACGAGATTTGTTCGCTTTGATAGCCTTCATTACCCGGCCTTCGCCGCTGTTATAGGCTGCGATGGTTAACAACCAGTCTCCGTCGAACATTTTGTTCAGACGTTGCATCATGTTTAACGCTGCCGTTGTCGAGGCAACGACGTCACGACGGGCATCATAATTGTGAGTCTGTTTCAAACCATAATTGCGCCCGGTACTCGGAATGATCTGCCAGATGCCGGCAGCATTAGCGCCAGATGTCGCATATGGGTTAAAAGCGCTCTCCACTATGGGTAGTAATACCAGCTCCATAGGCATGTTACGTTTCTTAACTTGCCCGGCTATCCAGTACATATACGGCTCTGCCCGTAAAGTTACATCGTGGAGATAGCTCTTGTTTCTTAAGTATTTCTGTTTTTGTTCGCGAATCCGGGCATTTTCCGGAATTCCCATCTTTAGCTCGTCGCCTATGGCCGTCCACAGATCCTGGTCTTGCGCGTAGAAGGTTCCATCATCTAACCAGCGCGCATGACTTGTGAACTTGCCTGCATCCCCTTGACTCGCTGCAGAAAGGCTCTGTGCGCGCTGTTGTACCGTGCCATCATGTTTAGATGCCTGGCACCCCACCAGCAGGACAGAGGCGAGTAAAATCGCTCGTGCCTTCATGTGTGTGTCAATAGTTGCTTAAAAGACGAGCAAGGATAACGGTGAAGTCGACTGAAGACAAGAATTAAATATCAGAAGTCGTCTTTCTTTGACCTTAACCAGGCAAATCTTTTTGCAGAGTGTTGCAAATTTGTTTCTTTGGATATTTCTTGAATCAAATCATGATCATCTGTGCGTAAAAATAAATTTATACGGCGCTCGTTTTTCAGCGTTACGGGGAGCGTTTTTTGTTTTTTTGCGCGTAACTCCTTAACTTTGCGATAGTAATCATTTATATCTCTATCATGGGGCAGGATGCTTAATGCAAACTTCATATTTGCTAAAGTATACTCATGTGCGCAACATATTAGCGTTTCCTCAGGAAGCGCATTAATCTTCTTAAATGATTGATACATCTGCTCTGCTGTCCCTTCAAATAATCTGCCGCAGCCGCCGGAAAACAGGGTATCGCCACAAAATAGATAAGGTTTTGTGAAGAAGCAGATGTGTCCTAAAGTGTGACCTGGAGTGGCAAAAATTGAAAATTCGTGCCCCAAAACGGAAATGCTTTCTCCGTCAGCCACGACATGGGTCGTTCCCTTATTCTGGGTTTCCGCTGGCCCATAAACCGTGATCGCCGGGAACGCTTCACAGAGTTGTTTTACGCCGCCCACATGGTCGTGGTGGTGATGCGTTAAGAAAATAGCTTCCGGTTGCCAGTGATGTTGTTCGATTGCTGCCAGTACGGGAGCGGCTTCACCTGGGTCGACGATCAGACAGCGTCCGCTATCCTCACTAAGAACCCAGATGTAGTTGTCCTGCAATGCGGGAATACTGATAAGATTCATAAATTACCTCTTAAAGCGTAGCGGAAGGTTGCGATGAAGCCGGCAAGGATACCTCATACAGTTACAGCGCCTGAACATTGGTCCAGCATGCCGTGGGGCGAATATTATCGCGAATCGCTGGAACGGCAGATGAAACCGTGGCTGGCTAAATTATATGGCTTTCATTTACTTAAGATTGGCAATCTGAGCGCGGAAATCAATACTGAGTCTTGCGCTATTTCTCATCAGGTCAATGTCTCTTTACAGGGCAATCCGATGCAGGTAATGGCGGATCCTCTCCATCTCCCCTTTGCGGAGAAATCCGTTGATGCCTGCCTGCTGGCGCACACTTTACCATGGTGTAATGATCCGCATCGTCTGCTGAGAGAAGCTGACAGAGTGTTAATTGATGATGGTTGGATAATTTTAACCAGTTTTAACCCTGTGAGTCTGATGGGGTTGCGCAAGCTGGCACCTGTATTACGCAATAAGTGTCCGTATAACAGTCGCATGTTTACGCTAATGCGCCAGATGGACTGGCTGGCGTTACTTAATTTTGAGGTTTTACACTATGGTCGTCATCAGGTTCTGCCGTGGTCTCGTTATGGGGGAAAATTGCTTAGTACGCATCTCCCTGCGTTGGGATGTTTGCAATTGATTATCGCGCGTAAGCGCACGATCCCCTTGACGCTGAATCCCATGAAATCAAGCAAGGCGAAAAACCGGATACGCCAGGTGGTTGGCGCCACACGACAGTGGCGCAAGAGGCAGAATTAACCCTCTGTCTGTGTCTGATATCCGGTATCATCCTGAGTAGGGGCTGCTGCTGCTGCGCGCGCCAGTTCGTCGCAGCGCTCGTTTTCAGGGTGTCCGGCATGGCCTTTGACCCATTCCCATTTTATTTTGTGTTGCCCCAGGGCGGTATCCAGGCGTTGCCAGAGATCGACATTTTTGACTGGCTTTTTGTCCGCAGTTTTCCAGCCACGTTTTTTCCAGTTGTGGATCCATTGAGTGATCCCCTGTCTTACATACTGGCTGTCGGTGCTGAGAATGACTTCACACTGCTCTTTCAGCGCTTCCAGGGCGACGATGGCCGCCATCATCTCCATGCGGTTATTTGTTGTAAGGAAAAAACCTTCGCTGAAGGTTTTTTCCTTCCCCCGATAGCGTAAAATTGCACCGTAGCCGCCGGGGCCTGGATTTCCCAGGCAAGAACCATCGGTGAAAATTTCTACCTGTTTAAGCATCTCTGGTAGACTTCCTGTAATTGAAATCGATACGTAAAACGGTAAGTCTGACATAAATGACCGCTATGAGCACTGCAATTACTCGACAGATTGTTCTCGATACTGAAACCACCGGTATGAATCAGATTGGTGTGCACTATGAGGGGCACAAGATAATCGAGATCGGCGCAGTGGAGGTAATCAACCGTCGCCTGACCGGGAATAACTTCCATGTCTATTTAAAGCCGGATCGACTGGTGGATCCTGAAGCGTTTGGCGTCCACGGTATTGCGGACGAATTTCTTATGGATAAGCCCGTGTTTGCTGATGTTGTCGATGAATTCCTCGATTACATTCGCGGTGCGGAGCTGGTCATCCATAACGCATCGTTCGATATCGGCTTTATGGACTATGAGTTCGCTAAACTGAACCGCGGAATTCCGAAAACGGATACGTTTTGCAAAGTTACCGATAGCCTCGCCCTGGCGCGAAAAATGTTTCCCGGCAAGCGTAACAGTCTTGATGCGCTTTGCTCGCGATATGAAATAGATAACAGTAAACGAACGCTGCACGGCGCATTGCTCGATGCCCAGATCCTGGCCGATGTCTATCTGATGATGACCGGCGGTCAGACCACCATGGCTTTTTCAATGGAAGGAGAAGAGCAGCAGCAGGCCGGAGAAATGGGGATACAGCGTCTTGTTCGTGCTGCCAGTAAACTTCGCGTGATTTATGCCTCCGATGAAGAGCTGGTTAATCATGAATCACGGCTCGATTTGGTACAAAAGAAAGGCGGCAACTGCCTGTGGCGGGCCTGACGCGTTGTTAAATGTATTAAAAATAGTCTGGCGGGCGATTTTTGCAGCAAGCAATTATAAAATGAAGAAAAAGCGTTGACGCCGTAGAGGGGAATCCGTAATATTCGCCTCGTTCCCAAGGGGACAGTATGTGGAGCGGTAGTTCAGTCGGTTAGAATACCTGCCTGTCACGCAGGGGGTCGCGGGTTCGAGTCCCGTCCGTTCCGCCACATTTCATCAGAGTGTTTCAAACATTCTGATTTAAGAACCGCACAATTTATATTGTGCGGTTTTTTTCGTCCTGAATCGTTGTTCGGATTGCTGATTTCCCCTATCTCAAAGCCTGCTGTGATAATCGCAGGCAGCACCAACAGGACGAACGCGGCTTTGTTATAAAAAACCCTGATTCATCAGGTCTGAAATATTAAGCATCCCACATACTTTTCTTTCCCGGTCGACAACAGGTAAGGCGGTGACCGAAGAGGGGCGCTTTTGCTGCATTTTCCGCAAAGCGACTTCAACCAGTTCATTTTCAAATACCCATTCCGGGGAGTGAGTCATCACCTCGCTGATCGGATCGGTCAAATGTAAATTGTTATACATCACATAACGACGAATATCTCCGTCGGTGACGATGCCGATTAATTTCTGCTGTTTGTTGATGACAGAAGCCGCACCAGTTTTGCTGGATGTCATGGCGAATAAAACATCGAGAATAGTGGTCGTCGGCTGAACGGCACAGCAATCTTTCGCGGATTTCATCACGTCCCTGACGTAGGTCAACAGGCGTTTTCCCAGTGAGCCGCCCGGATGATAAAAGGCAAAATCCTCTTTGTTGAATTTTCGGATTTGCATCAGGATAACGGCGAGGGTAGCCTCGCCGTTTGATATGCCGATCGGCACTTTCATGCTCTGGAGCATGCTGGTGGCGATCCCGGTAACTCTCTGTGGTTTTCTGTATACCACATGGTTGGGCAAACGCATTTATATCGTGCCGATGGCTGATGACGAAGGCTTTTTAAGGGAGCGCTTGCTACCGGAAGCGATCGACATGCAGGAAGATGAGAAACTGCCAAGGGTAACGGTTTCATTCGCGCCATTGTTGGTGCCGATAGTGTTAATCCTGGCGGCTACTTTTTGTCGCGAAACCGGAATAGCGGAGAGCCAGGCAGGAGTGTGGCAGGGGGCGCAGTGGCAATGATCACCGCAGCCAGCATTACTGCGCCGATGATCGGTACACTTGGTGTCGATCCCGTGATCGCTGGTCTTGGATGTACAGTAGGATCATTTATGTTTTCTTACTTTAATGATGCTTACTTCTGGGTGGTAAACCGTTCACTTGGCGTAACTGAAGTGCAGGAGCAAATTCGGGTATGGAGCATCACTACCACCATTCTGTGGGCTGTCGGTTCTGTCACGTTATTGATTGTTAACGCTGTATTTTTCTGAGCACTGGCTATTTGCGATAGACAAAAAAACAAAGAGGGGGAAAGGCGTGGTTTTCCCTCTTTATCAGCCATCTCAAAGTGTTCCGCTCTCCCTTTGGCTATTGGGTTATTCCAGCCTGAAAGGATCGGCATCCTGCCAGGCCGGGAACTTTTCACGATACTCATTAAGCGCGGTTAACGATAGCTCCGCATCAAGACGGGTCGCCTGATGCGGTTCTGCGGTAGCAATAATTTCCCCTTGCGGGGTAATGATCCGACTATCGCCACGGTAATGATGGCCGTTGCCGTCGGTACCGACGCGATTGCAGCCCGCAACATAGGCCTGATTTTCGATTGCTCTGGCAAGCAGTAGCGATTGCCAGTGTATCGAGCGTGGGGCAGGCCAGTTAGCCACATAAAGTGCTAAATCGTAGTCATTACGGTTGCGCGACCACACGGGAAAGCGCAGGTCGTAACATACCAGCGGCAGGATTCTCCAGCCGCGCCATTCAAAAATCACCCGCTGGTTACCGGCCTCGTAATGATGATGTTCATCCGCCATGCGGAACAGATGCCGTTTATCATAGAAATGGGTTTTACCATCAGGTTCAACCAACAAAAATCGGTTAACAGCCCCGCGTTCTGTTTGCAGCGCCGCACTGCCGGCAATCAACGCATTAGCCTCCGTGGCTTTTGCTTCCATCCAGGCAACCACTTCCTCTTGCGATAACGAGCGCCCGGCCGCCTCCATGGCGAAACCAGTCGTGAACATTTCAGGTAAAACAATGACATCACGCCCGGTAATCCCCTCCAGTTGACGATCGAAATGGCGCAGATTGGCGGGACCATCCATCCATACCAGTGGTTGTTGTAAAAGAGTGATTTTCAGTCCGGGCACAGTGGTGAACTCCAGTATGATGAGATGAATAATAATGACTTTAACACCATATCAGCCGGTGGATAGCTCGCGGAATATTTTGCAAAAAAAATGATAAGTCTGGAAATGTATTATGGCCGTTCGCCAGCAAAAAAGAGGCGGGGAATGCCCGCCTCGGTCGTGATGTTGTTATGTTCTGCTTTCTAAGCGGCCTCAATTTCGCGTACTTTCTCTGCTGGCTTTACCGGACGTGTCGCCAGCGCATCTGACGCAAAATCGTCAACGTTAATACTGCGCAGACGACTTCTTTCGGCACGCAGCAGAATATCCGCTTCGTCCTGATTGATGAATCCTTTTGCCAGCGCGCTATGGGCCAGATCATCAAGACGAGTAAACGACAGATTTTTGCCTGACTCTTTGCAGATGCGCTGATGGATCGGCTCCGCTGCGATAACATCAAGCAACGCCTCTTCCAGCAGGCCGACTGGGTTATGCTCGCTCGGCGTCAGATACTGACCACGGCCGATACGCGAACGGGTCGCGCTCGGAACTTGCAGTATTTTCGCCACTTTGTGATCCAGCTTGTCTGATGGCGCCTGATAATGACGGCCTGTAGGGAAGATAGCCACGCGAAGCACACCGGCCACCAGCCGATTTGGGAAATTGACCAGCAGATCGTCAATCGCCTGCTCAGCCTGATACAGTGCATCCTGCACGCCCCAGTGAACCAGTGGCAAATCGGCTTCATTACGCCCTTCATCGTCATAACGTTTCAGGGTCGCAGAGGCCAGGTAGAGCTGGCTCAGCACATCGCCGAGACGGGCGGAAATTCGCTCTCGACGCTTCAGGCTACCGCCCAGTACAGCCATTGAGACATCTGACAACAGAGCCAGGTTGGCGCTCAGGCGATTCATATGCTGGTAGTAGCGACGGGTGACATCTCGGGTCGGCGAACTGCTGGTGAGACCGCGGGTCAGGCCCAGCCAGAAACTGCGCACTTTGTTACTGCCCACGTGGCCGATATGTTTAAACAGCAGCTTATCGAAAGCGTTAAGATCGTTATTCTGCGCAGCTGCCATTTCATCCAATACATAAGGATGACAACGGATGGCCCCCTGGCCGAAGATCATCATGCTGCGCGTAAGTATATTCGCCCCTTCTACGGTGATTGCTATCGGTGCGCCCTGGTAGGCGCGCGCCAGGAAATTACTGGTGCCGAGCATAATGCCTTTACCGCCGGTAATATCCATTGCGTCAATAATCGAACGCTGACCGCGGTGAGTGCAGTGATACTTCACAATCGCCGAAAGCACCGCCGGTTTTTCGCCAAGCATAATACCGCTGGTAATCAGCGAAGCCGCGGCATCCATCACGTAGGCGTTACCAGCGATTCTCGCCAGCGGTTCCTCAATCCCTTCCATTTTTCCGATAGAGATTTTGAACTGGCGGCGAATATGCGCGTAGGCGCCGGTAGCCATGGCGACGGATTTCAGGCCGCCCGTGGCGTTAGACGGCAAAGTGATGCCACGGCCCACGGATAAGCATTCCACCAGCATCCGCCACCCCTGGCCGGCCATCGACGGGCCGCCAATAATGTAGTCGATGGGAACGAAAATATCTTTCCCCTGGGTCGGCCCATTCTGGAACGGAACGTTCAGCGGGAAATGTCGGCGTCCGATTTCAACGCCCGGCGTGGTTGTCGGGATCAGGGCGCAGGTGATACCAGGCTCTTCTTCCTCCCCCAGCAGATGATCTGGATCGGAGAGTTTAAACGCCAGCCCCAGTACCGTGGCGATTGGCGCCAGCGTGATGTAGCGTTTGTTCCAGGTCAGGCGCATACCCAGCACCTGTTCGCCGTGCCATTCGCCCATGCAAACCACGCCGGTATCCGGAATGGCCCCTGCATCGGAGCCTGCTTCCGGACTGGTTAGCGCGAAACACGGAATTTCCTGACCGCTTGCCAGACGAGGCAAATAGTGATTCTTCTGTTCTTCAGTACCGTAATGTTGCAGCAGCTCTCCGGGGCCTAATGAATTAGGCACACCAACGGTAATCGCCAGAATCCCTGAGACGCCCGACAGTTTTTGCAGCACGCGAGCCTGGGCATAAGCGGAAAACGCCAGGCCGCCGTACTCTTTTTTTATGATCATCGCGAAGAAACGATGCTTTTTCAGATAAGCCCAAAGTTCCGGCGGCAGATCGGCCATTTCATGGGTAATGGCGAAATCATTCGCCATCCGGCAGGCTTCTTCTACAGGACCATCAATAAAGGCCTGTTCTTCGGCGGTCAGGCGCGGTTGCGGATAATTGTGCAACTTTTGCCAGTCGGGGTTACCACGAAACAGGTCGCCCTCCCACCATGTGGTTCCGGCATCGATGGCTTCTTTCTCTGTACGCGACATGGGTGGCATGACTTTGCGGAAAGCGCGGAAAGCCGGGGCTGAAATCATCGACTTGCGCATTGGTGCCAGGTTGAACGGCAACAGAATGATGGCCAGTGGGATCAACAGCCAGATATTCCATAACCCGGCGACGCTGAGTGCAGCGGTCCAGACAAGCAAAATTGTACTACTGAGCAGCAGAGTGATTCGGTGATAGAAGAGCGCGCCGAGTAAAACAACGGTTGCAACAATACTCAAAATCATCATAGAAAAGGCTCCCTGTCTTGTAGGAGGTCTGACCACTTGTAATGATATGGTTGTAGTGGATGTCATTTGATTTAGCAATGTGTTTACAAAATAATTACAACGGTGCTCACATTGTTGTATGTAAAAGCGGCACATAAAATCAAAGGGACAAGGGATCAGAGTGTCTGCTGCTTCTCGCTGCGACGGCTATCCGGTAAACTGCCTGGGTTATCCCACAAATACTGAAGGATTATCCTCATGTACCAGGATCTTATTCGTAACGAACTGAACGAAGCCGCCGAAACGCTGGCTAATTTTCTGCAGGATGAAGCTAATATTCATGCGATTCAGCGTGCAGCGGTGCTGCTGGCGGATAGCTTTAAGGCTGGCGGTAAAGTGCTTTCCTGCGGGAACGGCGGTTCGCACTGCGATGCGATGCATTTTGCGGAAGAACTGACCGGGCGCTATCGGGAAAATCGCCCGGGCTATCCGGCCATTGCGATTTCAGATGTAAGCCATCTCTCTTGTGTGAGCAATGATTTTGGTTATGAATATGTTTTCTCTCGCTATGTCGAATCGGTTGGCCGTATGGGCGACGTGTTACTGGGGATTTCCACTTCCGGTAACTCCGGTAACGTTATTAAAGCGATTGAAGCTGCCCGTGCTCAGGGGATGAAAGTAATTACTCTGACCGGTAAGGATGGCGGTAAAATGGCGGGAACTGCCGATGTTGAAATACGCGTACCGCATTTTGGCTACGCCGATCGCATTCAGGAAATCCATATTAAAGTGATTCATATCCTGATTATGCTAATCGAAAAAGAGATGGTTAAGGCGTAAAAGGCTATCTTGTTAGCCATTTTGTACGCCAGCGGGCCTCCCAAAGCGTTGCCGCATTTTGGGGGGCGCTTGCGGTGGCCCGGAGAAGGCGAGCGTAGCGAGTCAAATCCTCCGGTATATTAAGTTCGCCCGGTTTTTGCGCGCTGGTCGGTGTTCAGACTGACTGCACCAATAACGCCTTTTCTGTTTCAGTTGTGTTGTATGAGGTGATGTATGTGCGAATTGCTCGGGATGAGCGCGAATGTGCCAACAGATATTTGCTTTAGTTTTACTGGACTGGTTCAGCGTGGTGGCGGAACCGGACCGCATAAAGATGGCTGGGGCATTACCTTCTATGAAGGTAAAGGTTGTCGCACATTTAAAGATCCGCAGCCTAGCTTTCAGTCGCCGATTGCGAAGCTGGTGCAGGAGTATCCTATCAAGTCTTGCTCGGTCATCGCCCATATTCGCCAGGCTAACCGCGGTGTCGTTGCGCTTGAAAATACCCATCCCTTTACCCGCGAACTGTGGGGGCGCAACTGGACTTATGCGCATAACGGTCAACTGACAGGCTATGAGTTCCTGGAGACGGGAAATCTGCATCCGATTGGTGAGACTGACAGCGAAAAAGCCTTTTGCTGGTTGTTGCACAGCATAACCGAGCGTTATCCAAAAATGCCGGATGATAGGGTTGAGGTTTTCAGGTTTATTGCCACCCTGGCGGGCGAGCTGCGTGAGAAAGGCGTATTTAATATGCTGCTATCCGATGGCCGCTACATTATGGCGTTTTGCTCAACTAATTTGTACTGGATTACGCGACGGGCACCATTCGGCGTAGCGACATTGCTGGATCAGGATGTAGAAATTGACTTTCAACGCGAGACCACGCCGAATGATGTGGTCTCCGTTATCGCTACTCAGCCGCTCACCGGCAATGAAACCTGGCATAAAATTATGCCGGGCGAATGGGCGTTATTTCGCCTCGGAGAGCGTGTAGTTTGAGGCAAGTTGCGGCTGAACAACGTCGTGGCTGAGCGGTTTGCTCACCACGTAGCGGCCATTGACGACGGAAACCACAGGCGGCTTATGCGTCTGCTGGAAGTAGTCATACCCGGGTTTCAGCTGTTTCCAGAAATCAGCAAAATAGGAGTACTTGTGACGCGCCATGTTGGCATCGGTCATGCGGAAAGGATATATGCTCACCTGAACGCTGGGCTGGCCGAAGACTAACGCGCCGGTGACGAACTGGAAAATCTCATCAATGCTGGCATCCGTCATGGCATAACAGCCGACGGATACGCAAGCTCCGTGGATCATCAGGTATTTACCTTCATAACCATGTGCGCGGTCGTAAGCGTTTGGGAAGCCGATATTGATAGCTTTATAGAAACGGCTGTCAGGTTTTAGCTGGCTGCGGGTAACGGTATAGAACCCTTCGGGGCTCTTAAAATCGCCCTGACGCTGTTTGGGACCAAGACCGCCGGAGTAGTTACAGATTCGGTAGCTATCAAGAAGCTGCCAGGTTTCGCCCATTTTGACGTAAAGATCGAGCGTGCGCTCTTCTTTAAAGATCTCAATGTAGACCGGTGAGCCCATTAATTGCTGCTTATATTCTTTGCTCATCGGCGTTGTCGAGCTATTACTGCTGAGTAGCCCTGCGAATGACACGCATGGCAACAGGAGCATCGCAATAAAAAATGCGATTTTGCGCATACTACTTGTTCCTTGATAAAACAAACAACCACATTGCCAGGACGGCAAAAGAGACCCGAAATCAGAGTTTTCTGGAGTTAGAACGCTCACATTAGCATCACGGCAGTTTTTCGCAAGCACGATATGCTACGTTTACATTTTAGTTTTTCGTTACAGCCCATTTCACGGTAAAACGCAGCCTGAACTTTGCGTAATAGCTCGCATTTTAGAATGACTTAATGGCAGTTTGTCTACAGGCTTCGCTCATAAAATGTTACACTTGACCCGCTAAACCATCAGGGTAAGAAGGGATGCTTCTCTCCCGTCATATGAATCACCTGGACTATGGTGTTCTTTTTTCTCTTATTTTCCATCACTGATGTTGGCTCTGGCACGATGTCGGAGTTTAGGTTACGGGATACCTGCTAACGATATGATTAAAATCACGAAAGGGCTGAATTTGCCCATAGCTGGCATGCCATCACAGCAAATTTTTTCGAAGAGCGCTGCCAGACATGTTGCTCTGTTAGGGGAAGAGTATGTCGGCATGCGTCCCTCTATGGCTGTGCAAGAGGGCGATCGGGTCCAGAAAGGGCAACTCCTGTTTGAAGATAAAAAGGCACCTGGGGTGCGCTTTACTGCCCCCGCCAGCGGTATCGTCAGCGCTATACATCGCGGCGAGCGGCGGGTTCTGCAATCGGTGGTTATCGAAGTAAATGGCGATGATGCCGTCCATTTCCCCCGTTTTGACTTAGCCGAACTTGCTGGATTAACCCGTGAGAGCGTGCAGAGACAACTGCTGGAGTCCGGACAGTGGACGGCGTTCCGTACCCGTCCTTTCAGTAAAACCCCCGTACCGGGCAGCGTGCCGGCGGCTATTTTCGTTAACGCGATGGATACGAACCCACTGGCGGCCGAACCTCAGCCAATCATATTGCTGCAGCGTGAGGCTTTTGATGCCGGTCTGACTCTGCTGACGCGGCTGACTGACGGTAAAGTCCATGTGTGTCAGGCCAGCGGCGGCAAGCTTGGCGGGCATCCCAGCGGGCAAGTGGCATTCAACCAGTTTGCCGGGCCGCATCCGGCCGGACTGGTGGGGACGCATATCCATTTTATCGAGCCTGTCAGCCTGAAAAAACAGGTCTGGCATCTCAACTATCAGGATGTTATCGCCATTGGGAAATTATTCCTCGAAGGGGAGTTGTACAGCGAACGCATCATCGCTCTCGGCGGCCCACAGGTCAAAGAACCTCGTCTGGTGCGAACCTGCTTAGGCGCCAGCCTTGATGAACTACTGGTAGATGAATTGCTGAATGATGAAAACCGCGTCATTTCCGGTTCAGTCCTTAGCGGAACTCACGCGTGTGGGCCTCATGCTTTTCTTGGGCGCTTTCATTTACAGGTCAGCGTGGTGAAAGAGGGGCGTGAGAAGGAGCTGTTCGGCTGGGTGATGCCGGGGAAAGATAAATTCTCCATCACCCGCACCACCTTTGGCCATTTCCTCAGGCATAAACTGTTCAACTTCTCGACCAATACTCACGGTGGAGAGCGCGCGATGGTGCCAATTGGCAACTATGAGCGCGTGATGCCGCTGGATATCCTGCCAACAATGTTGCTGCGTGATTTGCTGGCAGGCGATACCGATAGCGCTCAAGCGCTGGGTTGTCTGGAGCTGGATGAAGAAGACCTGGCGCTTTGCACCTATGTCTGCCCCGGCAAGTATGAATATGGCCCGGTATTGCGCAGTGTGTTAACCCGAATTGAGCAGGAAGGATAAGGATGGGCTTAAAGAAACTGTTCGAAAAACTTGAGCCGCACTTTATGCCGGGTGGCAAGCTGGAGAAATACTACCCGCTGTTCGAAGCGACGGCGACGTTGTTTTACACTCCGGGGCAGGTGACGCGCGGTGCGGCGCATGTCAGAGATGCCATCGATTTGAAGCGGATGATGATTCTGGTCTGGTTCGCGGTGTTCCCGGCGATGTTCTGGGGAATGTATAACGTTGGCCAGCAGACCATTCCGGCGCTGTATAAGCTATATGGCGCCGAACAACTACCGCAGGTTATCGCCGGGAACTGGCACTACAGCATTGCGCAGTGGCTGGGGGTTAGCTTCACCGCTGATGCCGGTTGGCTCAGTATGATGGCGCTGGGAGCGATATTCTTCCTGCCTATCTACATCACCGTGTTTGTTGTCGGCGGATTCTGGGAAGTTCTCTTCGCTATCGTGCGTAAACACGAAGTCAATGAAGGCTTTTTTGTTACCTCAATTCTGTTTGCGCTGATTGTTCCGCCATCGTTGCCGCTCTGGCAGGCCGCACTTGGAATTTCATTTGGGGTTGTCATTGCAAAGGAAATCTTTGGGGGAACCGGACGTAATTTCCTTAACCCTGCTCTTGCGGGACGTGCGTTTTTGTTCTTCGCTTATCCGGCACAGATTTCCGGCGATCTGGTGTGGACCGCTGCTGATGGCTTTTCCGGCGCGACACCGCTATCTCAGTGGGCGAGTGGCGGTGGTGAATCGCTGGTTAACGCTGCTACCGGTCAGCCGGTGAGCTGGATGGACGCCTTTCTGGGGAATATACCGGGCTCGATTGGCGAAGTTTCGACGCTGATGATTCTGATTGGCGGTGCAATCATTATCTTTGGTCGCGTGGCTTCCTGGCGCATTGTCGCCGGGGTCCTGATCGGTATGCTTGCTACCGCGACGCTGTTTAATTTCATTGGTTCTGATACCAATCCGCTGTTTGCTATGCCGTGGTACTGGCATCTGGTGCTCGGCGGTTTTGCTTTCGGCATGATGTTTATGGCGACAGATCCGGTATCGGCGTCGTTTACGGATAAAGGTAAATGGAGCTATGGCCTGCTGATTGGCGTGATGTGCGTACTGATTCGGGTGGTCAATCCGGCTTATCCGGAAGGGATGATGCTGGCGATCCTTTTCGCCAACCTCTTTGCGCCGCTATTCGATTACCTGGTGGTGCGGGCCAATATTAAGCGGAGGAAGTTGCGTGGCTGAGCATAAAAGTAACGATAGCATCGGCAAAACGCTGCTGGTGGTGCTGGTGCTTTGCCTGGTCTGCTCCATCGTGGTTGCCGGTTCTGCCGTGGGGTTGAAATCGCGCCAGCAAGAACAGCGCGCTCTGGATAAACAGCGAAATATTCTGTCGGTTGCTGGTCTGATGACGCCGGGGATGGATGCAGATAACATTGCTGACGTCTTTAACGCCCGAATTTCTCCGCGATTAGTCGATTTATCCACCGGTGAATTGCTGGATAAAGATCCGGGCAAGTTCAATCAGTCCCTGGCGCTGAAAGATCCACAGCAGAGCATCCAACTGGCGGCCAGCCAGGATCCTGCCGGCATCAAACGCCGCAGTAATATTGTCGAAATTTATCTGGTGCGCGATGAAAAGCAGCGGATCCAGGAAATAGTGCTGCCGATTTACGGTAACGGTCTGTGGTCGGTAATGTATGCCTTCGTGGCACTGGAAACAGATGGACGTACGCTCAAAGGGGTTACCTGGTACGATCATGGCGAAACACCAGGTTTGGGGGGAGAAATAGAAAACCCGAACTGGCGTCAGCAGTTTGTTGGTAAGCAGGTACTCAATGATAAAGGTATGCCTGCGCTGAGAATCGTAAAAGGCGGGGCGCGCCCTGGCGATATACACGCGGTTGATGGGTTGTCAGGCGCAACACTCACCTCGAATGGTGTACAGCATAGTTTTGATTTCTGGATGGGGGAACTGGGCTTTGGGCCATTCCTGCATAAAGTGCGCGAGGGGGAGCTGAATAATGGCTGATTTGGTCGATACGAAAGAAATGAAGCGTGTGCTGGTGGGGCCGCTTCTCGCGAATAACCCTATCACGCTGCAGGTTCTTGGCGTTTGTTCTGCGCTGGCGGTGACCACCAAACTGGAAACTGCTTTCGTTATGACTGTCGCGGTGACGCTGGTTACGGCATTTTCCAGCATGTTTATCTCGATGATCCGTCATCACATACCGAATAGTGTGCGCATTATTGTGCAGATGGCGATTATCGCCTCGCTGGTCATTGTGGTTGACCAGTTGCTGCGCGCTTTTGCTTATGAGATCTCCAAACAACTGTCTGTATTTGTCGGGCTTATTATCACTAACTGTATTGTGATGGGGCGAGCGGAAGCCTATGCCATGAAGTCACCGCCGTTAGCGAGCTTTCTGGACGGTATTGGCAATGGCCTGGGGTATGGCGCGATTCTGATGATTGTCGGTTTCCTGCGTGAACTTATTGGTACTGGCAAGCTGTTTGGAATAACGGTTATGGAGACGGTGCAGAACGGCGGCTGGTATCAGCCAAATGGCCTGTTTCTTTTGGCGCCGAGCGCGTTCTTCATTATCGGTTTGTTGATCTGGGCCGTGCGCAGCTGGAAGCCTGAGCAGCAGGAAAAGGAGTAACCGATTATGGCTCATTACATTAGCCTGTTTGTCCGCGCTGTGTTTGTGGAAAACATGGCTCTGGCCTTCTTTCTGGGAATGTGTACGTTTCTTGCGGTATCGAAAAAGGTCTCGACCGCGTTTGGCCTTGGGCTGACGGTTACCGTGGTGCTTGGATTGTCGGTACCGATTAATAATCTGGTGTATAACCTGGTGCTGCGCGACGGCGCACTGGTGGAAGGCGTCGACTTAAGTTTCCTTAACTTTATCACTTTTATTGGCGTTATTGCGGCGCTGGTACAGATCCTGGAGATGATCCTCGATAAGTATTTCCCGGCGCTCTATAACGCGTTGGGGATCTTCTTACCGTTAATTGCCGTTAACTGTGCGATTTTTGGCGGCGTTTCTTTCATGGTCCAGCGTGACTATAACTTCACTGAATCCATCGTTTACGGCTTCGGCTCAGGCATTGGCTGGATGCTGGCGATTGTGGCGATGGCGGGCATCCGTGAAAAAATGAAGTACGCGAACGTGCCTGCTGGTTTGCGTGGGTTAGGGATCACCTTTATTACCACGGGTCTGATGGCGCTGGGCTTTATGTCATTCTCCGGTGTGCAGCTATAAGGGCGGAAAGTATGGAAATTATTCTTGGCGTAGTGATGTTCACGCTGATCGTCCTGGTGCTATCGGGGCTGATACTTGCTGCGCGTGCAAAGCTGGTGAATGCGGGCGATGTGGTCATTGAAATCAACAACGAAGCGGATAAGCAGATTCGTACTCCTGCGGGGGATAAGCTCCTGAATACGCTCTCCAGCAACGGTATTTTCGTCTCATCAGCCTGCGGTGGCGGCGGTTCATGCGGTCAGTGTCGGGTGATGGTGAAAGAAGGCGGCGGCGATATACTGCCAACCGAACTCTCTCATATCTCCAAACGTGAGGCGAGAGAAGGTTGCCGCCTGGCTTGCCAGGTCGCGGTAAAGCAAAATATGAAAATCGAGCTGCCGGAAGAGATTTTTGGGGTTAAAAAGTGGCAGTGCGAGGTAATCTCCAACGATAACAAAGCCACTTTTATCAAAGAGCTGAAGCTGCGTGTTCCGGACGGTGATGAGGTGCCATTCCGCGCAGGCGGCTATATTCAGATTGAGTGTCCGTCACATAAGGTGGCGTATGCCGATTTTGATATCCCGAACGAATACCGGGATGACTGGGAAAAGTTTAATCTTTTCCGCTACGTTTCCGAGGTGAAAGAACCCACGTTGCGCGCCTATTCGATGGCCAACTATCCGCAAGAGAAAGGCATCATTATGCTCAACGTGCGTATTGCGACGCCGCCGCCGCAAGTGCCGGACGCACCGCCGGGTATTATGTCTTCCTATATCTGGTCACTGAAAGCTGGCGATAAAGTTACGATTTCCGGGCCGTTTGGCGAATTTTTTGCCAAAGAGACCAATGCAGAGATGGTGTTTATCGGCGGTGGGGCAGGGATGGCACCAATGCGCTCACATATTTTTGATCAGCTCAAACGACTGCGCAGCACGCGTAAAATTAGTTTCTGGTATGGTGCGCGCTCCCTGCGCGAGATGTTCTACGGCGAAGAATTTGAACAGCTGGCGCGGGATAATCCAAATTTTACCTTCCATGTGGCACTCTCCGATCCGCTGGAGGAAGATAACTGGACCGGGTATACCGGTTTTATCCATAACGTCCTGTATGAAAATTACCTTCGCGATCATCCTGCGCCGGAAGACTGTGAATTTTATATGTGTGGCCCACCGGTTATGAACGCCGCGGTGATTAAAATGCTCAAAGATCTGGGCGTTGAGGATGAAAACATCATGCTGGACGATTTTGGAGGCTGATGATGCTGACGATTTTTGTGGCGACCTTTGTTATTTTTGCGCTGGTTATTCTGGGAATGTCGCTGGGATACCTGATCAAGCGCAAGAGCATTCAGGGGAGCTGTGGCGGGATCGCCTCGCTGGGGATGGAAAAAGTCTGCGACTGCCCTGAGCCCTGTGATGCGCGTAAAAAACGCATTGCTCTTGAGTCGCAGCGTCAGCAAAAGCGCATTCTCTAGTCTCTTCCGTTCCCTTAACCCGGTCAGTCATAGCGACGCCGGGTTATTCACCCCATGATATCCCTCGCCTCTTACAATGCCTCCCTTCTCAATGACCTGATTTATGCTGTATACTTATACAGTTGTGAGTGAGGGTTAACTATGCGCAAAATCATCCATGTTGATATGGACTGTTTCTTCGCGGCGGTTGAAATGCGTGACAACCCGACCCTGCGCGATATTCCTGTTGCTATTGGCGGTAGCCGGGTGCAGCGCGGCGTCATCAGTACGGCCAACTATCCGGCGCGTAAATACGGCGTGCGCAGCGCCATGCCGACCGCCACCGCCCTCAAGCTTTGCCCGCATTTGACCTTGCTGCCCGGCCGTTTTGACGCTTACAAAGAGGCATCGAATCATATCCGGGAGATTTTTTCCCGCTATACCTCGTTAATTGAACCGTTATCGCTGGACGAAGCCTATCTCGATGTTAGCGACAGCGTTCATTGCCAGGGATCCGCGACACGGATGGCGCAGGAGATCCGTGAGACAATTCAGCGCGAGTTAAATTTGACCGCTTCCGCCGGGGTTGCACCAGTAAAATTTCTTGCCAAAATCGCCTCGGATCTGAACAAACCCAACGGTCAGTTTGTCATCGCACCACATCAGGTCGCAGAGTTTGTCAAAACATTGCCGTTATCGAAGATCCCGGGTGTTGGTAGAGTTTCAGCAGCGAAGCTGGAAAGCATGGGGTTACGAACCTGCGAAGATGTGCAGAAGAGCGATCTGGCGATGTTGCTTAAGCGTTTTGGTAAATTCGGTCGGATATTATGGGAGCGCAGCCATGGGATCGATGAACGAGAAATCAGCAGTGAGCGGCAGCGTAAATCGATTGGTGTGGAACGTACTCTGGCGGAGGATATCCATCAGTGGGATCTGTGCCAGTCGATTATTGAGAGTCTCTATCCGGAACTGGAACGACGTCTGGCGAAGGTAAAACCCGATTTGCTGATCGCTCGTCAAGGGATCAAACTAAAATTTAACGATTTCCAGCTCACCACGCAGGAACATGTCTGGCCCCGGTTAAATAAAGATGATTTGATCGCTACCGCCTATAAAACCTGGCATGAGCGGCGGGGAGGGAGAGGAGTCAGGCTGGTGGGGCTGCACGTGACGTTACTTGATCCGCAGCTTGAGAGACAACTGGTGCTGGGACTGTAATGATGCCAACCATCAGGCTTTACACAGAAGAGGATTTCCCGGTGCTGTGCGCGATATTTTTCTACGCGGTGAATGGATTACCCACTTTCGTATGGAAAAAATGTGGGACGGGAACGGTAGATTCGCGCGGAAGAGATCCGGCGGCGTGTAACCGCCGGATTATCGCTTACTTAGCCGGAATGGCTTTCAGCAGTTCTGTCAGCAGCGTCCAGTACTGACCAACGCTTTCGATATGAACCTGTTCGTCCGGGGAGTGCGGGCCGGTAATGGTTGGGCCGATAGACACCATATCCATCTCCGGATACGGTTTTTTGAACAAGCCGCATTCCAGGCCTGCGTGGATTATCTGGATGTTCGGCGTCTTGTTGAACAGACGCTGATAGGTTTCACGCACCAGATGCATTACCGGAGAGTTGGCATCCGGTTGCCAGCCCGGATAGGCGCCTTTGGCTTCGGTTTTCGCCCCAGCCAGCTTGCCCAGAGAATCCAGCATGCTCACGACATAATCTTTACCGCTATCGATCAACGAACGAATCAGGCAATGGATCTGTACGTTGTCGCTGGTCATCGTGACGACGCCGACGTTCAGAGAGGTTTCTACCACGCCTTTTGCCACGTCAGAGTTACGGATGACGCCGTTCGGCGTCGCATTAAGAAGGCGGACAAAGCTATCGCGGGATTGTGTCGTCAGCGCAGCCTGGTCGTTAGCGACCGGTTCCAGCTGCACCAGCAGATTTTTCTCTTTGGCCGCCAGTTCGTTTTTCAGGACCTGCTGATAATCATTGACCCGTGCTTTCAGGGCCTCTGTTTTATCCGCGGCTACAGCCAGGCTGGCAAAGGCTTCACGTGGGATCGCGTTACGCAGCGTACCACCGTTGAAATCGACCAGACGCAGATCCAGATCCGCAGCATGATCTGCCAGGAAGCGTGCCAGCAGTTTGTTGGCATTACCTAAACCGAGATGAATTTCACCGCCTGAGTGGCCACCCTTCAGGCCTTTTAGCGTCAGCTTAACGCTCTGGAAACCGGCCGGAATGGCCTCGCGGGTCAGCGGCAGATCGGAGGTGAAATCGATCCCTCCCGCACAGCCCATGTAGATTTCACCTTCTTCTTCGGAGTCGGTATTAATCAGAATATCCGCCTGCAACCAGTTAGCCTGCAGACCAAACGCACCATCCATACCGGCTTCTTCCGTCATGGTCAGCAGCACTTCCAGCGGACCGTGAGCCACGTTGTCGTCAGCCAGTACCGCCAGCGCGGACGCCATGCCGATACCGTTATCCGCGCCGAGCGTGGTGCCGCGTGCTTTGACCCATTCACCGTCGATATAGGGTTGAATCGGGTCTTTAGTAAAGTCATGAACAGTATCGTTATTTTTTTGCGGCACCATATCAAGGTGCGCCTGCAGTACGACCGGCTTGCGGTTTTCCATACCGGCAGTGGCGCCTTTACGAAGCAGTATGTTGCCAACCTTGTCGCGTTCCGCGTGTATGCCTTTTTCTTTTGCCCAGCCCATAATGTGCTCAGCAAGCTGTTCTTCGTGGTAGGAAGGGTGGGGAATGGAGCATATTTTGGCAAAAATATCCCATAACGGTTGTGGGGATAATTGAGACAGTTCAGACACGAGTAAGTCTCCTTACAATCATCTGCAAAAGTCATTTGCAGATCGGGGGTTAGCAATTAAATACACTACAAGCTCAGGCTTGCGCGATGCGGTTGAGAATACCACTTTCCGTGTACTCTGGTAGCGTAAACCACGTAAAAAGCGTTGCCGTATCCGCTTAACGCTGGTTTTTAGCGCGTCAGATCTCTATAATCTCGCGCAACCATTTCCCCATCGAACATTATTTAAGCCGTATTACACAGGCTGGGACACTTCACATGAGCGAAAAATACGTCGTCACCTGGGACATGTTGCAGATTCACGCCCGCAAACTGGCAACCCGTCTGCTGCCGGTTGAACAGTGGAAAGGCATTATTGCCGTTAGCCGTGGAGGTCTGGTACCGGGAGCCCTGTTGGCGCGTGAGCTGGGTATTCGTCATGTTGATACCGTTTGCATTTCAAGTTATGACCATGATAACCAGCGTGAACTGAAAGTACTGAAACGTGCAGAAGGCGACGGAGAAGGCTTCATCGTTATTGATGACCTGGTCGATACCGGAGGCACCGCTGTGGCCATCCGTGAAATGTACCCTAAAGCGCATTTTGTTACCATCTTTGCAAAACCGGCGGGTCGTCCTCTGGTTGATGATTATATTGTTGATATTCCACAAGATACCTGGATTGAACAGCCGTGGGATATGGGCGTCGTGTTTGTACCGCCTATTGCAGGCCGTTAATTTTTCAATACATGCTAATGACCACGCCCGGTTTTGCCGGGCGTGGTTTTTTTTACCTTTGTGCAGGTTACAATAGCTTCAGTGGCAACATGATGGAGACTGCGCATGTCCCAGGATAACCTTAGCGAAACGCTGTTTAAACCCCGATTCAAACATCCGGAAACCTCTACGCTGGTACGTCGGTTTAATACAGGGCTGCAGCAGCCTGTCCAGTCCGCGTTGAGCGGTAATAATGTTGATCGCTGGTATCGGTTGATTAACCGCTTGATGTGGATCTGGCGTGGCGTTACGCCACAGGAGATCCTTGATGTGCAGGCGCGTATCGTGATGAGCGATGCGGAACGCACCGATCCGGAGCTTTACGATACGGTGATCGGCTACCGCGGCGGCAACTGGATCTTTGAGTGGTCCCGACAGGCGATGGACTGGCAACAGAAGGCAGGTCAGGAAGAGGATCTCCTGATGAGCGGGCGTCACTGGCTGCATGCGGCAAACCTGTACAGTATTGCCGCCTATCCGCACATTAAAGGCGATGAACTGGCTGAACAGGCGCAGGTGCTGGCATACCGGGCATATGAGGAAGCGGCTCAACGATTGCCGGGCAAGCTGCGCGAGCTGGAATTCTCCATCCCCGGCGGCGCGCCGATCACGGGGTTCTTGCATATGCCTCCTGGCGAGGGGCCTTTCCCGACGGTATTGATGTGCGGTGGGCTTGACGCACTCCAGACGGATTATTACAACCTGTATGAGCACTACTTTGCGCCACTGGGTATTGCCATGCTGACCGTGGATATGCCCTCAATTGGCTTCTCATCAAAATGTAAGCTGACTCAGGATACCAGTATGCTGCATCAGTATGTCCTGCAGCATCTGTCAAATGTCCCCTGGATCGATCATACACGAGTCGCTGCATTTGGTTTCCGCTTTGGGGCGAATATTGCCGTACGGCTGGGCTATCTTGAATCCCGGCGTCTGAAGGCCGTCGCCTGTCTGGGGCCGGTGGTGCATGAGCTGTTGGTTGACCCGCTGCATCAGGGGCGGGTGCCGGAAATGTATCTTGATGTTTTTGCTTCGCGTCTGGGAATGCATGATGCCTCTGACGAGGCGCTGCGTGTGGAACTGAACCGCTATTCGTTAAAGATCCAGGGATTGCTGGGGCGCCGTTGTCCAACCCCGATGCTTTCAGGTTTCTGGAAAGACGATCCGTTTAGTCCGGAAGAAGAGTCGCGTTTAATTACCTCTTCATCGACAGATGGCAAGCTACTGGAGATTCCGTTTAATCCGGTTTATCGTAATTTCGATCACGCTCTGCGGCAGATTGCTCGCTGGATTAGTTATAGATTCAGTTAATATATTGCGAAATTCTATTGATTTGATAACGTCATTGTATCACTAAAGGAGATCGCAATGACGTTACCGAGTGGACACCTGAAGAGTAAGCTGATTAAGAAATTCACGGCTCTTGGCCCTTATATCCGTGAAGAGCAGTGTGAAGATAACCGCTTCTTTTTCGATTGCCTGGCAGTTTGCGTCAATGTTAAACCCGTGCCGGAAAAGCGTGAGTTCTGGGGATGGTGGATGGAAATGGAAGCACAAGCTTCTCGTTTCACTTATAGCTATCAGTTTGGTTTATTTGATAAAGAGGGGAAATGGCGCCCGGTTGCCATCGACGATCCTGAAGTCAGTGAAAAACTCGCAAAGACGCTACGCGATTTTCACGAACGAGCCGAGGCGCTGCTGGCGACATTTAGCCTTAAACTTGAGCCAGCCGACGATTTTAGCGAACCGGTTAAGCTTCGGGCCTAATCTTAATCTGAATTATCAATTTTATCGCCAGTAGATAAATCCACGCCTCAGTAGCGTAATGCTGGTCAGTTAAGGGGTGTCAGTTGTGTTTATGGCTGGCTGAGCGGTTCTGTCGATCAGTGGTTCTGGCGAGCATGACGCATTTTTCGTTTTCACCCATTCAGATTTCGTGGTCTGTTCCGTTCACGATAAATTCGCGGATATTCGTTATATCCACAGCGTGTGAACGGGCAGGGGGACGTTTCGCCCGTCCCCCTGCACCCCCGGCATTGCGCTGAAAACCTGCCGCTGCGCGGTCCGCTCCACTCCGGCTTCATCTGGCGGACCGGCTGAGACGCGGCATCCTTGCCGCGACTCAGCCTCTGGCCGCCGTCCTGGCGGCCAGTCCTGGATGCGCGCCTGCGTTCCCGCCAGGTTTCCTTGATGCGCCCAACCCCCATGCGGTGAGTCCGTTATTCGTCAGTGGCTTTTCAGAGGCTGAAAGTCATAAAAAAAGTTATATCCTTTATATTTCAGCCCGTATCAGCTCAGTTAGTGAATCAACCGAATCAGATTTTCGTTTAAACCACCGATAATGCGATTGCCACAGGCAAATAAAACAAAAGACAACACCGATGATTTGCTTAAGTGAACGGCATTGCGCCTCAGTAGCGTGGATTTTTTAATTCATACTATAGTTACAACATCCCTATAGTTAAATTATATTATTGCGCATTGAATCTGCTAAATCCCAATACACATGTATTTGATTTCTAAATAATCCTCTATGCCATACTTCGACCCTTCACGGCCCAGTCCGGAGGATTTCACGCCGCCAAAGGGAGCCACTTCGGTAGAAATAATCCCGGTGTTAATACCAATAATGCCGTACTCCAGCGCTTCGCCAACGCGAAAAACGCGGCTCAGATCGCGAGCGTAGAAATAGGCCGCCAGGCCAAACTCGGTGTCGTTCGCCTGATGAATAACGTCGGCCTCATCTTTGAAGCGGAACAGCGGGGCGAGGGGGCCAAAGGTCTCTTCTTTCGCTACTTTCGCGTTGGCGGGAACATTCACCAGAATCGTCGGCTGGAAGAAATTACCGCCCAACGGGTGGGTTTTACCGCCTGTCATTGCCCGTGCGCCTTTGTCAATAGCATCCGCGATATGCTCCTGTACTTTGGCGATCGCTTTCTCGTCAATCAGCGGCCCAATGGTGACGTTCGGCTGCAGGCCATCACCGATTTGCAGTTTACTGACCGCCTGTTGAAGTTTTTCAGCGAAGCGATCGTAGACACCATCCTGGACGTACAAGCGATTGGCGCAGACGCAGGTCTGTCCTGCGTTACGAAACTTGGAGGCCATCGCGCCTTCCACGGCTTTATCTAAATCAGCGTCGTCGAAAACGATAAACGGCGCGTTGCCGCCCAGCTCCAGCGATACTTTCTTGATATCTTTCGCGCACTGTTCCATTAGCTGGCGACCAATTTCCGTTGAGCCGGTAAAGGAGAGTTTGCGTACCAGCGGATTGCTGGTAAGTTCATTGCCGATTGCGCTGGCAGACCCCGTGACCACGTTAAATACGCCCTCCGGGAGCCCGGCGCGATTAGCCAGCTCCGCCAGCGCCAGCGCGGAGAACGGCGTCTGGCTGGCGGGTTTGAGGACCATGGTGCAGCCTGCGGCCAGCGCCGGGCCTGCTTTGCGGGTGATCATCGCCGAGGGAAAATTCCACGGCGTGATGGCGGCAGTCACGCCAATCGGCTGTTTAATCACCAACAGGCGCTTATCTGCCTGATGACCGGGGATCGTGTCGCCATAGACGCGTTTACCCTCTTCGGCAAACCACTCAAGAAAAGAGGCGGCGTAGCTGATTTCGCCTTTTGCTTCCGCCAGCGGTTTCCCCTGTTCCAGGGTCATTAGCCGCGCCAAATCGTCCTGATGCTCCATCATTAAATCGAACCAGCGGCGCAGGAGAGTGGCGCGCGCTTTGGCGGTAAGCGCGCGCCAGGCCGGCAACGCACGACTGGCCGCGTCGATAGCTTCGCGGGTTTCTTCTGCGCCCATTTTGGGTACGTTGCCCAGCAATTGGCCGTTTGCGGGGTTAGTCACCGCGAGTGTTTCGCCATTGCTGGCATCGCGCCAGCGTCCGTTAATCAATGCCTGTTGGCGAAAAAGGGTGGAATCGTTAAGTTGCATGGTTGCGTCCTGTCTCAATGTTGATACCCGTCAGACTTCAGGTTGCGGGTGTATGGGTTACGCGTGTTTGCCCGAATCACTTACTTACGTAAATGATTCAGGATTCTCTCGCTTGCCGCGCGATTCGGCCATGTCTGTAATTTATGGATGTACCCGGCAAACGCTGCGGCATCAAACACCAGTCTCTGTTTAGTGTAGACGAATGCGGTTCAGGGAGGCGGGTGCGGCGCTGGCTGATATGATCATAACGGTTAATTATTTAGGGTTATTTGAGCGGTGAAGCATTAAGGAGAGTACCGGAGTCATGATGAAAGCTGGCCGTGCGCAATTTGACGATAACACCCCGGAAAACCCATAAAGTAGAAGATTAACCCGTTACCCGGAGCAAAAGGCTCCGGGGACTTTTAACAGTATCAGAACCTCCAGGAGACGCTGCCGACGATGCTGCGTTCCGCGCCAAAGTAGCAATAAGAGAGCGAGTTACAGGCGGCAATATAGCGCTTATCGGTCAGATTGTTCACGTTCAACTGGGCGCTGAGACCATTGATTCCCACTTTAGACAGATCATAACCGATGGTCATATCCACTAGCGTATAGGATGGCAGGGTATGCGTATTCAGGCGATCGCTGACAATACCGTTGACGTAACGCACACCGGAACCGAGCGTCAGGCCATCCAGAGGACCGTTTTTCACATCGTAGTTCAGCCAGGCGCTGGCCTGATTACGCGGGGCATAAACGGCCCGTTTGCCCTGTTCTTCCGGGCTGCTTTTTTTATAGCGGATATCGGTGTAGGTATACGCCGCCTGCAGGCGGAAACTGTCCGTAAGCTGGCTGATCGCTTCCAGTTCCACGCCTTTTGACTCAATCTCGCCAATTGAACGGTAAGGGTCGGTCGGCTCTTCTTTGGTGGCGATATTGGTCTGATTGATGCGGAATACTGAGGCGCTGAACTGGCTGTTCAGTCCCTCCGGTTCATACTTTACCCCGGCTTCCCACTGTTTGCCTTTCATCGGGTCCAGCACGTTGCCGTTTTCATCGGCGAAGCTGGTGGGCGTAAAGGCCGTAGAGTAGCTAACATACGGCGCAAAACCGTTATCAAACAGATACAGCAGCGCGACGCGAGAGCTGAAGTTATTCTTATCCAGATCGCTGCGTGAATTATTGAATTTATCGATATTTGAAACACTTACCTGGTCGTAACGTCCGCCCAGGGTGAAGCGCCAGCGGTTCCAGGACATCTGATCCTGCAGATAGTAGCCCGTCTGACGTAGCTTATGTTTTTCGCGGCTGTACAGGGTAATGTTATCCGGCTGCGCGCCGTAGTGTGGATTAAAGGCGTCAATCGCCGGGAATGAACCGTAGTAGCCGGTGATATTGTTGCTACGATTCTGGTAATCAATCCCCACCAATAGTCGATGGTTAACGGCCCCGGTATCAATGCTGCCATCAAGCTGGTTATCAAGCGTAATAGCGTTCATCTTTTCGTCTGAGCCGGAATAACCGCGATTCAGCTCGGTTTCGTTCAACCAGCCAGCGGCGTAGACCTGATTCAGTTTGACGTTGGTATGCAGATAGCGCAGTTTCTGTCGTACTGACCAGCCGTTATCAAACAGGTGTTCGAAATGGTAGCCGACCATATTTTCGCGACGGTCATACTTATCGTAATCATCTTCACCCTCGAAGAAAGTCTTCGCGATTTTCTTGCCATAATGCGGAACCACGGTGCCTTCATAAGGGAGTCCTGAGTGGCTACCGCCCTCCGGATCGCGATGCAGATAAGCCATTAAATCAAGGCGTGTCCTATCGGTGATGCGCCAGGTCAGACTCGGCATAATCGCATAGCGTTGCTCTTTCAACGTATCGAACTGGGAATCCGCGTAGCGGGTCATCCCGCTTAACCGTCCAGCGACCCGGTCGTTATCGTCCAGTGCGCCAGTGACATCAAATGCCGCGCCGCGCTGATTGTTATTACCGGCGAAGAGTTTGATTTCACCACCGGGATCGAATGCGGGTTTACGCGAGGTGAGGGCGACGATGCCGCCCGGTGAAGAACGACCATACAGGACCGAGGCCGGGCCGCGAACGACTTCGATATTTTCCAGAAACCAGGGATCGACCACCAGAGAACTGTGCGAGTTGGTATCGCCCATCATCTTCAGACCGTCGAGATAGACATTATCCAGGCTGCCATCGGAAAATCCACGCAGGACGATGTAGTCGAAACGGTTTGACGCACCAATCTGGTTACTATAAACCCCAGGGGTATAGCTAACCGCCTGGCGGACGTTGACGGCTCCCTGCTCTTCAAACTGCTGGCGAGTGATAATGGACACTGACTGTGGGGTTTCCAGATCCGGCGTGGCAATTTTGGTGGCGCCGCTTTGCATCTGTGGAGTAACCACGATGGTTTCGTTTTGTGTTGTTTCCTGAGCCAGCAGCGGGAAGGCGACGCTGCTGGTCACCCATCCTGTCAGTAGCGCCAGACGCGTTTTCGCAAACATGAGCATCTCCAAAGGTGTTTCTAATTGTTAATAAGAATTATTACCTTTTTGATGTCTTATCTCGCTATGCAGAATGCCAGGATGTGTATGCACGCTGCCAAAGCGTCGATCTATTTTTCGCGAAAATGAAAAAAATGTATTAACGAGGTTGATGACAAACCTGTATTAGGCATGACGCTCGTATTTCTGTCGGGTGGAGGCTACCGTCTGGCCCGGCTTACAACCTCAGCGGTATTATTTTGCACAGGCCCGCGCAAGCGACGCGCCGCCGGGAAATTGCACAACAGCGCCCGTTGTCAGCAATCTGATTAGCCCGATTTTTGCACGTTGCAGGGGGAGATGCCGTAGCGCCGACGAAAGGCGGTGGAGAAGTTGGTCGCGTGCTGGTAGCCGGACATCCAGGCCGCCTGCTGCACGCTATAGCCTTCAAGCAAATAGCGTCTCGCCCGTGTCAGGCGGCAGTCACGCAGATAATCGAAGACCGAACAGCCATAAGCGTCGCGAAACTTGCTGCGCAGGCTACTGGAGCTCATCGCCGCTCTCTGAGCCAGTTCACCGAGGGTATAGTTATTTTCCGGGAATTGCTCCAGCAGGCGGCGAACTCTCTCCAGTCGTTGTTGCTCGCCGCTTGCCCGGACAACCTGCCTGGTGCTTTCATCCTGACACACGCTCAGACCATGACCGAACAATTGCAGGATAAGGCCTTCCAGCATCAATTGCCGGGACACTCGCCCGAGCGCGCGTTGTTGCGCGAACTGTAATCCGTCCAGCAGGAAGTTCGGTACCTGCCAGATAAGCGTTGGCGTCTGGCATCTTTCCCATTCGTGCATTAATGAATCAAGCAGACCATTGCGCCATGTGCCATCCGGGTAGAGGCCCAGGGATAGCGTGCGTAATCTGCTGTCCACATCGTGGCGGGCGTACATCGCCTGCTGTTCGCTAAGCCGGGACGTAAAAGCCATTCCGGCGCATACGAGATACTGCTTGCCGTTCAGGCTCAGGCTGACGCAACCTTCCATCACCACCAGCATATACAGGGGGCTGCTATGACGAGACGTTGTCTCATAAGGTTGTAACACATGAACATCGGAATGCGTCACACACATGCCGCAAGGTAGCCTCATCTCTTCCACTTCGCCCAGCAGTACAGGAATAGCGTGCGACGACTCCTGCGTTTTCATCAGCCCGGGAAAATGGTAGTCGATACCGTACCGTTCACCAAAATCCATAAACTCACGGACGGAGAATGTTTTTCTCAGCGCCGGGTGGGCGGGTTCATCCTGCGTCGTCGTCTTGTTCATGCGGTTTTCTGCACTGGAGATGGGGTGTCATCGGGTTATGCAACCTTATCATTGCGCGGGCAGTACGACAATAAAGATGAGAATCATTATCATAAGTTGCTTTGCATGACGGCGTGACGGGAGAGCGGTACAAGGACTTTCCACGCGCTTTAAAGGGGCCGCTGTCAGTATTGTTCAGCAATCGCGCGGGTTGTTGTCGATATTAATGCCATTGACGCGGATGCATGCTGGCTAACACGTGGCTATTTTCACCTGCGTTATCGCAAAATAATGCCAGAAGTCGTTAGCCCCTTTTATGACACCGGGAATAGCCAATTGCTGATGTCGCTGATGTCGGAACGGCAAGCTCATGTTGAATCAGTAGTCTACTGAGATTGAAGTATTCGCATTGGGTGCGTGATTAATTCTTTTTGCTAATTTGTTAACTGTATGATCGATAGATAATGAAAATAGTTATTTTAGTTCGTATTTATATTGCCTTTTGCGTAAATGGCACAGCGTTTTGATATTTTTCATGGTTAAAAATTCTAATTTTAACGTTAAATTAAATTATTTAATGCCATTAATAAATAGTAAAGTGGATAATTATACTGAAATATTTGTTTTTATTGGTTTATATATCTAAATTTTATTATTTTTTACTAAAAAATAAGCATAATGAATCCACTGCGAAGATAATGGCTGAGTAAAATTCTTAATTACCTGATAATTTTCTCATTCATAATCGAATTAAGGACTTAATGTTTATTTTTTTATTAGGATTTTTATTCTTTTTTAGTGGAGTGTAAATGGCTAAAAAAAATGTTGTAATAAGCCATTACATCATTATCATATGGGAAATTTCTTAATTTATACGGGAAATGTTTTAGAACTGGGGTTTTAATATGTAATATGATGAGACTTTACTATGCAATATGGAGAAATGCATTGTCTGGGGTGTAATATAAGGTGTGAGATACTCCCCTCAAAAGAATTCAGTTCCACCCAGTGTCTTAATCGGCAAGTTTGTATTTGGCCTGCGGTTAACTTCTTTTTTGAAACAGGACTAAAATCGTTAATCAACTCTGTTGATGTTATTTTTCCTGTTTCCGGGTTTATTTTTGTCGATTTTTCGTGGAGAAGTATCCGTTTCTTTATGGATGAACGATGGATTGACTATCTGGGTTGTGCAGAGATGAAGATCATTTTGCTGTCAGATAGAAAAATGACGCCTCTGGCAGCTTATTACAGCCTGAATGAGCCCAGGGTGTCGGGGGTTATATATCTCTCTGATGATATCAGCAATTTAAAAACAGCATTACGAAAAGTATTCATTGGTCAACCTCTGGTCAGGCAAACTGCAAGGCCCTTAACGAAGAGTGAAAAAGAAATTCTTTATCTGACGCTGAGTAATTATAGCGTGTCGGATATATCGAGAGAATTAGTCGTTGATACGAAAGCTGTATATAACATCAGGCAGAGACTGGAGGGTAAGTTGGGCGTAAAAATAAGGAGATTTTTGTAGCCTTAAAATACAGGCTTGTTTTTTTGCTTCTGTCTGGCCTTTCATTGTTAACTGGTTATGTCGTGGATAAATGTCTGGGGTATAACTTTGGTGTTATTTTATGGCGATTAGGAGAATGGCTGTAGCTTAATATTCTCCGGTGGTGAGCCTGATTGCGGAAAGTGGTCATGGAGGAGCCTGAAAATAATCAGGGTTGACGTTTTCTATCTATCAACGTAACCCTCTTGTTACATGATGGTGACTATTGGGGGATTAATTATGGAATATGCTTCAGGCGAGCCTGAAGTTCAGATAGGCGTGTCGTTGCGCTTATTTTTGTGTAAATCAACAGAGAGTGTCTATTTATGAAAATGAAATTATTGGCTATTGCTGTTCCGGCTCTTTTTATGGCGTCTTCCGTACTGGCTGCTGAAGGTGATGGCAGCACAATTAATTTCACCGGTAATATCGTGGAACAAACCTGCAGCCTGGCTGATATCTCCAAAGACCAGACCGTCATTCTGGGAGACGTGGCGGCCAGCACGTTCACCGGATCTGGTTCCGTCAGCACGGAAGCACCGTTCACGATTACTCTGGAAGATTGTCCTCTGGGCACTAATGACGCGGTCATCTCTTTCACCGGCAATATCGCGGGTTTCGGCAATACGGCGATGTCTACTGACGACATTGATACCACTGGTGTCGGTGTTCAAATCCTGGACGACAGTGTCCCAGTGTCGTTGAGCGGTACAGTCGTTAAAACTCTGACAGAAGGCACCAATGAACTGGAATTCGCCGCCCGTTATGTGGCGATGGGAGAGAAAGTGAAGGCTGGTTCTGCCAACGCCACGGCGAACTTTACTGTGAGCTATCAGTAACAGAAACGTTCCCCTGACTCTGGTCAGGGGAGATCATCAGCCTGCGAGGAGATTTCAATGTCTTTTTTTACCCGAACCCTGGCAGCGTCAGCTTTACTGATGGCCTGTTTTGTCTCTGTTACCGCCCATGCAGGCGGGATTGTGCTGGGGGGGACCCGCATTATCTACCCGGCTGGTCAGAAAGAGGCCAGCATTTCCGTGCGTAACACCTCGAGTGCCTCGCGCTTTATGGTGCAGTCCTGGGCTGAAAACCAGCACGGCAACAAAACCTCCGATTTTATTGTCACGCCGCCCCTTTACGTCAGTAATCCCGGCAGCGAGAACACTCTGCGTTTGATGTATGCCGGTCCGACCCTGCCAACCGACCGCGAGTCCCTGTATTACCTGACGTCCAAAGCTATTCCGGCCGTTGATAAAGCGGAAATCAGCGGCAAAAACGTCCTGATGCTGTCTGCATCCACCCGCATCAAGCTGTTTGTCCGCCCGTCTGGCCTGAAGCCCTCTCCGGCAGAAGCGCCGTCGCAACTGAAAGTCAGCCGCAGCGGGGCTCAACTGGTCATCCGCAATCCGACCCCTTACTACATCACCATCACGCAAATAAAAGCCGGGAATAAGGCGGTGAAAAAGACGGTGATGACGCCGCCTTTCGGAACGGCGAGCCTTACCCTGCCTTCAGGCGGCGCCGGAACCCTGAGTTTTCGTACCATTAATGACTTTGGCGGCATCACGGATGAACAAATCCGGCATTTTTAACCGCGCAGCCTTGCGCGTCATGAGGTTGTCATTGCCTGTTTTTCTGTGAATTCAGTGGATAAATAATGTTATTACCAAAAAAAACACCGCTGGCATTTTTATTGTCCGGTCTGTGTACCTCATCTGCCTGCGCTGAACTTTTTTTCCCGCCTGAGATGATTTCTGCAGACGGTGACGGAATTGCTGATTTGTCGCAGTTCCGGGCGGACGGCTCCCAGTTGCCCGGTGTGTATGACGTTGATATTTACCTGAACCAGACCTTTGTCCGACGCCAGTCCGTGCGCTTTGATGCGATAAAACCGGGTGAGACGAACGCTGTCATCCGGGATGACACCGGTCTGGCGCCCTGCCTGAGCCGAAAGTTTCTGGGCAGTGCTGGCGTAAAGGTGGAGATGTTCCCGGCGCTGATGGCGCTCGATGAGGAACAGTGCGTCAACCCGGCTGAATATGTCCCCGGCGCTTTCAGTCAGTTCGATTTTTCCCGACTGCGCCTTGACCTCAGCGTGCCGCAACGGGCAACCCGTAATCGGGCCCGCGGTGATATTGATCCGGAACAGTGGGACGAGGGGATTAACGCCGCGCTGCTCAGTTACCGTTTCAGCGGCACCGACCGTTCCGGCAGTCGCCGCGACAACCGGAGTTATTTTCTTAGTCTGGGCAGCGGGCTGAATCTGGGGGCCTGGCGTCTGCGTGACGACAGGAACTGGAACTACTATGACAGTAATGACGGCAACCGCCATCGCTGGCAGCGTATAAGGACCTACGCGGAGCGGACCGTTGCACCGTTGAGAAGCACCCTGGTACTGGGCGAGAGCACCACCGGGAGTGAGGTATTTGACTCCCTGGGCTTCACGGGCGTGCAGCTTTCCAGCAACGATAATATGTACCCGGACACCCTCCGAGGGTTTGCACCGATAGTGCGCGGCGTGGCGGAAAGCAATGCGGAAGTCAGCATTCGGCAGAATGGATACATCATCTACCGCACCACCATCGCGCCAGGGGCGTTTGAGATAACCGACCTCAGCCCGGTAAACTCCAGCGGTGACCTGGAAGTAAGTATCCGGGAGGCTGGCGGCAGCGTCCGGGTGTTTACGGTGCCGTATACCTCCCTGCCGACGCTGCAGCGTGAAGGACGGATAAAATACAGCCTGACAGCGGGCAACTATCGCGGTAGCAGTGACCATTATGACAAACCGTCATTTGCCCAGGGCACCCTGATATGGGGCCTGCCTCATGATACGACGCTCTACGGCGGCGCGCAGTTCTCATCAGACTATCTGGCGGTACAGTCCGGCGTCGGCGTCAATATGGGGCGAACGGGGGCGGTATCTGTGGATATCACCCACGCAGACAGCACCCTGGCTGACGGCAGCGGGCATCAGGGGCAGTCTCTGCGCTTTCTGTATGCCTTCGGCTTTAACCCGACGGGCACCACCTTCCGTCTGACCGGTTACCGCTACTCCACGCGGGGATTCCACACTCTGGATGAGACGGCGCTGAAGACGATGTCCGGCCGTTTGTATGATCATACGGGACTGGATAATGACGGTAACCCGGTGACAGACACCCGTTCGGACTATTACAACCTGAACAACAGCAAACGTGCGCGTATTGAGGCGGATATCTCGCAGTCTCTGGGGGATTACGGTTCAGTCTGGCTGACCGGGATGCGCCAGACCTACTGGAACACCTCTGCTGGCAACGCGTCACTGCGCATCGGTTACAGTAACAGCCTCGGACCGGTGAACTACTCGCTGAACTACGGCCTCACCCGTTACAAAAACGACAACGCCCCGTCTTATACGGACCGCAGTATCAGCCTTTCTCTGTCGGTGCCGTTTGACAGGCTGCTGGGCAGGCAATCTGCAAACCCGGTGTACGCCACGTTCAGCAGTCGTCGTGACAGCAACAATCAGGTCAGTCAGCAGTCTGGGCTGAGCGGCAAGTTTTTGAGGGACGGTAATCTGGACTGGAACGTCTCGCAGGGATATTCCCGGAGCCAGGGAACCAGCGGCAACGTCAGCCTGAATTACCGGGGGATCTACGGTAACGGGAACCTGGGCTACAGCCACAGCCGTGACTGGCGGCAGATCAGTTATGGTCTGGCCGGGGGCGCCCTGCTGCACCGTAACGGGCTGACCATTGGCCAGCCTTTGGGGGACACCACTGTCCTGATCGCCACGCCGGGCGTCCCGAATGTTGGGGTGAAAAATGAGCCGGGCGTCTTCACCGACTGGCGGGGATACACCATCAAGCCTTATGTGTCGGCGTACCGGGAAAACCGGATACAGGTGGATACCGAATCACTGGATGAGCATACGGATGTGGATAACAGCGTCGCCCGGATTGTGCCGACAAAGGGCGCGGTGGTGCGGGCAGAGTTTAAGGCCCGTCGGGGCTACCGCGTACTGATGACGATGACCCACAACGGAAAACCGTTACCGTTCGGGACGATGGTCACGGCCGGCGAGAGCAGCGGAATCGTGGCAGACGGCGGTCAGGTGTATCTGTCGGGGCTGGAAGAGAAAGGTGAAGTGACGGCTCGCTGGGGCGACGGTGCCGGGCAGCAGTGCCGCGCTGAGTATCAGCTGACTGAAGCGGACAGGGCGAATGCGGTTATCCGGACCAGTGGCGTCTGCCGGTGAGAGAAGGGAGGACAGACAGAATGATGATGAATATCGCTGCACACATGGCGTCAGTGATGACAGCAGGCCTGCTGGTCAGTCTGATATCACAGACTGACGCGGTGGCCGCCGATCCCACTCAGATAGTCACCTTCACAGGAATGGTGGTCAATAAGACTTGTACGTTTGATGATGTGACATCAACGGTGGTGCTGGATGACATTGGCACGCGTGAGTTCACGGATACGGCGGTGAAGAAACTGAAGGATGTGCCGGTGAGTATTACCTGTGGGGCGGGGGTGACGTCGGTAAAGATAGTGCCATCAGGGACGCCGGACGAGCAGAACGACACCCTGTTCAGCAACACGGGTGACTCCACGGGGGTGGCGCTGCGTCTGCAGGATCTGTCGGGCACAACGATGCTGCCATCCGGCAGCACGAATGTCAGTGTGATCCCGTCTTCGGGCAAGGGCAGTTACACGTTCAGGGTCGGGTATGTGGCGACAGCGCCGGGTACGGTGACCGGGGGGCGTTTTTTGTCCCAGGTGACGTTGAATTTTAACTATAACTGAGTGCCGGACAGTGCAGTCAGTGCCGGGGGGCAGGATGAAGCGCTCTCTGCCTTATGAATAAACAAATGATATAAAGGCTTCCCGTGAACCGTATTTTACTAATGTGTCTAATGAGTACACCGCATTACGCTCTCGCTGATATGGCGTGCAGTAAGCTTGTTCTGAGTGGCGTCTCAGAGGCTTACGCGACATACACTGATACTGATACTCCTTGGCTGAACTTGCGCGATACGGCTTATCTGCGGGCGGTTGTCTATGATAACTCATCATCTGCAGTGCCTGCGGATGCCTGGCGCATCGCAGCTGACTCAAAAATTTGTACAAGTGAAACGACGAACCTGCGATGTGCGCATATTACAGGAAGTGCATTTTTTGACGATCAGCATCATCATTTAACCTATACCCGCAGCAATAACCTGCAGCCAGGAGGATCTGCTGAACAAACGGCTCATCTGCGTCTGCAGTTTGATGAGAGCAGGCAGGTACCGTCTAACCCGCCTTATCGTATATTAATAGAAGACTCCTATTCACATGTTTTCTCGGTCTCCCTTGGTGATATACCTTCGATGGAAATCACAACCGCAACCTGGAACACCGGGGTTAACTACATGTTTCCGGCCATTAGCGCAGGCGAAACAACGGAAGCACAACTGATTCCTCCGCCTTCCGGGGGGAGCGGCACGCTGCGGCGGGTATCTGATGCGGCGACGAGCGGTATGACTGTACGTTTCAACGATGCCGGGGAAGAGCCAGAGCGTCTGACTATCCAGCAGGGGCAATCCACATCGATATCCATGGTGGCGGCGCCGGACGCAGAACCGGGTGCATACAGCCGGGTGTATGATGCCACGCTGAACTGCCCCTGAGTCCTTCTCTGGTGGGGCGCAGCAAGCAGCGTTGACATCCGATTCTGGCTTTTTTCACCGGACAACGTGACCCAATAACGACGATTGTACGGTTTATTAACGCTTACGGCGGGTATGCTTCTTACGGTTAAAAGCAAAGCATTTGAAGTCGTACCTGCTATGCTATTCCGCTATCAGTGATTTCAAGCGGTTTAGCCAGGGCACCGTGTCGTTCAATAACTCACAACTGAGGTTTTCGATCGTCATGTGTTGTGACATGGACGCGCGGCGCAGCAGGTTGTAGGCGTCATCTTCTCCCAGTTGTAACTCATGCATTACCCGTAGCTGTGCGGAGAAGAGGAATTTTCGCGCCCGCAGTCGTTCTTCCTGGCGTCTGAGCTGGGCTTCCAGAAGGTTAATGCGAGCCGCATTGTTAAGCGCCAGCGTAAAGGCTGTCATGACCCCATCAAAGCGCACCGGTTTACGCATATAGCTGTCAATATTCTGTTCAGCAATCCACTGTAAACGCGATGGCGTTTCAATGGCGGTAAGGGCAATTTTGGGCAACGCGGGCCAGGGCAGTTTATTGGTGGGATGAAACAGGGCGGGATTATCTCCGTCAAACATCAGCAACTGCTGGTCAGCCAACTGTGTGTCGTCAGGAAACGCAGAGCAAAACGTTCCCTGTATGCCAATACGACCGAACTGCTGCGCCAGATGCTGATTATCGCGCTCAGAACAGCCGATCACGCATACTTTTACCCCACGCATCTGCACGTTTTTTCGACTCATGCGCTGCCTCCTTGGGGGCCGAGGCTGCCGAGATCCACCCAGGCCAGCCAGGGATCCGGTTTTACCGCTTCATCGGCCTGCCAGAAGCTCTCCAGCCTGCCGTTATGGCAGCGCGCGAGATGCGGGGTTAACCAGCAATGATTATTATCGGCGTCAAGACGAATCTGGCCGGCTGGTGAATCCATTTCATCCAGTAATGCGGCATTGCGTACGCCGTCGACTTCGGCGTTGCCGTGGCGTGCGATGGCTCTTGCCAGCAAATGTCCGGCTAGCCAGGCGCTCAGGCTGTCTACCGACGGAGAGGCATGTTCACCAAAGCGCTGGCGATAGCTGCTCAGAAAATGACGATTGGCTGGACTGTCAATAGACTGAAACCAGCTTGCAGATACCAGATAACCTTCTAAAGCCTCCGCGCCAATCAACTGGACTTCCGGTTCACACAGCGTCAGGCTCATTTTCAACAGATCTTGCAGCCACGGCTGCTGCTGGCAGGCGCGATGCCAGGCACGGTAAAAACTGTAGGCGCTTTTGCCGACCATAGTATTCAGAATCACTTTGGGACGACAGGCAATAATGTCGGCAATTAACTCATCAACATTTTCTTCGCCAAGGGGCAGCAGTTTGCTCTGTATCACGCTGCCACCGGCAGGGATGACGGCTTCACGCGTGATGCGATCCATCTCCCATGACCAGACATAATTAGAGCCAACATGATAGATCTCCGCCTCGCGCTGCTGTAACAGCCAGCTCAAGAGTGGCAAAACATGCTGATTGGGCGTTGCGCCCAGGTAAATCACATTGTTGCTGCTTTCAAAGCCTTCATAGCGAGCGGAATGCCACAACAACGCATTCGCCCCTTCGATGAGCGGCAGAATTGTTTTGCGCGCCGCAGATGTGTAACAGCCGATCACATGGCGAACGCCGTGACGATAAAGTAAGTCGTGGCAATACTCATAATAGTGATCCAACGAGCCTCTCGGATCGCGCACCACCGGGGCAAGGGTAAATCCGTAAGTGGGGTTAGCGTTTATCTCTTCAATCGCCAGCAGAATGCCGTTGAGCATTTCTCGCCCGATCACCGCATAATCACCTGAAACGGAATAAAGAATACCGACTGGAATAATACTTTTTGGCAGCAACGGCTGAGTTGCGGACATATTTTCTCCTGAATCAACGCGGCCCGCAGGCCGCGTTTGCGGTTATAGCGGCTGGCGAACCACCAGCGGAGTGTAGTAATGCGGCTGACGCATGAGCACCAGATCTTTACGTCTTACCACATGATCAGGATACGTGGAATCCGCTGAGCCGGTAGTTATATCCAGCACGGACAGGCCTTTTTCGCCAATGACTTTAGATTCTGTACGCGGAAAAGCAAAGGTGTCCGGGCCAAACACGCCGCTTAAACCAAAACTTTCTTCTTCAGCCTGAGGCCAGTTGGCAAAGGCCAGCCAGACATTATTCTCACCTGCGCGTACGCGTGGCAGCAGCCAGTGGTATGGATCCGCTCCACAAGGGATCGGCCAGACATGCGGGATTGCCGTGCCTGCATGCGCCATTGGCGTGGGGGAATTGAGTTTTGCCGGGCAGGCGATAATATCGCAGCCTTCCAGAGCCAGAATCCGTGCGGCTTCCGGAACCAGCAGGTCTTCACCAAGTAAAATACCGACCCGCCCGCATGGCAGATCGCAGGCCACCCACTGATTACCCGCGCTGGCCCATTGCTGATCTTCTTCACTAAGATGAAGCTGGCGATAATGCGCATTCAGCCCGGCGCTGCTCACCAGAACAGCGCTGTTGTAGAAGCGATCGCCTTCGCGTTCGGCAAATCCCGCCAGCAGCGCGATATCCAGCTCCATCGCCAGGGTTATAAGCGCCTGTATTGATGCATCACCAGTCGTCAGCGCATTGTTGTTGCGATCGCCACCGGTCAGCGAACGCTCCGGCAATACCAGCAGCTCCACGCCCTCCGATTTTGCCCGTTGCGCCCAGTGTCGTATCTGCGACAGATTTGCTTCAACATCGCTTTCGGGGTGAAATTGCGCGACTGCAATACGGGAATTTTTGCCGCCAGGCAGGGGATTGAACCCGTACAAACCAAAAAAATCCTGAGGATTCCACAGCCAGGTATTGGTCATTAAACGTTGATACAGTTCAGGTCGCCGTTTGCGCAACTGAGGATTATTCTCTGGCAACTGCAGTTCAGCGCTGAGGATCCGATCGCCGCTATCACAACAGGCCAGGAGATTACCGTGATTATCAACGATACAACTGCCGCCGCTGAACTGCACGCCTCGCTCCCAGCCCCAGCGATTACTTTCGATCAGCGCGCAGCCATTCTCCCAACCGCGAGTCAGCCAGTAAGGGGCTGGGGTGCGTTCAGCCAGCCAGTTGCTGATGTGGCAGATAATCTGTGCGCCGCCTAGAGCCGCCAGACGCGCGGTTTCGATAAAGTGAATATCCATGCAAATTAATAGCGCAATACTACCAATGTCGGTATGGAATACCTGATGTCCAGTATCGCCATTGGCCGCCCATTTGGGTTCGGAGATATAGGGATGGGTTTTACGGTGCACACCGATCACCCCTTGCGGCCCAACCAGTACGGCACTGTTATAATAAAGGTCGGTAACGGGATCGCGCTCCGGCATACCGAACACCAGGAAACAGTTAAATTCGCGCGCGATAACGGCAAAAGCCTGGCTGGTGGCACCGTCAGCGGTTTCGACATAAGGTGCGACTTCCGCGCGATCCTGCCAGCAGTAGCCCGTCGTGGCCATTTCAGGCATAACAATTAAACGTGCGCCATCACGTGCTGCATCTGTTGCTAGTGTCAGCAGGCGAGTGACATTCTCATCTTTACGGAACTGCGTTGGCTCAAACTGAATAGTCGCGACTTTGATACTCATTATTCTGCCTCCTTGCTCAGTAACGAATTAAATACCGGTTTCGGTCCCTGATAGGCATCCGAGGGTTTCCAGTTGGTTTGCATATCTTCAGGAAACGTTTTGAAGTAATAGCAGCCGCGCGTGGCAACGCTGATCGCAACGTGCAGTACCGGGCCAATCAGCATGGCGATAAACGAGGCGTAAACCATCGGATAAAAACCAAGCACGCCAGCAGCACCCGTCGCAACGGCAACACACAATGCAATCACGCCTGACGGATTCCACATGTGGAGATACTCTTTACGGAACTCAACAAAATCAGAGGGAGCCAGATGCAACATTTTGCGGCAGATGAAATAATCCGCGAGGATGATAAACACCCAGGTGTTAGTGAGGATGCCGGTGATTGACAGGAAAGTACCGGTATACTGCAGTATGTTGCAGATATAGAACACGACGCCAAGCAGCCAAACCAGTAACATCCACCACTGACGCCCCGGACGATAGTTAAACGCCATATCCATCGTATTCGACAGGGCGATCGAACCGGAGTAGAGGTTGAGCACGTTAATACGAATTTGAGTGATTACGGCAAATAACACGCCAGTCAGGCCGATAATCAGCGGGAAGACAAAGCCCGGATCGAGCGCCAATGACCAGATATCTTGCCCTTGAATATGTGGCATCAATGTGTAGGCCATAAACGCGCCGAAGAGCATCACGACCACAATTGGGATCAGCATACCCAACATAATGGTGGCGGTGCCTTTATGGCTAATGCCCGGGCGGGCAAAACGACCGTAATCGGTAGCCATCAGTCCCTGAAAGACGATCTGTCCGTTCGCCATATTCATCACCAGCCATAGTGCGTTGCTGTCGACTTCCGCTTTTGGCTGCCAGCCGCTAAAGCCGACCGCCGGATAGTGGTGCGTTAACTGCCAGATACAGAATCCGAACAACAGGATGAAGATGGGAACGCCCCAGGTTTGCAGAAACTGCATTGATGACATCCCTTTCCAGACGAACCAGATCGCCGCCAGCCCCATGAGCGCAAAGATGGCAATTCCTGTGAATGAGTTAACCGGTACGCCCGCGTAGTTGGCGATGGCGTGAGAAACGATGGTGCCTTCAAACAGGAAATAGAAGATGAAATTGATGGCGTAAATCAGCGAGGTAAATGCTGATCCCATATAGCCGAATCCCAGTCCGCGCGTCATCAGATTGAGAGAGAGTCCCTCTTTACTCGCCATTTTCATAATGCAGGAGCCAATTAAAGTGGCGAACACGACCATATAACCAATCGGTAACAGGAGCATTGGCCAGCCGACCTGGTAACTCATGTCGGCGCCAAGACTGAACCAGAACATGGCGGTAGAATTGCCGAGCAATACCAGAATAATGGCCGGGATAGGCCAGCGATAATGCGACGGTACACGGCCAACCGCATAATCCTCAACGGCTTCTGCTTCGGTGATATCTTGTGGTCCCTGAAACCATGCTTTTAACTTGCTCATAGATTTACTCCAAAAAAAAGCCCCGCCGACAGCATTGCCGGCAGGGCTTCTTCGCCTGAAATCGATGTATTCAAGTGGCAATTAGCCACAAGCCGCTTACCAGGCTACGGTGCCTGTTCCTGCACTGCAGGACGCGGTACGGGTAAATAAGCAATGAATATGCCAGTTTTTAAATCCGCTTATTCAGCGGATAGGTGGGGGAACGGAAAGTTCACGATGCATTACGGCAGTGCAGGGCGCACCAATATGGTACGGCGGCGCTATACCGCGCACATAAAAAGAGGATCCTGGGTATCTCTACTCGTCATACGTCAAGTTACATATGTGTTGGCTTCTGAGTCACTCGCCTCATCCATGAGACTCGTCCCTTCCGCTGGTCGCTTCCCCGGATTCAAATTTGTTGCTGACAGATTTGTCGTTCCGTGTTACTTGCTTTGGCCTCACCCTTTAGGGATAACGCACGCCTGGAAACTTATTTTTGCCTACCAGAGGCCAATAATTTTCATCCACATCCCGCCGGCTAATAGCCAGATCGCAATAGATACAATGGAAACCAGGAAGCTTATTCCCCACCACTGGCCTGTAGTATTATATCCCGAGCCAAATAGTGCAGGCCCCGGACCGCCTGAGTACTGAGTCAGGCCCATTGAGAGATTGGAAGTATATCCCAGCGTCAGTGCGGCAAGCAGTGGAGGGACGCCAACGGATACCGACACAGCCAGAAAAGCAAGATACATTGCAGAAATATGCGCCATTGCGGAAGCAAAGAAATAGCGGGTATAAAAGTATACAAGTATCAGCACAATGAATACTAACAGCCAGTCAAAGTGACCGACATAGCCGACGATGCCCTTTGAAATCCAGGTTATCATACCATATTTATTCAGCGCATTTGCCATCATGACCAATACGGCAAACCAGAACATAGTATCCCAGGCCGTTTTCTCTTCAATGATATTTTTCCACGACATTATATTAGAGAGAAGCAAAATGACCAGGCCAATAAATGCCGAGAGTGTGGCGGGAATATTGAAAAGAATATCTCCAGCTGTCCACAGAAGGATTAGCAATACAAAATCGAATGCCAGGATTTTCTCTGCAAGTGTCATGGCTCCCATTTTCCGCAATTCTTCACGTGCGATGCCGGGGATTTCTGGTGTCTTTTTTAACTCTGGCGGATATAGAAAATAAAGACACAGGGGAATTATCACCAGCGCAAGTATACCAGGGACGATTGCCCCCAGAAACCAGGTCATCCAGTTAATCTGAATACCCTGACTGAAAGCCAGCTCGGCTATTAATGGATTACCAGCCATCGCGGTAAGAAACATTGCGCAGATGATGGCATCTATTTGAGAAACGCAAATCATCAGAAAAGCCCCCGCTCTCCTGGCGGTAGGGCCGGGTTCTGACTTATAAGCGGAGGCGATAGACTGGGTTATCGGATACATTATACCGCCGCCACGGGCGGAGGCTGATGGGATACCGGGGCCGAGAACCAGATCGGAAAGAGCCAGTCCGTAGGCGACGCCCAGCATGCTATAGCCGCATTTTGAGATGAACCACAGCGCTACCCGTCTCCCTAACCCGGTTTTAATTACCGCGCGGGAAATGAACATGGCTATACCAATAAGCCAGATCGTACCATTTGAAAAACCTGACAGCGCCGTTACTTTTCCTGTACCTCCACCTCCTGAAATAGGGGTAAGGCCGGTTATCGTGGAAATAACCAGCGCTACCATCGTTACGGCACCCATCGGCATGACTTTTAATATGATGGCGAAAATAGTGGCGGCAAATATCGCAAACATATGCCAGGCCAGCGCATCCAGGCCAACGGGTGGCGGGGTAAACCAGATTAATAACCCTGTTATTATTGTCAGAATACCTTTCCATAAAGGAAAAGCGAGTTTTACCTCTACATGTTCATTCATAATTATTTCCCTTTTTGCTTTTTCCTCATTCCTTTCTGAACAAAAAACGGTGTGGATGTTTTGATTAATGTCAATAATTTTCGCAAATAGGACAAAATGGTTAACCGTTTTGTCATGTGACTCGAATTATTTAGGGTATATGGTGAATAATTATGTGAGACCCCCGGCAAAATGGAAAGATTATGCCGGGGGATATCGCTGTCTCACAGCGCTTAGTTTTTTATATTGTCTCTGACAAACAAGGTAAGAATAAAGAAAACTGCGACGAAAGCGATAATCAAGTTAAAGCCCAGAGAGACACCATACATTTGGGATATCTGGCCAATAAGCCAGCCTGCAAAAGCGCCCCCCATTCCTGAGGCGACGTAAATCAGTCCCATGGTTGAACCGCTTTTATCGGTGAGTTTAGTCGCCACCGCAGAGGCTGTAGGGAACAGTACCGACATGGCAAAACCGAACACCATAAACAAATAAACGAATTGGCTGGCGAAGTAGCGGCTGGCAATAATGGCAACCAGCGACAAGAGAGAAAACAGGATTAAAGTATTACGGTCGCCGAGCTTAAGGTTGATAAATCCGCCAATAAAACGGCCGATGGTGAACAGCATGGCAAAACTGGAGATGACATAAGCCGCCGTGACCATCTTGTCTTCCGCGGAAGCGCCAGCAATGTCGAGCGAGCTGTAGAATATAGGGAAAAAGTTAAGGAAAGCGGCTTCGGCAGCGACGTAGAACAGGATAAAACCAATCACCAGCATCAAGCGTTTCTGGCCGAGAATATGCATAAAATCAGAGAGCTGCATGTCCATACCCTGCGCTTTTTCCAGCTTCAGGCTACTGAGCACCAGAATAATGATGGCGACAATAACGGCGATCCCAACATAGAACAGGCGCCATGAGATGTGATGGGAAAAAAGCTGCTGTAAAATCAGCGGAGTGGCGATCATACCAACACCGAACATGGCGTTGGAGACGTTGAACATCATACCGGATTTCTCTTTATAGAAGGTCGGGATGACGGTAATGATTGATACCAGCATCGAGCCGATGCCCAGACCGACAATTAGATAGAAGCCGAAAAACAGCAGCACGCTGAATGCCAGACTGGTTCCGACCAGGCCGACGGCCATCATCAGCGAACCAATCAGCATCATGATCTTTAGCCCTTTTTTATCGGTAAAGTAGCCGGTAAGCAGGCTGGCGACCAGAAAGCCTATCTGGAAAAACATGATCAGCGTTCCTATTTGCCCCATGTTCAGATTGATGTCGTGCTGTACCTGCTCAAGTATCAGGCCCTTTGTGTTCTGTATGCCGCCAAGAAGAAACATGGTGACGAACAGCAAGAAAAATACTTTCCATTTTTGTTGGTTAGCCATCGTTGATTTCCCTATGTTAGCCAGTAGGTTATTGGTAATGATTGCCTACGGTGTCGAAAAGTGACTGTTCTGCCCAGCCATAGCAGTAATAAAGCAGATCGTCGCAATCGCTCTGTTCCGCCGCATTAATTGCTTCCAGTAGTGCCGATGGAGGCAAATTCCACATCTGAATTCCGCTGTAAATAAAGGTCCCCGGCTGAGATTTTTCACGGACAAGGTTGTTTTGCTGTTTAACAAATTCGATCGGGAAGCCTTCCGTTTTGAACTGTTGATAGCTGATGTCGTAGGGCAGATTGAACAGGCGCATAAAGGCGCGGAAGGCGCTTTCATGCTGTGCGTCATCTTTGGCGAAATATTCAATGAGCCCCTGAACGTCCGCGCCGCCGCCGAGCTTGTGGTAGGGGAAATGCTTCAGCGCTTTGGCAGAGCGGGTGAGGGCCTGATAATCCTGACCTAAAATCCAGGCGTAGGCTGGCGGCCAGAGATCGAGCCATAGCTCGTTACGCCCGGTATCTCTGTCGATAATTCCGGACAGCAAGTTCTGTACAAAGCGGGAGATGCTATGCTGGCGGAACGCCATCCAGCGTTGCAGCAGTTCGTCATTTAATAGCGCATCGGCAGTGGCGTCATACTGGCCCGACCGCATTTGAAACGCCAGCGTCTCCAGACGTACGCGTACTGCATCTACATTAATACCGACCCGGGCCATTTCATTCTGACAGTGCGGGCAGAAGCAGGTGAATAACCCTCTGGGGCTGACGTTCTTACCTGCCCAGTCGGGATAGCGGATGCGGTCAATCAGGAAAGTTGAATAACCGTACTGTGCTTTGATTGCGCTGAACGTCGTTATCCAGAGCTCAATAACGTCCGGTCCGTTAGGGCATAGCCAGTGTTCAACCGGGTTGCCGCGAAAATCGATCACCTGATTGTTTTCGATCTGTCCGGCAAAGTCGCCATTGAGAATGTTAACCCACGGGATCACCTTATACGGGCTGTTATCGGTTGCCCGCTTCAGATCCTGAAGAGGATCTGAACCAGCAAGAATAGTGGGATCCACGCGCTGATGCAGACGCTGTGGTGGCATGTCGAGTCTGGCATGCAGTGTGGCAGTACCTTGCACAAACTCATGCTTAGGATTGTGCGGCAGCCGGCCAGTAGGATAGGGGTTGCGTTCAAAGATGGTATTGACCTCGACGAAGAGGTGATCGACGCCGTTCATTTTGTTAATGCGTTCAAGTATTGGATCGACGCCTTCATCAAGAATATCGTGTGGGTGAAGATGGATTCCGGCCATAGAATGCTCCTTTTGTTCTGGCTGCGGGTTAATCTTTATATAAGTTGTGTGTCAGGCATAAATTGAATTGATGGGTAGACCGCATGGAGCGCCAGCATAGCTATTCCATATAACGGTGCTTTTTCGTTTAATTCGGAAAGCTCAACGGATACCCTGGTGTTGGCAAACAAATGCCTGTCGAGATTGGCCTGTACCCGTGGCATAAAGAGTGCTGCGGATTGGGAGACACCTCCCGTGAGGATGACCTTTTCAAGGTTGGCAATCGTCACCATGTTGAGAATGCCGATGGTTAAGTAATCTGCCAGCTCTTCTAACAACATGGTTGGCAAAGTTTCACCTTTGGCGGCGGCGGTGAGTATTTCATGGGCGTTCATGTTTTTTCCGCTAAGCGCGGACATTCTTTCCTTGAGCCCGGAACCGGAGCAGTAATTCTCGAAGCAGCCTTTATTTTTCCAGTTCTGGTTAAGGTGGCTACGTTCAAACAACATATAGCCAATTTCACCCGCCGCATTATTGATACCCCTGATAATTTTTCCATCCATGAGTAGCGCTGAGCCCAGGCCGGTGCCAATACCAATAAGCGCGGCGCTATGGACATGCCGACATTTTCCTCTCCACATTTCGCCAATCAACGCGGCCCGAATATCATTTTCCAGTACGACCCTGATATTCAGACGCGCGGTTAATTCATCGGCAAGCGGAATGTTGTCCCACTCCGGCAGGTTAGGGGAACCTTCGAGTACCGTTCCGCTGCGATAGTCAACGATGCCCGGTGTTGCGACGCCGATGACTTTCAGCTTGTCACGAGGTATATGTTGCTGTTCGATAAATGCCTGAATACTGGCACTGAACAGGTCGAGAAATTCCCGACGCGTTGCGACGTCATAGGTCGATTCCTGCTGCCGGGCCAACAGTTCTGCGTTGAGGTTAAAGAGTGAGAAGGTGATTTTCGTTCCACCTAAATCAATGCCAATGCCTAGTCCATGGTTGGGATCGAAGTTAACCAGGATACCTTTGCGCCCAAGGCCGCCGTCTTCGCTTACGCCACTTTCATAGATAATTTTCTCTTCCAGCAGATCGCTAACGATGTCTGAAATCGTTGCTTTAGTTATTCCGGTTACTTTGGCTATCTGCGCGCGAGAAAGGGGAGAGTTCTCGCGGATAACGTTGAGGACCACTGAGGCGTTCATTTGTCTTAATGTATTGGGAAGATTCAGCTTCAAAGTCTCATTCCTTTTAGTTTTTAAAGTAAACTAATTTGTCAATAAAATGTCCTGTAAACTCGTTTTATTTACACTATCGCCTTTTTTAACGGCTTATAAAGCGTTATTTTGGGTTATATAGTTTGTTTTGTATATTTTATGGAAGAGATCACAAAATGTGACGGATGAGACGAGTGTCAGTAGGATGTGGGTATATCCGCTCGCATGAAACGGAGCGGGCATCAGCGTGCGCAACCCTTTGTAAGGCCATTGGGCAGAAGGCGGGGGAAGGATGAAACCATGAAAACGCTCCAGACTGCTCAGGTTCCGGCTTTATCCTGCCCGCCGGGCGGCCATAACAATGCGTGGGTAATCCTCCCGAAAACCGGTGCATAACCGTCGGTTTTTCCGGTTACGGGCCAGATACGCTAAAAAAATCCTTTAGCACTTCTGGACGTTTTTTACAGTGACGAAGTCGCGATTAGTTGCCTGGCCAACGGAAAATCTGAAACGCTCCGGATATCTGTTATCGGGATAGTTGGCCTGTCCGGAACGTTTCATATCATATTACGCCCGCATATCAATCTGGACGATTCGGGCTTTTTTCACTACTGCACCAGTAATCCCTGTACGAGATTTGCTTTTACGACCGTCACTGCGGGAATATGCAGCGCTTCCATAAACCCCTGGACTAACAGAAGATTGCTGACATCCGTATCACGATATTCGCCGTGTAACTCAGAGTCTCCCTTCCATACCTGAGATGCTGAGAATTTTTGCAGACTTTTAATGTCATAGGTTTTCATATGCAGCTGGCTGCCCACAGAATAATTATGTACGCCGCCAATGCCAATTACCTTACGCGTGGTTAATGCCTGTTTTATTCCTGGGGGAATATCATTTGTGGCATAGAAGCGCACAAAACGTAATGCGGCATCCCGATAAGAGCCAATAGGGTTAGGTGAAGTTACCTGATGGACATCCCGACCTTTTGCCACATCGATAATATAATTCTTCAGGGTAACCGAAGCTAATTTCCCCTGATAAATCTCCGGCTGCCATTTATCATGTTGCTGATTCCATGTCGTCATTTGCATTGAGCCCCCGCCAATGTCCCAGACGACAATCTGATCGTTATTAACGTGCTCAGTTAACATACTTTTTGCCGATAAAAATCCAAGCTCGGCTTCCTGTCGCTGAGTAATGACCCGCAGATTGACCGGCACGGCCTGGTTAAATGCAGCAATAACCTGTGAACCATTAGCCGCATTACGGAAAACGGCGGTTGCCACACCATTAAACCGCACGGGATGAAAGCGCTGCGCCTCCTCATACAATCCCTGCAATGCCGCTTTCCCTTGCGACTGAATTGCCGGGCTGAGCATGTTGTCCGTTGACTGACTCAGGTTCTGGTTAAAACCCACCGGACGTTGATCCTCAAACAGAACCTTGTTGATGTGCTGTCTGCAGGTATCAACCTCCGCCACTAACAGCTTAGTGGTTCCTGAGCCCATATCAATCCCGGCCCTGACTTCCTGACAACGTTGCGCCTGAACGGAGAAACTTGCGGCTAATAAAATGGTCATCGCCCATACATCAGTGCGATGCATTAACTTCTTTTTCATGTTACGTTTCCTGTATGTCCACTTTGTATATCATCAGTTATTCAGTGCTGATTTCGGTGGCAACATGTTCGTCATTTCACAGGGAAATAAAGATCAATGTATAAAAAAAAGACCACACTTGCGCTTAGTCTGTTAATCGTTAGCAGCCTGAGCGGCTGTGCCAATTTAAATCATAAACATAATACAGCAGAACTGACCAGCCAGAGCGTGATGGCGGTGAACTGGCTTCAGACTTCCGGGGAGTACCGGGCTCTGGCGTATCAGGCATTCAACAGCGCCCGGCTTGAATGGGACTCGGTGAGCAAAAAGCCAACGGACAAATACGCGGTAATCGTCGATCTGGACGAAACCATGCTGGATAACAGCGCATACAGTGCCTGGCAGATTAAACACAACCAGCCCTATTCCGATAAGACATGGTCACAGTGGACACAATCCAGACAAGCGTTGGCCGTTCCCGGCGCAGTTGAATTCGCCCGTTACATTTCCCGGCATAACGGGACCATTTTTTACGTATCGAACAGAGCTCAGCAGGACTTTACCGCAACCATCGAAAACATGCGCCAATTGGGGTTCCCTGATGTGAATGAAAAGACTGTTCTCCTGAAAACAGACAGTTCAAACAAGCAGGCCCGCTTCAATAGCATCGCTGCGGAAGGTTATAACGTTATCATTTATATCGGCGATAATCTTAACGATTTTGGGTCCGCCACCTATCACAAAGCATCAGCAGAACGGCGTCAGTTTGCGGAAGATAACCAGAAGTTGTTCGGTACTCGTTATATCATCCTGCCTAATCCTATGTATGGTGACTGGGAAGGCGCCTTGACTCCCGGATACTATAAATTGTCGGCCGGAGAGCAGTTGCAGGCTCGTCAGAACGCGCTTCGGTCATGGTCCGGTAAGTGATCTTTTATCCCCCGTATGATTCGCGGGGGACTTTTATATAATTGCTTTTATTTTTATCTATCGTGCCAGAGGTGACATGTGGGCTGGCAATAACGTGCCCCATCCCCGAACCTCGTCACTTAGCGCCAGTGCAGACGCTGTTCAAAAACACCTGCAGCGTTTTTGTCCCGCAACTTGATTAGTACGGCTGGATGGACTGATCGTGATATAAGTCGACCGGACTAAGCAAAATGGACTGCAATCGACAAAATTATTTCCCTTCTGCGTGGAATTCTTACCGACAACAGAGGGGCTCCGATAATTTAGCTGTCCTGACGAAGCATAAAATCAAGCATCAGTTCAATCTGAGCAGCAAGCATGGCTCTTCCTGTGTGAATGGGGAGATGGTGCTGTCCTGCCTGGATGAGAAGAGGGGTTTTCTCCGGGAAAATGACAATGTCGCACACTGTTGTGTTACTCCCGAGTTTTTCTAAAGAGAATGGCACATTGTTGTTTCCCCCCATGCCTACCGATGTAGCATTAATCGCTATATCCACCTGTTCAGGCACATCTTTACCAGCATGAATATTGACCTCGGGATAACGTGATAATAACCTTTTTATCAGTTCATCTGATTTATCTGGCGTCCGGTTATAAATAATTAATTCCTTAACCTGCCTGGCTGCCATCGCATAAGCAATGGCGCAGCCTGCCCCTCCGGTTCCTGCCAGATAAACTTTTTTGCCTTCAATACCAATACCTCGCTTCAAAAGACTCGATGCAAACCCTTCACCATCAAGCATATCGCCATGTAACAATCCTTTGTTATCTCTTCTGATGACATTACATCCTCCGATTGCTTTAGCTGCATAACTGGCCGAATCAATCAAGGAAAGAACATGCTGCTTGTGAGGCATGGTTATAATGGCACCACGGAAGTTATGAATGTATCTCAGACCATTGACAGCATTATGGAGACCGTCAGCATTTACATGGAGAGGGACCATCAATGTGTCGGGGATCCCTTTTGCATGAAGAGCAGCATTAATCATGAGTGGAGCACTGACCTGTGCTATCGGATCACCAATGATTGATAACAGTTGCAACTTTCCACTAACGATGCTGAGTTCATTCATCGCTGATACCCATTTAAGATAATGTAGTCAGACTAACGTACATACAATGGCATGAAGAGCAATTTCAGTGGGGGATAATGGTTTTTTATCGCCCGCTTGCGCTTGTATGTGTTCGTGGATCGTGCCGTTTCGCAAGGTTTCACGCAAAATTGGTGCCGATCAGGCCTCGCACGCATTGCCTGACAAAGACAGTCCCGACGTTCGAGTTGAATAGGGTACTTTGGCGGTCATCGTATGAATACATTGATGATGCGCGCCAGACCCTCCAGATAACGGTGGAACCACGGCACGACAATCATGACAAATCAGGGAAGTTGCGCCAGTGACCAGCAGAGATCCTGCCCATGATAGGTATACAGTGGCGGATTTTGCGCGTCCACCGACAGCCCTGCTGGCATACCGGCGTATTGCCGTTCATCACCTTTTTGCACAATAGCCTGGTGCTTGTCACACCATCGTGGTGCGTATCAATATCTTCATATTTATTACTCTATTATAATCAAAGAGTTACTTCAAAAAGATCGACTTTATCCAGCCCCGCACAGTTGACACCTTATGGTGCAACGCCTTTCGCGCAACGTGGTTAATTTTTCTCCTGTGCTTGAATAGTTTTTTTCAATTTAAAGACTACAAATTTAATAATTGCGTCGCGCCATCACCTGCCACCATAGTGTCTGACAATCCGATAACGTCCAGTCACCTTTCTCTAACCTTGGAATAACACAATGCGTTCAGAACGGTTCGAAAATGGAGAATTTGTCTCCCTTGTTCAGGACATGACGCCTGCGGAACTGGGAGATATTCTCAGTGGACACGGAATGTGGAAAACAGAAGCCAATGAACGGCTGGGCATCCCCAACATGGTGATGACAGATGGTACGTACGGCGTTCGCTACTCGATTCAACAGATTGATCAGGACGAGAAAGGCGGTCAGGATTTTGCCGGTTTCCTTAACGTCGTTAACCAGCGGGCCAAAGATGTTGAAGTGGCGTGGGGCACGATGAAACCTGCCACCTGTTTCCCGAATGGCTCAAGCTTTGCCTGTAGCTGGGATCGCGAACTGGCCCGGACTCTGGGCGATGCATTGGGTAAAGAGTGCCAGCAAATGGGGGTTCATCTGTTACTTGGCCCCGGTATTAACATTCGTCGTACTCCGCTGGGTGGCCGTAGCTATGAATACTATTCGGAAGATCCGCTCATCACCGGTGAAATTGCCACTGGCGTGATCGAAGGACTGCAACAACGTGGAGTAGGCGCTTCGCTGAAACACTTCGCCTGTAACAACTCTGAAATTGAACGCACCAGTATGGACTCGGTGGTCGATGAGCGTGCACTGCGCGAAATCTATTTGCGCGGTTTTGAACGTGCGATCAAACAGGCACGTCCCTGGACGGTGATGAGTTCGTATAACCGACTGAATGGTATCCAGACCGCCGAACATCGCTGGTTACTGACCGATGTATTGCGTCATGAGTGGGGCTTTGAAGGGGTGGTGGTCGCTGACTGGCACGGCGTGAAAGATCGCCCGCAATCTCTGTTGGCTGGTAACGATCTGGATATGCCGGAAAGTGAAACGCGTAAAGCCGCCCTGGTTACAGCCATTGCAGAGCAGCGGGTGCCGCGAACCGAGGCGGAAACCTCTGCTGCGCGCGTGCTGGAGATGGTTCATCGCGCCGTTCATAACGAGCAACGCGACACTCAGGTTGATCATGCCGGTCACCATGCCCTGGCGCGCCGTATGGTGGCGGAATCCATCGTGCTGCTGAAGAACGACAATCAGGCATTGCCGCTTGATAACCGTAGCGGAGAGCGTCTGCTGGTGGTCGGCCGCGGCGCCAAAACGCCGGTGATTCAGGGATCGGGGTGTGCCACCACATTGCCGACCCAGGTGGATATTCCCTGGGATGAAATGGTAAAACTCGCGGCGAATGGCGTGACGCTGAGCTGGTGCCTGGGCGAGGCGGCGGATGAGCAACAGGCCGTAGCACTGCGGGATGAGGCCTGTGCGGCGGCACGCGAAGCCGATCGCGTCATTGTGTTTGCCAATAGTGAAGATGGTTATGACGGTGAAGGTTCCGACCGCCGTACCCTCAACCTGCAGGCCGGGCAGGATGCTTTAATCAGCGCCCTGGCCGAAGTTAATGACAAGGTGATCGTCGTGCTCGCAAACCCGGACGCGGTGGTGATGCCGTGGCTGAACGATGTTGCTGCCGTGCTGGAAACCTTCTACGCCGGTCAGGCGATGGGCGGCGGGTTGGCAGACGTGCTGTTTGGCGTGGTTAATCCCAGCGGTAAACTGACCGTCACCTTTCCGCAAAAAATTGAAGACATTCCGGGATGGCATAGCTATCCGGGAGAAAATGGCCGTCATCTGTATAGCGAAGGCGTTTTTGTGGGCTATCGCTGGTACGACATACGCCGCATTACCCCCTTGTTCCCGTTTGGCTTTGGGCTGAGCTATACCCGGTTCGCGTACAGCGATATCGCGATTGATCGCGATAGCATTCAGGTCGGTGACAAAATCACGGTCAGTTTTACCTTAACGAATATCGGTGAATACCGTGGCAAAGAGGTGTGTCAACTTTACAGCCGTTATCTGCACTCTCGTCAGAAACGCCCGGCGCAGGAGTTGCGCGCCTTCAGCAAAGTTGAGTTGCAACCCGGTGAGTCACGCCGTATCAGCCTCACCGTGCCGGTAGATGATTTGCGTTATTATGACACCGCCCGTCAGCGGTGGATTCTGGAGGAAGGCGCGGTGCAATTCTGCGTCGGTTCACATTCACGGGATCTGCCGTTGCAGGCCTGTGTCACCGCACTTAACAACGTGGCGCGCTATCGCCTGATTGCCCGGGATACTCAGCCGATTTTCATTCTGGAGAATCCGCTGGCACGCGGCTATTTCAACCGCTTTCTGCAACAACAACTGCACATTTCTGAACCGGATGCCGACCGCATGCTGGACCACTGCGCCAATTCGTTCGTCGGTATCGTCACCACTTTCGATCGTCGCTTTCGCCAGCGCTTTGATCCGCAGGCAATGGATGCCCTGATTGCCGAAGTGAACGAAGCCATTCTGGCGGCAGAACAGGAATAACATGCCAGCGTCGGGGATACACACAAATAACAACAAACCATGCAGAGGGTAATAATGAAAAAGATGATAGAAAAAGGCCAGTACACCCGGCGCGATGCGCTGAAACTCGGGCTGGGCGCTGCAGCCGTTGCGTCGCTGTCTCCGCTGATCATTACCCGTCCGGCGCGGGCTGCTGAGGTGAAAACGCTGACGGTTGCCGACGTGGGTGGTGCTTATGGCACCGGCTTCAGTAAAGCATTTTATAAACCCTTTGAGGAAGCTACCGGCATCAAAATCATCAATACCGTGCTTGGGCCCGATCCTGTGCCGCAGTTTCAGATGATGGTCGATACCAAAAATTATCTGTTCGATGTGGCGCTGCTCAACCCGGAACATCTGGTGCGGCTGAACAAAGAACCAAAACCGTATCTTGAAGATATCAATGTGACAGTGAGCGACCCACAGGACTATGTACCGGGTTCCATCACCAAACAATTTGGCGGCGTAAGTATCTTCGCGCTGGCGCTTGGCTACCGGACTGATACTTTCTCCAGCAATAATGGCCCGCAGAACTGGGTGGATTTCTGGAACACGGCAAAATTCAAGGGCCGTCGTGGTCTGTGGCGTAGCCCGATCTGCACGCTGGAATTGGCGCTGATGGCGGATGGGGTTGATCCGAAAAAACTCTATCCGCTCGATGTTGATCGTGCCTTTCGCAGCCTCGATAAAATCCGCAAGAACATCGATATCTGGTGGACAAGCGGTGCCCAGGCGACACAACTGCTACAGAGCGGCGAACTGGATATGTTGAGTATCTGGAGTTCGCGCGCGCAAACTGCTATCGACGGTGGGGCGCCTGCCGCCATTGCCTGGGATCAGGGACTGTACAATATCGACGGTTTTACCATCCCGCACGGTAGTCCGAAACGGGACGCTGCGCGCCAGTTTATTCAGTTCTGCATGGATGCCAGGCGTCAGTCACTGTATACCAGTGACCTGGCATGCGGTCCAACAAACATTAAAGCCTATGAATTTATTGATAAAAAGAAAGCTGCGTTACTGCCGACCGCACCGGATCACATTAAGCAATTGCAACTGCTCGGTGCTGAATATTGGGGTGAACATCAGGTCGCGCTGACGGAACGCTTCGAGAAATGGGTAATGAGTTGATCCGGTAGAGGGCCCCGGGCCCTCTTATTCTGGAGGAATTATTCTTGACTGACTTTGCTTCTCCCGCCTCGAAGAAAAAGGTCTGTCGTCAGCGTCCGCGTCTGCATCCATTGTGGCTTACTGCGCCGGGTCTGCTGTTTCTGACCATTTTCCTCGCCTGGCCAACGTTGAAATTGATGCTGCTGAGTTTTCAGAACAGCGACGGCCTGTTCTCACTTGATATCTGGAGCCAGATGTTTGGCGCAGGTATATACGTTAAAGTGACGATAAATACCTTTATCATCGCTTTGCAAACCACCCTGACTTGCCTGCTGATTGGCTATCCGGTGGCATACTGGCTGGCGCAACGCAGTGAAAATACCCGCCGTCGTTTGATGTGGCTGGTTCTGCTGCCATTCTGGACCAGCGCATTGCTCAAAAACTTCGCCTGGATGGTATTGCTGTCCCGCCGCGGCATTTTGTCCGAAATCCTGATGGAACTGGGGGCCGACCAACCGCTTAATGTGCTGTATACCCGTGGCGTCGTGGTGTTTGCGATGGTGCACAGTATGCTGCCGCTGGCGATCATTACCATGCTCCCGACGATGACCAATATTGACAGTCGTCTGCTTCCTGCCTCTCATACGCTGGGCGCGTCACGAGTCAATGCGTTCTGGCGTATATTCTTTCCGCTGTCGATGCCGGGGTTAGTGGCGGCTTGTTTGCTCATTTTTATCAGTTCGCTTGGCTTCTTTATTACCCCGGCGCTACTGGGGAGCCCACAAGATTCGGTGATCGGGCAGTTATTGATTACTCAGGTTCAGCAGTTGCTCAACTGGCGGCTGGCCGGTGCTATCGCCATGATGTTGCTGGTCGTGACGCTAGTGGTGTGCTTTTGCTATGACAAATTGTTTGGCATGTCGTCGATTGCCGGTGGCGAAGGCCATGCCAGCAGCCCCAGGGTTCGGGCATTGGGTTATGGGGTGATTTCCGTGGTCGCCCGGCTGTTTGATGGTATTGCGATGTTGTTGCATCGGCTGCCGGGTAAACCGCGTTTCGGCTGGTTGCTGACGTTGTTTAGCGCACTGGTGATTGCGGTGCTGGTGCTGCCGGTAGTGTCATTTTTACCGATGGCGTTCAGTAGCTCCAGTTTTCTGCAATTCCCACCACCGGGTTTCTCCCTGCGCTGGATGCAAACGTATCTTGAATCGCCCATCTGGATGGGTGCGACCGCGCGATCCTTTGGTATTGCGCTGGCTACAGGGGTGCTGGCGGTGCTGATTGCGACTGCAGCTGCTTTTGGTCTGGCGCGTTATCAGGGGAAACGCGGCAGCCTGGTGGTGATGACTTTCCTGCTGCCAATGATTGTGCCGAATATCGTGACCGCGGTGGCGCTGTTTTATTTATTTGCCACGCTGGGGCTGGTGGGGACGGATGCCGGCATTATTCTCGGTCATACCGTGATGGCGATCCCGGTGGTGTTTATTATCATTCTGACCACGTTTAAACACTACGACTGGCGACTCGATCAGGCGGCTGGCACGCTTGGCGCTAACCGACTACGGGTCATCTGGAGCATCACTCTGCCGCTGATCAAAAGCAGCATGGTGGCAGCCTTTATCTTTGGTTTTCTTAATTCTTTTGAAGAGTTGACCGTCGCGCTGTTTGTCGGTGGTGGCGTAAAACAAACGCTACCGAAACAGATGTGGGATGACGTTCTGCTCTCGGTTACCCCTACGCTGGCGGCCGCATCGGTGCTTATTCTCACTGTGGTGACGCTGTTGTTTATTGTTGCTGAACGTTCGCGCCGTAAAGCTGAAGCCTTGTAAGGAGAAAAATATGTCCTCAACCACCAAAGTACAGGCTGAACAGATCGGCAAAGCCTATGGTCGGACGATGGTATTGCAAAATCTCGATCTTGCGGTGCGGAGTGGGGAGTTGCTGACCCTGCTCGGGCCATCCGGTTCCGGTAAGACGACCCTGCTGCAAATTATCAGTGGTCTGACGGAGCCGACGGCTGGTCGCTTGCTAATTGATGGCCGCGACGAGACCTGGACGCCTGTACACCAGCGTGATATTGGCGTGGTATTTCAGAACTATGCGCTGTTCCCGCACCTGACGCTGGAAGAGAACGTAGGTTTTCCGCTGCGGATGCGGCGGATGCCCGGGGCGGTCATTGCGCGAAAGGTTAAAGAGGCGCTGGAAATGGTCGAACTGGGTCATGCCGCCAAACGCTTTCCGCGCGCGTTATCAGGCGGGCAGCAGCAACGGGTCGCGCTGGTGCGTTGTCTGGTGTATCAGCCCAGCGTGATTCTGATGGATGAACCGCTTGGCGCGTTGGATCGCAAACTGCGTGAAACCATGCAGATGGAAATTAAGCGTATCCACCGTGAGTCCGGGGCAACCATTATTTTCGTTACCCACGATCAGGAGGAAGCGTTGGCGTTATCGGACCGCATTTGTCTGATGAACGAGGGGAAAATCGCTCAGGTGGATACGCCGGAAGTGATCTATCAGCAGCCCGCTTCGACCTTTGTCGCTGAATTTATTGGCTTGTCGAATATTTTGCAGGGGGAAGTACAAAATGGCAGCCTGATGACTCCTCAGGGCGCATTTGCGTTGCCGACAACGGCGTTCAGCGGCAAGGCTGCACTGGTGATCCGTCCGGAGCATATTCAGCTCTGTGCCGCCGATCAGGCTTTATTGCATGGCAGGATCAGTGAGCGTATCTATGCGGGTTCGGAAACGCGAGTGGTGGTGACGCTTGAAAGCGGTACACGTTTTATCGTGCGTAGTCGCGGTATGTCAGCCGGCGCCATTGGCGATCAGGTTTCGCTTAACTGGGATGTGGAAAACAGTCGGGTGTTATCAGCGTAAATCCTGTATGCCCGTAACGGCAGCGCAAAGCGCGCCGTTACGGAGAGTAAATGTTGAGATCGGTTCATGCTCCATGCGCTATAAGGCGTAATCTGCGGCATCGATTTCCAGCCGGAGAGGTCACCATTCTGACAAAGACAATCAGGGCTGTGATGTAAGCATCCCGGTAAACCGGAACATTCACGTTTAGCGATCTTCCGACATTCTGAGTATGTTCTGAGAGGAGAGCGCCATGCGCACTGTCTTTCAACTTTTCAGGACCATGTGTCAGCTCAAGTCGCGACGAATACCGATTATTTTAATACACATTATTTACTCATCGAGTCCATAACCGCTCGCCAGGTGATAAAGCCACCGCTCAGATTATATGCCCGAAAGCCGTGAGCCTGAAGAATACGGTATGCAACATGCCCCCGCAGACCGCTCTGACAGCCTATAAAAATCTCTTTTTCTTTAGGCAATTTTTCAAGATTCATTCGCAGGGAATCAAGAGGAATGGATAATGCATCAGGGTATTCGCCAAATTGCTTCAGTTCTGCAGGAGAACGAATATCAAGTAAACAATACTGACCCGGTTCCCGTTGTAACACATCGCTGACATGACATATGGCCGTATCCCCTTTGATGACATTTGCAGCCACCATTCCAGCCTGGTTCACAACGTCCCTTGCACTGTTAAAAGGGGGAGCATAAGTAAGTTCAAGATGCTCCAGTTCTTTTACGGTAAGCCCTGCGCGCTGTGCGACAGACAGTACATCGATTCGTTTATCAACCCCTTTTTTGCCTGACGCCTGAGCCCCCAAAATTTTACCGGTATCAGGGCTGAACAGCAGTTTCAGACTGATCATTGTTGCCCCTGGGTAGTAACTGGCATGATCGGCTGCATGGACGTAAATCTTTTCGTAGCGGGTACCATGGGCTTTCAACTGTTTTTCATTTGCACCGACGCTGCCAATACTCAGTGAAAATACCTTGCAAATAGATGTGCCCTGACTGCCCTGGTAAAGGCTGTGGCGTCCGAGCATGTTATCAGCGGCAATACGTCCCTGGCGGTTGGCTGGCCCTGCCAGAGGAATATGAGAGGATTCCTGAAAGACAAAGGCCGGTGTTTCAACGGCATCCCCCACGGCATATATATCAGGGCTACTTGTCCGCATACAGGCATTGACACTTATGCCTCCGAGATTACCAATGGCGAGCCCGGCTTTTTTGGCAAGGGTATTCTCAGGTTTTACACCGATGGCCAGGATAACCATGTCAGTCTGCAGAAACTCACCGTCAGAAAGCGCGACACGGAGCCCCGTTTCTGTCCGTAGTACTTCGTTGAGTGCCGTTCTGAGACGCAGATCCACGCCATGACTCCTGATTTCCTGATGCAGGGCAGATGCCATTTCAGGATCAACGGGAGACATAACCTGTTCCCCCATTTCCAGTAAAGTCACACGGATCCCCCTTTCTCTCAGCGCCTCCATCACTTCAAGTCCGATAAATCCCCCACCGACAAGCGTGGTGTGATCCACGTTATGTTGCTTAATCCACGCCTGGATAGCATCCATGTCAGTAAGACTGCGAAGCGTAAAGACGCCATCTTCTTGTAGCCCGGGTAAAGGGGGAACAACCGGAGCGGCTCCGGTACTGAGGAGCAAACGATCCCATTCTTCGGTATAGATGTCTCCTGAAGTCAGGTTTTTAACCGTTACCGTTTTATTCGCCGGGTCTACTGACGTCACTTCATGATATATACGCACGTCTATATTAAAACGGGATTTAAAATCCTCTGGGGTCTTCAGAATAAGTGACTGCCGTAACGGAATTTTTCCGCCTATATGATAAGGCAATCCACAGTTAGCGAAAGAGACATCGCTTCCCCTTTCAAATACAACAATATTGGCATCTTCTGACAACCGACGTGCTCTGGCCGCAGCTGATGCGCCGCCGGCGACACCACCAACAATAACTATTTTCATTTAATCCTCTCTGTTCACTCGAGGCAAAAATTCCTGCCGGATATCATCATTTCCTCGGGTCAGCAAGTCGCTGCAGACCTGACGAACACCGTGGCAAAATTATGTCACTTTTAGTATACTAAACTATATTATATAAAAATGCATAATGTAAGAGATCAGCAATGGTTAAGAATGAAGACACAAAGCGTCAGGCCGAGATGAAAAATGCAGCCTTAGGAGCCGCAGATGTATTACGGGGACTGGCCAATAGAGACCGATTATTGTTGATGTGTCAGCTAAGTCAGGGGGAAGCGAATGTAGCCGAGCTGGAAGTTGCTGTCGGTATTAGTCAGCCGACTCTGTCTCAGCAGCTTGGCGTTATGCGTCGTTTAAAACTTGTCGAGACCAGACGTGAAGGTAAAATGGTATTTTACCGCATTGAGGATCAACGTATCATGAGATTGTTAAATACCTTATATGATCTCTACTGCCCGCAGGCAGACACCAGTAAAGGAAGCTATTAGATTAGCCCCTTAGAGCACCAGACACTTCGTCTCGCTTAAGATGGTAGCAGTGTTAGCGGGACCCGAGCGGTGTCGTCGTACACCGCAGGGAAAAATTACCATTATTCAGCAGACTATGGAGCCGGGCATGACCGTCTTCGAAGTCCATTCCACAGATGACTATCGGACGAACTTCGCACATTAAGTAATTTGAACAGATTTGCATCCGGTACTGTGCCAAACAGCGTTTCGATTCGTTCGTCAATTTCATTCACGACTTTAATTTGTTTCGCCAGTGCTGTTGCCATTCAAGCATTCGCCTCAACACGGGTCTGTAGTTAATGGGATCTCGCTAACAATACTTGTAACACACTGTTCGGTAACGACTATTACGCAGCCACCTCTGGCATTCAGAAAATTACGAATCGTGTCACGCCCGGCGCGTTTCAGTTGTTGCAGACTGGGCTACCGTATAATCAGTTTAAACTCCCCCGATGTGACAACTACTCCCGGTTGGTGAGGATAATACTGTTTAAGCGTGTTGATTATCCGGTTCACGAATGGTTTTATCGGCTCGTTCTCTTCTGGTTAAACATTCAACATTTGCTTATCAATACAAGCGCCAACGGTATTATTTGGCGATTTGTCATTTGGCATTCTTATTGCATTCGTTTGGTATACCAAATGTAACGAGGAGAGGATCGTGCGACCCGCGAGCAGGGAGGCTGGAAGCTGACCGAGCCCGCGCTAACGGACGTGTTGGTGGCGGCGCCACAGGCGCTGATTCTGGCTGATGACATCTACGAAGCGCTGTGCTACGACGGTGCGCCGTTCGCCACGCTGGTGCAGCCCGCCGACTTCCTGCCGCAGTGACTGGCTACGTTGACCAAACGCCATGACTGGGTGATAGCGCTTGTCAATGAGGTCAGGGTTGAGTGCCGCTACGCCGCTGGCCGCGTTTTACGTGTTCGTCAGCTGCGGTGGGCAGTTGGACCAGAAGACTCCGGCGGGAGCAACGCTCCCTGACGCCGCCGTGGCCGACTATCTGCTGACGCAGGTCCACGTCGCCACGCTGCCTGGTTAGGCCTTTGGCACGCCCAGTTTTTTCGGCTTGCTTATGCGCTGGACGACGCACTGTTGTAGTTCTCCTGTCAGAGTATTGGCTGTGCCTATCGGGGATTATGTCGATGTGTCTCCATTTGATATGACTTTCTTATTTTTGCCGTAGATCGGCGCTTTTTGGCGATATTCGCTGAAGATGTCGCTTATATTGCCTACGGTTAAATGGCATACTATTGGCATGCCAGTGTGAATCGCACTGCTTCCGTTCTAATGAACGGCGGTGATTAAGACCGCCTGCGTTGAGAACGACTCGCTTTTGGTAGTGACTTATTATCAGAGGATATTTATGGCAGCCAAACGTTTGCTCTATCTGCATAACGGTCGCACAACCAGCACCATCGCCCAGTTGGATCAGCGCTTTGAACAATGGGGACTGCAAGTTGATTCCTTCTGGGCCTATAACAATGAATTCCCCGGCAGTCTTCGTGGCTATGACGGCATTTTCCTTTCCGGCAGCCCCCACGGCGCCTATGAGGATATTCCGTTCATTCAGTGCGAACATGAGCTGATTCAGGATGCGGCGCAGGAAGGTATTCCGATGCTTGGCGTCTGTTTTGGCAGTCAGATCCTCGCTTCGGCGCTATGTGGCCGCGATCAGGTTTTTCGCCGTCCGTTCTGTGAAATAGGCAATAAGTGGCTGACGGCCACGCCTGCCGCCGCTGATGACCCTATCGCCTCCGGTATCGTTCCCCGCGTTTACATGTTCGTCTGGCACAACGATGAAGTCCGGGCCGATCACCCACATATGACGCTGCTGGCCAGTAGTGACCAATGCCCGAATCAGATCTGGCGTTATAAGGATCGGCCGATTTGGGGGATCCAGGGGCATCCCGAAATTACTCTGGCGCAAGCTCCGGCTTGGTTTGAGCAGAATCGACAGCGCATGACGCTGGATGGGGGAGATATTGATCAATTGATTGCCAGCACTGACGAGGCGCTGGCGGCTAAAACCATGTTGACCAACTTCGCTGCGCTAATTTAGTCCAGACTCAGCGCGAGCGGCCTTGAACTGCCAGACCATTGACGCAGTACTTAACGGGAGAGAAACAGATGAGAGAGTTGCTTATGAAGTGGAAGGCCGCCAGCGTACTGGCAACGATGTTCCTCACCTTTGCGGCGAGTGCCGACGATGAAATGGTTTTTTCCAGTTGGGGAGGCGCGTATCAGGATGGTATCCGTGAGGCCTGGATCAAGCCTTTCAGTCAAGAGACGGGGATCAAAGTCATAGAAGACACGAACCCGGTGATCGCGCGCATTCAAGCCATGGTCGATACCCATAAAATTGAGTGGGATGTGGTGACCGCTGGCGGTTCCAGTCTGATGCAAGGAGCACAGAGCGGCCTGTTCGAAAAGATTACTCCCGACATGGTGGATGAAAGCAATATTTTGCCGGAGGCGCGTAATGACTATGGTATACCGTCGGAAATTTTTTCCACGGTCATTGGCTATTCTACGCAGGCATTTCCCCATGGCGGACCGAAAACCTTTGCTGATTTTTGGGACGTAAAAAAATTCCCTGGTAAGCGGACTCTTCCCGCTCAACCGGAGACGGTACTGGAAGCAGCGCTGATGGCTGACGGCGTAGCGCCAAAGGATGTTTATCAGGTGCTGAGTACTGACGCGGGTATGCAGCGTGCGCTCAATAAAATCCGCCAGATTAAACCCTATGTCACTATGTGGTGGTCTGCTGGCGCGCAACCGGTTCAAGCGCTAGCCAGCGGAGAGGTTGTTATGGCGCTGGGATGGAATGGCCGTTTCCAGGCGGGTATCGACGATGGTCGTCCCATCGCGATGTCCTGGGCGCAGTCGATTGCTCAGGTGGGGTATTTTATGATCGTCAAAGGGGCACCCAACAAGGCTGAGGCGGTAAAATTCCTGAACTACATCGTCAAACCAGAAGTACAGGCTCGTTTCAGCCAATATGTCGCGTATGGCCCGGTCACTCCCAAATCAATCCCGCTAATTAACGCTTCTCGAATTGAACGACTACCGTCTACGCCAGATCGGTTGGCTAATGCGTTGTTTCTCGATATTACCTGGTGGGCCGCACACTCGCTGGCCGCCAGAGAAGCGTATAACACCGCGATACAATAATGACACCCGGCGCGGCGACGCTCGGGCCGCCGCTACCGTTCCTTGTACTGTTTAATTAAGGTTCAGATGATGGCGAAAACAAATTATTGGTTTGCAAAAGAAGAATTTGAACAACGGCTGCAGCGGGTGCAACGCCATCTGGTAGAGCAGGGATATGACGGTTTACTGGCGTTTATGCCGGAAAGCGTGACGTGGTTGACCGGCTTTTTTACCCGGGCCTACTCGTCGTTTCAATTTGCCATCATTCCGGCCAGCGGCAAGCCGACGCTGATCTGCCGCGACGTAGAAGCATACTATTTGGATAGCACATGTGTTTACCCTGACCGGGTCATGTGGAGTGATAGCGATGACAAGATGGCAGTGGCAACCGATGCCATTCGTACGCGTCTTGGCCATGCGCCGCATTTGGTGGTAGAGATGGATGCATGGCCATTATCAGTAGCGCGATTCAACGCTATCCGCGACGGCCTGCCTCAGGCGCGTTTTGCTGATGCGGGTTTACTGGTGACGCAGATGCGGTTTATCAAATCCACCGCCGAAGTTGCCTATCAGCGCGCTGCAGCTCGGGCGGCCGAGGCTGGAATGCAGGCCGCCATCAACGCTGCGCTGCCGGGTACCAGTGAGCGCGAGATGGCGGCGGAAATCTGTGCCGCTATTATCCGTGCTGGCAGCGATCTACCTGGCCCTGGCGTGATGTCCTCTGGTGAGCGGGCTTATCACCTGCATGGAGGGTACAGCGATCGGGTGTTACAGCATGGCGATATTGTGCAGATAGAGACGACTCCTAATGTCCGTCATTATCATGCGCGTTTTATGCGGCCGATCCGGGTAAGCGAGGCGAGTGAGACGGACCTGCGCGTCGTTGAGCAACTGATTGCTATTCAGGATAAGGCTCTGACGGCGGTTGCTCCAGGTGTGGCCGCATCGGTACCCGACGCCATCTACCGCGACGGAGTCCTTTCCGCGGGATTGCGCGAGAGTTATACCAACAAGACGTTTTACTCGGTGGGACTCCTGCTCGCACCAAGCGGTGGTGAGCCGTTGGAAGCCGCCCCCGGTTGCGACTGGACTTTTGTGCCGGGCATGACCTTTCATACCTATGTGTTGGCACGAGGTTTCGGTATGTCGGAAACCATTCTGATTACTGATACTGGCTATGAACGTCTGACACAGTTTTCTCGCCAGCTCTTTATCAGTTAGCGTTTCCTGGGGATATTTGGAGCTAAGGTAAGGATACCATCGCCTGAGCGGTGTTGCATTGACCGATATACAGATGCAACAGCAGGATTTTTGTAAGCGTCGTCTCAGTACCGTCTGGCTCTGAAACTGTAAGCACACCCTTGCATTGGGCCACAAACAATCTCACTGTACCTGCCACAATTTTGCCACACTCACAACGCGCAAAAATGCACATTCGTGTTAAGAAAAGCAAAACAATGCAACAGTAATTATATGATTTTATTGGAAAAGATGGTGCCGATAATAGGAGTCGAACCTACGACCTTCGCATTACGAATGCGCTGCTCTACCAACTGAGCTATATCGGCCCTGCAAGATGCGCTTACGAGCGTAAACACGGGGTAGAAGGTTAAAACTAACCGGGTGATGCGTCAATAGCCTTGCGAATCAAGTGGCTGATTTTGCATCACCCTCGCCATAATTAAGCACGGATAGTATCGTCGCCGAAACCAATCCACTTATAGGTCGTCAGCGCTTCCAGACCCATCGGGCCGCGTGCGTGCAGCTTCTGGGTGCTGACCGCCACCTCCGCGCCGAGGCCGAACTGGCCGCCGTCGGTAAAACGGGTTGAGGCGTTAACATACACCGCAGAGGAATCCACCTCGTTAATAAAGCGGTTTGCATTGCTTAACGAGCGCGTCAGGATAGCGTCTGAATGCTGGGTGCCATGCTCGCGAATATGGGCCACGGCCTCATCCTGATCGGCAACCACTTTGACGTTCAGATCCAGCGACAGATATTCATTGTTATACTGTTCCGCTTTCACTGGTTCTACGCTTGCCGGACCACCTTGTAGCAAGGGCAGGGCGCTCGCGTCGGCATGCAGGCTGACGCCGCTCTCCGCCATTTGCTGGCTTAATGCAGGCAGGAAGCGCCCGGCGATATCCTGATGCACCAGCAGCGTTTCGACAGAGTTACAGGCGCTGGGGCGCTGCACTTTGGCGTTAACGATGACTTTTAGCGCTTCGGTAATATCGGCGGAATCGTCGATAAAGATATGGCATACGCCAATCCCGCCGGTGATCACCGGAATGGTTGACTGCTCGCGGCACAGTTTATGCAGACCCGCGCCGCCGCGAGGGATCAGCATGTCGATATACTTGTCCATCTTCAGCATCTCACTGACCAGCGCGCGATCCGGACTCTCAATCGCCTGGACGGTGGCTGCCGGTAGGCCGCACTCCTGCAGCGCCTGCTGAATGACTTTCACCGTGGCGGCGTTAGTGCGCCAGGTCTCTTTGCCGCCGCGCAGAATCGCCGCGTTGCCGGTTTTGAGGCATAAAGAAGCGACGTCAACGGTGACGTTTGGGCGGGCTTCGTAAATCACGCCAACCACGCCCAGCGGCACGCGACGTCGCTCGATACGCAGGCCGCTGTCGAGCAGACCACCATCGATCACCTGACCAACCGGATCGGCAAGGTTGCAGACCTGCCGGACATCATTCGCGATCCCGCTCAGACGCGTCGGGTTGAGCGCCAGGCGGTCAAGCAGCGCCTCGCTTAAACCGCTGGCGCGTGCTTCTGCCAGATCTTCCGCGTTTGCGCACAGAATCTCTTCGGCCTGCGCTTCAAGATAGTCGGCAATCTTTTCCAGCACCTGATTCTTTTCGCGGCTGGAAAGCTGCGCGAGTTTATATGAGGCCGCTTTGGCAGCAATGCCCATTTGTTCCAGCATTTTCAGCTCCTTAACGGATAATCATATCGTCACGATGGACGGCGACCGGACCATATTCATAGCCCAGAATGGCATCGATCTGCTGCGAGTGCTGCCCGGCGATACGGCGCAGAGCATCGCTATTATAACGGCTGACGCCGTGGGCGATATCACGGCCGTCAAGATTACGAATACGGATGACTTCACCACGCGAGAAGTTGCCGGCGACGGTCTTAATTCCTTTCGGCAGCAGGGAACTGCCGCGCTCAAGAATCGCCTGGGTCGCACCGGCGTCGACGGTAATCTCACCGGCCGGCGGCGCGCCGAAAATCCAGCGTTTGCGGTTTTCCAGCGGCGACGCCTGCGCGTGAAAACGGGTCCCGACGGAAACGCCTTCCATAACGTCGCCAATCACCCCTGGACGGCTGCCGGCGGCGATAATGGTGTCGATACCCGCGCGGCAGGCGACATCGGCGGCCTGCAGTTTAGTACCCATACCGCCTGTACCTAATCCCGACACGCTATCGCCGGCGACCGCACGCAGGGTGTCATCAATACCGTAAACATCTTTAATTAGTTCGGCCTGCGGGTTATTGCGCGGATCGGCGGTGAACAGTCCCTGCTGATCGGTCAGCAGCAGCAGTTTATCGGCGCCCGCCAGAATAGCGGCCAGCGCCGACAGGTTATCGTTATCGCCAACTTTAATTTCAGCGGTCGCCACGGCATCATTTTCATTAATGATTGGCACGATGTTGTTATCCAGCAGCGCGCGCAGGGTATCGCGGGCGTTGAGAAAACGCTCGCGGTCTTCCATATCCGCACGCGTCAGCAGCATCTGGCCGACGTGAATACCGTAAATAGAAAACAGCTGTTCCCACAGCTGAATAAGGCGGCTTTGGCCGACGGCCGCCAGCAGTTGTTTGGATGCGATGGTCGCGGGCAGTTCAGGGTAGCCGAGGTGCTCACGTCCGGCGGCGATCGCCCCGGAGGTCACTATCACAATTCGATGACCCGTCCCGTGCAGCTGTGCGCACTGGCGCACTAATTCGACGATATGGGCGCGGTTCAGGCGGCGGGATCCGCCTGTTAAAACACTGGTGCCCAGTTTTACCACCAGCGTCTGGCTGTCACTCATGATTCTCTGCCGTTCAAAAAGGAATTTCGATATCGAGTTGATGTTGTAACAGGAGTCAGGCCGCTTGCCAACACCTGGCGTCATGGATGCGCCACTTCCTTGTGCGGATCGGGCATTCTGGCGGGGGAGTATGACATTTTTATGATGGAAATAATTAAATACCCTTTTTTAGAAAAAGTTCCATCTTGTCATAGATTTTTAATATTCGAGCGTTAAAAAAACAGCAGTTTTTAACCGGGCTGCGGCCCGAAATTGATTGGCGCGTATAAATAAATTACCAGGACTGAATAATGAAAAAGCGTTCACTGGCATTAATGATGATGGGTCTTATTGCTACTTCGGCGACACAAGCAGCAGAAGTTTATAATAAAGACGGTAATAAACTGGACGTCTATGGCAAAGTCAGGGCGATGCATTATCTGAGTGACTATGACAGCAAAGATGGCGACCAGACTTATGTGCGTTTCGGGATCAAAGGCGAAACGCAGATTAATGACCAACTGACTGGCTATGGCCGTTGGGAAGCGGAATTCTCCGGCAACAAAGCGGAAAGCGACGCTACCCAGAAAACGCGCCTGGCCTTCGCTGGCCTGAGATTCAAGAACGTTGGTTCATTTGACTATGGCCGTAACCTCGGCGCGCTGTACGACGTTGAAGCCTGGACCGATATGTTCCCGGAATTTGGCGGCGACTCCTCCGGGCAGACGGATAACTTTATGACCAAGCGCTCCAGCGGCCTGGCAACTTACCGCAATACCGATTTCTTCGGCCTGGTTGATGGGCTGAACCTGACCCTGCAATATCAGGGCAAAAACGAAGGCACTCGTGACCCCAGCAAGCAGAATGGCGACGGTTTTGGCTCCGCAGTAAGCTATGACTTTGGTGGCAGCGACTTCGCTATCAGCGCGGCTTACACCAGCTCCGACCGTACCGACGCTCAGAATCAACTGACGCGCGGCACCGGTAAAAAAGCGCAGGCCTGGGCGACGGCGCTGAAATATGACGCCAACAATATCTACCTGGCGACCATGTATTCGGAAACCCGCAAAATGACGCCAATCAGCGGCGGTTTTGCGACTAAAGCGCAGAACTTTGAAGCCGTGGCTCAGTACCAGTTTGACTTTGGTCTGCGTCCGTCTCTGGGCTACGTGTTGTCAAAAGGCAAGGATATTGAGGGGGTGGGTGATGAAGACCTGGTCAACTACATTGATGTCGGCATGACTTATTACTTCAATAAAAACATGAACGCCTTTGTTGATTACAAAATTAACCAGCTGAAGAGCGATAACAAACTGGGTATCAACGATGATGATATCGTCGCTGTGGGGATGACCTACCAGTTCTGATAACTTAACGTTAAGACAAAGTAAAGCCGCCGTGATAACAGGGCGGCTTTGCTATTGGTAATTAGCGATTTTTCGCCAGATGCAGATTATCGTTATTCATCGTGATCTGGGTATTATATTCCTTCGGCAGGCGACGCGCCTGGTAGAATACTGATTTCCAGTACGGATTATCCAGCGACGAGCGCATAACGCCCTGGCTGGCGGAAGCATGAAGGAAATTATGGTCAGTGTCGTAGAAACCGACGTGCATACCGCCTTTAATACGGAAGAAAACCAGATCGCCAGGGCGTAACTGCTGCGGGCTAACGCGGACCCCCATATGCAGAAGTTCGCGCGTAGTGATGCGCGCCATCGGCAGGTTGAAACGATCCTTTAGCGTACGCCAGACAAAACCGGAGCAGTCAACCCCGCTCTGTTTCGTGCCGCCCCATTCGTAGGGCGCGCCTTCCCAGGTATGCATCTGGTCATGCAGAGCGGCGATCACCGGGATCAGGTCATCTGAACCTTCGTCGATAGTCGAATGGCTATGCAGCGCGACGGTTTTATGCGGTTTAGATGTGGAGGAACATCCTGTCAAAAGCAAAAAAGGAACCAATAATAGCGCGTGAGCAAGTTTAGGCTTCATATCATTATTTTTCGTCACAAGGGAACGGACCGAGGTCTTTTATAGCCGATTCGCTACTGTGTCAGAATGACCAAACGCAAAATTTACGAAACCTTACGTAAATAATATATGTCGGGTGGTGCAGTGAGAATCAGCAACCATTATTTACGCCAAAACAGCGTATCCATCATTAATAATTTTTTTCTTCGGGAAACAATATTTCACAAAGGCGAGGCTGGCTGACTTATTCAGATTCAGGTCAAGGTGAAAGTGAAAGATCCTCATCATCCCGGCATTGCGCAACCTGGTTGCCCTCCAGTACTTTTGTGTAATAAAAAAGAGAGTGGGACGAGCCTATGCATTTGGATTTTCGCCAACTGCGCAACTTTGTGGCGTTAGTTGAGTACGGCAGTTTTAATCGCGCCGCGGAGGTGGTATGTCTGTCGCAATCGGCGTTCAGCCGCAGCATTCAGGCGCTGGAGCAGAGCATTGGCCATCCTTTATTTGACCGCCAGGGCAAGCTGCCGACGCTAACACTGCACGGGCAAAAGCTGCTGCCTTACGCCCGCCGTTTTCAGGAACTGAACGTTGAACTCAGCAGCCAGTTGCGCGAGGCGGATGATGCGCAGAACGGTGAAGTCGCTTTTGGCTGCGGTCCGGGGCCCGTAGCCGGGCTGATTCCGGGCGCTATCGGTGAGTTTCATCGTCTGCTGCCGCAGGCGAGGGTGCGCTTTCATATTGATAACTGGATTACCCTGCATCAAGCGCTCACCACACAGCAGTATCCCTTTGTGGTCGCCGATAGCTGGCAGGCTGAGCTGGATCCGCAGCTACGCGTTCAGCCGCTCAGCCCGCGGCGCTGCTTTTTCGTCTGTCACGCCGACCATCCGCTGGCTAAACAGGGTGCGGTCTCTATTCAGTCGATGTTGCGCTATCCCTTTGTGGCGCCCTGTCTACCGCCTGGCGTGCGGAAAGTGCTGGCGACGCTCAGCCAACAGCAGGACTTTACTCCGGCGATTCAGTGCGATCACCTCTATGCGCTTTTCTCCATTCTGGCCCATACCGACGCGATAAGTTTCGCCAGCGAAGATGGCTTCGCCCTTTGCCAGCACAGCCACCGGCTGGTCAGGCTGGAGCTCAGCGATCTGCCCGATGAGTGGCGGCTGATGCAGACCCGGTTCGCCATTATTTCCCCGGTCCACGCGGTTCTGCCACCGCTGGTGGAGAAGCTGATTGAGATTATTCTCCATACTGACCGCCAGTCACCGCTTCAGTTGTTGGCTCAGAACGGGAGAACTTAACCGGCGCTGACCGGCTGGCCTTTCGCATCGTACAGCGGCCAGTGTTTTTCCAGTTGCTGGGTTTTCAGCGCCTGCTCGACAAACTTGCCGTCTACCCACTGACTCACATCAAAAGCGCTGCGGATCAGGCGGCCAGCGTGGGCCTGTTCGACGCTGCTGCTAAAGCTATCACTCAGGAACGGGTCGATGCGCGGTGAGGTGACAAAATCCAGATCCTGCGGCTGTAATTTTTCCAGAAATAGCGCCTGCGGAATCTGGCTTTGCTTCGCCATCTCGGCGGACCAGGCATCGCGATTCGCAGGGTCGCTGATTTCAGCCGCGTTTTTCACCAGTACATTAATAATCTGCTGGGTTGCCTGGGGCCACGCGTCAATAAACGCCTGGCTCCCGAGGAAGGCCGCCTGGGTGGTGTTCTGACGACCGAAATCACCGCTTTTCGCCACCACATCTATCTTATCGCCGCGTAATGCCAGTAGAGAAACGCCGCCCCAGACAGCATCAACGCGGCCTGCCGCCAGCGCCGCTTTTCCGGCGTTCCAGTCAAGATTGATGACCTGCAAATTACGTTCGTTAAGCCCGACAGTTTGCAGGGCCCGGTCAAAGGCTAACTGATCTGCCGTGCCGCGATACACCGCCACCCGTTTTCCTTTCAGATCCGCCAGCGTTTTTATCCCCGAGGCTTTGGTCGCCGCAAGGTAAGATTCCGAACCGCGGCTGCCCAGCAGCAAGCGCGTTGGCAGCCCGCTTGCTTTGCCGATAATCGCCGCCAGGTCGCCGAGATAGACAAAATCAAGCTGCTGGTTGGCTAACGCTTCATTCACCGCCGGACCCGCACCTTTAAAAAATTGCCATTTAATCTCCACCCCTTGCGGCTTAAATACCGTTTCCAGTTGATGGCGGATAAACGCCATGCCGACCGGTCCCTCAATAAACGGTTTACTGCCAGCGCTTTGGTCCGGTACGCCGATGCGAATCGTATGTAGCGCCTCGGCCTGGACATGTGTCAGCAGGCCGATAATCGTAACTAACGCCAGAAGGGTGCGGCTAAAAAATGCTTTCATCATAATTTGTTGTTCCCTTACGTTTTTTTCTTCACCGTAAAGAACAGCCCGGCGACCTGTTAAATGCTTTTATTCGCAAAGCATTGCATAAAAAAAGCTAAATCAGAGGTCGCGCGCCCGGCAGGCCGAAATGCATTTGATGCATCGGCATTATTCCCTTAATGCAATGGCGGTGCAGCGCGAGTCACGTTCTTATAGCGGCATAACTTCCCGAAACGTGGATCGATATGTCGCAGATGATCTTAAGAACCGAAGCCCCCGGCAGGCCTGACTTCAGGCTTAACGGCTGGCCGTGGCTGCTACCCGCGTTATTGCTGCTGCTGTGGTACGTCGCCGCCCGAGAACGGTGGATGCCGGAACAAATTCTGCCCGCGCCGTCGGTGGTTGCCGATACCGCGCTGTCGCTGCTGAGCGGCGATCTGCTGGCGCAATGGGGATTTAGCCTCCAGCATCTGGCGCTTGGTCTGCTGCTGGGCGCCATTGTCGGAACGCTGCTGGGCGCACTGTTTGGCCTGGTGCCGGCGGTCGCGCAGCGGGTGGAGCCGCTGTTTTATGCCCTGGCGCAAATCCCGACGCTGGGCTGGATCCCTCTCTTTATGGTGCTGTTCGGTATTGATAACGGTCTTAAGCTGGCGGTTATCGTCAAAACCACCATTGTGCCGATGGTCATCAACACGCAACAGGCGGTTGCCAGCGTGCCGCTGCTCCTGAGCGAAGCCGGAAGCGTGATGAATTTCTCTCGCTGGCAGCGGCTGCGCTGGCTGGTGATCCCGGCAAGTCTGCCGGGCTGGTTTACCGGCCTGCGGTTGGCGCTTTCGCAGGCCTGGGTATCGCTTATCGTTGTCGAACTGCTGGCTTCCTCTGAAGGCATTGGCTACCTGATGGTCTGGGGGCGCCAGCTGTTTCAACTGGATATCGTCTTTGTCACCATTGCGGTTGTGGGCCTTAGCGGCATGCTGATGGAGTGGGCGGCGAACCGGGCCTGTTCCCGATTGGTGTTCTGGCCGCAACCGGCCGCCGGACGCCTGGCCTGGAAACCGCGGGCCAGCTGGCGAGCGCTACCGCTGCCGTTCGTACTGTTGGCGCTGTGGCAACTGGCCAGCCAGTGGGGCTGGATCGATAGCGCATTATTCTCTTCGCCGCTGGCGGTGGCGGAGCGTTTTGTCCGTGGGGTCACAAGCGGAGAGCTGACCGCTGCGATGCTGGCAAGCCTCGGACGGGCCGTTGTTGGCGGCGCGCTGGGGATCGCCAGCGGTCTGTTATGCGGGCTGCTGCTGGCGCTACGTCCGCGCGCCGGGCAGATCTTTACCCCTACGTTTAATGTACTGCGCCATATCGCACTGTTTGCCTGGCTGCCATTGCTGACCGCATGGGTCGGCAATGATAACGGCGGCAAAATTGTCTTTATCGCGCTGGCCTCGTTCTTTCCCATGTTCTTTAGCACCCTTCAGGCTGTGTTTCAGCGTAGCCCGCAGCTCGATGAAGTCGCCAGAGTGTTGCGCCTGGATGGCATTGCGCGCTTGCGCAGGCTGATTCTTCCCGGCGCCGCGCCGGGGATTTTTGCTGGTCTGCGGCTGGCGCTGATTTACGCCTGGCTTGGCAATATTGGCGCAGAGTATTTCATGTCCTCCGGTGTCGGGATCGGCAGCCTGATGATCAATGCTCAGCAGTTGCTGGATATGCCGACCATTCTCTGCGGTATGGTGCTGGTCGGTATTACCGGCGCGGTGCTGGATAAAACCGGGCGTTTACTGGAAATGCGCGCCACTCGCTGGCGACAACAGGAGCAACTATGACCTCTTCAACTCTGGTCTCTTTTCGCCAGGTACGTAAATCCTGGCAACAGGTAACGGCGCTACACAATTTCAGTCTGGATATCGCCGCCGGTGAACTGGTGGCGCTGGTGGGCAGCAGCGGCTGCGGTAAATCGACGCTGCTGCGGATGCTGGTGGGCCTGGAGTCGGCGACTCAGGGTGAAATTCGCATTAATGGCGAGCCGGTAACGGGCGTGGGTAAAGAACGGGGCATTGTATTTCAGGAGCCGCGTCTGTTTCCGTGGCTTAACGTTATCGACAACGTGATGCTTGGCCTGGCGGACGAAAAGCTCAGTCGGGCGGCGAAACGCCAGCGGGCGCAGGAAATGCTGGATCGCGTGCAGTTAAGCGAATTCGCCAGTGCGTTGCCCGCTCAGCTTTCCGGCGGAATGGCCCAGCGGGTCGCCATCGCCCGTGGTCTGGTCGCCCGTCCGCAGATCCTGATGCTGGATGAACCTTTTGGCGCGCTGGATGCCCTGACGCGCCATACCCTGCAGCAGGAGCTCTTACAGATCCACCAACGCGCGGGAACCACCACGTTGCTGGTGACGCACGATGTTGAAGAGGCGGTAGCGCTCGCCGACCGGGTGGTGGTGCTCACGCCGCGTCCGGGGAGGATACGCGAAGTAGTGAGTTTAACACTGCCGCATCCACGCCAGCGTGACGATGACGGGTTTACCGCCGCCTGCCGCCAGATTCGCAATCTGATTACTTCTGACTGATTTTTTTATTAAGGAGCAACACATGGGACATCCTTCTGTCTATCCGACTGGCGCCACGCTTTACGATCCCCAGCGCGCCTGGAGCGGCTACACCCTTTTCCAGGCGACGGAATACGGCGCGGTACTGGTGGATATGAACGGTCACATCGTGCGTGAATGGCCTGAACTGCACGGCTTTCCCAATAAAATTCTGCCCGGCGGCACGATCCTTGGTCACAGCGGTGAGCGTGACCCGCGCTACGGTATGCAGGATATGCTCGACCTGATTCAGGTGGACTGGGAAGGTAACGTGACCTGGAAATTCGACCGTTACGAGCAGGTGAGCGACCCCGGCAATGAAACACGCTGGATGGCGCGCGCGCATCACGATTATCAGCGTGCGGGCAATCCGGTGGGTTACTACGCGCCGGGGCTGGAGCCGCAGGTTGAGGGAGGCAACACCCTGATCCTCGCCCATACCAATCTGGTTAATGACGCGATCTCCGACAAGCTGCTGCTGGATGACGTGATTATTGAAGTCGACTGGCAGGGTAATGTTGTATGGGAGTGGCGCTGCAGCGATCATTTTCACGAACTGGGATTCGACGACGCGGCGCGCACTGCGCTGTACAATAATCCAAACATGCGTGCCAGCGGCGGCGGAATGGGCGACTGGATGCATATCAACTCGATGTCGGCGTTAGGACCGAATAAATGGTATGACGCCGGTGATGCGCGCTTCCATCCCGATAATATTATCTGGGACGCCCGCGAATCCAACATTATCGCCATCATTGATAAGCCGAGCGGCAAGATCGTCTGGCAGCTTGGCCCGGACTACAGCAAACCGGAGCTGAAGCATATCGGCTGGATTATCGGCCAGCACCATGCGCATATGATCCCGCAAGGGCTGCCGGGCGCGGGCAATATCCTGATTTTCGATAACGGCGGCTGGGCCGGATACGGCGCGCCAAATCCGGCGTCGGCGGACGGGGTGAAAAACGCCTGGCGCGACTACTCCCGAATACTTGAGATCAATCCACTGACTCTCGATATTGAGTGGCGCTATTCGCCTTATGAGGCGTCTCTGCCGCAGCCAACCGACTCTTACCGTTTCTACAGCCCCTATATCAGCAATATGCAACGTCTGGAAAACGGTAATACCCTGATTAACGAAGGTTCGAATGGCCGCATTTTTGAAGTAACCCGCGACCATGAGATCGTCTGGGAATATATTTCGCCGTTCTGGGGCAAAACGCTGAACAACAATATGGTTTATCGCGCTTACCGTATCCCTTACGCCTGGATACCGCAGCTCGCACAGCCCCAGGAAACGCCGATTGTGGCGGTGGATGTGCGTACCCTGCGTCAGCCCGGCGCGGCGGCGGGTCCGGCGCAGAGCGTGGTGCGGGTAGCAGGCGTAAAACCATACAGTAAAAGCGCCGATGCGTTATGTGTGGCGACCGATAATGACACGTTGCGCCGCAGCCCGAAACTGTTCCGCGTTGCGGAAAGCGCGTTCAGGCCGATAAGCGCGGCGAGCGAGCTGGAGAGCGGTCAGCCAATACTATTATTTGTTGGCGCGGAGCGCTGTGTGCATTGCCGCAAACTCTGGCAACAGCTGGGAAATCAAAAAATTAGCCAGCGGACCGCTCAGCTTGATACGCGTTATCTGGATGCCGACCAGCATCAGGCGCTGGCGAGCGAGCTGGGCGTTCGAGGATTGCCGACGCTATTGCTGTTAAAACCGGGGCAACCGACAGTCCGCGCGCCTGCGCAGGCCTCGGTGGAAAGTCTATTCGACTGGCTCAATAGCGCACTGGCATGATCCGGTGATAGCGCCCTTTTATCCTGCGTTGTGGCGCCTGTAAGTGGTTTTTATCGCTACGTCAGCGTGGTTTTGATCATCTTTGTGGGTCGACCATCGAGATGCTGGCGATACTTGCGGGATAATGTCGCTGTTTTGCGCGGCGAAAGTGAACGCCGCGCTGCCCGTAATCCGGGCATTTCGCCCGCGTCATTCTCTTGTCACTGTTCTTGACGCATACTCTCGCGAGACCATCTGCTGATTATGGAAAACGAACGATGAGTAAAAGACTGACAATTTTCGATCTGGATAACACCTTAATTAAGGGCGATAGCAGCACGGTGTGGAGTCGCTTTATGGTGCGTGAAGGCTGGGTGAACGATCCGGACTATCTGGCGCGTGAAGCGAAGATGATGGCCGACTACGATTGCGGCGAAATGAATATCGCCGATTACGTGGCTCTGATTCAGGCGCCGCTGATCGGTGTAGCCAGGCCGGAAGTGGATAGCCTGCTGGCGCGCTGCGTTCGCGAAGAGATCGTGCCGCGCGTTTATTCGCAGGCGTGGGACGTTATTCGGACACAACAGGCGCGAGGCGAACAGATGCTGATTATCTCCGCATCGGTTAGCCTGCTGGTGCAGGCGGTCGCGAAGGAACTGGGCATTGCACAGGCGCTGGGGATTGATGTGGAGATGGTTGACGGCGGCTATAGCGGCGTGATTGCCGGCACGCCGAGCTATCAGCAGGGGAAGGTGGTGCGTCTGGCGCAGTGGCGACAGGCGCACCCCGAATACTCAGGCGAGACGACGTTCTATACCGATTCGATTAACGACCTGCCGCTGTGTCTGCATGTCGACCACGTGCGGCTGGTCAACCCTTGCCCGCAGCTGATAGCGGCGAATGTGCAGTATCAGTGGCCGGTGCTGGAGTGGCGGTTGTGATTTCCCCGGCGCTAAATGCGTTATCCGGGTTACCTGTTCGTGCGGTCAGGTAGCCCGGAAGACGCAGCACGCCGCCTCCGGGAATGTTGTTGTGCTCGCGCAACTAATCAGGTTTAAACAACGGCACCACGCTACCGCCGATATAGCGGCGGCGCAGCCAGGCGGAAAGCGTATCCATCACCATCACCACCGCGACCAGAATCAGGGTGATAAACATCACGACATCCCAGTTCCATAAGCGCATATTTTCCGCGTAAATCAGGCCGATGCCGCCCGCGCCGACAAAACCGAGTACCGCGGCTGAACGGGTATTGGATTCAATCTGATACAGACTCAGCGCCAGAAACGTCGGGAAAGATTGAGTGAAAATGCTAAAGCGATGTTTCTGTAAACCGTTGGCGCCTACTGCGGTTAGCCCGCGACCCGGCGCGCGGTCAACCGCCTCATGTCCTTCGGCATACAGACGACCCAGCAGACCGGTATCCTGCATGATAATCGCCAGTACCCCGGCCATCGGCCCGAGCCCGACGGCGCGGACAAAAATCAACCCCCAGATCGCCATATCAATCCCGCGCAGGATATCAAACAATCGGCGCATCAGCAGAGCGATAATCCCCGGAATAACGCCGCGCATAATGTTGCGTGCGGCAAGAAATGAGAGCATGAGGGCGATCACCGTTGCGGTAATTGTGCCGGCAAAAACGATAGCCAGGGTAATGGCGATTTGCGTGAAATAATAACCGAACGGCCAGTTGAAAAAATCATGCCAGACGAACATCCGCAGCAGATAGCGACCGATTTGCTGAACCCCGGTGATGAGTTGCTGGCCGCTGATGCCGAATTGCATAAAAAACCAGACATAATAGAGCACGCAGGTCAGCGTCAGCAGGGCGACATAGCGCAGATAGCGTCCCTGGACCTGATACAAATCTTGATGCTGGCGACGGCTGGCGGCGATATCCGGTTGGTTCTGCCACTGACTCATTGTTTCCCCTCCACAACCCAGCGCCGCAGACGGCCGGACAGAATATCCAGCAGCGACACCACGATAATAATCAACAACAGCGTAATGCTGACCTGATCGTAACGATCCAGTTTGATATTGGTCATCAACTCCTGGCCGATACCTCCGGCGCCCACCAGACCAAGAATGGTTGAGGAGCGGAAGTTAATTTCCAGACGCATAAAACCGTAGGAGAGAAAAATAGGTTTCACCTGAGGCCACAGAGCGAAACGGATGCGCTGCAACCGAGACGCGCCGCAGGCGGCCAGGCCGCGGACCGGTTTATCCTGTGCGCTCTCTACCGCTTCATAAAACAGCTTGGTCAGGCTGCCGATGGTGTGCAACATTAAGGCCAGAAAGCCGGGGATCGCCCCGATGCCAAAGGCCATGACGAAAATGACCGCCCACGCCAGTTCCGGCATGGTGCGCAGAAAAGCCACCAGCACGCGCACGGTAAAGCGCAGCGGGGCCGGGGACCAGGCGTTATTGGCGGCGACAAACGCCAGCACCGTGGCGCTTGCCACAGCCACCAGCGTGGACGCCAGCGCCAGCTGTAGCGTCTCCCAGATCAGCGGCAGTTGTATCGGCAGACGATAGCCCCACCAGGCCAGCGAACCTTTGGTGTGCGAATCGGCAAACAGTTCGGCAACATGGAGAGTTGGCAAGGTTTCAAGCATGTAATCGAGAAAGTTGGGCAGCGAATGCCAGATCGTAAAGAGATTAAATTCCGCCATATTGCCAGCGGCGAAATAGAGCACCAACAGTAGCACTGACCAGCTGAAAGTATCGCGCTTTTGCCGCGCGCGAACCTGCTGATAATAGCGTTCAAATTCGGTATGAGTGTTATTCATGTGTCGCGATGTCTCTACCAGTCGCCGCCGGCGATAAGTGCCGGGCGGCGGCATCAGGGCGGGGTTAACGTGCGTTAACCAGTTCGCGTTTCATATCAATGATCTGCTGGAAATCAGCCACGCTGCCCGGGCCGATATGTTGCGTACCGCCCATCGCTTTGATGAAACAGGCGTGATCGTCAGTATCCAGCTTTTTAATCGCGGTGATGACTTTGGCTTTAAAGTCCGCTGGCAGGGCGTTGCTGACCAGAATCGGGCCATTTGGGATCAGCGGTGATTTCCAGATAATACGGATTTGCTTCATCAGGTCCGGGTGATCCATACGAATCAGACGGTTGAAGGCGCCGACGCTGTAGCCGGTATTATAGTCGCCCACCATTGACGTCCAGGTTACCGCGCCGGCAAACTGGCCGTTCAGCACGCCAAGAATGTCCTGTTCGTGCCCGCCGGAGAAGGTCACGCTGGAGAAAAAGTGGTTATATTCATTATCCGAGGTGCCGCCGAACTGCTGTTTAAACGCGTGGTTCGGAATTAAAAAACCGGAAGTGGAATCCGGGTCGGCGAAGCCAAACGCTTTGCCTTTCAGGTCTTCTAACTTTTTATACGGGCTGTCCGCTTTAACAATCACCACCGAGTGGTAGCCGCGGGACTGATCTTTATCATCCACGGCAATCCCCACAATATCGACGGCCTTTGGATTATTAAGATAAACCGAGGCGTACGATGAGGGGGACATACTTAATACCACGTCAACTTTGCCGCCCAGCAGGCCCTGGATAACGCCGGAATAGTCGGAAGAGTTACGTAATTTCGTATCGACGTTCAGCGCTTTATCCAGGAACTGTTTAACGCACTGGTTATCACCAATTTGCTGCGTTGCGTTCTGACCGCCAAGGATACCCAGATTTAACTCCTTCGGTTGTTCAGCGGCGCTTGCCTGCCACGCCATCATAATGCCTGCAACCGCTGCGGATAAACGAACTGCGCCAGTGATGTACTTTTTCATTATTTTGTCCGTGTGAGTGAAATTTAATGCAATTGGCTAATTTCATCGCCATACAGCCGTTGCAGAATATCCTGACTAAGCTGAGTGGGATGGTCGTCAAAAATAATCTTGCCTTTGGCTACGCCAATAACCCGGGTGCAATATTCACGCACCAGCTCCACCGAATGCAGGTTTACCATCACGCTGATACCCTGTTCGCTAATTTCGCGAAGAACATTCATGATGCGCTGGGTATTTTTCGGATCCAGAGAGGCGACCGGTTCATCGGCCAGTAAAATTCGGGGGCTTTGCATCAGCGCCCGGCAGATAGCGACGCGCTGCATCTGACCGCCGGAGAGGTTTTCCGCCCGTTGTAGCGCGTGGGGCAGCATATTCATCCACTCCAGCAGGGAGATAGCGCGGGCCCGGTCGGCATCAGAAAAGATTTTGAATAATGATTTCAGAGTTGAGGTCTGGCTTAGCCGTCCCAGCAACACATTGGTTAAAACGTCAAGGCGCGGGACCAGACAGAAGTCCTGAAAGATCATTCCGCACTGGCTACGCCAGGCGTTTAATGCACGCCCTGACAGCGTTGAGATTTCCTGCGCCGCCCCGACTTCCGGATAGCTCAGGATCTCGCCGCCGCTGGCCCTATGGGTGCCATTCAGTACATGCAAGAGGGTCGATTTTCCGGCGCCGGATCGACCAATTACGCCAACTAACTCGCCGGCATAAAGATCAAAACTGATGCTATCCAGCACGGTTTGTTGTGCACTGTAGGATTTACTCAGATTCTGTACGCTCAGGACCTTTCGTTGTCGGTGAGTCAATGGGGGGAAAAATTGCTGATAGTCGCTTTCCACAACCGCAGCCAGAGAACTGTTCATAAACGTGTCCGGGTTTGTCATTCAACTGGACACTATTTATGGCGTTTTATATGACGGCCCGATGACAGTAAGACGAACAAATAATGAACTCGCCAGTGGCCGGTGAAAGGAGCACCCTCTTATATTATGCGGCTTGCGTCACGGCCTCCCTTCTCAGGATTCGCGTCAGTGTTGTTCAACGTTGTTTAACAATGAACGTCACGGTCAGTAGAGGAGGTAAAGCCGTCTTAACGGGCTTTGGACGCAACGACGACACCATAACCTGATACGGGACATCGCCTGATGCCTGCAATTTGAATTGTGCAGGAGGGGATTTTAAGAATTTTCATCACAGGCTTCAGATTTTTAGCGGGACGCGCTGATAACGACGCTGTTGTATGCTGTTGTGATGTATCTTGCATGATGTTGGATATAGATTATACGGTTGCGATTGATTTTTATTATCGTTCATGGAATTTTAATCTTTTTTAATTATTTTTTATGGTTTTTAATTTTATTAATTAAGTTAAATTTCTTTATTTTATTCTTTATTGTTTGTGTTTTATAGTTTTAAATTCTTTTTTAGTTGATGTTTTTTGTTATTTTTATTTTTTGAGTGAATATTTTTGTGAGAATAGTCTTAATAGATTATGGCTAAGATCCTGGTAAATATAATAATCATTTAAGAACCAGCGTGCAGGCGACTAATAACCACATGAAAGTAAATGATTTTTATGTTTAACGTAATATTCTTATTTTTATTATTTAGATATCATTTGGGTAGATTGTCATTTATCCTTTTTCACACTTATTGACACCCGTGGAGAAAAATCCTAAATTCTGAAACACAACAAACAGATGTTTTTAGTATTCTTTGCCTCAGGTGACCTTTTTTCAAAGAGGAATTGACAAAATTATATTTTGCAGGCCAGGACTGTCAGCGGTGTTGTGATATGTTCGAGATTTCCAGGACTATGGGGTTGACTTATATGGAACGTAAATGCTCTCTGAGCAAATGCATCTGGCCGGCGCATGATAAATATTTTTTGAAGGGACTCTCCGAGCTGATACTGGATATTGATAGCTTAATTTATTTATCACTTGAAAAAGTGTGCAAAGAATTTGTTTTTATTAACCTTAGCGCCAGTTCGTTGAATTATTTTATTCGTCGCGATAATGAGTGGCTGGCAGAAATGAAGGGAAAACAAATTGTACTTATTGCGGCAAGGCGCTCTGAGGCTCTGGCTAATTATTGGTACTACAATAGCGCAATTCGTGGCGTAGTCTACGTCGACCTAACTAATAATATTCGTCAGGATCTGGCCTACGTTATTAATGGCCGTTTTCTGAGGAAGGATATCAAGAAAGAAAAGATCACCAACAGGGAAATGCAAATAATTCGCATGACGGCGCAAGGAATGCATCCGAAATCTATCGCCAGAATTGAGAATTGCAGCGTGAAGACGGTTTATACCCATCGCCGGAATGCCGAAGCCAAACTGTATTCAAAAATACATAAATTAGCGCTTTAGCGGTCTGATTATTTTTTTGTGAACGTAATTTTTAAATATGTGCGCAAGGTCATTATACCGCCAGTCATTCAGGTCACAGGCAATATTTATATGGCCTGAGCCCTGAATAATGGCGGGAAATGCGCACAGAAGTGGGACATCGGGTCTCTCATTAAACTCAGGAAGAAAATGCTATGAAAAAAAAGGTTCTTGCAATTGCTCTGGTCACTGCGTTTGCCGGTGTGGGGGTTGCTCAGGCAGCAGATGTGACTGCTCAGGCAGTCGCAACCTGGTCGGCAACCGCTAAAAAGGATACCACCAGTAAGCTGGTGGTGACGCCGCTGGGCAGCCTGGCTTTCCAGTATGCCGAAGGCATTAAAGGATTTAATACGCAGAAAGGTCTGTTTGATGTGGCTATTGAAGGTGATACCACCGCCACCGCGTTTAAACTGACGTCCCGCCTGCTGACTAATACCCTGACTCAACTGGATACCTCCGGTTCCACTCTCAGCGTCGGCGTTGATTATAACGGCGTGGCAGTCGAAAAAACGGGTGACACCACCATGATTGATACGGTTACGAACACGCTGGGTGGTAATCTCAGCGCGCTGTCCACTGGCTATAACGCTTCTGGCCGTACAACTGCGCAGGACGGCTTCACGTTCTCCATCATCAGCGGTACCACTGATGGTACGACTGCTGTGACGGATTTCAGCACGCTGCCGGAAGGTATCTGGAGTGGTGACGTCAGCGTCCAGTTCGACGCGACCTGGACCAGCTGATCCGACTATAGCCTCGGTCAGGGGGAAGCCCCTGCCTGAGGCTGATGACAAATCTGGAACAGATATTGTGCTCGTATTTCCGTCAGGTGGCGGCTAATGCCTGGTTGGGTCTACAAAACCAACAATATCATTATGTTATGTGTTTTTCGTAGGCCCGAGTAAGCGAAGCGCCACCGGGCAATTTCAGAACAACGTACTTTGTCAGCAATTTGAGGCAAGGGGGAAGCCCAGGCCTTATTTCACGGACTGAATTCATATGAAAAATCACATTCTGGCCATCGGCCTGTTGCTTAGTGGAATGACGCCAGCCCTGGCGCTGGATGTGGGCGACATCTCCTCATTTATAAACAGCGACAGCAGTACGTTAAGCAAAGAGATCAGAAATACAACCGACAGCGGTCGCTTAGTCAATATACGTATGGAGCGCCTCAGCTCACCGCTTGATGACGGCAACGTGATCCCGATGGATAAGCCGGATGAAATTTTACTGACCCCTGCCAGCCTGTTGCTGCCTGCACAAGCCAACGACGTGATCCGTTTTTTCTATAAAGGTCCGGCGGACGATAAAGAGCGCTATTACCGCATCGTCTGGTTCGATCAGGCGTTAAGTGACGCTCAGCGCAACAGCGCCGCCCGCAGCGCGGTAGCAACGGCGTCGGCGCGTATCGGCACTATCCTGGTGGTGGCGCCGAGAAAGGTGAATTTCCGCTACCAGTATGCCGACGGAAAGTTGGTGAATACCGGCAACGCCACGCTGCGTATCCTCGCCTATGGGCCGTGCCTGAAGGCGGCTGAGGGGAAAGAGTGCAAGGAAAACTACTTCCTGATGCCGGGAAAAGAACGTCGCTTTACGCGTGTCAACGTGGCGGATAAAAGAGGGCGGGTCGCGCTCTGGCAGGGCGAGCAGTTTGTTCCCGTGAAATAGACATCTGTGCTAATGGACCACGATTATGTCTCTACCAGGGATTACCACAGGACTAAAAACGCTCCTTGCCTCGGGCATGGTTATTTTGTTCGTTCCACCCGGCGTCACCGCCGCTGTCGATAAGGTACAACAAATTGGCGGCGTGATGATTCCGCAGGCCTTCAGTCAGGCGCTGCAGGACGGGATGAGCATTCCTCTGTTTATTCACCTCGAAGGTAGCCGCGGTACTCAGGACGATCAGCGGATCGGCAACGCCTTTATCTGGCTGGATAATGACGTTCTGCGCGTACGGCAGATTCAACTGGAAGAAAAAGAGAATAACGCCACGGTCAGCGAGCAGACCCGCAAACAGCTGACAGCGCTAACCAATGAAGCTTTCAGCAAAGAACTGAACATTAACCTGACCGACAACGCGCAGTTGCAGCTCAGTCTGCGCCAACTGCTGCTGCAACTGGTGGTGAAAAAAGAGGCCCTGGGCACTGTACTGCGTTCGCGCAGTGAAGATATCGGCCAGTCCAGCGTTCATTCGCTCAGCAGTACCCTGAACTATAACCTCGGGATTTATAACAATCAGATGCGTAATGGGGGCAATAACACCTCCAGCTACCTGTCGCTGAATAACGTCACCGCGCTGCGCGAACACCATGTGGTGCTGGATGGATCGTTGTATGGCATAGGTTCCGGTCGCCAGGACAGCGAAGTGTATAAGGCGATGTATGAGCGTGATTTTGCCGGTCATCGCTTTGCTGGTGGGATGCTGGATACGTGGAACCTGCAGTCTCTTGGTCCGATGACCGCCATTTCAGCAGGGAAGATCTACGGTGTTTCGTGGGGCAACCAGGCCAGCTCAACGGTGTTCGATAATACCCAGTCGGCCACGCCGGTCGTGGCTTTTTTACCCGCAGCCGGGGAAGTTCATCTTACTCGCGACGGGCGGCTGATGAGCGTACAGAACTTCGCGATGGGTAACCATGAAGTGGACACCCGCGGCCTGCCCTACGGGATCTATGATATTGACGTTGAAGTGATTGTGAACGGGCGGGTCGTCAGTAAACGTACGCAGCGGGTCAACAAGCTCTTCAGCCGCGGGCGCGGGGCCGGCGCGCCGTTGGCCTGGCAGTTCTGGGGAGGCAGTTTTCATATGGACCGCTGGTCCGGAGGCGGTAAGACGTCGCAGCCCGCAAAAGAGAGCTGGCTGGCCGGGGCTTCGGCCTCTGGCTCGGTTAGCGCGCTGAGCTGGTCAGCGACCGGCTACGGCTACGATAACAACGCTGTTGCTGAGACGCGACTGACGTTACCGCTGACGGAATCCGTCAACGTGAACCTGCAAAATATGCTGGCCAGCGACCGTTCCTGGAGCAATGTTGCCAGCATTAGCGTCACCTTACCCGGTGGGTTCAGTTCACTGTGGGTCAACCAGGAGAAAACCCATATTGGCGATCGGATACGGCGCAGCAATGCTGATAACCGGGCGATCGGCGGTACGCTGAACCTGAATGCGCTGTGGTCTAAACTGGGCACATTCAGCGTCAGTTATAACGACGATCGGCGTTATAACAGTCACTACTACACCGCCGATTACTACCAGACGCTCTACACCGGCACCTGGGGCTCGTTGGGCATGCGCGCAGGGATCCAGCGTTTTAATAATGGCGATAGCAGCGCCAGCACCGGGAAATATATTGCGCTGGATTTCTCGCTGCCGCTCGGTAACTGGTTCAGCGCCGGAATGACGCACCAGAACGGCTATACCATGGCTAACCTGTCGGCGCGTAAGCAGTTTGATGAAGGCAGCATTCGTACCATCGGCGCGAATATCTCGCGGGCCATTTCCGGCGATACCGGGGATGACAAAACCCTCAGCGGCGGCGCCTACGCCCAGTTTGATACCCGCTATTCCAGCGGCACGCTAAATGTGAACAGCAGCGCGGACGGCTATGTGAATACCAATCTGACCGCCAATGGCAGCGTTGGCTGGCAGGGGAAAAATATCGCCGCCAGCGGGAGAACCGATGGCAACGCCGGGGTGATTTTCAATACCGGTCTTGAGGATGACGGCAAGCTGAGCGCCAGAGTTAATGGGCGCATTGTCCAGCTCTCCGGTAATCGTAATTACCTGCCGTTGTCGCCGTATAGTCGTTATGAAGTGGAACTGCAGAACAGTAAAAATTCGTTTGACAGCTACGACATTGTTACCGGTCGCAAGAGTCATCTGACCCTTTATCCGGGGAATGTGGCGGTGATTGAACCGGAGGTAAAACAAATGGTGACGGTTTCCGGGCGCATCCGCGCTGAAGACGGCACGCTGCTGGCCAACGCGCACATTAATAACCATATCGGTCGCACCCGTACCGACGATAAGGGCGAGTTCGTGATGGATGTCGATAAAAAATATCCGACCATTGATTTCAGCTACGGCAAGAACCAGCGCTGTGAAGTCGCGCTGGAACTCAGCCAGGCACGCGGCGCAGTGTGGGTGGGCGATGTGGTTTGTACGGGGCTCTCCACCTGGGCCAGCGTACAGCCGACAGGAGAAGGTAATGAAAGCTAAGTGGCTGGCATGTTTTATCATGTTAACGGTGTCGCTGTGCGTGGCACGAACTTATGCGGCGGTGACGAAGACCGTCTTGAGCGATGCGCCCGCCATGTCATTCGTGTTCGTTGAAAACAACTCCGATGATAACTTTTTTGTCACCCCCGGAGGTGGGCTGGATCCGCGATTGACAGGCGCTAACCGCTGGACCGGGCTGAAATACACGGGTTCGGGTACGATTTATCAGCAGAGCCTGGGTTATATCGATAACGGTTACAACACCGGTCTGTACGCCAACTGGTATTTCGATATGTGGCTGGATAACTCGCCGGCGTCCCATCCCCTGCTCGGTCTGCGCTGTATCAACTGGTATTCGGGCTGCGATATGGCCACCAGCCTGATCCAGCCGCAAACCACCGATGCCAATGGTTTCTATGGCGTGACGGTGACGCCCGGCGGACAAAAATGGATGCATGGCATGATGTCCGACGCGTTCTATCAATATCTGCAACAGATGTCGGTAGGCAGCAGCTTTTCCATGACCATTAATGCCTGCATGACGTCGATCGGCTATGACGCCAGTAACGGCGGGCGATGTAAAGATCAGGATTCAGGCTACTGGTATGTGCGTACCGTTACGCATACCAAAGCGGCAAACCTGAAGTTAATTAACACCCATGCGCTGGCGGAAGTTTTTATTAACAGCGACGGGGTGCCGACCCTGGGCGAAGGTAATGCCGATTGCCGGACGCAGACCATTGGTAGCCTTGCTGGTCTGAGCTGCAAAATGGTTAACTACAGCTTGCAAACGAATGGTCTGAGTAATACTTCCATTCATATTTTTCCGGCGATTAGCAACTCGTCGTTGTCCTCAGCGGTGGGAGCCTATGATATGCAGTTCAGCCTCGATGGAAATTCGTGGCGGCCGGTGAGCGGCACGGCCTATTATTATACATTTAATGATATGAAGTCTGCGGACGCAATCTATGTCTTCTTCTCCAGTAATTTCTTTAAACAGATGGTGGCGTTAGGGATCAGCGATATCAATACCAAAGATCTGTTTAACTTCCGCTTTCAAAACACCACGTCACCGGAATCGGGCTGGTATGAGTTTTCCACCTCCAACTCGCTGGTTATTAAACCGCGTGATTTTAGTATCAGCATTATTTCCGATGAATACACGACTGCGCCGACGCGTGAAGGTTACGTTGGCAGCGGCGAACCGTCTCTGGACTTTGGCTATATCGTCACCACCAGCGGCCAGACTGCCGCCGATGAAGTGCTGATTAAAGTGACCGGCCCCTCGCAGGTTATTGGCGGACGCGCATACTGTATTTTTAGCTCATCAGACGGGGTAACGCGGGTACCGTTCCCGGCGACGCTCTCATTTCTTACGCAGAGTGGAACCACCAGAACCTATGACGCCGGGTGTGATGACAGCTGGCGCGATATGACCGACGCGCTCTGGTTAACCACCCCGTGGACCGATATTTCCGGCGATGTCGGGCAAATGGACAAAACAACGGTGAAATTTTCGATCCCCATGGATAACGCAATATCGCTGCGTACGGTAGAAGATAACGGCTGGTTTGGTGAAGTGAGCGCATCGGGAGAGATTCATGTCCAGGCGACATGGCGTAACATCAATTAACTGGCGGCGGATGGCCTTCTGCTTGCTGATCCTGTGGATAGCGCCAGGGGTACAGGCCATCTCTGTCGGTAACTTAACCTTTTCGCTGGCGGCGGATGCGGAGTTTGCCGCGAAGCGTGTGGTGAACAATAACAAAAGCGCGCGTCTGTACCGGATTTCGATTGTCGGTATCGACCGCCCTGGCGGCAAAGAAGTGCGCTCTCGCCCGGCGGACGGTGAACTGCTGTTTGCGCCACGTCAGCTTACGTTGCAGGCGGGAGAGAGCGAGTACTTTAAGTTTTACTACCACGGTCCGAAGGACAACCGCGAGCGCTATTACCGGGTTTCCTTTCGTGAAATTCCGACCCGTAATTACGTGATGCGCACTGACAGCGGTACGCAGATCAGTATGGATCCGGTGGTGGTGATGGAGACCATTCTGGTCGTACGTCCGCGTCAGGTCCAGTTTAAATGGGCCTATGACCGCGCGGCGGGCACCGTCAGCAATACCGGGAATACCTGGTTTAAGCTGCTGATCAAGCCTGGCTGCGATACCACGGAAGAAGAAGGGGATGCATGGTATTTACGGCCCGGCGACGTTGTCCGCCAGGCTTCACTGCGCCAGCCTGGCAATCATTACATCATCTATAACGATAAATTTATTAAAATGACCAAAGATTGCCCGGTGAAGTAGCCGGGCCATTTTTCGCAATGCCGTTCACTTAAGCAAATCATCGGTGTTGTCTTTTGTTTTATTTGCCTGTGGCAATCGCATTATCGGTGGTTTAAACGAAAATCTGATTCGGTTGATTCGCTTACTGAGCTGATACGGGCTGAAATATAAAGGATATGACTTTTTTTATGATTTTCAGCCTCTGAAAAGCCACTGACGAATAACGGACTCACCGCATGGGGGTTGGGCGCATCAAGGAAACCTGGCGAGAACGCAGGCGCGCATCCAGGACTGGCCGCCAGGACGGCGGCCAGAGGGCGGGTCGAGACAGGGACGTCGAGTCCCGCCCGGTCCGCCAGATGAAGCCGGAGTGGAGCGGACCGCGCAGCGGCAGGTTTTCAGCGCCATGCCGGGGGTGCAGGGGGACGGGCGAAACGTCCCCCTGCCCGTTCACACGCTGTGGATATAACGAATATCCGCGAGTTTATAGTGAACGGAACAGACCACGGAATCTGAATGGGTGAAAACGAAAAATGCGTCATGCTCGCCAGAACCACCGATTGACAGAACCGCTCAGCCAGCCATAAACGCAACTGACAGCCCTTAACTGATCAGCATTAGGCCATCTTTCGCCATTTGCGACGTTTATACGGAACGTCTCGCATACTGACGATTCGCCAGCAGGTTCAGGCAACAACACAGCAGATAGTAAACCGCGCCGGTAAAGACAAAAATTGCCAACGGGTAAATCTGTACCCGGTTATTCACCTGTCCGGCGACGGTGGTGAGTTCCGGCACGTTAACAATAAAGGCCAGTGAAGTGTCCTTTAACAGGCCGAGAAATATCCCCACCAGCGACGGCTGGACGTTGCGTAAAGCCTGTGGCAGCAGGATCAGGCGCAACGTTTGTCCGGAAGAAAACCCCTGGATAAGCGCTGCTTCATATTGCCCACGCGGCAGCGATTGCAGGCCTGCCAGCACTGAATGCATCACTGATGCGGCGGTAAACCAGGCCAGCGCGAGCGTCACAGTCACGGCTCCCGGCAGATCGCTGCCGGTGAGCATCGGCAGCAGATACCAGAGCCAGAAAATCACGAAGATCAGCGGAATACCGCGAATAATCTCTGCCCACAGAAATAACAGCCGCCGTACTATTCCGCTGTAGCGCCAGGCCATGCCCGCCAGCAGGATCCCCCCGGGCAACGCCAGCGCGGCGGCGCCGATCGCCATCAGCAGCGTTAATACCACGCCGCCGGGGATACCGTCCGCCAGCCGTCCCCACAACAGATAATCGAGATTATCCACGATCACTGCCAGATTAGCGTTCATAACGGGCCCTCCCTTGCTGTTTTCGTCCCGGACCCAGTCGCGCCAACACCAGTCCCATTACGATACCCAGAGCCAGATACAGCACGGTACCGATGGCAAAAGCCTCCAGCGCATGGGCATTATAACTTTCAATTTGCCGCACCTGGTAGGTGAGCTCGGCAAAGCCGATACCGCTGGCCAGAGAAGAGAGCTTCATCAGATTCAGATACTGGCCGATGATTGGCTGCCAGGCGTTAGCCAACCCTTGCGGCAGCATAATGTGGCGTAGTTCTTGCCAGGGGGTGAATCCCTGCGATAGCGCAGCTTCTTGCTGGCCGTTGCCGACTGCGCGGAGCCCGGCGGCGATCTCTTCAATCAAAAATGCTGAGATAAAAACCCCGAGTCCCCACATTGAGCAGAGAAATTCCGGCGTTAGCCACCAGACACCGCCCGGCAGAATCGACCAACTGTGATCGTCATTGATAAAATTCTTCACTGTCAGTGGCAGCAGGTTCCAGGCGGCAAAATACCAGAACAACAACTGGACCAGCAGTGGCGTATTGCGGAACAGCGAAACCCAGGCGGCTACCAGCCAACGGCCGGGCCGTCCGCCGCCGAGGCGCAGCGCCAGCAGCAGGACAGCCAGCACGGTTGCCAGAATGATACCGGCGGTGCTAACCCAAATGGTGGTGAGAAAACCGGAGATTATCCATTGCAATGCTTGCCCGCTTAGTACGCCATGCCAGTCGAGATGCGGGATCACGCCTCACTCTCCTGGTGCAGCGGATCAAGCACCTTTTGCAGAAAACGACGGGCGCGGGCGTGCTGAGGCCGGGCGAAAAATTCGGCGGGCGGCGCAACTTCGAGAATATTTCCACCGTCGATAAAGACAACTCGATCGGCAATCTCGCGGGCAAACTGCATTTCGTGCGTTACCACCACCATAGTAATACCGCTATGAGCGAGAGCTTTCATAACCTGTAAGACTTCGCCGATCATCTCCGGGTCCAGCGCCGATGTCGGTTCATCGAACAGGATGATTTGCGGCGAGGAGGCGAGGGCGCGGGCGATCGCCACCCGTTGCTGCTGGCCGCCGGACAGCTGAGCGGGCATTTGCTGTGCTTTATCGGCGAGTCCAACCTGCCTGAGTAACGTCAGAGCCCGCTCGCGGGCGGCGCTTTTCCCCCAGCCATGGACGCGTTCCAGCGCGAGGGTGATATTCTCCTGCGCCGTCAGGTGAGCATAGAGATTAAACTGCTGAAAGACAAAGCCGACCCGGCTGCGTAACTGGCGCAGAGCGCCAGCGGGGAGCTGGCGCGTTGGCTTGCCGTCAATCAGGATCTCGCCGTCGCTCAGGGATTCCAGTTGATTGATCAGGCGGATCAGGGTTGATTTTCCCGATCCCGAAGGACCGAGGATCGCTACCACTTCGCCGGGATCAACCTGTAAATTAATGCTGCTCAGCACCTGATGATCGCCGTAGCTTTTGGCGACATCGCGGAATTCAATGCTGGCGCGCTGCAGATGCGAAAAATCCGCGGAGGATGCCGCGGAGTGTGAAAATAGAGCCGATAACATAATCTCTTTTCTGCTTATTTAGCTTCGATAGTAAAGGCGCGCGGCTGTGGAGTTTTGGTGCCCGGGCCAAACCAGGCGTTGTAAATTTTGCTCGCCTCGCCGGATTTCTCCAGATTCACCAGCTCGTCGTTTACCGCTTTCAGCAGAGCCGGCTCGCCTTTTTTCACGCCGACGCCAATCTCTTCTTTGCTCAGCAGATCGGGAATGATTTTGAAATTAGCCTTGTCCGGCGCTTCCGCCAGCAGCCCGGCAAGGATGGTACTGTCCTGGGTTATCGCCTGCACGTTACCGTTACGCAGGGCGGTCAGCGCCAGCGGAATATCGTCATAAGAGAGCACGCGCGACTGCGGGAAACGCTGATGCAGCGCCTGTTCACCGGTGGTGCCTTTTACCGCGCCGATACGCGCTTTGCTGTAGTCATCAAGCTTATCCGGTGATTTCGCAGGGACAAGGAACTGCTGACCGGTAACGAAATATGGTGTCGAGAAATCAATAACCTGTGCGCGTTCTGGTGTAATGGTGATATCGGCGACGATCAGGTCGGCTTTCCCGGATTGCAGCAGCGGTATGCGGTTGGCTGGGTTGGTGGCGACCAGTTCCAGTTTCACGCCGAGGGATTTCGCCAGTGCTTCGGCGAAATCCACGTCGTAGCCAACGATTTTGTGCGTTTTAGGGTCGACCGATCCAAACGGCGGGTTAGCGTCAAAGGTGGCGACTTTGACCACTCCGGCGGCTTTGATATCTGCCAGTTGATCGGCCTGAGCCTGTGCGGCGAGCAGCAGAATGCCCAGCGCCAGCGCGATTTTTGTTTTTACGATACGCATTAATTTCTCCCTGAATCCCTGTTTTATTTTGTGGCTATCACGCTCCCATAAATCGACCACCTTCGGCAAAGAAGAAAAAGTTCTTATCTATAATGAAAAAGAACTTAACAACGATGGGGATATTGGTTGGCTGGAGCATCCCTTTCGTTTGACATCCGGCGCGATTTTTTCCTCCGGTAGCGAGGTGCTTACCGGGGCTACGGGGCCATGCGGCGTTGGGTTCTGTATTGAGGCGGCAATCCGGTGAAGAGGCCCGGCAGGTAAACGGTCGCCGTAATATGCAATCGGCAGAATTACAAATCAGGAATTGATATTTCTCACCCGTCGTCAACTGTGGTTGAAATAGACGTAAGCAAAGAGGCTTCCTGACGGAGGAGAAAAATGAACGTCGCGCTGCTGTGGCAACGTATAACGGGCTGGCTGGCTTCTTCATCTGACGGTGAAGCCGGACAGCAGGATCCCCAACGAATCATGGAGGCAATATTACCGGTCGCCAGTCTTTACGGAATTGAACTCGGCAACGTGGAAACAAGGTGGTTTCGCCATGATAAAACATACTGAGCGGCGCAGGACGCGTGAAGCCTACTGGAACGAGGTGTGCTTTGTGTAGCGCGAGGCTGTTTGCGGTTGCGGCAACGCAGGAAACGATGCCGCAGCCCTGAATGGCCTGGATTCTTTACCTGCTAAAATACATCCGCTTAATTTCCGTGTTCGCCTGCGCCTCAGGCGCAATCCCTGAGCGCATCGTTTCCCCATTCTCCAGTTCATTGCTGCCCCGGCGCTTTTTGGCCTCTTTTCCGCCACCGGCTCGCTTATCGATAAGCGAACTGTGCTTTACATGCCGGAAAAATACTCAAAATCATATAAAAAATCTTAACCGAGCGGCATTATATCTATACGTTGTGCGCTTCAGGCCGCTGCGAACCGATGTGCCTGAAGGATAACGCGATATTGAGATAAGGAATGTTTTTTCAAAGGGATTGATATAAACATGCTATCCGCGCCCAATGACTATCTTGCAGGAATCGACGTTGGTTCAACCACCGTCAAACTGGTGCTGCTGGACAGACAGCGGCAACTGATTCATCACGCCTATCAGCGCCACTACGCCGACATCCGTCAAACGCTTTTGGCTCTGTTCGGGCAGCTACAGGAAACCTTTCCGGCACTGACCGTTGTTCCCGTGATTACCGGCTCGGGCGGTCTGGCGCTGTCTGAACTGCTCTCCATCCCGTTTGAGCAGGAAGTTATCGCCAGTTCGAAGACCATCACCACCTTTATTCCGCAAACCGATGTGGCTATCGAACTGGGCGGGGAAGACGCCAAACTCACCTATTTTGACCGTCATTGCGTCGATCAGCGGATGAATAACAGCTGCGCCGGGGGCACCGGCGCATTTATCGACCAGATGGCTTCGCTGCTGGAAACCGATGCGGCAGGGTTGAATCAGCTGGCAAACGACTATCAAACGCTTTACCCCATCGCCTCGCGCTGCGGCGTATTCGCTAAAACCGATGTCCAGCCGCTGATCAATCAGGGGGCGGCAAGGTCGGATATCGCCGCATCAATCCTGCAGGCCATCGTTAATCAAACCATCAGCGGCCTGGCCTGCGGCAAGCCCATCAGAGGCAACGTCGCTTTTCTCGGCGGCCCGCTGTATTTCCTTGATAATTTAAGAAAGCTGTTTATTAAAACGCTGAGGCTGAAAAAGCATCAGGTTATCTTTCCGGACAATCCTCAGTTGTTCGTCGCCATCGGCGCCGCGCTGCTGGCGGAGAAACAGGAGGCGGCGGTCCCGATAAGCCAGCTAATTAACACGCTGCGCGACGCCAGAAAGAGCACTGTTAAAGAGGTCGATCTTCTGCCGCCGCTGTTTCAGACGCAGGCCGACGTTGACGCCTTCCGCGCACGTCATGCCCGAGCCAACGTGGCGCGCATCGCACTGGAAGAGTATCGGGGAGAGGCCTGGCTGGGCATCGATTCCGGGTCAACCACCACCAAAGTCGTTCTGATCGGCGAGAAGGGCGAGTTGCTGTATGACTTCTACGGCAACAACAGGGGCAATCCGCTCAACGTCGTGCGCGAAGTGTTGTGCGACATCTATCGTCGGTTGCCCGCCGAAGTCACCCTCGTCAGGTCGGCGACGACCGGCTACGGCGAACAACTGATTAAAGCCGCATTCCGCGCCGATGTGGGCGAGGTAGAAACCGTCGCCCACTACCGTGCGGCAGAGCAGCTTTTGCCAGGCGTAGAGTTTATTCTGGACATCGGCGGTCAGGATATGAAGTGCCTGTATATTCGTGACGGCGTCATTAACAGCATTCTGCTGAACGAGGCCTGTTCTGCTGGCTGCGGTTCGTTTATTGAGATGTTCGCTCGTTCGCTGAATATTCCCGTCAGCGAGTTTTCGCAACGGGCGCTGCTGGCCGGACGGCCGGTGGATTTAGGCTCCCGTTGCACCGTATTTATGAACTCGAAGGTCAAACAGGCGCAAAAAGAGGGGGCGAGCGTCGCCGATATCTCCGCCGGACTTTCCTACTCCGTTATCAAAAATGCGCTATATAAAGTCATTAAGCTTAAACAGCTCGATATGCTGCCGCAAAAGATCATGGTTCAGGGCGGCACATTCTATAACGAGGCGGTACTGCGCGCGTTTGAAAACCTCACCGAAAGAGACGTCACCCGCGTAGATATCGCCGGGCTAATGGGCGCCTACGGCGCAGCGCTTATCGCGCGGGACCGCGCCAGCGACGGCAGCCCCAGCCAATTATTGCAGCCGGACGAACTGGCCTTGTTCGACGTAGAACAGAGCAGCGAACGCTGCCGCAAATGCAACAACCAGTGCATGCTAACGATCAATACCTTCAGAGATGGCCGGGAGTTTGTTTCAGGCAATCGTTGTGAAAAAGGCGCCCGGATCGAGGTGGCGCCAGACTGCCTGCCCAATCTGTATGAATATAAAGAAAGGCGGGTATTCAACTATAAAGCACTGCCTGAAGAACAGGCGGCGCGGGGAACGGTCGGTATTCCACGCGTGCTCAACCAGTTCGAAAATTATCCCTTCTGGCACACGTTTTTCACTCAACTGGGCTTTCGTGTGGTGCTGTCGCCGCCATCAACGGAACGCCTTTACTTAAAGGGAATCGAAACGATCCCTTCCGAGTCGGCCTGCTATCCGGCCAAACTGGTACACGGCCATATAGAGCATCTGATAGAGCGTAAAGTCGATCGCATCTTCTTCCCGTCCGTCACCTATGAATGGCGGGAAACACCGGGCGGCGATAATCACTTCAACTGCCCGGTAGTCAGCACTTATTCGGAAGTTATTCGCACTAATATCGACGCCATCAGTCAGGGAGAGGTTGCGTTTCATAACCCGTTTATCAACTTTAACCACCTCGCGTCGGTGGAAAAGGTGCTGTTTGACGAATTCAACGCGCTCGGACTGACCCGTAAAGCGGTCAAACTGGCGGTACAAAAAGCCTGGCAGGAACTACAGGCAATGCGGCAGGACATCCGCAATAAAGGAAAAGAGGTGGTTCAGTGGCTGGTGGAAAACGACCGACCCGGCATTGTGCTCGCCGGTCGCCCCTATCACGTCGATCCGGGCATTCATCACGGCATTGACCGCATCATCGTTGAAGAGGGGATGGCGGTGCTGACGGAAGACAGCGTGGCGCATCTGGGTGAGTCGCTGCTACGCCGCCCGCTACGCGTCGTCGACCAGTGGGCTTACCACTCACGCCTGTACGCTGCCGGGGCTTACGTGGCGGCCAGCCCGCAACTGGAACTGGTGCAGCTCACCTCATTCGGCTGCGGCCTTGACGCCCTGACTGCCGATCAGGTGGAGGAGGTGTTAAAGGCCGCCAATAAGGTGTATACCCTGATAAAAATTGATGAGGGCGCTAATCTGGGCGCGATCAGGATCCGCATTCGCTCGCTTAAGGCGGCGATGACCGCCCGACGGCGGCACGGCGTTACCGTCCCGGATACGTCTTACCAGGCCAAAAGAGCGCCCTTTACCGAAGCGATGCGTGACACCCACACCATCCTGGCGCCGCAGATGGCCCCCATCCATTTTGACCTGATTCAGGCTGTTTTCCGTGCCGAAGGCTATCGCCTGCAGGTGTTGCCGACCGTGACCCGATCGGCCATTGAGCAGGGGTTAAAATACGTCAATAACGATACCTGCTACCCTTGTGTGCTGGTCACCGGGCAAATTGTCGACGCGCTGACCAGCGGGCAGTATGATCCGGATACCAGCGCCGCTATTATCACTCAGACCGGCGGCGCCTGCCGGGCCACCAACTATATCGCTTTTATTCGTAAAGCGCTGGAGGACGCGGGCTTTCCGCAGGTTCCGGTCATTTCTCTCAGCGCCGCCGGACTGGAAGATAATCCCGGTTTTCGCTATAGCTTACGGATGGTGAAAAAGGCGGTGATGTCGATAATCTACGGCGATCTGCTAATGAAAGCGTTGCTGCGAACGCGCCCCTATGAGTCTGATCCCGGTTCGGCGCAAAAGCTCTACGAATACTGGAATCAGCGGGTAAAGCAAAATCTTGCGGCTGAAGGCAGCATGGGGCAGTTTAATGCCGACGTGGCGCAAATCGTCGCCGGGTTTGACCAACTCCCGCTGCGCCCGGCGCAAAAACCGAGAGTCGGCGTCGTTGGCGAAATTCTGGTGAAGTATCATCCCGGCGCTAATAACGATCTGGTCGCGCAGATTGAAGCGGAAGGCGGCGAGGCGGTGGTTCCCGATATGCTCGATTTTTTCCTTTCCTGCACTTATGGCACGCGCTACGACCACCGCCAGTACGGGCTGAATTTCCTCAGCATGGCGCGCAATCAGGTGGCCACATCCACCATCCAATGGATGCGCAAGTCGGTAAACAAGGCATTAACCCGCAGTCAGCGCTTCAGCGCGCCCCCGGCTATCGCCGAGCTGGCGGCAATGGCGGAAAAGGTAGTGTCACTGGGCAATCAGGCGGGCGAAGGCTGGCTGCTAACGGCAGAAATGATGGAGCTTCTGGACGCCGGGGTCAATAATATCGTCTGCGTTCAGCCCTTCGGCTGCCTGCCAAACCACATTACCGGGCGTGGCGTGCTCAAAAGCCTGAAGCAGAAGTATCCGGCGGCCAATATTTTCGCTATTGACTACGACCCTGGCGCCAGCGAAGTCAATCAGTTTAACCGCCTGAAGCTGATGATGTCGGTGGCGCAAAACGCCATTGATATCAGAGTCGAGCACGACCCGGAGCCCAAAAGCATTGGTTTGGGTAAACCTTGTCGGCCGGAAAACTCTTCATATTAGGGCATCAGAATCTAAATGCTCCGGTTTATACCGTAATGCCGGGCAATCGGGATTTTACGTAGTAGCAATTGATCCGCACCAGCAGTGGTAACACATACGGGTTATTTTTCAGAGCCAGGGATGATGATGAAGAAAAAGAAAAGCAGCACACCCACCCCCCACGATGCCACGTTCCGGCAGTTCCTGACACAGCCGGATGTGGCCCGTGATTTCATGGAAATTCACTTACCAGCGGAACTACGCGCGATCTGCGATCTCAGCACGCTGAAGCTGGAATCAGGTTCGTTCGTCGAGGATGACTTTCGACAGTACTTCAGTGACGTACTCTACAGCCTGAAAACGTCATCTGGCGATGGATACATTCACGTACTTGTGGAACACCAGTCGACGCCCGACAGACATATGGCCTTTCGCCTGATCCGTTATGCGGTGGCCGCCATGCAGCGCCATCTTGATGCTGGCCATAAGAAACTGCCGCTGGTAATACCGATACTGTTCTATACCGGTAAGCGCAGCCCGTATCCATACTCAACCCGATGGCTGGATGAATTTGACGCTCCGGCGCTGGCAGGCAAACTGTACAGCAGTGCTTTCCCGCTGGTTGATGTGACGGTTATTCCGGATGATGAAATTGCAGGCCATCGCAGTATGGCCGCCCTGACTCTGCTTCAGAAACATATTCATCAGCGGGACTTGGCTGAACTGATCGACCGGCTGGCGCCCATTTTACTGGCCGGATATCTTTCTTCATCGCAGGTGATATCGCTGGTACACTATATATTACAGGCAGGCGAAACATCCGATGCCGAAGCCTTTGTTCGCGAACTGGCACAGCGTGTGCCGCAACACGGAGACGTTCTCATGACCATCGCACAACAACTTGAACAGAAGGGCATCGAGAAGGGCATCGAGAAGGGAATCCAGCAGGGAATCCAACTGGGTGAACAACGCGGTATTGAAAAAGGCAAACTCGAAGTTGCCCGTACCATGCTGCAGAACGGCATCGACCGCAATACGGTCATGAAAATGACCGGCCTGACGGAAGACGATCTGGCGCAGATCCGCCACTAGTCATCCTCTCCTGAATGTCCCTGTCTGACCATCAGCGGATTTATCTGTCGGCCGCTGCCGTTAAAAGCGACATCGAGGTTTGTCCGTAAGAGATAAATGCCGCCGCTTCAGCGCGGTCGCCAGCCAGCGGGGGAGAAACAATGCGCGATTGCGTCAAAACCAACCCAACAACGAGCTTCATGTAGGCAAACGAACCGCGCATTCGCTTCCCTATCCGCCGAGATACATCCGTTTAATTTCCGGGTTTGCCAGCACCTCCGGTGCCGGGCCTGAGAGCATTATTTTCCCGTTTTCCAGCACATAGGCGCGATCGGCGATAGTCAGCGCCGCCGTGGCGTTCTGCTCCACCAGCAGTACCGTAATATTCTCCTCCCGCAGTTGCTTAATGGTGGCGAAGAGTTCCCCGACAATTTTCGGCGCCAGACCGAGGCTCGGTTCGTCCAGCATCAGTAATACCGGTTCGCTCATCAATGCCCTGGCAATCGCCAGCATCTGCTGCTCGCCGCCGCTCATGGTGCCCGCCATCTGATTGCGCCGCTCTTTTAGCCGGGGAAACAGGCTGTACATCCTGTCGCGCAGGCGGGTAAACCCGGCGAGATTATTGTAGGCGCCCATGCGCAGGTTTTCTTCAATGGTCAGGTTGGTGAAGATGCGCCGCCCTTCGGGCACCAGCGCCAGCCCCCGACGCACAATCTGGTGCGTCTGGCTGCGGGAAATATCCTCGTTGAGAAAATTGACCCGTCCTGTAGAGCGCACCAGGTTGACGATACCGTTGAGGGTTGAGGTTTTCCCCGCGCCATTACTGCCGATTAAGGTGACGATTTCCCGGTCATAAATATCAATATCGATGCCTTTCAGCCCCTGAATCACGCCGTAAAAAACTTTTAACTCACGTGCGCTAAGCATAACGAACGTCCCCCAGATAAGCGGAAATGACATCAGGATGTTGAATGGCCTCGGTCATCAGACCGCTAAACAGCGGTTTGCCGTACTCCAGCACCATGACCCGCTCGCACAGCTTGTTAACGAATGGCATATCATGCTCAATTAACAGTACGCTGAGCTGGTAGTCATTACGCATGCGGAAAATCAGATCCGCCAGATCCTCGGTCTCTTTCGGGTTCATCCCGGCTGCGGGTTCGTCCAGCAGCAATAATTTTGGTGATGTCGCCAGCGCGCGGGCAATCTCCACCTTACGCTGGTTACCGTAGCTGAGATTGGTCGCCTGCATATCGGCAAAATGAGCAATGCCAATATCTTCCAGAATCGCCATCGCTTTGGCTTTCGCCGCCCGTTCGGCGGGGAAATAACGGCCAATATGCAGCGCCGCTTCCAGCAGCGAATAGCGGCTGGCGCTATCGAGGCCGACCATCACGTTTTCTAATACCGTCATCGAGTTGAACAGGCGGATATTCTGAAAGGTACGGGCAATTCCGGCGTTGACCACCTGATTCGGCTTTAGTTTCTTCAACGATTTTCCCGCGAGCGTCACGCTGCCGCTGGTCGGCTTGTAGTTAGCGGTAATGACGTTGAACATCGTGGTTTTGCCCGCGCCGTTAGGGCCAATCAGGCCAAAAATTTCCGCTTCGTCAACATGGAAACTGACATTGTCGATGGCCCGCAATCCGCCGAATTGCATCGTGACGTCCTGCACCTGCAAAATGACCTTATTTTGCGCCATGGTCGCGACTCCTTTTGCTCACTTGCCAAATCTCTTTTTTGCCCAGCAGGCCTTCACGGGCGAACAGCATGATGATCAGCAGCAGCAGCGAGAACACCACCATTCGCAGGCCCGGATATGAGCCGAAGTCATGGCCGAAGAACTGCAGCGGCTGATCGAGAAAACGCAGCCACTCCCCGCTACCGACCACCAGCACGGTACCGAGCAGTGCGCCGGTGGTGCTGCCCAGCCCGCCGAGCACGATAATAATCAGCAGCTGGAAGGTGAGCATAAAGTCGAACAGACCTGGGGAGATGGTGGTCAGCAGCGATGCCAGCAGGCCACCGCCGATCCCTTCAAAGAAAGCGCTGGTGGCGAAAGCGCAGGTTTTAATACGAAACGTATTCACCCCCATGGCAATAGCGGCATCTTCATCGTCGCGTACCGCTTTCATCATCCGTCCATATTTCGACCACACCAGTTGCAGGATCATCCCGGTAGCGACCAGGGCGAACAGCCCGCACCAGAACAGCAGATGCGGCTGTTGAGGAATATCGTTGAGACCAATCGCACCGTTGGTGATTTGCGGATTGTTAATGGCGAGGATCTTGATGATAAAGCCGAAGCCGAGGGTCACAATCGCCAGATAGTCGCCGCGCACGCGGAAGACAGGGAAAGCGAGGCATACCGCCAGCGCGGCGGCGCACAAGCCGCTAATGAGCAACGCGGGCAGAAAACTGGCGTGCAGTTCGAGGATCCACGGACTGGGCGCGGCCATTTCAAACATATCCAGCTTGCTGTCGCCGGAGAGGATCAACAGGGCCGTCACGTAGGCGCCAACCGCCACAAATCCGTTGGGCTCCAGCGACAGTTGCCCGGTCACGCCGTTGATCAGGTTGTAGCTGACCGCGAGGATCATAAAGATAAAAATCGTGCTGATGACGCGAATAATGTAGTCATTGAATACCACGTTGATCCCGGCCAGCAGCGCGACGCAGATAACAATAATGACCAGGTTGCGCATTTGCGCCCCGGCGGTAGTTGTAGCGTTGAGCATCAGAAACGGCTCCTTTCCAGACGTTCATCGCCCATAATGCCAACCGGGCGGAACAAGAGGACCAGAATCAAAAACATAAAGGCGAAGGCGTCTTTGTAGCCGCCAAGTTCGGGAAACAGGGCGACCGCCACCACTTCGGTAAAGCCGAGAATAAAACCGCCGAGTACCGCGCCCGTGACGCTGCCTATCCCGCCGAGAACCGCAGCGGCGAAGGCTTTCAGGCCAATCAGCACGCCCATCAATGGGTCAATGGTGGGATAGCTGATAGAGTAGAATACGCCTCCCAGCGCCGCGAGGCTGCTGCCGAGGGCAAACACCAGCGAGATAATGCGGTTGGCGTCAATGCCCATCAGGCGCACGGTATTGACATCGAATGCCACCGCGCGGATCGCCATGCCGTAGCGGGTGCGGTACAACAGCCAGAGGATCGCCAGCAGTAGCAGCACGGTAATCAGCGGCACGATCCACGCCACATTGGTGATAACGACATGGCCAAAAGTGCGGGTATTGTTGAAAAAATCAGGTGATGAAAAGAAGCGTGAACTCCCGCCAAACAGCACGTTGAACAGATTCTCAAGGAAGAAGCTGACGCCGATGGCGGTGATCAGCAGAGAGATTTTTGATGCCTGACGCAGCGGGCGGTAGGCCACCCGGTCGATAAGCATCCCGAACAGGCCGCATAGCGCCAGAGTCAGCAAAATAGCTACCCCGAAGGGTAGCCCAACAGAAGAAAATAAAAACAGGGTGGTAAACGCCCCGACCATCATCACGTCCGCATGAGCGAAGTTGATCAGGCGCAGCACCCCATAAACCATCGTATAACCGATGGCAATCAGGGCGTACATGCCCCCGAGGCTCATTCCGTTGACCACTTGCTGGAGAAAAATGGCACTGTCCATCTGTTATCCCTTATAACGGCTTACGGATTTACCACGCTACGGAACACCAGCTTGCCATCTTTTACTTCATTGATGACCGCGCTGCGGATGGCGTCGCCGTTTTGTAAAGTTAATGTGCCGGTCACGCCCTGGTAGTCCTTGGTGGCGCGAATTTTTTGGTTAACGCAAACCCGGTCGTGCGGATCGCTGCACTGGTTCATCGCGTTGATAATGACGTTATATGCGTCCGCCGCCATCGCGCCCCAGGTATGGGTCGGCTGGTGGTATTTGGCTTCCCAGGCTTTGATGAACGCTTCGCCCTCCGGCGTTTGTTCTTTGGCATTTGGCGAGTAGTAATCGGTAGTCATATAACCGTTGACCGCATCTTTGCCGACCTCAAAAAAGACCGGGTCCGCCGCCAGGCCGTCGCCGCCGACCACCGGTTTTTTCAGCCCCAGCTGTTTAGCCTGAACGGCGATCAGCGCCCCTTCGGTGTAGTAAATCGGCATATAAATCATGTCGACGTTTTTTGCCTTCACGCTGGATAACTGCGCTTTAAAGTCTTTGCTGCCGCCCGGTGCCTGAACTTCGATAGGAATGGTGCCGCCGTTTTTCAGAAACTGCGTGCGGAAGGCTTTCGCCAGGCCGACGGAGTAATCGTTGCTGCTATCAAAGACGATGGCGGCGGTTTTGGCTTTCAGGTCGCGGGAAGCGAGGTTCGCGCCAACCACGCCCTGGAAACTATCGGAAAAGCAGACCCGGCTGACGTAAGGGTGGTTGCGGGTGACGCGATCGTTAGTGGCCGTCGAGGAGACCAGCGGCGTTTTACTGTCGTCAGCGATTTTAGTCATCGCCAGGGTATTGGAGGAGGTGACTTCGCCGATCACCGCATCGACCTTATCACTGGAGACCAGGCGCTGCATGGCGTTAGCTGCTTCAACCTTGTCGCTCTTATCGTCAATGACGATAAGCTTGATGGTGTCGCCATTTTTTAATGTTGGGGTAATGCCCTGAATGATATCCAGTCCTTTTTGTGACGGTTGCCCGTAACCGCTCAGCGCGCCGCTTAACGGTAATACCACGCCGATTTTAATTTCCGCCGCCTGCGCGCTACTCGCACCGATCAACGCGGCAACCAATGTGGCCATTAAAGATGCTTTTCCGGAAAATTTTTTCATTGCTACCTCACCCTCGGTCAATCGATTATTTATGTGTAACCATCAATGACTGCATAACATTGAGAATAATTCTCCAGTTAATCTGGCGAATTATTGGCTGTTATTTTGAATAGATAACGAAATATACTCTCAATAATTTGGACTGCATGAACACAGTCAATGCACATGCAACCTGAAGTATCACGGGCATATTTAATGCGCAACTTTACCTTACAACGATTGTTTCACTTTTACTCATGCAATATTCTTATATCCTAATTAAGAACCTATCCCATTAGAGCTATTTTGCTTGTCATTTTGAACCTGGGCAGTGCTCAGAATCCTCACGTACTGCGTGTACGCTCCGGTTCATCCGCGCTGGCCGTGTTCAAACTGTCTGCGCCAATAACGCCTGGTGGGATAGGCTCTAATTCAATTGCCAGAACAAAACGGTTATCCGTTATGAACGCTGAAAAGTAGTGGCCGCTAAGGGCGGGCCTCATGAATGAGCAGAGTCACTCTGAAGCCAATACACCTGTAATTTGAAGTATGACGAATATAAATAAATTTTATCTGTCTTGATTAATAATAAAGCAGAACTCTCATTTCCTTGTTATTTATTATCGATATTGCCCAGCGGCTTTATTTTACCATGCAGCGCCGGATTATCACTTTCATCTTTCAGGCGCACGCCGGTCAGTCGTCGTAAGAATGCCTGCTCCAGCAGCCACGCCAGCTTAAATGCCGCCGCTTCGTAGCTCAGCCCTTCCGGGCGAATATTGGAAATACAGTTGCGCTCCGACTCCAGCCGCTGACGATGCGGCTGCCAGGTTAAATAAACCCCGAGACTGTCCGGCGAAGAGAGCCCCGGGCGTTCGCCAATCAAAATCGCGACCGCTTTGGCCTTCAGCGTTTCGCCAATATCATCGCCCAGCGCCACCCGCGACTGGTGCGCAAGCACCACCGGCGCGAGGCTCAGGCCTAGCGTTTTCAGGTAAGGAAGCAGGGCGCGGATTAGCGGCACGGCCTGACGATGCACGGCGTATGACGACAGCCCGTCGCCGATCACCAGCAGCAGATCGGCCGGACGCACGCCGCTGGCGGCCAGATCGGCGCGGCTCTTTTCGTTCAGACGTCGTCCGAGATCCGGGCGATTCAGGTAGACATGACGATCGCTGGCGGCACTGTGGACGGTCAGCGATGAGAGCCCCAAATCGGCCAGCGGTTGTTCCAGTTGTTCACTGACGAAGGGCTGGTGAATCGCATCGCGCGCGCGGGCGTGCGCGAGGCCGAAATTCAGCACTTCACGGGTTGGCAGACTGGCGCCGCTACGGCCCAGCGCAATCCGCGCATCGGTAAATTCACGCAATGGGCTCCATGCGTCGAGAGGATTCATACCGGTTCTCCTTGCGGCAGGACGGAAAGCAGCGGATGACGCGCGTCGGTCAGGCGCAGCGCGCCGTGCGGATCGATAATTTGCATCCTGGTTAGCCAGTCGGCGAACTCAGGCGCGTGCTTTAAACCCAGCAGACGGCGAGCGTATAGCGCATCGTGAAAGGAGGTGCTTTGATAGTTGAGCATAATATCGTCAGCCCCCGGTACGCCGATCAGAAAGGTTAGCCCGGCGGCGCACAGCAGCGTCAGCAGGGTATCCATATCATCCTGATCGGCTTCGGCGTGATTGGTATAGCAGACGTCGCAACCGATAGGCAGGCCCATCAGCTTGCCGCAGAAATGATCTTCCAGCCCGGAGCGGATAATTTGTTTACCGTCATACAGATATTCCGGACCGATAAAGCCAACCACCGTATTGACCAGCAGCGGCTCGAAGTGGCGGGCGACGGCGTAAGCGCGGGCCTCGCAGGTCTGCTGGTCAACGCCGTGATGCGCATTGGCGGATAGGGCGCTGCCCTGGCCCGTTTCAAAATACATCACATTGTTGCCGATCGTGCCGCGGTTAAGGCTGAGGGCGGCTTCTCTGGCTTCCTGAAGTAGCGCCAGATTGATGCCGAAACCGCTGTTGGCGGCTTCGGTTCCGGCCACTGACTGAAACACCAGATCCACCGGGACGTCACGCTCAATCAACTGCAAGGTATTGGTGACATGAGTCAAAATGCATGACTGGGTCGGGATCGCGAAGCGTTGGATAATATCGTCCAGCATATGGTTAAGCTGCGCCAGCACCGGCAGGCTATCGCTGGCCGGGTTGATGCCGATCACCGCATCTCCGGCGCCGTATAACAGTCCGTCGAGCATACTGGCGGCGATGCCTTTCATATCATCGGTCGGGTGATTTGGCTGCAGGCGCACGCTGAGGCGCCCCGGCAGGCCGATGGTATTGCGAAATCGGGTGATAACCCGGCATTTACTGGCAGCCAGGATCAAATCCTGATTGCGCATCAGCTTGCTAACCGCCGCCGCCATCTCCGGCGTTATCGCCCTCGCGACCTGGCCCAGTGCCGACTCGTCGGTGGCGTCGTCGAGCAGCCAGTCGCGAAAATCGCCTACCGTCAGGTGACGAATCGCCGCAAAACCGCTGGCGTCGTGAGTATCGAGTATCAGTCGGGTCACTTCATCCTGTTCGTAGGGAATCAACGGATTATCAAGAATTTCCGTTAACGGAACGTCCGCCAGCGCCATTTTGGCCGCCATTCGTTCTTCGGCAGAGTCGGCGATAACGCCCGCCAGCGCGTCGCCAGAACGCGCCGGGGAGGCTTTCGCCAGCAATGTTTTCAGACTATCAAAATGCCATACCTGGCCCGATAGCGTGGTTTTATACATGCCTCAACTCCTCAGGAGACCGTACGTAACTGCGGGTCCGCTGCCGCACGCTCGCGGGCTGCGGCGGTCTTGCGGAACCACAGATAGCCGCCGAGCATCATGGCGGCGAAAATCAGCGCCAGCAGGGTGTTGTACCAGACCATCGCCACCAGACAAAGAACCGCCATCGCCAGCGCAAAGGCAGGGGCCCACGGATAGAGCGGCGCGCGGAACGGTCGAATGAGCTTCGGTTCGCTGCGGCGCAGTTTAAACAGTGCCGCCATTGAGATGATATACATAACAATCGCGCCAAATACCGACATGGTGACGATGCAGGCGGTCAGCGGCATTCCGCTGATGGTTATCAATGAATCGGAGAAAATAGCGGCGATACCAATGACGCCTCCGGCGAGGATCGCCAGATGCGGAGTACGGGTGCGGCGATTAATCGTTGCCAGGCTCGCTGGCAGATAGCCCGCGCGCGCCAGGGAGTATATCTGCCGCGAGTAGCCCATAATAATACCGTGGAAAGACGCCACCAGACCAAACAGTCCCAGCCATACCAGCATATGCAGCCAGCCGCTGCTGTTGCCAACCACTATTTTCATCGCCTGCGGCAGCGGGTCGTTAATATTTGCCAGGGTTCTCCAGTCGCCGACGCCGCCGGCAAAGACCATCACGCCAATCGCCAGTACGGTCAGGGTCAGAATACCGCCGCCCAGCGCGCGGGGAATGGTGCGCTGCGGATCTTTGGCTTCTTCGGCGGCCATTGAGGCGCCTTCAATGGCCAGAAAGAACCAGATCGCAAACGGGATTGCGGCAAACATGCCTGGCAACGCCAGACCGCTGAAGCTCTCCGCGCCCGCCCAGCCGTTAGCGGTAAAGTGGCTCCAGGAGAAGCCCGGCGCGACGACGCCCATAAATACCAGCAGCTCGAAGATCGCCAGCAGGGTGACCACCAGCTCAAAGGTGGCGGCGATACCAACACCGAGAATATTCAGCGTCATAAAGATAATGTAGGCGCCGCAGGCGACCCATTTGGGGTCCAGCGCCGGAAACTGCACGTTAAGGTAGGCGCCGATGGCCATGGCAATGGCGGGCGGGGCAAAGACAAATTCAATCAGGGTCGCGAACCCGGCAATAAAACCGCCGGTCGGGCCAAAGGCGCGGTAGGCGTAAGCAAAAGGCCCGCCTGCGTGCGGGATGGCGGTCGTCAGTTCGGTAAAGCTAAAAATAAAGGCGCAGTACATGGCGGCGATCGCCAGCGCGACGATCATAAAGCCCAGTGTTCCCGCCTGAGACCAACCGTAGCTCCAGCCAAAATACTCCCCGGAAATAACCAGCCCAACGGCGATTCCCCATAAGCGGAAACTGCCGAGCGTTCTTTTTAGTGTTGTGGTTTGTGTTGTCATATTTGATGCCTCGCCAGATAAAGAAACCCGGCTCATCACGTTGTTTTATTTGTATTTGTTTGTTTATATCCGGGCTGCGCTCAAGAACGCCCTGGTGAGCGATCCGTAAGGAAAAATCAGCGAGTCAATCCTCATGTACGATGCGTACGCCCCGGTTTCTGCGTGCTGTCCATGCCCAAACTGCTTACAACAATTACGCCTGATGAGCCTGACATTTCAGATATCTGATGAGTGCAAGGAGAGTGCCAGGTTATAACAACAATAAATATGCGTATTTCGTTGGCAGACGATCCAAAAAGGGGCCGATTGCACGTGGAGAGGCGTTCATGATGGTGCAATTGCCCGCAAATGTAGCATTTCCGTTGGGCAAATCCCGGTAAAGGGATTAACTGTCGATCAGTACCGCCTTTTTGCACTGGACGCGAATATTTCCTGGCTTGCGTTCCTGAGCCATTGTACTGCAGCGTGGGTGCTTTGGCTGGGGAGTGGCTTGCGAGCGAGAACGCGGCATTTTTGCAATTTCCCGGCAGGCGCGGTATAAGGTAATATCTTATTTGGATGTTTAGATGTCTATACGCCCATGGGGTCATATGCAAACAACACAACAACAAGGTGAGCAGCTCAAGCGTACCATGAAAACGCGCCACCTGGTCATGCTCTCTCTGGGCGGCGTTATTGGTACAGGGTTATTCTTTAATACCGGCTATATTATCTCCACCACCGGGGCGGCCGGTACGCTGCTGGCCTATCTCATCGGCGCGCTGGTAGTCTGGCTGGTGATGCAGTGTCTGGGCGAACTCTCCGTGGCGATGCCGGAAACCGGGGCATTTCACGTCTATGCCGCACGTTATCTTGGTCCGGCGACGGGCTACACGGTGGCCTGGCTTTACTGGCTGACCTGGACCGTGGCGCTCGGCTCCAGCTTTACCGCCGCCGGATTCTGCATGCAGTACTGGTTTCCACAAGTCCCGGTGTGGATCTGGTGCGTGGTTTTCTGCCTGGTCATCTTCGGTCTGAACGTGATCTCTACGCGCTTTTTTGCCGAGGGAGAGTTCTGGTTCTCGCTGGTGAAAGTGATCACCATCGTCGTTTTTATTATTCTCGGCGGCGCGGCGATATTCGGCATTATTCCGATGCAGGATGGTTCTCCGGCTCCAGGATTGCGCAATATTACTGCGCAAGGGTGGTTCCCGCACGGCGGCCTGCCGATCCTGATGACCATGGTGGCGGTGAATTTCGCCTTCTCCGGTACTGAACTTATCGGTATTGCCGCAGGTGAAACGGAAAATCCGCGTAAAGTGATACCGGTGGCCATTCGCACCACCATCGCGCGGTTGATTATCTTCTTTATCGGTACCGTATTTGTGCTGGCGGCGCTGATCCCGATGGAGCAGGCGGGAGTGGAGAAAAGCCCGTTTGTGCTGGTATTTGAGAAGGTGGGTATTCCTTACGCGGCGGATATTTTTAACTTCGTGATCCTGACGGCGATTCTGTCGGCGGCGAACTCCGGGCTTTATGCTTCCGGGCGGATGCTGTGGTCGCTATCCAATGAAAAAACGCTACCGGCCTGTTTTACCAAATTGACCAAAAATGGCGTGCCGCTGACGGCGATTTCGGTGAGTATGCTTGGCGGTGTGCTGGCGCTGTTTTCCAGCGTGGTGGCACCGGATACGGTGTTTGTTGCGCTGTCGGCCATTTCCGGTTTCGCCGTGGTGGCGGTATGGCTGAGCATTTGTGCTTCGCACTTTATGTTCCGTCGTCGTCACCTGCAGCAGGGGAAAGCGCTCAGCGAGTTACACTATCGTGCTCCCTGGTATCCGTTGGTGCCGGTTCTGGGATTTGTGCTTTGCCTGGTGGCCTGTATTGGCCTGGCGTTTGATCCGAGTCAGAGGATTGCGCTGTGGTGTGGGATCCCGTTTGTGGCAGTGTGTTATGGTGCGTATTATCTGACTCGTTTACGGAAACTCACCCAGGAGCCTCAACATGTCGCAGAATAATCCGTTAACCGCCATCCTTAACGTACAGCCCTTTATCCTGCTGGACGGCGCGATGGCGACGGAGCTGGAAGCGCGCGGCTGCGATTTAGCCGACAGCCTGTGGTCGGCGAAAGTCCTGGTTGAAAACCCGGAGCTTATTCGCGAAGTCCACCTCGACTATTTCCGCGCTGGCGCGCAGGTAGCGATTACCGCCAGCTACCAGGCAACCCCGGCGGGCTTTGCCGCCCGTGGGTTTAACGAAGCGCAGTCGAAAGCGCTGATTGGCAAGAGCGTCGAACTGGCACGCAAAGCGCGGGAAGCGTATCTGGCTGAGAACCCGCAGGCGGGCACGCTGCTGGTGGCGGGTTCCATCGGGCCATATGGCGCGTATCTGGCCGACGGTGCGGAATATCGCGGGGATTACGTATGTACTCCCGAAACGTTCCGGGCTTTTCATCGCCCGCGTGTGGAAGCGCTGCTGGATGCGGGCGTTGACCTGCTGGCCTGCGAAACGCTGCCGAATTTTATTGAGATTAAAGCGCTGGCCGAGTTGTTAACCGAATATCCGCGGGCGCGGGCATGGTTTTCGTTTACGCTGCGCGACAGCGAGCATCTGAGCGACGGTACGCCGCTGCGTGACGTGATTTCCGTGCTGGAAAACGATGCGCAGGTGGTGGCGGTGGGGATTAACTGTATCGCTCTGGAACAGACTCTCCCTGCGCTGCAGCATCTGCATAGCCTGACCGCGCTGCCGCTGGTGGTTTATCCCAATTCGGGCGAGCGGTACGATGCGGTAAGCAAAACCTGGCATCATCACGATGAAGCGTGCACCACGCTGGCGGAGTATTTACCGCAGTGGCTGGCGGCGGGTGCGAAGCTGATTGGCGGCTGTTGCCGGACGACGCCGAAGGATATTGCTGAATTGAACGCGCAACGTTGAGTGTGTGCCGGGTGGCGGCTGATCCTTACCCGGCCTGCAACGTGCACGAACCGCAGGCCGGGTAAGCGTCGCTCCACCCGGCATCAATTACACTGCGTCTGCTAAAACAAACATCCCGTACGGGTGGATTTCGAGGTAATAATTTTCCCCCACGTCCGGCTGCAATCGGGTGGCGTTAACCTGCAATAAAATCTCCTGTCCGTGCCACGCCACCGTCACCTCATACTGCGGCCCCATATAGGCGACATGCTGAATCACACAGCGCTGGCTCTCTTCGCCGCGATCGCTCAAGGTAATCGCTTCCGGGCGCACGCCAACGGTGCCGGAACCCTGGGCGGCAAAGTGCGCCGGGCGCGGCAGCCGATAGCCGTAGATATCCACATACTCCTGACTGAACGTCGCCGGGAACAGGTTGGCATCGCCCATAAAGCTCGCCATAAAGCGTGAGGCAGGTTGACGGTAGAGATCCTGCGGCGAACCGATCTGCATAATATGTCCCTTGTTCATCACCAGTACGGTATCCGAAACCGCAAAGGCTTCGCTCTGATCGTGGGTGACGTACAGCGAGGTGATATCAAACTGCTTTTGCAGTTCGCGGATCTTGTCGCGCATGCTGCGACGCAGGTTGGCGTCAAGGTTACTTAACGGCTCATCAAACAGCAGCACCTTCGGCTTGAGGATCAGCGCGCGCGCCAGCGCCACGCGCTGCTGCTGACCGCCGGAGATCTGATCAACATAGCGGTCTTCGAATCCTTCCAGATCCACCATCGCCAGCGCCTCTTGCACACGGGCTTTCACTTCGCTGCGCGACACGCCAAGCATCTTCAGACCGTAGCCGACGTTTTCCCCCAGCGACATGTGCGGGAACAGGGCATAAGACTGAAAGACCATACAGATATCACGCTGCTGAATAGAGCGATGGGTGACGTCTTCGCCATCAATGAAAATCTGTCCTTCGCTCGGTTTTTCCAGCCCGGCCACCAGACGCAAAATGGTCGTTTTGCCGCAGCCGGAAGGGCCGAGCAGCGTCACCATTTGCCCCTGCGGGATGGTGAGATTGATATTATCGATAACCGTGTTGCTGCCGAATCGTTTGGTGACGTTGCGCAGTTCAACAAAATTTTTCTGACTCATAGTGCGCTCCATTACGCCTGGTTTTTGGCTTTTGAACGGGAGATACGCGCTTCCCCGATCAGCCAGTCAAAGATGAAAATAATCGCCAGCATCACCACGATCAGAATCGAGCCGTAGGCGATCGCCACGCCGTATTCGCCGTCTTCCACGCGGTTGAGGATGTAGGCCGTCGCCACGCGGGTGTCTGGCGTGACGAGGAATACAATGGCGCTGACGGTGGTAATGGCGCGCACAAAGCTGTAGATCAGCGCTGAGAGGATCGCCGGGCGCAGCAGCGGCAGCAGGATGTGCGTGATGGTGCGCAAGCTCCCGGCGCGCAGGCTGAGCGACGCTTCATCCAGCGATTTATCGATCTGGCCTAATCCGGCGATCCCGGCGCGAATCCCAACCGGCACGTTACGCATCACCATCGAAATAATCACAATCGCCGCCGTTCCGGTGAGGTACACCGGGGCGCTGTTAAAGGCGAGGATGTACGACACGCCCGCCACGGTGCCCGGTACGGCGAAGCACAGCATGGTGGTGAACTCGATAGTCTTTTTGCCTTTGAACTGCTGGCGTACCACAATCCAGGCGATCAGCAGACCGAAGATGGCGGTGATCGGCGCGGCAATTCCGGCGTAGAGCAACGTATCAAGCAGGGAAGGCCACGCGCCGTCGCTCATTCCCTGGCCGAACAGCTTGATAAAGTTCGCCAGCGTCAGGGTGTAATCCACGCCCCAGTTGACGGTGAAGCTACCGTAGAAAATGCTGCCATAGAGCAGGGCGTTGAAGGCTATCCACACGGCCAGAATGGCGATGACGCTCCACACCAGGGTGATCGGCAGCGGCTGGACGTCGCCACGGTACGATTTCCCGGAGACCGTGACGTAAGAGCGCTTACCGATCCACATATACTGCACACAGAACACCAGCAGCGAGAACAGCAGCAGGAACGCGCCCAGCGTACTGGCGGCCTGATAATCAAGCTGCGAACCGGTGATATAGAAATAGATCTGCGTCGCCAGCACGTCGAAGTTACCGCCGAGCACCAGCGGGTTACTGAAGTCGGCCAGCGACTGGACGATAACAATTAAGAACGCGTTGGCCAGCGCGGGTTTCAGCAGCGGGACAAATACGCCGTTAAAGGTCTGCCAGCGGCTGGCGCGCAGGGTATATGACGCTTCTTCCAGCGATGGATGGATAGTTTTGATTGCCCCGTCGAGGATCATAAACGCCATCGGCGTAAAGGCCAGCACCTGCGCCAGCCAGATGCCGGTAAACCCGTACAGCCAGTTGGTGTTGGTTAGCCCGAACCACTCGACCATCAATTCGGTGACGTAGCCGGAGCGTCCCATCATCAGCGTAACGCCTAAACCCACGACAAACGGCGGCGTGACGATTGGCAGAATCGAGAAGATGCGGCCAATAACGGCGCTGCGTCTGGCGATGCGGGTGGTGTAAATCGCCAGCACCAGGCCGAAGAAGGTACAGCCTACGCCCACCGCAATCGACAGGGCGATGGAGTTAAGGATCACCTGGACAATATGCGCCTGCGACAGCACCGCTATAAACGCCAGCGGGGCAAATTCACCGGCGTCGTTGGTGAACATCGGGATGAAAATCGCGATACTCGGCCAGACGATAAAGACGCCGATCAGCGCCACAATGGCGGTGAGTGAGCCGATCACGAAGCGATCGCCGCCCAGCCATTCCAGACGGGTCAACGCCAGCGTCATGATCGCGCCCAGCGCGACGAACAGCACGATAGTGGCGTAGCCTAAACCACGGCCTTCAACGGTGGCGCTGACGACGATAAAGGCCATACACAACAGCGCCCAGCCCGCATCAAGGTAATGGCGGCTGCGCTGTTCGCGCCTGGCTTCATGGAACGGGCGAATCAGCAGCAGGCTTGGCAGCAGATACCACAGCCAACTGATATTGCGCTGTGACCAGCCGTAGGACTCAAGGATTTCATCGCCCGTGGACTCCAGCAGGCCGTAATCCAGGCTCCAGCTCGGCAGCAGGGCAAACGCCAGCCAGCCCAGCAGAACCCAAAAGAATATCGCATCCCGTTTTTTCACGGGATGGTGTGCAAGTGTGTGTGACATAGCGGTTCCGGTGTCGTAGGCCGGGTAAGGCGTTTACGCCGCCACCCGGCAAATGAACGCAAATGTGGGCTTATTTACCCATCTTCACTTCGCTAACCCACTTATTGATCAACGCCTTACGGACATCGGTCGAACCGTATTTATCCATGTCGTAGTTGATCAGTTTCAGGTTGTCGAGCTTCAGCGAGTTTGGTGACGTTTCTGCGGTGGTATTGGTCAGGATCTGATAAGACTTGCCTTTTTTCCACGCCAGCTCCTGGGCATCTTTTGACAGCACCCAGTCCACGAACAGTTTGGCGTTATCAAGATTACGCGCGCCTTTCAGAATGCTGACGCCGCCAATTTCATATCCGGTGCCTTCGCACGGAGAGATCAGCTCCAGCGGCGCGCCCTGTTCTTTTTCCAGCGAATAGTCGTGCAGGAAGCCGATGCCGATAGCGGTTTCGCCACGGGCGGCGTTACGTGCCGGGGCAATACCGGATTTGGTGTACTGAGAGACGTTGGCGTTGAGCTGTTTCAGGTAATCAAAGGCCTGATCTTCTCCCCATAGCTGGGCGAAGGTCGCCAGCGCGGTATACGCGGTGCCTGAACTTTGCGGGTCGGCAATCTGGATCTCGCCTTTGTATTCCGGTTTGGTCAGATCCTTCCAGCATTTTGGCACCGGCAGATTTTTCTCTTTCAGGCGCTGGGTGTTGACGCCAAAACCGAGAATACCGACATACACCGCCGAGGAGTAGTTGCCTTTTAGCTTCGCCGGATCGCGGAATTTTTCCATGATCTGCTCAAGATTGGGTGACTTGTAGGGTTGCAGCAGCCCCATTTCACCGGCCTGAGACTGCGGATCCAGCGTCCCGCCGTACCAGACGTCCGCCTGCGGGTTTTTCTTCTCGGCGTCGACTTTCGCCAGCGTACTGCCGGAGCCGTTGCGAATAAACGACGTTTTGACGTCATATTTGTCGCCAAACGCTTTGGTTTCCGCTTCGCACATTTCGTTGGTGGCGCTGCAATAAACCACCAGGCGGCCTTTGGCCTGCGCGGCGCCGGTTAAGGTTGCCAGCGCAATGCCGGATGCAATCAGGGTAGAGGTAAGCGTCAGTTTCATTGTTTTATCCTTTGACTTAGCGAAGTAGTGATGCCCGCCATCAACAGCGGCATCAGCAATAAACCCATCAGTACGGCAGTGATCGAGAGCAGACTGAACATGCCCGACCAGCCGTAGCGTTCAATGACCCGCGACAGAGGCCAGCCCGCCAGCGCTGCTCCCAGATAGGCGAACAGGCCGAGAAACCCGGTGATGGAACCGGCCGCCGCTTTGTGCCCGCACTCGACGGCGGCAAGGCCAATCAACATTTGCGGGCCAAAAACGAAAAAGCCCACCGTAAAGAAACAGACCGCCAGCAGTGCGTAATGGTGTACCGGCGCTAACCACAACGCGGCGACGGACACCATCAACCCCAGCGTGAACAGCAAAATCATCGGCGCGCGCTGGCCGCTGAACAGCAAATCCGACCCCCAGCCGGCGAACAACGCGCCGAGCAGGCCGCCCATTTCAAACAACATCACTGTGGCGTTGGCGCTGAGCAGATTGACGCCGTGGCTTTCCGTGAGCCAGATATTGCCCCAGTCGTTAAGGGCGATGCGGATCAGGTAGACCAGCACATAGGAGACGCCCAGTAGCCAGATCATCGGGTTTTTCAGCATCGTGGTGCGTAACATTTGCCACAGTCCCATCGGCGGGCTTTGTTGCTCCTGGCGTAGCTCTAACGGGTCATTACGCCAGGTACCTACTGACGGTAAGCCCTCTTCCTGCGGCGTGCCTTTCAGCTGTAGTGTGAGCCAGATACCTAATGCCATGCTGATGATCCCCGGCGCCAGCATCGCCGCCTGCCAGCCCCACCAGTGGGCGGCGAAAGCGCTAATCAGCGGGATAATCGCCCCGCCGATGTTGATCGACATATTCCAGCAGCCCCACCAGAAGCCGCGCTCGTTGCGAGAATACCAGTGGGTCAGCAGTCGGGCGCAGGGCGGCCATCCCCAGCCCTGAAAGAAACCGTTCAGCGTCCAGACCGCCAGCAGCAGCGTCAGCGACTCGCCAAAGGCGAACACCACATTCAGCAGACCGGTGGCGAACAGGCCGACGCCCATAAACCAGCGCTGCCCATGGCTGTCGTGCCACAGCCCGGCGGTAAACTTCGATAGGCCGTAGGTCAGGTAAAACAGTGAACCCAACAGGCCGATATCGCCTTTATCGAGTCCCAGATCCGTTTGCAGCGCCGGAAGCACGTAATTCACGCTTTTGCGCGTCAGATAAAACGCGGCGTATCCGATGACCATGTACATCAGCAAGTGTGGCCGCAGCGTGCGGTAATGCTGGTTGATGTCAGTGACTGAGCGTGGGGGCATGACCGTCTCCGTTTGTGCTGACTATAGGAAAACGAAAGTGAAAGGGGATGGGAGAAAGTCTGGAGTGACTAAGACTTTTTCCTGGCTAGTGCGCGGTTTGTTGCAAATTTGTGGGCAGGTTAACAATTACCCGCGTGCCGCGCCGCGATTCGAGCATCAGTTCGCCGCCCAACGCGTTAACCCGTTCGCGTATCCCTTGAATGCCGAATCCCGGTACGTTTTCAGGCTGGATGCCGGTGCCGTTGTCCCGTACTTCCAGATAGAGGGTCTGTTTCTGCTGGCGTAACAGAATCGAGACTTCACTGGCTTCGGCGTGTTTGCAGACGTTGTTCAGCAGTTCCTGCAACAGGCGGTAGAGGGTAAACCTGATGGTTTCATTTTCCGGGGTATGCGTAAGGCGATATTCAAACTGGCAGCGAATCCCTCGCTCGGGGAAGGCGAATTCGTTAACCAGATGAAGCAGTGCTTCCTGAAACGACAGTTCATCCAGCGCGGGGGGACGTAGCTGGCGTAACAGCTGGCGGGTAGAGTGGTGAATACGGCGGGCGAGATCGTTTATCTGGCTGGCGGCGGCCTGCGTCTGCACCGGATCGCGCGCCCGTTTCACCAGCTGTGACTGGATCTGAATGGCGGTGATGTTCTGGCCGATCTCGTCGTGCAGCTCGCGCGCCAGGTTTTTGCGTGTATCCTCTTCGGTGTGGATCAGCTTTTCGGTCAGCGCCCGGCGCGCCGCCAGCTCTGCTTCCAGACGCTGGCGATAGTGGTGCAGGTTTTGCGCCAGATGCTGCTGGCGGCTGATGGCGATCCCCAGCCCTATGCCGAGTAGCGCCTGGGTAGCGAGAAAAATCTCCAGCTCGACCAGGTTGTTAAACCCGACGCCGACCTGGCGGGCGATGGTGATCATCATGCTGCCCAGCAGGCCGGAGAGCACGCCGCCCTGCCAGCCAAACTTCCACGCCATCACCACGTTAGGCAGGAACACCACGATCAGCAGCAGGCGTTCAATTTCCGGCGACAGCACCATTTGCGTGCCGATGCCGATAATAAAGAACAGGCTGCACCAGATGATCAGCGAAGTGCGCAGCGGCGGGTTGTTGGTATCCAGCCCCAACAGATGATAACGGTGCTGCTGGCGTAAAAATTCAAATACCAGATAAACAAAGGGGGTGAGCAGCACGCCGCCGGTAAACGACGCCAGGCCAGTCAGCATCGCCGGGCTTTTTATAAAGGGCGACAGCAGGGCGGTATTCAGCAGCGAGGCCAGCGTGACGGCGGCCAGCAGCAGCGTGAGACGCTGCCAGTACAGAGGAAAACGGTGCCAGAATTTTTGTCCGATGCTGGCCGGGATCAGGCAGATCAGCGGCGCCGCCAGCAGGACGTAGCCGCTGAGCAATTGCTCGCTATGGAGCCATAACGGCATCAGCACCGGCGGCAGTATCAGCGCGGGCCAGTAACGGCGGGAGAGTAAAATCAACAGCGCAAGATAAACGCCGTGCGGCAAAAAGAGCGCCGCCTGTTGGCCGTTATGGGTCAGGTAAAAGCCCAGCGTCCATAGCATCAGCCAACCTGTTCCCCAGGCCAGCAGGATAAACAGTGAGATCACCCAGTAACGCACGCCGCGAGACATCAGTGCCCCGTCAGCAACTGGTGGTCGAGGGCGAAATGCACCAGCTCGATGGTACTGTGGCACTGCAATTTACCCAGTACGTTAGCACGGTGGACATGAACGGTTTTATGGCTGAGGTCCAGTTTGAACGCGATCTCTTTCACACTGTCGCCTTTGACCAGTAAATCAAAGACTTCGCGTTCGCGAGGGGTTAATACCTCCAGCACCTGCGCCGGCTGTTCGCCGCCGCGTAATGCCCGCAACGCATCGGCGCACAGATAGTGGCCGCCCATGCCGACGGAGCGCACCGCCTGAACCAGCTCTTCCGGCCCGCAGCGTTTGGTGAGATAGCCGCTGGCGCCTGCATCCAGCGCGCTTTGCACGAACGCCGGCGTGTTGTAAATACTGAGGATAATGGCGCGAAAAGCGGGTTTTTTCGCGCGCAGGCGCTTTAACAGGCTTAGCCCGTTTTCGTCCGGCATCGCGATATCCAGCACCGCGACGTTAACGTCATCGCGCAATAATGCGGACCAGGCTTCCGCCGCGCTGCTGAACTGGCCTGCCACCTCCAGATCGTCTTCAAGACTTAACAATTGCGCAAAGCCGGAACGCACCACCACATGGTCATCAACCAGCACCACACGAATCATATGCTTACTCTCTTGCCGAATAATGCCTCTATGATGCCTGCCCCCACTGCGCTGGCAATCAGTCAACTGCGGTTATGCAATGAATGTAACAAAATCGCAATAATTTGCAGGGTGTTGTAGGCCTGATAAGCGCAGCGCCATCAGGCATGGATTGCCGGATGGTGGCGCAAGCCCCTGATCCGGCCTACAGCTCAATGCTAAATACATTTCCACACTAACCATTCCCGTTTTTTTTCTAAAAACGCTTTGCTATTAGCCAGAATTTTTAATTCCTTTATCAAACTCGGCCGCAACGAAATACTGCCCCCATAACAAGACAGGGGAGCAGACAAGAATGGGGATTTCATCGCGTAACGTACTTATTGCCGACGCTGGATGAGTAGCTTCTCGGAAAAACACCCGGATATGGTCACGGCGTTAGCGAAAAGCGCCATCGACGCGTAACGACCCTGTATTTGCGGTGAACGCGTTTATTTTAGCACTGGGTCTGCGTGCGCTTCAGCGCCGCCTGACGCCCTGGCATGGAGAAATACAATGAGTGAACGTCTGAGTATTAGCCCGCTGGGGCCGTATATTGGGGCGCGGATTTCCGGCGTGGATCTGGCTCGTCCGCTGAGCGATAACCAGTTTGAACAGCTGTATCACGCGGTGCTGCGCCACCAGGTGGTTTTTCTGCGTGAACAAGCCATCACGCCGCAGCAACAGCGCGCGCTGGCACAGCGTTTTGGCGATCTGCATATTCATCCGGTCTATCCCCACGCCGAAGGCGTCGAAGAGATTATCGTGCTGGATACCCATAACGATAACCCGCCGGATAACGATAACTGGCACACCGATGTGACCTTTATTGAGACGCCGCCAGCAGGGGCGATTCTGGCGGCAAAGGAACTGCCCTCTACCGGCGGGGATACGCTATGGACCAGCGGTATTGCCGCATATGACGCGCTTTCCGAACCGTTTCGCCAGTTGCTGAGCGGTTTGCGGGCGGAGCATGATTTCCGTAAATCGTTCCCGGAATACAAATACCGCAAAACTAATGAGGAGCATCAGCGCTGGCTTGAGGCGGTAGCAAAACATCCGCCTTTGCTGCATCCGGTGGTGCGTACCCATCCGGTGAGCGGCAAACAGGCGCTGTTTGTGAATGAAGGCTTTACCACGCGAATTGTCGATGTGACGGCGAAAGAGAGCGAGGCGCTGCTTGGATTCTTGTTTGCGCACATCACAAAACCGGAGTTTCAGGTGCGCTGGCGCTGGCAGCCTGATGACGTAGCCATCTGGGATAACCGCGTCACCCAGCATTATGCCAACGCTGATTACCTGCCGCAGCGGCGCATTATGCACCGGGCGACGATTCTGGGAGATAAGCCTTATTATCGTGCTCAGTAGCCGGAAGCAGCGCCGGGTGGTCGTTTCACCCGTGCGTGATACCGTCACCCCATTCCTCTCTCCGGAAGCGAGAGAGATAAAATCGGTGATTATGCCGTCTTCCGGGATTCCAGATGCGCGCCAATATAGCGCTGATAGCGATTCGCTTTCAGATAGGTTAAATCCACCAGCACCAGACCATCCACGCAGTTATTAAAATCCGGGTCGCTGCCGAAATCGATAAACTGCACGCCTCCCGGTTCGCATACTTCCGAATATTGCTTATACAGCGGCGGGATCGCGCAGCCGAGATTGCCGAGCAGAGATTTCAGGCGCACTAAATCATCGTTGTAATCCTCACCGCAAAACTGCGCCAGCACATCGGGCAGCGAAGCGGGATACGGGCGGCGGGACTTAGCCAGCGGGTGCGTTGCGGGGAACCACAGCCGGTAAAACGCCACCAGCAGATCGCGCGCTGTCGGCGGTAGCCCACCGGAAATGGAAACCGGTCCAAACAGATAACGATAGTGCGGGTAGCGCGCCAGATAAGCGCCGATACCCGACCACAAATAGTCCAGCCCGCGGCGTCCCCAGTAACGTGGCTGGATAAAGCTGCGGCCCAGCTCGATACCGTACTGAAGAATATCGGCCATACGCGCGTCGTAATGGAACAGACTGTAGCTGTAGATGCCTTCCAGACCGCGCTTTTCCAACTGCATCGCGGTTGGCATAAAACGGTAAGCGCCGACGATCTCAAGGTCTTCTTCATCCCACAGTATCAGATGCAGATAGTCGTCATCATAGCCGTCAATGTCGCGACGTTTTCCGCTGCCTTCGCCTACCGCGCGAAAGGCGATTTCCCGCAGGCGGCCAAGCTCGCGCAGCACCGGGGCCTCTTCCTGACCATTACGTTGCCAGAGATAAATCACTTTTCCATCCGCCGTTCGCCCCAGTGTTTCCGCTTTATTCAGCTCGCGCTTAAGCAGGGCGCGGTCTTCCGGGCGGGCGATAGCGCTTTCGGTTTTGAATACGCCAGGAAGCCCTTTTGCAAACTGTTCCAGATGGTGATAGCAGCGCTCGGTCAACTCACGAGAGGATCTCAGAGGATCGAACCAGCTTGACCAGGCAATTTGTTGGCCGATGTTGACCGGCAGGCTGCTGTTGCGGCGGCGGAACATTTGCGGCATCAGCAGGAGTAGCGGGAGGTTAGCGGAAACCAGCGTGCTGGCGTAAAACAGCGCGCTGTTGCGTGCGTGGATCCATGCCGGAAGCAGCGGAGCGCGATATTTGGCCGCCAGTTTAATAAATCCGCAGTGCCATCTTTTATCACGGATGCCGCGGCAGGTCAGGCGTGAAACTTCGCCCGCCGGGAAGAAAATCAGCACGCCGCCGTTTTGCAACTGCTGATCCATTTGCTGTAGCGCCGCTTTGGCGGTACGACCATGAATGTTATCGACCGGAATAAACAGCGAGCTCAGCGGCTCAAGATGCGTCAGCATACGGTTGGCGACCACTTTGACATCGCGACGCACCCGGGAGACCGCATAGAGCAGCGCCAGACCGTCAAGCGTGCCGGTGGGATGGTTGGCGATAATGACCAACGGGCCATGTTCGGGGATTTGTTCGAGATCGTGCGCCGGGACAGCGCAGCGGATATTGAGATGTTCAAGTACCTGTTCGACCGTATCCAGTCCTTTCAGGTGAGGATGACGCGCGGCAAATTGTTGAAACTCTTCCTCATGCAGGAGCTTTTTCAGCACCTTTTTTTGCCAGGGCGCAGGCCTAGCCTGAGGCCACAGGTCATCGAGTACATTGTCGAGACTAAACATGATGGCACCTCCTTCGTCCTGCCCAGACAGTAGAAGGCGCAGATGTCGCTCAGATTACAGTTGAATGAAGATTTCGCGGCTCCAGGTGGCGCACTGCGCCACCGGAGAGACGACAATCGCTGAATTAACGCAGGATGTTCTTTTCAGCCAGATCAAGGGCGAAGTAGCTGAAGATCAGATCCGCACCGGCCCGTTTGATGGCGCCTAAGCTTTCCAGCACCACTTTTTCTTCATCAATGGCGCCGGCCTGAGCGGCGAATTTAATCATCGCGTATTCACCGCTCACCTGATACGCCCCCAGCGGCAGGTTGGTACGCTCACGCAGATCGCGCAGAATGTCGAGGTACGGACCGGCCGGTTTAACCATCAGGCAATCGGCGCCCTGGGCTTCATCAAGCAACGATTCGCGGATCGCTTCGCGGCGGTTCATCGGGCTCATTTGATAGGTCTTACGATCGCCTTTCAGCGCGGTTCCGGCGGCTTCGCGGAACGGGCCGTAAAACGATGACGCAAATTTAGTGGAATAGGACATAATCGCCGTATCCGTAAATCCGGCGGTATCCAGCGCCTGGCGAATCGCCTGCACCTGACCGTCCATCGCGGCGGAAGGGGCGATAAAATCCGCGCCGGCGGCGGCGGCAACCACCGCCTGCTTACCGAGATTTTCAAGCGTTTTATCGTTATCGACACCGTGGTCACACAACACGCCGCAATGCCCGTGGGAAGTGTATTCGCAGAAGCAGGTATCGGACATGACAATCATCTCCGGCACCGCGTCTTTGCAGATGCGGGACATGCGCGCCACCAGTCCGTTTTCGTTCCAGGTATCGCTGCCGATGGCATCGGTATGATGGGAGATCCCGAAGGTCATCACCGAACGGACACCGGCGTTGGCGATGCGTTCGATCTCGCGTGCCAGGTGTCTTTCCGGAATACGCATCACGCCGGGCATGGCGTCAATAGCTTTGTAATCGTCGATTTCTTCTTCAACAAAGATCGGCAACACCAGGTCGTTCAAACTCAGTGTTGTCTCTTCAAACATGGCGCGTAGCGAAGCGGATTTACGCAGGCGGCGGGGGCGAGTGATCAAATCTGTCATGGTTTGCCTGATTTTGTGAAATGAAATGAAAAGAACAAGTTTACCTGAATTGAGGCCGGGATGTTTCACCAAAACGATCCTTATCAATCGCCGGAAAACATCCCCCAGACTACTGGCTGGCCGTCTCTAACGCAGGGCGGACGCCACTTAATTCGCCGATCAGCGCATTGATGCCGTCGCTCATATTATTGAAACGCGTTAAAGAGGAACGAGTGACCACCACAAATGCCCCGACATTCGCCTGCGGATTCATCGCCATATAGGTGATAAATCCGCCGCCGCCACCAGTCTTCTGAATAATTCCCGGCAGGCCGTTTTTCGGTTTCATATAGACCCAACCGAGGCCCAGCGCATCCGCTTTGCCCGGTACATCCATCCCGATGACTTTCGTCAACTGGCTACGCTGATAAATCAACGTTTGCATGCGATCCGCCTGCCGTCCGCGAGTGAAAAAATCGGAGGAGAGGAACTGTTGCATCCAGCGCATCATATCGCCAGGCGTGGAATAGACGCCGCCGCTGCCGATGGCCGCAAGGGTGTTGTTGCACGGACTGGCCCCTTTTTCTGGGATCATCAATCGTCGGCATTGATCCGGTGAAGGCGTAAAGGTGGTGTCCTTCATCCCTAATGGACGGGTGATCTGCTCTTCAAATAGCTGAGTATAGGGTTTGCCTGCGGCGGTAGAGAGCGCGTCGGCCAGTAGGTCGAACGCGAGGTTGGAGTAGGCGGCCTGGGTGCCGGGGGCGGCTTTCAGCGTTGCCGTTGATAACCAGTTCCAGCGCTGTTGGCGCGTTGGCCAGACGAACACCGGACGGTGCGCGGCGCCGCCGGGCTGTTCGCGCGGCAGGGCGCTGGTGTGCGTCGCCAGATTGACCAGCCTGATTGGCGTGCCATGATAAGTCGGCACCCTGGCCCCAGGCGGGGCGTATTTGCTCAGCGGGTCGTTGAGCTTCACTATTCCCTGGTCAAGCAGTTTGACCAGCATTTCGCTGGTCATCAGCTTACTTAGGGAGGCGATACGAATCACAGAATCAAGCTGTGGACGCGTATTGTTGCCAGGACGCGTCTCGCCGAAGCTGCGGAATACGCGCTGATTACCATCAATAACCACAAGCGCCATGCCGATCGCGCCGCTGCCGTAATAAATATGGTTAGCGTAACGGTCGACAACATCTGCGGCGAATTCCGGGTCGACGCTCGGTTGCGCGGCCTGGGCCGATGTCCACGAGGCCACGCATAGCGCAGCAAAAATGAGCAGACTACGTTTCAACGGGAGATCCATCCTGATGAAGAAAAACATAGTGCGTATTTATACTACGAAGCGTTGCCGAACAAAGCGGGAATCACGCTAATCTGTGCGGAAAAACGTAACGCGGCGTAAAAAACCTTTTTTACGCTTTTGGATAGCCGATGTTACCCGCGCGCAGGTATGATGATCGCCTGGTTAATGATGGGGCGAAAAAGACGATGGCGGATAAACGGGTCGTAATGGTAGTGGATATGCAAAATGGCGTTTTCGCGACGCCGCGGATTGAGCGCGAGCGCTGCGCTGCGCAAATTAACCGCCTGATAAATGCTGCGGATACCGTTATCTTCATTCAGCACAACGAAGCGGGAGGGCTGGAAGAGGGGAGCGAAGGCTTTGAATTGCTGCCTGAACTGCAACAACCCGCCGACGCGCTGTACGTCACCAAGACCGCCTGCGATGCCTTTTACCACACCCGGCTGGAAGAGGTGCTGCGCGCCCATAACATCAGGCAGTTTGTGATTTGCGGCTGTGCGACGGATTACTGCCTGGATACCACCATCAAAAACGGCAGCAGTCGCGGCTATGCGATTACCGTTGCCGAAGATGCCCACACTACCGCCAACCGCCCGGCGGCGCAGGCGACCACGCTGATTGCCCACTACAACGAAGTGTGGCGTACGCTGACAGTTCCTGGCAATCCTTTACACGTGAAACCCACAGAAACAATTCTTAGCGGATGGCAGACGAACTAAGTCGCTGATATCCGGTCTCATACTGCGCCCACTTTGCTTTGCCGCGATGGCTCTGCGGCGGGCGCTTTTCGCGGTGCATAGCTCAACAAAACGAGAAAGAAGTTAGCAGGAGAGCACGATGTTTAAATCCTTTTTCCCCAATCCGGGGCCGTTTTTTATTTCTGCCTTTATCTGGTCGCTGTTGGCCGTGATCTTTTGGCAGGCGGGAGGCGGCGACTGGCTGCTGCGGTTAGCCGGTGCATCGTCAAATGTCGCCATCAGCGCAGCGCGTTTTTGGTCGCTCAACTATCTGGTGTTTTACGCCTATTATGCGTTTTGCGTCGGCGTTTTTGCCCTGTTCTGGTTCATTTACTGTCCGCACCGCTGGCAATACTGGTCGATTCTCGGCACGTCTCTGATTATTTTTGTCACCTGGTTCCTCGTTGAAGTCGGGGTGGCGGTTAACGCCTGGTATGCGCCGTTCTACGATCTGATTCAGAGCGCGCTGGCGACGCCGCATAAAGTCAGCATTAACCAGTTTTATCAGGAAACGGGTGTTTTTCTCGGCATAGCCTTAATCGCGGTCGTTATTGGCGTGCTGAATAACTTCTTCGTCAGCCATTATGTCTTCCGCTGGCGCACCGCCATGAACGAGCATTATATGGCGCACTGGCAGCATCTGCGCCATATCGAAGGCGCCGCGCAGCGTGTACAGGAAGACACCATGCGCTTTGCCTCAACGCTGGAAGATATGGGCGTGAGTTTTATCAATGCGGTGATGACGCTTATTGCCTTTTTGCCAGTGCTGGTCACGCTCTCTCAACATGTGCCGGATCTGCCGATTGTCGGCCATTTGCCATACGGTCTGGTGATTGCGGCTATCCTGTGGTCGCTGATGGGGACGGGGCTGCTGGCGGTGGTGGGGATTAAGCTACCGGGCCTGGAGTTTAAAAACCAGCGTGTCGAGGCGGCCTATCGTAAAGAGCTGGTGTACGGCGAGGATGATGGATCCCGCGCCACGCCACCGACGGTACGTGAACTGTTCAGCGCCGTGCGTCGCAACTATTTCCGTCTCTATTTCCACTATATGTACTTCAATATCGCGCGTATTCTGTATCTGCAGGTGGATAACGTTTTCGGTTTGTTCCTGCTGTTTCCGTCGATTGTTGCCGGTACGATTACGCTGGGCCTGATGACCCAGATAACCAACGTTTTTGGCCAGGTTCGCGGCTCGTTCCAGTATCTGATTAGCTCCTGGACTACGTTGGTGGAACTGATGTCCATCTACAAACGTCTGCGCAGCTTCGAGCGCGAGCTGGATGGCAAAGCGCTGCAGCCCGTTACGCAAACATTAAGTTAATCAACTCAAGGATGGTTTATGCCGGTAGCGCAATCCAGAATTACGTCTCTCACCCTGACGCTACTGGCCGGTATCGTCCTCAGCGCCTGTTCCAGCAAGCCGACGCCGGTGCTGAAGGAGGGAGAAAAAGCGGTGGATGTTGCGGCGGTGGTGCGGCAGAAAATGCCTGCCAGCGTGAAAGACCGGGAGGCCTGGGCGCAGGCTATCGCCAAAACCTTTGCCAGCCAGAAGCTGGCGCCGACGGAAGAGAACGTCTGTTCCGTACTGGCGGTGGCGCAGCAGGAGTCTAACTATCAGTCAGATCCAGTGGTACCTGGGTTAAGTAAAATCGCCTGGCAGGAGATCGATCGTCGGGCGGAAAAAATGCATATTCCGCTGTTTCTGGTGCATACCGCGCTGAAAATCGGTTCGCCTGATGGCAAAAGCTATAGCGAACGCCTCGATAACGTGAAAACTGAAAAACAGCTGAGCGCGATTTTTGATGATTTTATCGGCATGGTGCCGATGGGGCAGACCCTGTTTGGCTCGCTGAATCCGGTGCATACCGGCGGCCCGATGCAGGTCAGCATCGCTTTCGCTCAGCAGCATACCGACGGTTATCCGTGGAAAATCGAGGGTACCGTGCGTCAGGAGGTATTCAGCCTGCGCGGTGGGCTGTGGTTCGGTACGTATCACCTGTTGAACTACCCGGCGAACTATAGCGTGCCGCTGTATCGCTTTGCCGATTTCAATGCCGGTTGGTACGCCAGCCGCAATGCCGCTTTCCAGAATGCGGTCTCTAAGGCAACGGGCGTGAAGCTGGCGCTGGATGGCGATTTAATTCGCTACGATAGCGACGCGGCTGGCGCCACCGAACAGGCGGTGCGCCGTTTATCCGCACAGTTGGCAATGAGCGATGATGATATCCATCGTCAGTTGAAAAAGGGTGATTCTCTGGCCTTTGAAGAGAGCGATCTCTACAAAAATGTGTTCCGGATTGCGGATAAAAAAGCCGGTAAAAGGCTACCGCGAGAGGTGCTGCCGGGGATCCGGCTTGAGAGCCCGAAAATCACCCGTAATTTGACCACCGCCTGGTTCGCTAAACGCGTTGACGAGCGGCGGGCGAACTGTATGGCGCGCCGTTAGTGGTGGCTGCGCCAGCGGAAAATCAGCCCGCATAGTGCAATTAACAGGCAACCGAGCAGAAACGGGATCAGACCAAACAGGGTCCCGACCAGGAAGCCTATTTCGACTCGCGGGTAGCGGTTATCCTGCATTTGGATCAGATGCTCAAAAACGCCGGGAGCGTGGATCAGCATGCTCAGCATTTGCGCTCCGGCCCAGAAGCAAAACAGCACAAACAGAGCGTAAGCGATGTTGCTGCCGGTGCCAGAGCCCCTTTTTTTGCCGCCAGTAACGGTCTTTGCAAAGGTGAACTCTGCCATATTTACCTCCGTACTTCGCTTTCCTGCCGTTTTGATAACGGCTATATGGCGGCTATTGTGGCAATGGCGGAGGGATTGCAGTATCAGATTGCTGGTAATTTCCGTCCAGGAATGTTCCTGATTTCACCCATTTGCGAACCTGCGACACATTCGTGAAATATAGACCGATATCCCAATGCGCGATAATTCTCAACCCGGCTACAGATCCGTGATGGCGGTTATGCGAAGATGCTTTTTTTGTTGTCGGAGTGGTTATGAAACTCACTGAAAAAATTCGCCGTGACTGGCACTACTATGCGGTCGCGCTGGGGTTGATTTTTATTCTGAATGGCGTGATCGGGCTGCTGGGGGGTGAAACCGAAGGCTGGCGCTCTTACGCGGTGGGACTGGTGACATGGGCGATCAGTTTCTGGATTGCCGGGCTTATTATTCGCCGCCGTCCGGTCGAGGAAGCGCAAAGCTGATATCAGTTCCTCAATGAATATCGTACACATATTTTTGCCCGGCGGCGGTGAATGCCTTACCGGGCAAATCTACCCGCTGCCCGTGATTAATTCATTGATGTTTTTAGCGCGCGGTCGGCGGCATGGCGCTCCAGCGCCAGATCAATCAGTCGGCTAATCAGGCTGGTGTAGTCCAGGCCGCTGGCCTGCCACAGTTTTGGATACATGCTGATATTGGTAAAGCCCGGCAGGGTGTTGATTTCGTTGATCACCACTTCGTTATCGGCGGTCAGAAAAACATCGACGCGGGCCATACCGCTGCAGCCGAGGGTCTGATAGGCGCGTACGGCGATATCGCGAATTTTATCATTGACATCGCTGTCGATTGCCGCCGGAACCACAACCTGCGCGCCCTGATCGTCAATGTATTTGGTGTCGTAGGCGTAGAATTCGCTATTGAGAACGATTTCGCCACAGGTGCTGGCCTGCGGACGATCGTTGCCCAGTATCGCGCACTCGATCTCCCGCCCTTTAATTCCCTGTTCAACCACCACTTTATGGTCAAATTCAAAGGCCAGAACGACGGCCTGCTGATACTGCTCTGCGCTGTTCACCTTGCTGACGCCCACCGAGGAGCCCTGATTCGCCGGTTTAACGAACAGCGGCAGGCCCAGTTGCGCCTGCACATCGGCAAAGCTTACCAGGCTGCGGTTGGCGCGGGTCAGGGTGATAAAAGGCGCAACCGACAAACCGGCATCGCGCAACAGGCGCTTGGTGACATCTTTGTCCATGCAGGCGGCAGAACTGAGTACGTCGGAACCCACAAAGGGTAAGTTAGCCATCCGCAGCATGCCTTGCAGGGAGCCATCTTCTCCGAGCGTACCGTGAACGATGGGGAAGATTACATCGATAGCTGCCAGCGGCTGACCGCTGTCCGCGTTAATCAACTGCTGCGCTTCGCGTCCGGGAATCTGCGCCAGTGTAATATCGGATGGACGCAGGGCGATGTGGGCGGGGTCCTGCGGATTCAGCAGATAGTTACTGGCGTCGTTGATATGCCATTGCCCTTGCTTATCAATCCCCAGCAGAACCACGTCAAAACGCGTTTTATCAATCGCCTCAACGATATTTTTCGCTGATTGTAGCGACACTTCATGTTCTGCAGACTTCCCGCCAAAAACGATCCCAACCCTCATCTTAGCCATTTCAACTTTCATCCTGATGACATCAAAGGGCATAACATAACATGTGAAAGCGCCGCCTGGCTGCCATAATATTCATCTGGTGAAGCATTGGGAGATGGCGTGAAACAAAAAGGCTTTATCGCGCTGTTGGCGCTGCTGGCGGCAGGGTTTTACGGATACCGTTATCTGCCTTCGCAATATAATCCGCTGGCGCCGCTGCGTCTGGAGGACCCGCCGGGATTAATCAGCCAGTATAAGTTGCGGCGGTTAACGCCCGCAAAATGCGCCACGCTGCTGGAGGAGGCTAATCACCGCCAGCTTATCACCAGCCATCCGGTTGCCGACAGCGAGGGAGCGTGCCCTCTGCAAAACGTGGTTCGGGTACGCGACTTTGGTACGGTAAAACTGAGCAGCAGCTTTCTCGCCAGCTGTCCGCTGGCGCTGAGCAGTGCGCTGTATCTGCAACAGCAGGTGAAACCGCTGGCTCGCCAGATGCTGGGAGACGACCTTCGGCAAATCGATCATTTAGGCAGTTTTGCCTGTCGTAATATTTACCATCGTCAGCACGCGCGGCGCAGTGAACATGCCACGGCGGAAGCGCTGGACATCAGCGGTTTCCGATTATCCGATGGCCGACGTATCAGCGTGCTGAAAGGGTGGCATGATGCGACATATCATCCCTGGCTACGGGCGTTGCTTACCAGCGGTTGTCGCTATTACGGCAACGCGTTAGGACCGGACTATAACGCCGCGCATGCCAGTCATTTTCATTTCGGGATGCGCGGTCAGCGCTTCTGTTTCTAAGTAGATCACGCTTTGTACGGTATCTTTTACTGTGGAATTGTTTGTCATGGCGTAATTATGCAACATAAAGCACCAAACTCATCGCCTGGGCATTGCGGGTACTTCGCCGGATAAAGGAAATTGCTAAGCTAGTGGCTCACTGCCGAAAAATTAATGAATACGTGTAGTTATGGAATCCTGGAAGGTTAATCTTATCTCCGTCTGGTTTGGCTGTTTTTTTACCGGACTGGCTATCAGCCAAATTCTCCCCTTTTTGCCGCTGTACATTTCCCAACTGGGCATCACTTCCCACGAAGCGTTATCCATGTGGTCAGGGTTGACCTTTAGCGTGACGTTCCTGGTATCGGCGATTGTCTCGCCGATGTGGGGAAGCCTTGCGGATCGCAAGGGGCGCAAACTGATGCTGCTGCGCGCTTCGCTGGGTATGGCCATCGCCATTTTATTACAGGCCTTTGCCACCAATGTCTGGCAGTTGTTTATCCTGCGTGCGGTGATGGGGCTGACTTCCGGCTATATTCCTAACGCGATGGCGCTGGTGGCGTCTCAGGTTCCGCGGGAGCGCAGCGGCTGGGCATTGAGCACGCTTTCGACAGCGCAAATTTGCGGGGTGATCGGCGGGCCGCTGCTGGGTGGTTTTCTCGCCGATCATGTTGGTTTGCGCGTGGTGTTTATTATCACCGCCGCCCTGCTGACGGTGAGTTTCCTGGTGACGCTGTTTCTGATTAAAGAGGGCACCCGCCCGCAGGTTAGCAAAGCGGAGCGGCTGAGCGGTAAAGCGGTGTTTGCTTCGCTAACTTATCCTGGGCTGGTGATCAGCCTCTTTTTCACCACCCTGGTGATTCAACTGTGTAACGGTTCCATCGGCCCGATTCTTGCGCTGTTTATTAAATCCATGGTGCCGGATAGCAATAATATCGCTTTCCTCGCCGGACTGATTGCCGCCGTGCCGGGGGTTTCTGCGCTGATTTCAGCGCCTCGTCTGGGGAAACTCGGCGATCGGATTGGCACCTCGCGGATTCTGCTGGCCACGCTGTGCTGCGCGGTGGTGATGTTCTTTGCCATGTCGTTTGTCACGACGCCATTTCAGCTTGGCGTTTTGCGTTTTCTGCTCGGCTTTGCCGATGGCGCGATGCTGCCGGCGGTACAAACTTTACTGCTGAAGTACTGTAGCGACAGCGTGACCGGGCGAATTTTCGGTTATAACCAGTCGTTTATGTATCTCGGCAACGTGGCGGGGCCACTGATTGGCGCCTCGGTTTCGGCGATGGCCGGTTTCCGCTGGGTGTTTATCGCGACTGCGATTATCGTGCTTGTTAATATCTGGCAACTGGCGATCATGTTGCGTCGTAGCCGCCGTACTGCTGCGTAATCACCTTTCTCTCGTCTCAACCGGTATTGACCTCACAAGGTAAATGCCGGTTGTTGGGTCTCTTTGGTTCTAAATGTATTACCGATCACAAAACGATCGTTTTTATCTCCTGACCTCTTCCAATATTAACTGTTACGCGTATACAGTTACGCGTAACAGTTATTTAAAAAGAGGTTGTATGAAAAATTTATTTGATTTGTCAGGCAGGCGCGCGCTGATCACCGGTTCTGCCCAGGGGATCGGGAATCTGCTGGCTGGTGGACTTGCAGAGTATGGCGCTGAAATCATTATCAATGACCGTACTCAGGCGCGGGCCGACCAGGCTGCGCAGGTGCTGGTTGCCGAGGGCCATCGCGCCGTAGGGTATGCATTTGATGTCACTCAGGCGGCGGAAGTTGAGCAGGCGATTGCCCGTATTGAAGAGGAAGTCGGAGCAATTGATATTTTAATTAATAATGCCGGTATCCAGCGTCGATTCCCTTTTACCGAATTTCCTGAAGAGGAGTGGGATCGGGTTATTGAAGTTAACCAAAAGGGCGTTTTTCTTGTTTCGCAGCAGGTGGCTAAATATATGATCCCGCGCCGGGCAGGGAAAATAATTAATATTTGTTCGATGCAGAGTGAACTGGGACGTAAAACAATTACTCCTTATGCCGCGTCGAAAGGGGCGGTAAAAATGCTGACCCGCGGAATGTGCGTTGAATTAGCGGAATATAATATTCAGGTTAATGGTATTGCACCGGGATATTTCGCCACCGAGATGACTTCCGCTCTGGTGAATGACGAAGCGTTTTCCGCCTGGTTGTATCAGCGGACTCCAGCGGCGCGCTGGGGAAAACCGGAAGAGTTAATTGGCGCTGCGGTCTATCTGGCTTCCCCAGCGGCAAACTTCGTTAACGGTCATCTGCTGTTTGTGGATGGCGGGATGCTCGCCGCCGTCTGATCTCCGGCACACTGCAGATTGCCTGCTCGTTGGTTGCGGAAGCCCTGGCTCGGCGAGTGGGTCTGCAGAATGAATTAACCCCCTGTGATGTTATTCATAATATGAGGATTGCTTATGCAAATGCTCTCGAAATTACCAGCTCGCCGCTGGTGGTATTTAATGCCGATTATATTTATTACCTACAGTCTGGCATATCTCGATCGTGCAAATTATGGTTTTGCCGCTGCGGCAGGAATTGAAAGTGATTTAGGTATTACCAAAGGAACCGCTTCACTTATTGGCGCGTTATTTTTTCTCGGCTATTTCTTTTTCCAGGTGCCTGGTGCGATATATGCAGTAAAACGCAGCGTACGGAAAATGATTTTCTTTAGTCTGATATTATGGGGATTCTGCGCGGCGGCAACCGGGTTTGTCAGTAATATCCCGATGCTGATGGCGATTCGCTTTATTCTCGGTATAGTTGAGGCGGCGGTAATGCCAGCGATGCTGATTTATATCAGCAACTGGTTTACCAAAACCGAGCGTTCGAGAGCCAATACTTTCCTGATCCTCGGCAACCCGGTGACCGTCCTGTGGATGTCCATTGTTTCCGGCTACCTGATTCAGGCCTGGGGCTGGCGCGAAATGTTTATTATCGAGGGTATTCCGGCGGTACTGTGGGCGATTTGCTGGTGGATTCTGGTTCGCGATAAACCCGCAGACGTTTCCTGGCTCAACGATCGGGAAAAGCAGGTCCTGCAGCAGGCAATGGACAGCGAGCAGAGCAATATAAAGCCGGTGCGTAACTATGGTGAAGCGCTGCGCTCGCGCAATGTGATTATGCTCTGCGCCGTTCATGCGCTGTGGAGTATCGGGGTGTATGGTTTCATGATGTGGATGCCGTCGATTCTGAAAAACGCCGCGCAGATGGATATTGTGGCGGTAGGCTGGCTGGCGGCGGTGCCGTATCTTGCGGCGATCTGCCTGATGCTGACGGTCTCCTGGCTGTCGGATAAGTTCCAGAACCGTAAGCTGTTTATCTGGCCATTATTACTGATTGCCGCTATTGCGTTTTTTGGTTCGTGGATAGTGGGGAACCAGGCATTCTGGTTCTCTTATGTGTTGCTGGTCATTGCCGCTGCCTGCATGTATGCGCCTTATGGACCATTCTTCGCGCTCATTCCCGAGCTGCTGCCGCGTAACGTCTCAGGTGTATCGATGGGGTTGATTAATAGCTTTGGTGCGCTGGGCGCTTTCCTCGGCGCATGGCTGGTGGGGTATCTGAACGGTATTACCGGCGGACCCGGCGTCTCTTATACCTTCATGGCTATTGCGCTGCTGGCTTCTGTGGTGTTGATGTATAACGTTCGTGCGAATAACCCGCCTTCTTTAACGTCCGTGACGGCAAAAAAGGTGACGGGTTAACATAAAACCTGGCTGCTGTGATAAGGTTCTCTGGGAACGCATAAGTCGTATGTCGTAGAGAACCTGATGAAAAACAACCGGATGACATTACAGGATATCGCTAACCTGGCGGGACTCAATAAAATGACGGTCAGCCGTTATTTGCGCGACCCCGGCCAGGTTTCCCAGCGCAGCCGTGAGCTGATTGCAAAGGTCATGGAAGAGAACAACTATATCCCTAATCGGGCGCCGGAAATCCTGCTTAACGCGCGTAGTAAAACGATAGGCGTGCTTATCCCTTCATTTCGTAACCAGATTTTTGCTGATGTTCTGGCCGGAATCGAGTCGGTCACTTCTGCGCATCACTACCAGACGCTGATTGCCAACTACGAATACGATCCACAGCGCGAAGAGCGTGAAGTGCTCAATCTGCTCTCTTACAATATTGATGGGCTGATTTTGACCAGTAAGCAGCATAGCGATCGTATGGTGCAGTACGTGCGTGCCAGCGGCATACCTGTTGCTGAACTGATGGATTTCGGCGGTCAGCAACTGGATATTCAGGTGGGTTTCGATAACGAAAAGGCGGCGTGGGACATGACCAACGCTTTCCTTGAAAGCGGCAAGCGGGCGATTGCCTTTTTTGGTTCAATGGACGATCCGCGGGATTTAAGCCGTTTTCACGGCACCGAACTGGCGCTGGCGGCGCATGGCCTGAAGGCGTATCACATGGCGCCGCGGACGATCTCTTCAGTTGCGCTTGGCCGACAGATGTTCCTGCAGATGCAGCAGTCGCGACCGGATATTGATGCGATTTTTTGTACCAACGACGATCTGGCCGTTGGTGTGTTGCTGGCGTGCCAGGCCCAGGGAATCGCTGTGCCGCAAAACATGGCTATTGCCGGTTTTCATGGTCTGGAAATTGGCCGCGCGCGGCTACAAAAAATAGCCAGCGTCATTACCCCACGTTATGAAATAGGTAAAACGGCGAGTGAAATACTTATTGCGCGGCTGGCCGGTAAAGACGCGGCAGACCGCGTTAATCTGGCCTATCAGATATATTATGGTGATACGTTGTAGCTATGGATTAACGCTGATATTCCATTTTATTCTTATGGTGTTGAATATGGTTATTAACCTGCCGTTAAGTAAATTCCTGGTTAAATAGGTAATGAGAAAAACGTTTCGTTTATTTTTGATTGATACGGAAAGCCATTTTCTAAAAATAATTGTGGCAACCGATGGCTAATGTATGACATAACTAGCAGAAAACGGACCTCGCATAAGGATAACGCGTTGTGAAGAATCTCATTGCTGAACTACTGGTGAAACTGGCACAAAAGGAAGAAGAGTCAAAGGAATTGACGGCTCAGGTTGAAGCGCTGGAAGTGGTGGTCACATCGCTCCTGCGTCATATGTCGCAGGACAGCCGGCAGGCGTTAATCAATGATATCGAGCGGGCAATCGAAGAGGCCAGCCCTGGTCCGCTGGTGGACGATCGCGACGCCCAGTTATTGCAGCAATATATAAAGAAGCTATTACAGCATCCTCGTAGCTAGTGTTGTGACAGGGTATGGATGCTGTCATTTTACTGTCACATCGCTTTTATACAGTCTCCCTCGTGTTGTTTTTTAAAGTATTTATTACATGGAGATGATAAAAGTGAAATTACGTGTCCTGTTTATTGCTTTGCTACCTCTGTTGGGCGCCCCGGTTATTCACGCAGAAACAACAATGATGCCGCTTTTGGAAAGTCGGGCCGCTCAGGGTGATATTACTACGCCGGGCGGCGCGCGGCGTTTAAGCAGCGATCGGACGGAGGCCCTGCGAGCGTCGTTAATTAATAAGCCAGCTAAAAATATTATTTTGCTGATTGGCGATGGAATGGGTGATGCTGAAATTACCGCCGCGCGTAATTATGCTGAAGGGGCCGGCGGTTTTTTTAAAGGTATTGACGCGCTGCCGCTGACTGGTCAGTACACCCATTATTCGTTGGACAAAAAAACCGGTAAGCCGAATTATGTCACGGACTCAGCCGCCTCCGCGACCGCGTGGACGACCGGTGTGAAAAGCTATAATGGCGCGCTGGGCGTCGACATTCATGAAAAATCTCATCAAACCATTCTTGAGCTGGCTAAAGCGGCGGGGTTAGCGACCGGTAACGTCTCAACGGCGGAACTGCAGGATGCGACGCCAGCCGCGTTGGTGGCGCACGTCACTTCACGTAAATGCTATGGTCCGAGCGTAACCCGTGAAAAATGTGCCAGCAATGCGCTGGAAAAGGGCGGTAAAGGCTCCATTACCGAACAACTGTTGAATGCCCGAGCCGATGTGACGCTTGGCGGCGGGGCGAAAACCTTCGCTGAAATCGCCACGGCTGGCGAGTGGCAGGGGAAAACTCTGCACGATCAGGCTGTTGCACGCGGCTATCAAATTGTCACTGATGCCAGTTCTCTGGCTACCGTTAGCCAGGCAAATCAGGACAAACCGTTGTTGGGACTCTTCTCCCAGGGCAATATGCCGGTACGCTGGCAAGGTCCGAAAGCGTCTTATCACGGTAATATCGAGCAGGCGGCGGTAACCTGTACCCCAAATCCCAAACGTGACGCTTCGGTACCGACGCTGGCGCAGATGACTGAAAAAGCCATCGATCTGCTGAGCGGCAATGAGAAAGGTTTTTTCCTGCAGGTGGAAGGCGCTTCGATTGATAAACAGGACCATGCGGCGAATCCCTGTGGTCAGATCGGGGAAACCGTTGATCTGGATGAAGCCGTGCAGAAGGCGCTGGCGTTTGCGCAAAAAGACGGTAATACCCTGGTTATCGTTACCGCCGATCATGCGCATTCCAGCCAGATTATCCCGGCGGAGACGAAAGCTCCCGGCCTGACTCAGGCGCTGAATACGAAAGACGGCTCGGTGATGGTGATAAGCTACGGCAATTCAGAAGCGGCGTCGATGGAGCATACCGGAACCCAACTGCGTATTGCTGCTTACGGCCCATATGCGGCAAATGTGGTGGGGTTAACGGACCAGACCGATCTGTTCTACACCATGAAAGCGGCGCTGAATCTGTGATAGACCGCTGCCGGTGATGAATGCCTGTCAGCCTGAATGTCGCTTTTCAGGTGGTTTTGGCAAAAATGGCATGTGCCTTATTTCCTTCAGATTTTGGTCTGCGACCTGTTCCGTTCACTGTGAATACCAGGATATTCTTCGTATTCATTGTCTGTGAACGGACAGGGGGACGTTTCGCTCGTCCCTCTGCCCTGGCATTGGCTGTCAGCGACGAATTTTCGTTGCCGACTGGTTTTTTTTCCATTAGCGACCAGAATTACAAAGATTCACTCAAAGAAGGATGTACGATGAAAATAAACTTGCTTGCGACGCTACTTTTGGGCCTGGTATTTATGACAGGGGCCAGCGCTGCGGAAAAAACGTTAACACCGCAGCAGCAGAAGATGAGCGCCTGTAATAAAGCCGCCTCTTCAAAGTCGCTGAAAGGGGATGAACGTAAAACGTTTATGAGCAACTGCCTGAAGAAAAATGCAACAACCCAGGACGGCAAAACCCTGACGCCGCAGCAGCAAAAAATGCGCGACTGCAACAGTCAGGCGACCCGGCAGTCTTTGAAAGGGGATGATCGAAGCAAATTTATGGGCACTTGCCTGAAAAAATAACAACAAACGGGTGGGGAACCTCACCCGCTTTCAACCGGCACCGGGGGATCAATCAGGAACGACTGAGTTTCTCTGATTTCTCCATGCATTTCGCCATCGCTTCAATAACGGCGGAGCGGAAACCTTTCTCCTCCAGTACGCGTACGGCCTCAATCGTGGTACCGCCAGGCGAGCACACCATATCTTTCAGCGTACCCGGATGTTCGCCGCTTTCGAGCACCATTTTGGCCGAACCCATCACCGCCTGCGCGGCGAATTTGTAGGCCTGCGCGCGTGGCATCCCACCGAGCACAGCGGCATCGGCCATCGCTTCGATAAACATAAATACGTAAGCCGGTGCGGAACCGCTGACGCCAACTACCGGGTGAATCATTGGCTCAGCGATGATTTCCGCCTGGCCGAAGCAACGGAAGATGGTCAGGATATCAGCCGTTTCTTCGGGGCTGACCAGCGCATTTGGCGTGACGGATGTCATCCCTGCGTTCACCAGTGAAGGGGTGTTAGGCATTGCGCGGACGATTTTACGGTCGTGGCCCAGCGCGCGCGCCAGTTGGTCGAGAGTCACACCAGCGGCAATCGAAACGACCAGCGAGTCTTTATTCAGGCTGGAAGCCACATCGCTAAGCACTTTGACCATAATCCCCGGCTTTACAGCGCCGAAAACGATATCTGCCACCTGAGCGACTTCCTGTGCGCTTTGCGCCGCATTAATGCCGTACTGGTCATGCAGGGCTGCCACTTTTTCCGGCGACGGGGTATAGACCCAGATTTGCCCCGGCTGTACCTGTCCGCTGGCGATCAGGCCGCCCAGAATGGCCTTCCCCATGTTGCCGCAGCCGATAAAGCCGATTTTTTTCTCCATCATCAATCCCCTTTACTTGTTTTATCGTTAGAGACATAGCTTATCACCTTGTCGCTTTCACGAAAGGTAAAAGCAGGTGACAATATGACTTCTCTTTTTTGTCGACAGGAGCCGTAATGGCTATTTGGGTTGATGCGGATGCATGTCCGAATGTGATTAAAGATATTTTGTTCCGCGCCGCCGAGCGTACACAAACCTCGCTGACGCTGGTGGCCAATCAGCCGCTACGGGTTCCGCCCTCGCGTTTTATCCGTACTCTACGTGTGGCGCAGGGTTTCGATGTGGCGGATAACGAAATCGTTCGGTTATGCGCCGCAGGCGATCTGGTGATTACCGCGGATATCCCGCTGGCTGCCGACGTTCTGGCAAAAGGCGCCGCGGCGTTAAATCCGCGCGGCGAACGTTACAGCGAGGCGACCATTCGCGAACGCCTGACGATGCGCGATTTCATGGAAACTATGCGTGCCAGCGGCGTACAGACCGGTGGTCCGGATAGTTTATCTCAGCGCGATCGCCAGCAATTTGCCGCCGCGCTGGAGAAGTGGCTGTCAGACGTCAGGCGTCAGCAGGGTTAAACCCAGCTGTCATCGTCGCCGCTGCCGAAATCATCGTTGCCAAAACCGGCATCAAAGTCGGAATCATAGTCATTATTGTCGGCAAGGAATTGGCCGTCATCCTGGCGGAACGTATCGTCCGCGACATTGCTGTCCTGCGGCTGGCTCAGGTCCGGCTGCGGTTGCTCTTCAATAATGTTGACGATCTCCTGCGGGTGTGAACCGCTAAACATATGAGTCAACATGTTCCCCAGCACCACGCCGCCGGCGACGCCGGCTGCTGTTTGCAGCGCGCCGGCCATAAAACCGCCGCCGCTGCGGGTCGCCTGAGGCGCATAGTTTTGCTGCTGCGCCTGTGGGGCGTACTGCGGCTGGGGAGGCGTCTGCGGGCGAGCATACTGCTCTGCGCCGGGAATCGGGGCGGAACCACGGGACTGACCGCCGCCGAACAGGCCGGAAAGGAACCCGCCGCTGCTGGGTTTCGCGGCCTGAAGTTGCGTCACCTGGTTTTCCAGCGCCTGGATACGGGCATTGAGCTGTTTAATTGCCGCTTCCTGAATCAGGATGGTTTGCGCCATATAGTAAGGGGCGAAAGGCTGCTCTTTGATGTGCCGGGCAATCTGCTCCTCGGCGTCGGCATCGCGTGATGCGCTGCGGGTCTCGGCCTCTTTCAGCCGGGAAAACAGTCCATCAATAAGGCGTTGCTCTTCAGATTGCATGATACATTCCTCTGTCATACTGATTGGTTGGCGTCAGAGTCGCTCTGAAACACGGGTGTTGTAAATATGTTACTACGTAAAGCTATGCGGAAATGTGTTACTGTTTACGCCAGACTGAGAACAAAAAATAGCTTTCGCATAAAAGTAAAGCTAGCATAACACCACATGCAATGATAAGTTTACATTCAATATCCTTTCGTAAAGTAAGGTGAAAGGTTTTATTGATGGTGTGTAACGTTTATTTTACGGTTGGTGTTGAGTAAGTTTGCGGTACTATTGCTTCTCTTTTCGCTTTCATTTATCCGCACCACAATGGCGGAACCAAGGGGTCTTCGGTAATGACACAGCTAATTTTTCTTGTCGGGCCTCGCGGCTGCGGTAAAACGACGATTGGTCACGCCCTCGCGCGAGCGCGTAACTACCAGTTTGCGGATACTGATCATGAGCTGCAGGAACATGAGCAGCGCACGGTCGCGGCTATCGTTCAGCAGGAAGGCTGGGAGCGCTTCCGTGCGCTGGAAACTCAGGCTTTAGAAAGAGTCTCGCAGCCAGCGACGATTATTGCGACCGGCGGCGGCATTATTCTCAGTGAGTACAATCGTCAGTTTATGCGTGAAAATGGTGTGGTGATCTATCTTGAAGCCTCGGTTTCGACGCTGATTGAGCGTCTGGAAGCCTATCCGAAAGCGGAGCAACGTCCGACGCTGACCGGAAAACCCGTTCGTGATGAAGTCGGCGAAATACTGGCGCAACGGGAAGCCCTGTATCGTACGGCTGCGCACCATATTATTGATGCCACCGCTACGCCGGATGAGGTGGTTGAACAGATTATGGCGACAGTGTGCGGTGTGAGCTATACCAGTTAAGAATTTGCTTACGGACAACGGATCGGCAACGCCTATACTTTAGGATCCACGAGATAAAAAAGGAAGCGCTATGCCGACCAGCCCCCCCTATCCAAGAGAAGCGCGTATTGTTACGGTCGAAAAAGGTCCGCAGGGCCAAACGGTAACCTGGTATGAACTGCGTGCTGACTATCCTGCCCCGAACTCGCTCATCAGTGAACACCCCACTGAACAGGAAGCGCTGGATGCTAAACGGCGCTATGAAGATCCTGACAAATCATAATTCCCCCTCACGCCCGGGATATGTTCTGAAAAGATCGTTACCGGGCATATATCACATCTTTAATTTATCAGCGGTACTAATGATTATCTGATGCTGGTTTTTTCAGGAGCGTTTTTGATGTTTCTGGAATCTTTACATTCCATATTAGCTGTAACCTGCTACGCTTCTTGACGGTTGATTTTCAGCCAACAGGGGGCAGAAGTCGTAAATAGAAGCTCGTTTTAAAACAGTGGCAGTAAAAGGTACATGATATGAGTAGTGCATTGATGGCTATTTTGACCATTGGGGTGGTACCGGTGGTGGAGATGTTGCCGCTTTTGACCGAACATATCAGGGAAGAGCAGATTGTCCACATTAGCCTGTCAGGCAAAATGACGCGCGAAGAGGTTATTCAAGACTATGGCGCTGAAGCTGGTGAGGAGACGCTGCTGATCTTGCTCAGCGATAAGCAAATCATACCGGTCTCCCGGCACAAGGTTGAGCGCGATTTACGTCGCATTATCGCCATGCTCGACAAACAAAATTATGATCTTATTTTATTGATGAGTACCCATCCATTCGGCGATTTTACCGCGAATAATGCGATTCTGCTTGAGCCGCAAAGAATTATCCCGCCGCTCGTTGCATCGATTGTTGATGGGCATCAGGTCGGCGTGATTGTTCCGGTTGAAGAGATTTTGCCGTTGCAGCGGGAGAAATGGCGGGTGTTAAAAAATACGCCCTACTATGCGTTGGCGAATCCCGTTACCGGTAGCGACGACGACTTACTGGCGGCGGGCAGGGAGTTAATCGAGCAGGGGGCGGATGTGCTGATGATGGATTGTCTTTGCTATCACCAGAAGCATCGCGACGTGTTACAAAAAGCGCTGGATATCCCGGTTCTGTTGTCAAATGTGCTGGTTTCGCGGTTGGCGGCAGAACTATTAGTTTAACCTGCCGTCGTGCGTTAATTTTACGTGACAGGGGTAACGAGCGCCCCCTATATTGTGCCTTCAACACAAGATCATAAGGGCGAGTTTATGCTTCAAAGCAATGAATACTTTGACGGAAAAGTAAAATCTATTGGTTTCACCAGCAGCAGCACCGGTCGCGCCAGCGTTGGCGTGATGGCGGAAGGGGAATATACCTTTGGCACCGGGCAGCCGGAAGAGATGACCGTGGTTAGCGGTGCGCTGAACGTGCTTCTTCCGGGCGAGACTGAGTGGAAAGTGTACGCCGCCGGTGAAGTATTCAACGTTCCGGGAAATAGCGAGTTTAATTTGCAGGTGGCTGAGCCCACATCTTATTTGTGCCGCTATCTGTAATGCCAGGTTGCGCCTTGCAATAGCGTGTGAGTGCAGATGACGGGCTTTAGACGCGACAACGGTGCCATGATCTGTTACGGGACGCAGTCCGAGCTCCTTCCTGCCGGTGCAGGAAGGAGTTCAGAATATCAACGCTGCGCTTCGCCGCCTAATCCTTCCACCAGATTCTGAATCAACGCTGCCAGTTCGCCGGTCATCAGAATAAAGTCCGCATCAAAGCGTTGAGCGAAATCTTCCCGGTCGATATCTTCATTTTGATCGCGCAATTCATCGCAGAACTTCAGACGTTTAATCGAACCATCATCGCATATCAGGAACTGAATACGCTGCTGCCAGTCGAGCGCCAGTTTGGTCACGACTTTACCGGCTTCAATGTGCACGGCGATCTCGTCGCTGACCAGATCCTGCTTTTTCGCGCGGATCACACCGCCATCTTCCAGCATGGCTTTCAGCTCCGCTTCGTCCAGTAGCTGGAAGCCCTGAGCGACGGTCCCGGAACGTACCCACTCGGTTAGCGTCAGCTCGATCGGGGTTTCCATAGCCAGAGGGACAACCGGCAGCGAGCCCAGGGTTTTACGCAGCAGCGCCAGCGTGTCTTCCGCTTTTTTAGCGCTGGCGCAGTCCACCATAATCAATCCGTTGACGGTATCGAGCCACATCATGGTCTGGCTAAAGCGGCTGAAGGCGCGCGGCAGCAGGGCGTGCAGCACTTCATCTTTCAGCGAATCTTTTTCGGTTTTCTTCAGCTTGCGGCCCTGTTCAGCTTCCAGCTTGAGGATCTTCGCTTCCAGCGCTTGTTTGATCACCGGCGATGGCAGAATCTTCTCTTCTTTACGCGCGCAGATAACGATCTGGCCATTTGCGGTATGCGTCAGCGCATCGCTGTGCGAACCCATCGGCGGTACCCAACCGGTTTTGGCCATATCCTGGCTGCCGCACGGAGTAAACGCCAGACCGGCAAGCTGTTTTTCCATCTCCTCCGCGCGCAGGGAAATGTCGCGGCTGAGACGGTAAACCATTAAATTTTTGAACCACAGCATGATAATTTCCACGGCTTTTTTATTAAATCCAGCGGGCATGATAGCGAATTGTCGCTATGCTTGCATTGTTAATCGGGGTGAGGAACTAACAGTGCGTATTGGGATTGATTTAGGTGGAACAAAAACGGAAGTCATCGCGCTAAGCGACCAGGGGGAGCAGTTATTTCGCCACCGTTTGCCGACGCCGAGAGAGGATTATCGGCAGACGATAGAGACGATAGCCTCGCTGGTGGAGATGGCTGAGCAGGCCAGCGGGCAGAAAGGTACGGTCGGTATCGGCATCCCTGGTTCAATTTCGCCCTATACGGGCGTAGTTAAAAATGCTAATTCGACCTGGCTCAACGGTCAGCCGTTTGATAAAGACCTCAGTCAGCGCCTGGGACGGGAAATACGGCTGGCGAACGATGCGAACTGCCTTGCGGTTTCGGAAGCGGTGGATGGCGCGGCGGCCGGGGCGCAAACGGTATTTGCGGTGATTATTGGCACCGGCTGTGGTTCTGGCGTGGCGCTTAACGGTCGCGCGCATATTGGCGGTAACGGGACGGCGGGCGAGTGGGGGCATAATCCGCTGCCGTGGATGGATGACGACGAACTGCGCTATCGGGAAGAGGTGCCCTGCTATTGTGGCAAGCAGGGCTGTATTGAAACATTTATTTCCGGCACTGGTTTTACTACTGATTATCATCGCTTAAGCGGTCATTCGCTGAAGGGGAGCGAGATTATGCAGCGCGTCGGCGAGCGAGATCCGCTGGCGGAACTGGCGCTGAGCCGCTATGAGATGCGGCTGGCGAAATCACTGGCGCACGTCGTGAATATCCTCGATCCGGACGTTATTGTACTGGGCGGGGGAATGAGCAACGTTGACCGATTGTATCAGACGGTGCCGAATTTGCTGAAACCGTGGGTATTCGGCGGCGAATGCGAGACGCCGATTCGCAAAGCGGCGCACGGTGACTCCAGCGGCGTGCGCGGAGCGGCCTGGCTGTGGCCGCTGTAAATCGGTGTAACTCGTGTTATTTCAGAAGCGAGCTGTGTTTTCGCCTCTGGATATTATGACTTTCAGCGCTCAGGTCGCCGCTGATTGATTGCGGGCTCACCAAATGGGGCGGGCGCACCAGGGAAGCCGCGCCTCACTCCACCGCGAAGATCTTATCCAGACGGCTATAGCCCAGCCCATTGATTTTCTTTACCTTAATCTGTACCGGAATGCGTTCTTTCATTGCCTCGACATGGCTGATCACGCCGATAATTTTGCCGCTGGCATTCAGTGCGTCCAGCGCATCCAGCGCGGTATCAAGGGTTTCGCTATCGAGCGTACCGAAGCCCTCATCAAGAAACAGCGAATCGATCCGCGTTTTATGGCTCACCAGATCGGACAGCGCCAGCGCCAGCGCGAGGCTGACAAGAAAACTCTCGCCGCCGGAAAGCGTCCGCGTATCGCGTACCGCGTCCGCCTGCCAGGTATCTACCACTTCCAGTTCCAGCGCTTCACTGGCCTTACGCTGTAGCAGATAACGGCCATGCAGGCGGTTGAGCTGATGGTTGGCCAGCCACACCAGGTTATCCAGCGTCAGGCCTTGCGCAAACTTACGGAACTTATCGCCCTCTTTGGAGCCGATAAGTGAGTTCAGCCACGCCCAGTCATCCACTTCTTGCGCGGCGTGCTCCATCTGCTGGCGTAACGTCTGTTGACGCTGCTGATTTTCGGCATTCTGCTTCAACTGCTGGCGAATTTCGCCCTGGCGAGCGCTGTTTTCCCGCAACTGCGATGTCAACAGCTGGAGCTTTTCCCGCACCTGCTCAAGCGGCTGGCTACTATCGCTTTCCTGCGGCGGTTGCTGGCTATGGCTATCCAGCGCGGCGCGGGCCCGCAGCGCCAGCGCCTGATTCTGCTGTAGCGAGCTTTCCCGTGTCTGCTTCAGGTTTTCGAGCCGCTGGCGCGTTTCTTCATCCAGCAGCGCGGCGAGAAACGCCTGCCGATCGGCAAACGGGCTGGCGGCCAGCGCGGCGCTGAACTGTTGTTCGGTCTCTGTCAGTTGGGCCTGTAATTGGTTTTCCTGCTGCCCCAGCGTTTGCCACTGGCTCTGGAGCGCCAGGCAGTCATCGTGTACCTGACGCCAGCCCTCGATCGACGCAGGCTCGGCCTGCTGCTCCGTTTCCGGCAGGGTCTCCAGCAGCGGCGAAAGCCGTTGGATCTGTTCCTGCAGGGCCGTTAATTCGTTCTGTTTAGCTTGCCAGCTGCGGCTCTCTTCTTCCCGCTGCGCCAGCCAGCCCGCGGCCTGGTCCGCGGCGGGTAAGCTAAGGGCGAATGCGGCCAGTTCACTCTCCAGCGCGGCGCTACGCTGCGCGTGTTCTTGCCGCAGCTGCTGTAGCTGCTGTTGGCTCTCCTGCTGTCGGGTCTGCCAGGCCAGACGCTGTTGATGCTGGTACAGTCGCTGTTCATGCTCTTGCTGCGTATTTAGCCAGCCGGGAATATCGTCCTGCGGCGTCAGGTTGATATTCAATCCAGCGATCGTCTCTTGCCACTGTAATGTAAGCGCTTGCTTCTGCTGAAGAAGTGATGCTTTCTCGGCGGCTTCTTTTTGCTGCTGCTTAAGCAACGCATCCAGCTCGCCACGTACCAGCGCGCCAGCTTCCGCCAGTTGTTTGACTTCACGCTCAAGCGCATCGCGCCGCGCCTGATTAACGTCAGGAGCCAGCGCCTGATATGCGGCGATGGCCGGGTGTTGTTCAGAGCCACAGAGCGGGCAGGGCGAGCCGGGCTGCAGGCGGGTACGTTCAGCCTCCAGACTGGCGATACGCGCTTCCAGTTCACACAAGGCTTTGACATCGCTGAACTGCTGATTTTTTTCTTTATATGCCTGACGACGCCGGGCCAGCGTGGCTTCCAGTTGCGTCTGCTCCTGCTTACTGGTCTGCCCGGCGCGATTGAGCTGTTCCAGACGTTGGCCCAGTGGTTGCAACTGGCTATGCAGAGCAGAGAGTTGCTGGCGAAGCGGCCGGGCGGCGGCGTGCAGAGACAGTCCCGCGCTGACCTGTTCGGCATCCAGCGTCAGGCTGGCGGACGGTAGCTCGGCCAGTTTGCGGCTGGCTTCCTCCAGACGCTGTTGTAATGCGGATTGCTGCTGGGTGTCACGTGATTGTTGTTGAAACGCCGCCCGCCAGCCCGCCAGCGCATTTTCCCATTGTTGATAGCGCTCGTGCTCTTTCAGCCATGCGGATAGCGTTTGCCGGAGAGCGTGCAGGCGTTCTGACTGTTGCTGCGCGGCGAGACGAATGCCAGCCCGTAAGCGTAATTTCTCATGTAAGCGAGCATTTACTTCTTCTCTATGGCGGCGAATTTGCGCCAGCGCGGCGGTTTGTTCCTGCTGACGCGTCCAGTGCGGGCGTAAATGCTCCGCAGGCTGCGCATTGAGTAGCGCAGTCAACTGCGGCTGGGCCTGTTCGAGAGCCTGTCGGGCCTCGCGCAGCGCGGCCTGCGCTTTTCGGTCTTCCGCTGTCAGTTCGTCGCGACGCACCAGCCACTGACACGCATGTTGTAGACGGGTCTGTTCGCTAATCTGCTGTTTTTCTTCATCAGTAAGCGCTTGCAAACTTTTCTGGAGTGACTGCTGCTGTTCATCGCTCAGCAACAGGACGCCGGAGGCCAGGGCCTGTATTTTTTCCAGCTCAACGCGAGCGAGCTTATGTTTTTCAAAGACCAGAGCGGAAATCTGGCCGTAAATTTCGGTGCCGGTTAGCTCTTCCAACAATTCGGCACGCTCTTTGGGTTTGGCGTTGAGGAAGGCGGCGAATTGCCCCTGCGATAGCAGCATTGAACGGGTGAAGCGGCCGTAGTCCAGCCCGGTGAGCGAGGCGGTCATCTCCAGCTTATCTTTGACTTTATCAGCGAGGATTTTGCCGTCGTCGCAGCGCGCCAGTTCGACGCGCGGGGCCTGCAGATTACCGTCCGGCTGGTTTCTTGCCCGGTTCTGGCTCCAGAAGGCGCGGTAGGCGGTACCTTTAACTTCGAATTCCACTTCCGCCAGGCACTCGGCGGTATCGCGGGTCATCAGATCGTTTTGCGATTGCGACACGCTGCTCAGGCGCGGGGTTTCGTGATACAGCGCGAGGCAGATGGCATCCAGCAGCGTGGTCTTCCCGGCACCCGTTGGCCCGGTGATGGCGAACAGTCCGTTGCTGGCGAACGGCTCGCGGGTGAAATCGATTTTCCATTCACCTTTTAACGAGTTGAGATTTTTCAGGCGTAAGCTCAGGATTTTCACAGGCGGTCCTCACCGTTCAGGCTATGCAGCGTTGCATTAAACAGGTGTTCCAGGCGTTGCTGCTGCGCCTCTTCCAGGGTTTCCAGCGCCAGACGACGGGCGAAGACATCCTCGACCCGTAGTTCGTTGAGGGTTTCCCGTCTTTCTCCCGCCAGAATGCGCTCGCGCTGGGCGCGGCTGCGGCGCACCAGCAGCACTTCTACCGGGAACGTTTCGGTCTTTTCCTGAATTTTCCTTTGAATATCATGTAAATATTCATCACTGGTGATTTCGATATCCAGCCATACGGCAGGTGACCGATCGTCGCTTTGCCATTGATTAAGCTGCTCGCCAATACTGGCGAAATCGCCTTTTAAGACCGCCAGCGGCTGGGTGATGGGCACGATAAGGGGCGTGACCTCCGCCAGGCGGCCGTCACGAAAGGTCACCAGATTGACGCTTTTGTTTTTTCCGGTTTCATCAAAGCTCAGCGGGATGGGCGAGCCGCTATAGCGAATATGCTCGCAGCCGCCGACGATCTGCGCCCGGTGTATATGGCCGAGCGCGATATAATCGGCAGGAGGGAAGTGGCTTGCCGGGAAAGCATCGAGAGTACCGATATAGATTTCGCGAACTGCATCGCTTTTGCTGGCGCCGACGGTGGTTAAATGGCCGCTGGCAATAATCGGCAGTTGTTGGTCGCCGCGCAGGGCGCAGGCCTGCTGGTATTGCTGCTGGTAGTAGTCGCTGATGGCGTTGAGAAGCTGCTGCTGCTTTTCGCCGCTGGAGTGTCCGGCCTGGCTGGTCACCAGTTCACGCGGTCGCAGGAAGGGCACCGGGCAAAAAATGGCCCCCGGTGAACCGTCGCGCCGCGGCAAAATAAAGGGAGCGTGACCCGCGTTGGCCACCACCGTGGTTTTCAGGAAGGCGAGAATGTCCCGCGATTCATTAAGCGTCGCCACTGAATCGTGGTTTCCTGCCAGCACCACCAGCTGGCAGCCGGTTTGCTGTAGCTGAACGACAAAACGGTTATACAGCTCGCGCGCGTAGCTTGGCGGAGAGCCGGTATCAAAAATATCGCCAGCGACAATAATCGCATCAACGTCATGCTCCTGTGCGCGGGACAGCAGCCAGTCGAGAAATGCCTGGTGCTCAGCGGCGCGACTTTTGCTGTAAAAATTCTGGCCCAGATGCCAGTCTGACGTGTGAAGGATGCGCATAGTGGTCCCTTAGCGAAAAAACGTAAGCGGTATTATATACCTGTCATACTCCTGGTTGCTTATGTGTTGGCTACGCTCGCCCCGGTGACATCGTTACCTGTGCGCCAGAGACCCGCTTCCGTGCCGCCTTTAAGCACCCCGGATAACACCGCTCTGCGGTGAGTTAAGTCCGTGTCATAATTCAAAATCCGTGTTCATCAGTCCGTCATTTTTCATAAATCTGTCATAAATCTGACGCATAATGGCCGCGCACTTCTATACTGATGGCTAAAAAATACAGGGTAAATAATGGCGAGAAGAATTCTGGTCGTTGAAGATGAAGCTCCAATCCGTGAAATGGTCTGCTTTGTGCTGGAGCAAAACGGCTTTCAGCCGGTTGAGGCGGAAGATTTTGACAGCGCGGTTAATCAACTCAATGAACCCTGGCCTGATTTGATCCTCCTTGACTGGATGCTGCCGGGTGGGTCAGGTCTGCAGTTTATTAAACAACTTAAGCGTGAAGCGATGACCCGCGATATTCCGGTGGTGATGCTGACCGCACGTGGCGAAGAGGAAGATCGCGTCCGCGGGCTGGAAACCGGAGCGGATGATTACATTACCAAACCATTCTCACCGAAAGAGCTGGTGGCGCGGATTAAGGCCGTGATGCGACGCATTTCGCCGATGGCGGTGGAAGAGGTGATTGAGATGCAGGGGCTGAGCCTCGATCCGTCTTCACATCGCGTGATGACCGGCGAAAATCCGCTGGAGATGGGGCCAACGGAGTTTAAATTATTACACTTCTTCATGACACATCCGGAACGGGTCTATAGCCGCGAACAGTTGCTGAATCATGTCTGGGGAACTAACGTCTATGTAGAAGACCGAACGGTGGACGTGCATATTCGTCGTCTGCGTAAAGCGCTGGAACATAGCGGCCATGATCGGATGGTGCAAACGGTTCGCGGCACGGGATATCGTTTCTCTACCCGTTTCTGAATGTTGACAGGAGTGTGACCCGTGCTGGAACGGCTGTCATGGAAAAGGCTGGCGCTTGAGCTTTTCTTGTGTTGTATCCCGGCCCTGATCCTCGGGGCGCTTTTGGGTCATCTGCCGTGGTTTCTGTTAGCGGCGGTGACAACGCTTCTTATCTGGCATTTCTGGAATCTTATGCGCCTGTCGTGGTGGCTGTGGGTTGATCGCAGCATGACGCCGCCGCCTGGCAGCGGCAGTTGGGAACCGCTGTTGTACGGTCTGCATCAGATGCAGATGCGTAATAAAAAGCGTCGACGCGAACTGGGTAGCCTGATTAAGCGTTTTCGCAGCGGTGCGGAATCTCTGCCTGATGCGGTGGTGCTGACCACGGAAGACGGCGTCATGTTCTGGTGCAACGGTCTGGCCCAGCAACTGCTGAATCTGCGCTGGCCGGATGATAATGGGCAGAATATCCTTAATCTTCTGCGTTATCCTGAATTTACCCACTATCTGAAATACAGAGACTTTTCAAAACCGCTTAATCTGGTGCTGAATAATGCCCGCCATCTGGAAATTCGCGTGATGCCCTATAGCGATAATCAGCTGTTGATGGTGGCGCGCGATGTTACGCAGATGCACAATCTCGAAGGGGCGCGGCGTAATTTTTTCGCCAATGTCAGCCACGAGTTACGTACCCCGCTGACGGTATTGCAGGGGTATCTGGAGATGATGCAGGAGCAGGAACTGGCCGGGGCCACGCGCGAAAAAGCGTTACACACCATGCGCGAGCAAACGCAGCGTATGGAAGGGCTGGTGAAACAGTTGCTGACATTGTCGCGAATTGAAGCGGCGCCGGTGCTGGCGATGAACGATAAAATTGATGTTCCGATGATGCTGCGGCTCGTTGAACGCGAGGCACAAACGCTAAGCCAGCAGAAGCATGTTTTGCATTTTTCAGTCGATCAGGCGCTAAAAGTGCTGGGCAATGAAGAACAGTTGCGTAGCGCGATTTCCAATCTGGTGTATAACGCGGTTAATCATACCCCGGCGGGAACGGAAATCACCGTTAGCTGGCAGCGTGTGCCGCACGGGGCGTTGTTCCGTGTGGAGGACAACGGGCCGGGGATCGCGCCGGAACATATTCCACGCCTGACTGAACGTTTTTATCGGGTGGATAAAGCGCGTTCGCGGCAGACCGGCGGCAGTGGACTGGGGCTGGCGATCGTCAAGCATGCCATTAGTCATCACGACAGCCGTCTGGAAATTGAGAGTACGCCGGGTAAAGGCACGTGTTTCAGCTTTTTGTTACCGGAACGTTTGATCGCCAAAAATTAATCCTCAGCGCCTGATCTGTAGTGGTTCAGGTGCGATCGGGTTGTGCCGGTTCTGGGATACGGGTAGCGGCGAGAATAATGCTGGTCAGTTAGGGGGCAGTCATCCGCGTGCATTGTTCAGGAATCGCCCGGCGGCGTTTCGCTTGCGCGGACCGACAGGTGATGTGTAACCTATTGATATCATGATTTTTGTAGGCCGGGCAAGGCGTTAGCCGCCGCCCGGCGCAAATGCGGGCACAATATCTGATACAGGTTTATCATCAGTCTCAGGCCTGAATACAGGCCTGTAATTTGCCACGCGTGAATACTCAAATGACGTAAATCTAACTAAATAACTTACCTTTCAGCAGATTAATCCCTGCAGAGACTAGATCGCCCTCAGCCGATGCTTCGCCCTGCGGTGACAGACCATCGACGATTTTTGGCAAGTATTCGGCAATTAGCGCCGAGGCGGTTTGCGAATCAATGCCCAGTTTCGCGCCGAGTTCCTGTAGCGCAGGCGAACCAAACACCGAAGCGATCTGCTCGCTATTTACCGGCATATTGCTCTGCTGGCTAAGCCACGACTCGACGATTTCACCTAAGCCGCCGTTGCGAAATTTTTCCAGAATTCCCTGGATACCGCCCTGCTGTTCAATCCAGGCCATGATCGCCTGAAGTTGCTCAGCCTTGCCAGCCTGCCCGCCAGACATGCCGCCGATTAGATCGAATAATCCCATTGCCGACTCCCTACAAACATTGCTAATAATCTTTAATTCACGACTTACTTCGCCGGGATAATCAGTACCTGACCCGGATAGATCTTGTCAGGATGCGTCAGCATCGGTTTATTGGCTTCAAAAATACGCGGGTAGTCATTGGCGGAGCCATACATTGCTTTCGAGATGGCGCTCAGGGTATCGCCGGATTTCACCGTGTAATAACGGCTTTCCGCCCCGCTTTGCGTCACAGTAACGCTATCATTGACTTGCCCAATCCCGGTGACGTTACCTACCGCTACCAGAATTTTTTCCTTATCTTCCTGTGAGCCGACGTCGCCCGTCACCGTCGCGGTACCATCGTCCGCGACATCAATATTGACCTTTTCGGCACCAGGCAGGTTAAGGCTATCAATGTGTTTTTTCAGCTTATCGGCCTGATCTTCCTTGCTGCCGCCGGATACGGCATCCCAGACTTTTTCGCCCGCTTCTTTCACAAAACTTAATAATCCCATCTATCCCTATCTCCATTACTGTTTCACGATGAACATTTTCATCAGACCCGATAACCCGGGTTCTAATCCACTTCAACATTCACGATGTACGTCTTGATACACCCGTCATAACCGCAAAATCCTGAAGCAGTGCAATCTGCACATTGAAGTATACCCAATAATCGTCAATGTGCAGAATATTTGCCTTGATATATCCGCTGTCCGCGACATAAAAAGATAAATATCTGTCGTTATCTGTTTCGTTTCGCAACGATAATATCATTGTGGCAACGTCCAGATATGACACTACGCGGCCTGACGGATAAGCCATCAGGGCTCCGGTGTGCGAAATATCATCATTCTCCCCAGAGAATGACACTTTGTTGGGATTTAGGGAGTGCGCTTACTGGTTAAGCTATTGAGCGGGAACGATGTGATGGTCGCCGCTTTCATTCGGGCCTGTCGCTGTTCCACGTTTGTTAACCGATACCCAGGATATATAGTCAAATAGCGGATTATATTTCTTTCGAAGTATGTCGAATGCATAATCGATACAACATTCGCTGGTGTCCTTATTGCATTCCGGATCTGGGTATAATAATCCCACGATTCAAACTGCGTACAGGATCACATTTAATCACCGAATTACGGTTCAGCATGTTGAACAAGGCGTATTTTCTACTGTTCATTGTCGATATCATTTATTCCAATAGTAAAAGGATACGATTATGGTTCGCAAAGGGTGTAATTCATTAATTCGTGCCGAGAAAATATTAACCCATATTGCATGGGTAGGCGTGGCGAGTTATATGGAATTATTAAAAGAATTCCAGTATCCCAAAAGCAGTTTGCTCAATTTATTAAATATAATGGTGGAGTGTGGTTTCTTAATTAAAAATAAAAATGGCCACTATGCGCTGGGCATCAAAAATTATGAGCTGGGCTGTCAGGCGCTGCACCGCCAGAATATCTTTGAGGTGACAAAGCGGCCAATGCAGGAACTGTCGCTGAAAAGTGGTCTGGTCTGCCACCTGGGCGCCATGGAGAGCTATTCAGCTATCTATCTTGATAAGATTGAAAGTCCGGATTCAGTGCCGACGAACAAAAGCTGGATAGGCAAAAAACTTGAATTACATATTACCGCGTTAGGTAAGGCCTTATTAGCATGGAAAACGCGGGAAGAACTGGATTATTTTTTAGACGCGCTCACTCTGACATCGCACACCAAAAATACGTTTACCGATAAGAAGTTATTTCTGGAGGAGCTGCAAAAAACACGGCTTCGGGGATGGGCCATAGATAACGAGGAATCGACCTATGGTGCGGTATGTTTAAGTATGCCGGTATTCAATATGTATAACCGGGTTAACTATGCGATCTCGCTTTCTGGAGATCCGGTGGTCTATTCAGGAAATAAGATCGATGGCTATCTGGAATTGCTCCGCAAATGCGCCGGGCAAATATCATATGGTCTGGGATACAGAAATGAAAATGAGCATTTACGAAAAGGAAACTGAGGTAATGAAAAAGTTCAGCGGTATTATTCCACCCGTATCCAGCACGTTTCACCGTGACGGAACCATTGATAAAACGGCAATGCGCGCCGTTGCCGACTTCTTGATTAATAAAGGTGTTGATGGATTGTTTTACCTGGGCACAGGTGGTGAATTCAGCCAGATGAATACCGACCAGCGTATGGCGTTCACCGAAGAGGCTGTGGCTATCGTCGGCGGGCGGGTTCCGGTATTGATTGGCGTTGGTTCGCCCTCTACGGATGAGGCGGTCAAACTGGCGCGGCACGCGGAAGCCTGCGGCGCTGATGGTGTTGTCGCTATCAATCCCTATTACTGGAAGGTTGCGTCGCGAAATCTTGACGACTATTACCAGCAGATCGCCCGTAGCGTGAAGTTACCCGTGATCCTGTATAACTTCCCGGATCTGACGGGGCAGGACTTAACCCCGGAGATAGTGAAGCGTCTGGTCCTGCAAAATGACAACATCATTGGTATCAAAGACACCATCGACAGCGTCAGCCATTTGCGCACGATGATTAACACCGTCAAGTCGGTACGTCCGGCATTCTCGGTATTTTGTGGTTATGACGATCATTTGCTCAACACTTTGCTGCTGGGCGGGGATGGCGCTATATCGGCCAGCGCTAACTTTGCTCCGGAACTCTCCGTGGGTATCTATCGCGCATGGCGCGAGGGCGATCTGGCAACCGCCGCGACCCTGAACAAAAACCTACTGCAACTGCCATCGATTTACGCTCTGGAAACGCCGTTCGTCTCGTTGATCAAATATGGCATGCAGTGCGTGGGATTACCGGTGGAAACCTGGTGTCTGCCGCCGATTCTTGAGGTGTCAGAAGAGGCCAAAGATAAAGTCCACTCGCTGCTGGTCGAGCAGGGCATTCTACCGGTTTGAGGAGAAGATCATGTCTGTTGGTAATATTTTTGTTGACGAAAGTCCTGATATTTATACGGTCAGAACACATGCCGATGGTCCTGAAGGGGAACTGCCGTTAACGCCGGAGATGCTGATTAATCGCCCAAGTGGGGATTTGTTCGGTATGACAATGAATGCCGGCATGGGCTGGGCGCCGAATGAACTGGATCGGGACGGTATTTTACTGCTCAGCACGCTGGGCGGCTTACGCGGTAAAGACGGTAAGCCCGTTGCGCTGGCACTGCACCAGGGGCACTACGAGCTGGATATCCAGATGAAAGCGGCGGCTGAAGTTATTAAGGCAAACCGCGCACTGCCCTATGCCGTGTATGTTTCCGATCCTTGTGACGGACGTACTCAGGGCACGACGGGTATGTTTGATTCGCTACCGTATCGTAATGACGCCTCAATGGTGATGCGCCGCCTGATCCGCTCTCTGCCCGATGCGAAAGCCGTTATTGGGGTGGCGAGTTGTGACAAGGGGCTTCCGGCCACCATGATGGCGCTTGCCGCACAGCACGATATCGCGACCGTGCTGGTGCCCGGTGGCGCGACGCTGCCCGCAAAAGACGGAGAAGACAACGGCAAGGTGCAGACCATCGGCGCGCGATTCGCCAATGGCGAGCTGTCGTTACAGGACGCACGCCGTGCAGGTTGCAAGGCTTGTGCTTCCTCTGGCGGCGGCTGTCAATTTCTGGGTACTGCCGGGACATCGCAGGTGGTAGCGGAAGGACTGGGGCTGGCGATCCCGCACTCTGCGCTGGCGCCTTCCGGCGAGCCAGTGTGGCAGAAGATCGCCAGAGCTTCCGCACGAGCGGCGCTGAACCTGTGTAAAAAAGGCATCACTACCCGGGAAATTCTCACCGATAAAGCGATTGAGAATGCGATGACGGTCCATGCGGCGTTTGGCGGTTCAACCAACCTGCTGTTGCACATCCCGGCAATTGCTCATCAGGCCGGTTGTCATATCCCGACCGTTGATGACTGGATCCGCATTAATAAGCGGGTGCCGAGACTGGTGAGCGTGCTACCCAATGGTCCGGTTTATCATCCGACGGTTAATGCCTTCATGGCAGGCGGGGTGCCGGAAGTAATGTTACATCTGCGCAACCTTGGATTGCTGCATGAAGACGTGATGACCGTAACCGGCAGCACACTGAAGGAAAACCTGGATTGGTGGGAGCACTCCGAACGCCGACTGCGATTCAAACAGCTTCTGCGCGAACAAGAGCAGGTTGATGCCGATGAGGTGATCATGTCGCCGCAGCGTGCGCAGGAGCGCGGCTTAACTTCAACCATTACTTTCCCGGTGGGCAATATTGCACCGGAAGGATCGGTGATCAAATCTACCGCTATCGACTCTTCGGTCATTGATGAACAGGGTATCTACTACCACAAAGGTGAGGCGAAGGTTTATCTGTCCGAGAAAAACGCGATTTATGATATCAAGCACGACAAGATTAAAGCGGGCGATATTCTGGTCATTATCGGTGTTGGGCCCTCCGGTACCGGGATGGAGGAGACCTATCAGGTCACCAGCGCCTTAAAACATCTGTCTTACGGTAAGCATGTTTCGCTGATCACCGATGCGCGTTTCTCGGGCGTTTCCACCGGTGCGTGTATCGGTCATGTCGGGCCGGAAGCGCTGGCGGGAGGCCCCATCGGTAAATTACGCACCGGAGATATTATTGAAATTAAAATTGATTGTCGCGAACTTCAGGGCGAGGTCAATTTCCTTGGAACCCGTAACGATGAAATATTACCTTCACGGGAGGAGGCTACCGCAATATTAAACGCCAGGGCCAGCCATCAGCATTTACTTCCTGATCCTGAACTGCCAGATGATACCCGGCTTTGGGCAATGCTCCAGGCTGTCAGCGGTGGGACATGGACGGGATGTGTTTATGACGTGAATAAGATCGGCACAGCCTTGCGCGATTATATAAATAAGAACTGAAAGCGAAAATAAGAACATCCAGACATCTGAATAATCCGACTACGCATCATTGATAAATTGCGTAGCTGGATTATGACGGGTCACTACCCTATATGAGAGGACGTTATGCCACTAATTATCGTTGTGGCAGGGATTGCTTTACTCCTGCTGTTAACCATAAAAATTAAGCTTAATACGTTTGTTTCTTTAATTATTGTTTCAATTGTCGTCGCCATTGCCAGTGGGATGGAATTGAATAAAGTCGTCGCTTCGGTTGAATCGGGCCTTGGCGGGACATTGGGCCATATTGGTTTGATATTCGGCTTTGGGGTTATGCTCGGTCGCTTACTGGCCGACGCGGGTGGTGCGCAGCGAATAGCGCTGACTATGCTGAATTATTTCGGGAAAAATAAACTTGACTGGGCGGTGGTCTGCTCAGCGTTTATTGTCGGTATTGCACTTTTTTTCGAAGTCGGATTAATTCTTCTGGTTCCTATTTTATTCGCTATTGCCCGTGAGGCGAAAATATCGCCGATGTATATGTGTGTACCTATGCTTTCCGGTTTACTGGTCGCCCACGGATTTTTACCACCGCACCCTGGTCCGACAGTTATCGCCCGTGAATATGGTGCTGATGTGGGACTGGTATTGATATACGGCATCATTGTCGGTATTCCAACCTTTATTCTGTGCGGCCCGTTACTGAATAAATTCTGCCAGCGGATTATTCCTGATGCGTTTAAAAAAGAGGGCAATATTGCCTCCCTCGGCGCGACCCGGCGGTTCAGCGAAAGTGAAATGCCTGGCTTCGGCATCAGTTTTCTCACTGCGATGTTGCCGGTGATCCTGATGGCGGTAGTCACCATTATCCAGATGACTCATGCCAAAAATGCCGCGGATTCGGGCATGCTCTACAACGTGTTGCTGTTCTTAGGAAACTCGACAATTGCCATGCTGATTTCACTGCTGTTCGCGATTTATACCATGGGCCTGGGCCGCGGGAAAACGATCCCTGAGCTGATGGATTCGTGCGGGAAGGCGATTGCCGGTATTGCCGGGTTGCTACTGATTATCGGCGGCGGAGGCGCATTCAAGCAGGTGCTCATCGATTCTGGTGTCGGTCAGTACATTTCTACGCTGGTCTCTGGCATGGATATCAATCCGATCCTGATGGCCTGGGGTGTGGCTGCTTTTCTGCGCATTTGTCTGGGTTCCGCCACTGTTGCGGCGATCTCTACCGCCGGGCTGGTGATCCCGTTGCTGGCGGTGCATCCCAACACTAACCTGGCATTGATCACGCTGGCGACTGGCGCGGGCTCCTGTATCTGCTCCCACGTAAACGACGCCAGCTTCTGGATGATTAAAGACTTCTTCGGCCTGAGCACTAAAGAGACATTGTTATCCTGGACGCTGATGTCAACATTGTTATCTCTGTTCGGGTTGCTGTTTATTCTGCTCGCCAGCATGATGTTGTAACCGCTTCTCGCCAGTGAACCGCTCAGTCGGTTCACTGATTCTTCTGTTTCTCGCTCAGGGCTGCTATTTTTGCCCTGAGTCATCAGAACATGGTTCGCTTTCACTCAGACTCATCGCGTGTTGAGACGGATGACAAACCTGCATGAGATCCTGTGCCAGGATTTCTGTTGGAGGGATGGACGCCTGACCTTGTGAACGGCGCTCGGTGGTTTGCCCCGCCTGTCAGCATTACTTGCCAGAAACCCATCAGAGCCGGTCACTCAGGTTTGCAGTCAAATCTGTGCCGCATAATTAATGAGCGTTAGCTGCTTTTTTGTTCGCATGATTAGCCATATTGGTTCCATTAATCTGGTTAATAATTCTTGGTTTAATAATATGCTTAGCATAATAACCTGCTTTTACGATCCTGCCTTGCTTTAAAACGTTATAAGCGTTTAAATTGCCCCCCTAAAGTCGCAGACAGACTGTTTTTGCGTGGTAATTCAAAAAACAATTCTATTCCACGACAATTTTGGAGCATATCCCGCTGAGTTTGCTGACAATGGCCGCTGTATCATCCCCAGAGGAAAGGTGCGGTATTTTCCCGTTTTTACAACACCACATCCACAGGCAGTAATGAATTTATGACCCATCAGTTAAAATCTCGCGACATTATGGCGTTGGGCTTTATGACCTTTGCGCTGTTCGTTGGCGCAGGCAATATTATCTTTCCTCCAATGGTTGGTTTACAGGCTGGTGAACATGTCTGGAGCGCTGCCTTTGGCTTCCTTATCACCGCCGTGGGTCTCCCGGTGCTGACGGTGGTGGCGCTGGCGAAAGTCGGTGGCGGCGTAGAAAGCCTGAGTACGCCAATCGGTAAAGTCGCCGGTATTCTGCTGGCCGTGATCTGCTATCTGGCCGTTGGTCCGTTGTTCGCCACGCCGCGTACCGCCACCGTCTCATTTGAAGTGGGGATTGCCCCGCTGACCGGCGACGGCGCGCTGCCGCTGCTGATTTACAGCGTTATCTATTTCGCGCTGGTGATCCTTGTTTCGCTCTATCCGGGCAAATTGCTGGATACCGTGGGGAATTTCCTTGCGCCGCTGAAAATTATCGCCCTGATTATTCTTGCCGTTGCGGCGATCGTCTGGCCAGCCGGGCCGCTGAGCCACGCGATGGAAGCCTACCGTATCGCGCCGTTTTCTAATGGCTTCGTCAATGGTTATCTGACAATGGACACCCTGGGGGCAATGGTCTTCGGTATTGTGATTGTCAACGCCGCGCGTTCCCGCGGCGTCACAGAAGCCCGTCTGCTGACCCGTTACACCGTCTGGGCTGGCCTGATGGCTGGCGTTGGCCTGACCCTGTTGTATCTGGCGCTGTTCCGCCTTGGGTCGGATAGCGGCACGCTGGTCGAGCAATCCGCTAACGGCGCGGCGATTCTCCACGCTTATGTACAGCACACCTTTGGCGGCGCGGGGAGTTTCCTGCTGGCGGCGCTGATCTTTATCGCCTGTCTGGTGACAGCGGTAGGTCTGACCTGCGCCTGTGCGGAGTTCTTCGCCCAGTACCTGCCATTCTCCTACCGTACGCTGGTCTTTATCCTCGGTCTGTTCTCAATGGCGGTCTCCAACCTTGGATTGAGCCACCTGATTCAGATTTCCATTCCGGTGTTGACGGCGATTTACCCGCCATGTATCGCACTGGTTGTATTAAGCTTCACCCGTGGATGGTGGCATCATTCGGCTCGCGTAATTTCTCCGGCAATGTTTATCAGCCTGATGTTTGGTATCATTGACGGCATTAAAGCGTCGGCGTTCGCCGATATTCTGCCCGCCTGGACCGCACGTTTGCCGCTGGCAGAGCAAGGGCTGGCCTGGCTGATGCCCACCGCCGTGATGGTGATTCTGGCGGTTATCTGGGATCGCGCGGCAGGGCGTCAGGTGGTGTCCAGCGCCCACTAAACTGGCGCTTTACGCCGGTGTTTAACCACGGGATTTCAGGTTCCGTGGTTTTTTGTTTTTTGGTCATGCCCTCTTGAACTTTGCTGCCGCGGAGGCGGAGGGATAAACGACATGGAACACGATGGAAAGTAGTAACAAGCTTAAGCGCGGGCTAAGTACCCGGCATATTCGTTTTATGGCGCTGGGGTCGGCAATCGGTACCGGCCTTTTCTACGGTTCGGCTGATGCGATTAAAATGGCGGGACCGAGCGTTTTGTTAGCCTATATTATCGGCGGCGTCGCGGCATACATTATTATGCGCGCGCTGGGCGAGATGTCGGTGCATAACCCGGCGGCCAGCTCATTTTCACGCTATGCGCAGGATTATCTTGGCCCGCTGGCGGGCTATATCACCGGCTGGACCTACTGTTTTGAAATTCTGATTGTCGCCATCGCTGACGTCACGGCCTTCGGTATCTATATGGGCGTCTGGTTCCCGGCGGTGCCGCACTGGGTCTGGGTGCTCAGCGTGGTGCTGATCATCTGCGCCGTTAATCTGATGAGCGTCAAGGTTTTCGGCGAACTGGAGTTCTGGTTCTCCTTCTTCAAAGTCGCCACCATTATCATCATGATCCTGGCCGGTTTCGGTATTATTATCTGGGGTATCGGCAACGGCGGTCAGCCGACCGGCATTCATAATCTGTGGAGCAACGGCGGCTTCTTCAGCAATGGCTGGCTGGGGATGGTGATGTCATTGCAGATGGTGATGTTCGCCTACGGCGGAATTGAAATCATCGGCATCACCGCCGGTGAAGCGAAGGACCCGGAGAAATCCATTCCGCGGGCCATTAACTCAGTGCCGATGCGTATTCTGGTGTTCTACGTGGGCACGCTGTTTGTGATTATGTCTATCTATCCGTGGGATCAGGTTGGCACTAACGGTAGCCCGTTCGTTTTAACCTTCCAGCATCTCGGCATTACTTTTGCCGCCAGCATCCTTAACTTTGTGGTGCTGACCGCCTCGCTGTCGGCGATTAACTCCGACGTTTTTGGCGTCGGGCGCATGCTGCATGGCATGGCGGAGCAGGGCAGCGCGCCGAAAGTGTTCGCTAAAACATCCCGTCGCGGTATTCCGTGGGTAACGGTAATGGTGATGACGATTGCGCTGCTGTTTGCGGTTTATCTGAACTACATCATGCCGGAGAACGTCTTCCTGGTGATTGCTTCGCTGGCGACTTTCGCTACCGTCTGGGTGTGGATTATGATCCTGCTGTCGCAGATCGCCTTCCGCCGTCGTTTGCCGCCGGAAGAGGCGAAGGCGCTGAAGTTTAAGGTGCCAGGTGGTGTAACGACCACGGTTATCGGGCTGTTGTTCCTCGTTTTTATCATTGCGCTGATTGGCTACCATCCGGATACCCGCATCTCACTGTATGTTGGTCTGGCGTGGATTGCCCTGTTGCTGGTTGGCTGGCAGTTTAAAACCCGCCGCGGCGGTAAGCGGGTGAAGGCGTAATCATTTTGTCCTCTCTTGCCGGATACGTTCAGGTTATCCGGCAAAGCTCTCTCCACCCCTGTCATCCTCCCCCAATAATTCTGCTGATGATGAGCCAGACGCCTGTATGCTGTGGCAAGGTGTGCCCATTCTGCGAAGCGAGGAAGAGTGATGTTGAAGGCATGGCACCTCCCTGTCGCTCCATTTATTCAGGAGCAGCAGGAACGACTGTTGATTACGTTATGGTTACGCGGCAACGATCTTCCGCGGCGGGTGACGTTACGCGCGGAAGAGGACAACGAAGAGCTGTCGTTGCCCATGCATCGCCTGCGCAAGGCGCCGCATCCGGGCGTAGTGGCCTGGCGAGGGGAAATCAACCTCGCTCACGGGCAGCCGCGTCGGCGCTATAGCTTCAAGCTGCTGTGGGCTGACCGCCAGATGTGGTTCACGCCGCAAGGATTTAATCGCTTTCCTCCGGCCCGGCTGGAGCAGTTTGCGATAGATCTCCCGGACAGCGGGCCGCAGTGGGTGGCCGATCAGGTATTTTATCAAATCTTCCCTGACCGTTTTGCCCGCAGCCGATCCCGTGAAGCCGGGCAGGGTAACGTTTATTACCATCACGCCGCCGGTCACGATATTGTGCGTAAAGCGTGGGATGAACCGCTAACCAGCGAGGCGGGCGGCTCCACCTTTTACGGCGGCGATCTCGACGGGATTAGCGAAAAGCTGTCGTACCTGAAACAGCTTGGCGTCACGGCGCTGTATCTGAATCCGGTATTTGTCGCGCCCAGCGTGCATAAATACGATACTGAAGATTACCGTCATGTTGATCCGCAGTTTGGCGGCGATGAGGCGCTGCTGCGCCTGCGGCATAACACGCAAAAGGAGGGTATGCGTCTGATCCTGGATGGCGTATTCAACCACAGCGGCGATTCTCACCCCTGGTTCGACCGCTATCAGCGTGGCAGCGGCGGCGCCTGCCATAATGCCGACTCGCAGTGGCGCGACTGGTATCATTTCTCTCCTGAAGGTGTTGCCCACAACTGGCTGGGATATCCTAGCCTGCCGAAGCTGGATTATCAGTCGACGAGTCTGGTTAATGAGATCTATGCCGGAGAAGACAGCGTGGTACGTCACTGGTTAAAATCGCCGTGGAGTATGGACGGCTGGCGGCTGGACGTGGCGCATATGCTGGGGGAAGGCGGAGGGGCGCGCAATAACTTACGCCATGTCGCCGGAATTACCCGTGCGGCAAAAGAGACGCAGCCTGACGCTTATATTGTTGGCGAGCATTTTGGCGATGCGCGCCAGTGGCTACAGGCCGATGCTGAAGATTCTGCGATGAACTATCGCGGTTTTACTTTCCCATTGTGGGGATTTCTCGCGAATACCGATATCTCTTACGAACCGCAGAAAATCGATGCGCAAACCTGCATGTCGTGGATGGAGAATTATCGCGCCGGGCTGTCGCATCAGCAGCAGTTGCGGATGTTCAATCAGCTCGATAGCCACGATACCGCGCGTTTTAAATCGCTGTTAGGTCAGGATGTCGCACGTTTGCCGTTGGCGGTGGTGTGGCTGTTTAGCTGGCCTGGCGTACCCTGTATTTATTACGGCGATGAAGTGGGCGTCGATGGCAACAACGATCCCTTTTGCCGTAAGCCCTTCCCGTGGGATCCGGCGTTGCAGGATCGCCAACTGCTGGCGCTGTATACACGCATGAGCCGGCTGCGTAAGGCGAGTCAGGCGCTACGCTATGGCGGCTGCCAGGTGATTTATGCCGAGGATAACGTCGTGGTGTTTGCGCGCGTGTATAAGCAACAGCGCGTGCTGGTGGCGATAAATCGCGGCGAAGCCTGCGAGACGGTGGTCGAGGATTCTCCTTTGCTCAATGTTAAAGGCTGGCAACTGAAAGAGGGGCACGGTACGTGGGATAATGGCGTTCTGATACTGCCTGCTATTTCTGCCAGCGTGTGGTTTAGCCGTTAATGATAGTACTGGCTCAGGGGGTCGTTGTTGAGAATGGCCTCGCGCCACCAGCGCTGAGCCAGCCCGTCATTACCGTTGCGCCAGGCCATATAGGCAATATCTTTTTCGCGGTAAGAGATGACGGTTTTTTCCAGCAGCTTGCCGCTTTCCAGCAATGGTCGGGCGATATGATACGGTAAAAAGCCGCATCCCAGTCCGCAGCATAATATCTCGATTTTGCTGGCGAAATCATCAACGCGAATTTGCTGCTGTTCGTCGAGCAGATTGCTGTTGAACGGATGACAGTAGCGGGCGCTGTCGCTGATCACTACCGAGCGATGCAGGCTCAGCTGTTTGTTGGTCAGCGGCTGAGTGGTTTGCGCCAGCGGATGCCCCGGCGCGACGACGAAAATATTGTCCATTGTGCCGAGCATCTTCCACGACCATGCTGCGGAAGTCGGTGGTTCATTGATCGCCCCAAGAATAATATCCGCGCCGTTGTGCGTAAGTTCTTCCCACGCACCGGCCAGGGTATGATGGGAAAAGTTAAGCCGGGTTTGCGGGTGCTGCGAATAGAATTTGTCGATCAGCGGCAGCAGCGCGCTAAAAGGGAAGGAGTCATCCAGAGCGATAGCCAGATCCCGCTCCCAACCGGCGCTCAGTTGCACCGCCTGTTTTTCCAGATCTCTTGCCGCATTAAGCAGCAAGCGGCCTTTTTCCAGCATCATTCTGCCGGTATCGGTAAATTTGGCCCGGTGACCGGAGCGATCCAACAGGGCGATGTTCAGATCGTTTTCCAGCTTTTGAATCATATAGCTTAGCGCGGCGGGAGTCTTAAATAACGATTCGGCGGCAGTGGCAAATGAACCATGTTTATCCAGCGCATCAAGAATTAACAGAACATCGAGGTTTAAACGCATAAGTCAACTCCCTGTATCAGAATTGTGATTCTGTTTTACTGAAAGACGGTATTCAATTCGAGTTAATAGCTGAGTATAGCTCACGATAAAATTTCGATAAATACAATGCTATGAATAGTTAATTAAATATCCATGATTGTTTGTCTTAAAAATAAATCATAAAAAATACTTAATAACTTGTTAGAAATTACTGACTATACTCACCGCCTTTTATCAGCCAGGATTTGAACAATACCGCGGTGATGGCAGTATCTTTTTAACTCATTGATTAACAGGATATATTATGTCTATTCGTGAACTTATCGATCCCTCTAACTCTGCGCTTATTTTTATCGATCACCAGCCGCAAATGTCATTCGGTGTGGCGAACATTGACCGCCAGACGCTGAAAAATAATACGGTGGCGTTAGCCAGGGCCGGGAAAATATTTGCTGTTCCGGTGATTTATACTTCTGTAGAAACGAAAAGCTTCAGCGGTTATATCTGGCCAGAATTACTGGCTGTACATCCGGAAGTGATACCAATTGAACGTACGTCGATGAACTCCTGGGAAGATGCCGCTTTTGTTGCTGCGGTAAAAGCGACCGGGCGTAAGAAATTGATTATTTCCGCTTTGTGGACCGAAGTCTGCCTGACCTTTCCGGCTCTTATGGCGTTGGATGAAGGCTATGAAGTTTACGTCGTGACCGATACCTCTGGCGGTACCTCGGTTGATGCCCATGAGCGCGCAATTGACCGTATGGTGCAGGCCGGCGCGATACCGGTGACCTGGCAGCAGGTACTGCTTGAGTATCAGCGCGACTGGTCGCGTAAAGAGACTTATGACGCGGTGATGGACCTGGTCCGCGAACATGGCGGTGCCTATGGGATGGGCGTGGATTACGCTTATACCATGGTACACGGCGCGCCGGCGCGCAAGGGCTGAACACACGTCATCCTCAGGCGGCCTCTTGGTTAGCGTCCTTTGCCCGCCCCGGTCACTGAACTTACGCAAGCTTCCGGGGACGTACAATCTTGCCGCTCCGATGCCACCTGAATGATGTTGTGTATTGCCATTCCCCCTCAGTAAGGAACGCTTAATGGCGCAGCAGAAATCGGTGACTCTGGTTATCAGTCATGTGCTCGACCCGGAGCACGGCGAACGTTATGAAGCGTGGCTGGGCAAAATTATGCCGATAGCGGCGGAATTTCCCGGTCATCTTGGCGTAAACGTTATTCGTCCGGTCGCCGGACAGAATCTATGGAGCGTCATTATTCGCTTTGACACCATTGAGCATCTTTATGCCTGGACACAGTCGGAAACCCGTCGTCAGTTGGTGGCGGAAATCGCGCCGTTGCTGAGTGAAGGCGATCGGATCGAAGTGCGCACTGAACCGGCATTCTGGTTTACTCCGCCTGTCGCTAATCAGCGTCAGCCACTGCGCTGGAAGCAATTTTTCATCACTTTGCTGGTGATTTTTCCCAGCACCAATCTGGTGCCGTGGATGACCGGGATACTGTTGCCCTCGCTAAGGGGAAGCGTGCTGTTGCATCTGATCAATGATGCCTGTGTGGTCGCGCTGGTGGTCTGGCTCTGGATGCCCATCGTGACCCGTCTGTTTGCTGGCTGGCTAAAGAAAAGCTGAGCCAGACGCCTGAAGGAGCGTGTTATGTCGCAAACTGCCACACTGATCCTGACCCATGGTCAGATTCATACTCTCGATCGTCAAAATCCACTGGCCGATGCGGTCGCCATCGCTGAGGGTAAAATTATCGCCGCCGGTAGCAACGATCGGATCATGAGTTTTGCCGGGGAGGGAACGCAATTTATCGATCTCAAAGGTCATACGGTGATCCCTGGCCTGAATGATTCGCACCTGCATCTGATTCGCGGCGGGCTTAACTACAATCTGGAGCTGCGTTGGGAGGGGGTTCCCTCGCTGGCCGACGCGCTGCGGATGCTGAAAGATCAGGCCGATCGTACGCCATCGCCGCAGTGGGTTCGCGTGGTGGGCGGCTGGAGCGAATTTCAGTTTGCCGAACGGCGGATGCCGACCCTGGAGGAGCTTAACGAAGCGGCGCCGGATACCCCCGTTTTTGTCCTGCATCTTTACGATCGCGCATTGCTTAATCGCGCGGCGCTGAAGGCGGTGGGCTATACCAAAGCGACGCCCGATCCGGCGGGCGGCGAGATCGTCCGCGATGGTAATGGTAATCCAACCGGGATGCTGATCGCTAAACCTAACGCGATGCTCCTCTACTCGGCGCTGGCGAAAGGCCCGAAGCTGCCGCTGGAATTTCAGATCAACTCAACCCGCCAGTTTATGCGCGAGCTGAATCGCCTGGGACTGACCAGCGCCATTGATGCCGGAGGCGGTTTCCAGAACTACCCGGAAGATTACGAGATAATCGAGCAACTCCACGCTAAAGCGCAGATGACCGTGCGCATCGCCTATAACCTGTTTACTCAGCGTCCGCAGCAGGAGCTGGAAGACTTTGAGCGCTGGACCGATATGCTGAAGCCGGGGCAGGGAACCGACTTTTATCGCGCCAACGGCGCCGGAGAGATGCTGGTCTTCTCGGCAGCGGATTTCGAAGATTTTCTGCAGCCGCGTCCGGATCTGCCTGAGGGCATGGAAGATGAACTGGAGCGGGTGGTGCGCCATCTTGTCGAGCACAGCTGGCCGTTTCGCCTGCATGCCACCTACGATGAGTCTATCAGCCGGATGCTGGATGTGTTTGAAAAGGTGAACCGCGATATTCCGTTCAATGGTCTGCACTGGTTTTTCGATCATGCGGAGACGATCAGCGAACGCAATATCGAACGCGTCAGGGCGCTGGGCGGCGGTATTGCGGTGCAACACCGGATGGCTTTTCAGGGGGAATATTTTGTCGATCGCTACGGCAAAGAAGCGGTCAAACATACTCCTCCGGTGGCGAAAATGCTTGCGCTGGACGTTCCGGTGGGGCTGGGAACCGATGCCACCCGCGTGGCAAGCTACAATCCGTGGACCGCGCTCTACTGGCTGGTTTCCGGGCGTACCGTTGGCGGGATGGCGATGTACGACGACAGTAATCGCCTGCCGCGGGATGTGGCGCTGGAGTTGTGGACCGCGGGCAGCGCGTGGTTCTCCAGCGAGCAGGGTAAGAAAGGGCGTATCGCACCAGATCAGCTTGCTGATCTGGTCGTGCTGTCGAAGGACTATTTCCGCGTGCCGGAAGAGGAGATCAAGGGCATTGAGTCGGTGATGACGATTGTCGATGGTAACGTTGTTTATGCCGCTGGTCACTTTACACCGCTGGCGCCGCCGCCCATTCCGGTGCTGCCAGAATGGTCGCCTGTGGTGCAGGTGCCGGGTCATTACCGCTCAGCGCCGCCGGCAGCGGCGAAAATCGGCGCGATAGCCCAGATGCATCAGTGCTGTGGTAGCTGCGGGGTTCATGGGCATCGGCATGATATTGCGCGGAAATCGTTGATTCCGCTTGCGGATGCGCAGGCTTTCTGGGGCGTGCTGGGCTGCTCCTGCTTTGCGTTTTAGCGCGTAATAAACCCATCGCGGCGCGGTTCGATCCGGCTTCATCTGGCAGAGCGGGAGGCTCGCGATTACCTGTTCTGCCCTCTGGTCGCTGTTCTGGCGGCCAGTTCTGGATGCGTTCCTGTGTTCCCGCATGTTTTCCAGATGCGCCGCCCCCCTGTTTTGCAGAAAGGGGCCTGGTGGTAAAACCACGCGGTAAAAACAAAAAAGGCCCGCATTGCGAGCCTTTTCTCCATTCGAGCCGATTACAGGCTGGAAACGTTCTCGGTCAGGTACTTAGCGACGCCTTCCGGAGAGGCGTTCATACCTTCTTTGCCTTTTTCCCACTGTGCCGGGCAAACTTCGCCGTGCTCTTCGTGGAACTGCAGCGCGTCAACCATACGCAGCATTTCGTCGATGTTACGGCCCAGTGGCAGATCGTTAACCACCTGGTGGCGAACAACACCGTTCGCGTCGATCAGGAAAGATCCACGCAGCGCAACACCCGCTTCCGGATGCTCAATGCCGTAGGCTTTCTGAATTTCACGCTTAACATCAGCAACCATTGCGTATTTAACCGGACCGATGCCGCCTTTATCGACAGGAGTGTTACGCCATGCGTTGTGAACGAATTCGGAGTCAAAAGAAACGCCAACCACTTCTACGCCGCGCTTCTGGAATTCTTCGTAGCGTTTGTCAAAAGCGATCAGTTCAGACGGGCAAACGAAAGTGAAGTCCATCGGCCAGAAGAACAGAACGGTGGCTTTACCGCTGGTGTGCTGTTTGAAGTTGAAGTTTTCAACAATTTCACCGCTACCCAGTACCGCAGCTGCTGTGAAATCCGGAGCCTGACGAGTCACCAGAACCATATGATTCTCCTGTTAATATTAAGGTTAATTGGAACGCAACGCGGGCAAGTATATGAAGAGCGCCGGTGAAACTCAACGTAACGCTGACAATTGATGAGATAGTTTTTGTCTATCGATGAGTGTTAAATGTTACCCGTTCAGAATAGTCTTTTTGGCAAAAAGCGCAATCAGAAAAGCATGGCGAATGAACCGGTAAGACGATGCCGCGCAATAATGTTCATTTATAGCTGACGCATTTTGGCCTGCGCCATCATCTGCGGATAGAAACGCCAGAACTGCTGTTCAAGCCGAACGTAGTGAGTATCCAGATCCTGCCACGAGTCGCTGAGTGCCGCGAGGCGCGGACGGCGACTGGCCATACCGTTTAGTACCCGCTGAATGAAATCCATATCCCGGTAGCGTTCAAGCCAGCGCTCTGACCAGAGGTATTCATTGAGATTAACAAAACGCGGCGGGGAGTCGGGCAGGATCTGCGCTACCTGGGTATGGGCGTAGCCGACAAACGCCGACAGCGGAAAGTCAGGAGAAAGTTGCGTCCAGTGACGTGACAGAAAATGATCCCACATGACGTCGAGCGTAATCGGCGCGACACGTCGGGTTTCGCGGCGAAACCACTCGCGCGCTTCGCGGACTTCCGGCAGGTTATCCGTCATGACATCAATGCGACGGTGCATCAGAATGCCATCCACGACCTCTGGCGGAAAGTGCGATTCCGGGTTTCCCCGGACAAAATCGGCCAGCAGATTGCCGGAAAGCGAGCTGTCAGCGAGATGGGCTAAATGTAAATGTGCAAGAAAATTCATAATACTCGCCATGCTTCAAGTTGCAGGTGTGTTGGCTTCTGAGTGACGCGTTTCATCCATGAGATTCCATGGGATTCGGCCCGTCGGCCTCATCCTTACGAGGCTAGCGCGAGCGCGGTTCAAAACGGCAGGGCGTTTTGCCCTGCAACGCGAATCATTCAGAGTATTCTAACTCTGCGGCGGGGTAAAGGTTGCAGGGAGAACGCCCGGGCACTAGACTACCCGCCTCTTTATTAAGTCTGAGTTACCGTCATGCGCGTTGCTGATTTTTCCTTTGAATTACCCGAATCCCTGATTGCCCACTATCCCATGCCTGAGCGCAGTCGTTGCCGCTTGCTGTCATTAGATGGGCCGACGGGCGCGCTGACGCACGGTACTTTCACCGATTTACTCGACAAGCTCAATCCAGGCGATCTGCTGGTCTTTAACAATACCCGCGTGATCCCGGCCCGTCTGTTTGGCCGCAAAGCCAGCGGCGGTAAGATCGAGGTGCTGGTTGAACGCATGCTTGATGATAAACGTATTCTGGCACATATTCGCGCCTCTAAAGCGCCGAAACCCGGCGCGGAACTGCTGCTTGGCGATGATGAAAGTATTAAAGCCACCATGCTGGCGCGTCACGGCGCGCTGTTTGAAGTCGAATTCAACGACCCGCGTCCGGTACTGGATATTCTGAATGCTATCGGTCATATGCCGTTGCCGCCGTATATTGATCGCCCGGATGAAGACGCGGATCGCGAATTGTATCAGACCGTCTACAGCAGCAAACCCGGCGCCGTCGCCGCGCCGACCGCCGGTCTGCACTTTGACGAGCCGTTGCTGGCGGAACTGCGTGAAAAAGGCATTGAGACGGCGTTTGTCACGCTGCATGTGGGAGCCGGTACATTCCAGCCGGTGCGGGTTGACGCTATTGAAGACCACATTATGCACTCTGAATATGCGGAGGTGCCGCAGGAAGTGGTCGACGCGGTGCTGGCGGCAAAAGCCCGCGGCAACCGGGTTATTGCGGTAGGGACAACGTCAGTACGCTCACTTGAAAGCGCGGCGCAGGCGGCGAAAAATGATCTGATTGAGCCCTTCTTCGACGAGACGCAGATTTTTATCTATCCGGGCTATCAGTACAAAGTGATCGACGCGCTGGTGACTAACTTCCATCTGCCTGAATCGACGTTGATTATGCTGGTCTCGGCGTTTGCCGGTTATCAGCACACCATGAATGCCTATAAGGCTGCGGTAGAACAAAAATATCGTTTTTTTAGCTACGGGGACGCGATGTTTATCACGTACAATCCGCAGGCTTTGAATGAGCGTGTCGGGAAGTAAGTTCGCGGCACAGGTTTAAACGTCAGACTGTTTTTCTGACGCAGGAGTGATAATGAAATTTGAGTTAGATACCACCGATGGTCGCGCGCGTCGCGGCCGTCTTGTGTTTGAGCGAGGCGTCGTTGAAACGCCAGCATTTATGCCTGTTGGCACCTACGGTACCGTAAAAGGAATGACGCCGGAGGAAGTTGAAGCGACCGGGGCACAAATTATTCTCGGTAATACTTTCCATCTGTGGCTGCGTCCGGGTCAGGAGATCATGAAGCTACATGGCGATCTGCACGACTTTATGCAGTGGAAAGGACCGATCCTGACCGACTCAGGCGGTTTCCAGGTCTTCAGCCTGGGGGATATTCGTAAAATCACCGAGCAGGGCGTACACTTCCGCAATCCGATCAACGGCGATCCGATTTTTCTCGATCCGGAAAAATCGATGGAGATTCAGTACGATCTTGGATCGGACATCGTGATGATCTTCGACGAATGTACACCGTACCCGGCGGAATGGGACTATGCTAAGCGCTCGATGGAAATGTCGCTGCGCTGGGCGAAGCGCAGCCGCGACCGTTTTGACGGTCTGGGCAACAAAAACGCGCTGTTTGGCATTATTCAGGGCAGCGTTTACGAAGATTTACGCGATATCTCTGTTAAAGGTCTGGTAGAGATTGGCTTTGATGGCTACGCTGTCGGCGGTTTGGCTGTCGGCGAGCCGAAGGAAGATATGCACCGTATCCTGGAGCACGTCTGTCCGCAGATCCCGGCCGACAAACCGCGATACCTGATGGGCGTCGGTAAACCGGAAGATCTGGTTGAAGGGGTGCGCCGTGGGATCGATATGTTCGACTGCGTCATGCCGACGCGCAACGCGCGCAACGGCCACCTGTTCGTCACCGATGGCGTGGTGAAAATTCGTAACGCGAAGCATAAGAGCGATACTTCGCCGCTGGATGCAGAGTGCGATTGTTATACCTGTCGCAACTATTCACGCGCTTACTTGCATCATCTTGACCGTTGCAACGAAATATTGGGCGCGCGACTCAATACCATTCATAACCTGCGTTATTATCAGCGCTTAATGGCTGGTTTACGCAAGGCTATCGAAGAGGGTAAATTAGAGAGCTTCGTGACCGATTTTTACCAACGTCAGGGGCGAACTGTTCCACCTTTAAACGTTGACTAATTTTAATAATGAGGGAATTTCAATGAGCTTTTTTATTTCTGATGCGGTAGCGGCAACTGGCGGCGCGGCGCAGGGCAGCCCGATGTCTCTGATTCTGATGCTGGTGGTGTTTGGTCTGATTTTTTACTTCATGATCCTGCGTCCACAACAGAAACGCACCAAGGAACATAAAAACCTGATGAACTCCATCGCCAAGGGGGATGAAGTGTTGACCAACGGTGGTCTGGTTGGTCGCGTTACTAAAGTTGCTGAAAGCGGATACATCGCTATCGCGCTGAACGATACCACCGAAGTGGTTATCAAACGTGACTTCGTAGCTGCCGTTCTGCCGAAAGGCACAATGAAGGCGCTGTAATTATTCATTTTCCCTAAGGGAACTGCCGTGTTAAACCGTTATCCTTTGTGGAAGTACGTCATGCTGGTCGTCGTTATTGTCGTCGGCTTAGTCTATGCGCTTCCCAACCTGTATGGTGAGGATCCGGCTGTTCAAATCACTGGCGCGCGCGGCGTCGCCGCCAGTGAGCAAACGCTGATCCAGGTCCAGAAAACACTACAAGAAGAAAAAATTACCGCGAAGTCTGTGGCACTGGAAGAGGGCGCAATTCTCGCGCGCTTCGACACCACCGATATCCAGCTGCGCGCGCGCGAAGCGCTAATGGGCGCGCTGGGTGACAAATACGTCGTGGCGCTTAACCTTGCTCCGGCAACGCCACGCTGGCTGGCGGCCCTGTACGCCGAGCCGATGAAGCTGGGTCTTGACCTGCGGGGCGGCGTGCACTTCCTGATGGAAGTCGACATGGATACCGCGCTGAGTAAACTGCAGGAGCAGAATATCGACAGCCTGCGCAGCGAGCTGCGTGATAAAGGCATTCCTTACACCACCGTGCGTAAAGCCGATAACTACGGCCTGACCATCGCTTTTCGCGACAGCGCGGCACGCGACCAGGCTATCTCTTACCTTAGCCCGCGTCACCGCGATCTGGTTATTTCCTCCCAGGGCAGTACCGGTCTGAAGGCCGTGATGACCGATGATCGCCTGAAAGAAGCCCGCGAATATGCCGTTCAGCAGAACATCAATATCCTGCGTAACCGTGTAAACCAACTGGGCGTTGCCGAACCGCTGGTTCAGCGTCAGGGGTCTGACCGTATTGTGGTTGAGCTGCCGGGTATCCAGGATACCGCGCGCGCGAAAGAGATTTTGGGCGCAACCGCGACGCTGGAATTCCGTCTGGTTAACACCAACGTTGACAGCGCCGCAGCCGCTGCAGGCCGCGTTCCGGGCGACTCGGAAGTGAAATATACTCGTGAAGGCCAGCCGGTTGTGCTGTATAAGCGGGTGATCCTCACTGGTGACCATATCACCGACTCGACGTCGAGCATGGATGAGTTCAACCAGCCGCAGGTTAATATCTCTCTCGATAGCGCTGGCGGCAACATCATGTCTAACTTCACCAAGGACAACATCGGTAAACCGATGGCGACCCTGTTTGTGGAGTATAAAGACAGCGGTAAGAAAGATGCCAGCGGTCGTGCGATTCTGGCAAAAGAGGAAGAGGTGATTAACATCGCCAACATCCAGTCTCGCCTGGGGAATAGCTTCCGTATTACCGGCATCAGCAATGCCACCGAAGCGCGTCAGCTCTCGCTGCTGCTGCGTGCGGGCGCATTGATTGCGCCGATTCAGATTGTTGAAGAGCGTACCATTGGCCCAACTCTGGGTATGCAGAACATCAAGCAGGGCCTGGAGGCTTGTCTGGCCGGTCTGGTGGTCTCTATTCTGTTTATGATTTTCTTCTACAAGAAGTTCGGCCTGATTGCGACTTCGGCGCTGATTGCAAACCTGGTGCTGATTGTCGGCATTATGTCCCTGATTCCGGGGGCGACGCTGACCATGCCGGGGATTGCGGGGATCGTGTTAACCCTTGCGGTGGCGGTTGACGCCAACGTTCTGATTAACGAGCGTATTAAAGAAGAGCTGAGTAACGGGCGTACCGTGCAGCAGGCGATTGACGAAGGTTATCGCGGCGCGTTCAGTTCCATCTTTGACGCCAACATCACCACGCTGATTAAAGTCATCATCCTGTACGCAGTCGGTACCGGCGCCATTAAAGGGTTTGCGATTACCACCGGTATCGGTATTGCGACCTCAATGTTTACCGCTATCGTCGGCACCCGTGCCATCGTGAACCTGCTGTACGGCGGCAAGCGCGTTAAAAAGCTGTCTATCTGAGGAGTGCGTTGTGGCACAGGAATATACTGTTGAACAATTGAACCACGGCCGTAAAGTCTGGGACTTTATGCGCTGGGACTACTGGGCCTTCGGCATTTCGGGTTTTTTGCTGATTCTGTCCATCATTATCATGGGCGTGCGCGGGTTTAACTGGGGGCTTGATTTCACCGGTGGTACGGTGATTGAAATTACCCTCGAAAAACCTGTCGATATGGACCAGGTGCGCGCGTCGCTGCAGAAGGCGGGCTTTGAAGAGCCGCAGTTGCAAAACTTCGGCAGCAGTCGCGATATTATGGTGCGTATGCCGCCGGTACATGAAGCCAAAGGTAGCCAGGAGCTGGGCAGCAAAGTTGTACAGGTGATTAACGACTCAACCAGCCAGAACGCAACGGTTAAACGCATTGAGTTTGTGGGGCCGAGCGTCGGAGCAGATCTTGCTCAGACCGGCGCCCTGGCGCTGATCGCCGCGCTGGTATGCATCCTGATTTACGTCGGTTTCCGCTTTGAATGGCGTCTGGCTGCCGGGGTGGTTATCGCGCTGGCGCACGACGTGGTGATTACGATGGGCGTACTGTCGCTACTGCATGTTGAGATTGACCTGACTATCGTGGCATCGTTGATGTCGGTTATCGGTTACTCGCTTAATGACAGTATCGTGGTATCTGACCGTATTCGTGAAAACTTCCGTAAGATTCGCCGCGGTACGCCGTACGAAATCTTTAACGTGTCGTTAACACAGACGCTGCACCGTACCTTGATCACATCCGGGACCACTTTGATGGTTATCCTGATGCTGTATCTCTTTGGCGGTCCGATTCTGCAGGGCTTCTCGCTGACCATGTTGATCGGCGTCTCTATCGGTACGGCTTCTTCTATTTACGTGGCGTCCGCGCTGGCGCTGAAGCTGGGCATGAAGCGCGAGCATATGCTGCAGCAGAAAGTGGAGAAAGAAGGGGCGGATCAGCCGTCTATTCTGCCTTAATTACGCGTTCACGTTATCACTGGGATCCCGGCCATCTGGCCGGGATTTTTTATGGTTACAGCAGTGTACATCCTCGCTACGCTTTATGATGAATGGCCTTTGACATGGCGTAATGCCAGTGAATTTCTCTCTCATTCGGGGCTACTTACGTCCGTGCCTATTGGATCATAACGCTCCTGGGTTAAGCGATTTTTTACGTAAAGTACGCCGTGAAAACAGGCCATAAAAATCCAGCGGTGAACGCTAGCTTCTGCATCCTCCACGGGCAATGGCGCGCGCAGAGTGTTAAACTTCCCCCTAACCCTACCTTTAACGCAGATACAGAGTCATTATGGCGATTATCCCTAAGAACTATACCCGGCTGGAAAACGGCTATCGTGAAAAGGCGCTCAAATTATTCCCGTGGGTATGCGGGCGATGCTCTCGCGAATTTGTTTACTCCAACCTGCGCGAGCTGACGGTCCATCATATCGATCACGACCACACCAATAACCCGGAAGACGGCAGTAACTGGGAACTGCTATGCCTGTATTGTCACGATCATGAGCATTCGAAATATACCGAAGCGGATCAGTATGGATCGACCGTGATTGCCGGGGAGGACGCGCAGAAAGATGTCGGCGTCGCGACGCATAATCCCTTCGCTAATTTGAAAGCGATGATGGATAAAAAGAAATAAAAAAGCACCGGCGAGTGGCTCGTTCGGTGCTTTCTCTATGCCCGGCCTTATGTTGGGCGGGCGGTAAATAAACCGCTTAGAAGTTATAACCAACGACCAGGTAACCAGCCCAGCCGGTAGACTTAACCGTTTCGGATTGCCATACCGGTTGAGCGTCGTTTTCCCACTGTCCGCCGTTATGGAAATAACGCGCTACGATGGAGTAGTGCCAGTGATCGTAGTTCAGCGCCAGGATGTGGCTTGAGGCGATGGAGTTGCTGGTACGGTACTGAGAGTCGCCCAGATCGGAGCCCCAGTCAAAGTTAGTGAAGCCGATGTAGCTCAGGTTACCGCCCCACAGGTCGGTCAGCGGCACAAAGTATTTCACTTTGAAACGATAGCCATCCCACTCGTTTTCGTTATCAGCCAGGTAGTTCTGCCACTGATATTTCGCATAGACGTTCAGGGAGAGGCTCATCGGCAGGCCAGTGTCGATATCGGTACCCAGACCCATATACCAGGTGCTCTGACGACCAGACTTATTGCGGCCCATATCATAGATGTAGTTGTTGGCGAAATACCACTCTTTGAACGGGCCAAAGCTCAGGTCTGTTCCGGTCAGTTTGTCGATAGAGAAACGCGGCTCAATTTCCATAAACAGGGGAGAACCGTGGTTCCAGATCCCCTTCGCATTGGTGTTACCGCCGAAGAATACCGGGGCATCCATATAGCCGTAGAAATCGAACCAGTCTTTCTTCGCAAACGCCTCATATTCCAGGTAGGTATCGTTACGCAGCTGCGGCCCGAAACGGGTATGGTAGCTCCCCACCACGTTTACGCTTTGATGCCACCAGTCAGACAGATATTGCGGTTTGTCGTTTTCTGCCGCGCTGGCGGAGAAAGATGCGGAAAGGGCCAGAGTTGCGCCAGCTGCCAGTAATGTTTTTTTCATATTGATGCCACTGTTTAAATTAAGCCTGAAGGCGTTACAAGAATCGCCGAAGCGTTTCTGAATATTTCATATTTCTGTGGTGTATATTATATGAATCATTGCTCACAAAAATATGTGTTTTTTCATATGGTGAAGACATAAGCAATCGATTGCGTTCACATTTTTATGCATTGATTGACGAAATGCCATTAAAATTCATAAGAATTGTCAATTTCTAATGAACCTATCAGGAAATTTGTGAATGGATTCGTAAGGCGGGAAAGCGCCGGCGGTTTGTGACCGCCGGCGAAACAAGGTTACTGCATCTCTGTGGGCTGGATATCGTGGATACGGACAAAGCCGAGTTGCTCCGGGGAGACGCCGTTCAGACGCAGCGGAATATTGATATCGCTCGGCGCCAGAATGCTGGCTGGCGCGTTAATGAGCTGATTTTGTACGTTGACTTCCTGATAGCTGTCGGTTGTACCGCGGATCTGCCCGAAGGCGACCGTTGCGCTAAAAGCGGGTAGCGGATCGTTGGATTCTCCCTGGATGCGCAGGGTCAGTCGGGTACTGTCGCCCTCCGGAGTGATGTTGAGCAGCGACATACGCAGGGTGCCAATCTGAGTTTTGAGCCGGGCAGGCGTTTTCGCTCCCGGCAGCAGGTAAACGCCGCTGCTTGATTTCGCATTCAGGGCGTTTTGCTGCGTGATTTCTATCGTTTGCTGATTTAGCTGGCTCATCTCTTTGCTCAGCGTACTCACGCTCTGGTTCATCTGGTGGATTTCGCTTTGCTGTGCGCAGGCGCTGAGGGTGAAAAGGCTGCCCATGAGGGCCAGTTTTAAATAACGTCTTGTCATCGTTGGGATTCCGTTAACAGAGGATGATTAATGGTAGTCTGTCCGGATAGCGCACCATAGATCCTTTATCTCAAAAGCTCTTTCTTTGTTGTCGGGTCACTTCGCGGTAAACTACCCGCCAGTTTAACTACATGTCAGGACGCGCTATGCACTGCCCTTTCTGTTTCGCCGTAGATACCAAAGTTATCGACTCTCGTCTGGTGGGCGAGGGCTCTTCCGTGCGCCGTCGTCGCCAGTGTCTGGTCTGTAATGAACGCTTTACGACGTTTGAGGTGGCGGAACTGGTGATGCCTCGGGTGGTAAAAAGCAACGATGTGCGTGAACCCTTTAATGAGGACAAACTGCGCAGCGGGATGCAAAAAGCGCTGGAGAAGCGCCCGGTCAGCGCCGATGACGTGGAAATGGCGATAAACCACATTAAAACCCACCTGCGCGGCACCGGCGAGCGCGAAGTGCCGAGCAAAATGATCGGCAATCTGGTGATGGAGCAACTGAAAAAGCTCGATAAAGTCGCCTATATCCGTTTTGCTTCCGTCTATCGTAGTTTCGAAGATATTAAAGAGTTCGGCGAAGAGATCGCCCGTCTACAGGATTAAGCCATGCAGGACGAAATGTACATGGCGCGCGCGCTTAAGCTTGCTGCGCGCGGCCGCTTCACCACGCATCCCAACCCGAATGTCGGCTGCGTGATCGTCAAAGACGGCGAGATTGTCGGCGAGGGTTTTCACTATCGCGCTGGCGAACCGCACGCGGAAGTTCATGCGCTGCGCATGGCGGGCGAAAAAGCAAAAGGGGCGACGGCTTACGTCACGCTGGAACCCTGTAGTCATCACGGGCGGACGCCGCCGTGCTGCGAAGCACTGATTGTGGCGGGCGTGGCCCGGGTGGTCGCCGCGATGCAGGACCCGAATCCGCAGGTCGCGGGGCGCGGTTTATACCGTCTGCAGCAGGAAGGCGTTGACGTCAGCCACGGGCTGATGATGAACGAGGCCGAAGCGCTGAATAAAGGCTTTCTGAAGCGGATGCGCACGGGATTCCCGTATGTCCAGCTTAAAATGGGCGCGTCGCTGGATGGCCGCACGGCGATGGCCAGCGGCGAGAGCCAGTGGATAACGTCACCGCAGGCGCGACGCGACGTGCAGCGTCTGCGCGCGCAAAGCCACGCCATCCTCACCAGCGGCGCCACGGTGCTGGCGGACGATCCGGCGCTCACGGTGCGCTGGCAGGAACTGGATGCCGATACCCAGGCGTTGTATCCGCAAGAAGACCTGCGCCAGCCTTTACGGATCGTCATCGACAGCCAGAATCGCGTGACGCCGCAGCATCGTATTGTGCAGCAGGCAGGCGAAACGCTGTTTGCCCGTACCCGCGAAGATGAACGCCAGTGGCCGGAGAACGTGCGTAGCCTGCTGGTGCCGGCGCATAACGGCCATCTTGACCTGGTTTCGCTGATGATGCTGCTGGGGAAACAGCAGATTAACTCGATTTGGGTCGAGGCCGGACCAGCGCTCGCCGGCGCGCTGTTACAGGCCGGGGTGGTGGATGAGCTTATCGTCTATATTGCGCCTAAACTGTTAGGCAACGACGCGCGGGGATTGTGCGTATTGCCGGGGCTTGAGAAACTTAGCCAGGCGCCCCATTTCAAATTCAACGAGATACGTCATGTAGGCCCGGATATTTGCCTGCATTTAGTGAATGCCTGATTTCCCCGGTCAAAAGGGAAAGCAGTGTGCCGATTATTGTGATAGAATCCGCCCCCCTTGCGGGGCCAAATGAACCCGAAGGAAGAGTATGAACATTATTGAAGCTAACGTTGCTACCCCGGACGCTCGCGTCGCCATCACCATTGCGCGTTTCAACAACTTTATCAATGACAGCCTGCTGGAGGGTGCGATTGACGCCCTGAAACGCATTGGTCAGGTAAAAGATGAAAACATTACCGTTGTTTGGGTGCCCGGCGCGTATGAGCTGCCGCTGGCGGCTGGCGCGCTGGCAAAAACCGGTAAATATGACGCGGTGATTGCGCTGGGTACCGTTATTCGGGGCGGCACTGCGCACTTTGAATATGTGGCTGGCGGAGCAAGCAATGGCCTGGCGCACGTCGCTCAGGATAGCGGCATTCCGGTAGCCTTCGGTGTTCTGACCACTGAAAGTATTGAACAAGCCATCGAACGTGCTGGTACCAAAGCCGGTAACAAAGGCGCTGAAGCCGCGCTGACCGCGCTGGAAATGATTAACGTATTGAAAGCCATTAAGGCCTGATTTTTGTAAGGGGAATTCCGTGAAACCTGCTGCTCGTCGCCGCGCTCGTGAGTGTGCTGTCCAGGCGCTTTACTCCTGGCAGTTGTCCCAGAACGACATCGCTGATGTCGAATACCAGTTCCTGGCGGAACAGGATGTGAAAGATGTGGACATTCTGTATTTCCGTGAGCTGCTGTCCGGAGTGGCGACTAACAGCGCATATCTCGACGGCCTGATGAAGCCGTACCTGTCTCGTCTGCTGGACGAGCTGGGTCAGGTGGAAAAGGCAGTGCTGCGTATCGCGCTGTTTGAACTGGCAAAGCGCAGCGATGTACCGTACAAAGTTGCGATTAACGAAGCCATCGAGCTGGCAAAAACCTTTGGCGCTGAAGATAGCCACAAGTTTGTCAACGGCGTGCTGGACAAAGCAGCCCCGGTAATTCGTCCCAACAAAAAGTAAACGCCAGGGCCGGTTTTGCAGAGTTCTGCTCTCTGCAATCCGGTCTTATTTTTTTCTTTTGCTGAGGCATAACGTATGGCATGCGGCGAATTTTCCCTGATTGCCCGTTATTTTGATCGTGTAAAAAGCGCCCGTCTTGATGTTGAAACCGGCATTGGCGACGACTGCGCACTCCTGAATATCCCCGAGAAAAAAACGCTGGCAATCAGCACCGACACTCTGGTGGCGGGAAACCATTTTTTACCTGATATCGACCCTGCCGACCTGGCTTATAAAGCGCTGGCGGTGAATTTGAGCGACCTTGCGGCAATGGGCGCTGAACCGGCGTGGTTAACGCTGGCTCTGACCCTGCCGGAAGCGGACGAAGCGTGGCTGGAGGCCTTTAGCGACAGCCTGTTTGTTCAGCTTAGCTATTATGATATGCAGCTGATTGGCGGCGATACCACTCGCGGGCCGCTGTCGATGACGCTGGGCATTCACGGCTTCGTGCCGCCGGGACGTGCGTTGAAGCGCTCCGGAGCGAAGCCGGGCGACTGGATTTATGTCACCGGGACGCCGGGGGATAGCGCTGCGGGCCTGGCGATTTTGCAGGCGCGGCTACAGGTTGAAGACGCGGCCGATGCCGATTATCTGCTGGCGCGCCATCTGCGCCCGCTACCGCGTATTCTGCAGGGCCAGGCGCTGCGCGATCTGGCAAGCTCCGCCATCGATCTTTCCGACGGTCTGATTTCCGATCTGGGGCATATTCTCAACGCCAGCGGCTGCGGCGCGCGCGTTGATCTGGATATGATGCCGTTCTCGGATGCGATGCTGCGCCAGGTTGACGCGGAGCAGGCGCTCCGCTGGGCGCTTTCCGGCGGCGAAGATTACGAGCTGTGCTTTACCGTGCCTGAACTTAACCGCGGGGCCCTGGATGTCGCTCTCGCCCATCTTGGCGCGCGTTTTACCTGTATCGGGCAGATCCTGCCGGAAAACGAAGGTCTGCACTTTACCCGCGAGGGGAAGGCGGTCACGCTGAACTTTAAGGGGTATGACCATTTTGGTGCGGAGTAAAGATGTCGCGAAAAGCCGCCTGAAGATGCGTAATCCCTGGCATCTGCTGGCGACCGGTTTTGGCAGCGGGTTAAGTCCTGTCGTGCCTGGAACCATGGGATCGCTGGCGTCGATTCCATTCTGGTATCTGATGACTTTTCTCCCCTGGCAGCTCTATTCGCTGGTGGTGATGATGAGCATCTGCATCGGCGTGTATATCTGTCACCGTACGGCGAAAGATATGGGTACCCACGATCACGGCAGTATCGTCTGGGACGAGTTTGTCGGGATGTGGATCACCCTGATGGCTTTGCCGACGCTGGACTGGCAGTGGGTTGCCGCAGGGTTTGTTATTTTCCGTATTTTTGATATGTGGAAGCCGTGGCCGATCCGCTGGTTCGATCGCAATATCCACGGCGGGATGGGCATTATGGTGGACGATATCGTCGCCGGAGTGATTTCCGCCGGGGTCCTGTACGTGATTGGCCATCACTGGCCGATAGGCCTGTTCTGACGACAACCCGGCCAGCAGGCCGGGCGTTGTGTTTACTTGAATCCCACTGTGGGATGCGGTTTATATGGCGCTTCCAGCTTTTCAATCTGCGCCGGCGTGAGGCTTAAATCGACCGCATGAAGCAGCTCATCCAGTTGTTCCTGTCTTGAGGCGCCGATAATCGGTGCGGCCACGGTCGGCTTGCTTAACAGCCAGGCCAGCGCCACCTGAGCGCGCCCGGCGTCAAGTTCTTCCGCGACTTCGGCAAGGTTTGCCGCAACCTGTTTATCGTTTTCATCCGTTGTGTTGTAGAGGGACTTACCGAATTCATCCGATACCAGACGGGCGGTGGTTTCCCCCCACGGGCGAGTCAGGCGACCGCGCGCCAGCGGGCTCCACGGCATCACCGCGACGCCTTTACGGCTACACAGCGGCAACATCTCGTTTTCCTCTTCACGATAAATCAGATTGTAGTGGTCCTGCATGGTGACGAAGCGCGCCCAGTTATTCTGCTCCTGCAACGCCAGCGCCTGGGCAAACTGCCGGGCATGCATCGACGAGGCGCCGATATAGCGCGCTTTACCCGCCTTAACGACATCGTTTAGCGCTTCCAGGGTCTCTTCAATCGGGGTGGCGTAATCCCAGCGGTGGATTTGCAGCAGATCGACATACTCCATGTTGAGACGGCGCAGGCTGTCGTCAATGGATCGCAGGATTTGCCCCCGTGACAGTCCCTGGGGCAGATCGCCCACCTGATGGTAAACCTTCGTGGCGACGATAACGGCATCGCGGCGGGCATACTCACGCAGCGCGCGACCGAGGATCTCTTCGCTGCTGCCGTCGGAATAGTTGTTCGAGGTGTCGAAAAAATTGATGCCGCCTTCAAGGGCATGCTTGATCAGCGGACGGCTGCTCTCTTCCGGTAAGGTCCAGGCGTGGTTACCGCGATCCGGTTCGCCGAACGTCATACAGCCGAGGCACAGCCGGGAAACGCGCAGATCGGTATTGCCAAGGGGAATGTAGTGCATAATGCGCTCCTGCTACGAATAAAGAATATCGTTTAAGCATAGCAGGAGCCGTGATGGGAATTATGCTAACCAGACGTGGATTTTGGCTTCAATACCGGCGGCATCGAGGCCGAGGTCGGCATGAACCTCTTCTTGCGTTCCCTGCGGAATAAAGCAATCAGGCAGGCCAAGATTCAGCACCGGAACCATGCGGCGGCGGGACATCAGCAGCTCATTCACGCCGCTGCCCGCACCGCCCATAACGGCATTCTCTTCAAGGGTCACCAGCGCTTCATGTTCGGCGGCCAGTTGCAGGATCAGCGCGTCATCCAGCGGTTTGGCAAAACGCATATCCACCAGAGTGGCATCAAGCTTTTCCGCTACTTTTGCGGCTTGCGGCAGCAGCGTGCCGAAATTAAGCATGGCGATCTTCTTACCTTCGCGTTTCACCACCCCTTTACCGATAGCCAGCGAAGACAGCGGTTCAAATGCCGCGCCGGTACCTGAACCGCGCGGGTAGCGCACGGCGCTCGGGCCATCGTTGTAGTGATAGCCGGTATACAGCATCTGGCGACATTCGTTCTCATCGCTCGGGGTCATGATAACCATATCCGGGATACAGCGCAGGAAGGAGATATCAAACGCGCCCTGATGGGTCTGCCCATCGGCGCCGACGATCCCCGCACGGTCGATGGCGAAAAGCACCGGCAGCTTCTGGATCGCGACATCGTGAATCACCTGGTCATAGGCGCGCTGCAGGAAGGTGGAGTAAATCGCCACCACCGGCTTGTAGCCGCCAATCGCCAGCCCGGCGGCAAAAGTCACCGCATGCTGCTCGGCGATAGCGACGTCGAAATACTGGTCAGGATATTTTTTCGAGAACTCGACCATCCCGGAGCCTTCGCGCATCGCCGGGGTGATGGCCATTAATTTGTCATCTTTCGCGGCGGTTTCGCACAGCCAGTCGCCGAAGATTTTTGAGTAAGTAGGCAGACCGCCGCTGCTTTTGGGCAGCACGCCGCTGGTGTGGTCGAATTTCGGCACCGCATGGAAGGTAATCGGGTCTTTTTCGGCGGGCTCATAGCCGCGGCCTTTTTTGGTCATAATATGCAGGAACTGGGGTCCTTTCAGATCGCGCATATTCTTCAGCGTATTAACCAGGCCGATAACATCGTGGCCATCCACCGGCCCAATGTAGTTAAAGCCCAGCTCTTCAAACAGCGTTCCCGGTACCACCATGCCTTTGAGATGTTCTTCGGTGCGTTTGAGCAACTCTTTGATGGGCGGTACGCCTGAAAAGACCTTTTTGCCGCCTTCACGCAGTGTGGAATAAAGCTTGCCGGAGAGCAGTTGCGCCAGATGGTTGTTTAGCGCCCCGACATTTTCGGAGATCGACATTTCATTGTCATTGAGGACCACCAACAGGTCGGGTTTGATGTCGCCCGCGTGGTTCATCGCTTCAAATGCCATCCCGGCGGTTATTGCCCCATCGCCGATAACGCAGACCGCGCGGCGCTGCTTATCTTCTTTGGCCGCGGCGATCGCAATCCCAATCCCGGCGGAGATGGAGGTCGAAGAGTGACCAACGCTCAGTACGTCATACTCGCTTTCTCCGCGCCACGGGAAAGGATGAAGCCCGCCTTTCTGGCGGATGGTGCCGATTTGGTCGCGGCGACCGGTCAGAATTTTATGCGGGTATGCCTGATGGCCCACGTCCCAGATCAGGCGATCAAACGGCGTGTTATAGACGTAATGTAGCGCCACAGTGAGCTCTACTGTACCGAGGCCGGAGGCAAAGTGCCCGCTGGAACGGCTGACGCTGTCCAGCAGATAACGCCGTAGTTCATCGCACAGTTTTGGCAGACTATCTTTTGGCAACAGACGCAACTCCTGGGTGGAATCCACCAGCGCCAGGGTCGGGTATTTGGCAATATCAAAACTCATCAGAGACTCATTTATTGTTTATTTATCGCGCTGAATTATGTAATTCGCGAGCGCGTTCAGCGCCGTGATATCCAGAGATTGCGCGGCCAGTTCATTTAGCGACTGGCGAGCATCAGTAATCAGATCATGGGCTTTTTTCCGGGCTTGCTCAAGTCCCAGAAGGGCGGGGTAGGTGCTTTTGCCCAACTGCTGGTCGGCTCCCTGACGTTTGCCGAGTGTCGCAGTATCCCCTACTACATCAAGAATGTCATCCTGGACCTGGAAAGCCAGACCGATATTTTCCGCATAGCGGTCAAGGGCGGGCAGCGCTTTACGCCCCGCATCCCCCGCGCTCAATGCTCCCAGTCGCACCGCCGCGCGGATGAGCGCCCCGGTCTTGTGGCGATGAATACGCTCCAGCGCCTGCAGATCAACCTGCTGACCTTCCGCCTGCAGATCCAGCGCCTGACCGCCGCACATACCGGCGATGCCGCTGGCCTGCGCCAGTTCAGAAATCATCGCCAGACGATCGCGATCCGGCACTTCCGGCATGGAGGCATCACTCAGTATAGAAAACGCCAGCGTTTGCAGGGCGTCTCCGGCAAGAATAGCGTTCGCTTCGCCGAATTTAATATGGCAGGTCGGCTGGCCGCGGCGTAAATCGTCATCATCCATCGCCGGCAGATCGTCGTGTATCAGCGAATAAGCATGAATGCACTCAACGGCGGCGGCGGGGGCGTCCAGCGTGGAACGACTGACGCCAAACATGTCGCCGGTGGCATAAACCAGAAACGGGCGCAGGCGTTTGCCGCCCAAGAGTGCGCCATATTGCATGGCTTCGACCAGCGGAGTGTTCTGAAAAGGCTGAGGCGCGATAAAGCGACGAAGGGCATCGTTGGCTTGTTCAACACAAGCCTGTAGCTGTTGGGGAAAGTCCATTTATTCAGCGTCCGGCGTAAAAGATGTAAGCGGCGCGTCTTCGCTATCCGCCAGCAGAATTTGTACGCGCTGCTCTGCCTGCTGCAGTTTGGCCTGCCCCTGGCGCGCCAGCTGTATTCCGCGCTCAAATTCCCCGAGCGCTTCTTCTAACGGCAGTGAGCCGCTTTCCAGACGATTAACAATCTGTTCCAGCTCGCTCAGGGCGGTTTCAAAACTGGCCGGGGCCTCATTTTTCTTTGGCATAGTGAATATAGACTCTTGTCATGTCTTAATAGCGATCAATATGGTAACGAAGTCGCGCGGTTAATCAAATAACGCGCAATGCCAGGTGAAAAGCGCCCAATAGTGGTATACTCCGCGCCCTGGATGCAGACGCCGATCGCGCCTGTACAACTTTTTATGCTTAAAAGCCCACCGGGCTTGCTAACGAACTATTGTCGCTATGAAGTTTATCATTAAATTGTTCCCGGAAATCACCATCAAAAGCCAATCTGTGCGATTGCGCTTCATTAAAATCTTAACCGGGAACATTCGTAACGTTCTCAAGAACTATGATGAGACGCTTGCCGTCGTTCGTCACTGGGACCATATCGAAGTCCGGGCGAAAGATGAAAATCAGCGCCCGGCTATCCGCGACGCGCTGACCCGCATTCCCGGTATTCACCATATTCTGGAAGTTGAAGATGTTCCTTTTACTTCCCTGCACGACATTTTCGAACAGACTCTGCCGCTATGGCGTGAAACGCTGGAAGGCAAAAGTTTCTGCGTGCGCGTTAAGCGTCGCGGTAAGCATGAGTTTACCTCTATTGAAGTAGAACGCTACGTCGGCGGCGGTTTAAACCAGCATATTGAAACGGCGCGGGTGAAGCTGACCAACCCGGATGTGACGGTCAACCTTGAGATCGAAAACGATCGTCTGCTGCTGGTGAAAGGGCGCTACGAAGGTATTGGCGGTTTCCCGATCGGTACTCAGGAAGATGTCCTGTCACTGATTTCCGGCGGTTTCGATTCCGGCGTCTCCAGCTATATGCTGATGCGTCGCGGCTGCCGCGTGCATTACTGTTTCTTCAACCTTGGCGGCGCGGCGCATGAAATCGGCGTGCGTCAGGTGGCGCATTACCTGTGGAATCGCTTCGGTAGTTCTCATCGTGTCCGTTTTGTGGCGATTAACTTTGAACCGGTGGTTGGTGAAATTCTTGAGAAAGTCGATGACGGCCAGATGGGCGTGGTGCTCAAGCGTATGATGGTCCGCGCGGCGTCAAAAGTTGCCGAGCGCTACGGCGTGCAGGCGCTGGTGACTGGCGAGGCCTTAGGCCAGGTCTCCAGTCAGACGCTGACCAACCTGCGCCTGATCGACAACGTTTCGGATACGCTGATTCTGCGTCCGCTGATTTCGCACGATAAAGAGCACATTATTAATCTGGCGCGCGAAATCGGCACCGAAGATTTTGCCCGCACCATGCCCGAATATTGCGGCGTTATTTCGAAAAGTCCGACGGTGAAAGCGGTGAAGGCCAGGATCGAGGCGGAAGAAGAGCATTTCGATTTCAGTATCCTTGATAAAGTGGTGGCGGAAGCGAATAACATTGATATTCGCGATATCGCTCAGCAGACCGGGCAGGACGTGGTGGAAGTGGAGACCGTCAGCGGTTTCGGCCCCGATGACATGATCCTCGATATCCGTTCTGTTGATGAACAGGACGATAAGCCGCTGAAGGTGGACGGCGTGGAGGTGGTTTCTCTGCCGTTCTATAAGCTGAGCACCAAATTTGGCGATCTCGACCAGAGTAAAACCTGGCTGTTGTGGTGCGAGCGCGGCGTGATGAGCCGTCTGCAGGCGCTGTATCTGCGCGAGCAGGGCTTTGACAACGTGAAGGTGTATCGCCCTTAGTTTTTTGCATCAAGGCGCAAACATGAAAAACGGCAATCCTGGGTTGCCGTTTTGCGTCTATTCATAGTAGTTATAAATACCCGCCGCCATCACCAGCTGTGAAGCGACGTCGTGCGCTTTTTCGCGCCCAACCAGCAGATCGATTATCTTCAAGGCGAAATCAATTGCTGTTCCCGGCCCCTGACTGGTGAGCAGTTTTACGCGAGGGTCCCATACCACACGTTTATCCAGCCACTGTTCGGCGGGGATTTTGTCTTTCAATGCCGGGAAGCCGGTCATATTGCCGATGGGGAAGATAGCGTGCGGAACAAGCACCGTGGCGGCCGCTGCACAAATCGCGGCGACAATACGCCCGGAACGGTGGAACTGCTTAACGGTTTCGACCAGCAGCGGGCTGTCGCGGAAGCACTCTGCCCCCTTAATGCCGCCGGGTAAAACGATGATATCGAAATCGCCGTCGGCCACGTCAACCAGCGGCGCATCGGCCAGCAGCCTGACGCCGCGTGAGCAGACGATGGTCAGATCGCCATCGCTGGCGACGCTCGCCGTGGTGACCCTGATGCCGCCGCGAACGAGTAAATCAATGGTGGTGACTGCTTCGGTCTCTTCGCTACCAGGGGCGAGGCAAATCAGTGCCGACGCGCTCATATTCATTCTCCTTATGCTTTACCAGTTCAAACAGACGGGTATTTTCCGGTACGGCGATGCCGTGGGCGCGAGCGCGTTTTAACAGAAAACCAGTGATATAGTCGATTTCCGTATGGCGCTGGGCGAGAATATCCTGCAGCATAGAAGAGGTATTTTCTGCCGTACTTTCAATAACCTGATGAACATAGAATAACAGGTTTTCCGGCGAGGTATGCATTCCCTCGCGCTCCATAACCGCCGCAACCTCATAACAAATCGCGGCGACCTCCTGCGGGTATGCGCGTAACTCGCCGTTCCGGCAATTTTTCAACGCCGTCAGCGGGTTAATCACGCAGTTCACCGCCAGCTTACTCCAGATTGCGGGATAGATATTGTTATGCCAGGCAACGTCGGGCAACACGCGCTGCAGAACATCGGCGAGATAGCTGTAGTCCTGCGGATAGTTTTTTGCCGGGCCAATATGGCTGGTACCGTTGGCGACATGGATGATGACGTTGCCGTCGCGACGGGCCGCCTGGGTTGTCGAAGCCATCAGCAACGGCTGCTTGATGGTTTTAAGTTCATCCACAGTGCCCATGCCATTATGCATTAACAGAACCGGCGATGATGCGGGCAGGGCGGCGCTGAGATTTTTCACCGCGTTAGAAACCTGCCAGGCTTTTAGCGTCACCAGCAACAGGTCGCTGCTGGCGAGGAATTCAGGATCGTTAGCGGTGAAGGATTCGTTAAACACGCTACCGTCGGTTTCAATCACATTAACGCTGCAGAATGGTTGAGGGACGCGTAGCCAGCCCTGGACTTCATGTCCGTGTTTGTACAGCGCAGTTAGCCATAACTGTCCCAGTGCACCGCATCCGAGTACGGTTACTTTCATTATTCCTCCTCACCTGTAAGTGCTGCATCAGGTGTTCATGGCTAAAGTATAGCGTTATCAGTTATCCTCTCGGGATAACAAGTTGAGTTATGTTGCGTTGCAGGTATTATGCAACGCAAAAGAAACGGAAGGAGAGGAAAAGATGCCATCTTTCGATATTGTCTCTGAAGTCGATCTTCAGGAAGTTCGAAACGCCGTAGAGAACGCGGGCCGTGAGGTTGAATCGCGTTTTGATTTTCGTAACGTTGAAGCGAGCTTTGAACTGAACGAAAAAAACGAGACCATCAAGGTCCTCAGCGAGTCTGATTTTCAGGTTAACCAGCTATTGGATATCCTGCGCGCCAAGCTGCTGAAACGCGGCATTGAAGGCAGCTCAATCGAGGTGCCGGATGAGTTTGTGCACAGCGGTAAAACCTGGTTTGTCGATGCAAAGCTGAAGCAAGGGATTGAGAGCGCGACGCAGAAGAAAATCGTCAAGCTTATTAAGGACAGCAAGCTGAAAGTACAGGCACAGATTCAAGGGGAAGAAATTCGCGTTACCGGTAAGTCTCGCGACGATCTGCAGTCGGTTATGGCGCTGGTGCGCGGCGGTGATTTAGGCCAGCCGTTCCAGTTCAAAAACTTCCGCGATTAAGCGCGCGGGAGCCTTTGCAGGATTGATATTACTATAAAAGCGGGTTAACCCCGCTTCAGATTGCTGACAAAGTGCGTTTTTCCGGAATTGCCCGGCGGCGCTTCGCTTGCGCGGGCCTACGAAAAACCCATAACATATATGATATTATTGATTTTATATGCCGGGTGGCGGCTGACGCCTGACCCGGCCTGCAAATGCTGACTGCCGTTTTCTATTGGTTCACGCTAACCTGCGATGAACCTTTTTTATACCCCTTTGATAGCCTGCTCAATCTCAAAGCGGTTAGTGATCTTACTGTCTATTTTGATGTAGACCGAACGCTCTTCAGCAATCACCAGCACCTCTTTTACGCCCTCTTTGGCCTGTAAACGTTCCTGTAATATCACATCCGCAGCGACATCATCGGGGATCTCGACCCGCAGGCTGCTGACGTACGGTGGTTCACTCATGGTGCTGGCCACCAGTAGCCACAGCATCGCCAGCAGCGCGCCAAGCAGGAACACGGTTTGTGCGTCAAAGAAGCCATCCACCCAACCGCCAACAGCTCCGCCAATCGCCACGCCGAGGAACTGGCTGGTGGAGTAAACCCCCATTGCGGTGCCTTTGTAACCGGCCGGTGATTCTTTACTGATTAACGATGGCAACAGCGCTTCCAGCAGATTAAACGCGAGGAAGAACAATTGCACGCCCGCCACCAGTTCCCAGAAGTAGCCCCCGGCACCCCAGAGCACGATCTCAGCAATCAGCAGGATCGCAACGCACAGCAGGAAAACGCGTTTCATTTTGCGCTTTACTTCGGCGTAGATAATAAACGGCACCACGGCGATGAAGGAGACCACCATGGTGACCAGATAGATTTTCCAGTGTTCGGCGGCGGGAAAACCGGCGGCCTCAAGCTGTCCCGGCAGGGCGACGAAGGTGGACATCAGCATGGTATGCAGACACATAATGCCGAAGTTGAGTCTTAGCAGTCTGGGTTCAGCAAGCACTTTACTGAAGCAGCCTTTTACCATCCCGGACTCACGATTCAGTACGTGATGACGGCTGTTTGGCACCACCCATAGCGTGAGCAGAATGCCGAGCGTTGCCAGAGCGGCAATCATCCAGAAGAGCGCATGCAGGCCCAACTGATGGGTCACTATGGGGCCGAGAACCATCGCGATAGCAAAGGTGATGCCAAAACTGACGCCAATAAAGGCCATGGCTTTCGTGCGATTCTGTTCACGTGTTAAATCGGAAAGCAGCGCCATTACCGCCGCGGCAATCGCCCCGGAGCCTTGCAGCGCACGGCCCAGAATAATGCCCCAGATAGCGTCGGAAAGGGCGGCGATAACGCTGCCGAGAATAAAGATTAACAGACCGCCGACTATCAGCGGTTTGCGCCCGATCCTGTCAGAAAGCAGGCCGAAAGGGATCTGAAATATTGCCTGGGCCAGCCCGTAAATGCCAATTGCCAGACCGATGAGCGCTTCACTGGCGCCTTGTAACGCCATGCCATAGGTGGTCAGAACCGGCAGGACCATAAACATGCCGAGCATACGCAGAGAGAATACGGCCCCCAAACCCCAGGTCGCGCGCAGTTCGCCTGGCGTCATTTTGTTATCGTTCATTACTACCTCAATATAAAAATTGCGACTAGTGTAGTGGTGGTAGCATGAAGCGTAAATAAATGTTTGTTTAACAGATATTACGACAGTGTTGCATGATGAGGGGAGGCGGTAATCGCCGGACGGTCTGCCAGCGGCACCGATGCGGGTCAGACGCAACGGCGAGGATGAATGACGGATAACGGGTCAGCCCAATCTGAAACCACCGGGGGCTCCGGTGGTTTTTGTCCTGGTTCCGCGCGGTTAATTTATGGCGCGCTCCTGATTGCCGTCGCCGGGGATGCGGATTTTTTCGTCGCATCGGCGGCAAAAATACCTTTAGCCGCCAGCCCGGCGACGGTGATCGCGGCGGGAATGCCAAGGATCAGGAAAACGCTTTCGAAGCGGAGGTTCAGCGCCAGCATTTCAGCCCCGGCAAAGGCGCTGAGGATGGCTCCCATCCGACCAACCCCATGCATCCAACTGGAGCCTGTGGCCCGCGCTTCTGTGGGATAATAGCGGGCGGAGAGCGCGTTCATACCCGTATTTGCGCCATTTAAACAGGCACCGCTGATAAATGCCAGCAGGCAAATGAGCGCAAAGCTTGCCGCCGCATAGCCCATCGCCATCGTAAACAGGCCGCCCACCGCGTAAATAAACCCAAGTGCCCGATGCGGGTTGATTCGGTCCATCAGCCAGCCAGCGAACAGCGAACCAATAGTTCCGCCCGCCTGGTACATTGCCGTCATCACCGCCGCCTGGCTGACCGTCAGGCCCACCTCTTTAACCAGCGTCGGTAGCCAGCTACCGAGGAGATAAACCAAAAAAAGCCCCATAAAGTAAACCAGCCATAGCATCAGCGAACCGAAGCGATACTGGCGGGAGAGCACGATGCGCATCGCATTGGTACTGGCGGGCTGTACCGGGAGGCTGAATTCGGCGTTATCGGCGATTTGTCCGGGATAGAGGCGCCGCAAAATCTTGCGAATGCGTTCGGCTGGCGCTCGCTTAACCACCAGAAAGCGCACTGATTCGGGCAACAGCCAGATGAGTAGCGGCGCGAACAACAGCGGGAGAATACCGCCGAGCAGCATCAGTGAATGCCAGCCAAATTTCGGGATCAGCCATGATGCGGAGAAACCGCCTGCCGCCGCGCCAAAGGTGAAACCACAAAAAATAATCGTAATCAGAAACGAACGCTGGCGCTCGGGGGCGTACTCCGATACCAGAGTGCCGATATTCGGCATCGCGGCGCCTAATCCCAGCCCGGTCATAAAGCGAAAGAACACCATCTGTTCAATATTATGTGAAAGCGCAGTGGCGATGGTCCAGAAGCCGAAGAAAAAGACGCTGTTGATGATAATTTTTTTCCGCCCCAGCCAGTCGGCGAGCGGCCCGGAGAAAATGGCGCCCAGCGCGAGGCCGATCAGCGCCGCGCTAATCACGAAGCCAAGTTCGTGATTGCTTACTCCCCACTCCTGTTTTAACGCCGGGGCGATAAAACCCATTATGGCGATATCAAAACCGTCCAGCGCGATCACGCAAAAACCTAAAAACACCACCAGTTTCTGGAATCGGCTGAGCGGATTGGCGTTGATTAACTCCCGAACGTCAAGGCGATGAGTCTGTGTCATTAGCCTCTCCTTATGCGCAAGGGCGCAGATAGGACTGCGCGGCGTTAAACAGCAGTTGCGCGCGAGTCAGCGGCGGCAACGCGCCACGTTCTCCGCTCAGTGGAACCTCGATCGAGACCGGCAGCATGGGCGGAAGCGCCGCCATCAGGCCATGCAGATCGAGCCCACCTTCGCCGGGCACCTTACGTGCGGCGCGGGCCTGGTAAATCAGTTCCTGTTCATCAGCGGGCATGAGCGGCGAGGCATCACAAAGTTGCATATAGTTGAGGCTATTTTGGGGCAGTTCAGCGAGCGTCGAAAGGGATTCGCCCGCCCGCCAGAAGTGGAGCGCGTCGATCAAAATACCGATATCTGAGCGGCCGCTGGCGTCGATCAGCGCCCGGGCATCGGCGATGGTGCGCAGGTGAGTCCAGGGCATGGGTTCCAGGTTCATGGTTAAGTCATACTCCCGACCGGCTTCGGCAAGGCGGGCGAGATTTTCCGCGCTGCGCGCGAGATTTTCATCGTTTCCGGCGACCAGTACCTGTTTGGCCCCCAGGCACGTAGCGGTGTCGAAGAACCGCTGCAGACGGGCGTTCAATGAAAAATCCGGCGTCAGGCGGACGATCTCAACGTCTGAGACGCCAATACCGGTTTCCTTCAGCGCCGCCAGGGTATCACGGACGGTGGCGGTATCGCCGAGCATGTCATAATCCGGGTCGGACGGCGTTGCGGGGAGCAGGCGCAGGCCTACGTGGCTGTAACCGGTTTGTGCCGCGATCCGCACCTGTTCCGGCGGAGGGACGTCGAGTAGGGTAAGCGCAGCGAGTGACAGGGTACGCATGTTCATAATGGACTCCAGTACAGTTGCAGGTGGTTGTTGTTATGTGTATCGCCGTCCCTGGTAAAATCTTTTTAATGCATTGTTTTATTAATGCTTTCCGTTAATTTTTTTCCGACCAGATAGCCAAAGGTCATCGCTGGCCCAAGCGTGATACCGCCGCTGGGATAGAATCCCCGCATCACGCTCGACATATCGTTACCGATGGCGTAAAGGCCCGGAATCGGCTGTTGCCGGGCATCCAGTACGTGGGCGCAGTCATCGGTTTGTAGTCCGCTAAAGGAACCTAAAGAGCCGGGAAGAATGCGCACGGCATAAAAAGGCGCATCGCTGAGTTTTCCCAGCGTGGGGTGGCCTGAGCGGCTGGCATCGCCCTGGGCGCGGTTATAGGCCGATGCGCCGCGCTGAAAGTCTGTGTCTTCGCCCTTGTCGGCAAAGCCGTTAAAGTGGGCGATGGTTTCCACCAGCTGTTGCGGATTGATTGCGCATTTTTCCGCCAGGGCTTTCAGCGTTTCGCCGGTGTGCAGATAGCCGGTCCGTCGCCAGGCCTCCGGGGTAAAAGGGAAGGGGCGGGCATGGCCTAATCCATACCGCCGCAGCGCCCGACTATCGGCAATCAGCCATGCTTGCGGCGTTTCGCCGGGTGGCGTCGCTTTAAGCAGCGCGGCGATAAAATCGTGATAGGAGTCGGCTTCATTGGTGAAGCGTTTGCCGTTGGGCAAAACGGCAATAAAGCCGGGTTTCGCGCGTTCCACCAGGTGCGGGAACACCAGTTGCAGCCCGCTGGCGAGGGTGACGCGCGAGACCGGCGCCCAGGCCATGGGGTGTCTGAGCGAGGTATCAAACTGGCCGCCGACCGATTCGCCGAGCCGAATACCGTCGCCCTGATTGCCCGGGGGGGCCGCGGAGAAGTGTCCATAGCCGCTGGCGGCGTGCGGCACATTTTCCGCCAGCCGTTGTCTGTCGTGAGGAAAGCCGCCGCAGGCAAGGATCACCGCCCCGGAGCGGACATGTATCTCGCCGCCATCGCTGTGCAATATCGCCCCTTCAACGCGGTTGTCGGCGGTGAGCAGGCGTTGTACCGGCGCGTTAAGCTGAAAGTTAACCCCTGCGTCCAGCGCCGAACGTAGCAGGCGGGCGACCAGCGCATTGCCGTTCACCAGGTGCTGTCCGCGTCCGGCGCGCAGACGCTGCCAGCCGTGACGTAGCAGGCGACGGGTCGCATACAGCGCCGAGCGCGGTGAACGGGTGGCGTTGAAAAAGTGCGCCATATCCGTCCCGCCGGCAATGCCCATTCCCGCGAGGCTGATGGTTTCCAGCGGCGGGCGCAGGCGATATAACCACTCCCCCAGCAGGCGTCCATCAAAAGGCCGGGCCGTGACCGAGCGGCCGCCCTGTGCATATCCCGGAGAGTTATGAAAATCAGGCATTTTGCTGCCGGAAAGAAACTGCACCGCCGTGTGACGACGGAAGAAGTCGATCATCTCCGGTCCGTACTTCAGAAAGGCGCGCAGGCGCGCGTCAGCTTCCTGCCCGTCCATTTCATGTCGCAGATAGGTGAGCGGCGCATCGGGATCTTCGGTAATGCCCTCCTCGCGCGCCAACGGATTATGTGGGATCCACAGCCAGCCGCCGGACCAGGCGCTGGTGCCGCCAATGACCGACTCCTTTTCCGCGACCAGCACGCTGGCGCCGCCGAGCGCGGCGGTAACGGCGGCGGAGAGCCCCGCCGCGCCGGAGCCGACCACCAGAACATCAACGTTCATCTGTCCGCTCATCGCTGGCTCCTTATTGCAGTGGTGAAAAATCAGTGGGGCGCAGAAGTACCGACTCCAGGCGTTCAACGGCGGCCAGTTCGCGATTTTTACGCGAGAAAGTCAGCCAGCGTGGGTCCTGGGCCATTCGCCCACGACGAGCCAGACGATCGTCGAGGCTTTCATAAGCCCAGATATGCACCACCTGATTGACGACACCAATTTCGGTAAAGAAGAAGCCGATGAGTTTACCGAGATGTTCGGTCTGAACGGCGTAAGCGTCGCTTTTATACAGCGCCAGCCAGTCGGCCATTTTCAGCGGATTGATGGTGTAAGTACGTTTTTCATAAATCATGGTGTTCTCCTGTTACAGTGCGGGTTGTTGCGCCATATGACTGGCTGCCAGGTAGCCGAAAGTCAGCGCCGGGCCGAGGGTTATCCCCGGGCCGGGATAGGTTCCGGCCATGATGGAGTCCATATCGTTACCCACGGCATAAAGCCCTTTAATGGGTTGGCCCTGTTGGTTAACGACCTGCGCATCGGCGGTGGTGACCAGCCCGCGCGACGTACCGAGATCGCCGGTATAAAGAGTGACGGCATAAAACGGGGCGCAGGTGAGCGCGGCGTTGCAGGGGTTCGGCTGGTGGCCCGGGTCGCCCATTGCGCGGTTATAGCTGTTGCCGCCTTTGGCGAATGCCGGGTCATGTCCTTCGGCGGCGGTGCGGTTATAGCGGTTTACCGTCTCAACGAGGGTTTGTGGCTCCAGGCCGAGCTGCTGCGCCAGTTCGGCGAGGGTCGCGGCCTTGTGCAGATAGCCCGCCTTGATCAGCGCATCGTTATTTACCGGCGCAGGGCGCGCCAGACCCAGGCCATAGCGCTTCATGGCCTGGGCATCGCAAATCAGAAAACAGGGGGCATTTTCTGGCTGACTTTGCATCGCGCTGGCAAAGTGGTGATACGAGTTTGACTCATTAACAAAGCGGACTGCCCGTTGGTTGACGGCGATAACGCCGGGTTTCGCGCGGTCGGTCACGAGGTGAGGAAAGCGCTCTTGCGAGCCATCGGGATGACGTAGCACCGATACGGGCGCCCAGAAAAAATTAGATGGCCTGTCCTCACCTTCACAGGCATTGACCCCTGCGCCAAGCCGCAGTGCGGCACCGTCGTTGGTGACGGGCGACATGGTATAGTGTTCGCGGGTTTTAGGGCGATAGCGTTCGGCCAGCTTGCCAGCGGCGAATCCCCCCGCCGCCAGTACCACGCCGCAACGGGCGGCGAGAGTCTGTTTTTGACCATCATGCTCAATTTCGACGCCAGTCACTTCGCCATGCTGTTCGGTCAGCGACAGCACTGTGGTGTTGAGCCTGAGCGTCATGCCTTTGCGTAAGGCGAGAGTCGCCATGCGGGCAATCAGCGCATTGCCCATCGCCAGCCGGGTGCCGCGATGGTGTTTCAGGCGATCGCGGCCGTAGCGCAGCAGCAGCTTGCTACAGTGCGCTAACGAACGCAGTGAACGGCGCATATCAAGAAAGTGCTGGATATCAACGCGATTAACCATCATGCCGCCAAACAGCAGCATCCCCGGCGGGGGAGAGCGCAGGTCGCGAAAGTGCTCTCCCAGCTCTCGTCCGTCATACTCCACCACTTCCAGCGCCCGGCCAACATCGACGGCGCCGGGTTCATCCGGGTAATAATCCGGGGAGAGCGGACGCAGGCTATATTTCACCGCCCCCTCTTTTTCTAGAAACGCCAGCGCCTCGCGGCCAGAGGTGATAAAGGCATCCACCAGATCCTGACGATAGTTCGACTCGCCGATAATCGTCCGCAGATAGCTGGCAATCGCCTGCGCGGTGCCGCTTTTTGCTGATTTTCGCGCCTGATCGCTATCGTGGATCCATACCGCGCCGCCGGAAATGGCGGAAGTGCCGCCAAACTGTGGGGCTTTTTCCAGCATTAGTACCGATAACCCCTTACAGCAGGCGGTCACCGCGGCGGCAAAGCCAGCGGCACCGCTGCCGATAACGATGACATCCCAGCTTTTCATGCCGCCGCCCCTTGTTCCTGCGGAATGACGCCAATAAATTGTCCCAGCAGTTTCATCTGTGCCAGCGCCATTTCCGGGCCGGTCTGAATCACGCAGCCACGATCGCGGGCGAAGGCAAGGAGCGGGGTTATCACCGGCGCGGTCACGACATCCGCGACATGAATCGATGGCGGTAGCGTTTCCAGCAGCGCTTGCGGCAGCGGTAAGGGCTCAAAACCCGACATTCCCGCCGGGGAACCATTAATCACTAAATCCAGATCCTCAAGCGTCGTGGGCAAGTCTGTGAGATGAACATGCGGAAAATGGGTTGCCAGCCGGTTGTGCAATAACTGCTGAGTGGCGGGATTCTGATCGTAGAGCGCCAGTTGGCTAATACCCGCTTCGCAGAGCTCCCACACCATTGCGCTGCCGACGCCGCCGCAGCCGGAAAGCAGCGCCTTTTTACCTGCAGCGTGAAAGCCATGCGCCTCTGCGGCAAGCTGAAAACCGACGCCATCAAGCATATCGCCCTGTAAACGGCCATCCGCCAGCTTACGGATCACATTGACGGCGTTCAGGTGTCGGGCTCGCGGAGTTAACTCATCGACCAGCGTGGCGGCGCGCTGCTTGTGCGGGACGGTGACCAGCACGCCGCTCATGTTGTGCCACCCTCGCAGCGCATTTAGGTAGTCGGCAACGGCTTCCGGGGCGATATCGACCGGGATCATGACGCGATCCATCCGTTGCTCAGCGAAGTAGCGGTTGAAGTTCTCCGGTGATTTAACCTGGCTAATCGGGTGGCCAATAACGGCGACGACCTGAGTGAATCCACTGATCATTTCAAACCTCATTTGTTAAATGAATGTTGTGAAAGTATTTCAGCGGAAGCTGAGAGCGACAACGCAGAATTCGGCCATACTGGTTGTTAATCGCACCAGTACTGCGATAATCGCGTTAAATTGATTGTATTGTTGCAAAACTGTGAACAACTATGCAAAACCAGATTCATTCCCGCGATCTGATCGTCGGCTTACAAAAGGGGCTGGCGTTGATCCAGCTCTTCTCTAAAACGTTCCCGCGGCTTACCGTACCGCAGGCGGCGAAAATGAGCGGGCTGACGCAAAGCGCCGCACGGCGGTTTTTCCTTACATTGCTGCATGAACGTTATTTGCAGACTGATGGCCGCTATTACTGGCTGACGCCAAAAGCGTTACGCCTGGGGCAGGCGTATGTTGATTCGGCACAGTTTCCGCGCATGGTGCGGCCAATCGTGGAGTACATCGCCAGCCGCACGGAAGAGCATGCTTCGGTCGGTATGATTGATGATGATGAGCTGGTTTATATTGCTCGTAGTAAACATACGCCGTTTAACTCAACATCAGTGCGACTGGGCGAGCGGGTGCCGATTTACTGTACGGCCGGGGGGCGACTCTGGCTGGCCTCGCTACCGGAAGCCGAGTGTGAAGCCGTTCTGCAGCGGATTCGGCGTGAAAAGCGCACGCCCTATACGGTCACTGACGTTGCCGCGCTAATGGAAAAAATCGCTCAGGTTCGCCGCCAGGGATATGCGGCGATTGAGCAGGAGTTTGAAATAGGCATGCTGGTGCTGGCCGTGCCGCTATCGGACAGAGACGGGATTTACTGGGGCGCGCTGAGCTTAACCAGTCATCAATCAAGAACCTCGCTTGAGGCATTGTGTCGCGATCATCTCGATTTGCTTTATAGCGCTCAGGCGATGCTGACGGGGTAGTCCTGGAGAGAAGAGAGAGCGGATCAGGCGCAATATTGCAGGCGATGACGCGGTCCTGTATACCGCTCCGCGCAGCATTGTTTACGACGCTGAGCAGACATTCACTGCGGCGCTATCTGGTTATGCTGTCGTTTTTATAAAAAAACAGCCTCCGGTCTTGCGAGCGGAGGCTGCTGAGCGATTGCTGAGTGCGGTTTTATCTGACCATAGCCAGCAAATTATGTGAATCCGGCACCATAAAATCGACGGACATCATTACCGACAGCGCGGTAATGGCGACGATAGAAAAGACGAACAGTTTGCGCGCCCAGACTTTATCGTCCGCCACTTTGTAACCACGCAGCGCCATACCGAGCCACCAGACGCTCACTGCGGCCGCAACCACCAGATATTTATATCCGGCGTAGCCGCCCAGAGAGAGCATCAGCGTCGCGACGGCGAAGCCGATGATGTAGAGGGTGATATGGTTTTTGGCCACTGAAATACCCTTCACCACCGGCAGAACCGGAATATTCGCCGCCTGATAATCCTTAAAGCGGAAAATCGCGATGGCGTAGGAGTGGGGCATTTGCCACAGGCTGAAAATCGCCAGCAGAATGGCGGCGCCGCTGTCAAAGTCGCCGGTCACCGCGCAGTAGCCAATCACTGGCGGCGCAGCGCCAGAGAGAGAACCAATCAGCGTGCCGTAGACGGAGTGGCGTTTCATGTACAGGCTGTAAAGACCAACATAAACCACGAACCCCATCACCCCAAGCCCGCAGGCCAGGGGATTGGCACCAAACCACAGGAGCATGAAGCCAGCAATACCCAGCAGGGTGGCGTATACCAGCGAAGCTTCTGGCGAGATCAGCCCTTTGACCAGCACCCGGTTTTTCGTCCGTTCCATCTTACGATCGATATCACGGTCGATGTAGTTGTTGAAAACACAACCCGAGGCGACCACCAGGGATACTCCGAGGAGCGTCCAGATGAACAGCGGATAGTCGATGTGCCCTTTGGAGGCCAGCAGGAAACCGCCGATCACGGAGATCAGGTTGCCAAAAATGATGCCTGGTTTCGTTACTTGCAGGTATTGCTTAAACATACTCGCCGCTCTTAGTGCATCATCATATTGTAGTTCAGGTTCCACATAATCCAGATGGAGCCGACAACTACGATAGCAATGATGATTACGGTGAAGATAAACGCGGTCAGGTTCCAACCTTCGTCTGATTTACTGTTCATATGCAGGAAGTACACCAGGTGCACGATAATCTGCACAACCGCAGTCACCAGAATGGTTCCCAGAATAGCCGCATGCGATGCGGAGCCACTCATAACCATTGCAAACGGGATAACCGTCAGAATGATCGACAGGATAAAGCCTGTCATGTAGCTCTTCACGCTACCGTGAGAAGCGCCATTATGATCGGTAGAATGACTCATTACATCGCCCCCATCAGATAAACAACCGAGAACACGCAGATCCACACGACGTCCAGGAAGTGCCAGAACAGGCTCAGGCACATGATACGGGTGCGGTTAGTGCTGGTCAGGCCACGGCGTGAAACTTGTACCATCAATACGGCCATCCAGATCAGACCGGAGGTTACGTGCAGACCGTGGGTGCCGACCAGTGCGAAGAACGCTGACAGGAAGCCGCTACGATTCGGTCCCATACCTTCAACAATCAGGTGATGGAATTCATAGAGTTCCATCGCGATGAACCCTGCCCCGAAGAGGAAGGTCAGCGCCAGCCAGGAAACCACCTGGCTTTTGTTGTTTTTGTACATGGCAATCGCAGCCATGCCGTAGGTGATGGAGCTGAACAGCAGCAGTGCGGTTTCAACCAGAACGAACGGCAGTTCGAAAATATCTTTACCGCTCGGACCGCCCGCTGTGCCGTTCACCAGAACGGCATAGGTTGCGAACAGAGAGGCGAAGATAATGCAGTCGCTCATCAGGTAGATCCAGAAGCCGAAGACTTTCATCGGTCCTGTATCATGGTGCCCGTGTTCATGCGCGTGGGCATTATGCGCAAGAGTATCAGTTGCCATTATTTCAGCCCTGCTTTGTTAATCTCATCGAAATGCTGATTTTCCAGTTTTTCGACTACTGCAACCGGTACGTAGTAATCCACGTCCTCGTCAAAGCTCTTGATAATCCAGGTCACCAGGATTCCGGCGAAGCTTGCAATCGCCATCCACCAGATGTGCCAGATCATTGCGAAACCAAACACCGTTGCGAAAGCCGCAATAACGATGCCCGCGCCGCTGTTTTTCGGCATATGAATCTCTTCATAGCCTGCCGGTTTTTTATAGGCTTCGCCTTTTTCTTTCATTTCCCAGAAGGCGTCACGCTCGTGAACCTGAGGAACGATAGCGAAGTTGTAGAACGGCGGAGGAGAAGAGGTCGCCCACTCCAGCGTACGGCCGCCCCATGGGTCGCCGGTCAGATCGCGGTTCTGCTCGCGATCGCGGATAGAGACGTAGAACTGAATCAACTGGCAAAGGATACCGCAAGCGATCAGCGCCGCGCCGCAGGCTGCAACAACCAGCATCGGGTGGAACTGCGGGTCAATCTGCTGGCTCAGGCGACGGGTCATACCCATAAAGCCCAGCACATACAGCGGCATAAACGCCACGAAGAAGCCGATAATCCAGAACCAGAAAGCGCGTTTGCCCCAGGTCTCGTTCAGCGTGAAGCCAAAGGCTTTCGGCCACCAGTAGGTCAGACCCGCGAAGCAACCGAACACCACGCCGCCGATGATGACGTTATGGAAGTGCGCGATCAGGAACAGGCTGTTGTGCAGCACGAAGTCGGCGCCCGGTACCGCCAGCAGAACGCCGGTCATACCACCGACCGAGAAGGTCACAATAAAGCCAATCGTCCACATCATTGCAGAGTTGAAGACGATGCGGCCCTGGTACATGGTGAATAGCCAGTTGAAGATCTTAACCCCGGTCGGGATCGCGATAATCATGGTGGTGATACCGAAGAAGGCGTTGACGTTCGCGCCCGCACCCATAGTAAAGAAGTGGTGCAGCCAAACGATAAACGACAGCACGGTAATACATACTGTTGCCCATACCAGCGAGGTATAGCCAAACAGGCGTTTACGCGAGAAGGTCGCCGCGATTTCGGAGAAGACGCCGAATACCGGCAGAACCAGAATGTACACTTCCGGGTGACCCCAGGCCCAAATCAGGTTGATGTACATCATCATGTTGCCACCCATATCGTTGGTAAAGAAATGGGTGCCCAGGTAGCGGTCCAGGGTCAGCAGCGCGACGGTGACGGTCAGAATGGGGAAGGAGGCGATAATCAGGATGTTGGCGCACAGAGATGCCCAGCTAAATACCGGCATCTTGAACATCGTCATGCCAGGGGCACGCATCTTGATGATTGTCACAAAGAAGTTAATACCGGTTAACGTGGTACCAATACCGGATAGCTGGATAGCCCAGATCCAGTAATCGACGCCAACGCCCGGACTGTACTCGATTCCCGATAGCGGCGGATAGGCCAGCCAACCGGTCTGCGCGAATTCACCAACGCCCAGAGAAAGGTTAACCAGAATCACGCCCACAACGGTGAACCAGAAGCTCAGGTTGTTAAGGAATGGGAAAGCAACATCGCGCGCGCCGAGCTGCAGTGGAACCACCAGGTTCATCAGGCCGATAACAAACGGCATCGCGACGAAGAAGATCATAATAACGCCGTGGGCGGTAAAGATCTGATCGTAGTGGTGAGGCGGCAGGAAGCCAGCTTCTCCGGCCGAGGCCAGCACCTGCTGGCTACGCATCATAATGGCATCGGCAAAGCCACGCAGCAACATGACGATTGCGACGATAACGTACATGATACCGAGCCGTTTGTGGTCAACCGAAGTCAGCCACTCTTTCCAAAGGTAGGACCACTTACCGAAGTAAGTGATGGCAGCGAGAACCGCCAGTCCCCCGATGATAATCGCAGCCACCGTAACCATAATAATCGGTTCATGGTAGGGGACTGCATCCAGTGTAAGTTTTCCGAACATCGTTTTCTTCCTCGGCCCCTTAGTGAGCGGTTTCCGCGTGGCTCATGTCCATGTCTTCCATCCCTTCATGCGCTGCGTGCTCGCCTTCCGGTTGGGACATATCCATGCTCTTACCGTGAGACATAAATTTGTTAATAACGTCTTTAAACAAATCCGGTTTCACGTCAGAGAAGTATTCCACTTTGTTGTATTCGCTAGGCGCAGCCAGTTTGTCGAACGCATCCATGGAATCCATGACATTCGCAGACTGTTTGGCTTTCGCTACCCACTGATCGAAGGTTGCACGATCCGGCGTAGCGATAGCTTTGAACTTCATTCCAGAGAAGCCCGGGCCGCTATAGCTGGCGGAGATGCCGTCGTAAGTACCAGGTTCGTTCGCAATGAGGTGCAGTTGAGTCTGCATCCCGGCCATTGCGTAAATCTGGCTGCCTAAACGTGGGATAAAGAACGAGTTCATCACGGAGTTGGAGGTCACTTTGAAGTGTACCGGTACGTTCGCCGGGAAGGCGATTTCGTTGACGGTAGCAATACCTTGCTCCGGATAGATGAAGAACCATTTCCAGTCCATCGAAACGACTTCGATGGTGATCGGTTTTTCATCGTTAGCAAGCGGTTTGCTCGGCTCTAATGCGTGAGTGGTTTTCCAGGTCAGAACGGCCAGGAACAGGATGATCAGAATAGGCACTGTCCAGACCACCGCTTCAACTTTGTTGGAGTGTGACCAGTTAGGGCTATACTTCGCATCTTTATTGCTCGCACGGTACTTCCAGGCAAATCCTACTGCCATCAAGACGGCTGGAATAACGACAATCAGCATCAGGCCAAAGGCCGTCAGAATCAGAGAGCGTTGCTCCAGTCCAATCTGTCCTTTTGGGTCAAGGAGTGCAGAATCGCAGCCACTGAGTAATACAGTACCTGCGATTAATGACATCCATCCCAAACTTTTATTGTATTTCCTAAGTCTCATTGAACGACCTCAATTCCACGGAATCTGGTGGCGCTTAAAGTGTGCGGGCATTTTACGGGAAGGTTGCATTACTGTAAACATCGTTGGAGCAGTGTCTGTACTGTGTTAGCTACTTTTGCCTGGTTTGTCACATGTGTTACTAAGTGTGACATAATAACTTGCAAACCTTGATTTCCGCGGGATTGATAACGACAGGGATAAGAAAGAAAAGGTTTATAAGGTAATGAGTATAACTGCGGGAAAAACAATACAAATAATTAACAATTAATTATCAAGCATGAGACATAATAAAATCGCAAAATACAATTATTTGTGCTGAATCGCTTAAATTATTTAAAGATTCGAATAAAAATTGTCAATAATTTCCAGAAATAGAAAGCGCACAAAACAACAAATAACGGCTGATAAATATTGAAACGTTAATAAGACGTTATAATTACGTTTCGTAATTACAACGTCTATTCACGCCCGGGCAATGGTTTAAATCAGTTCCGTTCTGCGTAGTGCCAGATAGTCGAGGAGCGCGCCGAGTAAAATACCGCCAACGGCGGTGAGTACGGCGATTTCCAGCAGGCCTGCAAGGAAGTCGAAGGCGGTGTAGTTCAGCGCGTTCAGTACCAGCAGCAGCAACCATATCGCCAGCATCAGGCAGCCCACTGCCAGGATAAGTAAAGCCAGCGTATAAGTCTGGGGAAAGCGGGTGCGGGGGATAAAATTTTCAGTTTTCTGGGTGTACTCCAGCGTGCGTCGACAAATTAACAGCAGCAAAATCCCCGGAACGGCGGCAATCACAGAGAAGAGATAGAAGGTCGGCCAACCGTAGGCTTCAACAAACCAACCGGCGATTGGGCCAACGTAAACGCGCCCGACAGCGGAAAGGGCGGAGAGCAGCGCAAACTGAGTGGCGGAAAAGGATTTATTGCATAGGGTCATCAGCAGCGCGACAAATGCCGCGGTGCCCATCCCGCCGCACAGGTTTTCGAAAAAGACAGCCGTTGCCATGGAGATGAGATGCTTATCGGTAATCGACAGTAGCCAATAACCGGCGTTGGATACTCCCTGCAACAGACCAAAAATGAACAGCGCGCGGAACAGCGTCAGGCGCTGCATGAGCACGCCGCCATAAAGCGCGCCGACAATCGTAGCGAACAGGCCCAGCGTTTTATTCACCATTCCTACTTCGCCCGCATCGAAACCGACGCCGCGAATCAGGAATGTGGTGGTCAGACTCATGGCAAACGCGTCGCCAAGCTTATAAAGGACGATAAGCAAGAGAATGAGCCAGGCGTTATTGCGGCCAAAAAAGTCGCGCAACGGTGCGGCAACGGCCTGCTCCAGCGTCTTCGGTACCGGAATGACGTCGCTGGGTTCCGGGGCCAGCAGGGTGGCGATAATGCAGGGGATTAGCAGCGCGGCCATCAGCCAGTACATTCCCTGCCAGCCGAGCCAGCGGTCCGCCAGCCACAGGGCCAGTCCGCCGGAAACCAGCATGCCCAGGCGATAGCCCAGCACGCTGATTGCCGCGCCGGCGCCGCGCTCTTCGGCTGTCAGCACATCGGTTTTCCACGCATCGAAGACGATATCCTGAGAAGCGGAGCAGAAAGCGATGATGACCGCCAGCGCGGCCATCCAGCGTAATTGCGAGGCAGGTTCGAGGAATCCCATTCCGGCAATCGCGATAAGCAGCAGGAACTGGGTGGCTAACAGCCAGCCGCGACGACGACCACAAAACGGCGGCGTATAGCGATCCATCAGCGGCGACCAGAGGAACTTAAAGACGTAGGCCTGGCCGACGAGCGAAAAAAAACCAATCGTTTTCAGATCGATATTTTCCACGGTCATCCATGCCTGCAGCGTGCCTGACGTCAGGGCCAGCGGTAAGCCGGACGCGAAACCGAGGATCAGCAAAATGGCCGATTTGGGTTGCGTGAAAATACGTAAGTAGTGATTGGACATGGCGTATCGCACAGACCTGGCCAGAGGCCAGGTCTGTGATTCATTAATGCGCGTTTTGCTTGATGAAATCGTGAATGCTGGTGTCCTGCGCCATATCGGCGATGGTGTCGGTCAGGACGCTATTAACCGCATTGGCGATATTCTGGTTAGTGGCCTGGAATGCGCCATCAACAGAGTAGTTTGCACGATAATTTTTGGTCATTTTGTTACCGTTTGCGGCGGTGGCGATAATCGCAATATCGGCTGTGGTGGCGATGTTGTAGCGCAAGTTGCCCTGAGAAACATCGGCGTACAGTTTGTTGACGATAATCTGCAGGTCAACCGCGCCGTTCGGGCCAATCATATAGCCGCGAGCGGTCATCTGTTTCTCAAGCACTTCCTGTAGCAGGAAACGCAGATCGCGGGAGGCGGTTAACGTAACCAGTTGATCATTGCGAGTGACTTTTGCCAGCGCCTGATCCGGCCGCTGATCGGCGCCGTTAATGCTCACGGTCACGCCCATCAGGCTTGGGTCCTGCTGGGGCAGGGTGATTTTCGGCGAAACATCAATGGTGGTCGGTGGAGTGGCGCATCCAGCCAGCATAAACAGCGCGACCAAAGGAAAAATAATTTTCTTAAACATGTTCAGGGTCTCAACGCATGAAGTGGTCATACCCGCCATACTTCAGGCGACAGCGCGGTTAGCTTCGTTTACTTTCCCGGTCACTGACTTCAGTAAGCTCCCGGGCGCTTTCTTGCTGCCTTCCTGCCGCACGAACTATTTGGGGTAATTGAGGAAAATTCTCGCCATCATAACATCGCCAACGGCAAGGGGAAGTAGCAACGTATGTAAATTCATCGTCTTGTGCATTTTCTGTCCCTGGCGCAGTGATTATCGCGATCCAGGCAGGTCTTCCGGGATGCAGAATCAGTAAACCCAATACGTTTGACGGAAAATATCAGAGAAATGCTAATTTTTTGTTGTTTTCGCCTAATGGAAGCGGTAAAAGCGGCTAACATTTAAAGGGAATGGCGGCAATACAGCGTTGTCGGAGGAGAAAATTCATGATGATACGTGAACAGATCGAAGCAAAACTTAGGGCAGCGTTCGACCCGATGTATCTTGAAGTCGTGGATGAGAGCTATCGCCACAACGTTCCTGCGGGCTCTGAAAGTCATTTTAAAGTGGTGCTGGTGAGTGAGCGCTTCCTCGGCGAGCGTTTTCTTAATCGTCACCGTATGATTTATGGGACGTTGACGGAGGAACTATCAAGCACCGTGCACGCCCTGGCGCTGCATACTTACACAATAAAAGAGTGGGAAGGACTGCAGGATACCGTCTTTGCTTCTCCGCCTTGTCGGGGTGCCGGAAGCATCGCGTAGAAATCACATTTGCATCCGCTGGCGCTTTTCCAGTATGTTGCGTGAAGATTTATCAAAAACGGCCTGCGGGCCGTTTTGTTTTGCCTGGAAAATGTGCTGATTGCGCATTTTTACCGGCAAATTTGCGCGGGAAATGTGAAAAAAGCCGCAGCAGTGGGTGACAACCGTTCTCGACTCACCAAAGTGATGCCGCTATAATGCCGCGTCTTTTATTATGAATGTCTTCGGGATGATTCTGACGACAGGGAATGTGTTTCTCATTTGAAGAAGGCATCCCGGTTCTGCGAGGCAACTTTCTCGCGATTCCAGAGTTGACCGAGCACTGTGATTTTTTTGAGGTAACAAGATGCAAGTTTCAGTTGAAACCACTCAGGGCCTAGGGCGCCGTGTAACGATTACTATCGCCGCTGACAGCATCGAGAATGCTGTCAAAAGCGAGCTGGTCAACGTAGCGAAAAAAGTTCGCATTGATGGCTTCCGTAAAGGCAAAGTGCCAATGAATATTGTTGCTCAGCGTTATGGCGCATCTGTTCGCCAGGACGTGCTGGGTGACCTGATGAGCCGTCACTTCGTTGACGCGATCATTAAAGAAAAAATTAATCCGGCCGGTGCGCCGAACTATGTTCCGGGCGAATACAAGCTGGGGGAAGATTTTACCTACGCGGTAGAGTTCGAGGTTTATCCGGAAGTTGAACTGCAGGGTCTGGAAGCGATCGAAGTTGAAAAACCGCTGGTTGAAGTCACCGACGCTGACGTTGACACCATGCTGGATACTCTGCGCAAACAGCAGGCTAACTGGAAAGATAAAGAAGGCGAAGTTGACGCGGAAGACCGGGTCACCATCGATTTCTCCGGTTCTGTAGACGGCGAAGAGTTCGAAGGCGGCAAAGCGTCTGACTTCGTACTGGCAATGGGCCAGGGGCGTATGATCCCAGGCTTTGAAGACGGTATTAAAGGTCACAAAGCGGGCGAAGAGTTCACTATCGACGTGACCTTCCCGGAAGAGTACCACGCTGAAAACCTGAAAGGTAAAGCGGCGAAGTTCGTTATCAACCTGAAGAAGGTGGAAGAACGCGAACTGCCTGAACTGACCGAAGAATTCATCAAACGTTTCGGCGTTGAAGATGGTTCCGTGGCGGGTCTGCGCGCTGAAGTGCGTAAAAACATGGAACGCGAGCTGAAAGGCGCCGTGCGTAACCGCGTTAAGTCCCAGGCTATTGATGGTCTGGTAAAAGCTAACGACATCGACGTTCCGGCGGCGCTGATCGATAGCGAAATCGACGTTCTGCGTCGTCAGGCTGCTCAGCGTTTCGGTGGTAATGAGAAACAAGCGCTGGAACTGCCGCGTGAGCTGTTCGAAGAGCAGGCTAAACGCCGCGTTGTTGTTGGTCTGCTGCTGGGCGAAGTGATTCGTACTCACGAGCTGAAAGCTGACGAAGAGCGCGTTAAAGGTCTGATCGAAGAGATGGCTTCCGCTTACGAAGATCCGACAGAAGTTGTTGAGTACTACAGCAAGAACAAAGAGCTGATGGACAACATGCGCAATGTCGCGCTGGAAGAGCAGGCTGTTGAAGCCGTGCTGGCGAAAGCTAACGTGTCTGAAAAAGCGACTTCTTTCAGCGAACTGATGAACCAGCAGGCGTAATTTCGCCTCAAGGTTTAAGGTCTGAGCAAAACCCGTTGCCGAAAGGCCGCGGGTTTTTTTACGGCAATGATCGCCTCTGGAAGCGCGAGAAAAGGCAATTTCAGTGATAGCGTTACAGCAAAAGATTGTTATGCTTGAATTATGGTAACGCCATCCCCATAACCGGGGAAGGTAACTGCATTGGCATAATCATGCGCCGTAATGAAGCGTGCATCTATGCACTTCTGCCCGACAGCAGAAATTCTGGCTGATAATCCGTCCGTAAGGTTACAATCAGTGCAGCGGTTTTTTTCAAATTAATCCAGGAGACGGAAAATGTCATACAGTGGCGAACGAGATAACTTTGCACCCCATATGGCCCTGGTGCCGATGGTCATTGAACAGACCTCACGCGGCGAACGTTCATTTGATATTTACTCCCGTCTGCTTAAGGAGCGCGTCATTTTCCTGACCGGCCAGGTCGAAGACCATATGGCGAACCTGATCGTGGCGCAGATGCTGTTTCTGGAAGCGGAGAACCCGGAAAAAGATATCTATCTGTACATTAACTCTCCTGGCGGCGTGATTACCGCAGGGATGTCAATCTACGACACCATGCAATTCATTAAGCCTGACGTGAGCACCATTTGTATGGGCCAGGCGGCGTCTATGGGGGCGTTCCTGCTGACGGCCGGGGCGAAAGGTAAGCGTTTCTGCCTGCCCAACTCCCGCGTGATGATTCATCAGCCGCTGGGCGGCTATCAGGGTCAGGCGACGGATATCGAAATCCACGCCCGTGAGATCCTGAAGGTGAAAGGCCGCATGAATGAACTGATGGCGCACCATACGGGTCAATCTCTGGAGCAGATCGAGCGTGATACCGAGCGCGATCGTTTCCTGTCTGCCTCCGAATCAGTGGAATACGGCCTCGTCGACTCCATTTTGACTCATCGTAATTGATGCCCTGGCGCAAGGGGGCCGCTATACTTGTTTGAAGGAGGGCGGCACAACGCTTATCGCGGTTTGCGCCTGAGAATGGCATTTGCGTCGTTGTGTGCGGCACAAAGAACTTAATAAGGGGTTTGGACTCATGACAGATAAACGCAAAGATGGTTCGGGCAAACTGTTGTACTGCTCTTTTTGCGGCAAGAGCCAGCATGAAGTGCGTAAGCTAATCGCCGGGCCATCCGTGTATATCTGCGACGAATGTGTTGATTTATGTAACGACATCATTCGCGAAGAGATTAAAGAAGTTGCGCCGCATCGTGAGCGCAGCGCATTGCCGACTCCGCACGAAATTCGCCATCATCTGGACGATTACGTTATCGGTCAGGAACCGGCGAAAAAAGTGCTGGCAGTGGCGGTATATAACCACTATAAACGCCTGCGTAACGGTGATACCAGCAACGGTGTTGAACTGGGCAAAAGCAACATTTTGCTGATCGGGCCGACCGGCTCCGGTAAAACGTTACTGGCGGAAACGCTGGCGCGTCTGCTGGATGTTCCGTTCACCATGGCTGATGCGACTACGCTGACCGAAGCGGGTTATGTGGGTGAGGATGTCGAAAACATCATCCAGAAGCTGCTGCAGAAGTGTGATTACGACGTACAGAAAGCCCAGCGCGGTATCGTCTATATTGATGAGATTGACAAAATTTCCCGTAAATCGGATAACCCGTCGATCACCCGCGATGTTTCTGGCGAAGGCGTCCAGCAGGCGTTGTTGAAGCTTATTGAAGGCACCGTGGCCGCGGTTCCGCCGCAGGGGGGCCGCAAGCATCCGCAGCAGGAGTTCCTGCAGGTTGACACCTCTAAGATCCTGTTTATCTGCGGCGGCGCGTTTGCCGGTCTGGATAAGGTCATTTCCCACCGTGTCGAAACCGGTTCTGGTATTGGTTTCGGCGCGACGGTTAAGGCTAAGTCCGATAAAGCCAGCGAGGGCGAACTGCTGTCACAGGTTGAGCCGGAGGATCTGATCAAATTTGGTTTGATTCCTGAGTTTATTGGTCGTCTGCCGGTGGTGGCAACCCTGAACGAACTGAGCGAAGACGCGTTGATTCAGATCCTCAAAGAGCCGAAAAACGCGCTGACCAAGCAGTATCAGGCGTTGTTTAATCTGGAAGGGGTCGAGCTGGAGTTCCGTGACGAAGCGCTGGACGCTATCGCTAAGAAAGCAATGGCGCGTAAAACCGGCGCACGTGGCCTGCGTTCTATTGTTGAAGCCGCGCTGCTTGATACCATGTACGATCTGCCGTCAATGGAAGATGTCGAAAAAGTGGTCATCGACGCTTCGGTTATTGATGGACAAAGCAAGCCGCTGCTGATTTACGGCAAACCGGAAGCACAGCAGGCTTCTGGTGAATAATTAGCCAGTTCGCTCAAGCAGTTAACAAAAAGGGGGGATTTTATCTCCCCTTTTATTTTTCCTGCATTCCCGCCGTTGAATGTATGGAATACATCCCCATATACTGCTTACATATTAACGGCGGCGCGTGATGGAATTGCGTCGTCGTCTACCTGGCGGACTTTAAACTAAGAGAGAGCTCTATGAATCCTGAGCGTTCTGAACGCATTGAAATCCCCGTATTGCCGTTGCGCGATGTGGTGGTTTATCCGCACATGGTCATACCCCTGTTTGTTGGGCGGGAAAAATCTATCCGTTGTCTCGAAGCGGCCATGGACCATGATAAAAAAATCATGCTGGTTGCGCAGAAAGAAGCGTCGACGGATGAGCCGGGTGTAAACGATCTTTTCACCGTCGGGACCGTGGCCTCTATTTTGCAAATGCTGAAGCTGCCGGACGGTACTGTTAAAGTGCTGGTGGAAGGCTTGCAGCGTGCGCGTATTTCAGCGCTGTCTGATAATGGCGAACATTTTTCCGCCAAAGCGGAATATCTTGAATCGCCGACGATTGACGAACGCGAGCAAGAAGTGCTGGTTCGTACTGCTATCAGCCAGTTTGAAGGCTACATCAAGCTGAACAAAAAAATTCCGCCGGAAGTGCTGACCTCACTGAATAGCATTGACGATCCGGCACGCCTGGCCGATACCATCGCTGCACATATGCCGCTGAAGCTGGCGGACAAACAGTCCGTTCTGGAAATGTCCGACGTTAATGAGCGTCTGGAATATCTGATGGCGATGATGGAATCAGAAATCGATCTGCTACAGGTTGAGAAGCGCATTCGCAACCGTGTGAAAAAGCAGATGGAAAAATCTCAGCGCGAGTACTATCTGAATGAGCAAATGAAAGCCATTCAAAAAGAACTCGGCGAGATGGATGACGCGCCGGATGAGAACGAAGCGCTGAAGCGTAAGATCGATGCGGCAAAAATGCCGAAAGAGGCCAAAGAGAAAACCGAAGCGGAACTGCAAAAACTGAAAATGATGTCTCCGATGTCGGCGGAAGCAACCGTCGTTCGCGGTTACATCGACTGGATGGTTCAGGTACCGTGGAATGCCCGCAGTAAAGTGAAAAAAGATCTGCGCCAGGCTCAGGAGATCCTTGATACTGACCATTACGGTCTGGAACGTGTGAAAGATCGCATCCTTGAATACCTCGCAGTGCAGAGTCGTGTTAACAAGCTCAAAGGGCCGATTCTGTGCCTGGTAGGGCCTCCGGGCGTGGGTAAAACCTCTCTGGGCCAGTCCATCGCCAAAGCAACCGGGCGTAAGTATGTGCGTATGGCGCTGGGCGGCGTGCGCGATGAGGCGGAAATCCGCGGTCACCGTCGGACCTATATTGGTTCGATGCCGGGCAAACTGATCCAGAAAATGGCGAAAGTGGGGGTTAAAAACCCGCTGTTTCTGCTTGATGAGATCGACAAAATGTCGTCGGATATGCGCGGCGATCCGGCCTCGGCGCTACTGGAAGTTTTGGATCCGGAACAGAACGTGGCCTTTAACGATCACTATCTGGAAGTGGATTACGATCTCAGCGATGTGATGTTTGTGGCGACGTCCAACTCCATGAACATCCCGGCGCCGCTGCTGGACCGTATGGAAGTGATTCGTCTCTCCGGCTACACCGAGGATGAAAAGCTGAACATCGCTAAACGTCACCTGCTGTCGAAACAGATTGAGCGTAATGCGCTGAAGAAAGGTGAACTGACGGTGGACGATAGCGCGATTATCAGCATCATTCGTTACTACACCCGAGAAGCGGGCGTGCGTGGTCTGGAACGCGAAATTTCGAAACTGTGCCGCAAAGCGGTGAAACAGCTGCTGCTGGATAAGTCGCTGAAACACATCGAGATTAACGGTGACAATCTGCATGACTACCTCGGCGTACAGCGCTATGACTATGGGCGCGCGGATAGCGAAAACCGCGTGGGTCAGGTCACTGGCCTGGCATGGACGGAAGTGGGGGGCGATCTGCTGACCATTGAAACCGCCTGCGTTCCGGGTAAAGGTAAGCTGACTTATACCGGTTCACTGGGCGAGGTTATGCAGGAGTCGATTCAGGCCGCGCTGACCGTGGTGCGTTCACGGGCGGACAAGCTGGGAATTAACTCAGACTTTTACGAAAAACGTGATATTCACGTTCACGTACCGGAAGGGGCGACGCCGAAAGATGGTCCAAGCGCCGGTATTGCAATGTGCACCGCGCTGGTTTCTTGTCTGACCGGCAATCCGGTGCGCGCTGATGTGGCAATGACCGGGGAAATTACCCTGCGTGGCCAGGTATTGCCTATTGGTGGTCTGAAGGAAAAACTGCTTGCCGCACATCGCGGTGGCATTAAGACTGTTCTGATTCCTGATGAAAATAAGCGTGACCTTGAAGAAATTCCGGAAAACGTTATTGCCGATTTAGATATCCATCCGGTGAAACGAATCGAGGAAGTTCTGACACTTGCGTTGCAGAACGCGCCGTTTGGTATGGAAGCTGTCACGGTTAAATAGTGATTTTGCGCAAAGAGCGCTAAGAAAAATAGGGCTGGTAAGTAAATTCGTACTTGCCAGCCTTTTTTTGTCTCGCTAACTTAGATTGCTGGCAGGGGGGTCAATTACAACTCTGTTGTAAGGGCATGACAGTCCTGATATAACTGCTGCGCGGTCGCATCACGAAGGATTCTGGTGCGATATAAATTATAAAGAGAGGAAGAGAACAGTGAATAAATCTCAACTGATTGACAAAATTGCTGCCGGCGCGGACATTTCTAAAGCCGCAGCTGGACGTGCGTTAGATGCTTTAATCGCTTCTGTTACTGAATCTCTGCAGGCTGGGGATGACGTTGCGCTGGTAGGGTTTGGTACTTTTGCTGTTAAAGAACGCGCTGCCCGTACCGGTCGCAATCCGCAAACAGGTAAAGAAATCACTATTGCAGCCGCTAAAGTACCGGGTTTCCGTGCCGGTAAAGCGCTGAAAGACGCGGTAAACTGATCGATTTCCCCATTGGGGTCTGTGACGAAGTACAAGGGCGCATCGCGAGATGTGCCTTTTTTATTTGCCAGAATGCGACTTTATGTGAGTTTATACGCAGTTGTGGGCTGACAATCACCCCGTTTTCTTGTCAAAATACGTCCTCACGCGCGGCGGCTATCGCATGCTATGCTGCGCGAGCAAAAGTCATCTACAGCGGAGCGTTGTTACACCATGATGGACAACCTACGCACGGCCGCCAATAGCGTCGTGCTTAAGATTATTTTCGGTATCATTATCGTCTCGTTCATTTTGACTGGGGTGAGTGGTTACCTGATTGGCGGTAGTAACAACTATGCCGCGAAAGTGAACGGCCAGGAAATTGGTCGAACCCAATTTGAAAATGCCGTCGCCAGCGAGCGTAATCGTATGCAGCAGCAGCTTGGCGATCGCTTCTCGGAGCTGGCGGGTAATGAAAATTACATGAAAGCGATGCGTCAACAGGTGCTGAACCGTCTGATTGACGAGGCGCTGCTCGACCAGTATGCCCGTAAACTTGGCCTTAGCATCAGTGACGAGCAGGTTAAGCAGGCTATCTTTCAGACCCAGGCTTTTCAGTCGAACGGTAAATTTGATAACGAGCGCTTTAGCGGTATCGTTAATCAGATGGGGATGACCACGGACCAGTATGCGCAGGCCCTGCGCAATCAGTTGACGACTCAGCAACTGATTAACGCTGTTGCCGGTACCGACTTTATGCTGCCGGGAGAGTCTGACCAACTGGTGGCGCTGGTTTCACAACAGCGCGTGGTGCGTGAAGCGACTATCGACGTAAATGCGCTGGCAGCGAAACAAACTGCCACTGACGATGAAATCAACGCATATTACCAGCAGAATCAGGCGCATTTTATGGCGCCTGAGCAGTTCCGCGTGAGTTACATCGAGATGGATGCCGCGAACATGCAGGAAAACGTTTCGGACGAAGAAATTCAGGCATGGTATGACCAGCATCAGGATCAGTTCACTCAGCCGCAGCGTAACCGCTATAGCGTCATCCAGACCAAAACCGAAGCGGATGCGCAGGCGGTGCTTGATGCGCTGAAAAAAGGCGCTGACTTTGCCACTTTAGCGAAAGAAAAATCAACCGACATTATCTCTGCGCGTAACGGCGGTGATATGGGGTGGCTGGACGATGCGGCAACCGTACCTGAGCTGAAAAACGCAGGTCTGAAAGAAAAAGGTCAGATCTCCGGCGTCATTAAATCTTCGGTTGGCTTCCTGGTGGCGCGTCTTGATGACGTTCAGGCGGCGAAAGTTAAACCGCTGTCTGAGGTTCGTACTGAGATCGCGGCGAAGGTGAAACAGGAAAAAGCGCTGGACGCCTACTATGCGTTGCAGCAGAAAGTCAGCGATGCGGCGAGCAACGATAACGAATCTCTGGCAAGTGCCGCCCAGGTTGCAGGCCTGAAAGTTGTTGAAACCGGCTGGTTTGGTCGTGATAACCTGCCGTCGGCGCTGAATTTCAAACCGGTTGCTGACGCTATCTTCAACGGTGGTCTGGTTGGTGAAAATGGTGCGCCCGGCAGCAACTCCGATATCATCACCGTTGACGGTGACCGTGCGTTTGTTCTGCGCATCAGCGAACATAAACCGGAAGCGGTAAAACCGCTGGCGGACGTCAAATCACAGGTAAGCGATATCGTTAAGCACAATAAGGCGGAGCAGCAGGCGAAGCTGGATGCTGATAAGCTGCTGACGGCCCTGAAAGCGGGCAAAGGCGACGACGCGATGAAAGCCGCAGGTCTGGCCTTTGGCGCGCCGCAGACGCTGTCACGCACCGGTCAGGACGTCCTGAGCCAGTCTGTCTTTGCACTGCCGCTGCCGCAGTCGGGCAAACCGAGCTATGGTGTCGGCACTGATATGCAGGGTAACGTGGTTCTGTTGGCGCTGGACGACGTGAAAGCGGGTACGATGCCCGAAGAGCAGAAAAAAACGATGATTCAGGGGATCACTCAGAATAATGCGCAGATCGCTTTCGAAGCGTTGATGAGTAACCTGCGTAAAGCCGCGAAAATTAAGTTCGGTGACATCATCAATCAGCAACAATAATTGCGTGTCTGCTTGGTAAAAGCCAGTAACGTGATGTAATTCTCAAAGGCCGCTTTCGCGGCCTTTTCCATTTCTGTTTTTTGCCTTTTGTACTCTTTTCCCCTCGTCGATATCGTGGCTCTGCTGTCTACAAACAAGGAGATAACAGCATGAAACGAGGAGTTAAAACCCTTATTGCCGCTGCCGTACTGGTTTGTGCGGCGGGAAGCCAGATAGCACAGGCGGCACCTTCCGCTGGCAAGGCACCGTCAATAACGAAAGAAAGTGTACCGTCGCCACCGGTGAAGGCTTCTGAGGCGTTAAGCGCGACCAACCGGGAAGGGAACCGGGTCAGTATTAATAGTGCCAGCGCTGAAGAGCTGTCGCGGGCTTTGAATGGCGTTGGCCTGAAGAAGGCACAGGCCATCGTGAGTTACCGGGAAGAATATGGGCCATTTAAAACCGTGGATGATTTAAAACAGGTACCTGGTATGGGCAACGCGCTGGTGGAGAGAAATCTGTCACACCTGAAGCTGTAATTTTTCAGCGTATGTTTGCACAGTGGTAAATATTTGCCAGACTGAAGAGGTCACATAGGTGGTGTGACCTCTGACCTCAATACAACAATTAAAGACAAGGCATTTACGCTATGCAGACACAAATCAAAGTTCGTGGCTATCATCTGGATGTTTATCAGCACGTGAATAATGCGCGCTATCTGGAATTTCTCGAAGAGGCGCGCTGGGAGGGGCTGGAAAACAGCTCGGGCTTCCAGTGGATGAGCGCGCACAACATCGCCTTTGTGGTGGTGAATATTAATATTAACTACCGTCGCCCTGCCGTGCTGAGCGATCTGCTGACCGTCACCAGTCAGGTGCAGCAGTTAAACGGGAAGAGCGGGATTTTAAGCCAGGTCATTACGCTTGAGCCGGAAGGGCAGGTTGTGGTGGACGCGCAGATTACTTTTGTCTGTATTGATTTGAAAACGCAGAAAGCCTTGCCGCTGGAAGGTGAGTTGCGCGAGAAACTGGAGCAGATGGTGAAGTAATGGAAAGTTGCCTGATGGCGCTTTGCTTATCAGGCCTACGGGCGACATTGACCCGGGTGAATGTCGCCAGACCGGATAAGGTGCGTGTACCGCCATCCGGCAAAACGATCACTTTAACCCGGTTTTGTGCTTCATTGCCGCCATCACTGCCGGTTTATCCGCCAGATAATGGTTCAGACCGTTGGCGCGCAGATTACAGGCGGCGCATTGACCACAGCCGTCTCCCTTAATGCCGTTATAGCAGGTCAGGGTTTCGATGCGCACCAGATCTAACTGGCCCCAGTAATCGGCTAATGCCCAGGTCTCGGCTTTGTTGAGCCACATCAGCGGCGTCTCAAAGCGAATATCTTTCGCCATTCCGAGGCTGACCGCATGGTGCAGCGCTTTCACGAACTCGTCACGGCAGTCCGGGTAGCCGGAAAAGTCGGTTTCGCAAACGCCGGTAATAATGGCTTCCGCTTTAACCTGATAAGCATAAATTGCTGTCAGCGTTAAAAACAGGATGTTGCGTCCGGGTACGAAGGTGTTGGGGATCCCGCTGGCGTCCGGCTTGTAGTCCGGTACCGGAATGCTGTCGCGCGTCAGACTGCTGACGGCCAGTTCATTAAGCAAGGTGACATCCAGCACTTTGTGAGCGACCGCACCCAGTTTCAGCGCAAGCTCGCGGGCAACGTCAATCTCCGCGCGGTGGCGTTGGCCATAATCAAAAGTGACGCAATGCACTTCGTCATACTGTTGCAGTGCCTGCACCAGGCAGGTCGTCGAATCTTGTCCTCCGCTGAAGACAACTACGGCGCGTTTCATGGTAATTCCTGACTGTTAATATGATGGGCGTATGGTAGCGCCTGATGAACGCGACGACCAGCTCTGTCGCGACGTTGCAGCCAGGAAGCACGGCGCAGGTGGAATCAAACCCACCGTGCGCGTGCGGATGGAATCTTTTGCCGCACGGAGACGATCACTATTTTACCTGCAGCATTTCCGCGATTTGCGCCTGCCACGGAGAGACATCGCCAATATTGGCCGCGACCCACTGCGGGTTGTAGTAGCTTTCCAGATAGCGTTCGCCGCTATCACACAGCAGAGTAACAATTGAGCCGGTACTGCCCTCTTCACGCATACGAACGGCCTGGTGCAGCACTCCCCACATATTGGTGCCGGTTGATGCCCCGACCTTACGTCCGAGCAGCGTTTCCAGCCACAGCGCGGTGGCGACGCTGGCGGCATCCGGCACGCGAAGCATCTCATCGACCACATCGGGGATAAATGAAGGTTCGACGCGTGGGCGGCCGATACCCTCAATTTTGCTGCCGACCGGGCTGCGGAGGCGGGTATCGCGGCTCTGCCAGTAGTCCATAAAAACCGAGTTTTGCGGGTCAACCACCATTAACCGGGTATCATAACCCTGACTGCGGATGTAGCGGCCAATGGTTGCCGAGGTTCCGCCGGTGCCTGCGCTCATGACGATACAGGAGGGCTGGGGGTGAGGTTCATGGCTCATCTGGCGGAAGATGCTGTCGGCGATATTGTTATTTCCACGCCAGTCGGTAGCGCGTTCGGCAAAGGTAAACTGATCCATATAATGACCGTTCAGTTCGCGTACCAGCGTTTCGGAAGCCGCATAGATTTCACAGGCATTGTCGACAAAGTGACAGCGGCCACCATAAAACTCAATTTGTTCAATTTTACGTCTCGCCGTACAGGAAGGCATAACGGCGATAAACGGCAGGCCTAAAAGACGGGCGAAGTATGCTTCAGAGACAGCAGTAGAACCGGAAGAGGATTCGATAATTGTCGTTCCTTCTTTAATCCAGCCGTTGCACAAACCATAGAGAAACAGGGAGCGGGCCAGGCGATGCTTCAGACTGCCGGTCGGATGGGTACTTTCATCTTTCAGGTAAAGCTGGATGCCGGGGAATGCCGGCAACGCAAGACGAATAAGATGCGTGTCGGCAGAACGCTGATAATCGGCATTAATTTCGCTAATCGCGTGTTTTACCCATGCGCTGTTCATGTTGATTTCCTGTTTGTCATTTTGTGCCCAGCTTAGCGGAAACAGAAGGAAAAATTGTTGCCATTTAACCTTTCAATTACAATGAACGGAGTAAATTTTTCTCTCGAGGTGCGCAATGTTAGATAAAATAGACCGTAAGCTGCTTTCTCTGCTGCAAAATGACTGTACCCTTTCTTTGCAGGCGCTGGCTGATGCCGTTAATCTGACCACCACGCCCTGCTGGAAGCGTCTGAAGCGGCTGGAAGACGACGGTATTCTTCGCGGGCGCGTTGCCTTGCTGGATGCGGAAAAAGTCGGGCTTGGGCTGACGGCCTTTGTGCTGATTAAGACGCAGCATCACAGTAGCGACTGGTATTGCCGCTTTGTCAGCGAGGTCAAGCAGATGGCGGAGGTTCTCGGCTTCTGGCGCATGGCGGGAGAGTATGACTATCTGCTGCGGGTGCAGGTGGCAGATATGAAGAGCTACGATGATTTTTATAAACGTCTGGTGAATAGCGTGCCAGGGCTCTCGGATGTCACTTCGAGTTTTGCGATGGAACAGATAAAATACACCACAGCCTTGCCTATTGATTAACGGCTTCTGCCGCCACGAATTACACATTCAGGATTTAACCGCTTGCGATTATTTGTTCAACTTAGCTGGTATTTTCGCCGGGAGTGGCGCCGTTATTTCGGAGCCGTTACTCTGCTGATTATCATTGCCATTCTCCAGTTGGTGCCGCCAAAAGTGGTGGGCATCGTGGTTGATGGCGTCACGAAACAACACGACACCACAGAAAAGGTATGGATGTGGATCGTCCTGCTGATCGTTATTGCGGTGATGGTCTATCTGCTGCGCTATGTCTGGCGCGTTCTGCTGTTTGGCGCCTCTTATCAACTGGCTATAGAGCTACGCGAGGATTTCTATCGCCAGCTTAGTCGTCAGCATCCGGCTTTTTATCTGCGCCACCGTACCGGCGATCTGATTGCCCGCGCAACAAATGATGTTGATCGGGTGGTTTTTGCTGCCGGCGAAGGGGTGTTGACGCTGGTGGATTCCCTGGTCATGGGCTGTGCGGTGCTGATTGTGATGTCGACGCAGATCAGCTGGCAGTTAACCTTGCTGTCGCTGCTGCCGATGCCAATTATGGCGCTGGCGATCAAGCGCAATGGCGAGGTGTTACATGAGCGCTTTCGCGTGGCGCAGGCGGCATTTTCCAGCCTGAACGATCGTACTCAGGAGAGCCTGACCAGTATTCGCATGATCAAAGCCTTTGGCCTTGAAGACCGGCAATCGGCGCAGTTTGCCGCCGATGCCGCGGATACCGGGGCGAAAAATATGCGCGTGGCGCGCATTGACGCCCGCTTTGATCCCACGATTTATCTCGCCATAGGTACTGCCAACCTGCTGGCGATCGGCGGCGGTAGTTGGATGGTTTTGCAGGGCAGCATGACCCTTGGGCAGCTTACCAGCTTTGTGATGTATCTCGGCCTGATGATTTGGCCAATGCTGGCGCTGGCGTGGATGTTTAACATAGTCGAGCGCGGCAGCGCGGCCTATGCGCGGATTCGTACCATGCTGGAAGAGGCGCCGGTCGTTAACGACGGCAGAGAACCCGCGGCGGAAGGGCGGGGTGTACTCAGCTTCGCTGTTCATAAATTTATCTATCCACAGGCCAATCGTGCCGCTCTGGAAAAGGTCAATTTTACGCTGCAGCCCGGGCAGAGACTGGGCATTTGCGGGCCGACCGGTTCCGGCAAGAGCACTATACTGGCATTGCTTCAGCGTCATTTTGACGTGACTGAAGGTGACATCCGCTTCCACAATGTTCCTCTGACCCGGCTACAACTGGATAGCTGGCGTGCCCGACTGGCGGTGGTCAACCAAACGCCATTTTTGTTTTCCGATACTGTCGCCAGAAACATTGCGCTCGGCAAACCGGAGGCGACGCAGGCGCAAATTGAGCATGTCGCGCGGCTTGCCTGCGTGCATGAAGATATCCTGCGTTTGCCGCAGGGATATAACACCGAAGTCGGTGAGCGCGGCGTGATGCTTTCCGGCGGGCAGAAACAGCGCATTTCCATTGCCCGCGCGCTACTGCTGGAGGCGGAGATTCTGATTCTTGATGATGCGCTGTCGGCGGTGGACGGCCGCACGGAACACCAGATTTTGCATAATTTGTCGCAGTGGGGGGAGGGGCGGACGCTGATCATCTGCGCCCATCGCCTGTCGGCGTTGACGGAAGCCAGCGAGATCCTCGTGATGCAGCATGGGCATGTCGCCCAGCGTGGTCGCCATGAGGCTCTGAGCGCACAGCCGGGCTGGTATCGCGAGATGTACCGTTATCAACAGCTGGAAGCGGCGCTGGATGATGTGCCACAAGAACCAGAGGAGGTCGCTGGTGCGTAGTTTTACTGAACTCTGGCCGACGTTAAAGCGCCTGCTGGCTTATGGTTCTCCGTGGCGCAAACCGTTAATGATCGCGGTTATCATCATGTGGGTTGCGGCGATAGCGGAAGTGAGCGGTCCGCTGTTGATTAGTTACTTTATTGATAACATGGTCGCGAAACATGCGTTGCCGCTGAAGTTAGTGTGCGGCCTCGCCGCCGCCTACATTGGCTTGCAAATGCTTGCTGCAATTTTGCATTACTGTCAGGCACTGCTGTTTAATCGGGCCGCGGTCGGCGTGGTGCAGCAGTTGCGGAGCGACGTGATGGATGCCGCGCTGCGTCAGCCGCTTAGTGAGTTTGATACCCAGCCGGTCGGGCAGCTTATCTCACGGGTGACTAACGATACGGAAGTGATTCGTGATCTGTACGTCACCGTTGTGGCTACCGTATTGCGTAGCGCTGCTTTGATTGGCGCGATGCTGGTGGCGATGTTTAGCCTCGACTGGCGGATGGCGCTGGTGGCTATTGCCATCTTCCCCGCGGTGCTGAGCGTGATGATGATTTATCAGCGCTACAGCACGCCAATCGTCAGACGCGTCCGCAGTTGGCTGGCGGATATTAACGACGGTTTTAATGAAGTGATTAACGGCATGGGGGTTATTCAGCAGTTCCGCCAGCAGGCGCGGTTCGGCGAGCGGATGCGTGAAGCCAGCTACGCGCACTATCTGGCGCGTATGCAAACGCTGCGCCTCGATGGCTTCCTGTTGCGTCCGTTGCTGAGTTTATTCTCTTCATTAATTCTCTGCGGTTTGTTGATGCTGTTTGCTTTTAGTCGCAGCGGAATGATTGAGGTCGGGGTGCTGTACGCCTTTATTAGCTATCTTGGGCGCCTGAACGAGCCGCTTATTGAGTTGACAACTCAGCAGTCGATGCTGCAGCAGGCGGTCGTCGCGGGGGAGCGGGTCTTCGAACTGATGGACAAACCGCGCCAGGCCTGGGGCGAGGATAACGAACCGTTGCGGAGTGGAGAGATCAGTATCGAACATCTCTCTTTTGCCTATCGCGACGATAGCCTGGTGTTGCAGGACATCAATCTCACTATCCCGTCGCGCAGTTTTGTGGCGCTGGTCGGCCACACCGGTAGCGGTAAAAGCACTCTGGCGAGCCTGATGATGGGATACTATCCGTTAACTCAGGGAGAGATTTGTATCGATGGTCGTCCGCTTCCTTCATTAAGCCACCGTGCACTACGCCAGGGGATTGCGATGGTGCAGCAGGATCCGGTCGTGCTGGCGGATACCTTCTATGCTAACGTCACGCTTGGCCGCGATATCAGCGAAGCTCAGGTCTGGGACGCGCTGGAAGCGGTGCAACTGGCAGGGCTGGCTCGTGAAATGGATGGCGGGCTTTATACGCAGTTGGGCGAGCAGGGGAATAACCTCTCTGTCGGTCAGAAGCAGTTACTGGCGCTGGCTCGCGTGCTGGTCGATACGCCGCAGGTGCTGATCCTTGATGAGGCGACGGCCAATATTGACTCCGGGACCGAGCAAGCGATTCAGCAGGCGCTGGCGCGGGTGCGTGAGCACACGACGCTGGTGGTGATTGCGCACCGCTTATCGACCATCGTCGAGGCTGATACGATTCTGGTATTGCATCGCGGTCAGGCCGTAGAGCGCGGGAGCCATCAGCAACTGCTGGCGGCTAAAGGCCGTTACTGGCAGATGTATCAGTTGCAATTAGCGGGCGAAGAGCTGGCGGCCAGCGCCCAGGAAGCGTCGCTTATTGCCTGATGCACTATAAGCAGGCAGCCTCTGCATTGTGGTTTAATCTGGTGCAAGAATGTCACATATTGCGCACTGAAATGGTGCGATTTTAGTTGGTGGCGGCGTTTTGTCGCTTCGTTTCAGCAGAGTTACTCTTTTTCCTCCGCATTCAAGGGCCGCTTAGCGGCCCTTTTTCATTTCTGGCATAGCCTTTGCTTTATTCCCTGCGTGTTAGCTGCGGCCATTACCGAATTCTGACTGGAGGGGACTTATGAAACTGGTTACCGTGGTAATCAAACCATTCAAACTGGAAGACGTGCGTGAAGCATTATCTTCAATGGGTATTCAGGGCCTCACGGTCACTGAAGTTAAAGGGTTCGGCCGTCAGAAAGGCCACGCGGAGCTTTATCGCGGTGCCGAATACAGCGTTAATTTTCTTCCTAAAGTGAAGATTGACGTTGCGATTGCTGACGATCAGCTTGATGAAGTCATTGATGTCATTAGCAAAGCGGCTTACACCGGAAAGATTGGCGACGGCAAAATCTTTGTCGCCGAGCTGCAGCGCGTCATTCGCATTCGTACCGGCGAATCTGACGAAGCGGCACTGTAAATTTCAGAGCACACAGTGATGGGGAACGAAACAATGAAGATAGCAACAATGAAAACAGGTCTGGGAGCTCTGGCGCTTCTTCCGGGACTGGCGATGGCCGCTCCGGCAGTAGCTGATAAGGCCGACAACGCTTTTATGATGATTTGCACCGCGCTGGTGCTTTTTATGACCATTCCGGGAATTGCGCTGTTCTATGGTGGCTTGATCCGCAGTAAAAACGTTCTTTCTATGCTGACCCAGGTCATTGTGACCTTTGCTCTGGTCTGCGTGTTGTGGGTGGTTTATGGCTATACCCTGGCTTTCAGCACAGGCGGTAGCTTCTTCGGCAACTTCGACTGGGTACTGCTGAAGAATATTGAGTTAAAAGCGCTGATGGGCAGCTTCTATCAATATATTCATGTTGCTTTCCAGGGCTCTTTCGCCTGTATTACCGTCGGCCTGATTGTCGGTTCGCTGGCTGAACGTATCCGCTTCTCCGCGGTGCTGATTTTCGTCGTGGTATGGTTGACCCTCTCTTATGTGCCGATTGCGCATATGGTATGGGGCGGCGGCTTGCTGGCGACGCACGGCGCGCTTGATTTCGCGGGCGGTACGGTTGTACACATCAACGCCGCGGTTGCCGGACTGGTGGGTGCCTACATGATGGGCAAACGCGTTGGCTTTGGCAAAGAAGCGTTCAAACCGCATAATCTGCCGATGGTCTTCACCGGTACCGCTATTCTCTATGTTGGCTGGTTTGGCTTCAACGCCGGTTCAGCTAGCGCGGCGAACGAAATTGCCGGTCTGGCTTTCGTCAACACCGTAGTAGCAACGGCAGCGGCCATCCTGGCGTGGACCTTCGGTGAGTGGGCGACTCGCGGTAAACCGTCTCTGCTGGGCGCATGCTCCGGGGCCATTGCGGGCCTGGTCGGTATCACTCCAGCGTGTGGCTACATCGGTGTTGGCGCCTCTCTGATTGTGGGTATCGCGGCGGGCCTGGCGGGTCTGTGGGGCGTAACCGTGCTGAAACGTTGGTTGCGTGTTGACGATCCGTGCGATGTGTTCGGCGTACACGGCGTTTGCGGTATTGTCGGTTGTATCCTGACCGGTATCTTTGCTGCGGCCTCTCTGGGCGGCGTGGGTTATGCGGAAGGTGTGACCATGGGCCATCAGGTGCTGGTACAGCTGGAAAGTATTGCGCTCACTATCGTCTGGTCCGGTGTTGTTGCCTTTATTGGTTACAAAGTTGCCGATATGACCGTAGGTTTGCGCGTACCGGAAGACCAGGAACGCGAAGGTCTGGATGTGAACAGCCATGGCGAAAACGCCTACAATGCCTGATCAATAACGTATTTCCATGCACAACAGAGCCTCCCCAGGGAGGCTCTGTTTTTTTATGCGTTACGGTTACGTATCACGCCTTCCTGCACTGCCGATGCGACCAGCGTGCCATCCTGAGCGTAGAACTCACCGCGGACAAAACCCCGCGCGCTAGAGGCGGAGGTGCTTTCAACGCTGTAAAGCAGCCATTCGTTGATGTCGAACGGGCGATGGAACCACATTGAGTGATCGATAGTGGCAACCTGCATTCCTGGCTCCAGAAAACCGACGCCATGCGGCTGCAGCGCCACAGGCAGGAAGTTAAAGTCAGAAGCGTAGCCCAGCAGATACTGGTGAATACGGCGATCTTCCGGCACCGCCCCGTTGGCGCGGAGCCATACCTGGCGAGCTGGCTCTGCAACGTGGCCTTTCAGCGGGTTATGAAATTCAACCGGACGAATTTCCAGTGGTTTATCGCAGAGAAATTTATCTTTAACCTGCGGTGGCAAGAGGTGGGCCAGCTTACGGGCGATATCCGTTTCAGAGGGTAAGGTGTCCGGGGCGGGCACCGTGGGCATCGTTTTTTGATGTTCGTAGCCAGGTTCCGGGGCCTGAAAAGACGCGGTCATATAGAAAATAGGCTTGCCGTTCTGAATGGCCGCAACCCGGCGGGCGCTAAAGCTATTACCGTCGCGCAGGACTTCAACGTCATAGACGATAGGTTTCTGACTGTCCCCGGGACGCAGAAAGTAGCTGTGGAACGAGTGAACCAGACGTTCCGCCGGGACGGTCTCTTTGGCTGCATAGAGTGCCTGACCTACCACCTGGCCGCCAAAGACCTGGCGCAATCCCAGATCCTCGCTCTGCCCGCGGAATAGCCCTTCTTCAATTTTTTCCAGATTTAATAATCCCAGCAGATTGGTTAGTGCCTGACTCATAGTGACCCTCAATCAATGGTGGCTGCCGTGCGCAGCGCGTTATTGAGGCAAAGTATAACCTGGAATCGTAAGTGGTCCGATGGGTGCAAGAATCTGAATATGGGCTCATTTCCAGGAAGAGAACTGAGATCTGTGCCACACTTATTCACGATGCTCATGTCCTGTTCCTGATCCTGGCAGGATGTGCTCCTGTTATATAAGGGATAAAAAGGAGAAAAGAATGAAAATTGCCTATATGCTAAGCGCGTTAGCCGTGGCGGCGACGTTATCTGCCTGTGCGAATAATCACGGCAGCAATACAGCGAACCAGACGGCGGCACCCGATCCTTATGGCATTGCCTCTCTAAGCTCCTCGCAGCAACAACCTAATGTCTCAGGGACCATCAACATTCGACATCGCGTGGCATTACCGCCGGATGCTGTATTGACCGTGACCTTATCGGATGCGTCCCTGGCTGATGCGCCCGCGCGCGTCCTGTCGCAAAAAGCGGTCAGGACGGAAGGAAAGCAGGCGCCGTTTAACTTTGTATTGCCTTATAACCCGGCGGACATTAAGCCCAACGCACGCATTCTGTTAAGTGCCGCGATTACCGTTAATGGCCAGTTGATGTTTATCACTGATACGGTGCAGACAGTGATTAACCAGGGCGGTAATCGTGCCGATCTGCATTTGATACCGGTCCAGCAAACGGCGGTACCAATGGCTAATGACGCTGTGCCTGCCGCGCAATAATCACGACCATGCCCCTCTCCGGGGCATTTATTTACCTTTAATAAATCCAGCGATAGTGTTGCAGGTCGATATGGCCACTACCGGAAACCTGTACGCCCTCCGCCAACAGCGCCTGGCGTTGGCGCTGTAGATCGGGGCCGGTGAGGGAGATATCGCCATGACGGTTAACCACGCGATGCCAGGGAAGCGTGGACCCTTCCGGCAGCCGCTTTAACACACCTCCCACCTGGCGTGCCGCACGCGGCGAACCTGCCAGATGCGCAATATCGCCGTAGGTGGCAACGTAGCCTTCTGGAATCGAGGCCACTATCTGCCAGACCCGCTGGGGGAAAGTATCGTGAGAATTCATGCTACATCCTGTTGCCGGAAAGATTCAGAATAAGCGTTAGATGACCGCCTGTACAGATAGCGGATGAAGCCGCAGGCTTTTGGCCGCGCGATATCCTCAAGGCGTCTTTGCCTGTATCGGGGCGTACGGACAAAGGGTTTCTACAGTGTTCATTTCTCTCCTTTGTGCAATAAACCAGCAGCTAATCGGCGGTAGCTTGCAATTCACCGGGCCAGCAGGGATAATGCGCCAGCGCGTCAGGTCACTGGCGCTCTCAATGGGGGCCCTGTTGGTTCTCCCGCAACGCTACTCTGTTTACCAGGTCAGGTCCGGAAGGAAGCAGCCAGAGCAGACGACGTGTGTGCCGGGATGTAGCTGGCAGGGCCCCCACCCATTTGTGCTAACGACACCTCAATGGTTAAAACGCTTGTCTCTTTGCATTGATTTGCGAGTGATATGCCGTTTGCTGTCTCCCGCAAATCAGCGTGATATTCGGGGGTTTCCCTTCTTATGCAGGTTAACGAATGCCTTTGTCTGTTTTTGGGTTAACGTGGTTAACAGACTCATAAGTCATACCCTTACTTTCGCTCCCAGTAGGGCGGTATTCCCACCTTTTCGACCATAAAGTCGATAAAGGTTCGGACCTTACGTGGCAATATTCGCTTCTGCGGATAGAGTATCCAGATAGCGGTTTCAGCAGGGAACATACTGAATTCCCAGTCAGGAAAGACCCGTTGAATGTCGCCTTTTCTCTCTGCTTCATGGGACAACCAGTCCGGTAAAATGGCAATTCCCGCATGATTGCAGCAGGCATAAAGCATTGCGGCGCTGTCGCTGACGCTGAGACGATAATGTACAGGTATCCGTCGCCATGCGTCCGTTGAGCCGACTTTACGCGTAAACCACCCTGAACCATGCAGTCGCGAAAACATCACAGTAGCGATCTCTTCTTGCCTGTCGTTGTTGGTCCCGGGAGTTGCTGAAGGGGTGTTCTTTGCAATCCACTGTGGGCTGGCCCAGGCTGAACGCGTTTGTGAGGCCAGCCTTCGGGCATGAATGGATGAGTCAGGCAATACGCCAATACGGATGCTTAAGTCGATACGGGATTCAATCAGATCTTGTATTTCATCATTGAAGCTGATATCCAGCGTAACGTTAGGGTGTAAGCGAAGAAACTCATCAACAAATGGCATAACATGCAATCGGCCAAATGTGCTGGGAACGCTAATGCGTAGCAGGCCGGAAGGGTGTTTATCCATCGCGGTCGTTAAATGACGCGCTTCTTCCCACTGTAGTAACAATTGTTGAGCGTGTGAGTAGAAAAAATCCCCTGTTTCCGTCAACGTTAACCCACGAGTAGACCGGTTAAATAGCGTGACATGTAAGTACTCTTCTAAATCAGAAATATGGCGGGAAGCAGTTGATACTTCGATATTTAATGCTTTGGCCGCAGCACTAAAGCTTTTAAGGTCCGCGGCGCTGACAAAGGTTCTGATTGCAGCTAAATGGTTCATCGAATTTTACGTCTCTTTTATGATGAATGCCTGTTCAGTAACCCACTCATGGCGAAGGCGCTTAATAATAATCGACTTGACTTTATTGCTCATCATTTTTTTCGTCCGTGGCTGTCCTGATATTTATTGGCGTGACTGGCGATGTATAAAAAGGGCTTCCCTGAATGCGAGAAGCCGAATGATAAGAACGGATATTATTTTGCGGTTACCCGCCAGACAGTATTGCCAACATCATCGGCGATAATTAATGCGCCCTGATTGTCCTGTGCGAGCCCCACGGGTGCGCCATACAGTTCTTTTTCATCTTCGGAGACAAAGCCACTAATAATACTTTCAGGTTTACCAACGGGCTTGCCTTCTTTAAATGCGATGAAACTGACGTTATAACCGTTAAGCGGCGAACGGTCCCAGCTACCGTGCTCACTGATGAATACGCCACCCTGGTATTTTTGCGGCAACATCCCGCCAGTATAAAACAACATGCCTAATGGCGCGACGTGGGAACTAAGGCGCCTTGTCTTTGACACAGGCAATAAAAAAACCATAAGGTATCGGGTTGAGAAAATTATAAAAGATGGTCGCAAGGATATTGCACCGTTTGGGAGCGTTATCACTCATTATTCATTCCTCGTCAGGGAGAGTGGGTACGAAGTGTGTTGATACTGTTTTTAGCCACATACATACGGGTGAATTGCAGCAGGGTAAATAACCCGATACGTTATTGGTTATTCACATTAAAAACGCGAAGTGATTATACATTTTGTTAACAGGTTCGATATGTCAAAATATGGAAATCAGTTTTGCATAAATCGCCATACCTTATAATGTTACACTCCGTTATGGTGGTATTCACCTAATCCAGTTACATAGCGTTAATCAGGGTATAACCGGAAACACTACGGAATTACATTGATGTAAGCAGGAGAAAATGTCATGAACTTACCTGTTGTTGCCGTCCTTGGACTCGGTGCCATGGGGCATGCGTTTGCCAGTAATTTGCTAAAAAATGGGTTTACCGTCCACGGCTGGAACCGTTCGCCAGCGCGAGGTGAGGATTTGCTTGCCAGTGGGCTCATCCGTCATGCGACACCACAGCAGGCAGTCGAGTCTGCGGAAGTGATCCTTTCCGTCCTGACGAATGCAGAAGCGACGTTAAATGTGATCCAACAGATAGCACCCGCGTGTCAGGATGGGGCTATCTTTTGTCAAATGGGCACTATTGGCGTAGAGGAAACCAAAGAGGCGGCAAACCTGCTGGAATCACTACGTCCTTCCCTGACTTATCTCGACGCCCCCGTATCGGGTACTAAAAAACCGGCAGAAAATGCGCAAATTCTGGTGCTCGCCAGCGGCGCTCGTACGCGTTGTATGGCGGCTGAGTGCGTGTTTTCTGCGATTGCCCGGCGAACTCAATGGTTTGGAGGCGTAGGGAGTAGTCAAAAAATGAAGCTCGTCCTCAATACGTGGCTGATTATGATGATGCAGGGCGTTGCCGAGAGTACTTTACTGGCGGCAAAATTAGGTTTTACCCCTGCTGAGTTTTGGCAGGCGCTGGATGGTGGGCCACTGGCGGCACCGTATGTGAAAGCTAAACTGGAGATGATCGCGGAAAATCGTTTCCCACCGCAAATGCAGCTCAGTCATGCGCTGAAAGATGCGAATCTGGCACTTGATGCCGCAGGAGAAATCGAGCTCCCCATTCTGACAAAAATTGCCGATTGCTGGGACGATGCGGCAGATAATGGTTATTCAGACCTGGATCTGGCATCGATTTACCTCTGGCTTGCGAAACACTCTCACTTCGGCTCGCAAACTGCTTTATCAGAAGAGGTATGACGGGAACAGTTATGATAAGACCGTTCAGGGGCCCCACGCATTTATGGGCAATCGCGGGTAGCGAATGACCAAAATAGCGATCGTTTCCCGGACGCCTGCATAGTTCAAAAGCTGTCAGGTCCCTGAACTTAGTGATGCCGCTGTGGCCCAATATCCCCTTTGCCGGACGAATAACGCTCAGGATACTTTGGTAAATAATGCCTGGCGGTCGATAATGTCGCCATCCGTGCGAAACAGACCACCTCCGGTGTAGTGCAGGGTTTGCGGCCATGTCGGCTGGGGGGTCACCCGCGCGGCGACCACTTCAAAAATAAAGAAATTGTAGCTATCGATCATCGCGTCATCGTACAAACGGCATTCGAAATTGCCGTGACATTCGGCAATGGACGGGGCGCTAACCCGCTCGCTTTTTTCCGCCGTCAGCCCAAATTCAGCGAACTTATCGATTCTGTCGCCGCTGCAGTTACCAATTCCCGCGACGATATCTGCCATCTGTGCGTCGGGTAAGTTGATCACGCACTCACCGCTCTGGCGGATCCGCTCATAGCTGAGGTTACCGGCTGAGATCATGCACCCTATCAATGACGGAGTGAACTCGAGAATAGTATGCCAGCCCAGCGTCATAATATTGTTTTTACCCTGCCAGTGGCTGCTGACGAGCACGACCGGGCCGGGTTCCAGCCAGTGACGCACATCATGCAGGGGCCAGGATTGCTTTTTCATCGCGCTATCTCCATGAGTAAGCCTGTTTAAAAGATAGCAAATCCAGAGGATTATCTGGTTACTTTCTGCGCGCTGCGCAACAGGGCGTTGACAGCGCTTTACGGCACGGCCTGCTCTGTTTGATACTGGGAAAACAAACCTTCAAATGCGATAACACGCATTTCGTTCAGGAATGAATAAGGATGAAGAAAAAAGAGTTTGTCACTCAGGATCTGTTAAGCAAAATTTATCAAAGCAGTGAATCCGGGCCGCGCAAACTCCCTCCCGAAAGACAGCTGGCGGAAGAGTATGGTGTCTCCCGTTTTACCATTCGTCAGGCGATTGAAAAGCTGGCCAGCATTGGCGTCGTGCGGGTTGTGCAAGGGTCTGGGATCTGGATTAACGAGCAGGCGCGCAACAATCCGCTGGTCTACAATTCTATCACTGAAAAACGCTTCGATCAGATCCGCTTTCGGCTGGTCAGTCTGCATAAAAAACGTCCCGATCGCGATGAACAACAGATCTTTGGACTGACGGATGACAGTTTTATCTGGCAATTCTGTCGGCTGCGCTTTGTGGATGAAGAGGCTGTGCAAATTGAAATATCGCGCATGCCTGCCGCGGATTTCGCCGATCTGAATCAGCAAATCATCGAGAGCTCATTGCAGCAGTATGTCCTGAGAAAGGGATATCAGATTTCGCACATGCTGACGACCTATCGTGCGGTTGCTGTCAGTCGTGAGCAGGCGGCGCTGCTGGGCTGCAAGAAAGGCAGCCCGGCTATGCACATCAGTAATCGCGGGATTCTGGAAGGGGGTAGAGTGTATGAAATCAGCGATATCATTGATATCCACTACACCTGTACCTATGTGATTCCGCATAACCGGGCAAACCTCGCCTTCCGCCGGGGCGAGGCCTGATTACGGTGTGTGGATTGCGCCATCCGGCAGACGGCTTTGCGTCCACTCGTGCGGGCGGTAAACGACCGGGTAGCGTGCGCCTTCCTCCGCATTGAACGTTACGCCGATGCCCGGCGTTTGCGGCGCATAGATAAAACCGTCTTTCGCCACCGGCGCGCCGGGAAAAACGTTGTTGGTTTCCACTGAACAGGGAATGTATTCCTGGATCGCCGCGTTATGCAGATGAATATTCAGATGCGTGTTAACCGCGACCCCAATGGGAGACATATCGCCAGGACCATGCCAGGCAAGGCGTACACCAAAGGCCTGGCACAGCACGGCCAGTTTTAGTGCCGGAGTGATGCCGCCGATTTGCGAAATATGGCAGCGAATAAAATCGATGCGCCTGTTTACCACCAGTTCATGCCATTCCGCCGGGTTATTAAAAAGCTCTCCCATCGCCAGCGGAACACAGCTTTGCTGACGCACTTGCTCAAGCCAGGCACTCTGCTGCGGCGGCAAAATATCTTCAATAAAATACGGCTGATAGGGCTCCAGCAGCTTCGCCAGTTGTATTGCCTGCTGCGGGAAGAGGCGTTCGTGTACATCATGCAAAATTTGCAGACCAGAACCATACTTTTCCCGTAGCGCTCTGAACATGGCGACGGTATTGTCCATATATTCGTGCTGATCGAACCAGGCGCCGGGCGTTGGGTTTTCCGGAGTATGCAGTTGCGTCGGTGTCCCGCCGTAAAAACCTAACTGACAGCGAACATGACGATAGCCTTGTTCGCGCAGGTGGTCTACGCGGGCAAAGAGCGCTTCCAGCGTTTCACCGCTGGCATGGCTGTAGGCGGCAATGGCATCCCGGGATTGCCCGCCAAGCAACTGATAAAGCGGCATGCCTGCCAGTTGGCCTTTAATATCCCACAGCGCCATATCCACGCCGGATATCGCATTATTTATCACCGGACCGTTTCGCCAGTAGGCGTTAACGTTCATCATCTGCCAGAGATCTTCGATATGATTCGCGTCGCGCCCGATCAACAGCGGTTTCAGATACTCATCAACCATGGTTTTGACCGCCAGCGGACGCTGCTGGAAGGTTGCGCAGCCGTGGCCAGTAAGACCTTTGTCGGTGCTAACCCGCACGGTAATCAGGTTATGTCTGTCCGGGCGAGTGATAAAGCATTCGATATTTTGAATGATGGTTGGCGTCACTGGGAGACTCCTTTACAGCGAAGTGATGTGCCGATAGGGGTATTATCATCTCCTTAATTTTGTACTGTGGTAAACCTTTTTTTAATAAAAATTTTGGTAAGTTATTTTTGTTTAATTTAATTAAAAACCATACCAATTTTATTTTTATCGGGCTTTTTATGGCTTATTGATGGTGATTTGTGATGGAGTTCATGTTTTATTGGTTTGTTTTGAATGTCGACTTTCTCTACCCTTTTGGGCAGATATTAAAACGACAATATTCCTGCAGGAGCATTTATGGGGACGCAAGAAGCCATTACTAATATTATTCGTCTGGTCGGCGGACAGGATAATATCAACAATGTCTGGCACTGTATGACGCGCTTACGCTTTGATCTGGTTGATGATAATAAAGTTGATCAACACGCGATTAAGGCACTACCGGGCGTGCTTGGCGCGCAACTGCAAAGCGATCAGTTTCAGATTGTTATCGGACCGAAGGTAAATAGCTGGTATGAGCAAATGCTGACGGTGCTGGGAAAAGCGCCGCAAAACGAGACGCCTATTCAACGGCGCAAAAGTCTGGTATCGCTGTTTATGGATACGGTTTCCGGGGTGTTTGGTCCCATCGTGCCAGCGATTGCCGGTGCCGGGATGATAAAGGGCCTGCTGGCCGGGTTGATTGCTCTGAATGTGGTCTCGGCGAAAAGCGATACCGTGGTGGTGATTGACCTGATAGCCAGTGGCGTTTTTTATTTTCTGCCATTTTTCCTCGCCGTATCGGCGGCGAAAATTTTCAAAACCAATGAATATCTGGCGGCGGCAGTGGCTGCCTGTTTGATGTATCCATCGCTGATCGATGCTGCAAAGGCGCTGGCGTCGCATCAGGAAGGGGCGGTGAGCGCCTTCTGGTTACTCAACGCGATACCGGTTTCGGTATTTAACTATGCCGCAAGCGTTATTCCGGTGATTTTCTCCATTCTGGCGTTGAGTTATATTCACCGCTGGGTGGACAGGATCATGCCGGACGTATTAAAGACGGTCTTCACGCCGACGCTGACGCTGTTTCTCGCGGCGCTGGCGGCACTGGTGGTTATCGGGCCGATTGGGATCTGGTTGGGTAAAGTGCTGGCCTTGTTTATTCAGGGGTTATTTGGTATTTCAGCCAGTTTTGCCGGGCTGGTTGTGGGGGCGATTCGGCCGATCGCTATTCTTACCGGTATGCATCACGCAATGACGCCCATTGCGTTGCAAAACTTTAGCGAGCAGGGCTATGACATGTTGATGCCGATGATGTTTATGGCGAATATGGCGATTGCCGGGTCGACGTTCGCTATCTGGCGGATAAGTAACAACCGTCAGGACAAAACGGTGACGCTATCGGCGGCAATCTCCGCACTGTTGGGCATTACGGAGCCTGCGTTGTTTGGCGTCCTGACGCGTTATAAAAAAGCGTTTATTGCCGCGACGGTAGCAAGCTCGCTGGCCTCTGCATTTATTGCTTTCTTCGGGGTCCGGCTGTATGGCTATATTTTGTCGAGTATCTTTAGCCTGCCAGCGTATATTGGCCCGTATTTTGTTTTTGCCCTCTCCGGCGTGGCGATCGCGCTGCTGCTTTCTTTCCTGTTAACCACTGTACTGGTAGGTAAAGACACAGTGGAGTAGCTTGACGCTGGTGCGCCTGTTGGCGCGCCAGACGAATGCTCGCTATCTCTTCACCTTCAGTCATCGTCAGTGAGTTATTGCCCTTTGCTGCACGGGGCGGCCTGTGATTTTGTTGGCTATTCCGACGTGGCGCCTGTTTTAATATCGTTATGTATTTTTATGTAGGGAACAGCGTTGCGGTCATGCATGCTGTTTCTGTTCATGTGGATGTGTCTGGCGAAGAAAAGGCCACACAACGCCCGTGTCATAAATTTGAAATTTAAATGACATCTTATTGTCATCTTAATGTCATATATAACGTGCAGATTATTGATGGGAAAATGTTGTCGGGTATAAGCTAAAAATATATCTCTGGATTAGCATGTTAACTTCGTGTATTAATTCTATGATGATTTTATTTCACGGGAAGCGTGATTATGACCACAGTAGTTCTGAACGTAAAAATTGATAGCGAGTTAAAAGAAAAACTCCGTCAGTATGCGGAAGAAAATAACGAAAACTTAGGAACGGCCACGGAAAAACTGCTGCAGTTAGCCTTTCAGGTAGCAGAATCAGCAGGTGAACTGGCGGTTTCAGAAGAAGATATCGATAACCAGCATGTCGAAGAGGAAACCTCTCCGTTAACCCCTAAAGAAATCAAGGCACTACGCAAAATCCTGAAGAAGAAAAAATGAAACAACAACTCTCTACAGCCAGTAATTATAGCGAAGCCTGTGACATGCTCCGTTCCGGGTACGTTAAACACGTGCGTTTGAACTGGAATATTGGTAGTGATGAGTTCTTTCGCCTTGCCTCCGACTGGTGTGATACAGGGGCTAAAATTAAAAAGGATGGAGACGGCTTTATTATTTCGCTAAAGGGATTTCCAATCCCACGCCAGCATTAATGGAATTATCTCGCTTTTGTCATCGCACTGACATTTTTCGATGACAAGGTTGAAACGCAATTTTATAAAAACATCTCGCAAGTATCATCGATGATGATTTTTGACGGGCTGGCACCAGCCCGTCGATATTTTATTAGATGATTTTCCTGATGCGGAAATGTGTTTTCTGTTCTGTGAGGCTATGCCATATCGGCTGCAGGGTATTAAAAGCCCTGCGCAGCTCTTCGTCCGACAGCGTAAAAGGTAAACGCAAATAACGGTCAAAGGCGCCAGCCAGACCAAATCGGGTTCCTGTCCCAATGTGAATGCCGTGACTTTCCGCGCGCGCGGAGAAGATCGTTGCCAGCATCTCCGGCAATTCAACCCAAAACGAGAGCCCGCCCTCCGGCGGCGTGAAGCGCCAGTGAGGAAAATACTCCGCCATTAGCGCACCGCACATATCCCGGCGGGCTGCCAGCATGTTTCGTCGCAATGGCAACAGGGAATGCTCGTTTTCCAGTAGCCAGCAGCAGGCTAGCTGTTCCAGCAATGGCGTGCCGAGATCGAGAGCGTCGCGCGCCTGAATTAATGAGGCAATTGTTCGCGAAGAGGCGCGGATCCAGCCGATGCGCAGGCCGCCCCAAAAACTTTTCCCCGCAGAGCCGATAGTGATTATCGGTGCGTCGACATTGAACGTTGCCAGCGGCGGCGGCGGTGGCGCGTCATACCATAAATCAACCATTGTTTCGTCCACCACCAGCGTGGTGTGGGTTTGTGCGGCGATATTGGCTACCCGCTGACGGGTGATGCTGTCCATACAGCGACCTGTGGGGTTATGGAAGTCCGGCATCAGCCAGGCCAGCCGTGGCGACGTTTGCGCAATCGTTGCCGCTAAACCGTCGCAGTCCCAGCCCTGCTGCGGTAACGCAACGCCAACCGGGCGGCAGTGCGCCCCCTGAATCGCGCTAATGGCCATGGGGTAAGTTGGCGCATCCACCACGACGCGATCCCCTGGCCCGGTTAATAAACGCAGCGCCAGCGCGAATCCGCTGAGCGCTCCATTGACGATCATCACTTCATCGCTACGTGTCGGCAGGCCGCGTTGGTTATAGCGGCTGGCGATTGCGGCGCGCAGCTGCGGTAGCCCCTGTTGATCGTAACCGGTGTTCGCTAAATGCTGCGGCATGATTTTGAGGGCCTGGCGGTAGGCCTGATGAATCTCTGGCCCGGCGCTAAGCGCGGCGACGGCCAAATTGATGGATAACGGGGCCGGGTTTTCCGCTGTCGTCTCCATCGGTCGTTCCGGCAGGGCAATACGCGAACCGCTTCCCTGGCGGCTGTAAAGGTAGCCCTCTTCTCGTAGTTGTCCGAGCGCGCTGGCAACGGTGGTACGGCTGATATTCAGGGATGCCGCCAGTTCACGCTCGCCGGGCAGACGGGTTTCCAGCGGCAGACGGCCATCGAGGATCAGCAGGCGTAACGCTTCCGCCAGTTGACGCCAGAGCGGTGTACGAGAGTGAGATTCCTGCCAGTTGCCGAGCAGGCGTACCAGTGACTGAGAACCAAAGCGACGAGCAGACATAGCGATCCACTTTTTAAAAACTGGCCATTAATTATCAATCCATTTTTACTGATGATGTGGATGATCGCAATTGTCCTGAGGTGAAAAATGATCCGTCGTTTATTGCAGCTTTATATTGGTCTGGTTCTGTATGGCGTATCGACCGCGTTATTTGTGCATGCCAGCCTGGGGGCCGATCCGTGGGATGTGTTTCACCTTGGTATTGGCAAGCAGTTCCGTCTGGATTTCGGTACGGTCATGATTCTGACGGGGGCGGCAGTGCTGCTGCTGTGGATCCCGCTACGCCAAATGCCGGGGCTGGGAACGGTGAGCAATGTGATTGTGCTGGGGCTGGCAGCAAATGCCACTCTGGCGATGTTGCCGCCGCTGGAATCGCTGGTGGCACGCAGTCTGTTGCTGGTAGCGGCTATTGTGCTCAATGCGCTGGCGACGGGGATGTATATTGGCGCAGGTTTTGGCCCCGGGCCACGTGATGGCCTGATGACGGGCCTGCATGCGCGTACCGGCTGGTCGTTGCGCGGCATTCGTACGGTAATTGAAGTTTCCGTCCTGCTGATTGGCTGGCTGATGGGCGGTAATTTTGGCCCGGGAACCGTGCTTTATGCTTTAACGATTGGGCCGCTGATCCAACTGTGCCTGCCGTGGTTTCGCCAGCCCATAGCGGGTAAAGCGCTGGCAAAACCCGATGAGGCGGTTTCCTGATTTTACGCTGTCAGCGGGTACAGAAGCTGACCTGCCGAATCTCCGGAAAACCTGTTGATGCCGGGAAGGCAACTACAGGTTATTCCAGCCATAAAACAGCATATATAAGCCCAGCGCCATAATCAGCGTGCCGGAAATCCATGGCGCTTTGTGGGACAGGGCGTTCAGACCGGGCCAACGATTAGCGACATGCCTGAGACTCAGGGCGGCAATCGCTCCAGAGGCCACTAAGGTGAGCGCAAGCCCGACGCTAAAACTTAGCACCAGGGTGGCGCCCAGCGAGAATTTTTTCAGTTGCAGGCAGATAAGCAGGACGGTAATTGACGCCGGGCAGGGGATGAGCCCGCCCGTTAGCCCGAACAGCATAATCTGCCCGGTGGTGGCTCGCTGACTGTTAAAACGACGATTAATTTCTTCAGCGTGCGCGCGCTGGTGAGCATCCTGCTGGCGATCGGCGGCGATCAGCGGATGTTGATGAGTATGGGGATTGTGTCCATGCGGATGATCGTGATGATGGTGCTCATGCTCATGCTCATGCTCATGCTCATGCTCATGCGAGTGAGATACCAGCCAGGTACGCCACAGCATCCAGCAGGAAATTAACACGATGAGTATCCCGGAGATCAACTGAAACCAGGGTTCTGATGTTTGCGCATTCCAGCCGCGGCCAAACCACAGCCCCGCCATTGCCACCAGCCAGACCACCGCCGTATGCGACACTGTCGCCGCTAAGCCCAGAAGTACAGCCTGTTTCAGCGTGCCGCGCACTGCCACAATAAATGCCGCCATCATGGTTTTCGAGTGTCCGGGCTCAAGGCCATGCAGCGCACCTAATAGAATCGCTCCGGGGATAAACAGCCAGGCATTGCCCTGTTGCAGCAGTAACGTGAAATCGTTCATATGGCGTTCCTTGACAAACGTGACTGTATACTACTCCCCCCCAGTACGCTAATACTACCCCCCAGTAGAAAAATACTCCGGGGGAGTAGGGCGTGTTATGCTGTTCTCATTGGATACTGTGTTGTCAGTGAAAATGACCTATTAATCAAACCGTGGATCGCGTCATGTCACATACCGTTCGTCACAAGAAGATGTTATTGACCAGATTGAAGAAAATTCAGGGGCAAAGCACCGCTCTGGAAAAAATGCTCAATCGGGAGCATGAGTGTGCAGAGGTTTTGCAGCAGCTGGCGGCGATTCGCGGCGCGGTTAACGGTATGATGCTGCAGGTCATCCAGGGGCATTTAACAGACCATGTGGTTAAAGAGCCGGAAGAAGGCCAGCGTGAAGCTGACCTTGACGTGGTGATGCAGGTGATAAAATCCTATCTGAAATAGCATCAGGTCCGGAGTTGTTCAGGGGCGTCGGATCCGACAACCCACGGGACGCGTGGCGTCTTTGATCGCAAAGCCGTCTTCGGGGACGGCGCGCCCGACCAACGCGGAGCCGCTTGCGCCGTTTTTGGCTTTTTCCCTTCGGCGATGGTCGCCAGATTAAGTGCTTCCTTACCGTCGCTATGTATTGTGAATACGTGGCGCATATTCCTGTGCTCAAGCGCAGTCACGATAATCAGACACTGCGTTTAATGGGCATCAGGTGCGGCGATATCGGCGCTAATCCGTTGATCATTTTCGTCGAACACCATGCAGTAGCGATCGTCAAACGCAACGCTGATTTTCTGCCAGGGCTGGAAATGAACGTCGCCGGGCAACAGAACTTTGACGTTATCGTGGCCATAGCACTGGCCGAACAGATAGGTATTGTTGCCCAGTCTCTCAACGACTTCACATTGAAACTCGACAACGGTACCAATATTTACATCCGTTGAAAGGTGTTCAGGACGAATACCAAGCGTAACGGAAGCACCCGGTTGTAACGGTGATGTGGTGATATGGAGCGTCAGATGGTGGTCTTGCGCCATCTTCACGCTAAGTTGATCGGGTTGCCAGGCGGTCACCGTTGCGGGCAGGAAGTTCATTTTGGGCGAACCGATAAATCCGGCGACGAACTTATTCACCGGGTTGTAATACAGCGACATCGGTGAACCCGTCTGCTCTACTTTCCCGTAGTTCATCACGACGATTTTATCGGCCAGGGTCATCGCTTCGACCTGATCGTGGGTCACATAAACCATCGTGGTCTTGAGTTCATGATGGAGTTTGGCGATATGCAGACGCATCTCAACACGCAGTTCAGCATCAAGGTTGGAGAGCGGTTCGTCAAACATAAACACCCGCGGATTGCGCACAATGGCGCGACCAATTGCCACGCGTTGACGCTGGCCACCAGAAAGTTGTTTCGGTTTACGATCTAATAAATGAGAGAGTTGCAGCGTTTTTGCGACCATTTCAACCTGACGGCGAATGTCATCTTTTGGCACTTTGTTGACCTTCAGACCATAACCCATATTTTCCGCCACCGTCATATGCGGATAGAGCGCATAGGACTGGAATACCATGGCGACGCCGCGATGTGCCGGAACGACGTCATTCATCACCTCATCGCCAATCAGCACCTCACCGTCGCTGACCTCTTCCAGCCCGGCGATCATCCGCAGGAGAGTGGATTTACCACAGCCGGATGGGCCCACGAATACCGCAAATTCGCCATCTTCAATATCAAGGTTTATCTGATGCAGCGTCACTGTACTGCCGAACCGTTTAGTGACATTCCTCAGTCGTATATTGGACATCAACATTCCCCAGGTTAGTAGCCGTTGTTTGCCGTTGGGATTTGGACTGTAAACTGTTTTTTGTATAACGTATAACAACTCAGCCTGACGATGCTCAACGACACTAAAATCATGCACTGACTATAACTTCCAGATTTTTCGCGCCCTATATTGAAGTTTCATTTCTGTAATCATGATCACACAACTGGCAGCTTTTAGTGGTTTTATTGGTATTCAAAGCGTAGCGTATAACAAATCAAAGATAACGAGATTGTTGTTCATGAATCGCTATTTCTCAATTGATTAAGCGATTAACCGAAGTCACACTTCACAATTAAAACCATTAAATTGTTATACCTTCACATGAGGTTGATAATGAAAAAGAACACTCTTGCTGCACTGATCCTTACTGCCCTGACTGCCGGGCAACTCGCGAGCGTGCAGGCGCACGCGGCCGGACAGCTAAACGTTTGGGAAGACATTAAAAAAGCCGATGGTATTAAAGCCGCGGTGAGCGATTTTGAAAAGCAGTTCAACGTCAAGGTTAACGTACAGGAGATGCCCTACGCCCAGCAGTTGGAAAAGCTGCGTCTTGATGGACCGGCAGGGATCGGGCCGGATGTGTTGGTGATCCCTAATGACCAGTTAGGTGGCGCGGTTGTCCAGGGGCTGCTGTCTCCTTTGACGATGGATAAAGCAAAGCAGGCGGCCTTTACGCCGGCATCAATCAACGCCTTCCGGATGGATAACGTGCTTTATGGCGTGCCGAAAGCGGTGGAAACCCTGGTACTGATTTATAACAAAGACCTGATCGACAAACCGCTGGATAGCCTGCAGGCGTGGTTCGACTATTCGAAAAAACAGCGTGATGCGGGCAAATACGGCCTGTTGGCGAAATTTGACCAGATCTACTACAGCTGGGGTGTTATCGCCCCAATGGGCGGTTATATCTTTGGCAAAAACGATAAGGGCGGTTTCAACCCGCAGGATATTGGCCTGAACAAGCCTGGCGCGGTGGAAGCGGTGACCTTCCTGAAAAAATTCTACACCGATAAGGTTTTCCCGGCAGGGATCCTCGGCGATAACGGGCTGAATGCCATCGACTCGCTGTTTACCGAGAAGAAAGCGGCGGCGGTCATCAATGGTCCGTGGGCTTTCCAGCCCTATGAAGCGGCAGGGATTAACTATGGCGTTGTTCCGCTGCCAATGCTGCCGGATGGCAAGCCAATGAGCTCCTTCCTCGGCGTGAAAGGCTATGTGGTGTCGACCTGGAGTAAAGATAAAGCGCTGGCGCAGAAGTTCATCGAATTTATCAACCAGCCGCAGTATGTGAAAGCGCGTTACATCGCCACGGGCGAAATCCCGCCGTTGAAATCGATGATCGACGATCCGGTGATTAAGAATGATGAAAAGGCCAGCGCGGTGGCGGTGCAGTCTGCGCGGGCAACGGCAATGCCGGGGATCCCGGAAATGGGTGAAGTCTGGGGGCCGGCCAATGCCGCGCTGGAGCTGAGCCTGACCGGTAAACAGGAGCCGAAGGCGGCGCTTGATAGCGCAGTGAAGCAGATCAAGATGCAAATCGAAGCGATGCAGGCCAGCAATCAGTAACCAGGTGATGTAACAGAACGGGAGGAGGGCCTCCCGTTTTTAGAAGGAGTGGTGTGTGATTATCAATCCCAGCGAAAATATTGCCGAGGCGCGTGGCGCGGGACGCCATGCGTGGTGCGGCCTGTTGCTGGCTATCGTGCCGGGCTTTGGACAGTTTTATCACCGCCAGTGGCTGAAGGGGATTGTCTTCCTGGCGCTGCTGAGCAGTTTTATGCGCATTTTTTATGATTTTCTCAGCGAAGGCCTGTGGGGGTTATACACCTTAGGTGAAGAGGTGCCGCGGGATAACTCTATTTTTCTGCTGGCGGAAGGGATCATCAGCGTACTGGTTATCGCCTTCGGTCTGCTTATCTATTTTCTCTCGCTGCGTGATGCGTGGGTAAATGGCAAAAAACGCGATGAAGGCCTGGCGCTGAATAGCGTACGTAAACAGTATCAAATGCTGCTTAGCGACGGTTTTCCTTATCTGATGATCACGCCTGGCTTTATTTTGCTGGTGTTTGTCGTCATTTTCCCGATTCTGTTCGGTTTCGCGATCGCGTTTACTAACTACAACCTTTATCACACGCCGCCAGCGAAGCTGGTGGACTGGGTGGGATTCAAAAATTTCATCAATATTTTTACCCTGTCCATCTGGCGCTCAACCTTCTTTGACGTGCTGCAATGGACGGTCGTATGGACGCTGCTGGCGACAACGTTGCAATGCACCGTCGGTGTACTGCTGGCGATTCTGGTCAACCAGAAAGATCTGCGCTTTAAACCAATGATTCGCACGATTTTTATCCTGCCGTGGGCAGTGCCAGGGTTTGTCACGATTCTGGTTTTTGCCGGGATGTTCAACGATTCATTCGGGGTGATTAATAACGCGATATTGTCGTTCCTGGATATCAGTCCGAAGGCGTGGCTGACCGACCCGTTCTGGACCAGGACTGCGCTGATCATGATGCAGACCTGGCTTGGCTTCCCGTTTGTTTTCGCCATGACCACCGGCGTACTGCAGGCGATCCCGGACGATCTCTATGAAGCGGCCACTATGGATGGCGCCAGTGCATTTACCCGCCTGCGGACCATTACGCTGCCGCTGGTGCTGTACTCCATTGCGCCGATCATCATCACGCAATACACCTTCAATTTTAACAACTTCAACATTATCTATCTGTTCAACAACGGCGGCCCGGCGGTGGCGGGGTCTAATGCCGGCGGCACGGATATTCTGGTGTCGTGGATCTACAAATTAACGATGTCGTCTTCGCAATACGCCATCGCGGCCACCATTACGATCCTGCTGTCGATTTTTGTCGTCGGTCTGGCGTTGTGGCAGTTCCGCGCCACTAAATCCTTTAAAAATGACGATATGGCGTAAGGGAAGCAACATGGCTAAAGCACCGAGTATTAAACGCGAAAAGTGGATTCGTCTGTCACTTACCTGGCTGGTGGTCATCCTGGTGTCGACGATCATTATTTATCCGCTGATCTGGACGGTAGGGGCGTCGCTGAACGCCGGGAATAGTTTGCTGAGCACATCAATAATCCCGGAAAACCTGTCGTTTCAGCATTATGAGGATTTGTTCAACGGTAATGTGAATTATCTGACCTGGTACTGGAATTCGATGAAGATCAGTTTCATGACCATGGTGCTGACGTTAATCAGCGTCAGTTTCACCGCCTATGCGTTCTCCCGCTTTCGTTTTAAAGGGCGACAGAATGGGCTGATGCTGTTTTTGCTATTGCAGATGATCCCGCAGTTCTCAGCGCTGATTGCGATCTTTGTTCTTTCGCAACTGCTGGGGCTGATCAACAGCCACCTGGCGCTGGTGCTGATCTACGTTGGCGGCATGATCCCGATGAATACCTGGCTAATGAAAGGTTATCTGGATGCGATCCCAAAAGATCTGGACGAGTCGGCGCGGATGGATGGCGCCAGCAGTTTTCGTATTTTTATCGAAATTATCATGCCGCTGTCGAAGCCGATTCTGGCGGTCGTTGCGCTGTTTTCGTTCACCGGCCCGCTGGGGGATTTCATTCTCTCCAGCACCATCCTGCGTACGCCGGATAAGTACACGCTGCCGATTGGCCTGTATAACCTGGTCGCGCAGAAGATGGGGGCCAGCTATACCACCTACGCGGCGGGAGCGGTGCTGATTGCTGTCCCGGTCGCGATTTTGTATCTGGCGCTCCAAAAATACTTTGTTTCCGGTCTGACCTCCGGTAGTACAAAAGGATAATCCCATGAAAAAATTCCCTCCCGTATGGTTTGCTGTTGCTCTGGCATGCTCATTTTCCGCCACTACGCTTGCGGAAGAGACGCTGCAAACCAGGCCGTTTAGCAACATGCCTGCCGATTTTATTAAAGGCGCGGATATCTCCACGCTGCTGGATGCTGAAAAATACGGCGCAAAGTTCTTTAACCACAATAATCAGCCTGAAGACCCGATCGCGATTCTGAAGGCTGATGGTGTGAATTATGTTCGCCTGCGGTTGTGGGTTGATCCTAAAGATGCTCAGGGCCAGCGTTATGGCGGCGGGGATAACGATCTGGCGACGACGCTGGCGCTGGCGAAGCGCGCAAAAGCCCAGGGGATGAAGTTGCTGCTCGATTTTCACTACAGTGATTTCTGGACCGATCCAGGCAAACAGTTCAAACCGAAAGCCTGGGAAAAAATGGATTATCCACAGCTGAAAACCGCGATCCACGACTATACCCGTGACACGATCGCGCGCTTTAAGCAGGAGGGCGTACTGCCGGATATGGTGCAGATCGGCAACGAAATCAATGGCGGCATACTGTGGCCGGAAGGAAAAAGCTGGGGGCAGGGCGGCGGTGAGTTCGATCGTCTGGCAGGGCTGCTTAATGCCGCTATCAGCGGCCTGAAGGAAAATCTTACTCACGGTGAGAAGGTAAAAATCATGCTCCATCTGGCTGAAGGGACCAAAAATGACACCTTCCGCTGGTGGTTTGATGAAATCAGCAAACGCAATGTGCCTTATGACATTATCGGCCTGTCGATGTACACCTACTGGAATGGTCCGATTAGCGCGCTGAAAGCCAATATGGATGATATCAGTCAGCGCTATCATAAAGACGTGATTGTTGTCGAAGCCGCGTATGCTTATACCCTGAAGAACTGCGATAACGCCGAAAACAGTTTTCAGGCAAAAGAGGAAAAGGCCGGGGGTTACCCTGCTACCGTCCAGGGGCAATACAATTATATTCATGACTTAATGCAGGCGGTAGCTGATGTTCCGGATCATCGGGGCAAAGGTATTTTTTATTGGGAGCCGACGTGGATTGCCGTACCGGGAAATACCTGGGCGACGCCTGCCGGTATGAAATATATCCACGATGAGTGGAAAGAGGGTAATGCGCGGGAAAATCAGGCGCTATTTGATTGCCAGGGAAAAGCATTGCCATCATTGAAAGTGTTTAATTAATTATTCAGCTTTATATTTCAGGATGTTTATTATGAAGAAATTTTCGCCTTTGAGCCCGAAGGTCAATGCGCTATTGCATGGCGCCGACTATAATCCGGAGCAGTGGGAGAACTACCCCGATATTATTGATAAAGATATTGCCATGATGCAGCAGGCAAAATGTAATGTCATGTCGGTGGGAATATTTAGCTGGGCGAAACTGGAACCTCAGGAAGGCGTATTTGAATTTGGCTGGCTGGATAATATTCTTGATAAATTGTATGCCGCTGGCATTCATGTGTTTCTCGCCACCCCAAGCGGTGCGCGCCCGGCGTGGATGTCGCAAAAGTACCCTCAGGTGCTGCGCGTAGGCCGCGATCGCGTACCGGCGCTGCACGGCGGACGTCATAATCACTGTATGTCATCGCCGGTTTATCGCGAGAAAACCTTGAAAATCAATACGCTGCTGGCAGAGCGTTATTCTCATCATCCGGCGGTACTGGGCTGGCATATTTCCAACGAATATGGCGGCGAGTGCCACTGTGATCTGTGCCAGCAGCGATTCCGCGACTGGCTGCAAGCGCGCTACAAAACGCTGGATAACCTCAATCATGCCTGGTGGAGCACTTTCTGGAGCCATACTTATAGCGACTGGTCGCAGATTGAATCTCCGGCTCCGCAGGGGGAGATCTCAATTCATGGCCTCAACCTTGACTGGCATCGTTTCAATACCGCGCAGGTGACTGACTTCTGTCGTCATGAAATCGCCCCGCTGAAAGCGGCGAATGCCGACCTGCCGGTCACAACCAACTTCATGGAGTATTTCTACGATTACGACTACTGGCAACTGGCGCAGACGCTGGACTTTATCTCATGGGACAGTTATCCCATGTGGCACCGTGATAAAGACGAAACCACGCTGGCCTGCTACACCGCCATGTATCACGACATGATGCGCAGCCTGAAAGGGGGGAAACCGTTTGTATTGATGGAATCCACGCCGAGCACGACCAACTGGCAGCCGACCAGTAAGCTGAAGAAGCCGGGAATGCATATTCTCTCTTCCCTGCAGGCGGTGGCGCACGGCGCGGATTCAGTGCAGTATTTTCAGTGGCGCAAGAGTCGCGGTTCGGTGGAGAAGTTTCATGGTGCGGTTATCGACCATGTCGGCCATCTGGACACGCGCGTGGGCCGTGAAGTCACTAAACTCGGTGATATGTTAAGCAAGCTCCAGGGCGTGGTGGGGTGCAGAACAGAGGCTAAAGTCGCGATTATTTTCGACCAGCAAAACCGCTGGGCGCTGGATGATGCGCAGGGGCCGCGTAATCTCGGCATGGAGTATGAAAATACCGTCAACGAGCACTACCGTCCGTTCTGGGAACAGGGTATCGCGGTTGATATTATCGATGCTGACGTTGATCTGAGCGCTTATCAACTGGTCATTGCGCCGATGTTATATATGGTTCGCGACGGCTTTGCCGAACGTGCCGAGGCGTTTGTGGCTAACGGCGGCCATTTAGTGACAACATACTGGACGGGGATTGTTAACGAATCGGACCTGTGCCATCTCGGTGGTTTCCCTGGCCCGCTACGTAAATTGCTGGGTATCTGGGCGGAGGAGATCGACTGTCTGAATGATGGTGAACGTAATCTTGTGCAGGGGCTGGCTGGCAATGAAGGCGGATTGCAGGGACCGTATCAGGTACGCCATCTGTGTGAACTGATTCATACCGAAACGGCGCAACCGCTGGCGACCTACCGCGATGATTTTTACGCAGGAAGACCGGCGGTCACCGTGAACCACTTCGGCAAGGGCAAGGCCTGGCATGTGGCTTCGCGCAACGATCTGGCCTTCCAGCGGGATCTCTTTGCCACTCTCAGCGAAGAACTGGCGCTGCCGCGTGCGGTTGAAGTCGAATTCCCGCCAGGCGTGGTGGCGACCGCGCGTACCGATGGTGAAACCACGTACGTATTCCTGCAAAACTTCAGCGCACAGCAGCATAGCGTAACCCTGCTGCAGGGCTATCAGGATAGTCTTACCGCGACGGCGCTGAATGGGCCGTTAACGTTAAATGCATGGGATTGTCGTGTCCTTAGCCGTAACGCGTAATTTTTCTTTACCCGCGCCTGCCCCTGAGAGCAGGCGTTTTTTTATCTGTCTGTCAGGAGTCTGTTATGGTGAGTTTGAAATCCTTTCTGAATTATTTTTCTCAACCCCGTAAGATGGAACCGTTGAGTCATGCGGAACAACAACAGATTGAAAATTTAATTCAGGCCTTTGGCGGTGAGAGCAACATTATTAATGTTGATGCCTGTATTACCCGTTTACGGGTTACGGTAAATAATCTGGCGGTTATTGATTCCCGGTCTTTGCAGCAGCAGGGGGCGCTTGGTGTAATTATTCTTGGGCAACAGGTACATGCTATATTCGGGAAGCAGTCTGATGCCTTGCGACAATTACTTGATGAACACTTTGCCAGCCGTAAATAAAAAATGGGATAACCCAATAATGGGTTATCCCGAAAATATAGCAAGCATTCAATGGCAATAATGATTACCGGAGGGTAATTAACGACCTTACAGTGAGAGATAAAACAGATTTAAATATCATTACCACCAGGCTTCTACCTGGACACCAAAGTTCCACGTATTGTTGGCTGTTTGATCTTCGAACGGCTTACCATTCTCAGAATCATTCAGCCAGGATGCGAAAATACGCAGTTCCGGGCGTGACATAAAGTCTGGACCATCCGCCAGACCCAGTGCAATGGTGTATTTTTCACCTGCCTGTTTGTAATCGGTATTGTTCTTGTAGCTATCTTTCTGGTAAAAACCGCCCACTTCGCCAATCAGACGCACGTAGTCGGTGAACTGATATTGCCCGCGAGCCACCAGCGAGATCATACGCGTTTTATCCGTGTACTCAGTAATGTTATCCGCCGATCCCCAGGTCAGTACATGGTTAACGGAGAATTTGTCGGTAATCGGGATTAAACCCGTATTGATCACGCGATAGCCGGTGGCGTCATTAACGTAGTGCCACATGTCATACCAGCCGCCGCCCTGGGAGACCATGTTTTGCGCCAGCCCTTTATTCGCATACTGCAACACCGTCTTGTTGTAGCCGCCCAGCATATCCTGACTGATTTCACCGGTCAGCATAACGCCATTTTCAGCATCATATAGCCCGCCGTAGGTGTCTTGCTTCTTGGTGGTGTTCGGCATCGCATAATCGATACCAAATTCTGTCCATGAACCGGACCAGGGCTTCCAGCCTGCGTAGCGTAGATCGAGGTAATTAATGTTGACGTTGCTGTCGCCATCGACGCGATAGTCAACGTCGTTGGCGTCTCCGCGGATCCAGGCAAATGAGACGGCGCCTGGGCCGAATGTGTAATTTTCAATCCCCGCGCCGGAACCGGAAATGTTCCAGTATTTGGTGTCGATGATGTGGAGATCGTGGCGCTGATAGTAGCGTTTACCGCCCCAAATGACGGCATTCGGATCGCCGGGAATCAGGCCTTTGATTTGCAGGTTCAACTGACGTAGGCCGAACTGCGCATCATCATCCAGCGTTGTTTCGTTATCGTTAGAGCCATCAGACACCATGCTGACCATGCTGTCGAGATAAAAACTGACGTCGTCTTTTTTGTAAACTTCTGAACCTAACTCCAGCTCGCCATAGGTATCGGATTCATTACCCAGACGTCCCAGTTTATTTTTTTGCCATTCGGCTTCACTTCCGTCACCGGAGACCCCAACTCCGGCGCGCAGATAACCATGAAAATCGATACCCGGGACTGTAGCGGAAGCGGCAAACACGGATGGTGAAATCAGCGCAGCGGCCAACGCAACGGAGAGTGTGCGTAGCGTAGTGTTCATGTCATTCCTCTTATTTTTTTGTATTACGTTCACATAACCAGTGTCATAAAAGTCCTAAATCAGAGTCCAGGCAAATGGATGATCTCTATAGTGTGATTAACTGCAAATAAATAAGCGGGTTTTGTTACGGGTAGTGAGTCTATTCACATTTTGTTGTATTGTGAACGTCATACTTTTTGTGAGAATTGTTGTTCAGGAAGTGCTGCAATGGGCGTTTTTTAAAATTGCCCCTGTTACAATCCAGGGATAACAATATAAGGAACCGGACCATGAAGTCTAAAAGCGCGACCTTAGAAGATGTTGCCCGCCATGCGGGTGTCTCCTATCAGACCGTGTCCAGGGTACTCAATAAGTCTGCTAATGTATCCAAAGCCACGCGCAGTAAGGTAGAGAAATCCATTAAAGAATTGCGGTATGTCCCTAATCGTCTGGCACAACAACTGGTCGGTAAGCGGAGTCATACCGTGGGTCTGGTGACGACTTCCCTTGCATTGCATGCGCCGTCCCAGGTTGCTGCGGCGGTGAAACGCTATGCGAATATGGAAGGGTATCAGGTGCTTATTTCAATGATCGATGAGAGCGTCAACCAAAGTATTCAGGATTCGATCAATGAACTGAAGTCCCAGCGGGTAGATAAGGTTATCATCAATGTGCCGCTTGAGACTGAAAAAGCACAGAAAATTGCGGTTGATAACGATGATATCGTCTGTCTTTTTTTGGATGTTGATCCCTATAGTTCTGTGTTTAACGTTTCGTTTAATCCGGCTGATGGTACCCGGGCCAGCGTCAAATACCTGTATGAAATGGGTCATCGGGAGATCGCCGTACTGGCCGGGCCTGAAAGCTCGGTATCGGCAAGATTACGTTTGAAAAGCTGGATAGAGACGCTGGAAAGTTATGGGCTACAGCCAGTAACGGTGATTCGCGGTAACTGGGATGCGCAGAGTGGTTATGCGGGGGCGCTACAAATGCTGCGTGAAACGCCAAACTTTACTGCGGTTCTGGTGGGCAATGACCAGATGGCGCTTGGCGTGCTGAGCGCGTTTCATCAGCATCAGGTACCGATCCCGGGAGAAAAGTCAGTCATTGGTTACGATGATACTTATGAAAGCTCTTTCTTTTATCCGGCGCTAACAACCGTATCGTTGGATCTTGATCTGCAGGGAAAAGAAGCCGTGCGTCGCATCCTTGATAGCGGCGATAACGAGACATCCCATACATCTTCTATTCTCCCGGCTCGTCTGGTGGTACGCCACTCTAGCGGGCCTAAAACGGAATCTGGTAAAAACCTGCAGTCTATTGCCGAGCAGCTACGGGTGCTGGCGCATCAGTTAAATCCTTAATCCGGAGAAGGGTGGCCAGTGCCGCCGCCTCTCTATTACCCACGGAGTTGTCATGGTTGATCTTTGTATCGGTCTGGCGTATTTTGTTGTTATGTTATAACATATTATTGAGGCCATGATGAAACCCAATATTCATCCGCACTACCGCACGGTGGTCTTTCATGACACCAGCGCCAACGAGTATTTTAAAGTCGGTTCAACGATTAAAACTGAACGTGAGATTGAACTGGAAGGCGTCACGTATCCCTATGTAACAATTGATGTGTCGTCCAAATCGCATCCTTATTACACCGGCAAACAGAAAACGTTCAACAATGAAGGCAGTACCGCGCGCTTCCGCCAGCGTTTCGGTGGCTTTCTTGATGCGAAAAGGAGCAAATAATGCAGGTACTTAATTCCTTACGCAGCGCTAAACAGCGCCACCCGGATTGCCAGATCGTTAAGCGCAAAGGGCGGCTGTACGTGATTTGCAAAAGTAATCCCCGCTTTAAGGCCGTGCAGGGACGTAAAAAAAGACGTTAACGGAAACTTTCCAGTCTGCGTAACTGTTGGCCGTCGGCGCTGAAATTGTCGGCGGCCAGCCATTGCCGTATCGCTTTATCAATTCGCGGCCACTCGCTATCGATAATGGAAAACCAGTCGGTATCGCGATTGTGGCCTTTTACCACCAGCGCCTGCCGAAAGCGCCCCTCGTACTGAAATCCCAGCCGCAGCGCCGCCCGACGAGAAGGCTCGTTCAGGCTATTACATTTCCACTCGTAGCGGCGATAGCCGAGAGTTTCAAACACGTAACGCATCAGCAGCCACTGGGCTTCGGTTGCCATTGCCGTGCTATGGCGAAGCGGCTGAGGTCGTCGCGCAATACTCTCGACAGCGCCCTGGAGCAACCGAAGGATATCTGCGGCATAGCCATCAGGAAACGTATGTTGCAGCGCTGAAATCACTGGGAAAGGATAACGAGGAAGAGCTGATTGTCGTGCTCTCTGAGCGTTTGCAGACATGATAGACAGGCACGCATCATGACTCGCCAACGTTACACTTTACGCCGGGTGTGCCTGCGGTGAATTATTTCCCGCTTTTTATCTGGCGTCGGCTCCTTGACAAGTTATTGCGTGAAGAGGGGGGCGTATTGTTGGGCTCTGGCGACACGCAAGGAGAACCGGAGGCTATGGCAGGCGATTGCCCGTCATCTGGCAGCGTTAAGCCGTTTTTATCTTGACGCGAAAAACGCCAGAAGCGGCTTGGTTTTGGGCTACGGTAATACGTCCGCCGCGCATTTTATTCCGGCGTTGCGGACGCTGAATCGTCTTATTGGGCCGTTCCGTCGCGGGTAAGAGAAAATACATCGTAGAATGAAAGCTCACCTTTGGTATCAATCATTTTCCGCAACTGCGTTTTTTGTTTATCGGCGACGCGGGGGGATTGCAGGATACGCTCGATCAGCTGGTTGGGAACAAATCGGGTGTTGTACCATTCGCCGTTGTAGCAAACGCGAAAGTCCAGTACATCAATATCCTCGTAGCGATAGCGGGGATAGACATCAAAGAAGAAAAAACCGTTTAGCAGAACGAACAGGACGATAAGCAGCCACACTGAGTCTACCAGCGTTTCTGAACGCATCATCACAACGAGTGTGGCCAGGAAAGCCGCGTACATGGCAACAAACAGCCACGGGTGATGACGAATAAAGCTAATACTAAAACGCGGACGGTTGTCGCGTTTCTCCTTTATATTAAGCTCATCAATGGTGTTCTTCAGCAGTTGCTGTATTTCTGTCATCTTATTCCTCAAATTCTGCTATACCCAGTCACACTGCAAGTTGCATATGCGTTGGCCGCGGATGGCGTAGCCCATCCATGTGCCCTGGTCTGGCCCAGCCTGAGGTTATTTTATGTTGCGCAAAACACAGGGGAAAGTAACAGATTGGTTGTAGAAAAGCATAACAGTTACCGTCGACTGCGGCGGGGAGCGTCATTTTTCTGAGGAACGCGCGTCGTTATCATCGTTGCGGACTATCAATAAATGCGCTCCGCATCGTCTCGCCGGGCCTGTTTCCCTTAACATTTCTTCTTCGGGGGCTGAATCACTGTAATGTACCACAAGACACCTGGCAGGCAGGCGAAAGGCTCGCAGCAAAACACCCCAGCGAGATGGCTCTCACCGACGATCATCTGATGTTCATTTCACGGCGGCTGCTTTATTTATGGATTGCGTATGCCGCCACAGCACATAATGAAACCGGTTTCATTACCGGAGTTGGCTAACATATATGAATGACTCCACATTTATTATCTGTATCAGGGGATGATGTTTACGGTAAAGGTCATTCAACTTTCATTCGAAATGCACTAGCGGATAAATTTCCAGACTGAAGGAGGAATTTTGTCGTACAGCTTATTCATCGTCAACTCAGCAAGGCGATGGTCGGCCGCTGAGTAAAATACCGCCAGTTCATTATCGGAAAGTTCATATTTATTTTTTTCAATTACACGCTCCAGCGTATCAATTGTCTGACAGCGTCGTAAACGCATCAAATAGTCTATTTTGGTTAATGTTTTAGTGGACATAAATTCACCCTTTAATTGTAATAATGCTAACAAGAAAGACTGACCGGGTTTTCCCGGCAGGCGTTCACAAAGCTACGGAATAACCGGTTTCCCGATTTACGCCATTTCTGTAGATCGGCCGTGTTAATGCCGTAGTTGCTGAACAGGACGAAAGTATCATCCAGGTATTCGTCAAGCTGGGTTACCAGTTTATTCTCTTCAGCGTACTTAATTTTATAATTAAGTGCGAACGCGGCAATGTGCTCGATCAAGTCATTTAGTTGAAGATTGATAGCCGAAGTCGGATCATTAACCCAACCGTGGTTACTTTCTTCCAGGTTTGCAAGACAATCATGATACAGGGTTTCACAGAGAAATCTAAGTTGTGCAATATCATGCCTTTTTGGCGAGTATTCGTCCATAACGCATCCCCTTTTAAGTGGTTTAAACGACGACTATCAACACCGTTGTGGGATGAACACGACTAACAGACCTGACACATACATTGTAATCTTACTTTTTAATTATAATCCACTCCTAAAAACATTTCATCGTGCTATTACGAAAAATTACAATTATCATTTATCACGGCACCCGGATTTTTATTATATCGTGACATTAACCTGGGCGGAAAGGGAAGAGTGAGCTTATATTTCATCAGGTTAGCCGGCAGTTTTCAATGTTATTGAGGGATGCCCGCGTTGTAGTTTATCTATTTTTTAAGAAAAGTACCGATGAATTTTCATCAAACTCAACTGTTCGTATGAAGCGGATGGTTTTGCATGGCAGAGACGCGATTCAGGTTCTCTGTATCAGGCCGCAGGGTTCTGCGTACGGCATAAATGCCTTTCTGGTCATAGGATTATCTTTTGGATGTGCTCTCTGGCACCAGCGTCTGGCATTACGATCCCTGAAGGCATAAACAGCGACCGTCATTGGGGAACCGTGTAACGATTATAGCCTTGCTATGCAGATCAAAACGCCGCGTTTTTTATGTTTAAGCTCTGGCCGTCTCTTCACCCGATATTCTCAGTATCAATGAATGAGAATATTCCTGGTGAGTATAGAGAGAGCGATATTGGAGAAAAATGACATATATGTCTGTTTAATGCCGGTGGCTTAAGTGTTGTCTGGGCGTTATGTGGCTTATCCCGGGGACTCACCTTACAGGGCCGTTGCAGGCAGTGTTGAAATCTGTTACTGAGCGGTTTGTCATTTGAATCACTGGAAACTCAATAAGGCTATCTTACTTGCTGCATGATCCGGTCTTCAGGGCTACTACGTAAGCGCTGTTTAAAACGGTTAGCCGTTTTGTCCAGAAACTTGAATTATTTAAGGTGTAAATCACATAACATATAATTAAATATTATATATTGTTTTTTTTAAATAAATAGTGGCAATGTGTGCGCTTTAAAAGGGCAGCAAAAAAAAGGGCTGCGGATGCAGCCCTTAGCGTAAGATTAATGATGTTCAATCGTATGATTGTGCTCAATATCTTCACTTTTTTTGCTAAAGCGGCGACGAACCACCACGAAGAATACCGGCACGAAGAAAATGGCCAGAACCGTCGCGGTCACCATCCCACCCATGACGCCAGTACCAACGGCATTCTGCGCACCGGAGCCTGCACCGGAACTGATAACCAGCGGCATGACCCCCAGGATAAACGCCAGAGAGGTCATCAGGATTGGGCGCAGACGCATACGCACCGCTTCCAGCGTCGCTTCAATCAGGCCTTTGCCCTCTTTATCCATCAGGTCTTTGGCGAATTCAACAATCAGGATCGCATTCTTCGCCGACAGCCCAATGGTAGTGAGCAGACCTACCTGGAAGTAAACGTCGTTAGTCAATCCGCGCGAGCTTGCGGCCAGCAGCGCACCGACAACCCCTAACGGCACAACCAGCATAACCGAGAATGGAATAGACCAGCTTTCGTACAGCGCCGCCAGACACAAGAAGACGACAATCAGTGAGATCGCGTACAGTGCAGGCGCCTGGTTACCTGACAAACGTTCCTGATAGGACATACCGGTCCAGTCATAGCCGATACCTGCAGGCAGTTTACTTGCCAGTTCTTCCATCATATTCATCGCTTCACCGGTACTCTTACCGGGCGCCGCCTGGCCGAGGATTTCCATTGAAGGAAGACCGTTATAGCGTTCCAGACGCGGTGAGCCGTACTCCCAGTGAGAGGTTGAGAAGGCGGAGAAGGGGACCATTTGCCCGTCGCTGCCGCGTACGTACCAGTCACCGAGATCCTCCGGCAGCATGCGATATTTGGCTTCCGACATGACGTAAACTTTTTTCACACGACCGCGGTCGATGAAATCGTTGACGTAGCTACCGCCCCATGCAGCGCCCAGCGTTGTGTTAATATCGCTGATAGAAACACCCAGCGCCTGCGCTTTTTCCTGGTCGATATCGATCTTGAATTGCGGGGTATCTTCCATACCGTTCGGACGCACCCCGGTCAATACATCAGGATGCTGAGCGACCATACCAAACAGCTGATTACGCGCCTGGGTCAGTTTTTCATGTCCCAGACCGGCCTGGTCAATTAACTCGAAGTCAAAACCTGTTGCGGTACCCAGTTCGACGATTGCAGGCAGGTTAAAGGCGAACACCATCGCGTCTTTAATCTGCGAGAAGTAGCCCATGGCGCGGGCGGTAATCGCATCAACCTTGTTCTCTTTACCTGGTCGCTGGCTCCAGTCCTTCAACGAGACGAAGACAATACCGGTGTTTTGCCCACGGCCTGCGAAACCAAAGCCGTTAACGGCGAATACAGATTTAACGTTGTTTTTCTCTTTGGTGAGATAGTAGTTGGTCATCTCATCGAGAACTTTCTGCGTCCGCTCCTGGGTCGCACCGGCGGGTAACTGCGCCATGCTCAGAAAGACCCCCTGATCTTCATCTGGCAGGAACGAGCTGGGCAGACGAACAAACAGCCAGGCCATCCCGACAACGATGATCAGATACAGCACCAGATAACGACCGGTACTACGCAGGATATTGCCTACGCTATCGGTGTAATGGTGTGTACTCTTCTCGAACATGTTGTTGAACCAGCCAAAGAAACCTTTGGTTGCGCCGTGGCTGCCTTTCGCGACCGGCTTAAGCATGGTCGCGCACAGGGCCGGGGTCAGGATCAACGCGACCAGCACTGACAGCGCCATTGCGGAAACAATGGTGATGGAGAACTGACGATAGATAGCGCCGGTAGAACCGCCGAAGAAGGCCATCGGGATAAATACCGCGGACAACACCATCGCAATACCCACCAGCGCGCCCTGAATCTGTCCCATCGATCTTCGCGTGGCTTCTTTTGGCGGCAATCCCTCTTCGGACATGACACGCTCGACGTTCTCTACTACCACGATGGCGTCATCCACCAACAGGCCGATGGCGAGCACCATCGCGAACATCGTTAACGTGTTTATCGAGTAGCCGAATACCGAAAGCACGGCAAATGTCCCTAACAGCACCACCGGCACGGCGATGGTCGGAATTAACGTCGCGCGGAAGTTTTGCAGGAACAAGTACATGACCAGGAACACGAGAATGATGGCTTCTGCCAGTGTTTTCACCACTTCGTTAATTGAGATTTTCACGAATGGCGTGGTGTCATACGGGTAGACGATCTTCAGCCCTGAGGGGAAGAACGGTTCCATCTTTTTCAACTGTGCCCGAATAGCGCTGGCGGTATCCAGCGCGTTCGCGCCGGTCGCCAGTTTGATCCCCAGACCTGACGCTGGCTGGCCGTTGAATTTCGCAATGACGTCATAGCTTTCACCGCCCAGTTCAATTTTGGCGACATCACGCAGGCGAACCTGAGAACCATCCTGGTTGACTTTGAGCAGAATTTTACCGAACTCTTCCGTTGAGGTCAGACGCGTTTGCGCGATGATGGAGGCGTTCAATTGCTGGCCTTTCACTGGCGGCGTACCGCCAAGTTGGCCGGCGGCGACCTGAGCGTTTTGCGCGGTGATCGCGCTAATGACATCCACCGGGGTAAGCTGGAAGTTGTTCAGCTTGATGGGGTCCATCCAGATACGCATCGCGTACTGTGAACCAAACAGTTGCACGTCACCCACCCCTGGCGTACGGCTGATCGCGTCTTTCATGTTCGCCGCAACATAGTCAGAGATATCTTCCTGGGTCATGGTGCCGTTGGTGTTAATGACGCCCACGACCATCAGGAAGGAACTGGATGACTTCTCAACGCTAACCCCCTGCTGTTGAACTTCCTGAGGCAGCAGCGGCATAGCCAGTTGCAGTTTGTTCTGCACCTGCACCTGGGCGATATCGGCATTCGTCCCGGACTCGAATGTCAGAGTGATTTGCACGGTACCTGTGGAGTCACTGTTTGAGGACATGTACATCAGGTTATCGATACCGTTCATGTTCTGCTCGATAACCTGCGTTACCGTATCCTGTACGGTTTTCGCATCTGCGCCAGGGTAGGTCGCGGAGATCGTCACCGCCGGCGGCGCAATCGTTGGATATTGCGCAACCGGCAGTTTGAGGATCGCAAGCCCCCCTGCCAACATGATAATGATGGCGAGCACCCACGCAAAGATAGGGCGATCGATAAAGAAATTAGGCATGTCTTAACGGCTCCTGTTTAAGTTAAGACCTGGTTTATTCTGACTGAGCGTTGCCTGCGGCTTGCTGTTTATCGTCAGAAACGACTTCCTGCGCTTTCACCTGTACGCCTGGTTTGACTTTTTGCAGGCCGGTGACAATTAAGCGATCGCCCGTTTTTAATCCTTTGGTGACCAGCCATTTATCGCCAATTGCCTGAGTGGTTGTAATCTGGCGGACCTCGACTTTATCGCCTTCACCAACAACCATCGCGCTCGCATCGCCACGAGGGGTTCGGGTTACGCCCTGTTGAGGAACCAGCAATGCATCAGGATTAACGCCTTCTTCCAGGCGTGCGCGGACGAACATACCTGGCAACAGGGTGTGATCAGGGTTCGGGAAGATCGCGCGTAGTGTAATAGAGCCGGTCGTCTGGTCGACGGTGACGTCGGAGAACTCCAGCGTCCCGACCTGCGGATATTTCACGCCGTCGCTCGTGACCAGCTCAACTTTCGCTTTGCCGTTTTCCTGCTGCAACTGGCCGCTGGCCAGTTCCTGTTTCAGGCGCAGAAAATCATTGCTCGATTGGGTCACGTCGACATAGATAGGATCTAACTGCTGTACAGTCGCCAGCGCGGTAGTTTGGCCGTTTTGTACCAGAGCGCCTTCCGTCACCGTCGATTTACCAATACGGCCGCTAATCGGAGAGGTGACTTTGGTGTACGCCAGATTGATGCGCGCGGTTTCTACTGCGGCCTTGGCGGCGACGACGGCGGCATCGCTCTGCTGAGCGGTTGCCACGGCGGTATCGTAATCCTGCTGGCTAATGTATTTAGTCCCTAACAGTTTTTGATAACGTTTAACCGTCAATCGGTCTATATTCGCCGCTGCCTGCGCTTTTGCTAAATCGCCTTTCGCGCTTTCGTAGGTGGCCTGATAGGTCGCTGGATCAATTTGATAAAGAGACTCGCCTGCCTTGATATCACTGCCTTCAATGAAGTTACGCTTGAGAATAATACCGCTCACCTGGGGACGAACTTCCGCAACGCGGTAGGCGCTGGTACGGCCTGGCAGTTCTGTAGTGATTTGTAGAGGAGCAGATTTGAGAGTCACAACACCGACTTCCGGCATTTGCTGGGCTCCTTGCTGCGCCGGTTTATCATCACATCCTGTTAGCGCTAAGCTGCCTGAGAGCATCAGAACGACCGCCAGAGGCCTAAACCCTCTGTTTTTGTTCATATGTAAACCTCGAGTGTCCAATTTCAAATTGTTCAGTGGCTCAACTGACCACAAACCCACTACTGTGTTTCTATTATGGTCATGCTATGGTACATGCTTTCTATGGTCACGTTATGGTACATACATTCACAAATGCATGTAAACGTAACCTCTGTAAACTCACCGACCTATGGCACGAAAAACCAAACAACAGGCGCTTGAGACCCGGCAACAAATTCTTGATGCCGCCCTGCATCTCTTTTCGCAGCAAGGGGTATCTTCTACCTCGCTGGCGGCAATTGCAAAAGCCGCCGGGGTGACGAGGGGTGCTATCTACTGGCATTTCAAAAATAAATCAGATTTATTTAATGAAATATGGTTACTTTCAGAAGCAAATATTAATGATCTCGAAGTTGAGTATCGGGCAAAATTTCCCAACGATCCACTGTCAGTTGTCCGCGAGATCTTAGTGTATATCCTTGAAGCAACGGTGACAGAGAAACGTCGGCGGTTGATGATGGAAATTCTCTTCCATAAATGTGAATTCGTGGGTGAAATGGTCACGCTTCAACAAGCACAGCGTAGTCTATGTCTTGAGAATTACGAGCGTATCGAACAAACGCTGAAGGAATGCATTGCGGCGAAACTGTTGCCGGACAATTTGCGCACCCGCCGGGCGGCGATTTTAATGCGTAGCTACCTTTCCGGTCTGATGGAAAACTGGCTGCTGGCGCCGAATGCATTCGATCTGCAAAAAGAAGCGCGGGAATATGTCGTCACGCTGCTTGAAATGTATCAATTTTGCCCTTCATTACGGTGTCCTGAAGGTTCAGGCGATTAAGCCGGCTGGCGAGACAGGGGGGGGAATTTTTCCTGCTGTCTGCCGCTATTCGCGCGGTGTCAGAAGTGCTATTCTGCGCGCTGCGACGATCCCCGGTATTCTCCGGCTTTTGCAACCACTCATGTTAACACTATGCTGCACACTATCCGTTGGCGAAACGCCCTGTCTGCGTTCATTATTACCCTGATTTTTTTTGTCAGCCTGAGTCGCATTAATCAAGCGATTGCGGCTGATTTACCTGAGCGATCTGAAGTCCAGAGCCAGCTCAATACGTTGAACAAGCAAAAAGAGCTGACCGCGCAGGACAAGCTGGTTCAGCAAGATCTGACCCAGACCCTGGAAATCCTCGATAAAATTGAACACGTAAAGTCGGAAACGGCACAATTGCGTCAGAAGGTCGCGCAGGCGCCGGCAAAAATGAATCAGGCTATCAATAGCCTGAATGCATTGAGTGATGTGCCTGATGATGAAACCACGCGTAAAACGTTGAGCACCTTGTCGCTGCGCCAGCTGGAGTCGCGCGTCTCTGAGATGCTGGATGATTTGCAAAACGCGCAGAACGATTTGGCGGCTTATAACAGCCAGTTAGTCTCCCTGCAGACGCAGCCGGAGCGTGTGCAAAATGCGATGTATTCAGCGTCGCAGCAGTTGCAACAGATCCGTAACCGCCTGAATGGTACCTCTGCAGGGGAGGAGGCGTTACGCCCCAGTCAGCAAAATTTGCTGCTGGCGCAGCAGGCGTTACTGAATGCGCAGATAGACCAACAGCGCAAAAGCCTGGAGGGCAACACTGTGTTGCAGGATACCCTGCAAAAACAGCGTGATTATGTCACCGCTAACAGCAACCGTCTGGAGCACCAGCTTCAGCTATTGCAGGAAGCGGTTAACAGTAAGCGCTTGACGCTCACTGAAAAGACCGCTCAGGAAGCGGCGTCGCCGGATGAAACCGCGCGTATTCAGGCTAACCCGCTGGTGAAACAAGAACTGGATATAAACCATCAACTTAGCGAAAGGCTTATTTCGGCGACGGAAGACGGTAATCAGCTGGTCCAGCGTAATATCAAAGTGAAAACCTGGCTCGATCGGGCGCTGCAATCGGAGCGCGATATTAAAGAGCAGATCTCCGTGCTGAAAGGCAGCCTGTTGCTGTCGCGTATTCTTTATCAACAGCAGCAAACCCTGCCTTCCGCAGAGGAACTGGGCGATATGACCAATCGTATCGCCGACCTGCGTCTGGAACAGTTTGAGATTAATCAGCAGCGTGATGCGTTATTCCAGAGCGATGCGTTTGTCGCGAAGATGGAAGACGGTCATAGTAGCGATGTGAATCCCGAGGTGCACGATGCGCTTCTGGAAATTGTTGATATGCGCCGGGAACTGCTCGATCAGTTGAACAAACAGCTGGGTAATCAACTGATGATGGCGATTAACCTGCAGGTGAATCAGCAGCAGTTAATCAGCGTTTCGACGAACCTGAAAGCCATCCTGACTCAGCAGATTTTTTGGGTAAACAGCAATCGACCGATGGACTGGGAATGGATTAAAGCGTTCCCTGAAGCGCTGAATGACCAGTTTAACTCAATGAAAATTAAAGTGAACTGGGAAAAGGCCTGGCCTTCCGTCTTTATCGCGTTTCTTGCCGGTTTGCCGCTGCTGCTGATTGCCGGGCTTATTCGCTGGCGTCTGCAGTGGCTAAAAGCGTATCAGGCGAAACTGGCGTCGCAGGTCGGGCAACTGCGCAATGATACCCAGCTCCATACGCCGAAAGCGATTCTGATTGATCTGATCAGAGCATTACCTGTGGTGCTGCTGATTCTGGCTATTGGCCTGATTTTGCTGACAATGCAACTAAATATCAGCGATTTGCTTTGGGCTTATAGTAAAAAGCTGGCATTTTTCTGGCTGGTATTTGGCCTGTGCTGGAAGGTGCTGGAAAAAGACGGCGTGGCGGTAAACCATTTTACGATGCCGTCACGATTAACCAGCCACTGGCGGCGACAGATTGTCCGCGTCAGCCTTGCTCTGCTGCCGTTAAACTTCTGGTCCGTCATGTCGGAACTGTCGCCGCTGCATCTGATGGATGATGTCATCGGGCAGTGCGTTATTTTCCTCAATCTGCTGCTGATTGCGGTGCTTGTCTTACCGATATGTCGCGAAAGCTGGCGCGATAAAGAGTCCCACAACCTTCGCCTTATCACCGTTACTGTACTGTCGATCGTACCTATCGCGCTTATGGTGCTGACGGCGACGGGCTATTTCTACACCACTCTGCGCCTTGCGGGCCGCTGGATTGACACCGTTTATCTGGTCATGCTGTGGAATCTGCTTTACCAGACTGTACTGCGCGGTTTGAGCGTCGCCGCCCGGCGTATTGCCTGGCGACGCGCGCTGGCGCGCCGTCAGCACCTGGTCAAAGAAGGGGCCGAGGGCGCTGAGCCGCAGGAAGAACCCACCATTGCTCTGGAGCAGGTCAACCAGCAGACGCTGCGTATTACGATGCTGGTGATGATCGCGCTGTTTGCGGTGCTGTTCTGGGCAATCTGGTCCGATCTCATCACCGTTTTCGCCTATCTCGACAGCATTACGCTGTGGCACTACAACGCGACCGAGGCCGGGCGTAATGTCGTGAAAAGCGTCACGATGGGCAGTTTGTTGTTTGCCATTGTCGCCTTGATGGTGGCCTGGGCGCTGATTCGCAACTTACCTGGCTTGCTCGAAGTGCTGGTGCTCTCGCGGCTGAATATGCGCCAGGGGGCGTCATACGCAATTACCACTATCCTGAACTACGCCATTATTGTGATTGGCGCGATGACGGTATTTGGTTCACTCGGCGTCTCATGGGATAAATTGCAATGGCTGGCGGCGGCACTGTCGGTTGGCCTTGGCTTCGGCTTACAGGAAATTTTCGGTAACTTTGTCTCTGGTTTGATTATTTTGTTTGAACGCCCGGTGCGTATTGGCGATACGGTGACCATTGGCACGTTTTCCGGTACCGTCAGTAAGATTCGTATCCGTGCCACCACCATCACCGATTTTGACCGTAAAGAGGTCATTATTCCCAATAAGGCTTTCGTTACGGAGCGTTTGATCAACTGGTCGCTTTCCGACACCGTAACCCGCGTGGTGATCCGTCTTGGCGTGGCCTATGGTTCGGACCTCGATAAGGTGAAAGCGGTGCTACTGAAGGCGGCTCAGGAGCATCCGAAAGTGATGCAGGAGCCCGCGCCATCGGTCTTCTTTACTACCTTCGGCGCCAGCACGCTCGATCATGAACTACGCCTGTACGTGCGTGAACTGCGCGACCGTAGCTACGCGGTGGATGAGCTTAACCGCGCTATCGACCGTTTGTGTCGCGAGAATAATATCGATATCGCCTTCAACCAACTGGAGGTTCATCTGCGTAATGCAAAAGGCGATGAAGTGACAGAAGTGAAGCGTGACGGCCAGGATGGCGATGCCTCTCCGGTGATTGGCTAATGATGTCGTGAGGGGCGACCGACGCGCCGCCTTCTCTATACTCAGCCATACTTCGGGTTGGCGTGCGTGGCTGCGCGTTTTCAGGTTTACACCGGCAAAAACACTCATCACCTGACAACGACATTGACACCCTTAATGCGCTGACCACTGACGGCTTCTGTGTTTATTACGAGGAGGATTCCGCGCTTTTTATTTTGTTTTCATAGTCCTGACGAACAATCTCCAGCGCGGCGAGTACGGTTTGCGCCGGGATCTTATTCTCTTCAAGCAGCATAATTAAATCGACCGCCAGTTTGACTTCCTCAGGCGCATTTTCCAGCGACATATCACCTCCTGCGGTTAGCGTGTTAAGCGGGCCAGCCTGGCTTCAATTTTTTCCAGCGCATCGCGACAGCGGGCTAAACGTCCGGCGTAGATCTCCACCTCTTTTGCCAGCCGATGCTGCTCTTCCGGACTCGTCGCTTGCGTCAGCTGGCGCTGACGATCGTTTCTCATGGCCAGCAATCGTCGTTCGTATTCCTGATGCTGTATACGTCTGCGCTGCCAACGATTAAGCATCGGTGAAGCGCTGTCCCAGGCGCGTAATGACCAGGTGGCTGTCTCCCGGCCGATCGCTGATATTTGGGCGACGAGACGTTCCGACAGCCAGGCGACTTGCGGTAGCTGCTGACGCTCGACCGCCTGTTGTAGCGCATTAAAGTGCGCTTTAGCCTCATCAAGATAAGCCTGCATTTGTGTGCTACGGGCACGGAACAACTGGCGATCAAACCGTGGACTGAGCGTCGTGTGATTGGCCAGCGGCGCAACCTGTGTTGCCAGATCCGCCAGTTGATGTTCCAGCGAATGTAAAAGCCGGGTCGTTTTCAAATAACGTCTCCCTCCTCTGATAAACAACTGTGCTACATTAGCCTCATCATCTTGATAACGATTCGCATTATGCCTCGAATTATTTTAATCATCATTGGCTGGCTGGCGGTAGTGCTGGGGACGCTGGGCCTGTTTTTACCTTTACTGCCAACGACGCCGTTTATTCTGCTCGCTGCGTGGTGTTTTGCCCGCTCATCGCCGCGCTTTCACCATTGGCTTTTGTATCGCTCATGGTTTGGCGGCTACCTGCGTCACTGGCAAAAATACCGCGCGATGCCGCCAGGCGCTAAGCCGCGGGCGGTGGCGATGATTCTGCTGACCTTTGCCATTTCCCTGTGGCTGGTTCATCTTACATGGGTGCGCATTTTACTGCTGCTTATTCTGGCCTGTTTGCTGATATTTATGTGGCGTATTCCGGTGGTTGATGCAAAACAACAAAAGCACTGATGCGCAATAATGATGGTTGCAATTGACGCAGACAGACAGTAAATTCTGGCGTTTTCGAGTACGGGTAAACCCGGTCAAAGGTTAAACAAATGTTTCTTTGGCCAGGCTGATATGCCCGTGAGTAATACCGTTTTAATCAGGCATAAACTTATGACCGCGACTGCACAGCAGCTTGAATATCTGAAGAACAGCATCAAAAGCATCCAGGATTACCCGAAGCCAGGCATCCTTTTCCGGGATGTCACCAGCTTGCTGGAAGACCCGAACGCTTACGCGCTCAGCATTAATCTGCTGTCCGAGCGTTATAAAGACGCGGGTATTACTAAAGTGGTGGGCACCGAGGCGCGTGGTTTCCTGTTTGGCGCACCGGTTGCGCTGGCGCTGGGCGTCGGTTTTGTTCCGGTACGCAAGCCGGGTAAGTTGCCGCGTGAAACTATCGCTGAAAGCTATGAGCTGGAGTACGGCACCGACCAGCTGGAAATCCACGTCGATGCCATCAAACCGGGCGATAAGGTGTTGGTGGTTGACGATCTGCTGGCGACCGGCGGCACGATTGAAGCGACCGTGAAGCTGATCCGCCGTCTGGGCGGTGAAGTGCATGACGCGGCCTTTATTATCAATCTGTTCGATCTGGGCGGCGAGCAGCGTCTGGAGAAACAGGAGATTAATAGCTATAGTCTGGTTCCTTTCCCGGGACACTGATTCAGGCTACCTTATTTGCCATTTCGGCCCCGGTCAGGCCTGACAAAACGTATTTGCGTTTTGAATACCCAAAAGGGTGAGCGTAGCGAATAAATCCTCACGTATGACCTGTACGCTCAGGCTTTTGCGTGCTGTCCGTCACCTGACTGGCTGCCACGATAAGGCCTGAATCTAACCTGGCAACCTCGCTGTATTTGCGAGGTTGTGTTAGCATTCCCCCTATGTATCCACCTTCCAGCGTTTCAGAGTTAGCCCATGAGTTATCAGGTCCTGGCCCGTAAATGGCGCCCACAAACCTTTGCTGACGTTGTCGGCCAGGAACATGTGTTGACCGCACTGGCGAACGGCTTGTCGTTAGGGCGTATTCATCACGCGTATCTTTTTTCCGGTACCCGCGGCGTCGGTAAAACCTCTATCGCCCGTCTGCTGGCGAAAGGGCTAAACTGCGAAACCGGTATTACCGCCACGCCGTGCGGCGTCTGTGATAACTGCCGTGAAATCGAGCAGGGGCGCTTTGTCGATCTGATTGAGATCGACGCCGCCTCGCGCACCAAAGTCGAAGATACCCGCGACCTGCTGGATAACGTTCAGTACGCGCCAGCCCGCGGTCGCTTCAAAGTTTATCTGATCGATGAAGTCCACATGCTGTCGCGCCACAGCTTCAACGCGTTGTTAAAAACGCTGGAGGAGCCGCCCGCGCACGTTAAATTCCTGCTGGCGACCACCGATCCGCAAAAGCTGCCGGTGACCATTCTTTCCCGGTGTTTGCAGTTCCATCTGAAGGCGCTGGACGTTGAGCAAATTCGCCATCAGCTGGAGCATATTCTCGGCGCGGAGCAGATTGCTTTTGAACCGCGGGCGCTGCAATTACTGTCACGTGCGGCGGACGGCAGCCTGCGCGATGCGTTAAGTCTGACCGACCAGGCAATCGCCAGCGGCGACGGCCGTCTGACGACCGAGTCCGTTAGCGCCATGCTTGGCACTCTTGACGACGATCAGGCGCTTTCGCTGATTGAGGCGCTGGTTGCCGCCGACGGCGAGCGCGTGATGGCCGGCGTCAATGAGGCGGCCGCGCGTGGCGTGGAGTGGGAAGCCTTACTGGTTGAGATGCTTAGCCTGTTGCACCGTATTGCCATGGTTCAGCTCTCGCCCTCGGCGCTGGGCACCGATATGGCTGTCGTGGAACTGCGGATGCGCGAGCTGGCGCGCACGGTGCCGCCAGGCGATGTCCAGCTGTACTATCAAACGTTGTTGATTGGCCGTAAAGAGTTGCCCTATGCGCCGGACAGGAGAATGGGGGTCGAAATGACGCTGCTACGCGCGCTGGCCTTTCATCCGCGCCTGCCGCTACCGGAGCCGGAAACGCCACCGGCGCGGGTTACTCCGGCCGCCCCTGTCGCGCAGGTTGCCCCGGCACCCGTTGGACAGCCGCCGCAGAATCTGCCGCAGACCACCAGCCAGGTGCTGGCGGCCCGCAGCCAGCTACAGCGCAGCCAGGGAGCGCCCCGCTCAAAAAAGAGTGAACCGGCAGCCGCTTCCCGCGCGCGGCCGGTGAATAACGCCGCGCTTGAACGACTGAGTTCGATTACCGAGCGCGTGCAGGCGCGCCCGGCGGCAGCGGCTCTGGAACAGGCTCCGACGAAGAAAGAAGCCTATCGCTGGAAAGCGACGACGGTTGTCGAAGCAGTAAAAGAAGAGGCGGCAACGCCAAAAGCGCTGAAAAAGGCGCTGGAGCATGAGAAAACGCCGGAACTGGCGGCGAAACTGGCCGCGGAAGCGATTGAACGCGATCCGTGGGCGGCGCAAATTAGCCAGCTCTCCCTGCCGAAGCTGGTGGAACAGGTGGCGTTAAACGCCTGGAAAGAGGAGAACGGCAATACGATTTGTCTGCATCTGCGGACTGCGCAGCGACACCTCAACTCTGCTGGCGCGCAGCAAAAGCTGGCGGAAGCATTGAGTGCTCTAACGGGCTCGACGGTTGAACTGACCATCGTTGAAGATGATAATCCCGCGGTGCGCACGCCGCTGGAGTGGCGTCAGGCGATTTATGAAGAGAAACTCGCGCAGGCGCGTGAGTCGATTGTTGCGGATAACAACATTCAGACGCTACGTCGATTCTTTGACGCGGAACTGGATGAAGAGAGTATTCGCCCCATTTGATCGTAAGCGTGGCTTGCGATTGTAAACCATCAAGAGAGAGAGCTTATGTTTGGAAAAGGCGGCCTGGGTAACCTGATGAAGCAAGCCCAGCAGATGCAAGAAAAGATGCAGCAGATGCAGGAAGAAATCGCCAGACTGGAAGTCACCGGCGAGTCTGGCGCGGGGCTGGTGAAAGTGACCATTAATGGCGCCCACAACTGCCGTCGCGTGGAAATCGACCCAAGCCTGCTGGAAGATGACAAAGAGATGCTGGAAGATCTGGTCGCTGCGGCGTTCAACGATGCGGCGCGTCGTATTGAAGAGACCCAGAAAGAGAAGATGGCGTCTGTTTCTTCCGGTATGCAACTGCCGCCTGGCTTTAAGATGCCGTTCTGATGCAGACCAGTCCGCTGCTAACTCAGCTTATGGAAGCGCTGCGTTGCCTGCCGGGCGTTGGCCCGAAGTCAGCGCAGCGCATGGCGTTTACCCTGCTGCAGCGTGACCGCAGCGGCGGGATGCGCCTGGCGCAGGCGCTCACCCGGGCGATGTCGGAAATTGGTCACTGCGCCGATTGCCGCACCTTTACTGAACAAGAGGTGTGCAATATTTGCAGTAATCCTCGACGTAAAGAAAATGGCCAGATCTGTGTGGTAGAAAGTCCGGCGGACATCTACGCCATTGAGCAGACCGGCCAGTATTCCGGGCGCTACTTCGTGCTGATGGGGCATCTGTCGCCGCTTGACGGCATCGGGCCGGATGATATCGGTCTCGATCGTCTGGAGCAGCGTCTGGCGTCAGAATCGCTCAGCGAAGTGATCCTCGCCACCAACCCGACGGTGGAGGGAGAAGCGACCGCCAACTTTATTGCCGAGCTTTGCGCGCAATATGGCGTGGAGGCCAGCCGTATTGCTCACGGTGTGCCGGTGGGCGGTGAGCTGGAAATGGTCGACGGCACCACGTTGTCCCACTCCCTTGCCGGGCGTCACAAGATTCGTTTTTAACCAAACGGAGGTGCTTTTTGGGGCCTCCGCTTGAAAATTTCCCTTTTTGTCCCCATCTCACCCTCAACGGTTTTTTACCATTAACAATGGCATTGTTGAGGTTGATTTAGATGAAAGGACAAGAAACTCGTGGTTTTCAGTCAGAGGTAAAACAGCTTCTGCACCTGATGATCCATTCTCTTTATTCCAATAAAGAAATTTTCCTGCGTGAGCTGATTTCCAACGCCTCTGATGCGGCCGATAAGCTGCGTTTCCGCGCGCTGTCCCAGCCGGATCTGTACGAGGGGGATGGTGAGCTGCGCGTGCGTGTTTCATTTGATAAAGACAACCGCACCCTGACCATCGCCGATAACGGTATCGGCATGAACCGTGATGAGGTCATTGATCATCTCGGTACTATCGCCAAGTCCGGCACCAAAGCATTCCTTGAGTCCATGGGGTCTGACCAGGCGAAAGACAGCCAGTTGATCGGCCAGTTTGGCGTCGGCTTCTATTCGGCGTTTATTGTCGCTGATAAAGTGACCGTACGCACCCGTGCGGCGGGTGATAGCGCGGAAAACGGCGTATTCTGGGAATCCGCAGGGGAAGGGGAATACACCGTTGCCGATATCAGCAAAGCCGATCGCGGCACCGAGATTACGCTGCATCTGCGTGAAGGCGAAGATGATTTCCTCAACGACTGGCGCGTGCGTTCGATCATCAGCAAATACTCTGACCATATCGCGCTGCCGGTTGAAATTGAAAAGCGCGAAGAGGTTGACGGTGAAACCGTCATTTCCTGGGAGAAAATCAACAAAGCCCAGGCGCTGTGGACTCGCAATAAGTCGGAAATTAAAGACGACGAGTATAACGAGTTTTACAAACACATTGCTCACGACTATACCGACCCGCTGACCTGGAGCCACAACCGCGTGGAAGGTAAGCAGGAGTACACCAGCCTGCTGTACATCCCGTCTCAGGCGCCGTGGGATATGTGGAACCGCGATCACAAACATGGGCTGAAACTGTACGTACAGCGCGTCTTTATCATGGACGACGCCGAGCAGTTCATGCCGAACTACCTGCGCTTCGTGCGTGGTCTGATTGATTCCAACGATCTGCCGCTGAACGTTTCCCGCGAAATCCTCCAGGACGGCACCGTTACCCGCAACCTGCGCACCGCACTGACCAAACGCGCGCTGCAGATGCTGGAAAAACTGGCGAAAGACGATGCGGAAAAATACCAGACTTTCTGGCAGCAGTTTGGTCTGGTGCTGAAAGAAGGCCCGGCGGAAGATCATGCTAACCGGGAAACTATCGCTAAGCTGATGCGTTTTGCTTCCACGCATACGGATTCTTCTGCGCAAACCGTCTCTCTGGAAGAGTATATCTCCCGCATGAAAGAAGGGCAGGAGAAGATCTATTACATCACGGCCGACAGCTATGCCGCCGCGAAGAGCAGCCCGCATCTGGAACTGCTGCGTAAGAAAGGCATTGAGGTTCTGCTGCTTTCCGATCGCATCGACGAGTGGATGATGAGCTATCTGACCGAGTTCGACGGTAAGCCGTTCCAGTCAGTGGCGAAAGCCGATGAGTCGCTGGATAAACTGACAGATGAAGTTGATGAAAGCGCCAAAGAAGCGGAAAAAGCGCTTGAGCCGTTCGTTGAGCGGGTGAAAAAACTGCTGGGCGAGCGGGTGAAAGAGGTTCGTCTGACCCATCGCCTGACTGATACGCCGGCTATTGTCACCACCGATGCGGATGAGATGGGCACGCAGATGGCGAAACTGTTTGCCGCTGCGGGCCAGACCGTGCCGGAAGTGAAATATATTTTCGAACTCAACCCGGATCACGTTCTGGTGAAACGCGCGGCGGATACCCAGGATGAAACGCAGTTCAAAGAGTGGGTAGAACTGCTGTTAGATCAGGCGCTGTTCGCTGAACGCGGCACGCTGGAAGATCCGAACCAGTTTATTCGCCGTATGAACCAGTTGCTGGTATCCTGATAGCGACGTCGTGATGCCGGATGCGACGCGTGAGCGTCCCGTTCGGCTTTACAGTTTGTTCAGGCCCGCCATTCGGTATTTTATTCCTCTCAAACCTGCTCTTTTCTTATTCTTATCCCGTTAACCGTTTCAGCGTCGGGCGCCTTCCTTGAGCGAGTTGCGTGATGGTGGTATCGTTTAGCGCTTTTTTTAAAAAATATCGACAACCTTTAAGGGGATTTTCGTAATGCGTATCATTCTGCTTGGCGCTCCGGGCGCGGGTAAAGGAACTCAGGCTCAGTTCATCATGGAGAAATACGGTATTCCGCAAATCTCCACAGGCGACATGTTGCGTGCCGCGGTGAAATCAGGCTCCGAGCTGGGCAAACAAGCAAAGGACATCATGGACGCCGGTAAGCTGGTAACCGATGAACTGGTTATTGCCCTGGTGAAAGAGCGTATTACTCAGCAAGATTGCCGTAACGGCTTCCTGCTGGATGGCTTCCCGCGTACGATTCCGCAGGCTGACGCCATGAAAGAAGCGGGCATTGCGGTTGATTATGTTCTCGAATTCGATGTGCCGGACGAGCTGATCGTTGATCGTATCGTTGGCCGTCGCGTGCACGCGGCGTCAGGTCGTGTTTACCATATCAAATTCAATCCGCCGAAAGTGGAAGGAAAAGACGATGTGACCGGCGAAGCGCTGACCACCCGTAAAGACGATCAGGAAGAGACCGTGCGTAAGCGTCTGGTTGAGTATCATCAGATGACGGCGCCGCTGATTGGTTACTACCAGAAAGAAGCCGAAGCGGGCAACACGCAGTATGCGAAAGTCGATGGCACCAAAGCAGTAGCCGAAGTACGTGCCGAACTGGAAAAAATCCTCGGTTAAGTTTTAGCGCGGTTAATGTTAATGCCGGATGGCGGTGTAATCACCCTATCCGGCCTACGATTTTCTTGTCGGCCTGATAAGCGCAGCGCCATCAGGCAAATTCTCATCTTACCTCTCGCAGCAATTAGTTTTTCTTCCTCGCTTTTCCGCTACAATTATCAACAATTTGAATCAATAAGAGGCGGTAATGCATCAGACGAAAACCGGTATCCTGCTGGCTAACCTTGGCACTCCCGATGCCCCAACTCCTGAAGCGGTTAAACGCTATCTGAAGCAATTTTTAAGCGATCAACGCGTGGTGGATACTTCTCGTCTGCTGTGGTGGCCGCTGCTGCGGGGCGTGATATTGCCGCTGCGCGCGCCACGGGTGGCTAAGCTGTACCAGTCTATCTGGATGGCGGAGGGCTCTCCGCTGATGGTCTACAGTCGTCAGCAACAGCAGGCGCTGGCGGCATGTCTGCCGGATACGCCGGTTGCGCTGGGGATGAGCTACGGTTCGCCGTCGCTGGAAAGCGCAGTGGATGAACTGCTGGAGCAGGGGGTTGACCATATTGTGGTGCTGCCGCTCTATCCGCAGTACTCCTGTTCTACCGTGGCGGCGGTTTGGGATGAACTGGGACGTATTTTCGCCAAAAAACGGTCAATCCCCGGAATCTCTTTTATTCGCGATTACGCTGATGATATGGATTATATTCACGCGCTTGCCGCCAGCGTTCGCGCTTCGTTTGCGGCGCATGGTGAGCCGGATATACTCCTGCTCTCCTATCATGGGATCCCGCAGCGTTATGCCCGGCAAGGGGATAGCTATCCTCAGCGTTGTCGTGATACCACCCGCGAACTGGTTTCAGCCCTCGGACTGCCGCATGAACAGGTCATGATGACCTTTCAGTCGCGTTTTGGTCGGGAGCCCTGGTTAACGCCTTACACCGACCAGACGCTGAAAATGCTCGGTGAGAAGGGGGTCCGGCATATTCAGGTTATTTGTCCTGGATTTGCCGCTGATTGTCTGGAAACGCTGGAGGAGGTCGCCGTGCAGAACCGGGAAATTTTTCTTACCGCCGGTGGGCAGAAATATGAATATATTCCGGCACTTAATGCGGATTCCGCACATATTGAAATGATGGTCAACCTGACGGCGAAATATCGCTGATCGCGCGTGGTGAGGGGAGTATGCTACTATTCCCCGCTTGTTCACTGCCAATAAATCACCACTATGAAATTTCCCGGTAAACGTAAATCCAAACACTACTTTCCCGTCAACGCTCGCGATCCGCTGCTAAAACAAATTCAGCCGGACAATGAATCCAGCGTCGCCTGGGTCGTCGGCATCGATCAAACGTTGGTGGATATAGAAGCGAAAGTGGATGAAGCGTTTATCGTACGCTACGGCCTGAGCGCCGGACACTCCCTGGTGATTGAAGATGATGTTGCCGAGGCGCTGTATCAGGAGCTGGTACGCGATGATCTGATTACCCACCAGTTTGCCGGTGGCACGATTGGCAACACGTTGCACAACTACTCGGTGCTGGCGGATGACCGCTCGGTTCTGCTTGGCGTGATGTGTCGCAATATTGAAATTGGCGGTTATGCTTACCGTTATCTGTGTAATACCTCCAGCCGTACCGATCTGAACTACCTGCAAGGCGTGGATGGGGCGATTGGCCGTTGTTTTACGCTGATTAGCGATTCCGGTGAGCGTACTTTTGCCATCAGTCCTGGCCATATGAATAAACTGCACCCGGACAGCATCCCGGAAAGCGTTATCGCCGGCGCTTCCGCGCTGGTGCTGACGTCTTATCTTGTGCGCTGCAAACCGGGCGAGCCGATGGCGGACGCGACGATGAAAGCCATTGAGTATGCGAAAAAGCACGATGTGCCGGTGGTTCTGACGCTGGGCACCAAATACGTTATCGCCGATAACCCGGACTGGTGGCAGCAGTTCCTCAAGGAGCATGTGTCGATTCTGGCGATGAATGAAGAGGAAGCGGAAGCGCTGACCGGCTTGTCCGATCCACTGCTGGCTGCCGATAAGGCGCTGGAGTGGGTGGATCTGGTACTGTGTACCGCCGGGCCTGCCGGGCTTTATATGGCGAGTTTTACCGAGGATGAGGCGAAGCGAAAAACGCAGCATCCGCTGCTGCCCGGGGCTATCGCCGAGTTTAACCAGTATGAATTCAGCCGCGCGATGCGTTATCAGGATTGCGTTAATCCACTGCGCATTTATTCGCATATTGCCCCGTATATGGGCGGGCCGGAGAAGATCATGAATACCAACGGCGCGGGCGACGGCGCGCTGGCGGCGCTGCTGCATGATGTCACCGCCAACAACTATCACCGTAATAACGTGCCAAACTCCAGCAAGCACAAATGCAAATGGCTGACCTATTCATCCCTGGCGCAGGTGTGTAAATATGCTAACCGTGTAAGCTATCAGGTACTGAATCAGCATTCGCCGCGCCTGACTCGCGGCCTGCCGGAACGGGAAGACAGCCTGGAAGAGGCTTACTGGGATCGTTAAGTTGTATTGCCCGGCGGTGTTACGCTTACCGGGCCAGGGAGGGGGGACGTTTACCCCGTCACCACCTCTCCTGCTGGCGGCGTTTCAAGCAGTTGCAGCATTGCGCGGGCAATTTCCCGCTCGCCCATCACCACCTGGTTGGCCCCACGTTCAACAATGTACTCCACTTCATCGTCATAATGGGCGCGGGCGATGATCTCGATATGCGGGCACTTATCACGCGCAGAAGCAACGATTTCCCCGGCTTCGTAGCCATTAGGGATGGTTAGCAGCAGCCAGCGGGCGCAGTCCAGATGCGCCAGATTCATAATCTCTTCGTTGGCGGCATTACCCAATACCGCGCGAATTCCCCTGGCGCGAAGCTCATCTACGCGCGTACGCGATGTTTCGATAACCACCAGCGGTATTCCCTGGGACATCAGTTTTTCACCGAGCAGGCTGCCAACGCGACCAAAACCCACCAGCAGCGCGTGATTACAAATATCAACCGGGATCTGCTTCTCTTCTTCCAGCACCTCTTCCAGCGTCTGGTCGTCCAGCGTTTCGGTTTTATCGAGGTATTTTTCCAGCAGAGTGAATAACACCGGGTTGAGCATGATTGAGATAATCGCGCCGGCAAGGACCAGATTCTGCCCGGCCTGCGGCAGCAGATTCAGCATCATCCCCAGCCCCGCGAGGATAAAAGCGAATTCACCGATTTGCGCCAGGCTGGCGGCGATCGTCAGCGCAGTACGCGGTGAGTGGCCAAACATTCGCACCAGAAAGAAAGCGGCGGCTGATTTACCAAAGATAATGATTGCCAGCGTTCCCAGTACCGCCAGCGGTTGTTCCACCAGAATCATCGGGTCAAACAACATGCCCACAGAAACAAAGAACAGCACAGCGAACGCATCGCGCAGAGGCAGAGTATCGTGGGCCGCGCGATGGCTGAGTTCGGATTCATTGAGCACCATGCCGGCGAAGAAGGCGCCCAGGGCGAAGGAGACATCAAACAGCTCAACCGCGCCGAAGGCAATGCCAAGCGCCAGCGCCAGCACCGACAGCGTAAACAGCTCGCGAGAGCCGGTTGCGGCGCTACGTGACATAATCCACGGTACCAGGCGGCGGCCCACCAGCATCATTATCGCGATAAAAGCGACGACTTTACCGATGGTGATACCCATGTCGACGGCCAGCGAAGCCAGACCAACATCGCCTTTCTCCGCCATGCCAGCGACGGCGGGGAGCAGAACCAGCGTCAGCACCATCACCAGATCTTCAACGATCAGCCAGCCGATAGCGATTTGCCCGCGCTGGCTATCAATAAGCTGACGTTCTTCCAGCGCGCGCAGCAGCACCACGGTACTGGCGGTGGAAAGACAGAGGCCAAAAACGATACCGATCATCAACGACCAGCCCAGTATTGTAGAGAGCGCCATGCCTAATAGTGTCGCCACGGCTATCTGGGCGATTGCGCCAGGAATGGCGATGGCTTTTACCGCCATCAAATCTTTTAAGGAGAAATGCAGGCCGACGCCAAACATCAGCAGGATCACGCCAAGCTCGGCCAGTTCCGGCGCAAGTTTGGTATCCGCGACAAAACCGGGGGTGAATGGCCCTGCAAGAACGCCCGCTAACAGATATCCCACCAGAGGAGAAATGCGTAGTTTATTGGCAATCATGCCGAGTATAAAAGCGAGCACAAGGCCGCCAACAATGGTGGTAATAAGCGGGGTGGCGTGATGCATTCCGTCTCCTTGCAGTGGTGAGTTAATCCATTTTCGGTATAGATACCCGTCATATTTCAATTGGCATGGATGTCGCAATTACTCGCCCGATTCCTGGGGCTCCCCAATGCGATCTGGCCATATCCAGCAAGCTCCTGAGGACCTTTGCGCCACGGTGAGGTGCCAGCCATTCTGAGGTGGCGTTTGCCCGCTTCAAACACGGTTATCCGCGTTAGTTGCCCTGCGACTCGAATGATTCAGGGTATAAAACCAAAAAGCCCGAGTAATAGTTTATGACAATTCCGATTGTTTTGTTTATGAATAATTATTGAATTTTATAGAAAAATGGGATTGACATGAAAAAAAGCACAGAACGTAAAATGGCAGCAGGTTATGCAGGATGACGCCGGTAAAGTAAGAGATTGTGGCAGCCAAAGTTTCACTTTGGCTGCCGGATAATCATGACTTTTGATGGTTATTAGGGAGAAATATCGTCAGGATGCCGAGAAGTGGCAGGAAAGCGCAGATTTTATAGACCAGTTCGATACCCGTATGGTCAGCTAAAAGCCCCAGTACGGCGGCGCCAAGGCCGCCCATGCCAAAAGCGAAACCGAAAAACAGACCAGAAACCATGCCAATCCGGCCCGGCAGCAGCTCCTGAGCATAGACCAGAATAGCGGAAAAGGCCGACGCGAGGATAAAACCAATAATCACCGTTAAAATACCGGTCCATTCCAGACTGGCGTAGGGTAAAACAAGGGTAAATGGCGCTACGCCGAGAATAGAGCCCCAAATAACATATTTACGGCCAATCTTGTCGCCAACAGGCCCGCCAATCACCGTTCCTGCGGCCACCGCAAACAGGAAGGCAAACAAATGAATCTGGGCATTTTGTACGGATAATCCAAATTTTTGCATCAGATAAAAGGTGTAATAGCTACTGATGCTCGCCAGATAGAAATATTTCGAGAAAATAAGTATTAGCAGGACGCAAACGGCGAGAATTACTTTGTTTCTAGGCAGCGGATTGACAATCACCGCCTTTGGTTTGCCTTTATTCATACGATGCTGCGCGGCATACCAGCGACTGATTTGCGCCAGCACCACGATGGCCAGCAGCGCCGCGAGAACGAACCAGCCAACGTTAGCTTTGCCATATGGCGCGATAATAATCGCGGCGAGCAGCGGGCCTAAAGAACTGCCAAAATTTCCGCCAACCTGGAATATCGACTGCGCGAGGCCATGGCGTCCGCCTGAAGCCATGCGCGCCACGCGCGAGGATTCAGGATGGAAGACCGACGAGCCGGTACCGACCAGCGCAGCGGCCAGCAGAACCATGCCGAAGCTCCCGGACATCGCCAGCAGCACCAGACCGCTCAGCGTAAAACACATCCCTACCGGTAGCGACCACGGCATCGGATGTTTGTCGGTCAGGTAGCCGACGACGGGTTGCAGGAGCGACGAGGCCAACTGAAAGGTGAGTGTGATCATCCCGATCTGCACGAAGGTTAAGGAAAACTCTGCCTGCAGCAGCGGGTAGATCGCCAAAATTAACGACTGGATCATATCGTTTAGCAAATGAGAGAGGCTGATTGCGCTGAGAATGCCAAACGAAGTACGTGCTTTTTGCGGCGCAGTGGCAGGGCCGGGTAAGGGTTGTGCGGTCTGATTCATGGCCATAGGTTCACTTAACGGTTTTTTATAGAGGATGCAGGTGGAATTATTATCTGCCTAACATACCTGCCTCTGAGGTTTGAAGGAAGTCGCAATTCTGAAAACATATTTGTCTAATCGGCTAACTCGCTATACTTTCGGCATTTGTTACTAAGTCAGGGAGAGAAATATGCACTTTATGAAGCAGGGCGTCGCGCTGGCGCTAGTTACTGCATTATCGCTGGGGAGCCTGTCAGCGCAGGCCTATGAGCAGGATAAAACCTACAAAATTACCATCCTGCATACTAACGATCATCATGGCCACTTCTGGCGCAGCGATTACGGCGAATATGGCCTGTCGGCGCAAAAAACGCTGGTGGACAGTATCCGTAAAGAGGTCGCCGCAGAGGGCGGCAGCGTGCTGCTGTTATCCGGCGGCGATATTAATACCGGGGTGCCGGAGTCCGATTTACAGGATGCTGAGCCTGATTTTCGCGGGATGAACCTGATTGGCTACGATGCGATGGCGGTAGGCAATCACGAGTTTGACAATCCGCTTAGCGTACTGCGTCAGCAGGAGAAATGGGCGAAGTTTCCGTTTATCTCCGCCAATATTTACCAGAAAAGCACCGGCGAACGCTTGTTTAAGCCGTGGGTGCTGTTTAAACGCGGCGGGCTGAATATTGCGGTCATCGGCCTGACCACGGACGATACGGCTAAAATTGGTAATCCTGAGTATTTTACGGATATCGAATTTCGTAAACCAGCGGAAGAAGCCAGATTAGTCATTCAGGAGCTGCAGCAGAACGAAAAACCGGATGTCATTCTGGCGGCGACGCATATGGGCCATTATGACAACGGCGAGCACGGTTCAAATGCGCCCGGTGACGTTGAGATGGCGCGTAGTCTGCCGACAGGTTCGCTGGCGATGATTGTTGGCGGTCATTCTCAGGATCCGGTATGTATGGCGTCTGAGAATAAGAAGCAGGTGGACTATGTGCCGGGTAGCCCGTGCGCGCCAGACAAGCAAAATGGTATCTGGATCGTGCAGGCCCATGAGTGGGGGAAATATGTTGGCCGCGCTGATTTTGAATTCCGCAATGGCGAAATGAAGCTGGTGCACTATCAACTGATCCCGGTCAACCTGAAGAAAAAGATCACCTACGACAACGGCGAGAGCGAGCGCGTCCTCTATACTCCGCAAATCGCTGAAAACCCACAGATGCTTTCCCTGCTGACGCCTTTCCAGAACAAAGGCAAAGCGCAGCTACAGGTGAAAATCGGTAGTGTGAATGGGCATCTGGAAGGCGATCGGAGTAAAGTGCGCTTTGTGCAAACCAATATGGGGCGCCTGCTGCTGGCGGCGCAAATGGCGCGTAGTAACGCCGATTTCGCGGTCATGAGCGGCGGCGGGGTGCGGGATTCGATTGACGCGGGTGATATTACCTATAAAGACGTGCTGAAGGTGCAACCTTTCGGTAACGTGCTGGTGTATGTCGATATGAGCGGCAAGGAAGTGACGGAGTATCTGACCGCAGTGGCGCAGATGAAGCCGGATTCCGGCGCCTATCCGCAGTTTTCCAACGTTAGTTTTGTTGCCAAAAACGGCAAACTTGACGATCTGAAAATTAAAGGTGAACCGGTGGATCCGGAAAAAACTTATCGTATGGCGACGCTGAGTTTTAACGCCACTGGCGGCGATGGTTATCCGCATATCGATAGCAAACCCGGCTATGTGAATACCGGCTTCATTGATGCTGAGGTGTTAAAAGAGTATATCCAGAAAAACTCGCCGCTGGATGCGGCGGCCTATGAGCCGAAAGGCGAGGTTAGCTGGCAGTAATGTTTGTCGAATTCCCCGGCGGCGCGGCGCTGACCGGGGAAACTGGATGTCCGGGAACGATGTCTCACCCCAGCCCCCTTCCAGAAAGGGGGAACAGGGGCCCATACTCTATTTCCGGGGATTTTCTGCCGATAGTGAGCCGGGTAAACAGTGACTAATCGCGCCGTGCGATATCGGCGAATTTTGCCTCAAGGATCTTCGCCAGATCGCTGGCTGCCAGTTCAATATCCAGCCCGCGTTTGCCGCCGGAAATATAAATGGTGGCAAACTCCTGAGCAGGCGCGTCAATGACCGTCGGCAGGCGCTTTTTCTGCCCGAGGGGGCTGATACCGCCCACCAGATAGCCGGTGACGCGCTGCGCCACCATCGGGTCTGCCATATCCACTTTCTTGGCGCCCAGGGCTTTTGCCACCTTTTTCAAATCTAACTGGCCAGCCACCGGGGTGACCGCGACGGCCAGATGTTTCATATCCCCGTTGACGGCTACCAGCAAGGTCTTATAGACCTGATCGGCGTTCAGTCCCAGCTTACGTACCACCTCATCGCCAAAATTGGTTTCGTTTGGATCGTGATCGTAACTGTGGATGTTAAAAGCGATTTTGTTTTTTTCGAGTAATTTTACGGCGGGAGTCATCGTTATCCTTCTTACCAACCGATTTAACGTGGCATAAGCATACGCCCGACGGCGGTCGAAAAAATAGTATCATCTTGCGCAATAGTGTTGGCAGTGATGGCCACTTTGAGCGACAATCGGACGATCCGGGGTGCGAACCCCGGGATAATAATAATGATGAAATTCCTCTTTGACGGGCCAATAGAAATATTGGCCATTTTTTTACGTCAACATATCCGGCAGATTCCCTTCACCGTACAAATGCAGCGCGCCGACGGCAACCACGTAGCGTCCCGGCGGCAGCGCCAGCAACGTTTCTCGCCAGGCCAGATTACGCTGGTGCATCAGGACGTCATACAGCGATTGGCTAAACGTTGTTGGTAGCGCGGTTGCATTGTTTGACGGCGGTTGTTCCAGCCACCAGCCGATCATCACCTGCAGCAGCCGGGCATTGGTACGCCAGTGGGTCAGGGTATCCTCCAGCAGCGCCAGCCCGCCATCGGGCAGATCCCGCAGCAGGGCAATCTGGTTATCGGCACCTTCCAGCTCCATCACTCTGATATTGTTTTCACGCGCCGCCATCAGCAGCTGATAATCAATACCGTAATGCGCTCTCAGCCCCAGTTTTTGCGCCTGAGTGGCCTGTAATACCATCGCCACCTGCCACAACGGTTGGCTGTCGAGCAGTGTAATGGCCAGGCCCATTTCCTCAGCGCGTGTTTTCAGTTCGGCAAACTGAGCCTCGCTCAGGCGTTCGGCGAGCGGTGGATAAGCGGGAAGGTTGCTGAACGGCGTCTCATTGCCGGTAATATCGGCCTCGACAATCAGCGCATCGGCCTGGCGGATCTTTTTCAACAGCCGGACGGGGGGCGACATATCGCGGGTGCCCATATGAATGCTGCCGACCAGGTGCAGATAGCGCTTGCCGGGAAGGGTGATATCCAGCGCGGGCCAGGAATAAGACGAACCGGCGACGGCTCGCCACAGCATTTTTATTCGATTTAACAGGCCCATACGTGCTCCGTAATGTAAGGGAACCATGCTAGCGCGCAGGGAACGGAGGCGCAAGAGAACTTATTGACCGCGGCTGAAGAACGGGATGCCCCGGCAGCGCAGTCGCTGACCGGGGAAGCTGGGTTATCGCTGTCTGCTGAGCGCTATGATTTTGGCTTAAAGCGCAGCAGTCGGTTGGCGTTGCTTACCACGGTAATTGAGGAGAGCGCCATGGCCGCGCCAGCCACCACCGGATTAAGTAGCGTTCCGGTCAGCGGCCAGAGGATCCCGGCGGCAATCGGAATACCCAAAGAGTTGTAAACAAACGCCCCCATCAGATTCTGCTTCATGTTACGCAGCGTCGCTTTTGATATTTCCAGCGCATCGGCGACCCCGTTCAGACTGTGGCGCATCAGCGTGATAGCCGCGGTTTCAATGGCGACATCGCTCCCGCCGCCCATGGCGATACCCACATCGGCCTGAGCCAGCGCGGGTGCATCGTTGATACCGTCGCCGACCATCGCTACCTGATGCCCCTGGCTTTGCAGGCGCTTAATGGCATCGGCTTTACCGTCGGGCAGAACCCCGGCAATCACTTCATCGATGCCTGCTTCTTTGGCGATGGCGTTGGCGGTGGTTGGGTTATCCCCGGTCAACATAACCAGGCGGTAGCCCTGACGATGCAGTCTGGCTAACGCCGCCACGCTATCTTCCCGTAGCGGATCGCGAATGGCGAACAGCGCCGCCGCCTGACCATCTATCGCCAGCAGTACCGGCGTCGCGCCCTGTGAAGCCTGGGCGGTCATTTCGCTTTCTAGTTCCGCGCTCGCCACGTTGTACTCATTAAGCAGTGCCTGGTTGCCGAGCAGCAGGTTGTGACCTTCGGTTTCGCCGCTGACGCCCAGCCCGCGCAGCGTGCGGAAGTTATTCACCGTCGGCAGTCGATCGTCCGCGGCTTTATCGAGGATTGCCCGCGCCAGCGGGTGGCTGGAGCCTTGTTCCAGAGACGCGGCCAGACGCAGCGCGGTGGTTTCATCGATAGCGGTGAACGTTTTTATCGCCACCACCTGGGGTTTACCTTCGGTCAGCGTACCGGTTTTATCAAAAACTAACGTATCCAGGGTACTGGCACGTTGCAGCGCATCGGCATCGCGAACCAGTACGCCATATTCCGCCGCGCGACCGACGCCGGAGATAATTGACATTGGCGTCGCCAGCCCCAGCGCACAAGGGCAGGCGATAATCAGTACCGTGGTGGCGATTACCAGGGTATAAACGATTTGCGGTGCCGGGCCGAAAAAGTACCAGATAGCGGCGCTGAACAGGGCAATCGCCACCACCGCCGGGACGAACACGGCGGAGATTCTGTCTGCCAGTTGGCCAATTTCCGGCTTACTGCTTTGCGCCTGGCGCACCATGCGGATAATCCGCGCCAGGGTGGTCTGGCTGCCGACGGCGCCGGCGGTAAACAGCACGCTGCCGTCCTGCACCACGGTCCCGGCATGAATGGTGTCGCCATCGCCTTTTTGCTGCGGCACCGGTTCGCCGGTGAGCATCGCTTCATCAAACCAGGCTTCGCCCTGGCTTATCACGCCGTCAACCGGGACACGATCGCCGGTGGTCAGGCGTAGCGTCATCCCTGACTGCACTTCCGCCAATGGCAGATCTTTTTCACCGTTGTCAGTGACGACCCGTGCTGACGGCGGCGTTAAATCGAGGAGTTTTTCCAGCGCTTTGGAAGAACGCTGACGCGCGCGAGCTTCCAGCATATGGCCGAGGTTGATCAGGCCGATAATCATCGCGCTGGCTTCATAATAGAGGTGGCGGGCTTCCATCGGGAACCACTGTGGCCACAGGTTGACGCTTATTGAGTAGAGCCAGGCGACTCCGGTGCCCAGCGCCACGAGGGTATCCATCGTCGCGGCGCCGTTTTTCAGGCTTTTCCAGGCGCTGCGGTAGAAATGGCCGCCAGCAAACACCATTACCGCCAGCGTGATAAGGCCGATAACCAGCCATAGTGAACGGTTGGCGTCGCTGACCATCATATTGTCGCCGATCATCCCCCAGCCCATCACCGGGATACCGACCAGCAGAGCGACGATGGCCTGCCAGCGGAAGCGTTTCATGGTGGCGACGGCGGTTTCCTGCTGACGTTCCCGGCGCTTGAGATCATCTTCGATGGCCTCGGCGCCATAGCCCGCTTTTTCCACCGCCTGGACTAATTCTGCGGCGGACGCGCTGCCCATCACCAGCGCAGTGCGTTCCGCCAGGTTGACCCGCGCCTGCGAGACGCCCGGAACCGCGGCAAGCGCGTTTTGTACCCGGGAGACACAGCTGGCGCAACTCATGCCGTTGATTAACAATTGTTGACTGTCATCCTCGGCATGGGCTGCCGGAAGCTCAGGGGCGGCCGCTGTCAGCGCTTCCGGCGGGGTTGATGATTCTGCCAGCGGTTTAGCCTTTGGGTGGCTGAGTGCCGCGCCGTATCCAGCCTGTTTAATGGTATCAATCAGCGCTTCCGCGCTGGCGCTGCCCGTGACATGGGCTTCGGTAATGGTTACCTCTGCCTGCTCAACGTCAGGGCGTTGCTCCAGGCTTTCTTTTACGCGTTTGACGCAGTGGCCGCAGGAGAGGCCATCAAGCGCCAGGTCGATAGTGTTAGACATAAATAACTCCTGAATAATTTTCCGGTTAATGATTGACCAGATCCACTCTTTCATCGAGTATTATCAAGGTTAAACCTTCCAGCAAGGGGAAGGTCAAGGAGGAAAAATGAATATTAGCGATGTAGCCAAAAAAACCGGCCTGACCAGTAAAGCGATTCGTTTTTACGAAGAGAAAGGGCTGGTGACGCCGCCACGACGGAGTGAAAATGGTTACCGTAGCTACAGCCAGCGGCATCTGGATGAACTGACTTTGTTACGGCAGGCGCGTCAGGTGGGGTTTACCCTGGAAGAGTGTCGCGAGCTGATATTTCTGTTTAACGATCCCTCGCGGCACAGCGCCGACGTTAAGCGGCGGACGCTGGAGAAAGTGGCGGAAATTGAACGTCATATCAGCGAGTTGCAAGGTATGCGCGCTCAGCTACTGGCGCTGGCGGATGCCTGTCCCGGCGATGACGGCGCGGATTGCCCGATAATCGATAATCTCTCCGGCTGCTGTCATCGCAAGGTAAAAGTTTAGCGTTTGACGGGAATTTCTCTGACCCGCAACGTAATTCCTTCGACGGCGACAACTTCGACTTTACTGCCGGCCATGAGATCGTCATCGGCAATGACTGGCCATGAGCTGTCGCCGACGCGCACATGCCCACGACCGTTGACCAGCGCGCTTTCCAGCGTAAAGCGACGCCCCAGCATCTGTTGGCCACGCTGATTGAGCTGCGCATCTGCCGGTTTCTGGCGTTTTACACGGTTACGCAACCAGCGTGACCACAGCCAGGCCGCCAGGAGTGTCAGCACGGCGAACAGCGTGCCCTGCCACTCCCAGCTAAACGGCAGCATCCAGGTCAACACGCCGGTAATCACCCCGGCGATACCGCTCCATAGCAAATAGCCGTTGCCGCCGAGCATTTCCGCCGCCAGCAGCAGCCCGCCGAGGCTGAGCCAGAAAATATGCGGATGGGCGATTATCATCTCAATCATGATTTTTTCCGCTCACTGGCGCTGTCCTTAATCAGTTCGGTAATCCCGGCGATTGAGCCCATCAGACTGCTGGCGTCAAGCGGCATCATGACCACTTTGCTGTTATTCGCGGAACCAATCTGCTGCAACGCTTCAGTGTATTTCTGGGCGACGAAGTAGTTCACCGCCTGGATATCTCCGGAGGCTATCGCATCGGAAACCATCTGGGTGGCGCGGGCCTCCGCTTCGGCGGAACGTTCACGCGCTTCCGCCTGCAGGAATGCGGACTGGCGTTCACCTTCCGCTTTCAGGATTTTTGACTGTTTTTCCCCCTCAGCTTTGACAATCTCCGCCTGGCGGATCCCTTCAGCTTCCAGAATATAGGCGCGTTTGGTTCGTTCCGCTTTCATCTGGGCGTTCATCGCGTCAATGAGTTCTGCCGGTGGACGAACATCGCGAATCTCGATGCGGGTAATTTTAATGCCCCACGGATTGGTGGCTTCATCGACGATATGTAGCAGGCGGGTATTGATACTGTCGCGCTGAGAGAGCATTTCGTCGAGCTCCATTGACCCGAGAACCGTACGGATGTTGGTCATCGTCAGATTGATGATCGCCAGCTCAAGGTTACTGACTTCATACGCCGCTTTCGGCGCGTCAATGACCTGAATAAAACAAACGGCATCAATAGCCACGTTGGCGTTATCTTTTGAGATCACTTCCTGGGAAGGAATGTCGAGCACCTGCTCCATCATATTAATTTTGCGTCCGACGCGGTCCATAAACGGCACCACCAGGCTCATGCCGGGCTGGAGGGTTTGCGTATAGCGACCGAAGCGTTCAACCGTCCACTGGTAGCCCTGAGGGACGATTTTCACCGCCGCGCCAACGATAACTAACGCAACAAAAATAAGAATAGGGATAACAATCAGCATCAAAAACCTCCTGTCTTGTTGCCTGTAAGTGCGCCGAAAGAATGACATGTGTCTCATCAGAGTATATCTTTCTGCGCATCCCGGTGAAAGGAAACTGGAGTAAACTGGCACCGTTGTGGAAAAAAACAGGAACAATAATGACGGAAAGTGACGCTATTTTGCGGCTGGAGGATGTGGGGTTTCAGGCTGACGATGCCGTTATCTTCACGGGGATCAATTTTCAGCTCAGGGCAGGGGAATTTAAATTGATTACCGGGCCATCGGGTTGTGGGAAAAGCACCTTATTAAAAGTTATCGCTTCACTGCTTAGTCCCACCTCCGGCAAGATTTTTTTCGCCGGTAAAGACATTACCACGCTATCGCCGGAAGCCTATCGCCAGCAGGTTTCCTACTGTGCGCAAACGCCGGCGCTGTTCGGCGATTCGGTGTATGACAATCTGATCTTTCCGTGGCAAATCCGTCATAAACAGCCGGACCCGAAAGCGCTGGTGGCCGATCTACAGCGCTTTGGTCTGGCGGAAAATCTGCTGGAAAAACCGATCGCTGAACTTTCGGGCGGGGAAAAGCAGCGCGTGTCGTTGATTCGCAATCTGCAATTTTTACCGCAGGTGCTGCTGCTTGATGAAATAACCAGCGCACTGGATGAAAATAACAAAAACAATGTGAATGAGATTATTCATCGCTACGCGAGCGAGAAAAATATTGCCGTACTGTGGGTGACCCACGATCAAAATGAGATAGCTCATGCGGATGATGTGATGACGCTACAGCCTGCTGGCGGGAACGCGCGCGAGGTTAAAAATGAACGGGCATAATATTACCAACGGATCGCTGGCATTATCCATGGTACTGGTGCTGGTGGCGATTGTGGTGAGCTACCGGGAAAAACTGGCGCTGGAAAAAGATATTATCTGGAGTATTTTCCGGGCGATTTTGCAGTTGCTTATCGTCGGCTACGTTTTGAAATATATCTTTAATGTAAATCACGCGGTGCTGACGTTGTTGATGGTGCTGTTTATCTGTTTTAACGCCGCGTGGAATGCGAAAAAGCGTAGTAAATATATCGATAAAGCGTTTATCTCTTCGTTTATCGCAATAACCACTGGCGCTGGGCTAACGCTGGCGGTGCTGGTTATTTCCGGGTCGATTGCTTTTGTGCCCATGCAGGTGATCCCGATTGCCGGGATGGTGGCCGGAAACGCGATGGTGGCGGTGGGGTTGTGCTACAACAATATGGGGCAGCGTTTCAGCAGTGAGCAGCAGCAGATTCAGGAGAAGTTAAGTCTGGGCGCGACGCCGAAAATAGCCTCCGCAAGGCTGATTCGGGATAGCATTCGGGCAGCGTTGATTCCGACGGTTGATTCCGCGAAAACGGTTGGTCTGGTGAGCTTACCGGGGATGATGTCGGGGCTGATTTTTGCCGGAATTGACCCGGTGAAGGCGATAAAATATCAGATTATGGTGACGTTTATGCTTTTATCCACCGCCAGCCTGTCGACGATTATCGCCGGGTATCTCACCTACCGGAAGTTCTTTAATGCGCGTCATCAACTGATTGTGACGTCATTGAAAAAACGCGAGTAAGCGTTACCCTGGCTATAAGCTCTTCCTCTCCCTTCAGGGGAGAGGACTGGGGTGAAGGCGCGCAACCGGCGTTTTTCGCGATCAGTACAGCAGGGAATAGAGTTGGCGGCGGTACTTCGCCGCCAGCGCGTCGCCGGTGCCGAGCGCGGAGAGGATCTCCTGGAGCATCTTGCGCACCTCGCCGTTTCCCGCGCCTAAATCTTTTTGCAGGTGGCTGAACAGCAGCGCCAGCGCTTCTTCGTTGCGCCCGACCTGATGCAGTTGCAATGCCAGTTGGGAAGCCAGCATTGCGTCTTCCGGATTCTGCTCCACCTGCTGCTGCAACTGCTGAATTTCCGGCGTATCGGCTGCTTTCCTGAGCAGTTCAATTTGCGCCACCAGCCCCTGATAATGAGTATCCTGATCCTGTAATGGTACGGTTTTCAACACCGTTTCCGCTTCATCGGAACGCTGCAGAGCAATCAGCGTTTCCGCCAGCAGAAGGCCAATCTGGCTCTCCTGATTCGACAATTGCCAGGCTTCTTTCAGCAGCGGCAGCGCTTCGGTGTATTTCTCTTCCGCCATCAGCGCCTGCGCCTGCTGTGCTTTCAGTTCCTCTTCACGCGGCAGGTATTTATCCAACAGCGCGCGGACCGCGTCTTCGGGCTGCGGGCCTTCGAATCCGTCCACCGGCTGGCCGTTCTGGAACAGGTAAACAGTAGGAATCGCACGCAGGCCAAACTGCGAGGCCAGCATTTGCTCGGCATCGCAGTCAACCTTCGCCAGGGTAAACAGACCGTTGTACTGCGCGGCCAGGCTTTCCAGCACCGGGGTCAGCTTCTCGCAATGCTGGCTACGCGCGGACCAGAAATAGAACAGTACCGGTGCGGAGGCCGACTGCTGCAGTGTCTGGTGCAGGTTGGCTTCGGTAATAGTGACGATATTCTGTGCGGACATGAACGAATCTCTTTAGTCAGTATTTATGAATATATGGGGGCTGTGGTCGGCGCTTCAACTCATCCCTGAATAATTTTGTCCATCACGCGAGTCGGCAACAGGCGTTTAAGCAGGATGACCGCGTGGGTCACCAGGGTTACCGGATAGCGCAGTTTCGGCTTATCACTGGTAAATGCATGGCGCACTTTTTCCACCACCGCTTCCGGTCCGAGGGTAAAGCGGGCGGCAATACCGGGATTTTCCACCGGCTTATCGGCCTGCGTCTGGTTGACGTTGTTGGTAAAACGGGTGTGGATGGGCCCAGGTTCAATCAGGCTGACTTTAATTCCGCTGTGGCGCAGTTCCATGCGCAGCGCGTCGGACCAGGCTTCCAGCGCATATTTACTGGCGGCATAGGCGCCGCGACCCGGGCTGGAGATAATTCCCATCACGGATGACGTCATTACAATCCGCCCCTCACCGTGCGGCGCCATCGCCGGAAGCAGCCGCATCGTTAGCTGATGCGCGCCGAAAAAATTAGCGGAAAACTGCTGTTCCATCTGCTGGCGGCTGATGGTTGGCAGCGGGCCGTAGACGCCGTAGCCCGCGTTGTTAAACAGGCCGTACAGGCGATTGTCGGTCAGGGCGATAACCTCCTCGGCGGCGCGTTCAACGCTGCGCGGATCGTCAAGGTCCAGCAAAACACCGGTCAGGCCAAGCTCCTGCATTCGCGCAACGTCATCTGCTTTGCGGCAGGCTGCCAGCACATTAAAGCCCTGGCGTTTTAAATCAAGGGCGCTTTCAAGACCTATTCCGCTGGAACATCCTGTAACTAAAACCGATTTTTGCATAACTTTACCTGTAAACGACCCCCGGCTATCAGGAGTCATGATTAACTAAAGGAGCCAGACGCGCCGCCATCCAGTCGGCGATAAATGGCTGGGCGTCGCGATTAGGGTGAATGCCATCGTCCTGCATCCACTGGGGCTTCAGATAAACCTCTTCCATAAAAAAGGGCAGCAGAGGAATATCGAACTCTTTGGCCAGCGCCGGATAGATTGCGCTAAAGGCTTCATTATAACGGCGGCCGTAGTTGGCGGGCAGGCGAATTTGCATCAGCAGCGGCTGAGCGTTTGCCGCTTTGATATTCTGGATAATGGTACGCAGAGTCTGTTCCGTCTGCTGCGGCGGGAAACCGCGCAGCCCGTCGTTACCGCCCAGCTCGACCAGCACCCAGCGCGGCTGATGCTGCTTAAGTAGCCCCGGAAGCCTTGCCAGCCCCTGCTGCGACGTATCGCCGCTGATGCTGGCGTTAATCACCGACGTTTTGGTCTGCCACTTATCATTAAGCAGCGCAGGCCAGGCGGTATTGCCCGCCATGCGATAACCGGCGCTCAGACTGTCGCCGAGAACCAACAGCGTATCGGCCGCCATCGCGCGGCAGGTAAACAGGACCAGAAACAGGAAAGGCAAATGCCAGCGGAAAACATACTTGAAGTTCATCATCTTAAGAAGTCCGTCGGTCAGGGTGAGCATCTGCTTTCCATCCTTACCGGAGTTGAGCTGGTTGTCAAACAAGGGCAGACCATCGCGCTGATTGGCGAGTCAGGTTCCGGTAAATCGACGCTGCTGGCGATCCTCGCCGGGCTGGACGATGGCAGTAGCGGTGAAGTCTCGCTGCTCGGGCAGCCGTTGCATCAGATGGACGAAGAGGCGCGGGCGAAGCTGCGCGCTAAGCACGTTGGCTTTGTGTTTCAATCTTTTATGCTGATACCGACTCTCAATGCGCTGGAAAATGTTGAACTTCCGGCCCTGCTGCGCGGCGAGAGCGATAGACTCAGCCGCAGCAGCGCCAGGGCATTGCTGGAGCAATTAGGGTTGGGAAAACGCCTGAATCACTTACCTGTGCAGCTTTCCGGCGGCGAACAGCAGCGGGTTGCGTTGGCACGGGCGTTTAACGGTCGTCCGGCGCTGCTGTTTGCCGACGAACCAACCGGTAATCTGGATCGGCAGACCGGGGATAAAATCGCCGATCTGCTGTTTTCGCTCAATCGCGAACACGGGACCACGCTGATTCTGGTGACGCACGATCCGCTGCTGGCGGCGCGCTGTGACCGACGGCTGCGGCTGGTGGATGGTCAACTGCGGGAGGAAGCATGATTGTCCGCTGGTTCTGGCGCGAATGGCGCTCGCCGTCGCTGCTGATTGTCTGGCTGGCGCTGAGTCTGGCGGTGGCCTGCGTGCTGGCACTGGGATCGATAAGCGATCGTATGGAGAAAGGGCTCAGCCAGCAGAGTCGGGAATTTATGGCCGGAGACCGTACCCTGCGCAGTTCGCGCGAAGTCCCTGGGGCATGGATTGACGAAGCCCGCCGCCTTGGTTTAACCGTGGATCAACAGCTGAATTTCGCGACCATGACCTTTTCCGGCGATACGCCGCAACTGGCAGAGGTTAAGGCGGTTGACGACGCCTATCCGCTGTATGGTCAGTTGCAAACCCAGCCGCCTGGCTTGAAACCGCGGGCCGGAACCGTGCTGCTGGCCCCGCGCCTGATGGCGTTGCTGAATCTGAAAACCGGCGATACCCTTGATGTTGGCGACGCTACGCTGCGCATTGCCGGGGAGGTGATTCAGGAGCCGGATGCCGGATTTAACCCCTTCCGGATGGCGCCGCGGCTGATGATGAACACCGCGGATGTGGCGAAAACCGGCGCGGTGCAGCCTGGTAGCCGCGTCTCCTGGCGCTATAAGTATGCCGGAACCGCGCAGCAACTGGCGGACTATGAAAAGTGGTTGTTGCCGAAACTGGGGCCGGAACATCGCTGGATCGGCCTGCAGCAGGACGACAGCGCGTTAGGCAAATCGCTGCAACGCTCACAGCAGTTTTTGCTGCTTTCGGCGCTGTTAACCCTGCTACTGGCGGTGGCCGCGGTAGCGGTGGCGATGAGCCATTACTGCCGCAGTCGCTACGATCGGGTGGCGATCCTTAAAACTCTCGGCGCCGGGCGGGCGCAGTTGGGTAAGCTGATTGCCGGCCAGTGGCTGATGCTGCTGGCGCTGGCGGCGGTGGCTGGCGGAGCGATGGGCGTCGGGCTGGAAAATATTCTGCTGGTGATGCTTAAGCCAGTGCTGCCTACGGCGCTTCCGGCGGCGAGCGGCTGGCCGTGGTTGTGGGCGATTGGCGCGATGGTGGTGATTTCTCTGCTGGTCGGGTTGCGCCCTTATCGACTTCTGCTGGCGACGCTGCCGCTGCGGGTGCTGCGCCAGGATGTCGTCGCCGATGTCTGGCCGCTGAAGTTCTATATTCCGCTGGTGTGCGTGGTAGTCGTTGGGCTACTGGCGCTGCTGATGGGCGGCAGTCCCTTATTGTGGGCGGTACTGGCGGGCGCTGTGGTGCTGGCGCTGCTGTGCGGTCTGGCGGGGTGGGGCGTCCTGTGGTTACTGAAACGCGTGACGCTAAACGCGCTGCCGCTGCGTCTGGCGGTGAATCGTCTGTTGCGCCAGCCGTGGTCGACGTTAAGCCAACTGGCGGCTTTCTCGCTGTCTTTTATGCTGCTGGCTCTGCTGCTGGTGCTGCGCGGCGATCTGCTCGACCGCTGGCAGCAGCAATTGCCGCCGGAAAGCCCCAATTACTTCCTGATCAATATCGCGCCGGAACAGGTGGGGCAGGTGAAAACTTTCCTCGCCGAACATCAGGCTTGGGCGACTGAGTTTTATCCGGTCGTTCGCGCCCGTCTGACGCAAATTAATGGTCAGGATACGGAGGGCAATAAAGACGAAGCGCTGAACCGGGAGTTAAACCTTACCTGGAGCCGAGAGCGCCCGGATCATAATCCGCTGGTTGCCGGAAGCTGGCCGCCGAAAGCGGGCGAGGTCTCGATTGAAGAGGGGCTGGCGCAGCGGTTGGGGGTGAAGCCCGGCGATAATCTGACCTTTACCGGGGATACCCAGAATTTTAGCGCGAAAGTGACCAGCGTGCGCAAAGTGGACTGGGAGAGCCTGCGCCCCAACTTCTTCTTTATTTTCCCGCCAGGAGCGCTCGACGGGCAGCCGCAAAGCTGGTTAACCAGCTTCCGTTGGGATAACGGTAACGGGATGCTGACGCAGCTCAACCGCGCGTTTCCGACCGTCAGCCTGCTGGATATCGGCGCGATTTTGCAGCAGATTGGCCAGGTGCTGACCCAGGTAAGCCGCGCCCTGGAGGTGATGGTTGTGCTGGTGACCGCCTGCGGCATTTTGCTGTTGCTGGCCCAGGTGCAGGTCGGGATGCGCCAGCGTCATCAGGAACTGGTGGTCTGGCGTACGCTGGGGGCCGGTAAGTCTTTGCTACGCACCACGCTGTGGGCAGAGTTCGCCCAGCTGGGCGTGGTTTCCGGCGTGGTCGCGGCGATTGGCGCAGAAGTGGCGCTGGCATTATTGCAAAGCAAAATTTTTGATTTTCCGTGGTCTCCCGACTGGCGGTTGTGGGTGATGCTGCCGCTCTGCGGGGCGATACTGCTGTCGTTGTGCGGCGGCTGGCTGGGATTGCGTCTGCTAAAAGGCAAAGCGCTGTTTCGCCAGTTCACTCAGTAGTGGGATTGCGTGTAATTTGCCGCTATTGTGCCGGGGTATGGCGTGAGTCTTAATCCAGGTAACAGGAGTCGCTTTTTCGGTGGTTCTGGCGAAAATGGCATTTTTCGTTTTCACCGGGTTTGGCTTAGTGGCCTGTTCCGTTCACTTTGAGTATGAGGATATTATTCATTTTCATTGCGTGTGAACGGGCAGGGGGACGTTTCGCCCGTCCCCCTGCACCCCCGGCATTGCGCTGAAAACCTGCCGCTGCGCGGTCCGCTCCACTCCGGCTTCATCTGGCGGACCGGGCGGGACTCGACGTCCCTGTCTCGACCCGCCCTCTGGCCGCCGTCCTGGCGGCCAGTCCTGGATGCGCGCCTGCGTTCCCGCCAGGTTTCCTTGATGCGCCCAACCCCCTGCTGTGAGCCTGGGCTGAAACGGTTACTCCCCTGCGGCTGTGGGTTAAAATCTCCTGAGTTTTGCAACCGAATCGGGATTTCGCTTAAACCACCGATTAACGGAACCGCTCAGCCAGCCATCAAAATGGCTGACAGCCCCTTAACTAACCAGCATTAGGGCAACGGGGGAGATTATTGCGCCAGCCAGGCGGCGACCTCCCGCCAGTTACCGCGAAACACTATCTTCTCCGCTTTTTTGCCGAGCTGATAGCGGTACATCGGATCGTAATACTCGTTCAGCAGAGGAACCAGCCAGCTAAAATGCGCTTCGTTGCTGGCGGTACGCTGCTGCTCGACCAGCGCCTCGTCGAGCCGGGCGGTGAGCTGGGCAAAACGCTGTAATCCCAGACGGCGGCGAATGGCAAACAGGCCATGATGCAGATAGTCGCTGTACGCCTGCCAGCCTTGCTCTTCGCCATATGCCGCAATAAAGTCGTGATGCATACGTGTAAAATACTCTTCGCGCAAACGTTCAAGGCGGATCTCAAAGGGATCTTCCACTACCGCCAGCGGCGACCGATCCATGCGAATACGTAAGCTTTCTGGCAGATGATTGGCACCGATCATATGTCCCTCATCCTCCAGCACCCATCGCCTCTGCTGCGCTGACTTTTTGAGCATCGCGATGGCCAGATGGTTTTCAAATGTTGCCTGTTGATACTGCGCCTGTAAGGTACGGCCAAACGAGGAGCCGCGGTGATGAGCATGGCCTTCGAGATCGATGCCGTCAGGCTGAGCGCGGACCAACTGGGTTTTACCGTTACCGGTACAGCCGCCAATCAGCACAACAGGACGCTGTACCAGCTCTTCGGTGAGCTGAATCGCCGCCTGGCGCAGCGCCTTATAGCCGCCGACGATTAGCGGATAATCAACGCCCGCTTCCTTCAGCCACCGCTGCACGATATGCGAACGCTGACCGCCTCGCGCGCAGCACAGGTAGCCTTCCGGATAACGTGCGCAGGCGTCTTTCCAGGCAGCAAGGCGGCGGGCGCGAATCTCGCCATTAACCAACTGATGACCCAGCGCGATCGCGGCTTCCGGGCCCTGATGTTTATAGCAGGTGCCGACGGCGGCGCGCTCCTCATCGTCCATCAGCGGCAGATTGATTGCCGCAGGCATCGCACTTTGCCGGAACTCGACCGGAGCGCGTACGTCAATCAGCGGCGTATCGCTGGCGAGAATCCGTCGAATATTCTGTGGTGATTGCACTAATTCCATTATTCAAACAAGCCATTAATCAATTCAGACGCGTCGCTCGACGCGATAACCCGCCTATTGTACGCGGTGAGAGGCAGGCCGGATTGATTTTTCACGATGAATTGCTCAATAGCATCAGGGAGTCGGGATTTTCGGGGGCAGGAATAACCCGGCGAGGGCGCAACGCGCCGCAAGCCGGGATGATGGTCGCAGATTACGCCAGCTGCGCCTGCGCCCAGAATACACCGCTGGCGTATTCCGGCGGCAGCAGCGGCTTCAGCGCTTCCAGCGTCGCGCTCAGGCGATCGGTATCGCTGTCGGTCAGGTTCAGGTGGCCGACTTTACGTCCCGGACGCACCTCTTTGTCGTACCAGTGCAGATGCACCAGCGGTAGCTTCAGCCAGTCATAGTTGAGATCGGTACCGATCAGGTTGATCATCACCGACGGGCTGTTGACCACCGGCGGCGGCAGCGGCAGATCGGTAATCGCCCGCAGATGAAGCTCAAACTGGCTGATGGACGCGCCGTTCTGCGTCCAGTGGCCGCTATTGTGCACGCGCGGCGCCAGTTCGTTAATCAGCAGACCATCAGCGGTGACAAAACACTCCATCGCCATCACGCCAACGTAGTTAAGCGCATTCATAATCGCCGACAGCATCTGTTCCGCCTGCGCCTGCTGGCGGGCGTTGGCCTGCGGAAACGCAACGCTGGCGCGTAAAATACCGTCCTGATGCAGGTTGCGGGTCAGCGGATAGAAGACCGTGCTGCCGTCCCGGGCGCGTGCGCCGACCAGCGATACTTCGCCGGAGAAGTTAATCCCCTGCTCAACGATACACTCGCCGTAGTTATCATCCGGCAGCTGCGCGGTTTCATTTTCCCGCAAACGCCACTGACCGCGGCCATCATAGCCGCCGACGCGGCGCTTAACGATAGCCAGCTCGCCGAGACGGGCGAATACCGCCGGCCACTCGCTTTTCTCCGCCAGAAGCTGCCACGGCGCGGTAGCGAGCGCCAGCTTATCGAACAGCTGCTTTTGCGTCAGACGGTCGGCGATAACCGGAAAAACGTCGCGGTTGACGAAGGCGGAATGACGCGCCAGCTCGCGGGTCAGCGCCGTTTCCGGCCAGCGTTCAATCTCTGCGGTAATCACGCTTTGCTGTACCGGCACCGCTTCCGGGTCGGCTTCGAGACCGACCGGCCAGACCGCGATACCCAGCGGTTCACCAGCCTGACGCAGCATCCGGCCTAGCTGGCCATTGCCGAGAACGCAAACCTGTTTCATGCCGCACCCCGCGGGTCCGGGTTATCCAGCACTTCATCGGTTTGCGCCTGGCGCCAGGCGCTGAGGCGCTGGTGCAGTTCCGCATCATGCCGGGCGAGGATCTGCGCCGCCAGCAGGGCGGCATTGGCGGCGCCGGCTTTACCGATCGCCAGCGTGCCCACCGGGATACCGCGCGGCATCTGGACGATGGAGTAAAGGCTGTCAACGCCGCTCAGCGCCGCGCTTTGTACCGGTACGCCTAAAACCGGCACCAGCGTTTTCGCCGCAATCATGCCCGGCAGATGCGCCGCGCCGCCCGCACCAGCAATAATGACCTGGAAACCGTTCTCTTCCGCGTTTTCGGCGAAGCTGAACAGTTTATCGGGCGTGCGGTGTGCTGAGACTACTTCGACATGGTACGGAACGTTCAGGGCATCAAGGATTTCTGCGGTAAACTGCATGGTAGCCCAGTCGCTTTTGGACCCCATCACGATGGCGATACGCGCCGAATTATTGCGGGAAGACATGCGTCTTAAAACTCCTGTGGGTGTGTTTCACACTGCTTTAGAGGCCACAGAGAATAGCATGATCTTGCGGTCAGGAAAACGGTTGCGTGCGCGCGGATAACCGTCTTTTGTCTTATCTGTATCTGATGAAACACGCCAGTTATGAGCGGTGGCCGCGCTGGCAAAAAAGGTAAAAACCAGCCCCAGGAAAGTATGGGAATGCTCATCATCAGCATTTGTATTTGCGTAAAGCGTTTCTTATATGGCGCGTACAGACAGAGATAAATCGCGTAAAATTAGATCCCGATAATAAAACCGCAAACTCCAGTACGGTCAGCGAGCCGAAGGAGATAACTACATGACTGGATACGTGACTGAATTCTCAACGCGTCGTTAACAACGATAAATTCTGACTGATAATGTATACAATGACTATGCACGATAATGGATTTGTATCCTGAATAAATTGGGGCGTATATATAGACTAGGTTAATTTATTAATCTGGCGGATTTTATTATGCGGAATGTCTCTGGTGTTATTCATTTCTTGAATATACCTGAAGCATTTCCCTGCGACTCGATTTTTTTAGGGAGAGTCAGTAATAAACTAAGGATTAAATATATGAGAATGCTTTTATCATTACTGTTAATGTTTTCGTCTTGTTTTTGTTGGGCGGGTGAACGCAATAAAACAATGACAATAATTCATACCAATGACACACATTGTCGAGTCAGTGAAGATAAGAATGCCATTGGCTTTGCGCGTATTAAAACATTGGTTGATACGATTAAAACAATTAATCGTAATGTACTGGTTGTCGATGGTGGTGACTTTATTCAGGGGAAGTTAATTTGTAGTATGGATAAGGGTGACACTATTGTCAATATTATGAATGAAGTAGGGTATGATGCTGCGGTAATTGGAAATCATGAATTTATTTATGGCCAAAGCCGCTTGCAAACATTGATGAAAAAGCTGAATTATCCACTACTGGCCGCAAATGTTAAGTACGATAACGGGCAGGATTTTACCAGGAATTTTATTATTAAAGATATTGATGGCATTAAAGTGGGCATTTTTGGTGTGTCAACCCAAACGATTACCGCAAGACCGGAAAATATTGCGGGTGTGAAATTACTTGATCCTGTTGCGATCGCCAAAGAAATGGTGCAAAGCTTACAAGCTGAAAAGGTAGATGTGATTATTGCGCTATCTCATCTCGGGCTAAATAAAGCCGATCGTAATCATTCGCAAAAATTAGCGGAGGAAGTGGCGGGTATTGATGTAATTATTGATGGACATAGTCATACCGCTCTGGAAAAGGGACAGGTTGTCAACGATGTGTTGATTGCGCAAACGGGTCATAGAACACATAACCTTGGAATTGTTAATCTGGAATTTGTGGATGGGAAACTTAATCATAAACAAGCCGCTCTGATTAATCATCAGTTAGCTTCTCTAGTTAAAAAGGATCAATCTATTGATAAAATTGTTCAACAAGCCAATGCGCGAATAGACACTGCTTACTCTGAGGTGATAGGAAACGCCAGTGAGAAACTGAATGGCGATCGCTATGATGTCAGAAGCCGTGAGACGAATCTGGGAAATATGCTCAGTGATATGATTCGTGAAAAAGCAGGAACTGACACGGCTATTATTTTTGCCCCCTTAATTAGTGCTTCAATGGGGCCCGGAGAAATAACAAAAAAGGATCTGGTTAATATTTTGACCGAGGACTTTGATATTGTTAAGGTTGAAATTAAGGGAGCAGATTTACTGACGTTATTAGAAGCGGGATTAAAAACGTATTTTCAGCAGGTGTCGGGAATACGCTTTAGTTATGACTCGACACGACCATTAAATAAACGAATAGTTGGTGATGTGTTAATTAATGAAAACGTTATTGATAAAAATAAAAACTACACCCTTGCGCTGGTTGACTGGCATTATGAAGAATCTAAACATGCTGACTCTCTTTATCATATTATTCAACAAGCGCGATATATTGAAAGTGTAGGATCGATGAATGCTTTATTTGAAAATTATGTTCGTCAGCATTCACCATTGCGTTATCACGAGGATGGTCGGGTAACGAAACTAAGATAGGTGACAGAGCCTCACGGTATCAGTATACACTCTCAAGTGCTTTTATCCTGGATTCAGCGCTTGAGAGGAATTTGGTTCGGTAATCAGGGGCGCATCCTGAAAAGGAAAATAAATCAGCTCAACATCTTCAGGCGTCACTTTGACCATGGAGCCTTCGTGATGCCAGGCGCCGAGCACCACACGATAAGCGGTTATGCCGTTGGCTTGTAACTGATGAATGGCAGGGCGATGCGTATGCCCGTGAATCAGCCACTGAACGCGATGCTTCTCCATGATATCAACTACCGCCTGCGGATTTACGTCCATAATTTCCAGAGACTTGCTGCTGTTGGCCGCTTTGCTGTCGGCGCGCATTCTGGCGGCGATACGGCGGCGGAGAAACAGCGGCAGAGCCAGAAACAGGCGCTGGATCCAGGGATTGTGGACTTTTGCGCGAAAGGCCAGATAGCCCGCATCGTCGGTGCACAGGGTGTCGCCGTGCATAATCAGCACTTTCCGCCCGTAGAGATCGAGAAGCTGTTCTTCCGGCAGCAGGGTCATTGCGCTTTCGCGGGCAAATCGCTTGCCGACGAGAAAATCGCGGTTGCCGTGGATGAAGTAGCAGGGGACGCCGCAGTCGGCTAATGCTTTGAGGGAGGCGGCGATTTGCCGATGCAGCGGGTTCGGATCGTCATCGCCGATCCAGGCCTCAAACAGGTCGCCGAGGATATACAGGGCGTCCGCCTCGCGGGCTTCCCCCTGTAAAAAGCGCAGAAAACCGGCGGTAATCGCCGGTTCTTCCGTTTGCAGATGCAGGTCCGCAATAAAAAGTGTCGCCACGAATTACTCGCTGACGGTGACGCTTTTGATCACAACATCTTCTTTCGGCACATCCTGGTGCATGCCGCTACGGCCGGTCGATACCGCTTTGATTTTGTCGACAACATCCATACCTTCCACGACTTCTGCGAATACGCAGTAGCCCCAACCCTGCAGGCTTTCGCCGGAGAAGTTCAGGAAGTCGTTATCGGCGACGTTGATGAAGAACTGAGCGGTAGCGGAGTGTGGGGCCTGAGTGCGGGCCATTGCCAGAGTGCCGCGGGTGTTTTTCAGACCGTTGTTGGCTTCGTTCTGAATCGGAGATTTAGTGGTTTTTTGATTCATACCCGGCTCAAAACCGCCACCCTGAATCATAAAGCCATTGATAACACGGTGGAAAATGGTGTTATCGTAGAAACCTTCGCGACAGTAGTCCAGGAAGTTTTTAACTGTTTCCGGCGCTTTGTCGTCAAACGTCTTGATTACGATATCGCCATGATTGGTGTGGAAAGTAACCATTTTTGCATCCTGTTCCGATGATTGTGGTGCCTGCACCCGGTGTCGGGTGAGATATAGTGGGGTGTTATAGCATAACCGCGGAGTTGGATCACCTTGCAATGTGTGCTGCTTCAGGATTGAATTAAGGTTAGAATACGCGGCTTATATCCACACACGTCTACATGGAATCTTCGATGTTAAAAATTTTTAATACACTGACGCGCCAAAAAGAGGAATTTAAACCTATTCATGCCGGGGAAGTCGGCATGTACGTGTGTGGAATTACCGTTTACGACCTCTGTCATATTGGTCACGGCCGTACCTTCGTCTCGTTTGATGTCGTTTCCCGTTACCTGCGTTTTCTCGGCTATAAGCTGAAGTATGTACGTAATATCACTGATATTGACGATAAAATCATTAAACGTGCGAATGAAAACGGTGAAAGTTTTGTCGCTCTGGTGGATCGCATGATTGCCGAGATGCATAAAGACTTCGACGCGCTGAATATTTTGCGCCCGGATCAGGAGCCGCGTGCGACCCACCATATTGCGGAAATCATTGAGATCACCGAGCAACTGCTCGCTAAAGGCCACGCTTACGTCGCCGACAATGGCGACGTGATGTTCGATGTGCCGACCGATCCGAACTACGGTCAACTGTCGCGTCAGGATCTCGACCAGTTGCAGGCGGGCGCTCGCGTTGATGTGGTTGATGTTAAACATAACCCGATGGACTTCGTATTGTGGAAAATGTCGAAAGAGGGCGAACCGAGCTGGCCGTCGCCGTGGGGAGCAGGGCGTCCAGGCTGGCACATTGAGTGTTCAGCGATGAACTGCAAACAACTGGGCAACCATTTTGATATTCACGGCGGCGGTTCGGATCTGATGTTTCCGCATCACGAAAACGAAATCGCGCAGTCCACCTGCGCCCACGACGGTGAGTATGTCAATTACTGGATGCACTCCGGGATGGTGATGGTTGATCGCGAGAAAATGTCCAAATCGCTGGGCAACTTCTTTACCGTGCGCGATGTGCTGAAGTATTACGATGCGGAAACCATTCGCTACTTCCTGATGTCCGGCCACTACCGCAGCCAGCTGAACTACAGCGAAGAGAACTTAAAGCAGGCGCGCTCCGCGCTGGAGCGTCTGTATACCGCGCTGCGCGGAACCGATAAAACCGCAGAGCCAGCCGGTGGCGAGGCGTTTGAAGCGCGCTTTATCGACGCAATGGACGACGATTTCAACACCCCGGAAGCGTATTCTGTGCTGTTCGATATGGCGCGTGAAGTGAACCGTCTGAAAACTGAAGATGTTGCCGCCGCTAACGCCATGGCGGCGCATATGCGTAAGCTCTCTTCGGTGCTGGGCCTGCTGGAGCAGGATCCGGACGCTTTCCTGCAGAGCGGCGCGCAGGCGGATGACGGTGAAGTGGCGGAAATTGAGTCGCTGATCCAGCAGCGTCTGGATGCGCGTAAAGCGAAAGACTGGGCGGCGGCGGATGCCGCACGTGACCGTCTCAACGAAATGGGTATTGTGCTGGAAGATGGCCCGCAGGGGACGACCTGGCGCCGTAAATAACCGTATTCTCTCTTTTTTGCCGGGGCTATCCCCGGCTTTTTTTGCCCCGATTCAGGCAAATGAACAGATCTTCGCACCTGATTTTTGCATTCTTCCATTCCCGTAAAGCCGCTAACGCGCTAGCGTGAAGCTAAATATCATAAGGGAGAAGACGTATGCAGAAGGTGGCGCTGGTTACCGGGGGAAGTAAAGGTATTGGCTATGCAGCGGCGAAAGCGCTGTATCAGATGAACTACGTGGTGGTCGTGGTGGCGCGTAACGAACAGCCGCTTATTGAGTGCGCTCAGGGGCTGGACGCGGAACGATTTGTGCCAATTGTTGCCGATGTGACCGACCCTCAGCAGGTAGAGGCGCTTTTTCAGCGTATCAGCCGACATTTTGGCCGTCTGGATCTGCTGTTTAATAATGCAGGCAATAATAGCCCTGCTAAATCGATTGAAGAGATCCCGTTTGAAGAGTGGCAGCGGGTATTTAATCTTAACGTGCATGCCAGTTTCCTCTGCGCCAAAGAAGCTATCAAGATCATGAAACAGCAGCAGCCGATGGGCGGACGTATTATTAATAACGCCTCCATTTCTGCAACTACGCCACGCCTGTACAGCGCACCCTATACCGCCTCGAAGCACGCGATTACCGGGCTGACTAAATCCATCGCGCTCGATTGCCGACAATTTAATATCGCCTGTGGGCAGATTAACGTCGGCAACGCCGAAACGCAGCTATCTGCACGAATGCGTAAAGGCGTTTATCAGGCAGACGGGACAATTGCGGCCGAGGCGATGATGGATGTGGCTGACGTTGCGGCGGCGATTCAGATGATTGCGGCATTGCCGCCAACGACAAATGTGCTGGAGCTGACGATTATGGCGAACAAAATGCCGTTTGTCGGACGGGGATAATTGTTAAGGCGCCGGGTTGCGGCGCCAGTGCTTTTACGCGGTAACGGTAACGCTCTGACCTTCAAAACTGACCGTTTGCCCGGCGATGATTTTACAGCGTTTGCGGGTTTCTACCGCGCCGTCGACTTTGACCAGACCGTCAGCAATGGCGATTTTCGCCTGCGCTCCGCTTTCGCTCCAGCCTTCCAGCTTCAGCAGATCGCACAGTTCAACGTGCGGGTGCTTGCCTAAAGAAAAATTCGCCATCTCAGGCCTCCTGAATATCGTGGTACTCTTCGCACGCCTGCAGCGTGTTCTGAATGAGAGTGGCAACGGTCATCGGACCAACGCCGCCGGGGACCGGCGTGATGTATGATGCGCGTGCGGCGGCGTCTTCATAAACCACATCGCCAACCACTTTGCCGTTTTCCAGTCGGTTAATCCCGACATCTACCACGATCGCGCCTTCTTTGATCCACTCACCCGGGATAAAGCCGGGTTTGCCCACGGCGACGATCAGCAAGTCGGCGTGTTCGACATGATGACGCAGGTTTTTAGTAAAGCGGTGGGTGACGGTAGTGGTGCAGCCCGCCAGCAGAAGTTCCATACTCATCGGGCGTCCGACGATGTTGGATGCGCCTATGACCACCGCGTTCAGACCGTAGGTATCGATGTTGTAACGTTCAAGCAGGGTGACGATGCCACGCGGGGTGCACGGACGCAGGCGCGGCGCCCGCTGGCACAGGCGGCCGACGTTATAAGGATGGAAACCGTCGACGTCTTTGTCTGGCGAAATGCGTTCCAGAACTTTGACATTGTCAATGCCGGCGGGGAGCGGTAGCTGGACCAGAATGCCATCAATAGTGTTATCGGCATTCAGTGTGTCAATAAGTTCCAGTAACTCTGCTTCACTGGTGGTTTCCGGGAGATCGTATGAGCGGGAGACGAAGCCGACCTCTTCACACGCTTTGCGCTTGCTGCCGACATAAATCTGCGATGCCGGGTTGCTGCCGACCAGTACGACGGCTAATCCTGGTGCGCGTTTTCCGGCCGCAACGCGAGCCTTTACTTTTTCCGCAACTTCAGAGCGTACCTGCTGCGCAATCGTTTTACCGTCAATAATTTTTGCTGCCATCAGAGAGAGGATTCCATCTGTATCTTTACGAAAGGGGGATGACGATATTTTGTCAGAAGCCAGCCTCGCTGTCAGTCTTCGTTTAAGATTTTATCTTCCTTTGGCATAATGAGTGATGAATAATGTTTTTATCCGCATCGTCACAGGGACAAAAAAAGCGCATTAAGACAGAATTAAAGTTAACGTGCAGAAACATGGAGTTGGACAAACTTTATACGCCTTTCGCCGTATAATCAGGCAGGTTACGCAGGCAACCGGGGGTTCACGGCAAAATACATTGACTCACCAGACGTGGACCGTATAATTCCGGCGATTGCATATCATGAAGTTGCCACTTCTCAATGCGCCCTTAGCTCAGCTGGATAGAGCAACGGCCTTCTAAGCCGTAGGTCACAGGTTCGAACCCTGTAGGGCGTACCATTTGTTATCAATAGATTAGGCAAGTTTTAAGCCTGCCTGATTTCCTCCTGGCGTCGTAGTGGTGTCGTTATCTCCCAAAATTGCATCAATTTTCATCACGTGATCTGTCAGGTGATTGGGTTGCATCGTCACTCTTTCATTATCACCACATCAACTCTCGTCTGCTAAATCCACAGTTATATGGTGGATATTTTCATGTTTCGCATTAAAAAGAGATTAACCCACATTGGGTTAATCTCTCCGGTTAACGACGACCCCACGCTAAGTCAGTTCATTTCTGCAAGCGCTGTCTGGCCTGCAATTCGGCCAAAAGTAAAAATGTCAGTCAGTGCATTACCACCGAGGCGGTTACCGGCGTGGATACCCCCTGCGACTTCGCCGGCAGCATAGAGGTTCTTAATCGGTTGGTTGTGTTCATCCAGAACCCTGGTGGCGGCATCAATCTTCAGGCCGCCCATGGTATGGTGAACAGCAGGTTGCCTCGGTGTGGCATAGAACGGCGCTTTTTCTACCTTTAAGCTAAACGTATCTTTGTGGAATTCAGGATCTTCACCAGCTTCAACATAGCGATTGTATTTGTTGATGGTATCCACGAGTACATCCGGGTTCATGCCGACATTAAGCGCCAGTTCTTCCAGCGTATCTGCCCTAAAGAGCGTACCGGCTTCAACCTGGCGATCAATTTTCTCCTGACTGGTATTCGCAGCCGTTTTCTTGATCTCATCATCAGCAATCAGATAGAAAAGGCCGCCTTCAGCCAGTGCGGCTTTGGTTAAAACATCTCGTCCGGCAAATTCATTGATGAAACGTTTCCCCTCTTTATTTACAATGACGAAGTTCTCTGGTGGTACCTGAAGGCCACTGAAGAGCTCGCCTGTATTCGGGTCGGCCACCGGCATCATTTGGGTGAAGCCCATGCCGGTTAAGGCTGCGCCCACTGACTGACCCAGAAGGATACCGTCACCTGTCATCGCGTAGGAATTGGTTGTCTTGATGTCGTCAGCAATATGGCTCCAGTAGGTGTTGTACTGTTTCAGCATCCTGGTATTTGCACCAAAACCACCGCTGGCCAGAATCACCGCTTTAGCATGAACGGTAATTTTTTGTCCGTTTACACCTGTCGCGATAATCCCTTTAATTTCACCCTTTTCGATGAGAAATTCTTTTGCCGGACTATCGGTAATAATGGTGCCAGACATCTCTTCAATGTATTTGCTTAATGCCAGAATAAAGGCGGTACCATATTTTTTGACCGGTTTATGACCTCGACGCCATAGTGCGCCAACAGGAGCGAAAACGATCTCTTTGTTATATTCAACACCAATATCTTCAAGCCATTTAACGCTCTCTAAGGCTCTGTCGGTCAGAATCTTAACCAGGTCGTATTGGCCGTAGATGCTGTTTCCCTGAAGATCAGTACGCTTGCCACCGAAGTAAGTCTGCATTCTGTGCAGCAGCGGAGAGTCAAACAGAAAGCCTTTGTTATCGCCAAATTGCGCCTGGTAGGCAGCAAATTCGGCTTTCAGCGCTCTGAAATCAGCCAGATACTCCTGGTGAATATCACGTTCATCGGTGTTTAACAGCGCCTCGATAGTATGTCTTTCGCCCGGATTTTCCTGAAATGTCTTCTGCCACTCAGGGTCTGCAGCATTGACTGGACCACCGCTACGAATCGTGTTGCCGCCAACCGCGGGGTATTTTTCAAGAACGATGGCACGCTTGCCTTGTTGTAAGACGGTTGCCGCCGCGCTTAAGCCAGCGCCACCTCCGCCAACGACAACCACATCACAGGTGTACTCTTCATCGCTACGGTTCAAACTGCTGGCTGGTTTTGGCCGTTTCTTTAAGATGTCAGGGTTCACACCGGCCAGTTTAACGGCTTTGGCAACACCATCAATTACCGCGTGACTTGTCTCTGATGCGCCAGAGAGCGCATCCACATTCAGGGTCTGACCCTCGATTATCTTGTCAGGAATTCTCACAAACACGACGTCAGCCAGACCTTCTGTCTCACCGGCGGTGTCAATATAAATGCTTTCGATTTTCTTTTCACTGAAGGAAACCTTCATGGGAAGGGCGCCTCCATGGCCTGATGCATGTACTTCATAGGTGCCAGGGACGAAAGAAAAATCTTCTTCTTCATTTAATTGATTCGAGATTTTGGCAAAACGCATGAATCTCAGGAAGCAGATTTCCAGAAAGTCGATAGTTCCTTCGTTGTTCAACTGACCCTTCTCGTCAAAGGCCGTATTGGCATTACCCAGCAAGAATTCGTAGCCAGGCATCACATTGGCATTGACCCCGGGCGCATCGAGTATCTGCCGAAGGTGCAACTGAGCGCGAGAAGAGCCTTGATAATCGATCGACGCGCCCAGAATCATAACCGGCTTGTTATCCAGAGGATGAAGTTCGTAGCTTAACCATTCCAGAACGCTTTTCAGGCTGGAAGGAATGGAGTGGTTATATTCTGGTGTGGCAATAATGACGCCATCGCTTGCCACTATTTTTTCATTAATCTCCAGGAGCTGTGGATTGTTAGACGGGCAGTCCTGGTTAAACATCGGGACTTCGTTGATTTCTAACAGCTCAATTTCAGCTTTGTCTTTAAAATGCGCTTTCATAAACTGAAGCAGCATTCGGTTATAGGACTTTGGCGACGTGGTTCCAACAATTGCAGTAAATTTCATTTCTCTTATGCCCCCTGAGTTTGCCAGGCGAATTTTTTGTCTTTTTTGATTACTGACCTGTCTGATAACAATTTTGTAATAAGTTCGGTAAACAGAACAAACTCTCTAAAAATCTCATCGAGTTCAGCTAACTTGGCTTTATTGATTAAAATGCCTCCTGCATCAAAGGCGCTTTGTGATTTTCCTAACAGGAATTCGCTGGCAGGCATAAGTCGAGCGGATAATTCAGGGGAATCAAGAATTTGACGAAGATGGGCCTGAGCGCGGGACGAGCCGAGAGCGCCATGGGAAGCCCCCACTATCAAGACGGGCTTATCCGTGAGCGCCTGACTGGTATAACTGATCCATTCTAATGCGCTCTTTAAGGCTGCGGTGATGGTATGGTCATACTCGGGGGTAGCGATGATCACACCATCAGCCTGACGGATTTTAACGGACAAGGCTTCCACTTCCTGAGGAATCTGCTCATCTTCGGCTTCATAAAATGCCGGAAGATCTTTGATTTCACAGAGTTCTATCCGCGCCTCTTCTTTAAAATGTTCTTTCATAAATTGCAGCAACATGCGGTTTGTTGACACACTAGAATTGGTGCCAACAATTGCTAAGTAGTTCATATTAAAGGTTTCCTGTGCTGTAATAACCATAAAAAATATCCTGGTATTGTTTTAACACAGTATACAAAAGCTATCTAATAACTCTTCATTAGTACATGATAAGTAATTTGTTATAATGTTGGGGTAAAGGGCCCGGAGGGGAAGAAAATGTTAAAATATAAGAATCAAAGTGCCTTATGTTATATAGATGCTTTGCTTAAGTTCAGCAACTACAGCAAGGCTGCCGAGTCCCTCTATATATCCCAACCTTATTTAACTCAGGTCATTAAACGGATTGAAGCAGAACTGAATTGTCAGATTATCAACCGCCATGAACTGCCTTATCGTTTAACTGAGCAGGGTAAGATTTATTATGACTATCTCGGTTCACTCGAAACGATTTACTCCAATATGCGCAGGCAAATCAATGTGATAACGGATAGGGGGAAGACGACGATAAAAATCGGTATCTTACCCAGTATCGGCACTTACCTGATCCCGCTTTTTTTGCCGAAATTTCTGGCCCTCTATCCCGAATGTCAAATCGAGCTGGTGGAAGATATACCAGAAAACAATGAGAAAAGGCTGTTAAAGAGTGAAGTGGACTTTTGGATTGGACAAAACTCAAGTCGTCTTGCTCCCGCTGTTTGCGCCGTTTCCTGGGGGAAGCATCGGTATTATGCCGTGATCCCCAGCTCCAGCGAGCTTTATCAGGAAGAGACCGCCACTCTTGCGGAAGGGAGTATTGCCATAGAGGACCTATTGAGACAGAAGCTTGTGTTAACGTCTAAGGGATCGGCCATCAGAATGCAGATCGATCACCTGCTGGGTATTTATAAAATAAAGGCCAATATCATTGTCGAAAGCAGTGAAATAGCCACGGTGAAAAATCTTGCTATGGCCGGTATGGGCCTTACTTTTGTCCCTGAAAGTGTGGCCATAGAACCCTCCCCCTCACAATATAATATCTATGAACTGCCCGTTGACCAGTTGAACATAGATTACTTCATCGCGCATAACCGCAACAGGGAACTGTCGGCGATTGATATGGATCTGCTTGATTCATTTCTGCGTTATAAAGATACCGCCCAATACTCACGTCGTGAGAAGGAGAATGCATGACAGAGGCCAATAAAGCGATCGGTCTTATGGGAACCCGGATTCACCTTTATTTTAAGGGGGATCAGGCTGAGAAGTGGCTAGCAGTGGCGTGTGACATGTTAAAGCATTACGAGCACGTCTTTAGCGCCAACAGCGAATTGTCTCAATTGTCTGCGTTGAAAATCACAGCGGCCAAAGAGCCGGTCGTTGTGGATCCGGATTTGTATGAATTGATCAAGACAGGGAGAGATCATAGTCTGGAACCCAATAGTTTTTTGAACATTGCGATTGGCCCCCTGGTTAAGCTTTGGCGGATTGGCTTTGCTGAAGCAAGCGTCCCGAGCCAGCATGAGATCCACCGGGTTCTGACGCGCCTGGATCCTGCAGATATCATCCTGGATGATGAGCAAAAATCGGTGTTTTTTGCCAAAGAGGGCCTTGAAATAGATTTGGGGGCCATCGCGAAAGGGTATTTCAGCGATAAGATCATGGATTTCTTCAAAGAAAAAGATCCTGTTTCCGCCATGATTGATATTGGTGGCAATGTGCTTGTTTATGGAGAATCACCTAAAAAAAGCTCCTATTGGGATGTCGGGATACAGAATCCCTTTCTGCCAAGAGGCCACTGTGTTGCAAAGATCAAGGTAAGAAATCAGTCGGTAGTGACTTCAGGGATCTATGAAAGGACCTTCGAGCACGAAGGTAATAAATACCACCATATTTTTGACAGCCGCAGCGGCTATCCAGTGGAGAATAATATTGCTTCTTTAACTATTATCTCTGATAAATCAATAGATTGTGATGTCTACACGACGAAGCTATTTGGCCTGGATGCGAAAACTATTTTACAAACGGTCAATAAAATAGAGGGGATGGACGCTATTGTGATTACCGTTGATGGACAATTAGCCACCACTTCCAACCTGAGGGAAAAAATAACCCTGGTTTAGAGCCTATCCCACCAGGCGTTATTGGCGCAGCCAGTTTGAACACGGCCAGCGCGGAAGAACCGGAGCGTACACGTAGTACGTGAGGATTCTGAGCACTGCCCAGGTTCAAAATGACAAGCAAAATAGTCCTAATGGGCCAGGCTCTTAGGTTGTTTTATCGGATAATGCTGTAACCTTCACCAGCCACTATGGTGGCGGCTTTTCTCTGGCTGGCAGTCGTATTTCCGTTCAAAAAAATAATCCGTGTCAGGATATTATTGACGTAACGTATAAGAATGTGCGTTTAGTATGAGCGGCATTTATTCAAAGGAGATTTATGTAGATGAATAAAGCTGTTATAAGCATCCTGGCCATCATGTTGTGTGGCTGCGTGGATCCCGGTCGCGTTGGAATTCATCCGGAATTGAAAACAGTGTATTTCAAAGGACAAAAGCACTCGGTAGAAAATTGCCTGTACTCAGCGGCGCTCTCGCAGAAACTGTCGCTAATGAGGGATGATCCTTTGCCAGGTGGAACGGATCGTTACGATTTACAGGACGCTAACGATGAAGATGTGGCGTGGGTTGATATCTCATCCTTTGGCGGAAAACAAACCAGTGTGAACTTTTATTATGCCCCCAATGCTCCCGATGTGCATAAAGCCATTTCATCGATGATAGCCATTTGCCAGAAAGAGCTTGAGTGACGAACACGTCCATGTGACGGTTAACCGTAAACAAATATTGCGTTAATGGGAGAATCAGTTTGGCATTTAAATTAATGGCGGCTACTGGCGCAGTACTGATAGTGATTGCTACAGTTTTGTTTCTCCCCCAAATACTCCGTGAGGCGCAAACTAATACTGAAATAGAAGAAATGTTACAACATCCCGACAGTACTTTTATTATTTTTAGTAAATGTAAAAAGAACGTTTCAGATGTTGACCAATGCTATAACGCATACAGTGCTGCTGTACGACTTGCCGACGCCAAAAACTGTACGTCGTCCGGTATTGAGCTTAAACGTAAATTTAAGAGACTTGTGGAACATTCGAAAGAACGCGATATTGAGAATGAAATCAGCAAAGAATGCCAGTTGAAATGATAAATTCTTATGCTATCAATCTGCTGTGACAGCGGCCAGAGTCAGGCTTGTTGCGCCGCTGTCAGTTTATCGGCGTGGTTTCTCTGATTTTTCCCGGTGCTGCCTGTCAATCTGGTGGAGTACAACGGCATTATTTACACAGGATTAAAACGCGCCTTTATTGTAGAAATAATACAGTGAATTAAAAATTCACCAGCATGGTTTACGGGTTTAGCGGGTGAACGAAGGAGGACCAGTTTTAGGTTTGGCAGGGAAAAACACGGCGCTGACTGGTATAAATCTAACGCTCGCATACGGACGAATCCCGGGGCGTTTTGAAAAAGCGCCTTCGGTACGACGGCAATACAATCTGTACTCTGCAATAGTTTGTAGCATATCAATGTATCGACCAGCATAACTGAAAGAGGTTTTTCAATCCCCTGATTGACAATACATTGACTAATAAAACTATCGGCTTCTTCGAAGGAGTCAATGGTTATCAGCCATTCATAATGGCTTAATGTCATCTTAGGATCCCGGGACTGGAATATAGGATGATTTTCTCGTGCGACAAATCCCTGCGGAAGGCTAAAGAGTTCTTCAACGGCTATTTGATCCTGATCCCAGAACCAGTCTTCCATCAGCAGCGCAATGGCGTAATCCATTTTGCTGGATTTTAATGCTGGCGTGATGTTGCTGAGCAGGCCATCGGTGAACTGGAGTTGAACGTGACTAAAGCGCGAACGAAACCATTTATAAGCTTCGTCGAGCACCGTGGTGGCGATAAGGGGTGTGACGCCAACACGCAATACCCCATAATCGCCGGTTTTGGTATTATCAATCGCAGCCTTTGCCCAATTCATATTGGCCTGGATTGAGCGAAAATAGGGCTCAATACGTTTGGCCGTATTGGTTAATTTAATCCCTCCCCTGGTCTGGCGTACGATTAATTGGCTACCACATTTTTCTTCAAGCTCTGAGAGCGCTTTTGTGACTGCACTTTGCGAAATCGCTAATGATCTTGCTGCCGCCCGGATCCCTCCGTGATCGATAATGGCTAAGAAATATTGAATCTGGTTGGTTTTCATTTCCTTCTCCACTTGTCCTTGAGACGACAGCGCTTTTCGCGTATTTCTGGAATAAACGTCAACCTGGAAGAGCGCTATCTGAGCTATTCACTATTTTATGCGATTAGCGAGTCACGACCTCAGGAAATTCCTGGGATTTGCGACGCAACAACAGAAGACAGGACATGAGCGACAACATACCCATCACCGCAAGGGAAATGAAAATATATGAATACTGTTTATTATCAACAAAATAGCCAAAGAGCGGTTGGATAATGATATCCGGTGTATAGGAGAAAATCGATACCAGCCCGATTGCCGTACCGGCGATCGACAACGGAATTTTGCACTCCGACATAATTGAGAACATTGATGCATATAAGGTACAAACGAAAAATGCTGCGACCATCGTCAACAGCATTACCGGTACTATCATGCCTGCATCATCACCGATTGCAATAACCGCGATCAGGCAAACAATAGCGACAGGACCTGCGATCGTGAACCATTTTAACGTCGATTTCATCCAGCGATCGGCAATAATACCGGTGAGCGGCGTGAGCGACATAAAAATATAAGAGCGTACCAATGAGAGCGTGCCGGAAACTTCATCACTGATACCAAAGGCGGATGTCAGATAAGGCGTAAAGAACGTGATCCCCACGTAAAGTGAATAGGTACAAAACATCACGATAGCAATTAGCCAGATTACAGGCATCTTCATGACTGAATAGGAGTCTTGTAATGTTGGTAGCTTGCCGCCTTTACCCTCAATGGTCTCTTTGATATCGCGCAACAGATATAACAACAAGAAGGCTACTGCGGCATTAGCGATAGCAGAAACCATAATACTCCAGAAGAATCCGGTTGCTGCATCGCTGGCAGCGAGCATCCCATAAACCTTGATTGTGATATATCCCGCCAGCGCGCCAGTCAAACCATTAGAAGCATAGTAAATGCTATATGCCGTGCTGGTCCTTTCTCCACCAATCGTGCGCACGGTTTTCATGATCGCCGGCCAGGCGAGGAAAATTGAACTAAAAGCCAGCAGGAACCAGATGATCAATGAAAATGTATAGGAGCGATAGGTAAATGCATAAACTATCGTTAATAGCGTGGTACTAATAAGTGACCAGAAAATACACTTTTTACTCGATAGACGATCGGCCAGAATGCCACCTGGAAGTAACAGGAAAAGGCAGGCTACAGCAAATATGGTGACAAGATAACCTAATGCTTGCCCGGATGTTCCAGTGTTTTCTACCATTTGGTTAAAAAAATAATACTTCATATAGGGCAGGAGATAAATAGTTCCGCCACACATACCTAATACTATTAACCTAATAATATCTTTAAGTTTCATTGTAATAGTCTCTACCATTGATTAGCTGCAATCTTCTTTTAGGCGGTCACTGCCAGCGTAAAATCAGCACGAATAGTGGTGAAACGTTCTTTTTCGGTAATAAATTTCAGGAAAGTATGCCCTAATACTTTCCCACCATTTTCAATAGTGGTATTGATAGTCGGTTTAATCATTTCGGCCGCCAGTTCTTTGGTATGTAATGGATAGTTTTGCTCACAAACGGCCAGAATGGGGTGCATGGATGGACAGGCATAGCCGACATTACCAATATCGGTAGAGATGGTGATCGGGATAGTCGGTTCGTTTTTTATACCCAGTTCATTAAAAACTTCACACACTGTATCAGTACCCGTTTTTAAATACGGCATGTCCGCAAATTCATTGCCTACAAATTCAATTTCATATTGCGTATCCGTCATTATGGCGGCGCCCTTAATGCAATTAAGAACTTTTGTTTTTATTTCCTGTAAATACGATTTGCGATCGTGTCGTAATATAAACTCAAGTTCGCAAAAGTCTGGAATTGAGTTGCTGACGGTACCGCCGTTAACCACATAATAAGACATGATCGTCCCAGGTCGCAGTTGCTGGCGGAGGAGTCCGCAGGAAGTCATCAACAGTGTTGCCGCATCAAGGGCATTTTTGCCGAGAAATGGCGCGGCGGCGGCATGAGAACTGACTCCACGATAACGAACGCGGAAAGCGCTAAGTGAAACAATCTGATAATTTGCCGTTGAAACGCCGCTGCCCATGTGGATCATCATGGCAAAATCGTATTTATCGAAAATACCTTTTGCTACCATGGGGACTTTCTGACCAGTGTATTCTTCATCAGGTGTGCCGATGATATCGATATCTACATCTAACGCATCCTCAATTTCTTTTAGCCCGGCAGCGGCGAGTAATGAAATGGACCCACTGGCGCAGTGTCCGCAGGCATGACCAATATCCGGTAAAGCATCATATTCGGCAATAATTACCATTTTATATTGAGCATTCGCCTTCTTAACGACATGTGCGAAATAGGCATAGGGAATATCACAATAGTTTTTTTCAACCGTAAGCCCAAGCGTTGTTAAAAAACGAATATGTTCTTCTGACGAACGTTGTTCATTACCCGATATTTCGGGATGTTCCGCCAGGCAAATATTGACCTGCTGAGCCCGTGGAGCATGTTTTTTTAACGCGATATCAAAATCATAGGTTAACTTATCATATGTTTTCATCTCATTCTCCAGAGTGAGTAATATTAAACAATCATTGGTCTGCCTCACCAATAACACCATTTGATATCAATATATATAAGAGGCCTGTAGCTGTCGTTAGCATAAAAATAAACGCGTTCTATTTTAATGAACAGAGAAGACGGGTAATCTATACCCTAAATAATTCGAGTCGCAGAATAAGACAATGAGTCATTTTGAATAGCGCCTGACGGACCTTGTGGGATGAGATCCAGAAATGGGCCGCGTTATTGTCAACGCACATACCCTCTGAAGTATGACGGGTATACACAAGAAGGTGTACAGATGCACTGATTTAACGGAGAGATAAAGGAACGCGTTAGCGCGATGGTGTACCATCACCATATTCCGCGATCCAAACGGCGGGAAAACCATCAAAGGAGCGCGTTTTGATTAAGGATTATCTGATAGTTGCTTACCTTACCGCCATTGCCTGTTGGCCGGTGACCTTGACGTTGATTGGCGTCTCCGCCTGGATTGCGTTCTATACTCGCCGCCGGATGACTGGCGTTATCCTTGCTGTCTTATTCGTACTGGTGGCCGTTGCTGCATGGCAGTTTGAACATTACATGTAGCACCAAACCGTCTCATCTTTATAGCGGCGGTCGTTTATATGCCGGCACCGCCGTTCCGGTGTACGAGGCCGCATCCGTTGTGCACTCTCAGGCCCGCGGATGTTTGCGCGTGACGGCCTCGTTAATCCGTGTTGCGGCCATTATTGCCGCGCTTGTTCCCCTGTCGCCTGCGCCAGGCATACGCTTCTCTGTTAATCGCTCATTTGCCGGGATCTGCGCTGGTGCAAAACCGATTAATTTGCACCACAAACAACCAGACTCATCATCCAGAATAAAAAAACTCATTTAAATTCAATGATAAAAAATATGGCCTGCTTATTGCTTTAACTATTGGTAGAGATGTTGGACCAATTAAGGCAGGGCGATGAACACATCAGCAGCGCTTTCTCCTATTTCCACACCGCAGAGCGATACGTTGATTCTCGATGCGTTGACGCGTTATATCGCGCAATCTGGCATCCAGACTGGCAGCCGTTTACCGCCTGAACGGATTCTGGCGGAGAAATTAGGCGTAAGCCGCAACACGGTACGTGAAGCGCTTAAACGCTGGGAAGCGCTGGGAATTATCCTGCGCAAAAAAGGCAGCGGTACCTTCCTGCAGGTGGATATTGGCATCAACGATAGCTTTCTCTCACTGCGCTTTAAAAACGACTCGACCAATATGCTCCACGCCCTGGAAGTGCGCCGTATTATCGAATCGGAATCCTGCGTGCTGGCGGCTCAGCGCGCCACCGCAGAGGATCTTGCCGAGATTGAGCGGCGGCTGGATGAGGTGGAACGCGTACACATGGCGGTCGGTTCTGCGGGCGCGGAAGACTGGGCCTTTCACGCCAGCATTTATCGCGCCTCCGGTAACCCATTACTGCTTCAGATGCTGAACGGCGTCTACGACTCGCTACACGCCTTTTTTGAGTCGCCGCCTGAACAGGCGCTGTTTGCTGACTCCTTACCCCTGCACCGTGAGCTCTTCAACGCCATTCGTCAGCGCGACAGCGAAGGGGCACGGGCTATTTGCCACCAGATTCTTGATATCACTGAACGCGACATGAAGGATGTGATTAATGCCAAACGCTAAACCGCTTGAGAAGCAAACCCTGCTTACCCATGATCTGCGCCATGAAAAAGGGGCTGTATCCCCACCGATTTACCAATCATCGCTCTTCACCTTCAGCGATTATGACAGCATGATCGCGCGTTTCCGTGGCGAGAACGATCAACCACTCTACTCCCGCGTCGATAACCCGACGGTAGTCGCGCTACAGGATAAAGTGGCGGCGCTGGAGGGCGGTGAAGCCTGTCTGGCGTTTAGCAGTGGTATGGCGGCCATCAGCAACGCGATTCTGAGCGTTGTCTCGCCTGGCGCAAAGGTGGTTTGTATTAATCATGTCTATCCTGACACTTACCGTTTCCTGCGCGGCTTCTGCCATCGTTTTGGAATCGACACCGAGTTTGTTGATGGCGGCGATCCTGAGGCAATACGCGCGGCGTTGCCTGGTGCCAGTCTGTTATACCTGGAAAGCCCAGCAAGCTGGGTGATGAGCGAACAAAATCTTAAGCAACTCTCTGCTCTGGCGCGTGACGCCGGGGTGACCACCATTATTGATAACAGCTGGGCTTCGCCGCTGTTCCAGCAGCCTCTGGCCTGCGGGATCGATATCGTGGTGCATTCGGCCTCGAAATACATCAGCGGCCATAGCGATGTGGTTGCGGGGCTGGTGATTTCCAGTCGGCAGCACATCGCCAATATCAGTCGCCACATCAGCCCGTATCTCGGGGGAAAACTGTCTGCCCAGGAAGCGTCATTGCTACTGCGCGGATTACGTACCCTGCCGCTGCGCATGCAGCAACATCATCGCAGCGCGCTGACGCTGGCGAAAAATCTCCAGGCCCACCCGCAGGTGACCGCGGTTTATCACCCCGGACTGCAACCGCCGTCGTGGTCATCCCTGAGCGGCTACAGTGGGCTGTTTTCATTTGCCGTGGCGGAATCTATTGATATCCCGAAACTGTGCAACGCCCTGCAACTGTTCCATATGGGGGTGAGCTGGGGCGGATTTGAGAGCCTGGTGATGCCGGCCATTTCCGTTATCAATCAGGACAGCGCGTTTAATTCCGCTGTTGATTTTGCCGTTTCCCCCCGCCTGATCCGCATTTCAGTCGGTCTCGAAGATACCGCGGATCTGTGGGCCGATCTACAACAGGCCCTCACCGCCGCAACGCACGCATAAACCACCCTGGAGAGAATGCAATGACACATCCCTTCACGCTGAGAGCGCTGATTCTGGCAACCGGACTGACCATGGCGTTGAATAGCATGGCCGCCAAACTGACGGTGGTGGAAGTGATCACCAGCCCACCGCGTACCGAGCTGTTGCAGAAAATGCTCAATGAATATAAGGCGCAACATCCTGGTACGGAAATCGAATTGATTTCGCTTCCATGGGGGCAGGCTTTCGAGAAACTCGGGACGATGTTACAGAGCGGTCAGATCCCGGATGTGGTGGAGATGCCTGATACCTGGCAGGGCCTCTACGCCAGCAACAACATGCTTGAGGACCTTGAACCACGGATGAAAAGCTGGGAAGGCACGGGACAACTTACCGCTAAAACCTTAGCGATGGCGCGTGCCGCTAACGGCAAGGCCACCATGATCCCTTATGGCTTCTATATGCGGGCGCTGTTCTGGAATAAGAAACTGTTCAGAGAGGCGGGTCTGACCGAGCCGCCGAAAACCCTGGAAGAATTTGCCAGCGATGCGAAACGGATCAGCGCGTTAGGTCACGGCATCAGCGGTTACTGTCTGCGCGGCGGCGTCGGCGGCACCAACGCCTGGATGATGTTTATGACGGCCATGAACGGCTCGCCGGCGTTTTTTGATAAAGAGGGCAACAGCACGTTAACGCAGCCTGGGGCGATTAAAGGCGCACAGCTTCTGGTGGATATGTATCAGCAAGGCGGGGCGCCAAAAGACAGTATTAACTGGGGATTCAATGAGATCGTCTCCGGTTTCTATTCCGGCAAGTGCGCCATGCTGGATCAAGATCCCGATGCGCTGATCGCCATCAAAAATAGCATGCCAGCAGATGATTTCGCCGTCGCGCCAATGCCGGTAGGTCCATCGGGCAAAGCCTTCCCGACGATTGGCTACACCGGATGGGCGATGTTCAGACAAGGCAAGCAGAACGATCTCGCCTGGCCGTTGATCGCCTTCCTCAGTAATAAAACGAACAATCTGGCGTGGGCGAAATTTGTCGGCACGTTGCCCATTTATCAGGGTGCTGAACAGGACCCCTTCTATAAAACCCCCCAGTTTTCCGGTTGGTTTAAAGAACTGAACGATCCGAATTATGTGCCGTTGACCATGCCTACCCATCTGAAAGGCTGGGGATATTTCAACTCGGTGATCGTCAAAGAAAGCTCGCAGGAGACTCTGCTGGGAGAGAACGACACCGCAACGATGGTGAAGGCGTGGGCGAAATACCTCACGAAAGAGCAGAAAGCATGGCTTGCTGCGCAGAAATAATGGCCTTCATGAGGAACGATGCTGATGCTTGATACGTCATTGCCGGCCAGCAACATGCGTTCTCGTCGCCAGCGATGGGCGAGAATGCTGGAGCCCTGGTGCTATCTGTCGCCGGGGCTGGTACTGATCGCCGTATTTATTTTTGTCCCTATGGCGATCGGTATTTCCTATGCATTTCAGAGCATGAACTTGCTTAACCCGATGGAGAACGGTTGGGTTGGCTGGGATAACTTTTCCGCCATGCTCGATGACCGGCGCTTTTTTAAAGCGCTTGGTCACACCCTCAACTGGACGCTGAGCTCGCTACTGTTGCAGTTCTTTTTCGGGCTGCTACTGGCGCTGTTGCTCAATCGCGAGTTTCGCTTTCGGCGCTGGGTGCAGGCGCTGGTGTTCTTGCCCTGGGCCGTGCCGGCGTTTCTCTCCGGGCTGACATGGTCATGGTTGTTCAATCCGGTGGTCGGGCCGTTGCCGCAGTGGTTAAGCGATTCAGGCATCCTGAGCCAGCCCTACAACATTTTGTCCGATCCGCAACTGGCAATGTGGGGGCCAGTGATCGCCAACGTCTGGTTCGGTATTCCATTTTTTGCCATCACCCTGCTGGCCGCGCTGCAATCTATTCCACAAGATTTGTATGAAGCGGCGGCAATGGACGGGGCCAGCGGCTGGCAGCAGTTTCGTCGCGTAACGCTGCCGTTCCTCGCGCCGATGATTGCCATCACCGTGATGCTGCGCACTATCTGGATTGCCAACTTTGCCGACCTGATCGTCGTGATGACCGATGGCGGACCTGCGGGCTCCACCGCCATTTTATCGAGCTACATCTTTACCACTGCCTATCGCAAACTTGATTTTGGCTACGCCTCGGCGATGGCTGTGTTTCTGCTACTGCTGATGACCGTCTATGCGCTGGTATTGCTGCGTATTCGTCATCAACTGTTGAAGTAAGGAGAAATCATGCGCCTGTTACCGCTCATCGGACATCGCCTCAGCATTGCCGCATATCTGCTGTTCGCTCTGTTTCCACTTTACTGGATCATCAAAATTGCCGTCACCCCGGACCCACTGTTGTTCAGTCAGGGAGTGACCCTGCTGCCGAGCGGTCTGACGCTGAGCCACTTCAGGAAGGTGCTCACGGAGAGTGATTTTCCGACGTTTTTCAGCAATAGCCTGATCGTTTCGCTGACGACAGCGCTGCTGACCACGTTGATCTCCGCCGCTGCTGGCTATGCGTTTTCGCGTTTTCAGTTTCGCAGCAAAATGATCATCGCCGCGCTGCTGCTGTTCACCCAGATGTTCCCGCTGGTGATGATTATTGCGCCGATTTATCGCGTTATGGCGCCGCTCGGGCTCACCAATAGCCTGTCCGGCTTAATCCTCATCTATACGGCGTTTAATGTTCCTTTCGCCACGTTTTTAATGCAGTCGTTTTTCGATGCTATTCCGAAAGATCTTGAAGAGTCGGCGATGCTGGAAGGATGTACCCGCTTTCAGGCGCTGTATCGTGTGCTGATGCCGCTCACGTTGCCGGGTATGGCGGCAACGCTGGGTTTTGTCTTTACCGCGGCCTGGAGCGAACTGTTGTTCTCTCTGATGTTAATCAATAAGAACGAGGTGATGACCTTCCCCGTCGGGTTGCTCAGCTTCGTCTCTAAGTTTGCGGTTTCCTGGGGCGACATGATGGCTGCGGCAGTGCTGGCGCTGATCCCGGCCTGTCTGTTTTTTGCCTTTATTCAACGCTATTTGGTTCAGGGACTCACCGCAGGGGCGGTTAAGGGGTAAATAATGGCCGCAATTACGCTGGCGCAAATCGACAAATGCTATGGCAACGTCGAGGTTTTACGCGATATCAATCTCACCATTCAGGATGGTGAGTTTGTGGTGCTGGTCGGTCCGTCCGGCTGCGGAAAATCGACGTTACTGCGCACCATTGCTGGCCTGGAGCTGGCAAGCAGCGGTGATATCCGTATCGGTAATAAGCTGATGAATGATGTCCCGCCAAAAGATCGCGATATTTCGATGGTGTTTCAGAGCTATGCGCTTTATCCCCACCTGACCGTGGCGCGCAATATGGGGTTTAGCCTGGAAATTAAGAAGCGGCCGCGGGCCGAAATCGACGAAAAGGTACGGCGGGCAGCGGAAATTCTCAGCCTCAGCCATTTGCTGGATCGACGGCCAAAAGAGCTCTCCGGCGGTCAGCGGCAGCGCGTGGCCATGGGGAGGGCGATTGTTCGTCAACCGCAGGTGTTTCTGTTTGATGAACCGCTGTCGAACCTTGATGCGCAACTGCGCGGACAGATGCGGGTGGAAATTAAGAAACTGCATCAGCAGATGAATAACACCATTGTCTACGTCACCCACGATCAGGTCGAAGCGATGACGCTCGCCGATCGTATCGTGGTGCTTAATCATGGCGTTATTCAGCAAGTGGGCACACCGCTGGAGCTGTACGACACCCCGGCGAATAAATTTGTCGCCAGCTTTATCGGTTCGCCCCCCATGAATTTTATTAACGGCCTGACGTGCGCCAGCGGCGTTGCTATCGGCGACGACGTCCGGTTACCGCTTAATCCACAGTGGGCGGTACAAGAGAGTGGGCGAGAGGTGATTTACGGTATTCGTCCTGAGAATATCAGCCTCGCCACTGCGGATAGGGCGGACGCGCTACCGCTGCGGGTGTCATTAGTGGAGCCTACCGGGCTATCGGAACTGATCCACGGCACGTTATATGGCCATGACATCATGCTGTTTACCACCCGGCGATCCGGCGCGCGGGCGGGGGAGACCATTTTTATTACCCTGGATCACCAGCGCGCGATGTTATTCGATGCGGCCTCACAAAGACGCTTATAAAACTGACGAAAAGAGATGATATATGAGGAAAATAAACTATCTGCTCATGTTGCCCGCGTTGTTAGCTTCACTCGCCGTCACTCCGGCAGCCCAGGCGAAAACCCTGGTTTACTGTTCTGAAGCGTCGCCGGAGGGGTTTAATCCGCAGTTATATACTACCGGCGTCACCAATGACGCCAGCGCTAACCCCATATACAACCGACTGATTGATTTTAAATACGGTACCACCGATCTGATCCCCTCCCTTGCGGAGCGCTGGGAAATCAGCCCCGATGGCAAAACCTACACATTTTACCTACGTGAGCATGTGAAATGGCAAAGCAATAAGGATTTTACCCCCAGCCGGGATTTCAATGCCGATGATGTGGTGTTTAGTTTTATGCGCCAGAAAGATACGGCCTCTGAGTGGCATAAGGTCTCGGGCGGCAACTACCCCTATTTTACGGGAATGGGGTTGGATAAACTGATCGTCAGCGTCCGTAAACTTGACGATCGGCGGGTGGTTTTCACTCTCGCTCACCCTGAAGTTCCTTTCCTTGCGGATATCGCAATGGGTTTTGCCTCGATCACCTCGGCGGAATATGCCGATAAAATGATGCGCGCGGGGACACCGGAGAAACTCGATCTTGCGCCGATCGGAACCGGGCCATTTCAGCTCGTCCAGTATCAGAAGGATTCACGTATTCTGTATAAATCCTTTGCCGATTACTGGGGCGGAAAAACGAAAATCGATCGTCTGGTATTCAGTATTACGCCGGATGCTTCGATACGTTTCGCTAAACTACAAAAAAATGAGTGTCAGATCATGACCTCGCCAAATCCAGCGGATATTCCGGCCATCAGTAAAGCGGCGCATATTACTCTGCTGCGCCAGGCTGGCCTGAACACCGGCTATCTGTCGTTTAATGTCGAGAAGAAGCCATTTGATAACCTGAAAGTTCGCCAGGCGCTGGCGCTGGCAATTAACAAACCCGATATTATCAAAGCGGTTTATGAAGGCACGGGCCAGATTGCCAACAGTTTGCTGCCGCCATCCATGTGGGGCTACGCGCCGGGTCGCGAAAGTCATGATTACGATCCGCTCAACGCCAGGAAGTTGCTTGCCGAGGCGGGCTATGCCAATGGCTTCAGCACCGAGATTTGGGCGATGCCGGTCCAGCGCCCCTATAATCCAAACGCACGGCGGATGGCGGAAATGATTCAGGCTGACTGGGCGGCTATTGGCGTACAGGCAAAAATCGTCACTTATGAATGGGGTGAATATCTGAAACGCGCCTCACAGGGCGATCACCAGACGATACTCATTGGCTGGGGAGGTGATAATGGCGATCCGGATAATTTCTTTAGCCCGCTCTTTAGCTGCGCCGCAGTGAACGGCGGCGCGAACTATTCGCGGTGGTGCGATAAATCCTTTGAAGCGCTGATTAATGCCGCGCGCAGCGAGCCGGATCATGACCAGCGCGTTCGACTGTATCAGCAGGCGCAGCAACTGATGGCGCAGCAGGTACCGGCAGTGATGATCGGCCATTCAACGGTGTATGAACCCATCAGCGATAAAGTGAAAGGTTACAGGATCTCTCCGGTTGGCGGTCATCGCTTTGAACAGGTCTCTGTGGAATAAATATTGACAGCGCCTGATTCATCAGGCGCTGAACCGAAGGACAACGTGGAACATCAACCCATGACCCAAAAAACTTATCAGCCCGATTGGGCAAGCCTCGATAGCCGGGAGATACCTCAGTGGTATAACGAGGCCAGGTTCGGCATTTTTATCCACTGGGGGGTTTACTCCGTTCCCTCATGGCGAAAAATTAATAACGCCTTGTTCGGATCTTACGCCGAGTGGTATTACGCCAGCGTTTATGGTCAGTATCGCAATAATGATGATGATTTCCACCAGAGAAACTATGCCCCGGATTTTCTCTATCGTGATTTTGCCCCGCTCTTTAAAGCTGAGCTTTTTGAGCCTGAGGCCTGGGCCGAACTGTTTAAATCCTCCGGGGCGAAATATGTGGTGCTGACGACAAAACATCATGACGGCTTCTGCCTGTGGCCGACTGAAAATCGCCATAAGAAAGGGTGGAACAGCGGCGACACCGGGCCGCAGCGCGATCTGCTCGGCGATATCACCCGGGCCGTCCGTGACTGCGGGCTAAAAATGGGGATCTACTATTCCAGCGTTGAATGGGAAACCAACTCAAGCCATCGCCCTGAAGGCGGTTTTTTTATCCCTCAGCGCGACCGCGAAAAGTTTGGTATTGCCGAGGCGCGTTATCCGGATGAAATCCTTATTCCTCAGTTAAAAGAGCTGGTTACCAACTATCAGCCAAGCCTGATTTTCGCTGATGGCGGAGAGTGGGACTTTAGCGAAGAATATAGCCAGACTAAAGAATTCCTGTGCTGGTTGTACAACGATGCGCCGAATAAAGACGAAGTGGTAGTGAACGATCGGTTTTGTAAAGAGATGCCGGGCGAACATGGCGATTATTACAGTACCGAGTATAACGATAAAGATGGTTTCGGCAGGCTTCATCCGTGGGAGGAGAGTCGCGGTATCGGCAAATCCTACGGTTATAACCGTGCGGAACAACTGGAGGATTATTGCACATCACAGCAACTGATTCTCCAGCTCATCGGGATCGTTGCTAAAGGGGGAAACTTCCTGTTAAACGTTGGCCCCACTGCGGATGGCCGCATCCCGGTTATACAACAGGAACGGTTACGGGACATCGGTCGTTGGATGGCGGTAAACGGCGAAGCGATTTATGGCAGCGAAATGTGTACCCGCTTACAGCACGACGATGAGCACGCTTTTCTGACCTGCGCAGGCGCCCACGATTACCTGATTCTCACCCGCTGGCCTACCCACAACTTTGCTTTACGCATCCTGTCAGGAATGACGCCGGGCACCTGTGAGTTACTGTGCCGTGGGCAGCCGATCCCAGTGCCGTTCGAGATCCTGGGGGAGCAGCTTATTCTGCATCCTCTGCCCTGGGATTTTGAGCTTGGGCTGGAATATGCCTACACGTTCAGGCTGAGCTATTAATCGACTTGCTGGCGTATATATCGCTGAGAACATTGCGGTATATACCCGGCATACTTCCCGTTATATCCGCGTTGGCCACGGCGATCCGCTTCACCCCTGAGCCCTTCGCGGCCAGCGCAAAATCAGGTTGAATGCGATTAAGCGTTCTGTTCAGCAATGTTAAAGAGACGAGGCATATAAGTGCCGTCGGGGGGATCCGGGATGGGCGGTGAAAATGCATAAGCAATGGGACGTTCCGGATAGCGGTATTTCCCGTCTGAGTTGTTATTATCTCTTTCCCCTATTCTTGTCTACTCTGAGCCTGGCGCATTATGATTCCCGTTACGCTGCGCGAGATGACGCGTATCGATATTCCTGTGGTTCAGGTATTTCTTGTTAAGGACCTGGAATTTGTTCTTCAGCGTGGGCAGGGTAATACAGCCCGCCGCTCAGGACATCTTTAATCCCGAATGTGTTTCTCAGCGCAGACCTGCCGGTTAAAGGGCAATTTTCTCCTGAGACGTTTGTCGTTCTTTGAACCCCGCCTTTAAGTTAAGCGGCTCAGTATTTCTAAATTGATCATAATCATATAATTCTCATTTATCTTTTTATTGTGATTCTCATATACCAGAGCGGTCTATTTTAACTTATTGTAAGTTATATATAAAATGATGTTTGTATGACGTTTTTATTTATTTATCATACGGTTGACCTTATTAACAATTGTCGCTAGAGTCGCTGTCGACAGCACTTCATTACATTTTTATAGCCTAAATTATTCGCGCGGCAGGGTAAGAGGATTGCGCCCAGGGAACTGACTCAAGTCAGTGACTGAGGTGAGTGAATATCCGGGACACCTGCTGCCTGAAGTATGATGGATTATGTTTTGAATTGGAATATGGTGCGAATGATTCAGTTCAATGCCATAACTGCCCCCGCAACTGTAGGCGGATAGCGAATATCCTTGTGCGGTTAATTAACCGCTGGTCACTGTAAAGTATGCTTTATGGGAAGGCTGATATTCTGATTGCCGCGAGTCAGGAGACCTGCTGTCAGGTTGTACGCCATTGAGTGGACGGGATGGTCCATGGGATGAATTATTTGACATAAACTGTGATGAATTTATGTATACGATATTTGGCGAAATAAAGCTTATTCCCCTAAATAATTCGAGTTGCATGACAAACGGTTAACCGTTTTGAACGGCGCTTGCGTTGGCCCCGTAGAGGTGAAGCCGCAGGCGTGAATCACGCGGCAAGTGAGCGCAGTCAACATACAGGCAACTTGAACTATAACGGGTATATTTGCATCTTTTACATAATATCATTCAAAAGCGTTCACGACTCAATGTCATCTATTTTCATGTCTCCTCCCGCTATATGGAATGAAATAACCATGACCAGAGGTTAACCTTCTGGCATCGACGGGACGATGATAATGCACGCTAATTCTACCTCTTTTACTTCGAAAAAAACGCTTCTGGCAATGACGGGCGCCGCGGTTCTGTTTCTGAATGCCGGTTTCGCCAGCGCGGCAAAAACCGAATATCCTCTGACGATTAAAAACTGTGGTCGCGAGCTTACCTTCAATCAGGCGCCAACGCGCGTGGCAACGGTCGGTCAGAACAGCACTGAAATTCTTTATTCGCTGGGTCTGGCCGACCGCGTGGTCGGAACCTCGCTCTGGTTTGGCCCGGTACCGGATGCGTATAAAGCGGCAAATGAGAAAATTGCCGTTATTGCACAAAACATTCCCAGTTTCGAAGGGATCATTGCGAAAAAGCCGGATCTGGTTGCCAGCCAGTTTGAGTGGCAAATCGGCCCGGCGGGGACGGTGGCGTCTTACGAGCAGTTTAGTGAACTGAAAGTGCCTGTTTATACCGCGCCAGCCGACTGCGCAAAAGATAACGAAGATGGCGGCGACGGTGTACGTAAGAGCATGTTTGATATCGCAATGGTGTACCAGGAAATCGCCGATCTGGCGAAAATCTTCGACGTTCAGGATAAAGGCGATGCGCTGATTGCCAGCCTTAAGGCGCGGGAAGCGGCAGCCAAAAATAAAATTTCCGCAATGGATAAAAACGTTTCCGTCGTTTTCTGGTTCTCCAGTGCCGACCTGCAGCTCGATCCTTACGTTGCCGGGAAGTTTGGTCCGGCCGCATGGATCGCGAAAACGCTGGGCGTGAAAAACGTGATTGATTCCGCTGAAGAGTGGCCCACGGTAGGCTGGGAAACTATCGCTAAAGCCAATCCTTCCGTCATTGTGCTCGGTGAAATGAGCCGTCGCCGCTTCCCCGCTGATGACTGGAAAGTCAAAATGGAATACCTGAAATCTGACCCCGTCACCAGCCTGCTTCCCGCAGTGAAGGAAAACCATCTGCCGGTCATTGATGTACAAACCATGAACGCCGGGATTAGAACCATTGATGGGGTGGAAAAACTGGCTGACGCCCTGGTTGAGTACGGCTTAGCGCATCCGCAGGCCGCTCATTAAGCGACGTTTTACCCCTGGTCTTGCCTTACTGCCCGGTTAACGGCGCAAATTGTCGCAGCCAGTCTGGATACGGACAGAGCGGAACATCCGGCACGTACAGGCAGTACGCGCCGATGATTCCCGACGCTCCCCCTGCGGGTCGTCCTGGAGGGCACTGCATTTGGCGTTATCGCTGTCGAAGACCAAACGGGCAAATAACATCGCCTGATGGGTCAGGCAGGCTCCGGGTCATCGCGTATTTCAGGTAATCAGGAATGCAGATAATGATCAGTGATTCTCGCAGGACGCGCCGTGCTATCGGTCAACTTGCGGTGAGAGTCGGTGGACACACCCTTTGGGTCAGCGTGCTCATGTGCTGCGTCCTGCTGGCAGGGATTTCTATTGGCGAAACCTTTATTCCCTGGGGGCACGTACTCAGCACGCTGGCAAATCGTCTGTTTGATGCCCGCTATCCTGTCGATGCGCTGGATGCGGGAATTATCTGGAACTACCGCCTGACGCGCGCGCTGGTCTCTGCCAGTTGTGGCGCCTGCCTGGCCATATCCGGGGTTGTGCTTCAGTCGTTGCTGCGCAATGCGCTTGCCGAACCTTATCTGCTGGGTATTTCCGCGGGCGCCTCTACTGGCGCGGTGCTGATTGCGCTCACCGGGCTTGGCGCCGGGATCGTCAGCATGTCCCTGGGGGCTTTCATTGGCGCACTGACCGCATTTCTGTTCGTTGCGCTGCTGGCGATGGCCGCTGGCGGCAGACAGGGCGGTGGCGTCACAACCAAAATTATTCTGGCCGGGATCGCCAGTTCGCAGCTTTTCAATGCGATGACTTCACTGATTATCACCCGCTCGGCAAACGCCGAGCAGGCCCGCGGCATCATGTTCTGGTTACTGGGTAATCTCAGCGGCGTGCGCTGGCCTGATGTCGTCCTGGCGGTGCCCACTGCGCTGATCGGCATTGTGCTGTGCTTTTTTTATGCTCGTCATCTTGATGCCTTCTCTTTTGGCGCGGAATCCGCCGCATCGCTGGGAATTCCGGTAAAACGTACCCGCGCGGTGCTGATCGCCGCCGTCACCGGCATGACGGCAATTATGGTCTCTATTGTCGGCGCGATTGGCTTTGTTGGCCTGGTGATCCCTCATGCCGCCCGTCTGCTGGTTGGCAATCAGCACCATCGGCTGCTGCCGGTCAGTGCGCTGACCGGCGCCATTTTCCTTGTCATCGCCGACGTTATTTCCCGCACCTTATTGCCAGGCCAGGTGCTACCAATAGGCGTGATCACCGCGCTGGTTGGTGCGCCAGCGTTTTCACTCATCCTGATAAGAGGAGGCCGGGCCAAATGACGCTGAACGCGGTAATCCCTTTTGAGACCTCTGCTGATGCGGTTATCGAAGCGCGCAATCTGCGCTGGCAGGTGAAAGGCAAGATGATTGTTGATGATGTCTCGCTCAGCGTCACGCCAGGCGAGTTTGTCGGTATCATCGGCCCCAACGGTTCGGGTAAAACGTCCCTCATTTCATTGCTGGCGGGGTTGCTGAAGCCCACTTCCGGCCAGATTGCTCTGCAGCAAAAGGCACTGCAACAGTACTCGCGTCGTCATCTGGCGCAGAAGGTGGCATTGGTTGAGCAGCAGGCGGAGACCAGTGAACGTCTTACCGCGTTGCAGGCCGTTTCGCTGGGGAGAACGCCCTGGCTCAGCCTGCTCTCGCCGTGGTCTCAAAAAGATGACGACATCGTGCAAACGATGCTGGAAAAAGTCGCGCTTCAGGCGTTGCAGCACCGCTGCTGGCATACTTTTTCCGGCGGAGAAAAACAGCGTCTGCATATCGCCCGGGCGCTGGCCCAGCAGCCGCAGCTACTGTTGATGGATGAACCCACCAACCACCTTGATATTCAACATCAGATTGGCCTGCTGAGTCTGGTGAAACGCGAAAAGCTCACGGTGATTGCCGCCCTGCATGACCTGAATCATGCGGCGATGTTTTGCGATCGCATCCTCGTTATGACGTCCGGACGCATGGTGATGCAAGGAGCGCCATGCGCCGTTTTTACCCGCGAAAATATTAACGCCTGGTTCGGCATTGATACCGTCATTGAACGCGAACCGGATGGCGCAAGCTGCTTTATTCGTTATCAGAGACCAGATGAATGCTAAGGAAGAACTGATGAAATACCTCAAACAGAGTCTGAAAGTTTTGTGTTTACTGGCGATCGCCTCTTCCGCTTTCGCACAAACCCACGAAGTGTTGATGAAAAATCGTGGCGCGGCGGGGCCAATGGTCTATGAGCCGGATTACCTGGAGATCCAACCCGGTGATACGGTGAAGTTTATCCGCAAGCACAAGAGCCACAACGCGGCTTCAATCGCAGAACTGTCTCCTGCTGGCTACCCGGGATTTATCGGCAAAATCGATGAAGAGATCGAAGTGAAATATGACCATGCCGGATTTTACGGCATCAAATGCACGCCGCATTACGCCCAGGGGATGGTGATGCTGATTAAGGTTGGCGATGCCTCTCTGCCAGACAGCTATCGTGCTTTCAAGGCGCCGGGAATTGCCGATAAGCGTTTCCAGGCCATTTACGCACGTATCGACAAACAGTAACCCACGATATGCAGGGAGGAGTGCATGATGGCGGATAACAAACATGCAGATGACGACATTCAGGAGCAGCGTCGGGAATGCCTGTGCAGGATGACAACATTCGTCGGAGCGGCAGGCGTTGCCGCCGCCGTCTGGCCGCTGGTTTCTGCTTTAGGCCCGGATGAAAAAACGCGCGGTGAGAATGAACCGATCGATGTTTCTCTTGCGGGGATTGCCGCCGGGCAAACCCTCCGGCGGGTATGGCAGGGAAAGTTGATTCTTATTCATCATCGCACGGCGGAGGAAATCGCCGCCGCCAGGGATGTCGATCCCACTACGCTTCTCGCCCCCCAGGCTGACAGCGAACGGGTGACTGCCGGTTATCCTCAATGGCTGGTGATTGAGGGATACTGTCCGCATGCCGGATGCGTCCCCAACGCCAGACCGGGCGGGCAGGGCTGGGTCTGCCCGTGCCACGGTTCAGAGTTTGATACTTCCGGGCGCGTAACCCGCGGACCGGCAACGGCGAATCTGGCCATCCCGGATTACGCGTTTCATCCCGACGGCCAGACCGTGCGCATTGGTGCGAAGGAAGCCTGAGATGGGGCGTGAACGGGTCTATTCGCTGCGCTGGCGTATCCCTTTTCCGCGCTCGGTCGCCGGACTCTGGGTATTCGCCGTCGGCGCTATCCTGCTGGTTATGCTTGGCGTGCAGATCCTCACGGGGATCGTGCTGGCGATGTTTTACGTGCCGACGGCTGAACTGGCCTTTGATTCCATTATTCATATTATGCGTGCGGTTCGCCACGGCGAGCTGTTGCGCAATATGCACGCAATTGGCGCGTCGCTGTTATTCTTCGCCTGCTATCTGCATATTTTTCGCGGCATGTACTACAGCGTGTACCGCAAACCCTGGGTGACCATGTGGATGATTAGCGTGACGCTGTACGTGCTGCTGATGATGACCGCATTTCTCGGCTACAGTCTTATCTGGGGGCAAAAAAGTTATTGGGCGGCCACGGTCATTACTCGTTTTGTCCAGGCTATTCCGCTGGTGGGGGGCACGCTTTACGCCTGGTTGCTCGGAAGCCATACGCCGGGAACGCCGATGCTGGGGCGTTTTTTTGTTTTCCACTTTCTTTTCCCCTTTCTGATTGTTGTGGCGACGATTTTTCATATTCGTACCGTGCAATCGGCATTCGCTCAGGCGATGAAAAAGACGTTCAGCGAGAAAGCGTCGAGAAGCCTGTTATTCGATTACAAAATCAGCGACCTCGATGCCATCAAAATCACCCTTTTTTTGATGCTTTTTGCCTGGTTTTTATTTTTTGCTCCGCACTACCTGAGTAGCGCCGACAACTTTATTCCAGCCGATCCAACGGTGACGCCGGCGACTGTCGCGCCTGAATGGTACTTTCTCCCTTTCTTCTCAATGCTACGCTGCTTCCCGAATGAATTTGCCGGTCTGGCGGCGATGTGCGGTTCGATACTGATTTTCTATTTCCTGCCCTGGCTTGATACCTCCCGGGCGCGGTTTCGCCATTACAGCAAACTGGTGAAGTGCGGCTTCTGGCTGTGGGTCATGAATGCCTGTTTTTTAGGCTGGCTGGGGTCAAAAGCGCTGGTGGGCCCCGATCTGATTGACGGTTTCCGTAATGAAGAGGGGTGGATCCGCCCGGCATCTCAGCTTGCCACGCTGATCTGGTTTGCCTGGTTTTTAATCCTTTTACCCTGTCGTCGTTTTCTCGAAAAGCAGGATTGACAATGAAACGACTGGTATTCAGCATTCTGTGCTTATCTCTTTTGGCATCAGGCGCGACCGGTGCGAAAGAGGCGGTGCCTGAACGGAAGGACTGGAGCTTTAGCGGTATTGTCGGCCAGTATGATAAACAACAACTGCGGCGCGGCCTGCAGGTGTATGAAGAGAAATGTCGTGCCTGCCACGGTATGAAACACCTTACTTTTCGCAATCTGACCCGGCCCGGCGGCCCTGAACTCACGCCTGAAGAGGCAAAAAGTATCGCCAGCGGCTATCAGTTCCCTGAGATTCAGGATGATGGCCAGGTGGGGGAGCGGGACGGGACGCTAAATGACAGCTTTATTTCGCCTTATCTCAATGAGCGGGAAGCGCGATACTTCAATAACGGCGCGGAACCCGTTGACCTGAGCTATATCGTCCGGGCCCGTTCCTACGATCGTGGTTTTCCGCAATTCTTGTTTGATGCCTTTCTGCCCTATACGGATCAGGGCGCGGATTACGTCTTTGCGCTATTAACCGGTTACCTGCCTGACGATCCTGAAATGAAAGCTAATCGCTATTTTCCAGGTGGGGTGATGAATATGCCGAAACCGCTTTCCGACGGCGAGATAAAATGGCACCCGGCGTCGCAGATAGCGGAAACGGAGGCGCAGTACGCCAGGGATGTCACTGCATTTCTGGCATGGGTCGCTGACCCGGATCTTTCCGGGCGAAAACAACAAGGCATTTACGTTATGGGCTACCTCGCCATTATGCTGGGACTGCTCTGGCTGCTACGCCGAATGAAGAGACGCTCGCCGCATGAGCGAGAGTGAACAGCGGCGTTTTTATTGCGACTGACGATAAATGAGAAATGCATCAAGTTGACCACATAATATCTTCATAATGTGGCATTACAGTAACGCTGTTTCTTTGTTTACAACATCAGGGAGGGGAGGTATGGAAGAGAGCCTGGAACAGCCCAGGGAACAGCCGATCGCCAGCTTTATCTGGTGTGGCGTGAGGGTAATTGTTTACTCACAGACGGTAAAATTTGCCGGTACGATGCTACACCGCCATTTTTTGCCAACCAATCTACGATTGAAGATAAATGAAGAAGTGCAGCAGGCGGCGATGAATCCCGGCGCTCACCGGCACAGTGGATATCCGGCAAGGAACCTCCTGAGAAAGTAATGTAACCTTTTCCGTTTCCGTATAGAACGATGAATATCTTCACTGTTTTCTGCCGCGTCGTTTAAATATTTATTTCTCCTTCAGAGACACTTTCCAGAACGTTAAGCAATGCGCTATTCCGGCGTTGGCGTTTTTATCCGTTTTTGTACCGGATGCCGTTGTGCTACACCCGCCGGTTAACCCGGTCTTCGGCTGACAATAAGGCATAAGTTAGCCCGCAAATACTCCTTAACGGAATCCACTTTAGTCTGGGGGATATTTTGGGTCGGAATTGCCTTTATTTTGCAGAATAATTTATACGGTACCCGCGTGAAGTTGCGACGATATGCGCAAACCCCGATCCGCCAAGGTGCATACCGGCAACCAGCAGGTTTTCGCTGGCGACCTGAGCGAGGAGCTTTTCCCGCGTGATTCTGGCCTGTGTGGGATCGCAATCAAAGGCAATGGCCACTGCGGGACAGGCGATCTGGATCGGCGGGAAATGGACGATATCGCCCCAGATTAGCAGACTTTCATTGGCGGACTCGATGCGAAACCCGCAGTGGCCAGGGGTATGACCAGGTAGCCATACCGGCTGTATACCTTCGATCACTTCGCGATCATTCAGAAAACGGAGTCTGTGGGCCCAGGCGTCCAGCGTTCGGCGGGCGAGTGCGATGTTTCTCCGCCCCCGTTCACTGGCCTGGTTTAGCGTTCTATCATTCTGCCAGTATTCCGCTTCCAGAGGATGCAGATGCAGGCAGGCGTTGGGATAAGCCAGTGTGCCGTCTGCGTTGAGCAACCCGCCAATATGGTCCGGGTGAGTATGAGTCAGCAGCACGGTATCAACCTCTTCAGGCCTGATGCCCGACAAGCGCAGACTCGCTGTCAGCGCGCCGCCTGCGTTATTGTGCCCGCCTGTACCGGCATCGACCAAAATCGTCCTCCCCCGCCCGCGGATAAGATAGCCACTGATGTCGATATTGCCGGGGACGGTAACGCCCGCGCGGCGCTGGATGGCTTCAGCATCGATGCTATCAATGCCGGACAGTAGCGTCAGGCTGGCCGTCATATTGCCGTCACTGAGGGCCGTTACCAGAAAATCGCCAATCTGGCGGGAACTAAAAGATGGATGAGGCATAATAATGTATTACCTTGATCGGGATTGTTTATCGGCGTGACTGCGTAACTGGCTGGTTATGGGTTCATATATCCAGGCTTTTTCTCGCGCCGCAACGAGTGAGGCCTCTCGGCGAGGGAGAATGTAAGCCACGCGTTGCGGCGGGTTTTTATCCAGCCCTGCAGCCTGAAGTATTGTGGGCCGATATCCCAACTCTGCGTCAATAAAGTCAACTGACTCAAGGCTCAGCAGCAAAACCTCTTCCACAGCGACGGCAGGAAAAGAGCCTGCGTATTGGTACAGATTGCGATGCCAGTCACGAATATGCTGTTGCCAGTGCGAAAAGTTACCGCCGCCCTTGCGCTGATATTCTTCACAGGTAATCACATCCGCATCTTTGATGGTATGAATGGCAAGATATACCGGGCAGCCGGAGGAAAGCGCTTTGAAACGTTGTGAGGCGCTGAACCCGTTGACAGAGACCAGCGCTGGCAGCTTTTGTTGGTTGTAAAACGCATTCCAGCGGGTTTCGCTTTCCCGGTCGGCATATGTGCACTCAACGAGATATAACATTGATCGCTCTCTGTATGTTTGAATCGCCGTTAACTTGATGTTTGATCATGCTACGTTGCGTATTGAGCGGTATGAAGCGATATTATTTCACTGGTCAATGATATTTTGTCATTAAGGTTAATGTCGGCAGAGGTTGCCAGAATGCGAAAAAAACTTCCCAGCAGTACTGCGCTTCAGGTCTTTGAAGCGGCCGCCCGGCACGGTAACTTTGCCCGTGCGGCGGAAGAATTATCGCTCAGCGAAGGGGCGATCAGCCGGCAGATTGCCCGGCTTGAGTCGATGCTGAACTGTAAGTTGTTCACGCGGACGGGGAGTCGTGTGCAACTGAATCCTAACGGTGCGCGTTATGCGCATCATGTGCGTGAAACGCTGGAACGGCTTGAACGAGATACTCAGTATCTGATGGGGGCGGCGGACGGCAGTCGAAGCCTGGAAATCGCCGCGCCGCCTACTTTTGCCAGCCGCTGGTTAATTCCCCGACTGGGTGATTTTCATCGCCTGCACCCGGATATTATCCTGAATATCGCGGTCAGAACCGATCCGTTTATCATTACCGGCAGTGGTTTTGACGCGGCGGTTCACTTTGAACATCCCGCGTGGGCCGGGATGCGTATGCGTTTTCTGTTTGAGGAAAGGTTGGTGCCGGTCTGTCATCCGGCGTTACTCACCGGAGGCCATTTCGCCAGCCAGTTGAGCGCGCTACCGCGCATTCACCGACGGCAGAATCCCGATGCGTGGCGTCTCTACGCTGATGAGAGTGGGATCACGTTGAATAATCCGGCACAAGGTGTCCGTTACGATCTGCACGAAATGGCGATTGCCGCTGCCCTCGCCGGGCAGGGTGTTGCGCTGGTGCCGCATGTTTATGTCGAAAATGAACTTGAAAATGGGCAATTAGTGGCGCCCTGGCCGATATCCCATCGGTTGAGTAAGCGCTTTTGTCTGGTGAGGCCGTCGGAAAATGGGATCAACGAATTGGCGTTACAGGCGTTTGAACGGTGGCTGGCGGCGGAATAATATCGCGTTTTCATGGTGTAAATGGCGCTGAATCATCGTCAGGGTGGTCGGCGCAGAGAAGGAGGGTATAGCCGCCAGGAGGCGGCGGTGGCATGGGTCAGGCGTGGGATAACAGCGGAAACATTAGCTTATTCTCTGCGAAGATATTTTCTTTGTGCGGGTAGATAAATAAAATATCTTCACCTTCTATTTTTTCATATTCGCCAGCCCGCCCTTCTTTTGGGGTAAAACCCAGAATAGCCTGATAGGTATGCGCGTCGGCGAGTTCATTTATAATGCCTGCCAGGGAACCGCCGTTATCGCAAAAAATATCGAAACAGATAAGTGCCGGGCCGTGCTGCATCGCTATTGCGATAGCCTGATTCTTTTCAGAAAAATAGACGAAGTGTTTCATAAAGGCGGAGCAGTAGAACATTAATAATCCGAAGTTATGCTGTATTCGCAATTGTGAAAAGGGGTTCGATTTTTGATAGTAGCGCTGCAATAGTGCGACTTCTTCTGGCTGGTCCATATCGAGCTTGCGAAAGTCACCCGCCGTTGGCATTACTGGCAGGATATATTGATGCTCATCTGTGCGCCTGAAACCGAATTGTGGATAAAAATCAACGGTTGTTGGGTTGGCGAACAAGAAAAAAGCGTCGGCTTTATTCTGCCAGTCCGCCAGAATCTGCCTGATGAGCTGCCCGGCCAGCCCCTTATTCCGATGATCCACATCGGTCATCACGGTACCGATTTGAATATAACGTCGGGGTTCGTTCCGCCAGACAAGATCGATAATATTGGCGGAGGCATTAGCAATCACTTTATTGTTGTTCACCAGGGCATAAGGAATATAGGCGTCGGTCCAGTATCCTTTGTGGTACCACTCTTTAAAGGAGAGATCGAAGGTTTTAATTGCGAGGTCAATAAAGCTATTTCTCAAAACGTCATCGTGCACAATTTGCTTAACTAATTTATAGGTCATCGTCGACATTCCTTTCCGCTGCGGGTGAGGCGCTATTTCCGGTTATCTGTTCGGCGGCCTGCTCTCTGTCAGGCGATTTAAAAATAGCATATCCCCACAGAACGGCGATGATTGTTGCGCTTAACCCTTGCCCCGGTCACAAATTCGCAGGAGATAAGGTGGTGTTCACGGCATATTTCAGGCGGTATTAGGGTAGCGGTTACGAGTGATGAGCATTTCCTGAAATCAGTGGATTGGAGCATGAAGCAGTGACGAGATGACGTATCGTGGGAACAAATGCGTTTATTTTGCCAGGGCCGGGAATGTTCTGAGCACTATCACTATGAATTGTAAAAAACGAAGAGCAATATCTCGCCTTCAAGGTCATGACCCCCATCATAATCACGTAGGTGGAATGTGTTATCATCGCGCCACTCTTTTCCGTCCCTGGACGTTTGTTTATGCAACAACCTGTTGTTCGCGTTGGAGAATGGCTGGTTACTCCCTCTGTTAATCAGATCAGCCGTAAGGAGCGTCACCTCACTCTCGAACCGCGCTTAATCGACCTTCTGGTTTTTTTTGCTCGCCATCCTGGCGAAGTGCTGAGTCGTGATGAGCTTATTGATAATGTCTGGACTCGCAACGTTGTCACCAGTCACGTCGTGACGCAGAGTATTTCTGAACTGCGCAAGTCGTTGAAAGATGGTGATGATAGCAAACTGGAATATATTGCTACAGTACCTAAACGCGGCTATAAACTGACGGTGCCGGTCATCTGGTGTACGGAAGACGGAGAAGCATTGACGCAGAATTTTTCCGTAGAAACAGAGTCCCTTTCCACCCCACCGGTAGACGCAGCGTCAGATGCTATTCCAAATGCGACATCGGAAAAATGCACGCGTGTGAACGCGTTTATTGTCTGGGTACTTTTTTTGTTAGCGCTCGGGAGTTGCGTGGCGCTGGTAGCTTTATCGACTCTGGAATCACGTCCACCCGTTGCGAAGGCACGATTACTACTTAACCCGCGTGATATTGATATTCATCTGCTCACCGGCAATACCTGTAACAACTGGTCGTCTCAACACGCGTATGCCATTGGGTTAGGGAGTCTGATTACCACTTCGCTAAATACCTTCTCCACCTTTATGGTGCATGATAAAACCAACTACAACATTAATGAGCCGAGCAGTTCCGGAAAAACGTTGACCATTGAGTTTGTGAATCAACGTCACTATCGCGCCCAGCAGTGCTTTATGTCGGTTAAGGTGGTGGATAACGCAGATGGTTCGACGATGATGGACAAGCGCTATTTCGTGACTAGCGATAATCAACTGTCAATTCAGAACGATCTGCTGAGTAGCTTGTCGGAGGTGCTGAAGCAGCCGTGGCCGACACGTATGCAGGAGATGTTAAGGCAATTTCAACCTTCGCAGAGCATTGCCCTTACTTATTTTTATCAGGCACATCAACTATTAATGAACGGAGATGTTGATTCACTGAAAAGAGCCAGTAGTTTACTTGATGATGTGAATAAACTGTCTCCGGATTTTACCTATGCCTGGGCGGAAAAAGCGCTGGTGGATGTATTACGCCATTCACAGCAGCCGTTGACCGATAAACAGTTGGTTGATCTTTATAGTGAAATAAGTCGCGTAGGGAATATGCCAGTAATTAAAAATATGGCCATATTTTATCAAATTAAAACAGTAGACATGTTGAGCAAAGGAAAAGTGGATGAAGCCTATCAGGCCATTAATGCCGGGATTGATCTGGAAATGTCATGGATGAACTATGTGCTGTTAGGTAAAGTCTATGAAATGAAAGGGCAGAACCGGGAGGCTGCCGATGCCTATCTGACAGCATTTAATTTACGTCCAGGTGAGAATACATTTTACTGGATTGAAAATGCGGTATTCCAGACCTCGGTTACCCGCGTAGTACCCTATCTCGATAACTTTCTCGCTTCAGAATAAGTAAATTCTCATCATGGTCATTATTTTGAGCATAATGAGGTTAATATTGTGTTTCTTATAATATACCTGGTTGTTTTATTTCTTGGCTCATCTTTTGAAATTGCAACATTTTCGCAACAGGTGATGGTGTTTTTAACCTTCTGTAAATAAACAATATTTATCTTTTTATGATGTCAACTTGCCATCCTGATATGTTACGAGAAAAAGGTCAATATATCATTTGTTTGATGTTTTTAATTATTTCACTTTATCTTTATGACTTATTTTTCATCCGGACGTAATCTGGTTTGGAGTTGGTCGGATCAATAAAAATTTATCATCATGATCTGTGCCTCCAAATAAACGTAGGAGAAAAGAAAACATGAGTTCAGCGAAGAAGATAGGGCTGTTTGCTTGTACCGGTGTAGTAGCCGGTAATATGATGGGGAGCGGTATTGCACTATTACCTGCAAACCTGGCCAGTATCGGTGGTATTTCTATCTGGGGATGGGTGATTTCTACTATTGGCGCAATGTCACTGGCTTACGTTTATGCCCGTCTGGCGACCAAAAACCCACAACAGGGAGGGCCAATTGCTTATGCTGGTGAAATATCACCGGCATTCGGTTTTCAAACTGGTGTGCTTTATTATCATGCAAACTGGATTGGTAACCTGGCTATCGGAATTACCGCCGTTTCTTATTTATCGACATTCTTTCCTGTGTTAAATAACCCAGTGCCAGCAGGGATTGCCTGTATTGCTATCGTATGGATTTTTACTTTTGTTAATATGCTCGGCGGAACATGGGTTAGCCGATTGACGACGATTGGGTTGGTACTGGTACTTATTCCGGTTGTGATGACGGCGATTGTCGGCTGGCACTGGTTTGATGTTGCCACTTATCAGGAGAACTGGAATACCTCTCACGCTACGGATAGTCACGCGGTTATCAAAAGTATCTTGCTCTGCCTGTGGGCTTTTGTGGGGGTGGAATCGGCAGCGGTCAGTACCGGCATGGTGAGCAATCCGAAACGTACCGTGCCATTGGCTACGATGCTGGGTACAGCGATGGCCGGTATTGTCTATATTGCCGCAACTCAGGTTATGGTCGGTATGTATCCTGCCTCTAAGATGGCCGCATCCGGCGCGCCATTTGCCATCAGCGCTTCAACCATACTCGGCGGCTGGGCTGCACCGATGGTGTCCGCTTTCACCGCCTTCGCCTGCCTGACATCTCTGGGTTCATGGATGATGCTGGTGGGTCAGGCCGGCGTGCGTGCGGCTAACGATGGTAATTTCCCTGCGGTATATGGTGAAGTCGATAGCAACGGTATTCCGAAAAAAGGCTTGCTGCTGGCGGGAGTAAAAATGACTGCGCTGATGGTACTTATTACGCTGATGAATTCCACTGGCGGTAAAGCGTCAGATTTATTCGGGGAGCTGACCGGCATCGCGGTGTTACTGACCATGCTGCCTTATTTTTATTCCTGTGTTGATCTGATTCGTTTTGAAGGTATTAACATTCGCAACTTTGTCAGCCTGATTTGCTCGATTCTGGGCTGTGTATTCTGTTTTATCGCGCTAATGGGGGCAAGTTCCTTTGAGCTGGCGGGTACTTTTATCGTCAGTCTGATTATCTTGATGTTTTACGGTTGCAAAATGCATCAGCGCCAGAGTAGCGACAATTCCACTGATAACAACGCTGCCGGCGCGCATTAATCAGTAAAGTAACCCTATTCCTGAGGCCCTTTCCATAATCTGCCACAACGTGGCGGGAGGGGGATTCTATATCCGGAGATTTGACTATGAACGTTATTGCTATTATGAATCACATGGGCGTTTACTTCAAAGAAGAGCCCATCCGTGAATTGCATCGCGCGCTTGAACACCTTGATTTCCGTATTGTTTATCCGAATGATCGTGATGATTTATTGAAACTTATTGAAAACAATGCGCGACTGTGTGGCGTTATTTTTGACTGGGATAAATATAATCTTGAGTTGTGTGAAGACATCAGCAAAATGAACGAATATATGCCATTGTATGCCTTTGCTAATACTTACTCTACGCTGGATGTGAGCCTGAATGATTTGCGTATGCAGGTGCGTTTTTTTGAATATGCGTTAGGTGCAGCGGAAGATATCGCCAGCAAAATAAAACAAAATACTGATGAGTATATTAATACAATTCTGCCGCCGCTGACTAAAGCGCTGTTTAAATATGTACGTGAAGGCAAATACACCTTTTGTACTCCCGGCCATATGGGCGGTACCGCGTTCCAGAAAAGCCCGGTAGGTAGCATTTTCTACGATTTCTTTGGTTCTAATACCATGAAATCCGATATCTCGATTTCGGTTTCCGAACTGGGTTCTTTATTGGACCACAGCGGCCCACACAAAGAAGCTGAAGAGTATATCGCTCGCGTTTTTAATGCGGAACGCAGCTACATGGTGACCAATGGCACCTCTACCGCCAATAAAATTGTTGGAATGTACTCTGCGCCAGCGGGTAGCACCGTGTTGATTGACCGCAACTGCCACAAATCGTTGACCCATCTAATGATGATGAGCGATATTACGCCAATCTACTTCCGTCCTACCCGTAATGCTTACGGTATTCTTGGCGGCATTCCGCAGAGTGAGTTCTTGCACGCGACTATTGCTAAACGCGTGAAAGAGACGCCAAACGCCACCTGGCCGGTATATGCGGTGATCACGAATTCCACTTACGATGGCCTGCTGTACAACACTGATTACATCAAAAAAAACCTGGATGTGAAATCTATTCACTTTGACTCTGCATGGGTGCCTTACACCAACTTCTCGCCAATTTACGCAGGTAAATGTGGGATGAGCGGCGACCGCGTCGAAGGGAAAGTGATTTACGAAACCCAGTCCACGCACAAACTGCTGGCGGCATTCTCTCAGGCTTCCATGATTCATGTGAAAGGTGATGTTAACGAAGAAACCTTTAATGAAGCTTACATGATGCATACCACCACGTCTCCGCATTATGGTGTAGTGGCTTCCACGGAAACCGCTGCGGCAATGATGAAGGGCAACGCCGGTAAGCGCCTGATTAACGGTTCTATAGAGCGTTCAATCAAATTCCGCAAAGAGATTAAACGCCTGAAAGGCGAGTCTGAAGGCTGGTTCTTTGACGTCTGGCAGCCGGAACACATTGATGATCCTGAATGTTGGCCGTTACGTTCTGATAGCGCATGGCATGGTTTTAAAAACATCGACAACGAACATATGTATCTCGACCCAATCAAAGTCACCCTGCTGACTCCGGGGATGAAGAAAGATGGCACTATGGATGCGTTCGGGATCCCGGCCAGCATTGTGGCGAAATATCTCGACGAACATGGCATCGTGGTGGAAAAAACCGGTCCGTATAACCTGTTATTCCTGTTCAGTATCGGTATCGACAAAACGAAAGCGCTGAGTCTGTTACGTGCGCTCACCGATTTTAAACGCGCGTTCGATCTCAACCTGCGGGTGAAAAACATGTTGCCGTCACTGTATCGGGAAGATCCTGAATTCTATGAAAATATACGTGTTCAGGAACTCGCGGAGCGTATTCACCGACTGGTTGCGCATCATAACCTTCCGGATCTGATGTTCCGCGCGTTTGAGGTACTGCCAACTATGATGATTACGCCATACGCCGCGTTCCAGGAGGAGTTGCACGGTCAGACTGAAGAAGTTTATCTCGAAGAGATGGTGGGCCGCGTCAACGCGAATATGATCCTGCCGTATCCACCTGGTGTTCCGTTGGTTATGCCGGGTGAAATGATTACTGAAGAGAGTCGCCCTGTACTGGAATTCCTGCAGATGCTGTGTGAAATCGGTGCTCATTATCCGGGATTCGAAACTGATATTCACGGTGCCTATCGTCAGGCAGATGGCCGATATACTGTCAAAGTATTGAAAGAAGAGAACAATAAATAATTGATGTTTAACAGGAAGGTGGTTTATCGCTTCCTTTTTTCAAGGGGCAAGGAGAACATATTTGCAACCACGCGCTGTGGTATATCGCTTTCCTGAGACGGCCTGATATGCGGTTCAGGGGGTTGATACCGCTGAGCAGCAGCGCGTCGGCGTGTTCATTCTCGCTTTGTTAACCGTCGTTGCTTGTCGCGTGGGTATACACGGTACGGCTATCCGGGAATGTCCTGGAGACGGCGTCATGGTACCGGGATGCTGATGCAGGCGTTAATACTCAAAACTGGGGTCTGAACTGTCGTGAATTATCACTTATTGTATTGAATATTAATACAAAAATAATAAATCCATGGTTGAGTGAAATCAGCCAGAAGTGAAACCTGTCTCGTTAAGATTGTTCCGTAATAATGGCACCAGAAACAGATCTCGCCGGATAGTGAACTGGTTCAATTATCGAAACAAGCTTGCAAGCAGGGTTATGAGGAACCAATATGTCTGAACAACAAGTACAAGGTGTCGATGAGGCACTTGATCTCAATAATGAACTGAAAGCCCGCCGTGAAAAGCTGGCTGCACTGCGTGAGCAGGGTATCCCGTTCCCGAATGATTTTCGTCGTGACCACACCTCTGACCAACTGCACGCTGAGTTCGATGCGAAAGAAAACGAAGAGCTGGAAGCGCTGAACGTTGAAGTTGCCGTTGCTGGCCGTATGATGTCCTGTCGTATCATGGGGAAAGCCTCTTTTGTGACGCTACAGGATGTCGGCGGCCGCATTCAGCTGTATATCGCCCGTGACGATCTGGTGGAAGGTGTCTACAACGAGCAGTTCAAAAAATGGGACCTCGGGGACATCATCGCGGCGCGCGGTAAGCTATTCAAAACCAAAACCGGTGAACTCTCCATCCATTGTAGCGAACTGCGTCTGCTGACTAAAGCCCTGCGCCCGCTGCCGGACAAATTCCACGGCCTGCAGGATCAGGAAGCGCGCTATCGTCAGCGCTACCTGGACCTGATCGCTAACGATGGATCCCGCCATACCTTTAAAGTGCGTTCGCAGATCCTGGCGGGCATTCGTCAGTTCATGGTCGGCCGCGGCTTTATGGAAGTGGAAACTCCGATGATGCAGGTGATCCCCGGTGGCGCTTCCGCCCGTCCGTTCATCACCCATCACAACGCGCTGGATCTGGACATGTACCTGCGCATCGCGCCGGAACTGTACCTGAAGCGTCTGGTAGTTGGCGGCTTCGAGCGCGTGTTTGAAATCAACCGTAACTTCCGTAACGAAGGTATCTCCGTGCGCCATAACCCAGAGTTCACCATGATGGAACTCTATATGGCCTATGCGGACTATAAAGACCTGATCGAGCTGACCGAATCCCTGTTCCGCACCCTGGCGCATGATGTTCTCGGCCATACCGAAGTGCCTTACGGCGATGACGTTTTCGACTTCGGCAAGTCGTTTGAAAAACTGACCATGCGCGAAGCGATCAAGAAGTACCGTCCTGAAACGGATATGGCCGATCTGGATAACTTCGATTCCGCAAAAGCGCTTGCGGAAAGTATTGGCATTCACGTTGAGAAGAGCTGGGGTCTGGGTCGCATCGTGACCGAGATCTTTGAAGAAGTGGCGGAAGCGCACCTGATTCAGCCGACCTTCATCACCGAATATCCGGCAGAAGTCTCTCCGCTGGCGCGCCGTAATGACGTGAACCCGGAAATTACCGACCGCTTTGAATTCTTCATCGGCGGGCGTGAAATCGGTAACGGCTTTAGCGAGCTGAACGATGCGGAAGACCAGGCGCAGCGCTTCCAGGATCAGGTGAAGGCGAAAGCCGCCGGAGACGACGAAGCGATGTTCTACGACGAAGACTATGTTACCGCGCTGGAGCACGGTCTGCCGCCAACGGCGGGGCTGGGCATTGGCATCGACCGTATGGTGATGTTGTTCACCAACAGTCACACTATCCGCGACGTGATCCTGTTCCCGGCGATGCGTCCGCAGAAGTAAGTCCCGGTGAAAATCTGGCCCCTTTGTTTGCAAGAACTTTGGGGCTTAAGTCTAAGAGACAATTTTAAATTGTATACATCAAAAATGTATTAGCTCAAACTTGACCTGACATTTTCACTTGTAGCACACAATTAAATCTGACAATTTGCTTCGAGCGAAAAACAGACGTTAAGGCTTCGATAATACTGCCTACTTTTTGTGGTACAGTGTTGTATCCGTTTCCGTGAGAGTAAGTTTTCCGATGTAGCGATTCTGTCTTCTAACAGTTTTTACTTTCCACATTGCCTGTCGGCTGTGTGGGCCTCTGTTATTTAAGATGAGAATCTTTCTGCATGAATACTTTACTGTTTGCGCTGATTTGCGCACTACGCAGCCACGATTGGCTGCGCTTCCTTGGTTTTGCCTATGTCCTGTCATCATTGGGTAATGGACTTACTCAGGTGATTGTTTTTGGACAACTTCTACACTGGCAGGCTTCTCCCGCGACTCTGACCATAATTTATATGCTGTCAATGCTGCCCAGTTTTATAGGGAGCATCTGCGGCGAAGCTCTGTGTAATAAAGTTTCACCACTCCGAATCCTGATTTTTACAGAGCTACTCGGCCTGCTTGCACTTGTTTTTCCGTTATATGGTTTGTTGCATCATAACGTTCCGGCTTTGCTTGCGGTGCAATGCTCGGAAGCGCTATTCAGCGGAATGAGTTATCCGGCTTTGACTCTGTTGTTTAAACGCGGATTACGGCATGACGAACTACCTGCAGCAACCGCCATGGAAACGATAATTTTTGCCTCACAGGTTTTACTCGGTACCGGATTGGGCGTTTTATTGTTCGACCTGATCTCCCCTTTAAATCTCCTCGCCATTGATGCCCTGAGCTTTGCCGCTTCCACTGTTTTACTTCTGACATCAGCCTCTGTTTTTCAGGTGATAGAACTGCAAACTGAAAAAACAGTGGCTGTCGCACAGAAGTTATTTTGGCGGTGTTTATCTCCATTGCAAAAAAGAAGCGTGGTGCTTTTACCTGCTCTTGCAGCTGTGGGCTCACCCGCAATGGCGCTTTTACCTGCTCTTGCGCAGGAAATCAGGGCTGAAGATTCAGCAGGGCTGGCACTTCCACTCCTTTTTGCGCGTAGCCTCGGACAACTCTGTGGCCCGCTAATGCTTGATGCTAGTAAATTGCAGCGCTATTCCGCTAATAACTGGATGTTGCTGGTATGCCTTAGCGGATACATTGGAGGTTATTTTTTATTACCTCTTTCTGCCGCATTTCCATACGCCGCGCTTATTATGATTTTCAGTGCACACATGGCTTCGAATATTGTGTTTGCTATAGGTACTTTCGGGGTGCTTAAAAACTTTGCAGAAACTCAGGTTGCCAAAGCCAGTGCAATTACATGGCGTGGACAGGTTCTGACCGCTGCTATTTCTACCGGGATAACCAGCGTGATAGCGCAGAACTTCGGTGCTTTTACTGCTCTTTACAGCATTTCTCTGTTCAGTCTGGGAGGTGTTGGTGTTTTGCTCTGGTTTAGCAGGGGGCACAGAAAAAATTAAAACGTTGGTATGTGTGGCATCGTAAATAAAGAGTAGGGAGCAGGTCTCTTCTCCACTAATACAAGGTCCGCTTCTGGCACAGGCTGTGTGAAAACTGCTGATCACTTTTTGGTACTAAGTAGTACTCAGATATGGCAAGAATCGAGTTTTTACACAACTTGGGCACAGAGCGGACTGTCAGGTTGGGTCCGGCTCTGTGCCGGAAGAGTGCCAGATCAGATCTGAGCTAATACAAGCTATCAGAACTATTCGCGACCGAACGATGCATATTTTGACAAACAATAAGTCAATGATGGAATTCCATCATAAATTCGTTACTCCTCCTCTTTAGCGCCTGCTTATAGTATCTGCGTAAAGATAAATAAAAAGGATCCGCTATGTTCCCGTCACAGTTACCGAAACCGCGCCATCATTCCGCGCAGGCGATCCCCTCGCTGCGTTGGGGGATTATTGGTCCCGGATGGATTGCCGAACGTTTTGTGAAGTCGCTAAAAGAGTACAGTCGTCAGCGTGTCGTCGCCGTGACCTCGCGGACGCAACAAAAGGCCGACAGTTTTGCCGCACGGTGGGGCATTGCCCAGGCTTATTCTCAGGTGGATGAAATGCTGGCGCGCCCGGATATAGATGCGGTTTATATTGCCACGCCGCATAACCATCACTTCCCCGATGGGCTGCGGGTATTACAGGCGGGAAAACATGTGTTGATTGAAAAACCTTTCGCGCTGAACAGGCGGGAAGGGATGGCGCTGAAGGCGGAAGCGGCGAAGCAGAGGAAGCTGGCGATGGAGGCGATGTGGTGCGATTATGCGCCAAAATATGACGTGATTCGCCAGTTGCTGGATGACGGTGTGTTAGGCGATTTGCATACGCTGCTCGCCGATCACGGCGAGTTTTTTACTCCGGATCATCGCATTTTTAATGCCGATCTTGCGGGGGGGCCAATGATGGATCTCGGCAGCTATCTGACCTCTTTCAGCGTGATGGTCGGTGGTACGCCGCAGGATATTATCGCCCGTGGCCGCCCCGCTCAGAGAGGCATTAACGGACAGATTTCGATGATATTTAACTGGGAAAACGGCTTACAGGCCTTACTGAACACCACGTTGTTCAGTAATACGCCTGGCGGCGCGGTGGTGGCCGGGCGCGATGCGACGCTGATCATCGACGGGCAATTTTATGCGCCGGGGAATTTTACCCTCGCCGCCAGCCAGGGCGGGCAGGTTCTGCGTTGGGAGGAGCCGCGGAACCGTTACGATCAGCTATTTTATCAGGCAGAACATTTTGCCTGGTGCGTCGGCAGGGGTGTGACGGATTCGCCGATTCGCCCGTTATCCAGGGTGCTGGAAAATCTTAACGTGATGGACGAAGTGCGACGGCAGGTTGGCGTTGTATTTAACGAGGAGCGCTGACAGCGCAGAGCAATCCCCGTATGCCTGACTGCATACGGGGATTTTTTACGCCAGTTGTTCAACGTTAACAAATTGCCCCTTTTGCAATGAGATGACGGCGGCTTCGGCGATAGCCTGCGCCTGCAAACCGTCGAGCAATCCCGGCAGATCGGGTACCGCTTCCCCGTGTAATGACCGGACAAAGGCATCCAGGTGCCGATAGTACGAATCTTTGACGCGGCTGAACCAGTCGGGATACAGGCCGGGCTGAATGCAGCGTTCTCCTTGCCATAGCGTCACGCCGCGGGATGTCTGACTCCCGGACTCTATCACGCCATCCGGGCCAAGCAGGCTTATGCGCTCATCATAGCCGTGGCCGGTGCGCCGGGTATTGTCCAGTTGCGCCAGCGTGCCGCCGCGCATCCGTAGCAGTAAAATTGAGGTGTCGACATCGCCAGACTCAGCGATCTCCGGCTGCGCCAGCGCGTCGCCCATGGCGGCGACGGTTGTCACTTCATCGCCGGTAAGAAAACGCAGCAGATCAAAAAAGTGAATCGCCTGGTCACGCATCTGTCCGCCACAGCTTCGCAGATACTCAAGCGGCGGCATCACCGATGCCCGGCACACCATCTGTACCAGCTCGATTTTGCCGATAATGCCCGCCTCAAGCTGGCGGCGTAGCTGCTGGTGGCTGGCGTCAAAGCGGCGGTTAAAACCAACGGTAACCGGCACGTTAAGCGGCAGCACTTTGCCGACGACATCGCGTGCGTGGGCCAGGGAAAGATCGATCGGCTTCTCGCAGTAGACGGCTTTCCCGGCGCGGGCGGCGGCCTCCAGCAGCTCTGCATGTGAAGGTGTTGAGCTGGCGATCAGTATTGCATCAATGGTATCGCAATTGATGGCCTCTGCGACGGTTGCCGTTTGTGCTCCGTAACGGGAGGCCAGCGTTTTCGCTCGCTCGGGATCGATGTCCGCGACCAGAGCCAGACGGGTTTGTTCATGGTGAGCAAGGTTAGCGGCGTGAACCTGGCCGATAAAGCCGCTGCCTAACAACGCAAAACGAATACAGCGCATTTTCTTCTCCGGAATGAGGGATTTGCCGTTGCCAAAGTAATCCGTTTGCTACACTGACCGACACAGGCGTTTTGATGGATTTCCATCATCTGAGAGGAACGATGAAAAGCATTTCGCTGGAACAGTTGGCTAAACGGATTGGCGTCGGCGTGGCGACCGTTGATCGGGTGCTTAACGAACGCGGCGGCGTGTCGCCGGAAACCACGCGCAGGGTGTTGCAGGCTGCGCGTGAGGCGGGGCTGAAGCGAATTTTGCCGGAAGAGCGGCGTCTTCCCTGGCAAATTGAAGTTTTTCTGAGTAGTAACGACTCGCGTTTTTTCTCCCGTCTGACGCAGGATTTCGCCGAGGTGGCGGACACGTTTGGTTATCGTCGGCTAACGTTGCACCGCACGCTGGTGGCGGAATCGCAGCCAGAAAAGCTGGCGAAAAGCATTATCCGCAGCAGTAAAACGCGCCATGCGATCGTGGTATTTGGCAATGAACATCCGCTGGTCTACGAGGCATTGCGCCACTGCCGCGAGGCAAATGTGCCGGTCATTACCCTGGTGACTGACCTTCCTGACGCGCAGAGACTCTGTCACGTAGGGATCGATCAGCGGCAGGCGGGGCGCACCGCAGGCATGATGATGGGACTGATGACGCATCGACCCGGAGAAGTGATAATGCTCAGAGGACGTCAGGACTTTAGCGCGCATCGTTCGCGAATTCAGGGATTTCGTGAGGTGATCAGCCAGCGTTTTCCTCATTTACAGCCGGGAGAGGTACTGGCGGGGGAGGACAACCGGCAGCAAATTGAGCGTTTGCTGGAGGCGGCGCTGAACCGTGGCGGCGATGTGGCTGGCATCTACAATACCGGTCTTGGCAATACGCAGGTGGCGCAGGCGCTGGCTCGCCACCGACGCTACGGCGAGTGCTGCTGGATTACCCATGAACGATATGGTACCACCCGCGAACAACTGGCACGTGGCGGGCTGGCGCTAACGATCGATCAAAACCCCCGCCAGCATGCTCAACTGGCGGTGGATCTGGCCCTGCGCCACCTGGAAACCGGTTATCAACCGCATCTCTTTCATGACGGAAAGGTCGAATTCATCCTTTATAGTGCGGAAAACGTGGACTGAACGTTTCGGGGCCACGTTGCGGATACCCTGAAATTTATCGCGTCAAATTCCCTGATGCGGATTAGTTAACGCGGCGTCACCCATTTTTGTGACTGGTTGAGCGGTCCGGTTAATCGGTGGTTTTGGCAAAAGCTTGATGTGGTTGCAGGCCTGACAACATCGTCGGGTTTTATGGGCGACAGCGCCTGGAGAGCTATCGCCAGACTTCCCCGAAAGAAGCGCTCCCCGCAGGCAAATGATACAGAAGACAACACCGATGACTCGCTTAACCGATCGGCATTCGTCAAATTTCCCCCTTTTAGACCGTTGTTGATAATGGCACTCCTCCCTTCAAACCGTCGTCTGCCTCTCATTTTTTGCGCATTTATGCGTCAATGTTAGATGTGTGTCAAAATTTTGTTAATGCGCAGTTTTAAAATTTTCATTTCAGTTATTTAATTATAAAAGTTTCATGTTTGACATTAATGAAATAAATAATCTGAAATTTTTCATCCATAACAAATGGACTGATGTTTTAAAAACTACTCAAAAATAACTTTATTTTGTGATTTTTGTCAAAAACAGAGCGCTGTACCGCGAGGGAACTTTTTCGTGGTGCTGAAAAAACAGGCGTTTAAAACGATATTAATGAAATTAAATTTTCATTTTACCTTACCTAACCGATGTACCTGTGAATAAAGGATCAACTATGAATATCAAGAAAACGGTTGTTGTCTCTTTAATGGCCTGCATGTTGCCAGCGGTTGTGATGGCGAAAGATATTTCGATCGGTGTGTCTATGGCGGTATTCGATGACAATTTCCTGACTATTCTGCGTACCGCAATGCAAAAAGAGATGCAGAAAGAGGGGGTTAAATCGCAGGTGGAAGATGCCAAAGGCGATGTCTCACAGCAGTTACAGCAGGTGCAGAATTTTATTGGCCAGGGCGTTGATGCCATTATCGTCAACCCGGTAGACACCGATGCGGTGAAACCGATTATGGACCAGGCCACTAAAGCGGGCGTTCCGCTGGTCTTTGTCAACCGTCGTCCCCAGGCGCAACTGACCGACAAAATGGCCTATGTCGGCTCCAATTCCGTGCTGGCGGGACGCTTACAGATGGAAGCGTTAGCGAAAGCGATGCACGGCAAAGGCAACGTCGCCATCCTGCTCGGCGATCTGGCGAATGAATCGACCCGCGACCGGACCAAAGGGGTTGAAGAGGTGGTGGCTAAATACCCTGGTATCAAAATTGTGCAAAAACAGACGGCCAAATTTATTCGTAATGATGCCGTTGACGTGGTCAGCAACTGGATGACCAGCGGCGAAGATATTCAGGCCATCGCCTCCAACAATGATGAAATGGCGATTGGCGCGCTGCAGGCGTTAGGCCGGAACCCGAATCATATCCTTGTCGCCGGGGTGGATGGTACCCCCGATGCGCTGCAAATGCTGAAAAACGGCAAAATGATCGCCACCATCTTCCAGGATGCGAAAGGGCAGGGCGAAGGCGCAGTGGAGGCCGCCGTGAAGCTGGCCAACGGCGAGAAAGTGGAAAAAATCATTGATATTCCTTACCAGCTGATCACCAAAGACAACATGGCTGAGTTTGTGAACCGCAACCAGAAATAATCGTTCAGTGGTACGGAGGTAGATGCATGAACGCTTTTGCACTTGAAGCCGAAGGTATCAGCAAATTCTTCCCCGGCGTGAAAGCGCTCGATAACGTCTCATTACGCGTGCGCCCAGGGACGGTGCACGCTTTAATGGGCGAAAACGGTGCCGGGAAATCGACGTTAATGAAATGCCTTATCGGGATCTATCGCCCCGATAAAGGGGCGATCCGTATTAAAGGGGAACCGGTTCAGTTTCAGGATACGATGGATGCATTGCGAGCCGGGATCTCAATGATTCACCAGGAACTTAACCTGGTGCCGCACATGACGGTCGCGGAAAATATCTGGCTGGGTCGTGAGCCGATGAAATACGGTTTTGTCGATCATCGTCAGCTTAACCGCCAGACTCAGGAACTGCTGAATAAACTGAATATCCGTTTATCTGCCGAGCGGCTGGTGGGGGATTTAAGCATCGCCTCTCAGCAGATGGTGGAAATTGCCAAAGCGGTTTCGTGGAACGCCGATATTGTGATTATGGATGAACCGACTTCAGCTTTAACCGAAAGCGAAGTGGCGCACCTGTTTACAATTATTCGTGACTTACGCCAGCAGGGAAAAGCCATCATCTATATCAGCCATAAGATGGATGAAATTTTCACGATTACCGATGAAATTAGCGTATTTCGCGATGGGACCGGGGTCGGCAGTAAACAGACCGCGGAATTTACCCGTCAGTCGCTTATTACCCAGATGGTCGGACGGGAGCTGACCCAGCTATTTCCCAAATTTAATAACACCATCGGCGAAGAGGTGTTAACCGTTCGTAATTTGTCACGTAAGGGGGTGTTTCACGATATCAACTTTAACGTGCGACGCGGAGAAATTCTTGGCGTCGCGGGTCTGGTGGGAGCCGGGCGCAGTGAAGTGATGGAAAGCCTGTTTGGAATGGAAAAAGTCGACAGCGGCGAGGTGCTGATTGACGGTATCCCGGTCACGATTGATTCTCCCTCAACGGCGATTGAAAAAGGCATGGCGCTGTTGACCGAGGATCGTAAAAAATCCGGTCTGTTCCTGGTGTTATCGGTACTGGAGAATATGAGTATCGTTAAAATGCCGGAATATATTGGTAAAACGGGTTTTGTTCAGCACCTGAAAATGGCTGAAGATTGCATGGAGCAGATCCGCCGCCTGAATATTAAAACGCCAACGATGGATCAGATTATTAATAACCTCAGCGGCGGTAATCAGCAAAAAGTGCTTATTGCTCGCTGGCTTTTAGCTCAGCCAAAAATATTAATTCTCGATGAGCCGACGCGCGGTATTGACGTCGGCGCGAAGGCGGAAATTTATCATTTGATCAGCGAACTGGCGAACCGCGGCGTGGCGGTGATTATGGTTTCGTCTGAATTACCTGAAATACTTGGCATGAGCGATCGGGTGATGGTCATGCATGAAGGGCGTATTACTGGCATTCTTGATAAAGAGGATGCCGACCAGGAAACCATTTTGTCGTTGGCATCCCACTGAGGCACAAAGAATGAGTAATATGAAATTAACAGCGACCCCGGTCAATGAAAAAACCAATTTCGTTGCGCAATTACGCCACAAGCTGCCGAAAGATACCGGGATATTTATCGTTATGCTGGTGATTGCCCTGATTTTTGAAATCGCCGGTTGGTACGTGCGCGACCAGTCCTTTTTATTAAACACCAATCGTCTGGTATTAATTGTTCTGCAAGTGGCGATTATCGGTATTATCGCCGTTGGGGTCACGCAGGTCATTATTACGACGGGCATTGACCTCTCATCGGGCTCGGTAATTGCCCTGGCCGCGGTGGTTGCGGCGAGCCTCGCGCAAACCTCCGACAGCCTGTCGCCGATGTTTCCGTCGTTGGTTAATCTACCCGCGGTAATCCCCATTTGCGCCGGGATCGGCGTTGGTCTGCTGTGTGGATTAACCAACGGTTTTCTGGTCACCCGCACCGGTATCCCACCGTTTATCGCCACGCTGGGGATGATGGTTTCCGCGCGCGGCCTGGCGCAGTACTACACGCAGGGTAACCCGGTCAGCTTTTTATCCGACAGCTTTACGGCTATCGGCCAGGGCGCGATGCCGGTCATTATTTTCTTCGTTGTCGCCGCGATTTTCCATATCACCCTCAAACACACCCGCTATGGTAAATACGTTTACGCCATCGGCGGCAATATGACTTCGGCAAAAGTATCCGGCATCAACGTCAATAAATATCTGGTGATCGTCTATACCATCGCCGGAGGGCTTTCCGGTCTTGCGGGCGTGGTACTGGCGGCGCGCGTCAGCAGCGGACAGTCGAACATGGGCGTGTCCTATGAGCTGGACGCTATCGCCGCGGCGGTCATCGGCGGCAGCAGTCTGATGGGCGGCGTAGGGCGAATTACCGGAACCTTAATTGGCGCGATGATCCTCGGCCTGATTAAAAGCGGCTTTACCTTTGTTGGCGTTGACGCCTACGTGCAGGACATTATCAAAGGCATTATTATCGTCGCGGCGGTGACCATCGATATGCGGCGTAATCGCAAAAAACATTAAGGTGAAATAGCCCGCGGGCTGAATTGCCGTGGGCTATTTAGCGATTGACGTCGCGTCGAGATCAGATGCATTGGCGACGCTCTCCAGCGATGTAGTTGTTGACAATTTACTTAACCTGGCTCACATTTTTATGCGGCTGCCGTTGAAATAGTCAAAGGCCGCTAAGATAATTCGCCGAAATAACCCATTTTTATGATGGCGTGCTACTGCGAAAGCAGGCAAGACCAAAATAGAAATGCTCTCCCGTTAAGGGGAGCGTCTCTGTTTTGGTCTTTTTTTTTGCTCCAACACCAGGGAACACTATGAACTATAACGAAACAGCAGACAAAATCCTTCACTCGGTGGGCGGGGCGGAAAATATCCGTATGCTCACCCATTGCGCGACCCGGTTGCGCATGGAGTTTAATGATCGCGCGAAGGTCAATGATGCGCAGATTGGCACTATCCCCGGCGTGATCAGCGTGGTGGAGAAAGGTGGCCAGTTCCAGATTGTGATCGGCAATGAGGTGCAGCAGGTTTTTCGCCTGCTCAACAAAGCATTGCCGGAGAAAAAAAGTCCGGGCGGAGGGGATAAAAACGCCAAACCCAACGGCATCGTCGCGCGCATTATCAGCGTTATTTCAACCACCTTCACCCCGGTTATCCCGGCGATTACCGGCGCGGGGATGATTAAGGCGCTGCTGGCGATCCTGAAGCTGACCGGGTTGATCAACGAGACCAGTTCGACATATCAACTGCTGAATATTATTGCCGATGCCGCCTTCTTCTTCCTGCCGGTTCTGCTGGCCTATGGCGCATCGCTGAAGTTTGAATGTAACCCGATTCTGGCGATGACCCTGGCCGGCGTGCTGCTGCATCCGGGAATTGGCCAGATGCTGGCGGCGGGGAAAGCCGTCGATTTCGTCGGTATTCATGTTCTGCTTTCCGATTATGCCGGGTCGGTGCTGCCGATCATTCTGACCGTATGGCTGATGTCGTGGATTGAGCGCTTTGCCGAAAAGGTCTCGCCGTCGATTATCAAGTTCTTTGTTAAGCCGATGTTGATTCTGCTGATCACCGCGCCGTTGGCGCTGGTGGTTGTCGGCCCGGCGGGTATTTTGCTGAACGATCTGGTGGCGGCGGGCGCAGGCGCTATTGATCGCCACGCCAGCTGGTTAATCCCGATGCTGATGGGCACCCTGCAACCCTTCCTGATTATTACCGGCACCGCCTGGGCGATGACGCCCATCGCGACCGGTCAGTTGAGTAAAAACGGCTACGAAATGATTAACGGGCCGGGCATGCTGGCGTCAAACGTGGCGATGGGCGCCGCGACGCTTTGTGTGGCGCTGAAGACTAAAAATAGCAGCCTGCGCCAGTTGGCTTCGTCATCAGGCTTTACCGCGCTGCTGGGGATCACTGAACCGGCGCTGTACGGGGTACTGCTCAAGTACCGTCGCGTGCTGATCGCCGCGATGATCGGCGGCGGCTGCGCCGGGGTATATGCCGGCGTGAGCGGGCTGGTGCGCTACGCGTTTGTTTCCCCTGGGCTTGCGGCGCTGCCCGCGTTTATCGGTGAAAACCCGATGAACATTGTTCACGCGCTGGTGACCTGCGCGATTTCCATTGTGGTGACTTTTATCCTGACCTGGTTTATTGCCTTTAAAGATACGCCAGAGGATCAAGCAGAGGTGAGTGAGATTCCGCAGCCCGCCGTTACGCCAAAAAGTGAAGGTGACACTGAAATACTGAGCCCGCTGCGCGGCGAGACTGTGGCGCTAAGCGAAGTGAATGACGACGTCTTTTCCGGCGGTCTGCTTGGACAGGGCGTGGCGATTCGTCCGCAGGAAGGGATCTTGCGCGCCCCCTTTAATGGCACGGTGATGATGTTCCTGCCTTCCTGCCACGCCGTTGGCCTGCAAAGCGAAAGCGGTCTTGAGTTGTTGATTCATATTGGTATCGACACCGTTAATCTTAACGGTCAGCACTTTAGTTCATCCCTGAAGGTGGGCGATAAGGTGGAAAGCGGGCAGGAACTGATTCGCTTTGATATCGCCGCGATTGAGCAGGCGGGTTATGACCTGATTACGCCGGTGGTTGTGGTGAACGGCGATGAGCAGCACACCCTGAGTGTGACCGCTGCCGCACAGGTCGATTTCGGCGATCGGCTGATGGTGCAATCCGTTAAGGAGGCGCAAGTATGATCTATCAGCAACAGGCCCGGTTCCCGGACGATTTTCTGTGGGGCGCGTCGACATCGGCCTATCAGGTTGAAGGGGCGTGGAATGAAGACGGTAAAGGGCCGTCGGTGGTGGATATGCTCAGCCATCCGCCGGGAACGGCGGACTTTCGTATCGCCAGCGACCACTATCATCGCGTGGAGGAGGATGTCGCCCTGATGGCGCAGATGGGGCTGAAGGCCTATCGCTTCTCGGTCGCCTGGTCGCGGGTGATCCCGGACGGTGACGGTCCGGTAAATCCTGGCGGGCTGGCATTTTATCACCGCCTGATCGACGCCCTGATTCGCCATCGGATCACGCCGATTGTCACCCTGTATCACTTTGATTTACCCTGGGCGCTGGAGCTGAAAGGCGGCTGGCTGAACCGTAAGACGGGAGACGCATTCGTGCGCTATGCCCGGCTGCTGTTCAGCGAGTTTGCTGATAAAGTCCCGCTATGGCTGACGATCAACGAACAGAACACCATGATCCTGCATCCGGGGGCAATTGGCGTGCCCGCGGATCGCGAACTGCCGGATAAGAAGGCGCTGTACCAGCAGAATCACCATATGATGCTGGCTCAGGCGCGGATTTTTGCGCTCTGTCACCGCGAGTTTCCCGGGCTGCGCATCGGCCCGGCGATCAATACCACTTCAATGTATGCCGAAAGCTGCAAACCGGAAGACGCTATCGCCGCGCATAACTGGGAAACGCTACGCTGCTGGAGTTTTCTTGATGTTGCGGTGCATGGCCGCTACAACGCCCTGGCATGGGCTTATATGCAGGATCGCGGCCTCGCGCCGGACGTCCAGTCAGAGGATGCGTTGATTTTGCAGCAGGGACGACCGGATTTTATTGCCATCAACTACTACTCGACCGCGACTATTGCCGCCAGCCGGGGTGATGGCGGGGATGTTGCCCCCCGTGCGGGCGACCAGCAAATCATGCTGGGCGAGGAGGGCGTGTATCGGCCCGCGGAAAATCCGTGGGTCGGCAAAACGCCCTACGGCTGGGTGGTCGACCCGGTGGGTCTGCGCCTGACGCTGCGTAAAGTGTGCGAGCGCTACGGCCTGCCGATTCTGATCAGTGAAAACGGCATGGGTGCCCCGGATAAGCTGGAGCAAGACGGTACGGTGAACGATGATTACCGTATTGCCTTCCTGCAGGCGCATATTGAGCAAATGCGCCTGGCGATTGCCGATGGCGTCGAGCTGATGGGCTACTGTCCGTGGGCGGCGATTGATGTTGTCAGCACGCATCAGGGATACGCCAAGCGCTACGGTTTTATTTATGTCGATCGCGGCGAAGATGATCTCAAGAGTCTGCAAAGGATCCGCAAACGTAGCTTCTGGTGGTATAAGGATGTCATCGCGCAGAACGGTAACCACGATGAGTCTTAGAGATGATTGTTCAGAAGGTGCTTAATAATAGTCTGGTGCTCTCACTGGATGACGATAACAGGGATGTTATCGTCATGGGAAAAGGCATTGGCTTCAATAGCAGGCCGGGGGATCAAATTGCCCCGGAGAAGATAGAGAAGCTGTTTGTAACCCGGACGCTCGGTAAACGCAGCGGTTATCTTGATGCGCTCTCCGCCATCCCGGATGAAGTTATCGAAATGGCCGCCATGATTATTTCCCGTGCCAATATGCAGCTTGCCAGTAAGGTGCGCGAGCAGATTTTCTTTACCCTCGCCGATCATCTGACGTTTGCCATTGAGCGCAGTCGCAAAGGCATCGCTATTCAAAACCGTCTGCTGCCGGAAGTCAGGCGCTTTTATCCGCAGCAGTTCCGCGTCGCCAGCGAGGCGGTGACGATTATTCGTCAGCAGTACGGCATCGAACTGCCGGAAGAGGAAGCCGGTAATATCGCTTTTCATCTGGTGAACGGCCAGAGTGAGGGCGACGACGTGGCGCAGGCTATGCAGTCGGTGAAAATGCTGAAGGATATTTTTAATCTCGTGCAGTACCACTTTAAGCAGGAGATAGACACCGAATCGATTAACTACTCGCGTTTTCTGGTCCATATGCAGTTCTTCCTCCAGCGTTTGCAGGAAGGGGAACTGGATCGTGCGCGGGACAGTTTTCTGCTGGCGCAGGTGATCAAGGAGTATCCGGAAGCCTACCGCTGCGCACAACGGATCCGCGATTATGTTAAAACCCAGCTCGATATCGCCCTCGGCGGTAACGAGCTACTGTGGCTTACCGTGCATCTGGTGCGGATAGCAGGCCTGGATGCGTGACCGTGTTCTATTAATAGGGGGGAATAGCTCTTTTTTATTCTTTTATGGAACATGGTTGACTGAGTTGACTCATTATCTCGAAACGGTCCAGATGACCTGGAAAATATCCTTTTCATTTTTGCAGGCGCGCCAGAAGAGATAATGACATGACGAAAGTCGTCGCAGATGGCTGACAAAGTGCGCTTTTCCGGAATTGCCCGGCGGCGCTTGCGCTTGCGCGGGCCTACGGAAAACTCATCGCCTGGGGGATATTATGGGTTTTGTAGGCCGGGTAAGGCATCAGCCGCCACCCGGCAGAGCTGCGCGCAATATCTCATTCTGGTGGGGCATTTTAAAAACTGTTTGTGAATCAACGATGTCGAAACTGTAGCGTCGCGGGCAGATAGCGCTGTAGCGGCTCAGGCGTGTTGCCATCAATCAGCTGGTTTATCAGATCGTAGCAGTGCCAGGCCAGCTGGCGATTGTCCTGCTGGACGGTATCGATACGCAGCGACAGCGAATCGTACAGATAGTGATCGTCGAAGCTTGCCAGATGGATGTCCGAATCCAGCAAATGGTGCTGACTCATATAGCGCAGCACGCCTTCCAGCAACCCGCAGGCGGCGGTAAACAGCGCCTTCGGCGGCCGACCAAGACGGGCGCAGAGCGCGGAAAACATTTCATAACCGGAACTGGGATGGTAGTTGCCGTTGATCACCCATTCCGGGCGCAGTTCAATACCCGCCTGCGCCAGACCTTGCGTAAATCCCGCCAGACGATCGCGGGACGGAGAGAGTCGCGGCTGGCCGCCTAAAAACCAGAATTCGTCACTATGCTGAGGCGCGATGCGGGCAATCAGCTCTGCCGTGGGCGCCACCGAATCGGTCATCACCAGCGGCAGCACGCTTTCATTGGGGCAGCGGTCAAACAGCACCACCGGCAACTGCTCGCTGAGTTTCAGGTAATCGGCATCGTTATGCATACAGGAGGCGACGATCAGCCCGTCTACCTGACGGGCAATCATATTACTGACCACCACGCTCTCCTGAGCGGGATTTTCGTCGGTACAGGAGATAAGCAGCTGAACGCCCGCCTCGCGGCACAGCATCTCAAGCTCATGGGAAAATACCGCAAAGCCGTAGTTGGTGATCTCCGGCACCACCAGCCCGATGGTATGACTGCGGTTATCGCGCAGCGAGCGGGCATGGATGCTCGGCTGATAGTGCTGCTCGCGGGCAATTGCCTGCACGCGCTCGCGGGTTTCCTGCGCTACGCGCAGCTCTTTGCCACGTCCGTTCAGCACCAGGCTGGCGGTGGCTTTGGAAACCCCCGCCAGTTCGGCGATATCTTTAATGGTAACGCGTTTGGTTTTCATCACGACGCCATGAGCCTGAAATCAAAACGCTTATTCTACCATGCATGTCCGCAGCGGCCAGTAGCAGAATGCGCCTGGCGTTGTGCCGGTGAAAACCAGTTGCGCCGGATAGTTCGGGAAACAGCGGCTGCTCATCACCCCTTCGCCTTCGTTGATGAAAATTTCCACGCTCGACTGGTCGATGAAAATCCGCAGCGAGCGAACTTCGCCGCGCCAGTAGCGATAGTGCGTTTCGTCGCAGGCCAGGCTACGCCGCGCCAGGCGGATACCGCGGGTATCGCGCTCCAGGGTTAACGCGCCGCCGAAATCGATGTTTAACGTATCATTGGCGGCGGTTTCCAGCACGATTTCCATCGGTGTCAGCGGCAGGGCGGCTCCCTGCCAGCCGTGGGCGTCGCCGCGCAGGGCGCTCAGTTCACGCAGCGGTCGCTGATAAAGTTTACCGTCGATCAATGCCAGTTCGCGCAGACAGGTCATCTGATGGATCCAGCCGTTGGCCAGCGTCGGCTGGCGCATCTCTTCGCCATCCGGCACGCCCATCCAGCCGACCAGAATGCGGCGGCCATCGCTGGCCTGCATGGTTTGCGGCGCGTAAAACTCGAACCCGGCGTCCAGCTCGTGGCGGTCACCGTGTCTGAACGCGGCGCTGGCGTAATCGAAAGTTCCGGCCATCCACACCGCCGGGTAGGTATTCAGGTAGCGCTCTTTCTCATGGGCGATCCCCTGCGGGCAGCAAATGAGAACATGCTGGTTGCTGAGCGGAAACAGGTCCGGACACTCCCACATATAGCCCGCGTCGTGCAGGTCATTGATACCGTAGCCAGCGATTTCGCCTTCATTGCGCCACTGATGGAGATCGGCGGAGCTAAACAGCAGTACCTTGCCGCGTTTTTGCCGATCCTGCGCCCCCAGTACCATGTACCAGCGACCTTCATACCGCCAGACTTTCGGGTCGCGCACATGACCGGTATACCCCTCCGGCAGGGGCAAGACCGGGCCCAGTTTGTTGAAGGTGCCGTCGCTATTCTCCGTTGCCAGACACTGCCACGCGGTTCGGCTGCCGTCGTCGAATTTTACGTTGCCGGTATAGCACAGGGTGAGGGTACCGTCGTTATCCACCGCGCTGCCGGAGTAGCAGCCGCTGCGGTCATACTCTTCGTCGGGCATCAGGGCGATGGGTTCGTGCCGCCAGTGCAGCAGATCGGCTGAACTCCAGTGTCCCCAGCACTTAAATTTATGATCGCAGGCAAGCGGGTTCCATTGATAGAACAGGTGATAGCGCCCGGCAAATTCAACAAAACCGTTGGGATCGTTCATCAACCCGGTCACTGGCGCATGGTGCCAGCGAGGATAGTGGCTGTCGGCCAGCGCGCGCGGCTGGCCCTGCATAACGGCCTGCAAAATCGCAGGCAGGCGTGATGGAAGTGACATTATTCAGCGTCCGTTTTGTATTTCAGCACCAGGGAGACCGCAAAGGCGACGCCAAAAGCGATGGCCATGCCGATAATATAGTTCAGCAGCGAGCTGGCCTGCACGATAGCCATGCCGGGAATAGCCGTCAGGCCAACCGCGGTCATGTAGACGTGTACTGATACCACCCACGCGCCGCCCGCCGCGCCGCCGATCAGCGCTGCGATAAATGGTTTCACAAAGCGTAAGTTGATACCAAAGATCGCCGCTTCAGTGATCCCCAGCATGGCAGAAAATGCGGATGGCAGGGTAATCGCTTTGATTTTTGCATCTTTGGTTTTAAACCACACCGCCAGACAGGCCCCGCCCTGGGCGACGTTGGCCATGGCCCAAATTGGCAGCAGGAAGTTGACGCCGATGGATGGGTTACCCAGCAGTCCGGCTTCGATGGCGTGAAAGCTGTGGTGAATACCGGTAATCACGATTATCGAATAAAGACCGCCAAACAGCAGGCCGGCCAGCCAGCCCGCATGGCTAATCAGGGTGCTAAGGACAAACGAGATACCGTCGCCGAGGGCGCGACCGGCCGGGCCGATAATCAGCAGGGCGATGAAACCGGAAATGATCACCGTCAGGAACGGCGTCAGGATCAAATCCAGCGCATCGGGAATCACGCGGCGCAGTTGTTTCTCAACGATGCTCATAAACCACACCGCCAGCAATACCGGGAACACCGTGCCCTGATAGCCGATCATGGCAATCTCAAGGCCGAAGAAGTTCATGGTGTGGAAACCGGCTGCCACGCCCCAGGCGTTAGTCAGCGCCGGGTGGGTCAGAATGCCGCCAAGCGTCGCGCCAAGATAGGGGTTACCGCCAAATTCGCGGGCGGCGGTAAAGCCAATCAGAATCGGCAGAATAATAAACGCCGCCGAGCTGCACATATCCAGCATGATGTAGATGGCGTTATTCGGGTCGACCCAGCCGTAGGTTTTGACCATTCCCAGCAGGCCCATCAGCAGGCCGGAGGCGACGATAGCCGGGATAATCGGCACGAAGATATTCGACAGCAGGCGGGCGATTCTCTGGAAAGGGTTAAGCTTTTTCGCTGCGATGTCGGCGGCTTCCGATTTGCTGGATTCGCCAATCCCCGCCGCCTGAATAAAGGCGGCATAGACCTTATTTACCACTCCGGTACCAAAAATAATCTGCATCTGCCCGGCGTTACGGAAACAGCCTTTAACCCCCTCGATTTTACCGATGGCCTGCTGGTCGGCCAGGGCATCATCCACTAAAACCAGGCGCAGGCGGGTGGCGCAGTGCGCGGCGCTGGCGATATTTTCCTTGCCTCCCAGAAGAGGAAGCAGCGAGCGGGAAATTTGTTCAAAATCCATAGTACCCTCTGAATGCGTAATAATTCGTGTGTTTTGCTCCCGCGGTGGCGGGGCGCAATCTCTGAGTCGTGATTGTGTCCGGGGCGATGAAACGCGCGTCATCGCCCCGGCTGTTTCCGTCGGCAGGTTTTACCGTCAGAACCAGGTTTCCATCTGAATACCGAAGTTCCACTCGCCGCCAGCGTTGAAACCGCTGCTGCCGAAGGCGTCATCGCTGGCGTAGTTATCCAGTTTTTTGCTCCAGTCCATCCAGGTGGCGAACAGGCGCAGTTCAGGACGGTTGAAGAAATCACCGATGCTGCCCGCTTTAAACGTCGGGGCGAAGGTGAGTTTATAGAAGCTGCCGTTAACCGCATTGCGATCTTTGTAGCCTTCGGGATGCAGATCCATGTATTGGTAGCTGCCTTCCCAGGCAAGGGCGAAATTCTGAGTGATCTCCTGGATCAGCCGCATGTTGAAAGTGACCCATTCGTAACTATCGCCTTTGACATAACGGTCTTTACTGCTTTGCGCCAGTACCGCCGGGGCGAGGTGCCAGCGTTCGCTAAGCGGCGTGGTGCCGTAACTGGCGAAGCGCCAGGTGTTGGCATCGGAGAGCAATGCGCCATCCGAGCCGATACCTTTGACTTCCGCGCCCAGGCCGTGGCCATAGAGCAGCGCGGTTTTGCTGCTGCCTTCGCGCAGACCGTAAAAACTGTTGTTATGCAGGCCAACCAGCGCATGCACGCCGTGATTGGCGGCATCGGTCTGGATGGGATCGCCGTTGGCGTCTTTACGATCATCGTTATCTTTTGCCCGCAGGCCGCTCACCATCACCTGAAGCGGGCCAATAAAGTGGTTCATGCTCAGAATGTAGTTTTGTACATTGTTATCAACATCTTCCAGATCGCCGAAGTTACGCCCGTAAAGAGAGAAGTTGCTGCGAATGCGGTCATTCCACTTTACGTCGTAAATACCGCCGCCGGTCCCGGCGAGGAACACCACGTCGGAATCGAGCCAGTGAATATCAAAGTTATCGCGGTCAAAACGTTTACCGGCCCATAGCGTGGAGCCTTTAAATGGCCCCTCAAAGCTTGGTAAGTTGCCGAGTTCAGCAAACGCCTGGCGGATATTCAGGTCGCTGGAGTCTGCCGACCAGTCGTTATAGGTTTTTTGTCCGTCTGCCAGCATGGCTTTGAAGCGAGTGGTAGCCCCGTTATCCAGCGTCTGTTTATGTTCGAGGTTCAATTCAACATAAGTATCGGCTTCGTTACCCAAACGACCAATTGCGCCGCCGGTTTCCCCGGCAGGGGTCAAATAAGGACCACTTTTACTGCTGGAAGCCGCGTCATTCATTAACAGGCCGGAGCGCGCGTAGCCGTGGAACTCAAAACCGCTTTTTTCATCGGCTTTCTTCTCAAGTCTGGCGGTACGCTGGGCGACTTCCTGCGTATTCGCCTGCGTTTTTTGCTGCTGCGTGGTGAGCTGCTGGACTTTTTTCTCCGCCGACTCGGCGCGATTTTCCGCCGTTTGCGCTCTGTTTTCAGCATCCTGCAGGCGTTTTTCCAGCGCTATCAAACGTGCTTCGATACTACTGAGATCCGTTTGCGCGTGGGCTGAGGCGGCGCCGGTTAGTAAAGCGATAAGAACCGCGAGTGTGCTTTTTTTGTACATACTGGTTGCATCCCAAAGGTAAAATGAAAAGACTATGTTTTTGCTAAATCGGTTTAGTCACTATGTTAAACATGACCTTTAACATCAGGGAATATAAATTGCTAAACCGATTTAATAATTGTGATGGAGGCAACAAAGTGGGCCGCGCAGGGCGGCCGGAAGGATCAAAACTGGCGATTAAGATCGCGCTGCCGGGGGAGCGCGGTCATCGCGCCTTTGGCCGTGGTGGCCAGTGCGCCGCAGGTTTGCGCCAGGGTTAGCGTGGGCTCCAGGGCGTGGATATCCGTCGGCATCCCGTTGGCGGCAAGGCTGGCAAGCAGTCCGGCGACAAAGGCGTCGCCCGCGCCGGTGGTGTCTACGCTGACAACGGGCCTGGCGCTGAAATGGATAAACTGTTGCTGAAACGCGGCCAGTACGCCCGCCTTTCCCTGAGTCACCAGCAGTAATTCAGGCTGATAGCGCTCGCTTACGCTGGCGATGCCCTGGCTGAGATCATCGCTGCCGCTGATCAATACCAGCTCCTCTTCGGAGAGTTTTACCACGTTTGCCAGGCGCAGGGCGCGATCGAGGCAGGCGTGCAACTGTTCCTGATCCTGCCAAAGGTCCGGGCGGATATTGGGGTCAAAGCTGACCCGACCACCGGCGAGTTTGATCTTTTCCATTGCCGCAAAAGTCGTGCTGCGGCTGGGTTCGGCGCTGAGCGCGATGGAACAAACGTGCAGCCACTGACTGGCGGTAAACTCGGGCAGATCGTCCTCTGTCAGGAACAGATCCGCGCTGGGGCGCACCATAAAGGTAAAGGTTCGCTCGCCCTGGTCGTCAAGATCAACCACCACGGTAGAGGTACGATGCTGGCTATCAAGCAACATATGGCTGACGTCGACCTGTTCCTGCTGCAGGGTATGACGCAGAAAGCGACCGAACGGATCGTCGCCGACGCGGCCGATAAAACCGCTGTCGCCGCCCAGGCGGGCGACGCCTACCGCCACGTTAGCCGGCGCGCCGCCGGGGCATTGCAACAGGCGGCCTTCACTTTCCGGCAGCAGGTCGACCACCGCGTCGCCCAGAACCCAAACTTTTGCATTCATGCGGGTATTTCTCCAAAGCTAAACTTAATTAAACCGGTTTAGCTTATTAAAACATAGCGGCAGGGTAAGGGGAATGTCACATGCGGAAAAGTGCGAGCCAGGGCAAAAAACGGGAATTGGCTATGCTTGCTGAAGCAACGTGCGCTGCGGTTCCGGGTTTTGTTGCCGGGTAAGGCGCAATGCGCCGCTGCCCGGGAGAATATGCGAGCGGCTTATACCATGCTGAAACATAAAAACCGTAAGGTTTAAACACCCGCCGTGTCCAGACCATCAATAATGGCGTGCATCACCCCTTGAGAACAGGGTTCGATGCGTCCGCGCACGCCGTAAACCGCGGCTAAGGTCTGCGGGGTAATCACCTCGGCTGGCGTACCATCCCCCAGCAATTGCCCCTCTTTCAGCATCAACACATGATCCGCATGACGCAGGGCGATATTAATATCGTGAACCACCACCAGAGTAATGATATTGCGCGTTTGCGTCTCCTGGCGTACCCGATCCATTACGTGGAACTGATAGTTCAGGTCCAGCGCGCTGAGCGGTTCATCCAGCAGTAACAGGGCTGGCTGGCGGATAAGCGATTGCGCCAGACCGACGAGCTGCTTCTGTCCGCCAGAAAGCTGGTCAAGGTAGCTTAGCGCCAGATGCGCAATGCCTAACTGGCGCAGCAGCGACATGACTTGCGTCTGGTTTTCCGGATTGTGCATACCGCCGGCGGCGCGCTGGGCGACAATTATCGACTCCAGCACGTGCAGATGCACGCCAGCGGGCAGCGTCTGCGGCAGATAAACCACTTTTTCCGCGCGCCGCGCAAAGGGCAGCGCCAGCAGGTTTTCGCCATCCAGCAACAGCTCGCCGCTGGATGGCCCCAGTCCGGCCATCGCTCGCATAAGCGTGGATTTGCCGCTGCCGTTGGGACCGAGCAGGGCGGTGATTTTGCCGCGGGGCAGTCGCGGTACCGTGAGATCGCGAATCACTGGTCGTCTGGGATAACCCGCGCTGAAATGGGTCAGCGACAGCCCGGATAAATGGTCACTCATACATGCCCCCGACGGCGTAAGATAATGCTCAGGAAGAAAGGCACGCCTACCAGCGAGGTCACGATGCCAACCGGAATAATCGCGCCGGGGATCAGATTTTTTGCGGCGACCGAGGCCAGCGATAGCACCAGCGCGCCGGTAAGCGCGCTGGCCGGAAGATAAAAACGGTGATCTTCACCGAAAAGCAAGCGGGCGATATGTGGCGCAACCAGGCCGATAAAGCCGATTGGCCCAACAAACGCGACCGAAAGAGCCGATAAAATGCTGATGCGCAGCAGCGTGGTCAGACGCAAACGACGCACATCAATGCCAAAACTGATTGCCCGATCTTCACCGAGGCGCAACGCGGTCAGTTTCCAGGCGCTAAGCAACGACAACGGCATCACCACAACCAGTACGGCGAACAGAATCGCGACCTTTTGCCAGGACGCGCGGTCAATACTGCCCATGGTCCAGAATACCAGCCCCTGTAGGGTGTCTTCGTTGGCGACAAACTGCAGCATGGATACCAGCGCATTGAAGGTGAATACCAGCGCGATACCAAACAGAATCACTCCGGACGTGGCGACCTGCGTCCAGCGCGTAATGCCATCCAGCAGCAGCGCCGCCAGCAGAGCGAAGATAAAGGCGTTGGCCGGGATAAACCACTGTCCCGGAATGCCAGGAATACCGATCCCCAGCACGATAGCCAGCGCGGCGCCGAATGCCGCCGCGGAGGAGACGCCAAGGGTGAACGGGCTTGCCAGCGGGTTATTGAGGATGGTCTGCATCTCTGCCCCGGCGAGACCGAGGGCCAGGCCGACGACAATCGCCATCAGGGCATAAGGCATGCGGATATCCCAGACGATAGCCCGGGTTCCGGCACTGGCGTTGGCCGGGTCAATGAGCGTTTGCCACAGGGTACGCAGCGACAGGCCCGCCGGCCCCATGACGAAGTCAAGCAGCAGCGAGGCGGCAATCAGCAGCACCAGCAGCAGTATCATCGTGACACGACGACGAACGATGCTGCGGTAGTTGGCCATCACGCCATGGCTATCGACGCGGTGCGCGCCGATACCGGGTTCAGTCGTTGAACTCATGGGGCGTTACTCACCTTGTTGCCAGGAAAAAACGAACGGCAGGTCAGGCAGGGTGGTGAAATGATGGACGATGTAGCGCCAGGTATCGTCAGGATTCAGGTTGCGGAAGGTTTGCGGATAGATATCCTTCGCCAGATACTCCATGCCGACGATATTCCACGGATGGTTGTAGAAGTGGTGGTAAATGCCGTACGCGCGTTGCGCTTTAACCGCCGGAATGTCGTTCACCCCGGTACGTGACAGCAGCACCTGCGCCTGGCGATTGACCGCCTGCGCATTGACCTGATAACCCAGCGGCAGTACCTGGCTATTACCGCGTTTGGAGCCCGTCATGATATAGACGTCAGGTTTCATGCTGATCACCTTTTCCAGGGAGACAAAACCTGATGCGCCGGGGAGCAGTTGCGAGCCGATATTGTTTGCGCCGACGGTTTCTACCAGTGCGCCCCAACCGCTGTGGCCGTGGGTAAAGCAGCAGGCATCGCTATTGCCCGCCAGCGCCTCGACAAAGACGTTGGCTTTCGGCGTGATCGTCGCGGTTTTCTGGCGGATGGTATCCAGTTGCTGACGATAGTAGTCGGTATAGGCTTTGGCGTTTTCTTCGCGATTGAGAACGTGGCCTAACAGGTCAATGCTCGGCGCCGTGTCTTTGCCGGGATTGATTTCATAATCGACGAACAGCACCGGAATATTCAGCGCGCTGAGTTTGTGGATAATACCGCTTTCTTCCAGCGCCGGTTTGGCGCGCAGCTGGGCAATCATCAGATCCGGATGACGGGAGATCACGCTTTCAAGGTCGACGTTCCCCTTATCGCTAAAGCCCATATCGAGAATTTTAACCGACTGAGGCCACTTCGTTTTCAGCATTTTCCAGGTGTTGATATCCTGTCTTTTGGCCAGGTTATTCCATGCGACCAGCCGTCTGAAGGGGTTATCGCGATCAAGCAGGGCCAACGCCATAATATCGCGGCCATCCTGCAGGATGATACGCTGCGGCTCATGGCTGAGCGTAATACTGCGGCCGGCAAGGTCGGTTACGGTGAGTGGATATTGCGTGGCATGGCTGAAAAATGGGGCGAAGAGTAGTGCTGCGCTAATAAGACGGAGTGAATTTGCTGCGGGTTTTCTTGCCATAATATATGCGTTCCGTTTGCTGATTGATACCCGTGATACTTCAAGTTGCATGTGTGTTGGCTGCGGATTACTCGGCCCTCCCACGGGCCGTCGCAAGCGGCGTTCAAATCTGCTCCCGGCAGATTTGCCACTCATTCCAGTTAATGACGGAAATCAAGCACCGGGGGGCTCGCTTACGCGCCGCCTTTATACAATTCGAATTAGTCAGGATGTATAAATATAATGATTCTGAGAATTATTCTTGTGCAAACATAAACGGTAAGTATATCAGCAGGAAATGACATAAAATGTAACAAACTTGTTGACATCTATTCGCGCTGCCCGAACTGGGGTATCGCGGGGAAAAGGGCGATTGAATCGGAGAAAACCAGTTTTAAGAACAATCCCTAAAGCCAGATAACAGAATTTTGTGCCATGCTGAATGCAACTCATAACATGAAGTAAGTTAGAGAGAGGACATTATATGAAAAAAGCAATGATTGCATTATCTGCGATTCTGGTAGCCGCACCTGTTTTTGCTGCCACGACACACGCAACCGACGATACCGTCGCGGCGGCTCACGAAACGGCCAATACGGCGAAGGAAAAACTGCATCAAGCCCAGCATCAGGGTGAAGAGCAGAAGCTGAAAGCCAAACACGCTGCGGAAGGGAAAAGCGACAGCGTAGGTAGCAAGGTCAGCGAAGACGCACAAAAGGCCTGGAATAAAACCAAAGAAGGCTCGGAGAAAGGCTGGAATGCAACCAAAGAGGGCGCTGAGAAGGGCTGGAATAAAACCAAAGAGGTCAGTAAAGAAGGCTGGGATAAAACCAAACAAGGTGCCGAAGAATTAAAAAATAAAGTCACTGAATAATCACTGACAATTCTCTACAAACGGGTCGCGAAAGCGGCCTTTTTTGTCTGGAGCGTTTATTTAGCGTCAGGCTAATATTCTAAACGTATCATCACGGATATGCCAGGAATTGTCCTGGATGTTTTACTATTCACTATTCCTCCACATTTATACGTTAAAAAAGAAATATATCAGGAGGTGTACTATGAAAAAAATTCTTTCACTGGCGATTATTTTATCTTGCGCGTTTACTTCTGTCTCCTGGGCTGATGGCCCTGGCGGCAACGACCAGGGTCAGCAGCAGATCTGGCAAAAAAATGCTGGACGTGGCGGCCCGGACGGTAACCGCCAGCAGGGGCCGGGTAACGGCGCGCAGGCCAACAATCATCAAGGGAATAGCGGTAATCGAGGATCGGATCGCGGTGGTCCCGGCGGCAGAGGATCGCACGATAACCGCCATCAGGAACGCCATGAGCAGGATCACTTTGCGTGGAACGGGCATGATTTCCGTAAAGGTCAACCCGCCCCGCAACGTTTCCGCGGCAAGGATTATCGGGTCGATGACTGGAACGATCGCGGACTGCCGCCGCCGCCGAGCGGGCAGCACTGGTCATATATTGACGGCAACTATGTGCTGATTGCCGCCGCGACCGGGATTATTACCTCGATCCTGATCAACGGCGCGCTGAGCCACTAACCCTTTATCGCCCCGGGAGCGTATGCTTTCCGGGCTTCCCATACACGCCGCAATGCTGCCTCTCTTCGGAGGCGGCATTGGGCGTTTGTCCATCCAGCCAGCATCGTGCGGACCGGCCTTGTTAACGGGCGTCTCTGGGGAAGAAGCGCAATACTCGCACTATACCCGCAGTCTGGTAATACTGTCTGAACTGAGCTGTACTAATCCCTTCCATCCGTAATTGTGTCCGGTCTTATAATGGTGGATGCGTATTTCACGAATATGCGCATTAGGACTTTCATCCAGCATTTTCTGTGCAAGCGGCAGAATATCCTCGCCGTAATCTTCGAATAATTCGCCGGTAGCAATCACCCGCTTAATATTATGAATCGGCGCGGTACAGCAAATCGCAAAATAGAGTGCGCGTGCAGTGGTAAGCACGGTGGCGGGTTTATTGTTCTCCGCAACATTAAATGCCGGTTCCAGCCCCCCGGGCCAGGGGAGATGAACAATTTCCGGGTAGAAGCCGTTTTCGCCCAGCCCGGGTTCACCGTGGGTACAGTAACCGTAACCGAGGCTGCCGAATCCGGGCATAAACGCCACGTAGGCGTCGCCGGGTGAGCGTTTAGCCAGCAGATAATTGGTACAGTGTGCAATGTTATAGATGCGGGTCGGGAGGCGGAGATTTTTCTCAAGTAAGGCGGCGAGATTGACATTGCTTTCCTGAAAAAGCGGGCAATAACGCACGATGCCAGTGAAATGTTCGATCCCGCCCTGCAGCGCAACGCTGGCAACGGTGAGCGAAGTTCGGGGCAGTCTGGCCAGTTCGCATAACTGCGCCACGCCAGCGGTAATAAAGCGCATCAGTTGATCTGGGGTCATTTCCTCTGGCAGGGGAAAACTCAGGGTCGCCAGCGGCGGCGGCTGGGTATTGTAATCATTGAGCGTGGCCTGGAAACTGCCTTTACGTAGCATAATGTTGGCACTCCAGGCTTGACCGGTTTTCACTGCCAGTAGCTGCTGCGGGCGGCCAAAAGTCGGATCTTTGATTTCCCGCTCCTCAATGAGCTGTTCATCCAACAGGCGTGCTGTCAGCTTAGTGATATACGCTTTAGTCACGCCCAGCCGTTTGGTTATCTCAGTCCGGGATTTCGCTTCGCTATGCAATATATTGAGGATCTGCTGTTTGTAATCCATGCTGTCTCGCCTTTGCCTGCAGGAATACGTAGGCATTCATCATACCGCCACGTTGCATCGTCGGGCGGCAACGCGAGCCACCCGGCGCCGATCAAAGTCGGTTATTTCACGGAAACAATAATCCGTCGGTAAGCGGTGAGTGATGGTTTACCGTTATCGGTAACCGCCAGAATGATATGTTCCGTGCCGTGGCGCAGCGTTTTGACTTTAACCGTTGGTTTGCCGTTGTCGCTTAATGAGAGGATCGCGGGGGCCTGCAAATAATCTTCCCCGAACCGACCCTGCACATCGTTGAACGCCACCGGTTGAGCGCTGGCGGAACCGGCTTCCGGATAGCGGAACCAGTTATAGCTAAGCTGATTACCGTCAGGATCTTTGCTGCCTGCGGCGTTTAATGTCAGCACCTCTCCCACTTTGGCATCAAGATATACTACCTGCTGTCCCTGTTGGCCGTTCACCACCACCTGAGGATTGTGGTTGGCTGAGGCATAATCTTTGATTCCCCACGCCATGCGAGCGGCGAAATCGTGCTGGAACGCCTCGCGCCAGCGCCAGATGGTGGCCTGATTTGAGGTATAGCGCTTGCCGTCGACGCCAGTGACCGTATCGGCGGCGTTGGGGCTACCGGGATAAAAATCGCCGCCGTTGGTCCAGATGGGACGCGTTTCATGCTGCGGCTGGCGTACGATATAGCGCCCGCCCCAACCGCCCCAGCCCGGGTTCTGCTCGCTATCCAGGCCGTTGCGGATCAGACCGAGAAATGCCGGGGTGTCCCCTTCCATAATAAACAGATATTGCAGATAACCTTTGCCCATTGGTCCGACGTTGCGGATGTTTTGATCCAGCCAATGTTGGGAGACGGTGGTGAAGTCTGCCCCCGGCGCATTGCGATAGTACCGGTCGCCGCTGATACCGGTCCATGTGGCACGGGCATAATCTTCGCCGTTCTGGCTGGAAGGGTCGACGATATAAGTGATTTCCGGATAGTGCTCGCGTACCCAGAACCCGGCATCATCCTGATCGGAGATGGCGTAAACCACCAGGTTGCGCGTCAGCGCCTTAACGACGCTGGCCGGATGTTTTTTCGACAGGTCTTTTAGCGCCTGCGCCAGGGTATTGGCGCCGCCCCACAGATTAATAAACAGCGGGTGGTTAGCATCAGTGCTTTTTTCAATGGCGTTAAGCAGCAGGTCGGACCCGGCGGTATTTTTCCCTTCTCCGGTTGCCGCCATGCCATAGCTGGCCAGGCCTGGGGCGACGACGGCTTTGAGCTGATTGAACGTCGGGAATCCGGCTGCGTGTTTAAGCAGGTTAGGCTGGACTTCGCCGTAATGACGGAGCACCAAATCAATCATATCGGTATGGACTTTTTCCCGCTGCCAGGTGGAGGTTGTTGCTACCACCCCTTCGATATTCATCTCGTTGGCATAGAGCAAAAAACGGGTTAACGACATCTGATCGTCCGGTTCGTTGCCGATATCGGTCAGCACGAAGACCCGCGGCTTTTCCTGATAGGGTAGAGTTTTACTGGCCATCTCGCTGATGGTTGCCTCCGCGTTAACCGCCAGTGGTGCGAACAGCGCTAGCAGGCCCGCCATGACGCCCAGGGCAAGGTTGTTGTGGTGTTGTTTCATCTTCCACTCTCGACATTAAGAGCCTATTCCATTAGGGCTATTTTGCTTGTCATTTTGAACCTGGGCAGTGCTCAGAATCCTCACGTACTACCTGTACGCTCCGGTTCTTCCGCGCTGGCCGTGTTCAAACTGGCTGCGCCAATAACGCCTGGTGGGATAGGCTCTAAGTTAATGACTGATTAAGTGGAAGCAATATAGTTAACACAGGAAACAAAATAAAAAGAAAAAGCGCCATTGTGTGATGGTCATAGCAGTTTTATGTCAATTTATCCGCGATAACCCAATATTAATAAATAAGATAAAACGCCCTCCGGAATAACAAATCCTGCTTGCATTAACGCCCTGGCAGGTTAAGTTATTAAAGCTTAATACCTAATTCTATTCCCGGAGACCGGCATGACCGACTTTGTAATTCCCGAAATCAAGGCCACTGAAGATGAAATGATTGCGATCCGTCATTATTTACATGCCAATCCTGAATTAAGCCTTGAGGAATTTAATACCAGCGAACTGGTTGCCGGGAAACTGACTGAGTGGGGCTATACGGTGAGCCGAGGGCTGGCAAAAACCGGGGTAGTGGGAACGCTGAGCAAGGGCGATTCACCGCGCACTATCGGCCTGCGCGCCGATATGGACGCATTGCCGATTGTCGAAGCCACCGATCTTCCGTGGGCCAGCACCGTTGCCGGAAAGATGCACGCCTGCGGCCATGACGGTCACACCACTATCCTGCTGGCGGCAGCGAAGTATATCGCCTCTCCGGCCTGTCAGTTTAACGGCACGGTGCATTTGATATTCCAGCCCGCAGAAGAAGCGATTGGCGGTGCGGATTTAATGATTAAAGACGGTCTGTTTGAGCGCTTCCCCTGCGAACGGATCTTCGGCCTGCACAATATGCCCGGTCTGCCGGTAGGAAAACTGGGCTTTTACGCCGGCAACTTTATGGCCTCGGCGGATACGGTGAAAATCACCCTTACCGGTTACGGTGGGCATGGCGCCCACCCTGAGCGCACCGTTGACCCGATTGTGACCGGCGCGGCGCTGGTGATGAATCTGCAGAGTATCGTCGCGCGTAATGTGCCACCGGGAGAAACCGCGGTGGTGAGTGTCGGCACTTTCCAGGCGGGTATTGCCTCTAATGTCATCCCGGAGAAGGTGGTAATGGAGCTCAGCGTGCGGGCGATGAAGCCGGCGATCCGCGATTTGTTGATAAAACGCATCAAGGAACTGGCTGATTTTACTGCCAAAAGCTACGGCGCCAGTAGCGACGTCGAGGTTTTTGACTCCTATCCTGTTCTCACTAATAGCCTCGAGGAAACCGCGTTCGCCAAAGCGCTGGCGCTGGAGGTGTTTGGCGAAGAGGGGGTGCTGGAGTCGGTCGCGCCGATGAACGCCAGCGAAGATTTCGCCTTTATGCTGCGGGAGCGCCCCGGCTGCTATTTCCTGCTGGGTAATGGTGAAAAAGGCGGGAAGGGCGGCTGTATGGTGCACAACCCCGGCTATGACTTTAATGATGACATTATTTCCACCGGTGCGACGTTGTTCGCCCGGTTAGTTGAAACACACTGTCGTTGAACTCTGGAGTCCGTAAATAATGAAAAAATCTCTTCTGCTGTGGGTCGCGCTGATGGCCTCAACTTCAGCCCTGGCCGCAGAAAATAAGGAAATTCGTTTTGGCGTCGATCCGACTTTCGCGCCGTTTGAATGGAAAGATCCGCAGGGCAAGCTGATGGGTTTTGATATTGATCTGGGGAATGCGATTTGCCAGCAGCTTCAGGCGAAGTGCGTGTGGGTGGAAAGTAATTTTGATGGCATTATCCCGGCGCTGAAGGCGCGTAAGTTCGATGCGATCCTCTCCGGAATGTATATGACCGAGAAGCGAAAAGAGCAGATAGCCTTTAGCGATAAGCTATATAACGGCCCGGTGTTCCTCGTGGCGCGTAAAAATACCCTCACCGGCAATAGTATTGAGCAACTGCAGGGCAAAACCATTGGCGTAGAGCAGGGATCGGCGCAGGAAACTTACGTCAACCAGCACTGGCGACCGGCGGGAATTAATATCGTCGCTTATCAGGGCGCCGATCGTGTGGTACAGGATCTGGAGTCCGGGCGTATTGATGGCGCGGTGCTTTCCGGAATGATGGCCGACTACAGCTTCCTGCAGCAGCCGCAGGGTAAAGATTTCGCCTTCGTTGGCGGGCCATTGCGCGATGACGCGCTATTCAGCGCGGGGGCGGCGATTGGCCTGCGCAAAGGGGACGACGCGCTGCGCCAGGAGATTAACGGCGCGATTGCCAAAATTCTCGCTGACGGCACTTATAAAAAGTTAGCAGGGAAATATTTTAGCTTTGACGTCTATTCCGGGACATAATGTTGTAATGCAGGTGGCGGGCATGGACAGCCCGCTTCAGGCTTCCTTTTCTCTTACTATTGTTTCTGACCCTTGATCGATTTAGAAGGACACAGAATATAAGCGATTCCCTATATATTTGCGTTGAATGGCGCCGACAAGAGAGTGACACATTCGCCGGGAGCGGAGTGACAGGTTGCCGGCAGGCGCCCCGTCAGGGGCGAGGCTCAGGGATTAGCCGGGTCACCAACGTCGACGCACAGGCAACGTGACATGTGGCGGGCAAATAAGGAGTGAACGGCATGATGACACGTCCCTTAGGTAAAACCGGATTTTCCATCGCTCCGCTGGTGTTTGGCGGCAACGTTTTTGGCTGGACCATTGATGAAAAAACCAGCTTTGCCATTCTTGATGCATTTATAGATCACGGCTTTGACGCCATCGACACGGCGGATGTTTACGCCCGCTGGGCCGACGGTAATCAGGGCGGCGAGTCTGAGACCATTATCGGCCGCTGGTTACAGGCGCGGCCAGGCATGCGTGAGAAGGTGAAGATCTTCACCAAAGTGGGGGCCGATTTAGGCCTTCCTGGTCATAAAGGGCTGAAAAAGGCGTGGATCCAGCAGGCGGTAGAGGATTCATTGCGTCGCCTGAATACCGATTATATCGATCTTTACTTTGCTCATTGGCCAGACCCGGAAACGCCGGTAGCCGAAACCCTGGAAGCGTTCCACGCCTTACAGCAGGCAGGGAAGATTCGTGCGATGGGGGCGTCTAATCTTGATGCGCAACAGCTTTCCGCCGCTCTGGAGGTGTCGCGTAAAAGCGGCCTGCCGGCCTGGCAGGTGCTGCAACCGGAATATAATCTTTATCATCGTTCAGCCTTCGAAGGGGCGCTGGGCGATCTGTGCATCAGCCGTGATATTGGCGTGGTGACGTATTACAGTCTCGCGTCGGGCTTTCTGACCGGAAAATACCGCCAGCAGTCCGATCTGGCGCAAAGCCTGCGTGGCGCAGGTATCGGTAAATATCTCAATCCGCGTGGGTTGCGCATTGTTGATACGCTGGTTGACGTGGCGGAACAACTGGATGCCAAACCGGCGGAAGTGGCATTAGCCTGGCTGATGAGCCGTGAAGGCGTGACGGCGCCTGTCGCCAGCGCCACCAGCATTGCCCAGGTAGAAAGTTTTGCCCACGCTGCGACGTTGAGCCTGAACAGTAAACAACGGGCGCAACTGGATATTGCCAGCGCGTAACCCTGTATGCCGGGGCCACCGCGGTTCCGGCGTTTTTTATTCGTATTTTTTATTGGATATTTCCCGATTATTTTCCGCAAATCCCCGTCTTCTGACTGGCTATCCCCGAAAAATAAAATGTTTTCGTCCGGGACAACGCCGGGCTTGCTTATAACAATGTAATGCGTATAGTTCTCATTCTTCTTTTTGTTTGCAGGGTTTCAGGGAACTACCTGCCTCAGTGGCGCGATCACAGGGAAACGGCGAAGGCACAGGGTGGGACTCGTTCGCGCAGGACCGAAAAGAGAATCTCGGCCGCGGAGTTACCATCGGATCATTGATTTTGTCCAGGATTGATCTATGAAACACACACTCCCGGCGTTGACGCTGGTTATTTCTGCCATCTTAAGCGGCTGTGCCGCCACCCACACCACTCCCGTTTCTCAACCTGTTGCCGCCAAAAGCGCGGAAACCACCGTACAGCCACTCAGGCGCGAGCTGGCGGACGGGCTGTATGAGATGGCGCTGAGTCCGAAAGGCGATGCGCTATACGTCGCCAGCGCCGATAGCTTTAAAGATGTGCAGGGCGGGGCGGTATATAAGCTGGAGCCGACCACGTTGAAAACCACCGGTATGACCCATACCGATCTGAAAAACTTTGCTGTACAGCTTAGCCCGGACGGTAGCACCTTGTTCGTCACCAATTCGCTGGATGGCGGTATCAGCGCCATTGACACCGCGAGTGGCAAAGTAAAAAAACGCCTGCTGTTTAGCGAGCGTAATGAGAAAGGTCGCCCCTACGGCGCACGGCAGATCCTGCTGGTTGATAACACCCTTTATGTTGGCGCTGTTGCCGATCCGGCGCTCATCTGGGTGGTCGATGCTAAAAACCTGAAGCTGAAAGCGCGCATCAAAAACGCGGGTAAATGGGTGACCGGCCTGCACTATTCCGCGCAAACCCAACGTCTGTATGCGGCAAACGGCAGCGGAGAGATCCTGGTGATTAACCCGCGTAATAACCGCATCGAACACCGCTGGAAGCCGCTGGGCGATAAACCGGCCTTGCTGCTGAATATCGCTGAAGATAGCGCCACCGGTCGTTTGTTCGTCACCGACAATTCAAAAGCTAAAACCACGCTGGTGCTTGATATTCACAGCGGCAAGGTGATTAAGCAACTGGATGTGGGCGATTCGCTGGCGGTGCTATTCAACCCTGAGCGCAACGAAATTTATATCTCCCGGCGTGAAGCAGGCAAGGTTATCAGCCTTGATGGCACCAGCTATGCGCTGAAAAAGACGTGGGATCTGCCGGTGAATCCCAACAGCTTGCTGATTTCTGCCGATGGTCAGACGCTGTATGTCACCGTTAAACAGGCGTTTAATAAAGATCACTCGACGAAAGGACCGGACAGCGTTGTCCGTATTGATCTGACTGCGAAATAAAAGCCAGCCTGGCGATGGGATAATGCTAATGGGTTTAGCGCCATTCGCCAGGCGGGTCAGTCACGCGCTACGCCCGGCGGCGTAAAGCTTTAAAGGCGACAAACAGAAACAGTATCCATATTGGCAGCAGAATCGCCGATGAACGCATACCGTCAATCGTGCACATCAGCGCCAGAATCAGCCCCAGAAAGGCGATACATAAATAGTTACTGGCCGGAGACAGCAGCGCTTTAAACTTCGGCTCGCGCCCTTCTCGCCGCTGAGCGGCACGGAATTTCAGGTGCGCCAGGCAAATCATAATCCAGTTCAACAGCAGCGTCGCCACCACCAGCGCCATTAACAGACCAAAGGCTTTCTGCGGCAGCAGGTAGTTAAGCAGCACCACCAGCGAGGTAATCACCCCGGAGAGCAGCAGGGAATTTACCGGCACGCCACGCTTGCTGACGCTGGCAAGGAACTTCGGCGCATTACCCTGCACCGACAGGCCGAACAACATGCGGCTATTGGAATAAACGCCGCTGTTATAGACCGATAGCGATGCTACCAGGATCACGAAGTTCAGCGCTGAAGCCACCGCGTTGCTGTCAAGATTATGGAAAATCATCACGAATGGGCTACTGTCGGACTTGATTTCCACCCACGGGTAGAGGGCCAGCAGAACCACCAGAGAGCCGATATAAAACAGCAGGATACGGTACACTACCTGGTTAACCGCTTTGGGAATGCTCTTCTCAGGGTTGTGGGCTTCCGCAGCGGTAATGCCGATAAGCTCCAGACCGCCAAAGGAGAACATGATCACCGCCAGCGACATCATCAGGCCGTGCCAGCCGGTGGCGAAAAAGCCGCCGTACTCCCACAGATTACCGAGCCCCGCCTTCCTGCCGCCGTGGCCGTTGAACAGCATCCACAGACCAAAGCCAATCATGCCGATAATTGCCAGCACTTTAATGAGCGCGAACCAGAATTCCGCTTCACCGTACAGGCGAACATTAACGAGGTTAACGGCGTTGATAATGATGAAGAATGCAGCGGCCCAGATCCATGTCGGAACATCCGGTAGCCAGTACTGCATATAGATACCCGCGGCGGTCAGCTCCGCCATTCCCACCAGCACGAACATGACCCAGTAGTTCCAGCCGGACAGAAAGCCGGCAAACGGCCCCCAGTACTTATACGCAAAATGGGCAAAAGAGCCAGATACCGGCTCTTCGACAACCATTTCGCCCAGTTGACGCATAATCAGAAAGGCGACGATCCCGGCGATGGCATAGCCGAGCAGGACTGCCGGTCCCGCCATTTGAATTGCCGGTCCAATACCGAGAAACAGGCCGGTTCCGATGGCGCCGCCGAGAGCGATAAGCTGGATATGTCGGTTCTGTAAACCACGATGAAGCGCCGGGCCGTTTCCCTCTACGACATCCGACGACGTTAGTGCGTTTTTCACGTCACTCCCCTGTGTGTTTTATGAAGGGCACCTTTTAACATTTATTTCACCCCAAGATAGCCGTCAAGATAGGCGCCAGCCAGTTCGTTACCGAGTAACACGGCATCTTTATTCTCCATCTCGTTTTCCCACTTATCGCTGGCGTTACCGTTGAACGTGTGCTGTATTCTGGTGCCCTGCGCCATTTGTTGCTTAATGCCGTCGGCGATACGGCGGGCGTCGCTTTCGCTTACGCCTGACTTTCTGTCCTGTTGGCCCCTGGCATAGATCCCGGTAAAGTTTGGCAGGTTTAAGCGGTAATTTTCCTGACGGTTAGTGGCGAAATTACCACCGACAAAATCAGAACGGTGCGAGACGAAATAGTACGCGTGGCGTTCCGGTGAGGATTTTGATGAACTGCAGCCGACGAGCGCGGCAAGAGCGCAACTGAGTGCGATAATTGCTATGTTTAATTTCATTGTTGATATCATCCCTAATCATTAATTTTAAAAATGAGCAGAGATGTATTTTGAGCATCCTGCTCGTATTTTTGCATTATGACGTGCTGACCAGATAAAGGGTCGATGCTGAAATGGACTGGCGCGTAATTTCTGCGCCAGTATCTCAGTCTACCTGATTAGCTCTCCCGCAGTGAACGAATATCGTTGCCGGTTGGCGACTGATGAATCCGCAGGCCAAATTCGTCAACCACGGCAAAGACATGGTCGAAGATATCCGCCTGGATGCCTTCATATTCCGCCCACACCACAGTATTCGTGAAGCAGTAAATCTCAAGCGGCAGGCCGTTGGCGTCTGGTGCCAGTTGACGCACCATCAGGGTCATATCTTGTCGAATGCGGGGATGGTTGCGTAAATACTCCTGTAAATAGGCACGGAAGGTGCCGATATTGGTCATTTTGCGCTGGTTCAGTATCGATTGGTCAGCGGCATTTTGCTGGTTCCACAAGCTGATTTCCTGATGACGCGAATCCATATACGGCTTTAACAGTCGGGCCTGAATCAAGCGCTGCTGCTCCTGCTCATCAAGAAAATGAATGCTGGTGGTATCGATATTCAGGCTGCGCTTGATTCGCCGACCGCCGGAGGCGGACATCCCGCTCCAGTTTTTAAACGAATCGGAAACCAGCGACCAGGTCGGAATGGTGGTGATGGTATTATCCCAGTTACGCACCTTTACCGTGGTCAGGCCGATATCAATCACCGCGCCGTCAGCGCCATATTTCGGCATCTCCAGCCAGTCACCGAGTTTTAGCATATCGTTGGCGGAGAGCTGAATACCGGCCACCAGGCCAAGGATCGGGTCTTTGAACACCAGCATCAGGACCGCCGCCATCGCGCCAAGGCCGCTAATCAGGATCGCCGGAGACTGGCCAATTAATAATGAGATAACCAAAATGCCGACAATAATCGCACAGACCAGCTTAATTCCCTGGAATATCCCTTTAAGCGGAAGCTGAGAGGCGGAGGCGAATTTTTGCGATAAGTTAAGCACGACATCCAGCAGCGAAAAGAAGGACATTAACGCGTATATCATCACCCACAGCTGTGCGCAGGTGGTGAGTATTTCTGCGGCCTCGCTACCTTTTTGTAGCCATAATACCGCCTGCACGTTGACGATTATCCCTTGCAGGGTAAAGGCCAGACGGTGAAAAAGTTTGTTCTGCGTAATAATTTGCAGCCACAAATGGCTACTGGCCTGCGCCCGTTTTTCGAACGTGCGCAGCACCACTTTATGCAAAATAAGGTGAACGACAGCCGCCGTCAGAAGAATAATGCCGAAGATAATAATAAGTGAGGTGGTTGGGGTTATTTCGATGCCTAACGCGGCGATTTCCGAGATTAATTCCTGCATAACGTCTCCTTTACATCCAGCGCTTATGATGACCGCTGGATGTCTATTATGCAAATCTCAGGTTACGCAGAGGTGAATTACGACGTTATCGCCGTCGGGCATGCGTTAAGGTGACGGCGGAAGCGCAACGCGATAATCCCCAGCAGCACCATCATCACCATCTCTACCGCTAAAAAATCAATAAAGGCGAGGGGATAACTTCCTCCGCTGCGTCGGGCGAAGCTTAAAAAGAGCGATCCCAGCAGTGCTGGCCCGAGGCCAAATGTTGCCTGTTGCAGAGTACTGAGGATTGCGCTCCCGGCCCCGGCATCATTCGCGCTAATGTCGCGCATGCCAATGCGGTAAAACGTATTCACAATCAGCGCCTGCCCGTAGCCAATAAGCGCTGTCGACGGTATCAGGCACAGCGTCGTGGTGTGGATACCGAAGCGATAAAACGTGACGCTCAATAGCAACAGACCGATAATCTGTACCGCAAGACCCGTCAGTAATATGCGCCCGATGCTGTAGCGGGCGATCAGCCTGGGGGCGTAAAGCGCAGAGAGGAAATAGGCGATGCCGAGAGCGATAAAGCTATTGCCTGACTGCCAGGGGGCCATTCCCAGCCCGGATTGCAGGGTTAGCGCCATGCAAAACATAAACGCCGACCAGGCGCTGAAAAAGAGCAGGGCAATCGCGATACCAAAACGCATACTGCCCGTTTTCAGCAGGCGCGGCGGTAGCAGCGGTTGTTCGCCTCGCTGTTGTTTACGCTGAGCGCTAACGCACATCCAGGCCAGCAGCGGGAATACCGCGATGAGGGAGAGACGCAGGGTTAAAGGCCAGTGCAGCTCTGGCCCCAGCGCCATCGGAAACAGCAGGCAACAGAGGATGAGCGCGAGGCTAAAGGTGCCCTGCCAGTCAACTGGCGAATGCTCGTCACGCCGGGTTTCCGGGATATAGCGGCGGCTAAAGGCCAGCACCAGCAGGCCAATTGGCACATTGATAAAAAAGGCGTTTCGCCAGCCTAAGCCGGCAATATCCGCCGACACCAGCCAGCCGCCGCACATTTGCCCGACGATAAAAGAGATACCGCCGATACCGCCATATAAGCTGATGGCCCTGGCATGCGCGGTACCTTTTAGCGTGACGTGCAGGGTGGCAAGGATTTGCGGCACGATCAGCGCCGCGCTGGCTCCTTGTAACGTTCGGGCGATCAGCAGCGTGGTCATCGATGTGGCCAGCCCGCACAACAGCGAGGCTACGCTAAAAACCGCCACGCCCCACATAAACAGACGGCGACGACCGTAGTTATCGCCAAGTTTACTCCCCATTGCCAGACACACGGCGAAGGCGACGCCGTACAGGGCGACAATCAGTTCCAGCTGCGTGGCGCTGGCTGCCAGCGACTGAGTGATGGAATCCAGGGCGACGTTCGTTATCGATGTATCGATTTGTGGCAACATCAGGCCAGTTAACAGGAGGAATAAACCGGCGTGACCGGGTGAAACAGCAGACGAATTCATCGGAGACTCTCCATTGCGTCATTCAGCGGATGGTCGTAGCATCACCGATAAATTAAACGGGTACCAGTTCCTGTCTATACTGGTATCAGCACTACCATGCTGGAGATGTTATGGCCACAATACCGCAACGTGAATCGGGGGGATTCATCACCGATGACAGTCGTAAACAGCTCGGGGCATTTTTGCGCGCCCGGCGCGAAAGCCTTGACCCGCAGCGCCTGGGGCTGCCTCGCGTCGGGCGGCGGCGCACGCCGGGGCTACGGCGGGAAGAGGTGGCGATGCTGGCGGATGTCGGTGTCACCTGGTATACCTGGCTGGAGCAGGGACGGGAAGTGAATCCGTCGGAGACGGTGCTGGCGGGGGTGGCGAATGCGCTACAGTGCAGTCAACTGGAAACCCGGCATCTGTTTGTGCTGGCCGGGCTGACGCCGCCGGAATCCACAGAGACCACGGTATGCGAAGGTATTAGCCCCGGCGCCAGACGAATGCTGGATAGCCTGATGCCGCAGCCCGCCAGCATTCAGACGCCGGGCTTTGATATTGTCGCCTGGAACGACAGCTTTTGCCGCCTGATGGGCATCGATTTCGCGACGATCCCGGAAGACGATCGCAACTGCATTTATCTGTATCTGACCAATGAAACCTGGCGAAGCCGCATCGAAAATCGCGATGTACTGGCGACATTTGCGTCTTATTTTCGTGCGGCAATGGCGGAGCACCGTGGTGACCCGGCGTGGGAGAATAAGCTGGCGCGTTTTTTCGCCGCGTCGGCGGAGTTTGAGGCGTTGTGGCACCAGCGCTATGAGGTGCGCGGCGTGGAGAATCAGGTTAAAAATTTTAAACATCCGCAGATTGGGCGATTTAGCTTACAGCAGATGTACTGGTATTCCGCCCCGCGTAATGGCTCGCGTCTGCTGGTCTATTTGCCGATGGACCCGGCGGGGGAGCAGGCGCTGGCGTGGCTGAATAAGCAATAATGACAAAGCGGGCTGATGAACGTTACCCGTCGGCAACAGCGTATTATTCCGCGCGCGCTGGGGGCGTGGCAGGCGCTGGCGGTCCCCGATATGCGGAGCGTATCTGGCATGCCGGAGAGCGGATCGGTAACCCGGGCGGGACGCATTCACGCCGCAGCCCGGGGGCAGAAGGAGAGGATTAAATCTCGGTGATGGTTGTCGCCTGCGGCAGGCGAGATTTTGGCAGGGCGGCGTTAAAATCTTCAACACTATGGTGGCCGACCGGCACGACGACCACACTGGTGTAGCCCTGTGCTTTCAGGTCAAATTCGGCGTCCAGAATGGCGAAATCGACGCCTTCAATCGGCACGGCGTCCAGGCCCATCGCCGCGACGCCAAGCAGGAAGTTGCCCACGTTCAGATAGACCTGCTTTGCCATCCACTGGTCGTCATCGTGCAGATCTTTGCGGTGCATATCAGCAAAGAACGTACGGCCTTTATGGTTTGCCGCTTTGGCTTCCGCATTGGCGAAGCGGCCATCGGCCTCTTCCTGGTCAACGACGCGATTCAGCCAGGCGTCATCCATCGCGGTTTTGGCACAAAAAACCACCACATGGGACGCGTCGAGAATTTTACGTTCGTTAAACACATAGGTGCCGCTGGCCGCTTTGGCGACGCGCGCTTTGCCTTCATCGGTGCTGGCAACGATAAAGTGCCACGGTTGGGAGTTGGTACTTGATGGGCTGTACTGAAGCAGCGTTTTCAGGTTTTCTGCCTGCCCGGCAGTCAGTTTTTTAGTGGCGTCAAATGCCTTGGTGGAGTAGCGCTTTAAGGCAACTGATATGATATCCATACTCTTCCTCACTATTTACAACCCCTTGCGGGTGCGTCTGGTGAGGGAAGAGTACAGCGATGCCGGGAAAATGATAAGGGGTAAAAATGCGATAACACTTATCGCGCTACGCTGAAAATCAGGCCGGGCGCAATCGTAACTGCTCTTTTTTGCTGAGTTTATTGACCACCAGATGCCACGAATCGCCAATAAGCTCAGCCAGCAGGTCCTCGCTGATATCACTGCCGGGTACCACGGTGATCCAGTGTTTTTTATTCATGTGATAGCCGGGCTTAATGCTGCGGTAAATCTCCTGATACAGCAGCGATTTTTGCGGATCGCATTTCAGGTTGACCAGCGCCCGGCCCCGTACCGTCATGGTCAGCATAAAAATCCGCCCGCCGACCTTAAACACATCGTACTCCGGGCCAAATGGCCAGCAGTGATCGGCAAAGGGAAGCGCCAGCGCGATACGGTGCGCATGGCGGTGGAGCGAGCGGGGATCCATCAGCGATTGTCCTCGGCAAGCGCCTGCCACATCGCCTCAAAACCCAGTTCAACAAAACGTACGGCGCGTTTCGGCTCGTGGCTGGCATATTCAATGGTGGTTTCAGCGAGCGAAAGGAATAACGCGTCGCCGAAGGTACGGTACTCGTCAGACTGGAAAACGGTCTTGATTGAACGCTGGCACAATTCGTTTAGCTCCGGGAACATCTCTCTGACGCGGTTGCGGGTTTCGTCGGTGATCCTTTCGCTGAGCGCCATCCGCCGAATCGCTTTATGCTCCATCGGATTACGCACGCCCCAGTCGATATAGCTGTTCCAGATATTGCGCGTGTTCTCTTTTGGCCGACGTTCGTCAGGATTGAGACCGGCAATCATTGACTTCACCAGGTCGGATTTTATTGTCAGGTACAGCTCATTGAGCAGATCGTCCTTGGTGGCGAAATAACGAAACAGCGTTCCCTCGGCGACGCCCGCGCTACGGGCAATGGCCGAGGTCGACGCGGCGATTCCCGATTGGGCAAAAGCGGCAGTTGCAGCCTCCAGTAACGCTTGTTTTTTATCTTCACTCTTAGGACGAGCCACTACACTTTACCTCACAGGTTATAAAACGACGATCTAAGCATGTCTGATACAGGCACTGCAACGGTGTCTGTCAAAATTTGAAAATCGTCTTGACGACTTTCAGCTTTCGCCCTAATAATGAGTGCTTACTCACTCATAATCAAGTCCTGCCGCGAAAACCGTCAGAAAAACGGTTTCCCGGGGGCAGGATATAAACCCTGTCATCTTTAGCGTGGTCGCCATCATGTTATTAGCGTCAGCAACAACTTTGCCGTTTGCGCTCAGTGCCGGATTTGGGCAGGCGCCGCATGGCGAGCAGCTCAGCCTGGTGGAACAGTCGCCTCACTATCATGACGGTCAGTTTCATAACGCGCTGCCAACGCCGGGGTTTACCGGGAAAAAGAGTATGCTGGCCGCGTGGTGGGCATTTCTTGTCGCCAGGCGAGAAAACGCCAGGCCCGCCGGTCCGCTGCCGCTGGTGAAAACTGACCTGGCCCGCCTGCCGCCAGGTCAGGACGTTCTGGTCTGGCTGGGACACTCCTCCTGGTATCTGCAACTGGCGGGCCAGCGCATTCTGATTGACCCGGTGTTTAGTCACTATGCTGCACCATTCTCTTTTATTAATAAGGCGTTTCCTGGTGATTACCCGTGGCACGCTGAAGGGATGCCCGATATCGATCTGCTGATTATTTCGCACGATCACTACGACCATCTCGACTACGCCACCATCAAGGCGCTGATGCCGAAAATCAAGCGGGTGGTGACGCCGCTGGGCGTCGGGTCGCACCTGCGCTACTGGGGAATGAATGGCGCGATTATCAGCGAAGCGGACTGGAATCAGTCTTTGCCGGTGAGCGATGAGCTCACGGTGTACGTGTTACCTGCGCGCCACTTTTCCGGCCGCGGCCTGAAACGTAACCAGACCTTGTGGGCCAGCTTTATGCTGGTTACCTCGCAGCAGAAAATTTACTACAGCGGCGATAGCGGCTACGGGCCGCACTTTAACGCTATCGGCGAACAGTTTGGCGAAGTGGACCTCGCCATTATGGAAAATGGTCAGTATGACGAGGACTGGAAGTACATCCATATGACGCCGGAAGAGACGGCGCAAGCCGCTGACGATGTTCATGCACGAGCGGTGTTGCCGGGCCATGCCGGGCGCTTCGTGCTGGCAAAACACACATGGGATGATCCGTATAAAAGGCTGGCGGAGGCCAGTACAGGGCGACCATGGCGGCTGCTGACGCCAGTGTTGGGTGAGCCGGTCTGGGTCGCTGATAAAACGCAATCATTTAACGCCTGGTGGCGGTAACGATGAGAGTGGTTCTGGAGGAGAGAGGACATATGACTATTTCCGCTCAGGTTATTGATACGATCGTCGAGTGGATTGATGATAATTTGCATCAGCCGCTACGTATTGACGATATTGCGCGCCATGCCGGTTACTCGAAATGGCATTTGCAACGACTGTTTTTACAGTACAAAGGGGAGAGTCTGGGGCGCTACATTCGCGCGCGTAAACTGCTGCTGGCGGCACGGGATCTGCGCGATACCGATCAGCGAGTCTATGATATTTGCCTGAAATACGGCTTTGACTCGCAGCAAACCTTTACCCGCATCTTCACCCGCACGTTTAATCAGCCGCCGGGTGCCTATCGTAAAGAGAATCACAGTCGTACTCACTGAAAACCCTCCGCCGGCCTTTTTGTCGGCGGATATTTACTCTTAGCGGGTATCTCGGGCGTCGTTTTCCGTCACCGATAGCGTCTTTGTTACCGCTATTCTTTTTAGCGGGGCGTCTGGATCGTCGGTGTGCTGCGACGAGTCTGCGTTGAGCGTTAACACCGTGAAATTCATGGCCATGATTCATCTATCGAAATGTTCTTATGACTATTCCTGGCCGGGCTGTCGCCAAAAACGCGCGCTGAGAGGGGATTACTGCGGTGGCGCCTGTTTACAGTGGTAACACCATTGTAAATGGTTATTATTTGCATTAACGTTATTGGCAAATTCTCACAGGGAGCTATCGGGCAATGAAGACGGCGTGGAGCGGCCTGCTGATTGGCATGAGTGCTTTACCGGCAGCGGCGATAAACTGCGAATCTCCTTCGTTACAGGGGGAACTACAGGGGAAGTTCGACGCCAGCGGCGAAGTCTGTTTTGACCTGCCCAGGCTGGGTGAGAACTACGTCGCGGCGATCATTTCCGGCGTCACCGATGCCCGGTTGCTGGATGAACATAACCGTCGTCTGCGCACACTATTGGCGGGGGGGCCACCGGACGGGGAGCAAACCTTACTGTTTTCTTTGCCGGTGAACCGTGCTTCCTCGCTGGTGCTGCATGGCGAAGAGGGGGCGCGCTGGCGCTTTCAGTGGCAGATGCGCGAAACCATCGCGCTGACGAAAATTCAGATGCAGGACCCGGCCAGCCCGCGCCTGCAGCAACTGATGCGCGAGCTGGCGTCGGGAGGGTCTACGGCACGTTTCTGGCTGGAACGCGCGCAGGAAGGCACGCCGATGGTGGAACCGGTTGATGCGACCCATAAGCGGGTTACTTTCCTGTGGCGCGGAGCGAGCCGGAATGTGTTTATTCTCGGCTCCCCCGCGGGAGAGCACGATGCGCTGTTTCGTCTTGGCGACTCTGATGTCTGGTTTCGTAGTTATGTTGTCCCTGCCGATACCTTAATGCAGTATAAGCTGGCTCCGGATGTGCCGCAGGTGACCGGCAGCGGGCATGAGCAGCGGCGAGCGATTCTGGTCAGCGCTCAGGCGGACCCGCTCAACCCGCATAGCATTAATGCGGCTCACGACCGCTGGAATCGCTACTCGCTGCTGGCGCTTAATCCCGTGCGTTTCTGCACGGCGCAGCGTATGGCACGGCCGTTGCGCCACGGAACCTTAACCCGTCATCAGATGCGCAGCGACTTTTTGCAGAATACGCGCGAAGTGATGATTTACCGTCCGCGTCTGCCCCAGCCTGCACGCTGGACCCTGATGTTGTTCGATGGCAAAACTTACCAGGACGAATATCATTTCGCCAACGTGCTGGACAGCCTGATTGCCAGTCATCAGTTGCCGCCGATTAACGTGGTGTTTATTGATAGCCTCGATCATCCGCGTCGGGCGAAAGAGCTGCCGCCGAATCCCCATTTTGCCGATTTTATGGCTCATGAGCTGCTACCGTGGCTGAATCGGCAGGGGCTCCGCCTGAGTCGGCATAAAACGGTGGTGGCAGGCTCCAGCTATGGCGGCCTGGCCGCATCATGGGTGGCACTGCGTTATCCGCGGCATTTTGGCAATGTGTTGAGTCTGTCAGGCTCGTACTGGTGGGCGCCAACGGGGGAAGAGGCCAGTTGGTTGACGCGACAGTATCAGCAATCGCCACGCTATCCGGTACGCTTCTGGTTACAGGCGGGTAAATTCGAAACCCACGGGCCGGATGGCGGTATTTATGTCAATACGCGCGAATTTGAGCAGGTATTGAAGGATAAAGGCTATGCGGTGAGCTTCCATCCCTCTTCCAGCGGCCACGATTACGCCGCCTGGTGCGAAGCGCTGGTGGACGGCATGCGCGACTTTACTGGCTTAGCGCTCAAGGGAAAACCAGCGGCGCCAGATCCAGCGCAGCACCAGGTATTCAATTACGCCCAGCGCTAAGAACCACAGGCAGAAGATCAGCGTATAAAGTTGGTTGAGATCCATCAGGTGGAACGTCTCAACCAGCTTTTGCGCCAGCGTCAGTCCCGGGGACGGCACCGGTAGCAACAGGCAGGAGAGCAAAGCCAACAGGAGAATGCCGGCGGCACTCAGGAGCGTTTCTAGCGGATGTTTCATTATTTGTTAATCATCGGTTAAATACATATTGTCCGGTAAAAGGGAAATGAATGCAATATTGTTTCATACGAAATTAAATTTCGCCTTAAGATATTATATATGATCCCCTTCGTTAATTTCTTTGTTAATTAATTGAGGCTTATTTGTAATTAAGTTAATTGCGCTGAAATGTAAATTAGCGTCATTATTAAGCCAGCGATTTTACAAAAGTATAGGTGCTATATCCCACTAACGTGGCGATAATAATCGCCAGCAGGATATACAGCGCCAGACGGCGTCCGCGGTAGATTCCAAACATAGTCAACCTCGTTTAATTACTGTTTATTCATATTCTGCAATAGTTATTTCATAGAATTAACTTAGCATAGTTTTTGAATTTTGCGAGAGATTAAATATTGCGTTTGCTCAATTTTTCTCGCGCTTATTTGAATTTTCTCACTGCCCGGAATGACGCCAGGCTTTCCGACTCACGGAATTTTAAGGGAGAGATATTTTGACCAAAATGCTCAATACAAATAATACCACCCCCTCGGGAAATGCTGCGCCACGGCAGGTATATCAGCAGACGATTGATGTGGTGCTGGCGCAGAAACAGAGCCATCCCGGCGGGCTCAGCGCCGCCGAGGCGGCTGAGCGTTTGCGGACTTACGGCCCGAATGCGTTACCGGAGAAAAAGGGCAAGCCCGCCTGGCGGCGTTTTCTCGCCCATTTTAACGATGTTCTGATATATGTTCTGCTGGTCGCCGCGGCGCTCACTGCGGTGATGGGCCATTGGGTTGATACTTTGGTTATTCTTGGCGTCACGGTCATCAACGCCCTGATCGGCCATATCCAGGAGAGCAACGCTGAAAAATCGCTGGAGAGCATCCGCAATATGCTCTCCAGCGATGCGCGCGTACAGCGTAACGGTAAGCATGAAACCCTCCCGACGCGCGACCTGGTTCCTGGCGATATCGTGATTCTGCGCGCCGGCGACCGCGTGCCGGCCGATATGCGCCTGATTGAAACCCATAATCTGCGGGTTGAAGAAGCGATTTTGACCGGAGAATCGACGGTAGTGGATAAAACCACCGACGTGCTGGACGGGGAACTGCCGCTGGGCGACCGCACCAATATGCTCTTTTCCGGCACCACCATCAGCGCCGGTAGCGGCGTTGGCGTGGTGACCGCCACCGGCCAGGAGACAGAACTTGGCCACATCAACCAGATGATGGCGGGCATTGAGAAGCATCGCACACCGCTGTTGGTGCAAATGGATAAACTCGGCAAGGCGATTTTTGTCATCATCCTGGCGATGATGGCGGCGCTGTTTGTCTTCAGCCTTGCGCTGCGCGATATTCCTCTCGGCGAGCTGCTGCTCTCTCTGATTAGCCTGGCGGTTGCCGCCGTGCCGGAAGGCTTACCGGCGATTATCTCAATTATTCTCTCTCTTGGCGTCCAGGCGATGGCGCGGCAGCGGGCGATTATCCGCAAACTGCCGACGGTAGAAACCCTGGGCGCAATGACCGTGGTATGTTCGGATAAAACCGGCACCCTGACGATGAACGAGATGACCGTTAAAGCGGTTATCACCGCCGACTGTTGCTATCGCGTTGAAGGCGACAGCTACGAGCCGAAAGGCGGTATCTATCTGGAGGGCAGCGATGCGCCGGTGCAGATTAAAGCGGGCAGCGTGCTGGAAACGTACCTGCGCACTATCGACCTGTGTAACGACAGCCATATTATCCAGGATGAGCGCGGTCTGTGGGGCATTACCGGCGGGCCAACCGAAGGGGCGCTGAAAGTGCTGGCGGCAAAAGCGCAACTGGAACCGGTTGACGCCCAACTGGTAGCGAAAATCCCCTTTGATTCGCAGTATAAATATATGGCGACCCGGCAGAAAATCGGCAATGAGGAGCGGGTGCTGATTACCGGCGCGCCGGACGTGATTTTCTCCCTGTGTCGTCAGCAGATGAGCAAACAGGGGCCGGTGGCGTTCGACGCTCACTACTGGGAAGAGGAGATGGCGCGCTTTGCCCGTCAGGGGCTGCGCATGGTCGCCGCCGCATACAAACCAGCCAACGTCGGCAGCACCACGCTGACCCATGACGATCTGCGCGAAGGCCTGGTGTTCCTCGGCATCGCCGGGATGATGGATCCGCCGCGTCCGGAAGCCATTGACGCGATTCACGCCTGTCAGAATGCAGGGATTCGCGTGAAGATGATTACCGGCGACCATCCGCAGACGGCCATGAGCATTGGCGGGATGTTGGGGATCGCCAACAGTCGCCAGGCGATGACCGGCTACCAGCTGGAGCACATGGATGATGCCGAACTGGCGAAAGCCGCCGTTGAGTACGATATTTTTGCCCGTACCAGCCCGGAGCATAAGCTGCGCCTGGTGAAAGCCCTGCAGGATAACGGTGAAGTGGTTGGTATGACTGGCGACGGCGTTAACGATGCACCGGCGCTGCGTCAGGCCGACGTCGGTATCGCCATGGGGATCAAAGGGACTGAGGTGACCAAAGAAGCGGCCGACATGGTGCTCACCGATGATAACTTTGCCACTATCGCCAGTTCGGTAAAAGAGGGGCGTCGGGTCTACGACAACCTGAAGAAGACCATTCTGTTCATTATGCCGACCAACCTCGCGCAGGGGCTGCTGATTATCATCGCCCTGCTGGCGGGGAACATTATTCCGCTGACGCCGGTACTGATTTTGTGGATGAACATGGCGACCTCCGCCACGCTCTCCTTCGGCCTCGCATTTGAAGCCGCCGAGCGTAATGTGATGCACCGTCCGCCGCGTAAAACCGGTCAGCATGTGATGGATGCTTTCGCTATCTGGCGCGTTGCTTTTGTCGGCACGATGATCGCCGTCGCCGCCTTTATTCTTGAAGCCTGGCTGGCACCGCGGGGCCACAGCCCGGAGTTTATCCGCACCGTGCTGTTGCAGATGCTGGTCACCGCGCAGTGGGTCTACATGATCAACTGCCGTAGCAGCGACAGCTTCTCGCTGAACATGGGGCTGCTGCGTAACAAAGGGATCTGGCTGGTGAGCGGCGTGCTGCTGCTGATGCAACTGGTCATCATCTACGTGCCGGTAATGCAGGCGATGTTTGGCACCGAAGGGCTGCCGCTGCGCTACTGGTTTATCACCCTGGCGAGCGGTATGGCGATGTTCCTGGTGGTGGAAGTGGAGAAACGCCTGACCCGTCGTTTTCGCAAAGCCGCCTAGTTCGTCCGCTCCGCCCGGCCTCCCTTCTCCCAGGGGAGGGAGGCCGGGCCATCGTAAGGAATTTCCCATGAACAAGATGATCCGCTCCGCCTTACTGGCCTGCGGCCTGGCGGGTTTTGCGCTAACGGTCGCAGCCGCTCCGGCGATTCCGGTCCGTATCGCCACCGTTGAACACGCGCCGCATGTCAATGAGCGGCAAATTTCCGGCCGCGTTGAGGCCATTCATGCCGTTGCTGTTCGCGCCCGCACCGAAGGGACAATCGTGCTGCGCCATTTTCAGGACGGGCAGTATGTAAAAAAAGGCGATGTACTGTTTACGCTTGATGATGCGCAACCAAAAGCCGAACTGGCGCTGGCGCAGGCGGAACTGAAAAGCGCGCAGGCGTCATTACGCCAGGCCCAACAGCTACTGAACCGTTATCAGCAATTAAAAAATAACCATTCGATTAGCCGCAACGATGTTGATACCGTGCGAATGCAACGCGATGTCGCCGCGGCTGCCGTGGACCAGGCACAGGCGCGGATTACCGCCCGGAAGATTACCCTCGGCTATACCCGCATAACGTCCCCGGTTACCGGCCGTGTCGGCCATAGCCAGTTTCATGTCGGTAGCCTGGTCAATCCCGCCAGCGGCGTGCTGGTCGATGTTGTGCAGCTTGACCCGATTCGCATTGCGTTCTCACTCGATGAGACGGCATTTTTTGCTAAAGCGGGACAATATCCCGATATTAGCGCGCTGAAACAGGCGTGGCTGGCGCAGGTTGATATTGATGGGCAACGTGAAGATGGCGTACTGACGTCCGTCGATAACCGTATTGATAGCCGTACCGCCAGCGTGGCGCTGCGCGCCGAATTTGCTAACCCGCAACACCGTCTGCTGCCCGGCGGCAACGTGATGATTTTCTTCCGGCCGCTGGCGGGTCAGGAAAAACCGATGATCCCTGTTTCTGCGGTACAGCAGGACGCGCAGGGCTTTTACTGCTGGATACTGATGGCAAACAATACCGTAACGATGCGGCGTATTATTCCTGGCGGCCAGCAGGGGCCGCGACTGGCAGTGACGGAAGGACTTCATGCGGGCGAACGTGTGGTGACGGAAGGCGCTCAACGCCTGCGTGACGGCGCCGCTGTGCAGTGGCTGAATGAATGAGGAAGAAAGGATGCTGACGTTTTTTATCCGTCGTCCGCGCTTTGCCATGGTGATTGCGTTGTTGATCACTTTTATCGGCGCGGTGTCGCTGAAGCTGATCCCGGTCGAACAATATCCGCAGATTACTCCGCCGGTTATTAATGTGAGCGCCAGTTGGCCGGGGGCCAGCGCGGCGGATGTGGCTGAGGCCATTGCCGCACCGCTGGAGACCCAACTCAATGGTGTTGACCATATGCTGTATATGGAATCCACCAGTTCTGATGAGGGAGCCTACAGCCTGAGCCTGACCTTTGCCGCCGGTACCCATGCCGATTTAGCCGCGGTTGATGTACAGAACCGGGTTTCGCAGGCGGTGGCGCAGCTTCCTGCGGAAGTGCAGCAGAACGGCGTGCAGGTGCGCAAACGGGCGACGAACCTGCTGATGGGCGTGAGTCTTTACTCGCCGCTCGGTACGCTATCGCCGTTGTTCGTCAGCAACTACGCCAGTACCCAGGTGCGCGAGGCGCTGGCGCGTCTGCCGGGCGTTGGTGACGTACAGATGTTTGGTGCCCGCGACTACAGTATGCGCATCTGGCTGCGGCCCGACCGTATGAATGCGCTTAATATTACCTCCGATGATATTTCCCGGGCGCTGTACGAACAAAACGTGCAGGGCGCGGCGGGGCAGGTGGGGACGCCGCCGGTATTTAACGGTCAGCAGCAGACCCTGACCATCAACGGTATTGGTCGATTGAGCGATGCCGCCAGTTTCGGACGGATTATTATTCGAAGCGGCGAGCGTGGGCAACTGGTGCGTCTGTCTGACGTGGCAACCATTGAGCTGGGCGCGCGCAGCTACCGTTCCGGCGCGCAGCTTAATGGCAAAGACTCCGCGTATCTTGGTATCTATCCGACGCCGACCGCCAACGCGCTGCAGGTCGCCAGCGCGGTGCGCGCCGAGTTGACCCGGCTGCACACGCGATTTCCGGCCGATCTCACCTGGGAAGTGAAGTTTGATACCACCCGCTTTGTGACGGCGACGATCAAAGAGATCGGCGTTTCGCTGATGCTAACCCTACTGGCGGTGGTGGTGGTGGTGTCGCTGTTTCTGCAAAGCTGGCGGGCGACGCTGATTGTTGCTCTCGCGATCCCGGTTTCGCTTATCGGTACTTTCGCCGTACTCTATTCGCTGGGCTATAGCGCCAATACCCTGAGCCTGTTCGCCATTATTCTTGCGCTGACCATGGTCGTGGATGACGCTATCGTGGTGGTGGAAAATGTTGAAAGCAAAATGGCGGAGGGGCTGGAGCGCGGGGAGGCCACCGCGCAAGCCCTGCGGCAAATTGCCGGACCGGTGATTGCCACGACCCTCGTGCTGCTGGCGGTATTTGTTCCGGTAGCCATGCTGTCCGGGATTGTCGGCGAACTGTATCGCCAGTTTGCCGTCACGTTGTCGACGGCGGTGACCCTGTCGAGCGTTGTGGCGTTGACCTTAACGCCTGCACTGTGCGCGCTGCTGTTGCGCCCGCGGCCAGCGCAGCCAGCCGCCATCTGGCGCGGTTTTAACCGCGGGCTGGAGCGCGTGCGAGACGGCTATGGCCGCCTGGTTGGCGGAATGAATCGCCATCCCTGGCTGGCGCTGGCCGCAACAGTTATGGCCGCCGGGCTGGTGGCTCTGAGCTTCACCAGCATGCCGAAGGGGTTTCTGCCGCAGGAAGATCAGGGCTATTTCTTCGCCAGCGTGCAGTTGCCTGAAGCCGCCTCGCTGGCGCGTACCGAAGCGGTGATGGCCCAGGCGCGGGAGTTGCTGTTGATGAATCCGGCGGTGGCGGATGTGATTCAGGTGTCCGGTTTTAATATTCTTAACGGCACCAGCGCCTCGAACGGCGGCTTTATTTCGGTGATGCTGAAAGACTGGCATCAGCGACCGCCGCTGGAGGCGGTGATGGAAAAACTACAAGGGCAGTTGATGGGGCTGCCGGAAGCGACGATTATGACCTTTGCGCCGCCGACGCTGCCGGGGCTGGGCAATGCTTCGGGGTTTAATTTACGTATTCTGGCGCAGGCCGGGCAATCTTCGGCGGCGCTGGAGCAGGTGACGCATCAGGTGCTGCGGATGGCCAATCAGCACCCGCAATTGAGCCGGGTCTTTACGACCTGGAGCAGCAATGTGCCACAACTGACGCTCAACGTTGACCGCGATCAGGCGGCGCGGCTGAATGTACCGACTTCAAGGATTTTCAGTAACTTGCAAACCGCGTTTGGCGGCACCCGCGCCGGGGATTTCAGCATAAATAACCGCGTTTACCCTGTCGTTATCCAAAATGAGATGCAGTGGCGTCAGCGGGCGGAGCAGATTAGCGAACTGTATGTGCGTAGCGACAACGGCGAGCGAGTCCGTTTGAGCAACCTGGTGACCATTACGCCGACGATCGGCGCGCCATTTATTCAGCAATATAATCAGTTCCCGTCGGTATCGGTGAGTGGTTCAGCCGCCGAAGGCGTTAGCAGTCGCACGGCGATGGCGGTGATGGAGCAGATTTTACAATCGCATTTACCGCAGGGGTATGACTATGCCTGGAGCGGAATTTCGTGGCAGGAGCAGCAGACCGGCAATCAGGCGATGTGGATCGTGCTGGCGGCGGTGGTGATGGCGTGGTTGTTCCTTGTCGCCCAGTACGAAAGCTGGACGCTCCCGGCGAGCGTGATGCTGTCGGTGCTGTTTGCCATTGGCGGAGCATTGCTGTGGCTATGGTGGGCCGGTTATGCCAACGATGTCTATGTGCAGATTGGTCTGGTATTGCTGATTGCGCTGGCGGCAAAAAACGCGATTTTGATTGTTGAGTTTGCGCGGGCGAAGCGCGAAGAGGGGATGTCGATAGTCGATGCGGCTCGTGAAGGCGCGACTCACCGTTTTCGTGCGGTGATGATGACGGCGGTCTCCTTCATTATTGGGATTGCGCCGATGATGCTTGCGACCGGCGCCGGGGCGCAGAGTCGACGGATTATTGGCGCCACCGTATTCAGCGGCATGCTGGTCGCTACGGCGATCGGGATTCTGTTTATTCCGTCGCTGTACGTGTTGTTCCAGCGTCTGCGTGAGTGGGGGCATCGCCGGATGTAGGTGCACTGCGGTTTTGTTCCCCAGCTCGCGCTAGGCTACAAAACCGCAGACGATGTTATGCCGACTACCTGCTCTCCACCGCGATTATGGTAACTAACGGATGGTACTGCCACGGCACGCTGCCGCCTTTCTGATACATCCTGGAAAGGGTGCCATCGAGATAGAGCATCTGGCGTATGTTGAGCGTTGACTGTGCGTAGCAGGCGAAATCATAGAAGTTGGTTTCGTGCGTGCTGAGCATAAACACGACTTTGCCATCGCTGGTAATACCCACTCCGTTACGCAGTTTGCGCGAGCTGGCGGATGGCTTCAGCCGCCAGTTTATCTTACCGTTTTCAATCAGCACCGGTCCGGATTGTACCGCGTACTCTATGGCTGGAGACGGTTTAAATTTATTGAGGCTGACAATCTCCACGTTTTGTCCTGCCACGTAAAATACCCCGCCAGGACGAATAAAAAAGTTGCCGCTGCCGGAGGCGCGGTTAAGCGAAGCCAACCGTCGTCCTTTTTCGATATACAGTCCCAGCGGCGTGTCGTTTTTTGCGTAAATGCCGCCGTTCATCGCCATCTGCACGCGCCCACGTTGGTTGATGTCCGCCAGAAGCGAGCGTAGCGATCCCCAGGCCTTGCCGTAATGCGGGTCAGTTAAGGGCTGTCAGTTGTGTTTATGGCTGGCTGAGCGGTTCCGTTAATCGGTGGTTCTGGCGAAAATGACATTTTTCGTTTTCACCTGGTTTGGCTTAGTGGCCTGTTCCGTTCACGGGTAATACGAGGATATTCGTTATATCCACAGCGTGTGAACGGGCAGGGGGACGTTTCGCCCGTCCCCCTGCACCCCCGGCATTGCGCTGAAAACCTGCCGCTGCGCGGTCCGCTCCACTCCGGCTTCATCTGGCGGACCGGGCGGGACTCGACGTCCCTGTCTCGACCCGCCCTCTGGCCGCCGTCCTGGCGGCCAGTCCTGGATGCGCGCCTGCGTTCCCGCCAGGTTTCCTTGATGCGCCCAACCCCCATGCGGTGAGTCCGTTATTCGTCAGTGGCTTTTCAGAGGCTGAAAATCATAAAAAAGTTATATCCTTTATATTTCAGCCCGTATCAGCTCAGTTAGTGAATCAACCGAATCAGATTTTCGTTTAAACCACCGATAATGCGTTTGCCACAGGCAAATAAAACAAAAGACAACACCGATAATTTGCTTAAGTGAACGGCATTGAGGCCTTGCCGTCCTTTTTTTCCAGTACATAACGATACGCTCCCGCTGCGGATTTACCGTATAGCTTTGCAGCGTCAACGATGGATCGGTGAGGGAGCATTTTCCGCTGGCAAACGCGGGCAGAGATAAAAGCAACAGCGGCAGGAGGGAGCAAAAGCGCACGACGTCAGGATTCCAGGCAAACCACGAGAGCCTGCAGTATATCGTTTATCGCCGCTAGGTCGCCCAGATCTCACACTGCTTTTGTACCAGACCGATTAATGAACCGCCGTTGGCGACAAACTCTCGCATTTGCTGTGGTTCACTGTGAGACTGCTTCGCCTGGCGCGCAATCGCTTCCAGCGCATTGCTGGCATTCAGTTGACGGGCGCTGAGCGCCAGTTTTTCCGTCAGTTGTAAAATCTCTTCGCGAAATGTTCGCTGCTCGCCGCTGTGAACATGGGTATTGATACCGTCCAGGCCATAGCGGCAGGCCTGATAACGATTGAACGGATAGAGTAAATAGTCATCGGGTTGATGTTTAAACGGACGTTCCGTCAGCAGCCAGCAGGCAATAATCTGAATAAACCCGGCAATATTCACCGCCTGATTTATCGTCAACGGCGTATCCATCACCCGGACTTCGACGGTACCAAACTGCGGGCTGGGGCGAATATCCCAGTGCAGGTCCTTCATGCTGTCGATCATGCCGCTATAGCTCAGACGGCGGAACAGCCCGCGAAAAGCCTGCCAGTTATTCACCCACGGCATCGGGCCGTTATCAGGATAAGCGGCAAAAAGGTTTAACCGCGAGCAGGCAAAACCGCTATCGGCACCGTCAAGCCAGGGAGAGGCCGCGCTTAACGCGATAAAATGCGGGACAAAGCGCGACAGACCATGCAGAAGATAAATCGCATCATCCCCGTTTTGACAACCGACATGCACGTGCTGGCCAAATATTGTCGCCTGTTGCGCCAGATAGCCAAAGTGCTCGACGGTTTGCTGGTAACGTGGGTTGTCGCTAATTTGCTGGCGTTGCCAGGTTTGAAACGGATGCGTTCCACCGCCGCATATTTGCAGATGATGGCGGGCGGCGGCGCGCAGAACCGCCTGTTGAATCGCGCTCAGTTGTACCGTGGCCTGATGGATATCGCGGCATATCCCCGTGGCTATCTCCAGCATGCTTTCGGTAATGTCATGCTTGGCTTCGCCCGCTTTCAGCGTGTTTTGCACATCATTAATCAGCGCGGAGGCGTTCTGGCTCAGATCGTAGCCCGGCGGGGTGACGACCTGCAGCTCCAGTTCAATACCGAGGGTAAAAGGCTCGGAACGGCGAAAATCGGGTAAAGGCATAGCGACTCCCTCTTTGGCACAGTCCCTGAAGTATAGAAGGTATGAATTGATTACTGATAAGTTGCATGCAGGGTGACGTTGATTTATAAAATGACGCCGGACGATCATTTTTTTACCGTTGGAAATAGGTTAGTGCAATTGTGCAACAACATTCCCGCTGGTGGTGCAAGAAGATAGGTTTAATTTATTTTTCTATTTAAATCATGATGATAAAATAAGTTTATCTTATTTTATCGGCCGTTTTATCTCTATTTCCCACAAATCCAGAACTGGTATGCATCTTGCCTGTTAAATAGTGACTTATATTTAACAGGGACAATGTGATGCTGAATTAAACTGCACCACAGTATGCTGCGGGACAAATTGGCAATATGCTCTCGCATATGCCGATCCTGACTGGCGCAGGAAAAATTGCCGATTACTCCGTGGCGTTCACCGCTTCGTAACTGGATACCTTACTTTATGCCTGAAGCCAGGAGAAAACCACTATGCAGGATGATCTACGCGCCTTTATGCCGTATCCGGCTCACCCGGTGGTGCATGCGTTAAACGGCCCGCTGAGCGGCATGACCTTTGCGGTAAAAGATTTGTTCGATGTGGCGGGCTACCCGACCGGCGGTGGCAATCCGCATCTGCTGGCGCTGTCCGGGATAAAAAATCGCACCGCGCCGGTAGTGCAAACGTTATTAGATAACGGCGCGCGCTTTATTGGCAAAACCCATACCAGCGAGCTGGCGTACTCAATGAGCGGGCACAACGTACATTATGGCACGCCGCGCAACGGCGCTGCGCCGAATCATATTCCCGGCGGCTCGTCGTCCGGTTCGGCGTCGGCGGTATCGAACGAGGTGTGTGATTTCGCTCTTGGTACCGATACTGGTGGCTCGGTACGCACTCCCGCCAGCTACTGCGGATTGTTCGGCCTGCGCCCGACCCACGGTCGCCTTTCCCTTGAGGGGTGCCAGCCGCTGTGCGCCAGCATGGATACCTGCGGCTTCTTTGCGCGCTCACCGGAGGTCTTTTCTGCCGTTGCCGCGTGTTTATTCAATGATGCGCGGCCGGATATCGCAAAGGTGCGGCTGGCCAGCCACGATGGGCTGTTTTCCTGCCTGCCGCTGCGCAGTCAGCAGGCTCTGTTACCGGTCCGTCAACGGCTTGGGCGCGTTTTCGGCGCAATAACGCCGCTGAGTGCGCCGCTGCCGGATGGCGATGATATCTATCTCGCCTTCCGCCAGATTCAGGGTTACGAAGCGTGGCAGGCGCAGGGGGAAACCATTGAGCACTACGATCTGCAGTTGGGGCCGGATGTACGCGAGCGATTTTTTTGGGGCAAAGGGGTCACTCGCGCGCAGTTTGAAGCCGCCTGTCAGCAGCGCGAGCGTTTCACTGCCTGGTGGGACGTGCAACTGGGAGAGGCGGTACTGGTGATGCCGACCGTTCCCGACGGCGCGCCGCTGCTGACGGCGCAGGCGGAAGAGATTGAGGCCGTGCGCCGTCTTTCTCACGATTTGCTGTTAATTTCCGTGATGACCCGCCGTCCGCAAGTCACGCTGCCGGTCGCCCGGACGGGGGGACTGCCGCTGGGGATTTCATTTTTAGGGCCACGGGGCAGCGATCGTCTGCTGGTTGAGCTGGCCGCTGCGTTTATGCAGGGAGAGCGAAATGAGCCGTGATCGCCTTATTACTCCGCAGGTGACCCCATAGAGAGAAAACGATTAACTCGGCTGCGGCGGGCGTCTCTGATACCGCGAGGCCCCAGGCCCCGATAGCCCTGCCTGGCCGGGAGATGACCAGCGGAGCCCACAAGGGAGGCGCATAGGATTCCGCTGATAACATTGTGTTTGCACCCGACTCTTAACCCATCTGCGCCAGCTGGCCGCGCAGCACCTCCACGCCTTGTTCAATGGCGTCAGGGTTAATGGCATGAAAGCCCATCCGGAAGAAGTTATCCGGCGGCGCATCGCTGAGAAAATGCCGTGCGCCGGGCTCGATCAGTACCCCGGCATGGGCGGCGCGCCAGGTGAGTTGCTGGGTGTTGATTTGCGCCGGCGTGGCCAGCCAGAAGGCGTTGGCATGTTCGCTACCGGGAATGATCCGGCACTCAGGGAGATGGTGCTGCAGAGCGTTATTGAGGCGATCCCAGCGCTGGGCAGAGTCGTAATGGTAGCGCCGCAGATGCGTTTCATAGTGGCCCTGGGCAAGGAAATGGGCCATTTGATACTGAATATTGGTTGGCGGGTGGCGGTACGCCAGTCGCCGCAGCGCCCGAGCCTCATCGATCAGGTCCGGATCGGCAACCATAAAGCCCAACCGCAGACCCGGCGATAGCGCTTTTGACAGGCTGCTGACGTAGACCACTCTGCCGCTGCGATCGCTGGCTTTGAGGGCCGGAAGCGGATTAAGCATAAAGTTACTTTCTGAGTCGTAATCGTCCTCAATAATGACCGCATCATGGCGAACGGCATGTTCCAGCAACTGATTGCGTCGCGCCTTGCTCATCGCTACCCCGGTGGGAACCTGGTGGCCGGGCGTCACATAGTAATAATCGCAGGGCGTGTCATTAAGGACGATCCCCTGTTCATCCACCGGATGCGGCACAATATCGGTATCGGCGAGCAGGAAGGTATTAATCGCTTCGCGAAAACAGGGATTTTCCACACCGACCCGTGTCGTCGATGACATCAGCAGGCGGGTCAGCAGATAGAGCGCGTTTTGCGAACCGAGGGTAATCAGAATCTCATCCGGTGCGGCGACGATGCCGCGCTTGGGCAGCACCCGGGTGCGGATTTGCTCAATCAGCATCGGGACATCCTGATCGATATGGTCCACTACCCACGCCGGATCGCGCACGCCGCCGTGCAGCCAGTTCGCCGCCGAGCGCCAGGTCGCCAGCGGAAACTGACGGGTATCCGGTTGGCCGTAGATAAACGGATAACGGTAGTTCATCCAGCCAGCCGGTTTAAGAATCGACTCCTGCTGGCTGGGCGTGATTTGCAGCCGGGCGCCCCAGCATGGTGCAGAACATTCGCGCTGCGGTGCAGCCTCCACGGTGGCGGAAGGCGGATGCTGATAATGCGGATGCAGATAATAGCCGCTACGCGGGCGGCTGATCAGGTATCCCTCGTTCACCAGGCTTTCAAAAACCAGGGCGGTGGTGTTGCGCGATACCCGCAACTGGTTGGCCAACTGACGGCAGGAGGGGAGCGGCATATCGGCGGAAAAAATACCGCCCAGAATGGCGTTAATCAGCGTCTCGCGCACCTGCTCCTGCAAACCGCGGCGCGGGTCGAAATCAACATGTAACAGGTGGCGGATCATATTTAGCTCCTTACGCAAACGCACGATGTATAAACCGGAGCAAATTCCATACCACCTTGAGAATGACTGACACATCCACGCAACGGATCTGGCTCTATCCGGAAATTTAAAACGCTCCCTACAGTAAGAACCAGTCCCATCTGGCTATTTTATTTGCCATTTTGGCCCCGGACAGTGCCCGTATCCTCATGTACTGCATGTACATTCTGGGTGTATTACGCCGTCCGTGTCCAAACCGGCTGTAGCGATGGGCGGGTTTTGACAACGCATCCATCAGTCGCGGACCGGAGTTTCCGTCGGCACATATTTTGCAAACCTTTTCATGTTCTGGAATGAACACGTCTGGCGAATTAATTAGGGGTGGATTGATGAAAAAATCATTAGGTTCAATTTGTCTGGGCGCCATTATGGCGATGGCCTTTTCTTATCATGCGGTAGCCGCAGATCTCCCGGAAATCGAAAAATCCGGCACCCTGAAAGTCGCGACCGAAGATGATTACGCGCCTTTTAACTTTATGAATAACGGTCAGACAGATGGCTTTAACAAAGATATGCTCGATGAATTACGCAAATACGCGAAATTCCATGTCGACCAGAGCATTCTGCCGTGGACCGGATTATTAGCGGCGGTCTCTACGGGCCAGTACGATATGGCTTTAACCGGGGCGGTAATTACCGATGATCGCCTGAAAGTCTTTAATTTTACGCCGCCGTGGGCGTCCGCCCAGCACTATTTTGTTAAACGCGCCGGCGATAATTCACTGAATACGATTGCCGAACTCAGCGGTAAAAAAGTGGGCGTTCAGGCGGGCAGCGCGCTGTTGGCTCGTCTGCCGGAACTGAAAGCGATGCTGGAGAAAACCGGTGGCAAGCTGGGACCGGTGGTGGAGTATCCCTCCTACCCTGAAGCCTATGCCGACCTCGCCAATAAACGCCTGGATTACGTGATTAACGTGGTTATCTCAGTCAACGATCTGGTGAAGAGCAAGCCGAAGGTGTTCGCCAAAGGTCTGGCGGTGTCCGGGCCGGGCTATATGGCATGGCCAATCCCCAAAAGCTCGCCGCAGCTGCTGGCTTATATGACCAAATTTATGAACCACATGAAGGAGACCGGCAAGCTTGCGGAACTACAGAAAAAGTGGTTTGGCGAAACCTATGACGATCTGCCGACGGAGCCGATCACCAGTCCGGAACAGTTCCATAAATTAGCGGGTCTGTAATGTGTTTCGCGGCGGGTAACCGCCGCCTGTTAAGCAGAAGGAGGGTTTCATGGATGCAATTTCCTGGCAGTTACTGATTGAAGGCGCATGGACGACCCTCTGGATTTCGGTCATCGCTATCGCTTTTGGGGTGGCGATCGGCCTGCTGATCGCACTGGTACGGATGTTACGCATACCGGTTATCGACCAACTGCTGGTGGTTTATATCAGCCTTGCCCGCGCCACGCCGCTAGTGACGCTGGTGCTGTTTTTGTTTCTCTCTTTGCCGACGATGGGAATTCATCTCGATAAAAACATCGCGGCGATTGTGGCGCTGACGCTGAATACTTCCGCGTTTAATGCGGAAATCTGGCGCAATGCCTTTCGCACCTTTCCCCGCGAACAGCGAGAAGCGGCGGAATCGGTGGGGATGCGTCGTTGGGCCTATTTCCGCTATATCATGTTGCCGCAAATGTGGATTGAAAGCCTGCCTGCACTGGTTAACGAAATGTCATTCCTGATTAAAGGCAGTCCGGCGATTGCGGTGATTGGCGTCGTGGATCTGACCCGTGTGACCAACCGAATTTCCTCGGTCACCTATGAACCGCTTTCGCCGATTCTGGCGGCAGGGCTGCTGTATGTGGTGATTATTGGCCTGCTGCTAAAACTGCAGGGGATGGCGGAACGTAAAGCGAAACGCCTGGCGCGATAAAAACAGGAGGAGCTATGAATCAGTGGGCCGTTATCTGGTCGGTGCGCGACAGCTTTATTGCCGGTTTATTCGCCACCCTTGAATTATTTATTATTGCAGCGATTAGCGGATTAATTATCGGCATTGTGCTGTGTTATTTCACCGAATATCAAAAGAAAACCCTTAACAGGATCATTATTGGTTTTGTCAGTTTAATGCGGGCGATTCCATTTTTGATTCTGGCCTATTTGCTCTATTACGGTCTGCCGGAAGTCGGTATCAGTATGGAGCCCTGGACCGCCGGATTACTGGCTTTAATTATCTACCATGGCGCCTATTTTTTCGAAATATTACGCAGCCAGCGGCGGGTATTTTCCGGCGGCTACATTGAAGCGGCGGTCGCGCAGGGTTTTTCGCGATATAAAATATTCCGTCGCATTATTCTGCCTAATATTCTGTCTTCCGCGTTACCGCTAATGGGGAATCAACTGATTATTTGCCTGAAAGATACCGCTTTCCTGAGCATTATTACCGTTCAGGAGATCACCGCCGCGGCCAATAGCGTCCAGGCCACTTATTTTATCCCGTTTAACGCTTTTATCGTCGCGATTGGGCTCTATTGGGCGATCAGCATCCTGCTGGAACTGCTGATTAAACGCCTGAGCGCCTGGGGAGCCAGAAGAGGAATGAGTCATGCATGATACGACTGCTGTAAGCGTCAAAAACGTCTCTAAACAGTTCGATAACGTTGAGGTTCTTCGTGATATCAACCTGACGGTGGAAAAGGGAACCGTGGTGAGCATCCTTGGTTCGTCGGGGTCGGGTAAATCGACGCTATTGCGTTGTATGAACTGGCTGGAACAGCCGGATCGCGGCGAAATCCACATTAGCGGTCAACGCCTGGGTATTGATGAACAGAATGGCCGGGCGATGTCCCATCGTCAGCTGTCGAAAATCCGCGAGCGGGTAGGAATGGTGTTTCAGAGCTTTAACCTGTGGCCGCACCTGACGGTGCAGCAGAACGTCAGTGAGGCGCTGCTGCACGTGAAGGGGATGAAACGTGACGAAGCGAAAGCTATCGCCATGCAGCAACTGGAAAAAGTAGGGATGGCGCATAAAGCGGACGTGTACCCCATTACGCTCTCTGGCGGCCAGAAGCAGCGGGTGGCGATAGCCCGTTCGCTGGCGATGTCGCCGGAGGTGATCCTGTTTGATGAACCGACATCGGCGCTGGATCCCGAGCTGGTAAATGAGGTGCTGGGGGTAATGAAAGCGCTGGCCGCCGAAGGTTATACCATGGTAGTGGTGACCCATGAGATGGATTTCGCGCGCCAGGTGTCGGATGAGGTGGTGTTTCTCGAGAAGGGCTTGTTGATTGAGAAAGCGCCGCCGGAGAAGTTTTTCACCAACCCGGATTCCGAACGTGTCAGGCAGTTTTTGCAGAGTAGCCGGTAATAAGACGCCGGGCCCCATCCTCTGCGGCCGATCTCCCCGGTGGCGCTGCGCACCGGGGCTACGGATTGGCATGGTCTGCGGTTTTGTTGTCCGGACAGAACCTTAATCCCGATCGATTGCAAACGGCTGCCAGGCCTGACGCACCGGCATCACTTCCACGCGGTTGATATTCATATGATCCGGTAGCGTGGCGATATAAAACATCTGCTCAGCAATATCCCGTGCGCTCAGCGGGGTGGTACCGCGATAGAGATTATCCGATGCCGACTGGTCGCCTTTGGTGCGCACCAGGGTAAATTCCGTTTCGGCAATTCCCGGCGCAAGGTCAGTGACCCGCACGCCGGTACCGAGCAGGTCGCAGCGCAGATTGTAGCTAAACTGCTTCACGAACGCCTTGCTGGCACCGTAGACGTGGCTGCCCGGATAGGGCCATTGTCCGGCGATAGAGCCGATATTGATGATACTTGCGCCCGCACCGTGGTTAATCAGCGTCGGCAGCAGGGCGTGGGTCACGTTGACCAGACCGGTGACGTTGGTGTCGATCATCGTTTTCCAGTCTTCCAGCTCTACTTTTTGCGCTGGCAGCGGCGACAACGCCAGCCCGGCGTTATTAATCAGGGTGGTAATATCGGCGAATTCAGCGGGAAGCGCCGCTACGGCGGCGGCGACCGCGTTGCTGTCACGCACATCGAGTTCGATGATATGCACCGGCACCTGAGACGAGAGTTTATCCTGTAACGTTTTTAACCGCGCGAAACGGCGCCCGCTTAATACCAGCGACCAGCCGGCATCGGCGAAAACCTGCGCCGCCGCTTCACCAAACCCCGAAGTCGCCCCGGTAATAAATACTACTTTACTTGTTGCCATTTCATTCTCCTGTGCAGGTTGTCGTGACCACTATAAAAACGCCGCTCTGCAGGGCACAGGGCCAGTCGGGACGTGGAGATGTGACACCGTGTCACATCATTTTCCACGCACTGGCTCTATCGGTTTTGCTTTGACGCGGCCAATGATGAAGCCAACAACAACGACATGAGAGAGGGCAGGGTATGAAGCTGGCAATACAGAACGAGGTCGCGATAAGTAATGATGAAGTTCGGCAGCTGGATCGCGCCTATGTGTTTCATTCATGGTCGATGCAGGGCAATTTACATCCGCTGGTGATCGCCGGGGCCAAAGGCTGTGAGCTGTGGGATTACGAAGGCAACACTTATCTTGATTTCAGCAGCCAACTGGTGAACGTCAATATTGGCTATCAGCATCCTCGCGTGCTGGCGGCCATGAAGGCGCAGCTGGAAGAACTGGTCACCATCGCGCCAGCGACCGCCAACCTCGCCCGTGGCGAAGCGGCGAAGCGTATTGTCGAACTGGCGCCTGAAGGCTTTAGTAAAGTGTTTTTCACCAACGCCGGCGCGGATGCCAACGAGAACGCTATCCGCATGGCGCGGCTGTATACCGGCCGCGATAAAGTGCTCTCTGCCTATCGTTCCTATCACGGCAACACCGGTAGCGCGATTGCCGCCACCGGCGACTGGCGTCGCGTGCCGAACGAGTATTCCCGCGGTCATGTACACTTTTTCAACCCTTACCTCTATCGCAGCGAATTTAACGCCACGACGGAAGAGGAGGAGTGCCAGCGCGCGCTGGCGCATCTGCGGCGGATGATTGAATGCGAAGGTCCGAGCGCGATTGCCGCGATTTTGCTGGAGTCCATTCCGGGCACCGCCGGGATTCTGGTGCCGCCGGATGGTTATATGCAGGGCGTGCGGGCGCTGGCCGATGAGTTTGGCATTGTACTGATCCTCGATGAAGTGATGGCCGGTTTTGGCCGTACCGGTAGCTGGTTCGCATTTGAGCAGGATGGCGTGGTGCCGGATCTGGTCACTTTCGCGAAAGGGGTTAACGCCGGTTATGTTCCGGCTGGCGGGGTACTGATTAGTGAGCCGATCGCCCGTTACTTTGATGATCACTTTTTTGCCGGTGGCTTGACCTACTCCGGCCATCCGCTGGCGATGGCGGCGATTGTCGCCACCATTGATGCGATGAAAGACGAGAAAGTGGTGGAGAACGCGGCGACTATCGGTAATGAGGTGCTACGTCCTGGGCTGGACGCGCTGGCGGAAAAACATGCGATTATCGGTAACGTGCGCGGTCGCGGATTGTTCCAGGCGCTGGAACTGGTCAGCAGCCGACAGGATAAAACACCGCTGACCGCGGCGGATATGGCGGCGATTAAAGGCGCGTTAACTGAAGCTGGTCTGCTGGCGTTTGTGGTGGAAAACCGTATTCACGTGGTGCCGCCATGCACTATCAGCGCCGAACAGGTGGCGAAAGGACTGGCGATTTTTGACGCGGTATTTGCCCGTTTCGCGAACCTGGCGAAGTAGGGCGTCAGCGCGGGGTGTTTAGCCGGAGGCAATACTGCGCACCTGTTCAGGTTCCCCGATTCCCGGAAGAAGCGCACCCTCTCTCTGTGGAGAGGGTCAGATTGCTGACAAAGTGCGTTTTTCCGGAATTACCCGGCGACGCTTCGCTTGCGCGGGCCTACGAAAAACCCATAACATGATGATATTATTGGTTTTACATGCCAAATAAAGCGATAGCCGCCACCCGGCAGAAATGCGAGCACAATATCTAAATCAGGTTTGTCATCAGCCTCACCCTCTCTCTGTGGAGAGGGTGAGGGGAGCCGGTTAGCCCATCCGGTGTTCGCCATTTACCAGCGCGTTGCGATCAAAGAAGCGCTGAATTACGCCCTCTGCCATAAACGCCGCCCGGTCCGACATATGGGCAATCACATCGGCATCATGGCTGACCAGCAGATAGGTCATCCCATGCTCCTGTTTTAACCGATTGAGCAGATTAAGTATTTCCGCCTGAACCGACATATCCAGCGCCGAGGTCGGCTCATCCAGCAGCAGGATTTTTGGATGCAGTAGCAGGGCGCGAGCGATCGCCACCCGCTGGCGCTGGCCGCCGGAGAGCTGGTGCGGATAACGGCGTGCGGCGTCGGCGGGGAGTCCCACTTGCTCCAGCGCGGTGCTAACCCGCTGCGCAATCTCGTCGAGACCGTGAATTTTCAACGGCTCCGCCAGCGTACGCCACAGCGTGTGATTCGGGTGCAGCGAGGCGTAGGGATCCTGAAATACCATCTGCACGTTGCGCCGTAGTTCGCCCTGAAAACGCGCGCCGGGCGTAATGGCTTGACCAAACAGTTCGACGCTGCCGCGCCAGTCGCGCTGTAGCCCCGCTAACACTCGTAAAATGGTTGACTTTCCGCAGCCGGATGCGCCGATCAGGCTGAAGGTTTCTCCCGCATCAACGGCAAAACGGGCGGCAGACACCGCCGTTTTTTCAGCGAAAACGACCTGGAGATCGTTAAGATTAACGATTGCCATGCGCCACCTCCGTAAAGTCCAGGGTTCTGTCGAGCGTGGGGAGCATCCGGCCATAGGTTTGCGCGTCCGGGCGGCAGGTCCACAGCGTGCGGGTATAGGGATGGGTTGCCGCAGGCAGATCCCGCGCCGCCATTTCATCGACCGTTGTCCCCTGATACATCACCAGCACCCGATGGCAGTGTTCCGCCACCAATGGCAGGTCGTGGCTAATCAAAAGCATTGCCATCTGCCGTTGTTCGCATTGTTCCACCAGCAGTTCGAGGATCTGATTGCGCAGACGGGCATCAAGGGCTGACGTGGGTTCATCGGCAATCAGCACTTGCGGATTGTTGAGCAAGGCGATGGCGATCATCACCCGCTGACCCATGCCGCCGGAGAGCTCTCCCGGATAGCGGTTCAGTACCGGTAAATCGAGGCCGACAGCGGCCACGGCGGCTTTGACCGCATCCAGTCGCCCGCGACGGTTAAGGCGCTGATGTAGCGTTAGCGCTTCCTCCAGTTGGGCCTGAATGCTTTTTACCGGATTGAGCGCATAGCGCGGGTCCTGCAGCACCATGGCGATATCGTTGCCGCGCAGGTTGCGCCAGCCGCGATCGTTGAGGGTTAAGACGTTGCGCCCCAGCACGTTGAGCGTATCGGCGCTTACCACGCCGGGTTTGCGCACCAGCCCCATCAGCGCCCGGGCGGTCATGGACTTGCCGGAGCCGGATTCGCCGACCAGCGCCAGCCGCTCGTTGCCGAGAGTAAAACTTAAATCGTTCACCACCCGTGCGCCAGGATAGTCGATGGCGAGTCCCTTAACGTTCAGTCGGATATCAGTCATGTTGTGGCTCCAGTACGTCGCGCAGGCCATCGCCGAGCAGATTAAACGCCAGGCTGGCGATCAGAATGACGGCGCCAGGAGCGGCCGCGATCCACCACTGGTCGAAAATCACCTGCATGCCGTCGGCAATCATCGCGCCCCATTCCGCCATTGGCGGACGTGCGCCGAGGCCGAGAAAGCCAAGACCGGCGGCGGCCAGAATAATACCGGCTAAGTCCAGCGCCAGGCGGACGATAGCCGATGGCAGGCAGAGCGGCAGAATATGGCCGATCAGCAGTCGCCAGCCGCGAATGCCCATCATCTCCGCCGCCGCCAGATAATCACTGTGGCGCAGGCGCTGAATTTCGCTGCGTGCCTGGCGGGCGTAGGCGGGCCAGGTGGTGAGCGCCAGCGCCAGCGCGCCGTTGACCAGCCCAGGGCCGAGCATGGCGACAAAGGCGAAAGCCAGAATCAGCCTTGGCATCGACATGACAACATCGGTAAAACGCATCAATACCCGTTCGAGCCAGCCGCCGTAATAACCGGAGAGAATCCCCACCAGCAGACCCACGGGCAGAGTAATGACGGTGACCAGCGCCACCAGGCCCAGAGCGGGGCGGGCACCGAAAATCAGCCTTGAAAGCAGGTCGCGGCCATAGCTATCGGTGCCGAGCCAGTGCTGGGCGCCGGGCCCTTGCAGACGCGCGGCGGCATCCTGCCAGTTTGGGTCGAGCGGGGCCAGCCACGGGGCGAAGAGGGCGACCAGCAGAAGCAAGGTAATAATGATCAGGCCGCAAAAGGCGGCAGGCGAGCGGCGCAGACGGTGTAAAAACAGAGTAGTCGGCATCAGCGCACCCTCGGGTCGGTCAACCGCACCAGCAGGTCGGTGAGGTTATTAATCAACACAAAGCTCGCGCCGATCAGCAGCGTGCCGCCCATAATCGCCGTAGTATCCCCGGCAAACAACGCGGTGGTCAGATAGCGGCCAATTCCCGGCCAGGAGAAGACGGTTTCGGTCAGCACCGCGCCTTCCAGCATCGAGGTATACGCCAGGGCGATCACCGTTAACAGGGTACCGCGTATATTCGGCAGCACATGGCGCAGCAGGATGGTCATCTCGCTGGCCCCTTTGGCGCGCGCCAGCAGGATATATTCTTTGTTCATTTCGCTCAGGCAGGCGGAGCGGGTTAAGCGAGTGATACTGGCCAGCGAGTAATAAGCCAGCAGTAGCACCGGTAGCAGCAGGTGTCCGGCGGCATTTTTGAATGCCGCTTTGTCGCCTGAGAGCCAGGTATCGATCAGCGCAAAGCCGGTACGTGGCTCGACGGTATACTGATAAATATCGTCCAGTCGCCCCGGTCCTGGCGTCCACTGTAATTTGGCGTAAAACAGCGCCAGCATCAGCAGACCAAGCCAGAAAATTGGCACCGAATTGCCGAGCAGAGTAAAGGTCCGCATCGCCAGATCCCACGGCGAGCCGACGTAGCGGGCGCACAGGACGCCCGCGATGACGCCAAGCAGCGCGCCGATAATTAGCGCCAGGGTGGCCAGTTCCAACGTGGCAGGGAAGGCGGTGAGCAGATCGTGGAGTACCGGTTGACCGGTGGAACTGGCGATGCCGAGATCGCCATGGGCGAGATTCACCAGATAGTGCCAGAACTGTAGCGGCAGCGGCTGGTCGAGGCCGAGCTGGTGGCGCACCTGGTCATAGGTGGACTGGCTGGCGTGGTCGCCGACGATTTGCAACACCCGGTCAACCGGCGACAGCGCCGAGAGGGCGAAAGTGACCAGCAGGAGGCCGAGCAGGGTCAGCGCCAGCGTCAGCAGTCCCTGAAACAACGCGAGCAGAGAGCGTTTTGCGCGCCGCTCTGCTCTGGTAGGTAAAACAGCAGACATGGTTATTCCGTTGGTAAAAAAGCCGAATTTCCGTGGCCGGGATGTTCCCCCGGATGGCGGCGAACCGATGGCCGCTATCCGGGGTATTTCGGCCAGGACGAAAAGAGTACGTCGCTACTTGGTTACCCGATCATACCAGACCATATCGGCGTTAAGGCCTTGCTGATAGCCCTTCACGTTATCCCGGACCACAATCTGCGTTTTCCCCTGGTCAATAAACACATAAGGAGAGCTGCGCTGTAGCTCTTCCTGCATTTTTTTATACCGATCCAGGCGTTTAGCCGGATCGGGTTCGGCAACTGCCGCCAGGGTCTCTTTATTCAGCGCCGGGATCTGCCAGCCGTTCAGTCCGGCCACGGTGCTGGATTTACCGTCGTTGTAAGCAAAAGCGCTGGCGTTAGAGTGAGCGTCGAAATAGTCCGGTATCCACAGACGAATCGCCGCCTGATGCTGTCTGGCACGCACGCGGGCATACACCTGGCTACCGGCCGCCGGGAGCAGATCCACCTTCACGCCGCCCTGGGCAAAGCTGGCCTGCATCGACTGTGCGATGGTGATAAATGGCGGTTTGTTCTCGACGTCAAGGGTGAAATGCGCATCCTTGATCCCTGCTTTGGCGAGGATCGCTTTGGCTTTCGCCGGGTCGAATTTAAACGGGTTATTATCCAGCGCGCCCGGCAGACCGACCGGCAGGAAGCTCTGGTGGATGAAATACTGGCCCTTCAGCAGATCTTTGGTAATGCCCTCGTAATCCACCAGCCAGCGTGCCGCTTGCCAGAAAGCCGGGTTTTTTAGCAGCGGGTTGGCGCTGTTGCCGGTGTTAAAGACCAGATAGTTCTGTTCGGCGGAGGGGATGCTGAGAACCTTGACGCCCGCTTTACCTTGCAGAGCGGCAATCTGATCGGCGCCGAGGTCACGCGCCACGTCGGCATCGCCCTGCTGGATCAGCAGGCGACGGGAAGCCGGATCGGGCACATTTTTAATAATGATGCTTTTTAGCTTCGGTGCGCCAGTCGGCGTGCTGTCATTGGCTTCCAGTACGATGGCCTGGTGCGGCTGATAGACCCGCATTTTATAAGCGCCGCTGCCCGCAGAGTGCATTTTCAGCCAGCCGTTGCCGAAGTCGTTGTTTTTAGCGTTCGGCGCGACCCGTTTCTCATCCACAATAGAGGCAATTGGCGTGGAGAGAATATTCAGCGCCACCGCCGGGCTGACGTCGGCGGTCCAGTGTACCTCCAGGGTGTGGTCATCCACTTTTTTTAACTGACTGGCGATATTATCCGGCTGCCAGCCGAGCACATTAAGAATAAATGCCGGAGACTTGTTAAGGGTCACCGCCCGGGTGTATGAGAAAATGACATCTTCCGGGCGCAGCGGGTTGCCGGAGGCAAACTTAGCGTCGGGCTTCAGCCTGAAGGTCAGCGTTTTCGCTGCCGGATCTGCCTGCCAGCTTTCGGCCAGAATTGGGGTGATTTTTTCCGGGTTATCGCGATCCGGCTGCACCAGGCGCTGATAGAGGCTCGGTACTGTCTGGATGCTGGAAAGCTCGTTGGCCTCCGCCGGATCGAGGCTGACAATATCATCGAGTCCCTGGGCGACCACAAGGGTATTCGGCGGCGTGGCGGCGTGGACGGCGGCTGATAACGCGGTCAGTACCAGCAGCGGCAGCAGTTTTTTAGTCATGAACGCTTCCTGAAAAGAGTGATTACGATTCTTGATGTTTCGCTACGTTAGGCCGCTTAATCAAAGGCGTAAAGTCAAAATACGGATAAATTTATGCATAAAAGGCATAAACAAGGCCAATACGTTATTAAGGAGAATTGCGCCAGCTGTCTTCCGGCGAATCTTGCTGCCTGAGATAACAAATTAAAACACACGCGGGAGATAGACGTGTGCCGGAGATTAATGCATTTGATCAGCAGGTCAACGATGGCGTCTCTGGCTGGTGGTAGGAAATGGCTGATGGCGATGGCGGGCCAATGACAGGCCTGACCCGGGTTACCAAACCCGCAGAGGGATAATGCCCTCTCCCCATCCGGGAGAGGGGGGCAGCCTTTTAACGCCGTACCGGCGCGCCGTTCGCCACATAATACGCCGCCGTGCTTCTCGGCAGCGGCTGACGGCCGCGAATGGCATCGGCGATTTTTTCGCCAATCATAATGGTGGTGGCGTTCAGATTGCCGGTAATAATTTGCGGCATAATCGAAGCATCGACCACGCGCAGGCCTTCCAGACCATGTACCCGGCCTTCGCCGTCGACCACCGCCATTTCGTCGTAGCCCATTTTACAGGTGCCGCAGGGGTGGAAAGCGGTTTCGGCGTGATTACGTACGAACTCATCCAGTTCGGCATCGCTCTGGCATTCCAGACCGGGACTGATCTCCCGTCCGCGATAGTTATCCAGCGCTGGTTGATTGATGATTTCGCGGGTAATGCGAATCGCATCGCGGAACTCCTGCCAGTCCTGTTCGCAGGACATGTAGTTAAACAGGATGGCCGGATGCTCATGCGGATCGCGCGATTTCAGGCGTACGTGGCCGCGGCTCGGTGAGCGCATGGAGCCTACATGGCACTGGAAACCGTGCTCTTTCACCGCGTTGGAACCGTTGTAGTTAATCGCCACCGGCAGGAAGTGGTACTGAATATTTGGCCACGCAAACTCTTCGCGGCTGCGGATAAAACCGCCCGCTTCGAACTGGTTGCTGGCGCCGATGCCGGTGCCGCCGAACAGCCATTCGGCGCCGATTTTCGGCTGATTCCACCACTGTAACGCCGGGTAGAGCGACACCGGCTCTTTGCATTCATACTGCAGATACATCTCCAGATGATCCTGCAAATTCTCGCCAACGCCGGGCAGCGCGTGAACCAGCGGAATATCGAACTGGCGCAGCAGTTCCGGGTTGCCGACGCCGGAGCGTTGCAGGATCTGCGGCGATGCAATGGCCCCCGCGCAGAGCAGCACCTCTTTATTGGCGGTGGCTTTGGACGGTGCGGCGCTGTCGCCCTCCAGCCACTCCACGCCCACTGCGCGCTTGCCGTCGAAAATAATATGATCGGTCAACGCGTGGGTGCGGATGGTCAGATTGGGGCGCTTGCGGGCCTGGTCGAGGTAGCCGCGAGCGGTACTGGCGCGGCGGCCCTGCGGCGTCACGGTTCGATCCATCGGACCAAACCCCTCCTGCTGATAGCCGTTAAGGTCATCGGTGCGTGGATAACCAGCCTGCACGCCGGCTTCCACCATCGCGTGGAACAGCGGGTTATTGCCCTGCTTTGGCGTGGCGACGCTCACCGGGCCATCGCCGCCGTGGTAGTCGTTCGCACCGATATCGCGGGTTTCCGCTTTGCGGTAGTAGGGCAGGCAGTCAAGATAGCTCCACTGCTCCAGTCCAGGCGCGCTGGCCCAGTTGTCGAGATCCATGGCGTTGCCGCGGATATAGCACATGCCGTTAATCAACGAGGAACCGCCAAGGCCTTTACCGCGCCCGCACTCCATGCGGCGGTTGTTCATATACGGCTCGGGTTCGGTCTCGTAGGCCCAGTTATAGCGTCGTCCCTGCAGCGGAAAGGCCAGCGCGGCAGGCATCTGGGTGCGGAAGTCGAAACGATAATCCGGCCCGCCCGCTTCCAGCAGCAGAACGCTGGTGTGGGGATCTTCTGTTAATCGTGTCGCCAGTACGTTGCCGGCGGAACCGGCACCGATAATGATGTAGTCAAATTGCAAAAATGGCCTCCTGGTTAAAATATGGATTGAAACTGACCCATCTCAACCTGGATGGATTTTACCTGGGTGTAGCTGTGGAGCGTCTGGACGCCGTTCTCGCGGCCTATGCCGGAGTGTTTGTAGCCGCCGACCGGCATCTCCGCCGGGGATTCGCCCCAGCTGTTGATCCAGCAGATCCCGGCTTCAAGCTGATGAATCAGACGGTGGGCGCGGTTTAAGTCCGGGGTGACGACACCGGCGGCAAGACCATATTCGGTGGCGTTGGCGCGGCGGATCACTTCTGCCTCATCGTCGTAGGTCAGAATTGACATCACCGGGCCGAAAATCTCTTCACGGACGATGGTCATCTGGTCATGGCAGTCGGTAAATACCGTCGGCGCGACCCACGCGCCGTGGTCAAATCCTTCGCCTTTCAGCACATCTCCGCCGCACAGCAGGCGCGCGCCTTCTTGTTTGCCGCTCTCGATATAGCGCAGCACGTTGTCGCGATGCGGGAAGCTTACCAGCGGGCCGAAGTTGGTGTTTTCATCAAACAGATCGCCGGGGCGAATACGCGCCACGCGGGCCTGGATTTTCTCTTCAAAAGCCGCTTTAAAGCGCGCCGGAATAAACACGCGGGTGCCGTTGGTGCAGACCTGACCTGAGCTGTAGAAATTAGCCATCATCGCGATGTCGGCGGCGAGGTCGAGGTCGGCATCTTCACAAACGATCAGCGGTGATTTGCCGCCCAGCTCCATAGTCACTTCCTTCAATGATGACGAGGCGGAGTTAGCCATTACTTTTTTGCCGCTGGCGACGCCGCCGGTGAAGGAGATTTTGGCGATATCCGGATGTTCGGTGAGATACTGACCGGTTTCGGCGCCGTGGCCCGGCAGAACATTAAACACGCCCTCCGGAAGTCCGGCTTCGCGGTAGATTTCCGCCAGCTTCAGGGCGCTGAGCGGGGTGACTTCGCTCGGCTTAAAGATCATCGCGTTACCGGCCGCCAGCGCCGGGGCTGATTTCCATAAGGCTATCTGGATCGGGTAGTTCCAGGCGCCGATCCCGGCGACCACGCCCAGCGGTTCGCGACGGGTGTAGACGAATGCGCTGTCGCGCAGCGGGATCTGGCTGCCTTCCAGCGCCGGAATAAGGCCCGCGTAATACTCCAGGACGTCAGCGCCGGTGGCGATATCCACGGCGGCGGTTTCGCTCAGCGGTTTCCCGGTATCGAGGGTTTCCAGACGCGCCAGTTCATCGTTACGATCGCGCAGGATATCGACCGCTTTACGCAGAATGCGCGAGCGTTCCATCGCGCTCATTGCTGCCCAGATTTTTTGCCCTTTTTGGGCGCTTTTTACCGCCCGATCGACATCTTCGCGCCCAGCGGCCTGGACGGTTGCCAGAACTTCCCCGCTGGCGGGGTTGATGGTCTCGAAGGTTTTACTGCTGGTGGCGGAGACATAACCACCATGGATATAAAGCTGCTGTTCGGCCATTCGGGACATGGGTCCTCCATTATTGAGAAGTCAGTGGCAAATATTGGCTGATGAAGTGTCCGGCGAGCGTTTCGGCGCGGGCTTTATCCAGCGGTTTACCGCTCAGCGCCGCGCGTAGCCACAGCCCGTCGATCAGTGCGGCAAGGCCATAACCTGCTTCTTGTGCCGCTTCGCGCGGCAAAACGCGCTGAAATTCATAAACGATGTTCGACAGCAGACGCCTGCTGCTGACCTGCTGCAGGCGATAGAGCATCGGTTGATGCATGCTGCTGGCCCAGAAGGCAAGCCAGGTTTTCATCGCCGCGCCGCTTATCTGGCTGTCGTCGAAATTGCCGGCCACGATGGCGCGCAGTCGTTCAGAGGGGGCGGCGTCGGGCAGGGCGCGCAGGCGGCTTAGTACCGCCTGACGTAGCTGACCGGTGATATCACGCATCGTTGCTTCCAGTAGCCCGTTCTTATCCTTGAAATAGTGGCTGATGATGCCGGTCGATACGCCAGCCCGCCGGGCAATCTGTGCGATGGTGGCATCATGCATACCCACTTCATTGATTGCGGCCAGGGTGGCGTCAATTAATTGCCGCTGCCGTATCGGTTGCATCCCCAGTTTGGGCATTTCTCAGACTCCATTCATCAGATTTGTTTATCTATTAAAGCGGTTTTTGATTGGACGTTCAATATAAAATGTGTCTTAATTGTTGCGGATTTTGATTCTAATAGTTGCAAAAATAGTAAGGAGAATGGATGACAGACCTTTCGCCGAGCAGAGAAAAGGACAAAATCAATCCGGTGGTTTTTTACACTTCCGCTGGACTGATTTTGTTGTTTTCCCTGATGACTCTCTTCTTCAGTGATTTTTCCGCGGCCTGGATTAGTCGTACCCTAAACTGGGTGTCGAAGACCTTTGGCTGGTACTACTTGCTGGCCGCGACGCTGTATATTGTGTTTGTCGTATGCATCGCCTGTTCGCGCTTCGGTTCGGTGAAACTTGGGCCGGAGCACTCAAAGCCGGAGTTTAGCGTATTAAGCTGGGCGGCGATGCTGTTCGCCGCCGGTATCGGTATCGATCTGATGTTTTTCTCCGTTGCCGAGCCGGTGACCCAGTATATGCAGCCGCCGGAAGGGGCGGGGCAGACCATGGAAGCGGCGCGCCAGGCGATGGTGTGGACGCTGTTTCACTACGGGTTAACCGGCTGGGCGATGTACGCCCTGATGGGGATGGCGCTGGGATACTTTAGCTATCGTTATAATTTGCCGCTCACCATTCGCTCCGCGCTCTATCCTATCTTCGGCAAAAAGATTAATGGCCCTGTCGGTCACAGCGTGGATATCGCCGCCGTCATCGGCACAATTTTTGGTATCGCCACCACTCTCGGGATTGGCGTGGTACAACTTAACTACGGCCTGAACGTGCTGTTTGATATTCCGGATTCGCTGGGAGCGAAAGCGGCGCTGATCGTGCTGTCGGTCATTATCGCGACCATTTCAGTGACCTCCGGGGTCGACAGAGGCATTCGTATTCTTTCCGAGCTTAACGTGGTGCTGGCGCTGGGGCTGATTCTGTTCATTCTGTTTATGGGCGATACCGAGTTTTTGCTCAATGCGCTGGTCCTTAACGTGGGCGACTATGTGAATCGTTTTATGGGCATGACCCTGAACAGCTTCGCTTTTGACCGCCCGGTGGAGTGGATGAACAACTGGACGTTGTTCTTCTGGGCGTGGTGGGTGGCGTGGTCGCCGTTTGTTGGCCTGTTCCTGGCGCGTATTTCCCGCGGGCGCACCATTCGCCAGTTTGTGATGGGCACGTTGATTATTCCGTTCACCTTTACCCTGCTGTGGCTGTCGGTGTTCGGCAACAGCGCACTGTATGAAATTATCCACGGCAATGCGGATTTTGCCGCAGAGGCAATCGCTCATCCGGAGCGTGGCTTCTATAACCTGCTGGCGCAGTATCCGGCGTTTACCTTTAGCGCATCGGTGGCGACTATTACCGGTCTGCTGTTTTATGTCACTTCCGCCGATTCCGGGGCGCTGGTGCTGGGCAATTTCACTTCCAGGCTGAAGGATATCAACAGCGATGCGCCAAACTGGCTGCGGATTTTCTGGTCGATGGCCATCGGCTTGCTGACTCTGGGCATGTTGATGACCAACGGGATTTCTGCCCTGCAGAACGCGACCGTGATTATGGGGCTGCCGTTTAGTTTCGTGATCTTCTTTGTGATGGCGGGTTTGTATAAGTCGCTGAAGGTGGAGGATTATCGCCGTGAGAGCGCTAACCGCGACACCGCTCCGCGTCCGCTGGGCGTGCAGGATCGTCTGAGCTGGAAGAAACGCCTGTCGCGCCTGATGAACTATCCCGGCACTCGCTATACCCGACAGATGATGGAGACGGTCTGTTTCCCGGCGATGGAAGAGGTGGCGCAGGAACTTAAGCTGCGCGGCGCTTACGTCGAGCTGAAAAGCCTGCCGCCGGAAGAGGGCGATAATCTCGGCCATCTCGATCTGCTGGTGCATATGGGCGATGAGCAGAACTTTGTTTATCAGATCTGGCCGCAACAGTATTCCATTCCGGGCTTCACCTACCGGGCGCGCAGCGGGAAGTCGACCTACTATCGTCTGGAGACTTTCCTGCTGGAGGGGAGCCAGGGTAATGATCTGATGGATTACAGCAAAGAGCAGGTGATCACCGATATTCTTGACCAGTACGAGCGCCATCTTAACTTTATCCACCTGCATCGCGAAGCGCCGGGCAACAGCGTGACCTTCCCTGGAATGTAGGTAGGCTAAATGTTTTCTGAAAGTACTACTGTACTGGCTAAATAAACCGTGGGATACGCAGGGAAGCGTATGATGGCGGTGGGTGCCTGAGGCTTTCTGCGTTCAGGCTTTAGGTGAGGATTCAGAAAGACGAAGCCCCAGGAGATGTTACCATCAACCTGAGGCCTACAATCCAAACCCATCACGCTGGATAGTAGCCTCTTCTTCGCATGGAGGCAACGAGATGCTGACAAAATACGCCCTGGTGGCGGTCATCGTGTTGTGTTTGACTGCGCTGGGGTTGACGTTAATGGTGCGCAACTCGCTGTGTGAGCTGAGTATCAAAGAGCGTCGTATGGAGTTTAAGGCGGTTCTCGCTTACGAAACGAAGAAGTAGCCGGTATGCGGGGAGCGATCCCCGCTTATCCGCAGGCTGGGTAAGGAACCTTAAGGGACCTTTTTTATTCGCTAATTTTTTGCTGTCGAGCCATTTCAACCGCGGATTGCCATTCATGCCAGCGTTTTTGCAGTCTGTTGTGGCGAACCATATCGGGCTGGAAGCTGATATGTTCCGGGAGAAACTGCCGGAGCGCCGGTGTGGCAATGTTTAGCAGGGCTTTGCGCGCCAGCAGAGCCGCTCCCATGGCAGAGAGCTCCGCCACATCGCTGCGCATTACCGGACAGCCCAATAGATCCGCCTGATACTGCATAAGCCAGTCATTTTTTGTTGGCCCTCCATCTACCATTAATGCGCTCAGGGTAAAATCGGAATGCTGGCGCATCGCCATAGTCACATCTGCAATCTGATAAGCAATAGATTCCAGCGCAGCTCTGACAAGATGAGCGCGTTTAACGCCACGACTGAGCCCACGAATTACACCGCGTGCGTTTTCATCCCACCATGGCGCACCAAGCCCGGTTAACGCAGGAACAAAATAGACCCCCAGCGTCGAGTCAATTGAACGGGGGAGCAGGTTTAACTGCTGCGTCAGGTCGTCGGAAGATAGCTGATCCAGGCCTGTGCTCTCCACCATCCAGGCGACGGCATCCCCGGTATGCGGGATATTCCCTTCGAGCCCGTATACCAGACGATCGCCGTCGTGCCAGGCCACCGTAGTCGCCAGGGCATTAACGTCACATTGCGCAGAGTTGACGGGAGCCATCACTGAAGAACCGGTACCGTAGGTCGCTTTCACACAGCCCTCGGAACCAAGACCGTGGGCAAACAAAGCCGCATGGGAATCACCGATCATCGCCATCAGAGGAATACCATCCGGGATCCCAGGGCATCCGCATGTGTGGCCGAATAACCCGCTGGAGGGGCGAATGGTAGGAAGCGCACAGCCCGGGATTGAGAACAAGGCAAGCATACCGTTATCCCAGTCTGCGGTATGGAGATTGAAGAGTTGGGTTCGCGAGGCGTTAGAAAAATCACAGTTGAAGGCGTGCCCTCCGCTCAGATTCCATAACAGCCAACTATCGACCGTTCCCAGACAGATCTCCCCTTTTTCGGCTAATTCGAAACCGTTTGGGACAGATTCCAGTAACCAGCGCATTTTAGAGGCAGAGAACAGAGGCGCAATCGGGAGACCGGTTACTGCTTTGATTTGCGCCTCTGCACCCTGTTGGCGGAGCGACTGACAAAAGGCGGCGGTACGTGAACACTGCCAGGTAAGAGCCGCCGCGAGAGGGCGTCCGTTGCAGCGATACCAGCCAACAACGGTCTCGCGTTGGTTACTGATAGCCAGCGCCGCGACATTATCCGCCCCGACGGCGGCGATCGCCTGCGATATAACATCAATAGAGGCGTCAATCAACAATTCTGCAGGTTGTTCCACCCATCCTTCCTGGGGAGTACTGATCGTCAACCCTCGGGAGAACGATGCCAGTACTTTGCCATGCGCATCCAGTGCAACGGCTTTAGCATTGGTTGTACCCTCATCAAGGGCGATGATGATCTCTTTGCTGGCCATATTCGCCTCACTGATGCCAATAGGTATTAACCCCAAGGTAGCGGGTAAAGGCTTCATGCAGAATTTCCGCGCTCGCTGAATGATTCATTGCCACATGATGCTCAAAACCGTTGCGGCAAATCCACGACAGTAGTTTTTCAAGCTGTGGAACCTGGATTACCGCACGGCAGCCAACGGTATCCAGAGGATCGTCAACTGACTGACCTTCACCAACATAGGCTTTGATCTCGCCCGTCAGATCATCTGTACTCATACGGAAATAAGTCAGTGCGCCGCTCTTCATTCGGCCATGTACCGCACCGCAGGTGTTCTCTTTACCCACCGTGGTGCCAATAATATCGGCGGTACCCATGTGTGGCGATTCGAGGCTGGCGGCAGCAAAGTTACCGCAGTGGAACAGGACGCATTTGTCGCGATCGTCGCCAAAATTATTGTTCCAGTCGGCAATAGAAGCAGGACTCAAATTGCTGCTGGCTAGCGCATACATCGACAGCGCCCCCATTACGTCAACCTCACAGGCGCTTGGCATCAGTTGCCCGGACATGACGCTCATTATTGAACAGACGTTAATACCTAAGTTTTCCTGCAGGGAAGTCCAGCACTGGATGGCGGTGGTGTCGATATCGTTGGTGACGACCCATTCACTGATAACGACGAAAAGTTTTGCCATCATAACCAGTTTATCGGCTGAGATTGTGCTGGCGTCAGCGTTATCCAGCAGCAGGCGGCGTTTCTCATCAACGCGAATATCGTCATCCCGCAAAAGTTTGATGCGGGTGAAGACTTCAGATAAATCCAGAGTTTCAACGGCGATACCCAGGCGTTCCAGCAATTTTTCGCTATAGCGAACGGTATTGAAACCCGCAGGACGCGCACCGATTGCACCGACACGTACTGTGCGCATGCTATTTACTACACGGCAAATTTGTTCAAAGCGTTTAAGGTCTTTTTCAAACACTTCACCGCTGAGGGCGCAAACATGCTGGCTTGTCAGAGTGAATGGGATACCGTACTGGCGTAGGTTATTACAGAGAGAAATTTTTCCACAGAAACTGTCACGGCGGGTTGCCAGCCCCATTTTGTCGAGATTATCCTCTTCCGCCTGAATCAGAACAGGAACATTGAGTCCGGAAAGGCGCAAGGATTCTGCCACTGCTTTTTCGTCGCCAAAATTGGGAAGCAGTACGACAACGCCATGGATCTCATCGCGATGGGCACGGAATAACGCCGCACAAATTTTGGCATCCTGGCGAGTCTCGACGCCGCCTAATTCTGTCTGGGTGTCATTAAGAATAATTGTATTAATGCCCAGTCGTTCAAAAAGAACCGTTGCGTGTTGGCGCGCCTCTGCAACCAGATAACTCGGGAAAAAGCCCCGGTTACCAATAATGACGCCCATAGTCAGTTTCTGCGGAATTCGGGACATTGTTCATTCTCCAGTAAGATATTCAGTCTTGTTATTTTTTGTCGGTCTGTGTGAGGTACAGATCTGTTGCATTCTTTACGATGCCGGCGGCATCAATTTCATGATATGCGCGTGTGGCTGTACGGTCGGCAGCAATTGCATACCCGCCATTCGGGATCCCGAGACGACGCAGAGGAATTGAGCAACCGGCTTCGGCGAGGACTTCCGCGACCAGACTGCCAATACCTCCGTTGATGTTATGCTCTTCTACACTCACCACGGCCTGATGCGGTTTAAGGATTTCCAGCAGCTGGACAGTATCGCAAGGTCGAATAGACGGGACATTGATAACCGTGGCATCGATTCCGTTTTCTGCCAACTGAGCTGCAGCAGCGACGATTTCATGAACGGTTGAGCCCATTGCCACCAGCGCGACATCACTGCCTTGCCGCAGGACGTTAATTTTTCCGGGCACGAACTGATAGTTGCCATCATGTAATTCCGGCAGAGCTTTACCATCCAGACGGATATACACCGGACCGACATGTGCCAACGCATAATCAATAATTTGCCGACACTCAATTGGGCTGGATGGTGCATAAATTTCAATGTTGCCGAAACCACGCATAACAGAGATGTCATCAATACTGTGGTGCGTACTGGCTAATGGGCCGTAGCTGGCCCCGGCGTTGAGGCCAAATAATTTTACGTTGGTATTGTTGTAACAAATATCGACTTTAATCTGTTCGTTGGCGCGAGAGATTAAGAACGGCGCAGCATTACAGGTGACGGCGACTTTTCCGCCCAGCGCCAGGCCAGCGGCTGCGCCAACCAGCGTTTGTTCCGCGATGCCCACGTTAACAAGACGGCCCGGAAACCTTTTCATAAAGGGTGAAATTTTTGCTGTTGAAGTCGAATCAGCGACAACAGGCGTCAGGTCCACGCCGCGATCCACAGCATCAATAAAGGCATTTACCATTACGGTGGCGAGATGTTCGCTATTACTCATCTTTCAGTTCCTCCAGCGCCAGTTCAATTTCTTCGCCTTTAGGTACGCGATGGTGCCACTCCGGGCGTCCCTGTATAAAGGAAACTCCTGCGCCTTTGGTCGTATGCGCAATAATAACGTGCGGTTTACCGTGAGGATGAAGGCTTTCCAGCGTGCTCACGACATCGGCCATGTCATTACCTTTACATTCCGTTACTTCCATACCAAAAGCCCGCCATTTTTCGTCCAGCGGGTCGGTATTCATAATGTCTCTGGTTGCTCCTGCCAACTGAAGGTTATTTTTATCGTTAATAATAAAAAGATTATCCAGTTGATAGTGGGCTGCGACCAGTGCGGCTTCCCAGTTGCTGCCTTCGGCCAGTTCGCCATCGCCGGTTACGACGAATACCCGACGATGGCTGTTATTGCGTTTTGCCGCCAGCGCGATGCCGACAGCGACGGGTAAACCATGCCCCAGAGCACCGGTATTGAGTTCAATACCGGGCGTTTTGTGACGCACGGGGTGGCCAGGAAGGTGAGATTCAGCGTGCTGATAAGTGGCGAGCCACTCTGTCGGGATAAAACCTGCTTCAGCCAGTACGCAGTAGTAGCCTCCTGCCGCATGCCCTTTGGACTGGATATATATGTCCCGCTCTTCGCTATCTTTGAGTTCAGGAGAGCAGTTCAGAATACGGAAATATAAAGCGGTAAGTAGCTCAACCTGTGAAAGGTCTGCTCCGGTATGGCCGCCTGCCGGGCTTTCAGCATTTAACACAATGATACGGCGACGGATAGATCGTGCTTTCTTTTCTAACTCCTTAATGGAGAGCGAAAACGGATTCATAGGATACCTCTTGAATTTAAATTCTATAATGAATAAATATTCAATCAGGATGAAAAAGAGCATAGGATGTTTTGATTGAGCTAAACATCAGGCAAAACAAACGATTATTTATTGCTCTGAATATATATTCATAACTGATTTATTATTCATATGTGTAAGATATGCCCTGTTAAAGGGTTTGTCTACGACTTGTACAGGCTATTTTCTAAAAAAAGAGAAAATGATCACATTTGCGGGAAAGATGTTGAAGTTGAGCGAGCTTGTTATCTATTCAACTATGAATAAAAATAACAGACAGGAATTCAAGGGGAATGCTATGTCGAAACAGGATGAACAGCGTTTACTGGTGAAAATTGCCACGCTTTACTATAGCGAAAACAAAAAACAGTCTGAAATTGCTTCATTGCTGCATCTGTCACAATCGTTTGTTTCACGAGCGCTGACGCGTTGTCAGAAAGAAGGGCTGGTGAAGATCACCGTTGTACAACCAACCAACATCTTTGTTGAACTGGAAAAGGCTATTGAACAGCGCTTCGGTATCCGTCAGGCGATAGTGGTGGATGCAGGTGAAAATGCTGATAGCGGACAGATAAAGCGCGCCATTGGTAGCGCAGCTGCTCATTATGTCGAAACGCGTTTACGTGCGGAAGACCTGGTGGGTATCTCTTCATGGAGTGGGACAATACGTTGCATGGTTGATGAAATGCATCCGCAAAATATTCGTGCAGCGGGCGTGATTCAGCTTTTAGGCGGCGTTGGTCCAAACGGTAACGTGCAGGCAACGATTCTCACCCAGCAACTGGCTGCGCATCTCGGATGTCCTGTATGGTTACTCCCTTCACAGAGTATTGAACATTCTGTTGAAGAGCGTTCTCGTCTGGTGAATAGCCCGGACGTAGCAACAGTTGTGGAAAAATTTTCTGCAGTTGACGTCGCAATCGTTGGGATCGGTGTGCTTGAACCATCACAATTATTGAAAAACTCGGGCAACTATTATAACGAAGAAATGCTTCAGCTTTTGGCTTCTCGTGGGGCTGTAGGGGATATTTGTTTACATTATTACGATGCCTCGGGTAAGCCGGTGCTAAGCCATGATGAGGACCCGGTTATTGGTATGGAACTGGAGCAAATTCGCCGTTGTCAGCACGTGATTGCGTTAGCGGGAGGGGTGGAAAAAAGCAATGCCATTCGTGGAGCGTTGCAGGGTGAATATATTGATGTACTGATTACTGATTACCCTACTGCACGCGCTTTGCTCAAAGGGTGATATTGCTAAAGAGATCATCAAAATCTATGCCTGTCCTGCGTTCCGGGCATAACAAGTGGCCGGGTTAAAGCCACTTGTTATGCTGGTGGGGCGTTGACTGAGTCAGCCGTTTTACTGACCTTCCATAACGGCTTTTTGCGCGACTACTGCTGCCTTCTGCTGCATACGGTTTTGCATCTGATCGATAATCACTGCGACGATAATTACGATGCCTTTAATCACCATTTGCCAGAATTCGCTGACGCCCATCATCACCAGCCCGTCGGCGAGAAAGCCGATAACAAAGGCACCGATTAGGGTACCCAGAATGGTCCCGCGTCCTCCTGCCAGAGATGTCCCGCCGAGGACAACGGCAGCAATGGCGTTCATTTCAAAGGCTGTACCATTAGCTGGATGACTGGCCAGAAGCTGAGCGGAAACGACAATCCCGGCGATAGCGGCGCAAAAACCGGAGAGAGTATAAACCAGCACTTTAACCTGTTTGACTTTTACCCCAGAGAGTTCTGCGGCTCTCTCGTTATCGCCAATAGCATAAACATGGCGACCAAATGGTAACCGGCGTGCGATATAGGCAATAACTAACGCCAGTACGATCATCATCCAGATCGCCCACGGAATACCAAATAGCGAACCTGAGCCAATTTCATCAAAGCCTGTATTTCCGAGCTGGGGATTGCCCGCCAGACCGGGAAAAGTCTGACCATCAGATGTCAACATCGCCGCGCCGCGCAGAACATACATGGTGCCGAGAGTGCAGATAAAAGGGGCCACATTATAGCGGGTGATAATCCAGCCATTCACGGCGCCAATGAATGCCCCAATAAGTAACACGACAGGAACAATCAACCACACGCTGGGGAAAATGGCGATACCGAACATCGGCAATACGATCCCTTTAGTAATCAACCATCCGGCGATCATCCCGCATAAACCCAGCGTTGCGCCGATTGAAAGGTCGATACCTGCGGTAATGATGACGAAAGTAATCCCTAGTGCCAGGAAAGCATTAATGGCGATATGCTTAATCATGATAACCATACTACCCGCGGATAAAAATCCGGGAACCGTCATGGTAAAGAAACCCACAATTAAAAACAGTGCGATAAAGGTACGCAGTTTAAGTAAAAGCAGGAAAATGTTTTCGCGGGACAGTGAAGCCCCGCGGCGCGGAGCTAAGGCCGCGGTTTGTGTCGTTTTCATCTCAAAACCCCTGAGCGCTAGCTGTAACCAGTGCGGATTCTTCTGCCCGTTCGCGGGCAATATCGGCGGTTAACTTGCCGCCCCAAAATACGGTCAGAAACCGCCATAATTTCTTTGAGATCGGAAGTAGAGAAGACAACTGCTATGCCTTGTTGTGAAAGCTGCACCATCATGCGAAATACGTCTGCTTTCGCACCGATATCAATGCCGCGAGTCGGTTCGTCGAGGAACAGGACTTTGGGGTTTGTTAACAGCGAGCGACCAATAACCACTTTCTGCTGGTTACCGCCGCTCAGCGCCTGAATTTCCACTTCCGGTGAAGAAACTTTAATCGACAGGTTGCCGATGGTGCTGGCTACGACGGTTTCTTCTTCTTTATTTGCGATGGTTAGTCCCCGCCGCAGCCGTCGCCACAAGCTGGCAATTGTCAAATTATTGGCGACGGAGGAAACTGGGAAGATGCCGGTACGCTTACGATCTTCCGGTACCAGGCTCATTCCCATACGTATACGATCGGCGGGAGTTAAGCGTTGTGGCACCGGTTTACTGTCTAACCATAATTTGCCGAAATAGTTACGTTCGGTGCCAAGCATGCATTCAAATAACTCGGTTCGGCCCGCGCCCATGAGGCCATAAATACCGACAATTTCGCCTGTGTGAACTTTAAAGCTAACATCATTCACCACTTTATTTCCGGCCGCATTAACACAGGTAATATGCTCAGCTTCGAGTAAAGGCGCGCCAAAAGTCCGTCCAGGTTCGAGGAAATTACTGACAGGATCGCTGCCTAACATTTCACGAACAATCCATGGGACGTCAATATCAGAGACTTTTGCTTCTGACTGGAATTTGCCGTCTCGCAGAATAGTGATGACGTCGCCGATAGTCATCAGTTCCTCCAGACGGTGCGAAATATAAATAATTGTCACCCCCTGGCGGGTTAGTTCACGGATCACGCGAAACAGAATGTCGACTTCGGTCTTACTCAGTGCAGATGTCGGCTCATCCAGAATCAGTATGTCTGCATCTTCTGCCAGTGCCTTGGCTATCTCTATCAACTGTTGCTGACCGACTTTGAGATTTCCGACCAGTTCTTTGGGAGAGATGGGTTGATCGAGGCGTTTTAATAGCTCGACGGCACGCTTTTCCTGCTCTGCTTCGTTAATTGGCGCAATACCTTTTTGCAGTTCACGACCAAGAAAAATATTCTCGGCTACGCTCAGATTTTCAAACAGGTTTAATTCCTGATGCACCATGCCGATACCGTGAAGCGCCGCTTCACGGGTACTGGAAAAATGTACCGATTTTCCATTGAGCACTATTTCCCCCAGGCTCGGCTGTTGTACGCCAGCAAGGATTTTCATCAGCGTTGATTTTCCGGCACCATTTTCACCGATAATAACGTTAACCTTGCCGCGCCAAACGTTGTAGTCAACGTTGTCCAGCGCCACTGTACCGGGAAACAGCATTGAAATGCCTTTTGTATGCAAAATTATATCTTCAGCAGGAATATCGCTCATTACGGTGTCTCCTGTTTCAGTGCAAGCGCAGCGGCATCCTGAGCTGTTCCATTGCTTAATGTCACCGCGAACAGCACACTGATCTTCTTGCCGACCCATTCAGAATTAATTTTAGGTAATTGTTTAACCGCCTCCCGGTTATAGGCCCGTGAAAGCTGGGCAAACTGAACCTGGTTAGTGAAATCTTCAAATTTGAAGCCAGTGGCATCACGAATAGCATTACCCCGTATTACCGGTCCAACCTGAATGGCGAGGGGACGTCCGTTAATGTTGAAAATAAGTTTTTGTTCACGCGTGTTGCTAATATCAACGTCGAGAACAGTAGCGTTCAGACGCACAAAAAAACTGGCTGGCGTACTTCTTGATGACGCCAGTTGATTCTCCAGTGCATTCATGTCCAGGGAATGCTGACTTGCGGTATCAATAACTCGTGTTTTCCAGGTTTGTTGTGCGATCTGCTGTGGTGACAGATTATCGAAGCTTTGTTTCGCATTAGGATCGGCAGGCAAGATCGGTTTGCCATTGTCATCCAGATCAACCACAGTGCAGGCCGTCAGCAACAGAGCGGCGCACCCTAACAGTGCGGCCCCCCATTGTTTAAAAGACATAGCGTTTCACCTTACTCGCTGAGGTTAAACTTATTCAGTTTGCTGGCATTGGAATCATCAATAAGAATGCAATCCATTAACTGTTTTTCTTCTTTTTGCGCTTTGCCGTTTTTCAGAAAAAAGTCGGCCTGTTCAACGGCCATCTGTGCCTGCTTCCAGCCGGGTTGCAATACGGTAGCTTTGATATTGCCCTTATTGATAATGGAATCACGGGTATAATCACTGCCGTCAAAGCCAACAATAATGACATCTTTCTTGCCGGCGGCTTTCAGTGCGGCCTCCGCGCCCAGCGCCATTGTGTCGTTGCCGGAAATCACGCCAACGATGTCTGGATTGGTTTGTAATATGGCTTCCATTCGAGTAAAAGCTTCCGTCTGGCTCCAGTTAGCTGTTTGTTGCGCCACCATTTTCATATCCGGATAGTCATCAAGTATGTCGTGATAGCCCTGAGAGCGAACGCTGGCATTGGTGTCCGATTGACGGCCAAGCAGCTCGACATATTTACCTTTACCGTTGAGCAACGCGGCGAATTTTTCCGCGCCAATTTGCGCACCTTGATAGTTGTTCGAAACGATTTGTGCCACCGCGATACCCGTTTTATTGATTTCGCGATCGATAAGAAATGCCGGAACGCCAGCCTCCTTTGCTTTTTCCAGTGGCCCAACGGTGGCATCAGCGCCGGCATTATCAAGAATAATGGCCTTTGCTTTGCGGGCGATGGCGGTTTCAATTAATTGGTTTTGTTTATTCACATCATCGTCATGGGAGGCAATGAGTGTGCTGTAACCCAACTCTTTCGCTTTTTCCGCTGCGCCATCAGCCTCAGCTTTAAAGAATGGGTTGTCATGAGAGGGGGTAATAATGGCAATCAGGCCGTTGTCGGCGGCACACAGTGAACTGGATGCGGCAATCATTGAAGCGAACAGGACGGATTTAACAAAGGTAACTTTCATCGTTTTTCTCCACATTGAATATTTATTCAATAATGATTTATTATTCATAGTAACGATAAAGCTGAGTTGTGGAAGTGTCTATGGTTTAAACCGTTAATTTTTTAAAAGGAGAAAGAGATCACGATTTATAACGGGGTAAAGTACAGGTAATGATATGGCGATCTATTTTTAAGTAATTAATTTTTATAGTAAATTTATTTAATAAAGGAGAGAAGTCAGTATTTAGCTGCAAATGGAGTGTCGCTGGAGAGGCTGATATTACCTGGGCGCTATGAAAACCCGGGAAGGACAGAGCATGAGATGACCACGCCTTAAACCCACTTTCTTTCGCCGAAAACGCCAGCGTCAGCGCCAGTTCTGGCGGCAGGCCGCTGGCTTCCAGCACTTTTTTTTCCGCCGCATTGATGATGCTGCTTTCCAGTTCGGCTGCCAGAGAGGGCGAGAGTATCCGTTCGATATCAATACCGACCGGTTGATCTGAGACCACCGCCAGCGCGCTATGTTCGCAGTGGCTGATGCTTCCGTACCACGGCGCTGGCCACAGCGGCTGACGCCGGTCGCCAATCGCCGGGACACATTTTTCCCCCACTTCCCGCAGCGCATAAACTGCGGCAATGCGCCCGGCAAGATGCTCGGTCTGACGTTTACGGGCGCAGTCGGTTAACCGGGCGTGATGAGGCAACCACAGTAAATCCGCTGGCTGAAAGGTCGCCGGGTCGAAATCTACCCGCTGAAGCGAGTGACCGGCAAGTTGAATGATCGAGTGATTGATTTGCATTGGGTGATGTTAGCAGATTCTCCCTTCCGCCCTCTATGGGAAGAGGGCGGGGGATTCAGACAAGCAATCAGAAGTGGGTATTGACACTCATATACCAGGTACGGCCAGGTTCGTTATAGGTGTACGCGCCTGCGCCAGCCATATAATCGCCGCTATTAGTATTTATCACGGTTTGCGCATTCCCTTCACGCCACAGACGTTTGTCAAAGACATTATCCACGCCTCCGGTCAGGCTGACGTTTTTCGTAACATCCCAGGTGGCACTCAGGCCGACGATGCTATAGGGGCTGACGGCATTTTTTTCACTACCGGTAACCGGTTCCCCCTGATAGTTATACTTTTTCGGCTCCTGTTTGCCATACCAGGTGAAGGTGGATTGCAGAGAAACATCCTGATGTACCTGCCAGCTCAGAGTCGAGTTCAGCGTGTATTTAGGGATAATCGACAGACGTTCGCCGTCCTCTTTGTTCTTGCTCTGCAACATATAGGTAATGTTATTGGTCCAGTTAATGGTATCGCTAACCGGGACATTTAATGTACCTTCCAGACCTTCAACCACCGCTTTGGAGATGTTCTTCCACTGATAAATATCGGTACTTCCATTAGCAATGGAACTCAACGGTACGGTGCCTGCTTCGATTTTGTTACGGTAATCATTACGGAACCAAGTCACGCCGGCCAGCCAGCCGTCGCGTTTAAACTCCAGCCCGATCTCTTTGTTGATGCTGGTTTCTGCTTTTAGATTATCGTTACCCAACAGATAACAACCGATACCGGTGCCAGGGCCGGAGGCAAAGCAGCCCTGGCCTTTACTGTACAGGATGTAGTTCGGGTTGGTCTGGTACAGGCTCGGTGCCTTATAGGCTCGGGCAATACCCATTTTCAGCGTAAAGTCATCACCCAGACCTTGTGACAGATTCAGAGATGGACTCCAGTTGTTGCCAACGATACTGTGGTGGTCGAAACGCAGCGCCGGAGTGAGCATGGTGCTGTCGGTCAGCTCCATGTTGTTTTCAACGAACAGAGAAAAGATCTCGGCTTTTGAATAGGGGCTGCGATTTGTGCCGCTATAGCCAGGAATATCGCCCCCCATAAAGGTTTGTGAGTTGGAGAGCATGTCTTTCAAGCGCTGCTGAGCCCATTCTGTACCGAGGGTCAGGTTCTGGTTCACCAGCAGATCGAACGGTATGCTCACTTCACTGTGCAGCGTGACATCGTTCAGATCGGCATCAACATATTTTTGTGAGGCTTTCGGATCAAAGATCCCTTCGGAACCACCTGCCAGACCTTCAGGCGTCCGCGAGTTGCGGGTACGTTCATACTGCGCCCAGTTACTGGTGGTGATGCCGTTATCCCAGGCGCCGTTCCAGGTCAGGGAGTAGGTGTTGCGGTAGAGGCGGTTAGTCTCTTTACCATAGTTCTTTTTCACCAGATCGTTACTGTTGGTGTTTTGCGTATCGCCGGCGTAAAGGTTGCCCTGGCGGCTATAGCCTGCTTCCAGCTCGATGGACTGCATCGGGGCGAAGTCCCAGCGCACCGTGCCGTTAATATCTTTATTAATCACCCCTTCACGTCCGGCGGGAATGTAGTTGGCATAATCCCCCGTACGCTCAGACTGATGTCCCTTGTTGATACCCCAGGCGTCGGCCTGCGTTTTATCGAGGTTGCCGTACAGGCGGAAGCTGAAGTCGCCGCCCAGCGGGCCGCTAAGGCTAAAGTTGGTGCGCTTAGTGGCGCCTTCGTCTTTATGTTCCGGAACGTTGAAATAGGTATCCCATGAACCGTGCCACTCATCGCCGCCTTTCTTGGTGATAATATTGACGACGCCGCCCGCCGCGCCATTACCGTAACGGGCGGCGGCCGGGCCGCGAATAACTTCAATACGCTCGATCATTTCCGGCGGCACCCAGCCGGTATCGCCACGGGTATCGCGTTCGCCGCGCCAGCCGAGACGCACGGAGTTGCGGCTGGTAACCGGTTTTCCGTCAACCAGGATCAAGGTATTTTCCGGGCCCATACCGCGAATATCAATCTGGCGATTGTTGCCGCGCTGGCCGCTGGTGGAGTTACCGGTCAGATTGACGCCCGGCATGGTGCGGATTATTTCCGAGATATCACGGGCAGGCGGATTTTTACGAATTTCATCGGCGGTAATGGTTGATACGCCCGGAGCCTGAAGGTTCTGCTCGGCAGCGGTAACCACCATAGTTTCATCAGAGGTTGTTGTTTTGCTATCCGAGGTCACTTCCGCCGCGCTCAGCGGAAAGGCGACCCCATAGATACCCAGATTGACCAGCAAGGCCAGAGATTTGATCCTGTTATTCATTGTACATCCTGCTTTTCGTCGCCACCTCCCCCGGAAAATCCTTCCCGTCCGGAGGTGTGGTGGTGCCAATGTCGTCAGTAGAGGGCAAAGGCACTCCATCGCTGACTAAGATCCCGGTCCTCAGGTATAGTTATTGGCCTGTTAGACTCAAGGCTGTGCTCGCGCTCTGCGCGCTGTCCATGAGCAAACAGCCGGCAACAATAATGCCTGCTGGACCTGGCTCTAAATTAGCCATCTCTGACATGTTTAATTTGAAAGACGCGCTTCCCACAGCGCGCTAATACGCTATTGCAAATGGAAATGGTTATCAATAATATTATCAATAAATATTGCGTTTATTGATACGTTTGTTGATAAATGTCACGATAAACATAAGGTTGGTGAATGCATAAGAGAGGAAGCGATGGCTGGTGGCAGAGCCTCTCCGGTCCGCAAATAGAGGCCATTGATGGCGCGTATCGGGTGACGTTCTGGTGGCGCGATCCGGCAGGCGACGAAATGTCTTCGCCAACTCAAAAGGTGTGGATCTATATCACGGGTGTCACTGACCATCATAAAAACTCGCCGCCACAAACGTTACAGCGCCTTCCAGGTACCGATGCCTGGTTCTGGCAAACAACGCTTTCTCCCGGCTGGCGCGGCAGTTACTGCTTTGTTCCCTCTGAGAGTGATGATGACTTTTCCCCTCAGCTTTTTAACGGCGAGAGTCCGGACCGCACGCTGCTGCGCGAAGGCTGGCGCAAGCTGCTGCCGCAGGCGATTGCCGATCCGCTAAACCCGCAAAGCTGGAAGGGAGGACGCGGCCATGCCGTCTCTGCGCTGGCGCTTCCTGATGCGCCGGAACAGCCGGGCTGGGCGCTGAGCGATGAATCATATCAGCCGCCGGTCTGCATTGAGTGGCAGAGTCAGCGTCTTGGCAATACGCGACGAATATGGATTTACGCCACTGGCGCAGCACACCCGCAAGCGCGCCCGCTGGCGATCCTGCTTGATGGACAGTTCTGGGCTGAAAGTATGCCGGTCTGGTCGCCGCTGGCGGGCCTGACTCGTGAAAAGCGGCTTCCGCAGGCGGTTTATCTGCTCATTGACGTGATTGATAACCAGCACCGTGCCGAGGAGCTTCCCTGCAATGAAGCGTTCTGGCTGGCTGTTCAGGAAGAGTTGCTGCCGCTGGTGCGCCAGACAACGCCATTTAGCGATCGCGCGGATCGCACCGTGGTGGCTGGCCAGAGCTTCGGCGGCCTGGCGGCAATGTTCGCCGCGCTCTACTGGCCGCAACGTTTTGGCTGCGTGCTCAGCCAGTCCGGTTCCTACTGGTGGCCCCATCGCGGCGGCGCGCAGACGGGAGTACTGATCGAGCGCTTAAGCCGCGGCGAACTCCATCCTCAAGGGTTGCGAATCTGGCTGGAAGCCGGTGTTCGCGAACCCATCATCTTTCGCGCGAACCAGGCGCTTCTTGCGCATCTGGAACCGCAATCTGTTTTCTGGCGTCAGGTTGACGGCGGGCATGATGCGCTTTGCTGGCGCGGCGGGCTGACGGCGGGACTTATCCAGCTATGGCAACCTTTATGCCGCGAAGAGTAGCGAAGCACGTTTTACGAGGAATTTGACATGCAATTCAGTAACCCCTTCGATGATCCGCAAGGGCAGTTTTACATTCTGCGCAATGACCAGCAGCACTACAGCCTGTGGCCGCATCACTGCGCGCTGCCGGAAGGCTGGGCGGTGGCGTGCCCGCCGCAGTCAGTCGATGCATGTAACCGCTGGCTGATGGCAAACTGGTCAACCCTTACCCCCGCGCACCATGCGATCTGAGGAGCCAATGATGAGCACGCGTTTACCGCTGGTGGCGGCACAGTCAGGGATCTGGATGGCCGAGCGCCTTTCGACGCTGCCCGGCGCCTGGAGCGTCGCCCACTACGTCGAGCTGAGCGGCGATATTGATCCGGCTCTGCTCGGACGGGCGATCGTCATCGGGTTGTCGCAGGCTGACACCCTGAGCATGCGTTTTACTGAAGATAATGGCGAAGCCTGGCAGTGGGTCGACGAAAGCCGCGAGTTTGCCGAACCGGAGTATCAGGACCTGCGTGGGGAGAGTGACCCGCATGCCGCCGCGCTGGCGCGAATGCAGGCCGACCTCGGGCAGAACTTGCGCGTGGACGGTGGTAATCCGCTGGTCTGCCATCAACTGCTGAGGGTGGGAGAGACTCGCTGGTACTGGTATCAGCGTTATCATCATTTACTGGTCGATGGTTTCAGTTTTCCGGCGATTACCCGCCAGATCGTCGCGATTTATCGTGCCTGGCGACGTGGCGAAGAGACGCCCGCTTCGCCGTTTACCCCCTTTGCCGACGTGGTGGAAGAGTATCAGCGCTATTACGGCAGCGATGCCTGGCAGCGCGACAAACAGTTCTGGCAGGAGCAGCGTAAAGCCCTGCCGCCTCCGGCCTCTCTCTCCGCCGCGCCTTTAGCCGGGCGGGCGACCAGCACCGATATCTGGCGAATGAAGCTGGAGGTTGATGCTGACGCCTTCAACCGCCTGGCGGCGAGCGCGCCGCAGTGCCAGCGTGCGGACCTGGCGCTGGCGCTGACGACTCTGTGGCTGGGGAGGCTATGCAGCCGAATGGCGTACGCCGCGGGCTTTATTTTTATGCGCCGGATGGGCTCGGCGGCGCTAACCGCCACGGGGCCGGTGCTGAATGTCCTGCCGCTGGCGGTCAATATTGACGCCGGGGACACGCTGCCGGAACTGGCAACGCGTCTCGCCGGGCAACTGAAGAAAATGCGCCGTCATCAGCGCTATGACGCTGAACAGATCGTTCGCGACAGCGGTAAGGCGGCGGGCGATGAACCGCTGTTTGGTCCGGTGCTCAATATTAAAGTCTTTGACTACCAGCTCGACATTGACGGCGTGCAGACGGTGACGCATACCCTGGCCACCGGCCCGGTGAATGACCTTGAGCTGGCGCTATTCCCGGATGAAGCGGGCGGCCTGTCGCTGGAGATTCTGGCTAATAAACAGCGTTATGATGAACCGACGCTACGCGGGCATATCGCCAGATTATCCCTGTTGTTGAGCCAGTTTGCGGAGAACCCGGATCTGCGCTGTGGCGAAGCGAATATGCTGTCCACAGAGGAAACGGCGCGGTTGCGGCAGGTGAATAATACCGCTATTGCGCTCCCCGAGACCACGCTGAGCGCGCTGGTTGCGAAGCAGGCGGAAAAGACCCCGGATGCGCCTGCGCTGGCGGACGCCCGCTGGCAGTTTAGCTATCGCGAGATGCGTCAGCAGGTGGTGGCGCTGGCTGAATTGCTGTGCGCGCGTGGCGTCAAACCGGGCGATAGCGTGGCGGTGGCGCTGCCGCGTTCCGTGTTTCTGACTCTGGCGCTACACGGTATTGTTGAAGCCGGAGCCGCGTGGCTACCGCTGGATACCGGTTATCCCGACGATCGTCTGAGGATGATGCTGGAAGACGCCCGTCCGTCATTACTGATTACCTCTGAGGATCAACTGGCGCGCTTTAGCGATATTCCCGGCCTGCAAAGCCTGTGCTATCAGCAGCCGCTGGCGGCGGGCGATGCTGCACCGCTGGCGCTCTCTCAGCCCCGGCATACCGCGTATATCATCTTCACTTCCGGCTCTACCGGGAGGCCGAAAGGGGTGATGGTCGGGCAAACCGCCATCGTTAACCGCCTGCTGTGGATGCAGGATCACTATCCGCTCTCCGCTGACGATGTGGTGGCGCAGAAAACGCCGTGCAGTTTTGATGTCTCGGTATGGGAGTTCTGGTGGCCGTTTATTGCCGGCGCGCAACTGGTTATGGCCGAGCCGGAAGCCCATCGCGACCCGCTGGCGATGCAGCGGTTTTTTGCCCGCTATGGGGTGACCACCACGCACTTTGTACCATCGATGCTGGCGGCATTCGTCGCTTCGCTGGATGCGGAAAACGTCGACTCCTGTAAAACCCTGCGTCGGGTATTCTGCAGCGGAGAAGCGCTGCCGACGGCGTTATGCCAGGAATGGGAGAGGTTAACCGGAGCGCCGTTGCATAATCTGTACGGCCCGACGGAAGCGGCGGTGGACGTAAGCTGGTATCCGGCCTGCGGGCCTGAACTGGCGGCGGTGACCGGTACCAGCGTGCCGATCGGCTGGCCGGTGTGGAATACCGGATTGCGGGTTCTGGATGCTTCACTGTGCCCGGTGCCGCCTGGCGTGGCGGGGGATCTCTATCTGACCGGCATTCAACTGGCGCAAGGGTATCTGGGGCGTGCCGATTTAACCGCCAGCCGCTTTATTGCCGATCCTTACGCGCCGGGCGAGCGCATGTATCGCACCGGTGACGTGGCCCGCTGGCTGGATAATGGCGCGGTTGAATATCTTGGGCGCAGCGACGACCAACTGAAAATTCGTGGTCAGCGTATTGAACTCGGTGAAATCGACCGGCTTATGTCGGCGCTGCCGGATGTAGAACAGGCGGTGACGCATGCCTGCATCTTCAACCAGGCCGCAGCCACCGGCGGCGATGCCCGTCAACTGGTGGGTTATCTGGTTTCTGAATCGGGCCTGCCGCTGGATACCGCGGCGTTAAAAGCGCGACTTGGCGAACAGTTGCCGCCGCATATGGTGCCGGTGGCGCTGATTCAACTGCCTGAACTGCCGCTCAGCGCCAACGGTAAGCTGGATCGCAAAGCGCTGCCGTTACCAGCGCTGAACGGTGAACGCGGCGGTCGTCCGCCGGAGCCGGGAGTAGAAACCAGCGTTGCGTCGGCATTCAGCCAGTTACTGGGCTGCGAAGTGAATGATATCGACGCCGATTTCTTCGCGCTTGGCGGCCATTCGCTGCTGGCGATGCGCCTGGCGGCGCTGTTGAGCCGCGAGCTGGCGCGGGAGGTGACGCCGGGACAGGTGATGGTTGCTTCTACCGTCGGCAAGCTGAGCGCGCTGCTGGCATCCGATCTTAGCGATGAGCAGGCTCAGCGTCTGGGCTTCGACGCGATCCTGCCGCTGCGCGAGAGCAGCGGCCCGACGCTGTTCTGCTTCCATCCGGCTTCCGGTTTCGCCTGGCAGTTCAGCGTGCTGGCGCGCTATTTAAGCCCGCGCTGGTCGATTACCGGCATTCAGTCACCGCGACCGCAGGGGCCGATGGCGACGGCGGCGGATCTGGATGCGGTCTGCGAACATCATCTGCAAACCTTACTTCAGCAGCAGCCGCATGGTCCCTATTATCTGTGTGGTTATTCGCTCGGCGGTACGCTGGCGCAGGGGATTGCCGCCCGCTTACGCCAGCGCGGGGAAGCGGTGGCGTTCCTGGGGCTGCTGGATACCTGGCCGCCGGAAACGCAGAACTGGGCGGAAAAAGAGGCTAACGGTCTGGATCCTGACGTGCTGGCGGAGATTGCGCGGGAACGTGAGGCATTTCTTGCTGCCCGGCAGGGGCAGGCTTCCGGCGAGCTGTTCAGCGTTATTGAAGGCAACTACGCCGATGCGGTGCGCCTGTTAACCACCGCTCACAGCGCGAAGTTTGACGGCAAGGCGACGCTGTTTGTGGCGGAGAAAACCCGTCAGCGAGGCATGGACCCGCTGGTGGTCTGGGGGCCGTGGGTCGGTGAGCTGGAGGTGTTTAGCCAGGATTGCGCGCATGTGGATATTATCTCCCCGCAGGCTTTTGAAGCGATTGGTCCGGTGCTCAGGGAGATTCTGGGGTAGCGCTTACCCGATCTACCAAATTATGGGAAACCGTAGGCCCGGTAAGCGTAGTGTAGCGCCACCGGGCGAGTCCGTGAACGCCAGTTTAACGTCGCCCCAGCGGCACCACCAGCGGCGTATGGGCGACCGGATCGTCAATGATCGTACAGCGCAATCCATAAACCTTCTCGATCAGTTCGGCGCTGACAATCTCCCTCGGCGCGCCTTCGGCGACAATTTTGCCGTCGCGCAGGGCAATCAAATGGGTGGCGTAGCGGCAGGCCTGGTTCAGGTCGTGCAGGACTGCGGCCAGGGTATATCCTTTTTTCTGATTCAACTCGCTAAGCAGTTCAAGCAGATCGATCTGATGGCTGATATCGAGCCAGGTGGTCGGCTCATCCAGCAGCATAATCGCTGTCTCCTGAGCCAGCACCATGGCAATCCACGCCCGCTGGCGCTGGCCGCCGGAGAGGGTATCGACGCTTTGCAGCGCAAGCTCAGTGATCCCCGTGGCTTTCATTGCCTTGCTGACCGCCTCTTCATCTTCTTTACGCCAGCGGGTAAACAGCGGCTGGTGCGGATAGCGCCCGCGGGCGACCAGCTCCTGAACGGTGATATCGCCCGGCGTGGTGGCGTTCTGCGCCAGCAGACCAATACGTTTGGCGACCTCTTTACTGGCGTAATGCTGGATCTGCTCACCATCAAGATAAACATGACCGCTGACTGGCGTCATCAGACGGCTGAGGGTTCGTAGCAGCGTCGATTTACCGCAGCCGTTGGGACCAATAATGGCGGTAAAGTGCCCGTCAGGAATGGTGACGCTCAGCGATTCAGCGATGGTCTTTTTGCCGTACGCCAGCGTCAACTGGTCGCCGCGCAAACGGGAAGCTATAGCGGTCATTTTTTGCGGGACTCCTGAATTAATAACGCGATAAGGTAGATACCGCCAAGGCTGACGGTCACTACCCCTACCGGTAACTGATAAGGCATAAACAGACGCTGAGCACAGTAGTCGGATAGCGCCAGCAGCAGGGCGCCGCACAGCGCCGCCTGGGTTAGCCCCCAGCGCGCGGTACCGCTAAGACGGCGCGCGATATGCGGGGCCACCAGCGCAATAAACGAAATCGGTCCGGCAAGCGCGGTGGCGGCGGCGGTAAGCAGCACCCCAACCAGCATCATCAGCAGCCGTGAACGCTCAACCCGCACGCCCAGCGCGCAGGCGGTATCGTCGCCCATCTCCAGCAGCCGCATACGTCGCGCCAGCAGCGCGCCGCAGATAAGCATCAGCAGGATCAGCGGCGCGGAGGGCCAGGTTTTGCCCCACGTCAGGCCGTTAAGGGAACCGGCATACCATAATCCGGCGGAGAGCGCGGTTTCAAGCGAGGCGCGTAACAGCAGCCAGGTATTGAATGCCACCAGCATGGCGCGAATGCCGATACCGATAATAATCAGGCGAAAGGTCTCAATGCCGTTGCGCCAGGCCAGCAGCCAGACCACCAGCGCGGTGAGGATACCGCCGATCATTGCCGCCATTGAGATGGCCGTCAGGTTCTGGCCGAAGAACACCATCGCGATCAGTACGCCGCTCCAGGCCCCGGTGTTAAAACCCATGACGTCCGGGCTGCCCAACGGGTTGCGGGTCAACGACTGAAAAATCGCGCCGCTGACGCCGAGCGCGGCGCCGATAAGCAGCGCCATCAGCACGCGCGGCAGACGCCATTGGGTAACGACAAGGGCGACATTGCGCGGCGCATCGCCGAGCAGGGCGGAAATGACCTGGTTAACACTTAACGGCACCAGACCGGTTCCGAGCCCCCACAAGGAGATCAGTACGCTGGCGACGAACAGCAGCAGGCAGCTAAAAATCAGGCGACGAGAAGGCGCAATCACATCGTACCTCCACGCGGCTGGCGGCGCACCAGCCAGATCAGGACCGGCGCGCCGATAAAGGCGCTCACTACCGATACCCGTAATTCGCCGGGAACCAGCAGACGGCCAAGTATATCGGCAAACAGTAGCAGGGCAGGCGTCGCCAGTAGGGTAACCGGTAGCGACCAGCGATGATCGGCGCCGACCAGCCAGCGGGCCATATGCGGCATCATCAGGCCGATAAACGCGATCGGCCCGACCACCGCCGTGGCGCTGCCGCACAGGACGGTAATCGCCAGCAGACCGATTAGCTGGGTGCGGGCGACCCGACTGCCCAGCGCGGTTGCGGTATCGTTGCCGAGGCTCAGGCTATTTAATGCCCGGCTCAGCAGCAAGGTGACCAGACCAGCGATAATGACCGGGATCAGCACGATTTTCAGGGTTTGCAGCGTGCGCACATCCAGCGACCCGGCCTGCCAGAAGCGTAACTGATCGTAGACGTCGGGGTTCAGCAGCGCGATGCCGCTGGAAAGCCCTTCCAGCACCGCCGCCAGTGCAACGCCCGCCAGCGTCAGGCGAACCGGGCTCAGCTGGCCGCCGCCCTGGCTACCGGTAAAAGCCACCAGCAGCGAGGCGGCAAAGGCGCCACTAAAGGCCATCAGCAGTTGTTCCTGCGGCGAAGAGATACCAAACAGCGCCGCGCCCAGCACGATAGCGAAACTTGCACCAGAGTTGACGCCCAGAATTCCCGGGTCCGCCAGCGGATTGCGGGTGAGTGTTTGCATCAGCGCGCCGGCCAGACCCAGCGCGGCGCCGGCCAGCAGCCCGGCGAGCGTTCGCGGCAGTCGGGCGTCAAGGACGATGGTGCAATCCGCGCTCTGGCAGGTTCCGGTGAAGGCATCAACGACGACGCTGAACGGCAGCGGTTTGGCGCCAATCAGCAGGCTGAGTGCAATCGCAATGATTAAAATGATTAAAAGACCCGGCACGGCAAAGGCGCGTACCGTAGTCGTGGAAGACGGCATGGCATACATCCCTGACTTGATAATGATAGCAATTATCGTTATCGATTTTATCCGGTTATGTTAGCATGTGCACCCCTAAAAATGGTATGGAAAATAATAACAAGGCGCTGTCATGAACCGACAATCCTGGCTGCTGAACCTCAGCTTGCTGAAAACTCATCCGGCCTTTCGCGCCGTCTTTATCGCTCGTTTTATCTCCATTTTGTCCCTTGGCCTGCTGGGCGTGGCGATTCCGGTGCAAATTCAGATGATGACCCACTCAACCTGGCAGGTGGGGCTGTCAGTGACCTTAACCGGCGGCTCAATGTTTGTCGGTCTGATGGTTGGCGGCGTACTGGCCGATCGCTATGAGCGCAAGCGTTTGATCCTGCTGGCGCGGGGTACCTGCGGTATTGGCTTTGTCGGCCTGTGCCTGAACGCCATGCTGCCGGAGCCGTCGCTAATCGCTATCTATCTGTTGGGGATCTGGGACGGCCTTTTTGCATCCATTGGCGTGACCGCGCTGCTGGCGGCGACCCCGGCGCTGGTCGGACGGGAAAACCTGATGCAGGCGGGGGCGATCACCATGCTAACGGTGCGCCTGGGCTCGGTGATTTCACCGATGATTGGCGGCCTGCTGCTGGCGAGCGGCGGCGTTGCCTGGAACTATGGCCTGGCGGCAATCGGCACCTTTATCACGACCTTAACGCTGCTGCGCTTACCGCTGCTGGCCCCACCGCCGCAGCCGCGGGAGCACCCGTTAAAATCATTGCAGTCGGGGCTGAGATTCCTCTTCAATAGTCCGCTTATTGGCGGCATCGCGCTATTGGGCGGTTTGTTGACGATGGCCAGCGCGGTTCGCGTGCTCTATCCGGCGCTGGCCGGAAGCTGGCAGATGTCGGCGTCGCAGATTGGCCTGCTGTATGCCGCGATTCCTCTGGGCGCGGCGCTGGGGGCGTTGACCAGTGGACAACTGGCGCAGACGGCAAAGCCTGGCGTGCTGATGCTGGCGACAACCGTGGGTTCTTTTGCCGCGATTGCGCTGTTTAGCCTGATGCCGGTGTGGGAACTGGGGGCGCTGTGTCTGGCGTTATTCGGCTGGCTGAGCGCGATAAGCTCGCTGCTGCAATATACGTTGATTCAAACCCAAACCCCGGAAAATATGCTTGGCCGGATCAACGGTTTGTGGACTGCGCAGAACGTGACCGGCGATGCGATAGGCGCGGCGCTGCTTGGCGGTCTCGGCGCGATTCTGACGCCGGTGGCTTCAGCGAGCGTCAGCGGCTGGGCGCTGGTGATTGTTGGCATCGTGCTGGTGGGATTGCTGCGCGAACTGCGTCGTTTTCAGCGCCCTGATGCGGTGAGCGAAAGCTAGTTGATGTTGCTGGCGGTGGTCAGTTCAGGGGGATTTACCTGGGTTACGATTTGTTGAGCGGTTCCGTTAATCGGTGGTTTAAACGAAAATCTGATTCGGTTGGTTCGCTTACTGAGCTGATACGGGCTGAAATATAAAGGATATAACTTTTTTTATGATTTTCAGCTTCTGAAAAGCCCCTGACGAATAACGGACTCACCGCATGGGGGTTGGGCGCATCAAGGAAACCTGGCGAGAACGCAGGCGCGCATCCAGGACTGGCCGCCAGGACGGCGGCCAGAGGGCGGGTCGAGACAGGGACAAAATTGCCGGGAGCAATTTTGAACAGCGCTTGCGCTGGCCCTGGAAGGGCGAGTCCCAGGGATGGGACGAGTAGCGTCGAGTCCCGCCCGGTCCGCCAGATGAAGCCGGAGTGGAGCGGACCGCGCAGCGGCAGGTTTTCAGCGCAATGCCGGGGGGGCAGGGGGACGGGCGAAACGTCCCCCTGCCCGTTCACACGCTGTGGATATAACGAATATCCGCGAATTTATCGTGAACGGAATAGTCCACGGAATCTGAATGGGTGAAAACGAAAAATGCCATTTTCGCCAGAATCACCGAAAAGTGATTGCTGTTGACAAACGCCGCCGCCGACCACGCCGATGACCCGTTAACCGAAAAGCGCCGACAAACGCTGTAGCACCAGCAGGGCGCTATAGTAGTCGAGGCGGAAGGTTTCCGTCCCCAGTGGATAAACACGCTTGCCTGCTACCGCCGGCAGATGTGACAGCAGGGGATTAGCGTAAATCGCATCAGCATCTTTTTGATCGCCAGCGAACAGGAACAGACTCTGGCCGTTCAGCCCGGCGGCTAAATTCTCACCGCCCAGTTGCACAATATCATGACGCTTCCCCTGGCTGTGGCTGGCGTGCAGCCCCGTAGGTAGGGTTGCGAGCGTGAAACCCAATTGTTCGAGCATTTGCCCCTGGGCAGACTCTTTCGTCCAGATATTGGCGCTATGGGCGGCGGCGGTGTAGACCAGCGCAGTGACCGGTTGTGGCGGCAGCGTCATCTTCTCTTTAAGTGCCGCCAGCTTTTTATCAAATTCAGCAATCCGTTCAGCGGCCTGTTTTTCATGGCCCGTAATCTGCCCCAGTTCGGTCAGCAGCGCCTGCCAGCTCTTATCGTCGTAGTTGATGATAAGCGTCGGGGCAATCGTCGACAGTTGATCGTAGAGCGCTATCGCTGAGTCGCCGCCGGTGGCGCTAATCAGAATCAGATCCGGCATTTGGGCGGCGACCGCTTCGGCGCTTGGCTCGCCAATATAGAGCCGCGATAGCTTGCGCGCTTTTGCCACTTCGCTCCACTGACGCAGAAACCCCTGATCGTCGGCGACGCGGTTATTTGGCGTCGTGGCGCCACTGGCGACTACCGGCGCGTCAATCGCCAGCAGCGAACCGGTTAATGTCACGCTGGTGGAGACAATGCGCAGTGGCTGGCTTTCCAGCGTATGCGTCCCGCGACTGTCGGTAATCTGACGCGGCCAGTCCGCAGCCAGCACTGAACTAATTCCTAAAAATGCCAGCCCGCTGGCGAGGAGAATATGGCGGCAAAAGGTGGAGAAATTCACGAATTCGCATCCTGATTAAGTTGTGATAAATGCTGCTGGTTTTCAGCGTTGTGCTGTGTGGGGCCCTGTGTAAGCAGCACAACATGCTATCTGCAGGTTGACATGTAGAGCAATACCTTTTAGGTTAGCGAACCAAAATATAAATGATAATTATTCGTAATCCTTTTTATCATTTTTTTTGAGGGTTATACCCTAAATCATGCGAGTTTCAGGGCACAATGGTTAACCGCTTTAAACCACGTTTGCGCGCTCCCGAAGGGGAGAATCCTTCAGGTCGAGTCACGTGGCGACAAATTCGGCAGAGCCGAATTTGAACGACCGCTGATGGCGCCCTGCAGAGAGACCGTATTCCCGGGAAATTACGCCGGTAAGTATCTGCAAGAGGGCAAGTCTCAATAATGCACCGGGGCGCCGTAGCGAACGCATCTGCAACGTAGAGTATGACGGGTATATATGGAAACGTCTTTGGCTGAGGATGTTCGGGAGAAAAAAATGACCCTGCCGCCGGAAAGCTTCTTCTTTATGTCGCCGTATCGCAGTTTCAGAACATCTGGCTGCTTTAGTCGATTTTCGCATCCTGCCGCTGATGGCGATAATCTCAACGGCGAATTCCAGCAAAAAATGGCCGCCGCTTTTAAAGCCGCGCGGGCTAACGGGATCGCTGAACCCGTGATGGTCGGTGCGATCCCGTTTGATACAAATGAGCCATCCGAGCTGTTTATTCCCGCAAGTTGGGAGGCATTCTCCCGTACTGAAAAACAGCGCTCCGCACGTTTTGAGTCGGGGCAAGCGCCAATGGTGGATATTGTTCAGCGCCAGGAGATCCCTGAGCAGGATACATTTATGGCGATGGTTGAACGCGCGGCAGCGCTGACCGCGACGCCGGAAGTGGATAAGGTGGTCCTGTCGCGTTTGATCGATATCACCACTCAGGAACGGGTTGATAGCGGCGTACTGCTGGAGCGCCTGATTGCCCAGAATCCGGCCAGTTTTAACTTCCATGTGCCGTTATCAGATGGCGGTGTGCTGTTAGGAGCCAGTCCGGAACTGCTGCTGCGTAAAGAAGGTGCGCATTTTAGCTCTCTGCCGCTGGCCGGTTCGGCCAGGCGTCAGCCGGATGATGTTCTGGATCGTGAAGCGGGGGGCAAGCTGATGGCGTCAGAAAAAGATCGTCATGAGCATGAACTGGTTGTTCAGGCGATGAAAACGCTATTAGCCCCGCGCAGCAGCGCGCTCTCTCTGCCGGATTCTCCGCAACTGATCTCCACGCCGACCTTGTGGCATCTGGGAACGCAGATTCAGGGTACCGCTCAGGGAAAAGAGAATGCCATGTCGCTGGCCTGCCTGCTGCACCCGACGCCAGCCCTCAGCGGCTTCCCGCATCAGGTGGCTAAGCGCCTGATTAGCGAGCTGGAGCCGTTCGAACGCCAGCTGTTTGGCGGTATCGTCGGCTGGTGCGATGACGAAGGCAACGGAGAGTGGGTGGTGACGATCCGCTGCGCTCGCCTGCATCAGCGCACGCTACGGCTGTTTGCGGGCGCCGGTATCGTTCCTGCCTCTTCACCTTTGGGCGAATGGCGGGAAACCGGCGTCAAATTGACCACCATGCTGAATGTATTCGGCTTGCAATAATAAGGGACTATGATGATCGAATTTAATCGCTGGCCGGAAGATTTCGCGGCCCGCTACCGGCAAAAAGGCTACTGGCAGGATTTGCCGCTCACTAACCTGATTACCCGACATGCGGAAAACGACGCCACCGCCATTATTGATGGTGACAGGCGCTACAGCTATCGTGAATTTAATCGCCTGGTGGATAATCTCGGCGCCTCGTTACAGCGTCAGGGCCTCCGGCGCGGCGAAACGGCGCTGGTGCATCTGGGGAATGTCGCGGAATTCTACATTACATTTTTTGCGCTGCTGCGTATCGGCGTCGCGCCGGTTAACGCGCTGTTCAGCCATCAGCGTAGCGAGCTGAACGCCTACGCCGCGCAGATTGCACCGGCTTTGTTGATTGCCGATCGCCAACATGCGCTGTTTGCGGATGATACGTTTCTTAACGCTTTCATTGCCCAACACGCGTCGGTACGTGCCGTGTTGCTGCTGAACGACAGCGGAGAGCAGAGCCTGACGGCGGCCATTGCGCGTCCGGCTGACAACTTTATCGCCAATCCGACACCGGCCGATGAAGTGGCGTTTTTCCAGCTTTCCGGCGGCAGTACCGGTACGCCGAAGCTTATTCCCCGCACCCATAACGATTACGACTACAGCATTCGCCGCAGTAATGAACTTTGCGGGATTAGCGCCGAAACACGCTATCTGAATGCGCTTCCCGCTGCGCATAACTACGCCATGAGTTCGCCGGGGTCGTTAGGCGTGTTTCTTGCCGGCGGCGTGGTGGTACTGGCCCACGATCCGAGCGCGACGTTATGCTTTCCGCTGATTGAAAAACACCAAATCAACGTAACCTCGCTGGTTCCCCCGGCGGTAAGCCTGTGGCTTCAGGAGATCCATAGCGCGGGCAGCAACTCTCAGTTGCAATCGCTACAACTGCTGCAGGTTGGCGGAGCGCGCCTGTCCGCGACGCTCGCCGCCCGTATCCCGGCGGAAATTGGCTGTCAGCTTCAGCAGGTCTTTGGTATGGCCGAGGGGCTGGTGAACTACACCCGTCTTAACGATAGCCTGGAGCGGATTATCAATACCCAGGGCTGCCCAATGTGCCCGGACGATGAAGTGTGGGTGGCGGACGCTGACGGTAATCCGCTGCCGCGCGGCGAAGTGGGGCGTCTGATGACCCGTGGCCCATACACCTTCCGCGGCTATTACAAGAGCCCGCAGCATAATACCGAAGCCTTTGATGCTAACGGTTTCTACTGTTCTGGCGATCTGATTTCGATCGATGAAGATGGCTATATCACCGTGCAGGGGCGGGAAAAAGATCAGATCAACCGCGGCGGTGAAAAGATCGCAGCGGAAGAGATCGAGAACCTGCTGCTGCGTCATCCTGCGGTGATCCACGCCGCGCTGGTGAGCATGGAAGACAGCCTGCTGGGTGAAAAGAGCTGTGCGTATCTGGTAGTGAGCGAACCTCTGCGCGCGGTGGCGGTACGCCGTTTCCTGCGCGAACAAGGGGTCGCCGAATTTAAACTTCCCGACCGCGTGGAGTGCGTTGATGCGCTGCCGCTAACGCCGGTGGGCAAAGTCGATAAAAAACAATTACGTCAGTGGCTGGCTGAACGCAAGCTGGGCTGAAGGAGAAGACAGAATGGCAATTCCTCAATTACAGGCTTACGCGCTGCCGGAAGCCAGCGATATCCCGGCGAACAAAGTGAACTGGGTATTTGAGCCGTCCCGCGCCGCGCTGTTAATCCACGATATGCAGGAGTATTTCCTCAATTTCTGGGGCGAGAATAGCGCGATGATGGAAAAAGTGGTGGCCAATATCGCCGCATTGCGCGATTTCTGCAGACAGAACGCTATTCCGGTCTTTTACACCGCGCAGCCGAAAGATCAGAGCGATGAAGATCGCGCGCTGCTCAACGATATGTGGGGGCCGGGTCTGACCCGCTCGCCGGAACAGCAGCAGGTTATCGCCGCTCTTGCACCGGATGAGCACGACACCGTACTGGTGAAGTGGCGCTATAGCGCGTTCCATCGCTCGCCGCTGGAAGAGATGCTGAAAGATATGGGGCGCGATCAACTCATCATCACCGGTGTTTATGCGCATATTGGCTGTATGACGACCGCGACCGATGCGTTTATGCGCGACATTAAACCGTTCTTCGTTGCCGATGCGCTGGCCGACTTTAGCCGTGAAGAGCACCTGATGGCGCTGAAATATGTCGCCGGACGTAGTGGCCGCGTGGTGATGACCGAAGAACTGCTGCCGTTGCCCGCGTCTAAAGCCGCGCTGCGCGCGCTGGTGCTGCCGCTGCTGGATGAATCCGATGAGCCACTGGACGATGAAAACCTTATCGATTACGGTCTGGATTCGGTGCGTATGATGGCGCTGGCCGCCCGCTGGCGTAAGGTTCATGGCGATATCGATTTCGTGGTGCTGGCGAAAAACCCGACCATCGATGCCTGGTGGGCGCTGCTTTCTCGTGAGGTGAAATAATGGCCGGACTGGATTTTCACGGTCAGACCGTGTGGGTTACCGGAGCAGGCAAAGGCATCGGCTACGCCACCGCGCTGGCGTTTGTTGACGCTGGCGCAACGGTGACGGGATTTGATCTGGCGTTTGACGGCGAGAGCTATCCGTTCGCCACCGAGACGCTGAACGTTGCCGACGCGCAGCAGGTGGCGCAGGTGTGCGGCCGTCTGCTGGAGAGCGTTGAGCGGCTTGATGTACTGGTTAATGCGGCGGGAATTTTGCGGATGGGGGCGACCGATACGCTGACTCTGGAAGAGTGGCAGCAGACTTTCGCGGTCAACGTCGGCGGAGCGTTTAATCTGTTCCAGCAGACGATGGCGCAGTTTCGTCGCCAGAAAGGCGGCGCGATCGTCACTGTGGCCTCCGACGCCGCGCATACCCCGCGCATCGGTATGAGCGCTTACGGCGCATCGAAAGCGGCGCTGAAGAGCCTGGCGCTGACTGTCGGCCTGGAGCTGGCGGGCAGCGGCGTGCGCTGTAATGTGGTTTCGCCTGGATCGACGGACACCGATATGCAGCGGACGCTGTGGGTCAGCGAAGATGCTGAACAGCAGCGGATTCGCGGCTTCGGCGAACAGTTTAAGCTGGGTATTCCGCTGGGGAAAATTGCCCGCCCGCAGGAGATTGCGGATACTATCCTGTTCCTCGCTTCCGATCACGCAAGCCATATCACGCTGCAGGATATCGTGGTGGACGGCGGCTCCACGCTGGGGGCGTAAATGGCCTGGAAACGTCAAATGACGCTGGATGAGCTCAACGCTACCAGCGCAAATACCATGGTGGCGCATCTGGGGATCGTTTATACCCGCCTGGAAGAGGGCGTGCTGGAGGCGGAAATGCCGGTTGATGCGCGTACTCATCAGCCGTTTGGCCTGCTGCACGGCGGTGCGTCGGCGGCGCTGGCGGAGACGCTGGGTTCCATGGCGGGATGGCTGATGACCGAAGAGGGCCAGTGCGTGGTGGGAACCGAACTCAACGCCACCCATCACCGGGCGGTCTCCAGCGGCAAAGTCCGCGGCGAATGCCGACCGCTGCACCTGGGACGTCAGGGCCAGAGCTGGGAAATCACCATCTTCGACGAAAGAGGAAGGCGCTGCTGCACCTGTCGCCTGGGCACGATGGTACTTGGCTGAGGTATCCTTTTCCCCGTTAGGTCGTATCCTGACGGGGAACGTAACCGTAATGCGGCCTCAGGGACGTAACCGCGATCCGGGAAGCGTTATCGATAACCATTTTCATTTATTTTCCTGCCAGAAGTGATCTCGCTTGCAATGTGAGATAAATCCTTGCTGCCAGGCGACATCTGTATCGTTTCAGAGTTGTTAGAATCCGCATTGTGTTCTAGAAACAAATTGTAACATCCTGCTTATCCTACCTGTGGAACACAATGATGAATAATTCAGGGAAATACCTCATCTGGACACTGCTCTCCGTTATCGGAGCCTTTGCCCTTGGTTATATCGCGCTAAATCGTGGAGAACAGATCAACGCGCTATGGATTGTCGTCGCGGCAGTCTGCGTTTATCTGATCGCCTATCGTTTCTATGGACTGTATATCGCCAACAATGTGCTGTCGGTCGACCCGACGCGGATGACCCCGGCGGTGCGTCACAATGATGGCCTCGACTATGTGCCGACCGATAAAAAAGTGCTGTTCGGTCACCATTTTGCGGCTATTGCCGGAGCGGGGCCGCTGGTTGGCCCGGTGCTGGCGGCGCAAATGGGCTACCTGCCGGGGATGATCTGGCTTCTCGCCGGCGTCGTGTTGGCCGGGGCGGTACAGGACTTTATGGTGCTGTTCGTTTCCACCCGTCGCGACGGGCGTTCGCTCGGCGAACTGGTGAAAGAAGAGATGGGCCCGGCCGCTGGTGTACTGGCGCTGGTGGCCTGTTTTATGATTATGGTGATTATCCTCGCGGTGCTGGCGATGATCGTGGTGAAAGCGCTGACCCACAGCCCGTGGGGAACCTACACCGTGGCCTTCACCATTCCGCTGGCGATTTTCATGGGTATTTATATTCGCTATCTGCGTCCCGGCCGCATTGGCGAGGTGTCGGTGATTGGTCTGGTGATGCTGGTATTCGCCATCATTTCCGGCGGCTGGGTGGCGGAAAGCCCCACCTGGGCGCCGTGGTTTGATTATACCGGCGTGCAGTTAACCTGGATTCTGGTGGGTTACGGCTTTATTGCCGCTGTGCTGCCGGTGTGGCTGCTGCTGGCTCCGCGGGACTACCTCTCTACTTTCCTGAAAATCGGCACCATCGTGGGGCTGGCGATTGGTATCCTGATTATGCGCCCGACCCTGACCATGCCCGCGCTGACTAAGTTTATCGACGGTACCGGCCCGGTGTGGAGCGGCGATCTGTTCCCGTTCCTGTTTATTACCATTGCCTGCGGCGCGGTGTCCGGCTTCCATGCCCTGATCTCTTCCGGCACCACGCCGAAAATGCTGGCCAATGAAGGGCAAGCCTGCTTTATCGGCTATGGCGGCATGCTGATGGAGTCCTTCGTGGCGATTATGGCGCTGGTGGCGGCCTGTGTTATTGATCCGGGCGTCTACTTTGCGATGAACAGTCCGATGGCGGTGCTGGCGCCGGCAGGTGTGGTCGATGTGGTGGCATCGGCGGCGCAGGTGGTAAGCGGTTGGGGCTTTACGGTGACGCCGGATACGCTCCACCAGATAGCCAACGAAGTGGGTGAACAGTCGATCATTTCCCGTGCGGGCGGCGCGCCGACCCTGGCGGTGGGGATGGCCTATATTCTGCACGGTGCGTTGGGCGGCCTGATGGACGTCTCGTTCTGGTATCACTTCGCGATTCTGTTCGAGGCGCTGTTTATCCTGACGGCGGTGGATGCGGGAACGCGGGCGGCGCGCTTTATGCTCCAGGACCTGCTGGGCGTAATCAGCCCCGGATTGAAGCAAACCAGCTCCCTGCCAGCCAACCTGCTGGCGACGGCGCTGTGCGTGCTGGCGTGGGGATACTTCCTGCATCAGGGCGTCGTTGACCCGCTCGGCGGTATCAATACCCTGTGGCCGCTGTTTGGTATCGCCAACCAGATGCTGGCAGGGATGGCGCTGATGCTCTGTGCGGTGGTACTGTTTAAGATGAAACGCCAGCGCTATGCGTGGGTGGCGCTGTTGCCGACCGCCTGGCTGCTGATTTGTACCCTGACGGCGGGCTGGCAGAAATCCTTCAGTCCCGATACTAAAGTCGGGTTCCTGGCGATAGCTAATAAGTTTCAGGCGATGATCGATAGCGGTAATATCCCGTCACAGTACAGTGAATCGCAACTGGCGCAATTGGTGTTTAACAACCGTCTGGATGCCGGTCTGACCATCTTCTTTATGGTAGTGGTTGTGGTGCTGGCGCTGTTCTCCATTAAGACCGCGCTGGCGGCGCTGAAAGAGGACAAACCGACGGCGAAAGAGACCCCTTACCAGGCGATGCCTGCTGATGCAGATAACCTGGTGACTCAGGTTAAACGTGCCCACTAAGGCGTGACTTTATCGCCCTCTTTGTGAGAAGGAGGGCGATTATGAGAGTTGAAAATGTTTGATACCCTTTCGAAAGCGGGAAAATATTTAGGTCAGGCGGCGAAAATGATGATCGGCGTGCCGGATTACGACAACTATGTCGCACATATTCGTGCGACACATCCTGAGCAGACACCAATGACTTACGAGGAATTTTTCCGCGAACGTCAGGATGCGCGCTACGGTGGAAAAGGCGGCGCGAAGTGCTGCTAGGCTGGAAGCGTTAGGCCACGCTTCTGCATGACTTGCCGCTTATCCGGGCCCGTCAGACTGTGCGGTTCGCGCCTTAAGGCGCAGCCCAACGACCGCTTGCGGCGTTCACGAAGACGGATACATCCTCTTTATGGGTAATGCGGATCAGTTAAGGGCGGTCAGTTGTGTTTATGGCTGGCTGAGCGGTTCTGTTAATCGGTGGTTATGGCGAACATGGCGTATTCATCGTTTTCACCCATTTGATTCAGCGGCCTGTTCCGTTCACGGGTAATACGAGGATATTCGTTATATCCACAGCGTGTGAACGGGCAGGGGGACGTTTCGCCCGTCCCCCTGCACCCCCGGCATTGCGCTGAAAACCTGCCGCTGCGCGGTCCGCTCCACTCCGGCTTCATCTGGCGGACCGGGCGGGACTCGACGTCCCTGTCTCGACCCTTCCTCTGGCCGCCGTCCTGGCGGCCAGTCCTGGATGCGCGCCTGCGTTCCCGCCAGGTTTCCTTGATGCGCCCAACCCCCATGCGGTGAGTCCGTTATTCGTCAGTGGCTTTTCAGAGGCTGAAAATCATAAAAAAAGTTATATCCTTTATATTTCAGCCCGTATCAGCTCAGTTAGTGAATCAACCGAATTAGATTTTCGTTTAAACCACCGATAATGCGATTGCCGCTGGCAAATAAAACCGAAGACAACGCCGATGATTTGCTTAAGTGAACGGCATTGTCTTTACGGGGGGCATTCGAGCGCCTCCGCCGGGCGGCAGAGGCGTGTATAACAACGCAGTTAACCGGCGAAACGCTCAACTTTTTCAAACGCGGCGCGCAGGGTTTCGGCGTTCAGCGCAACCGGCAGAAAATGGATGGACTCCACCGGGCGCAGGGTATGGGCAATCACCTTATCCAGATCTTCACGATTGTTGATATCGACTTCCAGCGCGGCCAGCGTAGTTGGCAGATTAAAGCGCTGATACGCCTGCACCAGCTGTGCCAGCACTTCGTCCTGACCGAGCAGGGCGCTCTGCACCAGAATGCCGTAGGCGACTTTGGTGCCGTGGAGATACTTTTCCGTCTGCGGCAGTACCGTCAGGCCGTTATGCACCGCATGGGCGGCGGCGACGCGGGTATAGCGCTCGCCTAAGCCGCCGACCATACCGCCGCCAGCGATAATCGCATCCACCACATCGCGGAAAGTCTGCGTGAGTTCACCGCGCTGCTGGTCGGCCAGCGCGGTTTCGCTGCTTTCCAGCAGCACATCGCGGATTGCCAGCGCGCCATTAATGCCGAGGCGCACGGTGAGCGGCAGCGTTTCCGGCTGCGGGGCCAGTACCACCGCTTCATACCATTTCGCCAGCGTATCGCCGATCCCCGCCAGCAGATACTCCGCCGGCGCGTTGAGGATAATCTGCGGCTCCACCAGAACAAGGAAGTTGGCGTCGTCAAAGATTTCGAATTGCAGCGCCTGACCGGCATCGTTGTACCACACCGACAGCGGCGTCCACGCCGCGCAGGTGGCGGCGATGGTGGGGATCGCCACCACCGGCAGACCGAGGCGGCGGGCCAGCGCTTTGGCGGTATCCAGCAGCGCGCCGCCGCCGACGCCAATTACCACTGAGCGATCGTCGCCGGCCTCGCAGGCCAGTTTGCTGACATCGCTTTCGCTGCAATGCCCTTTAAATAAGATTTTTTTCGCACCGACTGCGTTAAAGGTATCCGGGAGGAAAGCCTGCGCGCCAGCGATAGCCCGCTCGCCATAAACCCACACCGCGCGTGAAAGCTGCTCTGCGCTGTAAAAATCATGTAATCGGGTAAGGCTGCCGGGATGGGAGTAGTAGTTGGCGGGGCCGGGGACCACGCGGATATCGCTATGACACATAAATGTTGTCCTTATTCTGTTTCGCTAACCTGATGTTATGTCTGGACATCCGGATGGCTAATAATATTTCGTTTTATCTTATGCCTTTTATGCATTTGTCAGTCAAGGGCAGCTATGAAAAATTCGTTAAATCAGAAGATTAATCGACAGGGTACAGGAGATGACCGGCAATCGCCTTGAGATGCAAAACATTAGCCTGGCTTTTTCCGGCTTTCGGGCGCTGAGTAACGTCTCTTTCACGCTGAAGGGCGGTTCAGTACATGCGCTGACCGGAGCCAACGGCGCGGGTAAATCCACGCTGATGGCGGTGCTATGTGGTACGCACGCCCACTATGAAGGTGAGGTGATTATCAACAATCATCCGGTAAGCATTCGTTCGCCGCGCGATGCCAAACAGCTCGGCATTCATCTGGTGCAGCAGGAGGTCGATGTTGCGCTGGTGCCAGGTCTGAGCATTGCGGAAAACATTATGCTCGACCGGCTGGCGGAGCCGGGTATCGCCTTTCGCTGGGGGCGACTGCGCCAGCTGGCGCGCGAGGCGCTGACTCAACTTGACGTCACCCTTGACGTGCGGCGTTCAATCGAGAGCTGTTCGCTGGCGGAAAAACAGCAAATCCTGCTGGCCCGCGCCCTGTCTCACCATTGCCGCTTTCTGATTCTTGACGAGCCTACTGCGCCGCTGGACCAAAACGAAAGCGAGCGCCTGTTTGCGGTGGTTCGCCGCCTGCAGCAGCAGGGTATTGGCGTGGTGTTTATCTCACACCGCATTCATGAGTTAAAAGCGATTTGCGACACCCTGACGGTGTTGCGCGATGGTTGCCTGGTTGAGAGCGGGCCGATGGCTGAACTGAGCGGCGAACAGATCGTCGAGAAGATGCTCGGCCATGAACTCCGCGATATCTTCCCGCCGAAGCGTCCCCCGCATAGCGATGAGGTGCTGTTGCAGATCGACGGTCTGCATGACGAAAAGCTGCTACAGGGGATCTCGCTGCGTCTGCGTAAAGGGGAAATTCTCGGCATTGCCGGGCTGGCGGGCGCCGGGAAAACCGAACTGTGTAAGGCGCTGTTTGGCGCCAGCAAATGTCGCCTGACGCGCGGGGAACTCAATAACCAGCCGTGGCGACCGCGCGATCCAGCGGATTCGGTGGCTCGCGGCCTGGCGCTGGTGCCGGAAGAGCGGCGCAAAGAGGGGATCTTTATCGAAGAGCCGGTGGCGATGAATCTGGCGGTCAGCGCCGATAACAGCTTCTCCCGCTGGAGCCTGTTTGGTCATCGTCAGGCCTGGCACTGGGCGGAAGAGGTGATCGCCCGCGTGGGGATCCGCACTTCCGGACCGGCGCAGACCCTGCGACGTCTCTCCGGCGGCAATCAGCAGAAAGTGGCGATCGGCAAATGGCTGCGCGGCAACGCCAATGTGCTGATTTTCGATGAGCCGACCAAAGGCGTTGATGTGAAAGCGAAAACGGATTTGTTCAATCTGATTGATGGTCTGGCGCGGGAAGGCAAAGGGGTGATTTACGCCTCGGGCGAATTCGCCGAACTGGTTGGCCTGTGCGATCGCATCTGCGTGCTGTGGGACGGGCGCATCGTTGCAGAAATTCCGGGCGATGAGGCCCGGGAAGAGAACATTCTTTATTACTCCACCGGAGGAGCAGCAGCGTGAGCAAGGCCCTGACAGTTAACGCGGCGGTATCAGGCCGTCAGCGATTTTTCGATTTTCTCTACAAATGGGGCATGCTGCTGACCGTGGTGTTGCTGATTGCCGTTTTTGGCCTGGCATCGGACAACTTCCTTGACCCGTTTAACATTATCAATATCCTGCGCTCCATTGCTATTGTGACGGTGATTGCCATCGGCGTGTCGATCTCGCTGACGGTCGGCGGTTTTGATCTTTCGGTGGGCTCAACCGCCTCGCTGGCTAATGCGCTGGTCATCTCACTCTTTGTCTGGCACGGCTTTGGCGCCACCGAGGCAATTGTTGTCACCCTGGCACTCTGTACTCTTGTGGGGCTGTTTAACGCGTTTCTGATTGTGATCCTGCGTATTCCCGACATGCTGGCGACGCTTGCCAGTCTGTTCGTGATTCAGGGCGTGGCGATGACCTATAGCTATGGCGGGTCGATCACCGAAAACATGGTACTGCCGAGCGGGGATATGGCAGAGGGCACTATTCCAGCCGCGTTCGGTTTGCTGGGACAGGTGCCGACGATTGTCATCATTATGCTGGTGGTGACCGTCATCGCCCAGCTAGCGCTCTCTTTCACTACCCACGGGCGGCGGATGTACGCCATTGGCGGCAACCCGGAAGCGGCGCGTCTCTCCGGCCTGCGGATCACCCGTTACAAAGTGGCGGCTTATGTGATCGCGTCTCTGCTGGCCGGGCTCGGCGGCATTCTTCTGGCCTCGCGCATTGGATCATCGCAGGTCAACGCCGGTAGCGGCTACCTGATGGATGCGGTGGCGGCGGCATGGATCGGCTTCTCGCTGGCCGGTAGCGGTAAGCCGAACGCCCTCGGGACGCTGGTAGGCGCGGTGATTTTGGGCGTGCTCTCCAATGGTCTGGTGATGCTCTCGGTGCCGTATTACGCAATGGACATTATTAAAGGGCTGGTGCTGGCTGGCGCGCTTGCACTGACTTATTTTCAGCGCCGCACCTAACATTTTACAGGGCAAACACTATGAAAAAGATAACGCTTTCACTCATCGCATTAGGGTTGTTTAATTCTGCGGCGGCCTTTGCTGAAACGCCAGCGCCAGTTCCGGCGGCGATTGCCGAACATCACGGCCCGATTCGTATTGCGGTGATCCGTAACCTCGGTTCCGACGATAACACCACTCAGTTTGTCGCCGGAGCGATTCAGGAGGGGAAAAAGCTCGGTTTTAAAATCAGCACCTTCCTCAGCAATGGCGATGATGCCAAATTTCAGGATTTCGTAAACCAGGCCATCAGCCAGAAATATGACGGCATTATTCTTTCTCAGGCACGCGATCCCTATGCTACCGCGCTGGTGAAAAAAGCCGTGGATGCCGGGATTAAAGTATCGGTCTTTGATACTGCGATCAATGGCGAGATCCCTGGCGTGACCGTGACTCAGCAGGATGATGCTTCCCTGACGGAACTCTCGTTTGGCCAACTGGTGAAAGATTTCCACGGCAAAGCCAATATCATCAAACTGTGGGTCGCAGGTTTCCCGCCGATGGAGCGTCGTCAGGCCGCTTATCAGACGCTGCTTAAACAAAATCCCGGCATTAAGGAGCTGGAATCCATCGGCGCCGTCTCTTCCGATGTGCAGGGCGATACCGCCAACAAAGTCGGCGCGATCTTAGCCAAATACCCGAAAGGCAAAATTGATGCCATCTGGGGAACCTGGGATGCTTTCAGCCAGGGCGCTTATAAGGCGCTGAAAGAGAATGGTCGCACTGAGATCAAACTCTACAGCATTGATATTTCCAACCAGGATCTGCAACTGATGCGCGAACCCGGCAGCCCGTGGAAAGTGAGCGTGGCGGTGGATCCGAAGCTTATCGGCGCCACTAACGTGCGCCTGATCGCCAATAAGATTGCCGGTGAAGTGACCCCGGCGACCTACGACTTTAAAGCGGCGGCGATTCCGCAGGCGCTGCTGGCGGCGCAACCTGGGGCGGTCAACGTCGCCTCGCTGGGGAAAATTATTCCGGGCTGGGGCCAGACTGAAGATTTTGTCGCCCCGTGGTTTGCTACGCTGGAAGCAAAAAACAAGTAATCCCGCAGGCGCTGCGCTTACCGGGCCAGTGATATTGTTGGCCGGATAAGGCGCAGCCGCCATCCGGCAAAAGGAGCTTAAGGTGACTGAATTACCATGTCCCGAATATAGCCGTAATATGCGGCTGATTGGGCACAGCGATCAGGGGGGACGTCCGGACGGCGTTCAGTTGATGGTGCACCGTGGCTTTGCCTATATTGGCCATATGGTGTCGCAGGGGTTTTCAGTGGTGGACGTGCGCGATCCTAAAAATCCGCGCACGGTCAATTATATCGCCGCGCCGCCGGGTACCTGGAACGTCCATTTACAGGCGCACGACGATCTACTGCTGGTGATCAACGCAAGGGATCTTTTTGCCGATACGCGCTTTGCCGATGAGAAGGTTTACTACACCCGCTCGGTGGGCGAGACGGTCAGCGATGTACAGGATCGGGGCTGGCGCGCCGGGCTGCGGATTTTTGATATTTCGACCCCGGATACACCGCGCGAAATCAGCTTTCTGTCGCTGAACGGGATCGGTATTCATCGGATCTGGTACGTCGGCGGACGCTGGGCCTACGTTTCCGCGCTGATCGACGGTTTTAGCGACTACATCTTCCTGACTATCGATCTGGCCGACCCACGCAAGCCGGAAGTCGCCGGACGCTGGTGGCTGCCGGGAATGAATCAGGCGGCGGGCGAAACCCCGCAGTGGCCGGAAGGTAAGCGCTACGCGCTGCACCACGCGATTATCGCCGGGGATACCGCCTACGGTAGCTGGCGCGATGGCGGTCTGACGCTGCTTGATATTAAAGATCGCACTCAGCCGAAGCTGATTAGTCACCGTAACTGGAGCCCGCCGTTTGGCGGCGGCACGCACACCGCGTTGCCGCTGCCGGACCGGGATCTGCTGGTGGTGCTTGATGAGGCGGTGCTGGATAACCAGCAGGACGGCGAGAAACTGATCTGGTTGTTTGATATTCGCGACCCGGCGAACCCGGTGAGTATCTCCACCTTCCCGCAGCCGGATGAGACGGACTATGTGGCGAAAGGGGCGCATTTCGGCCCGCATAATCTGCATGAGAACCGCCCTGGCAGCTTTATTAGCTCAACGCTGATTTTTGCCACTTACCAGAATGCGGGAGTGCGTGCTTACGATATTTCCAATCCTTATCGACCGGTGGAAACCGGGGCGCTGGTGCCCGCCGCGCCAGCGAAAATGATGGATACCCGCCCCGGGCGTCCGCGGGTGATCCAGTCCTGCGACGTGTTTGTCGATGCGCAGGGGATTATCTACAGCACCGACTATAATGGCGGACTGTCGGTGATTGAGTATCTGGGGTAGCTTTTTGCCGGGCGGCGCAGTGATTACCCGGTGGGTAAACGCCCGGACTGTAGGCCGGGCAAGGCGTCAGGCGCCGCCCGGCAGATAACGCGTCAACCGTGCTGACGAATGCGGGCGATCAGCTCTTCGACACTGTCGATTCGCCCGGCAATCACAATCAGCGTTTTACCCAGGGCGATGGCGTGGCGCAGACATTCGTGGCGCATGGCTTCGTCCTGAATCGTGTCGATATCGGCAACGTGGGACAGCCCGACGCTGCGGCGAATCAGCTCGGTTCCGCAGAAGCCAATCGCATCGGCCCACACGTTTTTCAGAAACGCGGAGGCATAGCCGGGATAAGCCAGCGCTGCGTCGTGGGTTTTCTCCGCCGCCAGCGCCTGGAAACGTTCGGCGAAGGTATTCCAGAATTGCTGAATATCGCAGAGGCGCTGTTCGCGGGCGGCGGCGGCATCGCGAATGCCCAGATGCCCCGGCAGACCGCAATAATTGAGCAGCAGATTGCCGATGGCGGTGCCGATATCGAAGCCCATGGGGCCGAAATAACCGAACTCGGCGTCGATAGCTTTAAAGCTGCCCTCGGCGACGAAAATCGATCCGCTGTGAATATCGCCGTGCAGCAGCGCTTCGGCATGGGAGAAGAAACGGTGCTTCAGCGCGGCAACGGCCAGTTTGAGCTGCGCGTCATCACGCAGGGCGGCAACGTCGGCTTCCAGCGCGGACGGATAGTTATTGCGCTCGTGAACCTGATACGGGTCGTTAAAGAACAGGTCTTCGGTGATTTCGCACATTTCCGGATTGATAAATTGCGCCACCAGGGCTTTTTTCTGATGCGGATGCAGATAAAAGTCGCTGGTATGGAACAACACCCGGGCCAGATATTCTCCCAGTTGGCTGGCGGCGAGCGGGTAGTACACGTTGTTAATCAACTCACCGCGCCAGATGCGGTGATCGGAGAGATCTTCCATCACCATGACCGCCAGTTCGGGATCAAAATGCACAATGTGCACCGTGTGCTGCGGGCAGTGCTGATAGTGGGCGACCAGGGTTTGCGCCTCAAGACGGGCGCGGTCGAGGGTCAGCGGCCAGGATTCCCCCACGCAGCGCACGTAGGGCAGGGCCTGCTTAACAATAATCCGGCTAACGCCCTGCGTATCAAAAATTTTAAACACCAGGTTAAGGTTGCCGTCGCCCACTTCCTGTGCGGACACCAGTTCTGACGGGTTCTCGAGTCCGCCAAATTGTTGTGCGTAAGCCACCGCATCGCTGGCTGTGAAAGTATGGTATTGCGACATTACCTCGATCCTCAAAATTCTGATTAAGCCATTCAGACGTCTATACTTCTGGATTCCATCCTGACACAATGTGATACAACAACGCAACAGGGATTTAACTAAATGCAGAGACTACAGACCACCAGCCTGCGGGTGAGCGAAAATCAGTTGTTTATTCTTGACCAGCAGGCCCTGCCGCAGGAAAAGCGCTGGCTGGCGGCGGATAGCGTTCCCCTTCTGGTGGATCACATTCTTGCGCTGCGGGTGCGCGGCGCGCCGCTGATTGGCCTCTCCGCCAGCCTGCTGCTGGCGCTGCTGGCTCAGCGTGGGCTGAGCCGCGACGAGCTGTCCGGGGCGCTGGAGACGCTGCGCGCCGCGCGTCCGACGGCGGTGAACCTGATGAATAATCTTGACCGCATGAAGCTGACGCTGGCGGAAGATAACTATCCTCAGGCGCTGGAAGTGGAAGCGCTGCGCCTGATCGAGGAAGATAAACAACTTTGCGCCCGCATTGCGGAGGCGGGTAGCGCGCTGGTGACACCGGGCAGCCGCCTGTTAACCCACTGCAATACCGGCGGTCTGGCGACGGCGGGAGTGGGGACCGCGCTGGGGGTGATAGCGCTGGCGCATCAGCAGGGGAAAGTGGCGAACGTGTGGGTGGATGAAACCCGGCCTCTGTTACAGGGCGGGCGGCTGACTGCCTGGGAACTGGGGGAACTGGGCGTACCGTATCGGCTGATTACCGATTCGATGGCCGCCAGCCTGATGGCTCGGGGAGAGGTTGACGCGGTGTGGGTCGGTGCTGACCGTATCGCCGCCAATGGTGATGTGGCGAATAAAATCGGCACCTATTCGCTGGCGGTACTGGCAAAGTATCACCAGATCCCGTTTTACGTCGCCGCGCCGCAGACCACCCTTGATCGCCATTGTCCGAACGGCGCTGCCATTCCCATTGAACAGCGAGCCGCAGCGGAAGTCACTGGCGTCACCGGCAGTTTCGGCGCGGTTCAGTGGGCGCCGAAAGAGGCTGAAGTCTACAATCCGGCATTTGACGTCACGCCTGCGACGCTGATTAGCGGCTGGGTGCTGGATAGCGGCGTGGTGACCCCGCAGCAGGTGGCGGCCGGGGCGTTCGCGCCAGAAAGAGCCTGAGAAGGGATTAAAGCGCGAAGCGGTTGTTGTTCGGGGTTATCGACAGCCGCAATTGATAACAGTAAAGCGGCTAAACGCGACGCCGGGCAATTTCAGAAGAAGGCGTTGTCAGCAATCTGCAACAGAACCCGGTTTTGTCTTCGTCGGTTTTGATTAGCCGCCCGTTCCGTTCAGACCCGCATCAGGCGCCTTATCGCCCGGCGAGAGCCGCAGATGAGCGTGTTTTCAGGACGAGGTGCCGTTCTCCATCGCTGCCCGGTAATGTTCTTCCATCGCATCAAGCGCGGCCTGGTTTTCCAGCCCCCACTGATACATCTGCTCGATGGGCCAGGCGAAGGTTTTGCCCAAACCGGTCAGCTCATATTCCACTTTTGGCGGCACGACAGGATATACATGGCGGCTAATCAGCCCGCGCATCTCCAGTTCGCGCAGAGTCTGGATCAGCATCTTTTTGGAAATGCCCTGCAGGCTGCGCTGTAGTTCAGCGGTGCGGCAGCGATGATTCGGCCAGTGCCACAGGGCGTGCAGCACCATGGAAGACCATTTTACGGAAAAAAGATCCATCAGCCGTCGCGGGGCGGAATCGGCATAAAAACAGAGTTTGCCATCGACGATAACCGGCATTTTCGCTCCCTTTCTTTATGGTAACCAAATGGTAACTACTACCAATATGGAAGCCATGTGTCTATAGTGTGCGCCCCTTTTATAGCCAGATCTGAGGTAAAGATGAAGATTCGTGGAATGATGGCGACCGCCGCCGACCAGCCGCTGCGGGTAGGGGAGATTTCCCTGCGCGATGTCCAGGATAACGATGTGCTGATCGATATTCTCTACTGCGGCGTATGCCACTCCGACCTGCATATGGCGCGCAACGAATGGGGCGTCAGCCAGTATCCGCTGGTGCCGGGTCACGAAATCGTTGGCCGGGTCCGGCAAAGCGGAAAAGCGGTAACGCGCTTTACGCCGGGTCAACTGGTCGGGGTTGGCGTAATGGTCGACTCCTGCGGTCATTGCGCGTTCTGCCAACAGCATGAAGAGCAGTATTGCGACGCGGGCTTTACGCCAACGTATAACGGTAAAGATCGCTATACGGGTGAGCTGACTCGCGGCGGCTACGCGCAGAATATCGTGGTTGACCAGCGCTTTGTGGTGCGCGTGCCGGAGAATCTCGATCTGCCTGGCGTCGCGCCGCTGCTGTGCGCGGGCGTTACCGTCTGGTCGCCGCTGCGCCACTTCGGTGTGAAGCCGGGGGACTGCGTCGGAGTAATTGGTCTTGGCGGGTTGGGGCATATGGCGGTTAAGTTGGCCAGCGCGCTGGGCGCGGAGGTGACGCTGTTTACGACCTCGCCGGAAAAAGGCGAAGACGCGCGGCGTCTGGGCGCGAGCAGGGTAGTGGTTTCCCGCGATAGCGAGCAGATGGCGGCCTGTGTTGCCAGCCTTGATATCATTCTTGACTGCGTCGCTGCGCCACATGACCTTGATCCGTATCTGGCGACCCTGAAAACCAACGGTCGTCTGGTGCTGGTGGGGATCCCCGATAGCCCGCATCCGTCGCCGGACGTGACGCCGCTGGTGTTCCGCCGTCTGAGCATCACCGGCACCTCAATCGGCAGCATTCAGGAAACTCAGGAGATGCTTGATTTCTGCGGCCAGCACAACATTACCGCCGACGTGGAGATGATTCGCGGCGAGGACGTCGAAGCGGCGTTCAGCCGGATGTTGAAGGGAGAGGTGAAATACCGCTTTGTGATTGATATGGCCGCGACGGCCCTGTAACCACTTATGCGCCCGGTTTCTGCGGGCGCATTTTGTGTCCTCTCCACCACATAATTTCCCGCTTTTTTACCTGTCTGCAGCCGGTAATATTGACGTCATGAAAATTCACGGTGACTTCACTGTGAAAAACAGTAATTTGATATGTGTTTTTGATATAACTATTATTAATGTGTGCTTTTTATGAAATATTGTTCCGTTGGTCCGGCGATGTTAGTATCGGATGAATAGCCATTTAGATGGCTAAATATAACATCGCTAAACTGAGGAACTGCTATGTGGCAAGAAAGAGTCGCGCAACTGGTCACCACCTGTCATTGGATCGGAGCGAAAGGCTGGGCACCGGCCACCGGCGGCAATATGTCGGCGCGTCAGGATGAGACCTGGTGCTGGCTCAGCGAGTCCGGGCGCGATAAAGGCAGCCTGACGTCGGCAGATTTCCTTCAGGTCGAGATCGCCAGCAATAAAGCCCCTTCCGGGCGAAAACCCTCCGCTGAAACGGGCCTGCATACACTGGTCTACCGTTTGTTCCCGGAAGCTAATTTTGTGTTGCACGTTCATACCGTCAATGCGACCGTACTGTCGCGCATTGAAAAAAGCGCCACCCTGTCGCTACAGGGCTACGAAATGCAGAAAACCCTGACCGGTCAGCACAGTCATCTTGATACCGTACCGGTGGCGATTTTCGATAACGATCAGGATATCGACGCGCTGGCGGCGCGCATTGAAGACTATGCGCAAACCAACCCGTTGCGTTACGGCTTTCTGCTGCGCGGTCATGGTCTGACCTGCTGGGGAAAAGATATCAACGAGGCCCGTCGTCAACTGGAAGGACTGGAATTCCTGTTCGAGTGTGAGCTGATGCGCCGCAGATACGCGGGTGAATAAGCCGGTATTGTTCTCCACCGGCGGAGTGATTCCGTCGGTGGAATCCCGGCGTTACGCCAGACGCGGGTAGGCGTTAGCGATGTCGTCGCCGGTAAACCGGGCGATCCAGCCTTCCGGGTTATCGAAGATGCGAATGGCGGTGAAGTTAGGCTCTGAACCCATATCAAACCAGTGCGGCGTGTGGGCGGGAACGGAAATTAAATCGTTCTTTTCGCACAGTACCTGGAAAACTTCATCGCCAATATGCAGGCAGAAGAGACCGGCTCCCTCAACGAAGAAACGCACTTCGTCTTCTCCATGGGTATGTTCATTCAGGAATTTTTCCCGTAGCGCCGCTTTCTGCGGGTTATCCGCCCGCAGGCTGATCACGTCCCAGCTTTGATAGCCTTTCTCGGCAACGAGTTTATCAATGGCGTGTTGGTAGGCGGCAATCACCGTTTCCGGGGTTGGCGCCGGGCCTAAATCGCGGTCAGCCTGCCAGCGCTCGAAACGTACGCCTTTGGCGTTGAGCTGCTGCTGGATCTCGGCGGCGTCGCTGCTGTGCCAGCGGTGGTTTTGCGGGTCTGTAACAGAAAAAATAGTTAATGCGCTCATGCTGGGATCTGCTCCGGATGAATGTCGTCAAAATGCTGAACCTGTGGGTGGTGGCTGGCTGGATCGCGGTCGCCCCGTACCAGTTGCAGGGTATGGAAACCAGCCTCTTCTGCGGCATCCAGTTCCTGATGGATATCGGACAGGAACAGAATGGCGCCAGGAGGATGTCCCAGCTGTTCAGCAATATTACGGTAGGACTGCACGTCACGTTTGGCGCCTACCCGGGTATCGAAATAGCCGTTGAATAAATGAGTCATATCACCTTCAGCGCTGTAGCCAAATAACAATTTCTGCGCAGCAACGGAGCCTGATGAATATATATATAAATCAATGCCCTGTGATTTCCACTTTTCCAGTGCCGGGAGAACGTCAGGATAAATGTGTCCGGTGAAGTCGCCATTGACATAGCCTTCGCGCCAGATAATGCCCTGCAGCGCCTTCAGGGCAGTGGATTTGCGATCTTCATCCATAAAAGCAAACAGGGTAGCAATAAGCCGTTCTGTCGTGGCGGCAGGTTCGGCGATCTCTTCGCGCAGGTTATCGAGAATGGTCTTTACCGGCTCGACAAACTGCTGAGCGGTGACGAAAGGGGCCAGGCGTTCGCGGGCGTACGGAAACAGGATGTTGTGGACGAAGCGAATGTCGCTGGTGGTGCCTTCAATATCGGTCACGATAGCGCGGATCATGAGTTCTCCAGAGTGAGCGGTGTGTCGTGCTGACGATGGTGTTGTGATGATAGTTGTTTTTCAATCATTCATTAGTGAAATAACATTATCATTTAGACGTCTAAGCGTCTTGATTGCCAAATATTAACACCGTGTTATAGTGGCTTCAACAACAGCATCACAGACGGTACACAAAGAATGAGCAATAAACCACTGATTCCTGAGAGTAAACTCCCTTCGCTCGGCACGACTATTTTTACCCAAATGAGTGCCCTGGCGCAGCAGCACCAGGCGATTAACCTGTCGCAGGGGTTCCCCGATTTTGACGGTCCACGCTATTTGCAGGAGCGACTGGCTTACCATGTCGCACAGGGCGCGAACCAGTATGCGCCGATGACCGGTGTTGTCGCATTACGTGAAGCGATTGTCGATAAAACCGAAGAGCTATACGGCTATCGTCCCGATGCCAACAGCGATGTAACTGTGACCGCAGGAGCGACAGAAGCGCTGTATGCGGCGATCACCGCGCTGGTGCGTACCGGCGACGAAGTTGTCTGCTTCGACCCTAGTTATGATAGCTATGCCCCGGCGGTTGAACTGTCTGGCGGCGTGCTGAAGCGCATTGCTCTTCAGCCACCCCATTTTCGCGTGGACTGGCAGCAGTTCGCCGCGACGCTTAGCGACAAAACCCGGCTGGTGATCCTCAATACTCCGCATAACCCGTCCGCGACCGTGTGGCGGCGTGAAGATTTCGCCGCCCTGTGGCAGGCAATTGCCGACCGGGAAATTTATGTGATTAGCGATGAAGTCTACGAACATATCTGTTTTGCCGCTGACGGGCATGCCAGCGTGCTGGCTCATCCGCAGCTACGTGAGCGCGCGGTCGCGGTGTCTTCGTTCGGTAAAACTTTTCATATGACCGGCTGGAAGGTGGGTTATTGCGTGGCGCCTGCCGCCATTAGCGCCGAACTGCGTAAAGTCCACCAGTACCTGACTTTTTCGGTGAATACGCCAGCTCAACTGGCGATTGCCGATATGCTGCGTCGCGAACCGGATCACTATCGCCAGTTGCCGGCGTTTTACCGCGAGCGCCGGGATCTGTTTGTTGATGCGCTGCGCGACAGTCGTCTGAACGTTCTGGCCTGTGAAGGGACTTATTTTTTGCTGGCGGATTATAGTGCTATTTCGGATCTGGATGATGTGAGTTTTTGCCGCTGGTTGACTACCGAAATCGGCGTTGCGGCGATCCCGCTGTCGGTGTTCTGCGCTGGACCATTCCCACATAAGTTAATACGTCTGTGCTTCGCGAAGCAGCCAGCCACGCTGCTGGCTGCGGCGGAACGCCTGTGCCGCCTGTAGTGGGTCTGCACATCGCGCCTGAGCGCATTAGCGGTCGTCGGATTTTCTCCGAGGACCGCTGATTTGCTCGGGCGTAATGCTTCCAGGCGTTCAGACTTAATGCGTTGCCGCTTGTCTGTGTTTGCTGGCATTGCGAATGATCTGTGTATCAGTCATATTCTTTTCCCTGCCAGAAGAGAAGTTATTACGTGTTCGATGAATGACATTATGTTTGTTATAAGTAAATATGCTTTGTTTCGCAGTCATTGATAAACGTTGAAAAAATAGGTTCATTAAGCTTAATTCGGTTGTAGATCATATAAATAGTGAGGTCAGGGATACTGAACGTGCTCTTGATGATGTTAAATTTATTCTTAAAGTTTATTTGTTGTAAAATACAGGTTGGTACAAAACCAATGAGTTCGGTTTGTTGAATAACATTAAGGATGGCGATGTATGAATCGCTGCTAAAAGATACTGTTATATCAGAATGTATCCCCGTCGCCAGACGCTGAAAAAATTTACTTTCATTACCATTTGCCAGGTGATGCGTGAAGCCTTCCCGACATATGGCTGTTGTTGTGGTTAATGATGCCAGTCGGGGATGATTTTTGCTACACACGAGAGCCGTTTCCAGCGTCTGAATGGGCTTGCATACTATTGCGCGAGAAGAGACTGGCACGGGGCTAAATATCAGGTCGGCTTTTCGATGGGCTAACAGATTTTCCACGGATTCTTCGGATGTCAACAGATCGTGATGCTCCAGACACAGTTTTGATTCACGTAATAACATCTGAATCAGATTTGTTATTTTTTGCGTAATAAAAAGTTGCGGTGTATAAACAACCAGCCGTTTTTTTAACTGCAGCTGATGGGTGATATTGATGGTGTGTTCAATCTGGTTAAGATTTTTTTCCAGATGATGGTGCAGATTAATACCGACCGCTGTAGGAATAATGCCTTTGCCAGAGCGAACAAACAGCGGATCGTTGAGCTGAGTGCGTAAGCGCTGAAGCGACTGGCTGACTGCCGATGGCGTAATAAATAGCATTTCAGCTGCTTTACTGATACTTAAATGCTGATAAATGCATTCAAAAATCACCAGAAGATTAAGATCGAATTTTTTAAGTGCGTAGAGATTAGCCATTGTCAACATCCTGTTAAGCTGGCGAAAATAAAAGAGAAATATAATATCGCAGATTGCTGATAAAGTGCGTTCTTTTGGAATTGCCTGTTGGCGTTTCGCTTGCGCGGAATACCTGATTTGATGATATGGCTGATTTTTCCGGTCGGGTAAGACGTGAGCCGCTACACCACAAGAAAACGATACACTGTCTGATTCCGGATTGCCATTCATCTTAGACAGTTATATATCATAATCATGTATGACATGCATGGCCGGGGCAGGAAATTAAGTGGAATTCAAGGGCTGAAACAGGAACCTGTCCGGTGAAGAACCTTGAGTGAACAAACGGTAACATCCGGCAGATGACGCGAGGGTAGCCATTTTTACTTTTCACCCATCATTATTTGCAGCTTTTGTTTATCAGGTAGTCCGATAGCTTGCTGAAGCGCATTTTCATTATTCATGTAGTAAATAGCGGGAGTGACGTCAGCGCCGAGTTCATCCATTAATTGCTGATTGGATTTAAGTATTTTCATCTGTTCTGGCTGGATGGCGGTCGGGACGGATATTTGTGTTTTTCCGTTGGCGAGTTCGTAGTCATTCCAGTTTTTTGCCGGATCCTGACTGGCGAGTATGGCCGCGGCCATTGTCAGGCTTTCTGGTTTGATCACGCCGACCAATAAGGTACGTAACTGAACCTTGCCTGATTCTACCCACGGGCGCGCCTGTTGCCAGAACTGTTTGCAGTAGGGGCAAAAGGGATCGGCAAAGACATACAGGACGATGGGCGCCTCTTTTTTACCATCAAGTAGCCAGTCTGCTGCGCCCAGTTTTTTCCACATTTGCTGGCCTGCTGGCGTGTACAGCTCTTTTTGAAATAACTGTTCGCTAAGATTGTTTCCCTTCTCATCATACATATAGCCAGAAATCGCATGCTTGCCGTCGGGCGTCAGGTAGATAGCGACACCCATGTCCTGATATTTGCCTAACCAGCCTTTCATTCCGCCCGGCGCTTCGAAAGGTTTGATGATGGTTATGCCCTGCTGTTCTATGGCTTTTACCGGCGCGGGAAGATCCTCGGCATAGCCGAAAAATGGTATAAAACTCAGCAAAATCAGACGTTTTAGCATTGCTATTCCTTATATGGATTGATGAAAAAGTCAGTATAGCGGTGAAACCTATTACAATCATAGGCAAGACCTGCGACGGAGTGGATTGTCCTTTGATTCTGTGGGTGATGTAATCCTTAAGCTGTTACATTAAGGTGTAGAGCGCAACACGTAGCCAGTTAGCTGGCGCTGAACCTACCCGCGGGTGTTTCAGGTAACGGGGCCACCTGAAAGGGTGGCCTTTTTACGTTTCAGCGACTTATAACGCGAAAATGCGCGGAAGGCCGCTGCGGCGTTAACGGGTTCACAAGGTTGTCTTGTTCCGGTTGTTAGATAACGCTTATTGATTTGATAATGCAAACGCATTGGTCGGGTCAGTAAAAATTCGTTAACGTAGACCTCAACGAAAACACGGAGGAAGTATAGATGTCCTTAATTAATACCAAAATCAAACCTTTTAAAAACCAGGCGTTCAAAAACGGTGAATTTATTGAAGTTACCGAGAAAGATACTGAAGGCCGCTGGAGCGTCTTCTTCTTCTACCCGGCTGACTTCACCTTCGTTTGCCCGACTGAACTGGGTGATGTGGCAGACCATTACGAAGAGCTGCAGAAGCTGGGCGTAGACGTTTACTCCGTCTCTACCGATACTCACTTTACCCACAAAGCATGGCACAGCAGCTCCGAAACCATCGCTAAAATCAAATATGCGATGATCGGCGACCCGACTGGCGCCCTGACCCGTAACTTTGACAATATGCGTGAAGGTGAAGGCCTGGCTGACCGCGCAACTTTCGTTGTCGACCCGCAGGGTATTATCCAGGCAATCGAAGTTACCGCTGAAGGTATCGGCCGTGATGCCTCTGACCTGCTGCGTAAAATCAAAGCCGCGCAGTATGTCGCTTCCCACCCAGGCGAAGTATGCCCGGCAAAATGGAAAGAAGGTGACGCAACTCTGGCGCCGTCTCTGGACCTGGTCGGCAAAATCTAAAATTCGCGACGCTGTTCTCGCGACAGGTGTGTTGGCGACGCTTACTCACCCCGGTTGCTTACGGATGTAAGCTTCCGGGGATTCATAAGATTTCGCCTTCCTGTAACGAGAAATACCGGCGAATTAATCCTCAAGGCGGGTGCACCGCACCCGTTTTATTCCAGCATCATGATGCAAGCGCATCCAGGCAGCCTGAACGAGGCCGCTTGCATGATGAGGTTTTAAGCCCAGGAGATTACAAATGCTCGACACTACGATGAAAACTCAGCTCAAGGCTTATCTTGAGAAACTGACCAAACCCGTTGAGCTGATTGCCACGCTGGATGACAGCGCTAAATCGGCAGAAATCAGGGAACTGCTGGCTGAAATTGCTGAACTGTCAGATAAGGTCACGTTCAAAGAAGAGAATAGCCTGCCAGTACGCAAGCCTTCGTTTCTGATTACCAATCCTGGTTCACAACAGGGGCCACGCTTTGCCGGTTCTCCGCTGGGCCATGAATTCACCTCTTTAGTTCTGGCACTGTTGTGGACCGGTGGTCATCCATCAAAAGAAGCACAGACGCTGCTGGAACAGATCCGCGAAATTGATGGCGATTTCACGTTTGAAACCTATTATTCGCTCTCCTGCCATAATTGTCCGGATGTTGTTCAGGCGCTGAACCTGATGGCGATCCTTAATCCGCGTATTAAGCACACGGCGATTGACGGCGGGACTTTCCAGAATGAAATCACCGACCGTAACATCATGGGCGTACCGGCGGTATTTTTGAACGGTCAGGAATTTGGTCAGGGTCGTATGACGCTGTCTGAGATTGTCGCCAAAGTGGATACCGGTGCGGAAAAACGTGCGGCGGAAGAGCTGAATAAACGTGACGCTTACGATGTGCTGATTGTCGGTTCTGGCCCTTCTGGCGCCGCTGCGGCAGTTTACTCCGCGCGTAAAGGTATTCGTACCGGCCTGATGGGGGAGCGCTTTGGCGGCCAGGTGCTGGATACGGTCGATATTGAAAACTATATCTCAGTACCGAAAACCGAAGGTCAGAAGCTGGCCGGGGCGTTGAAAGCCCACGTCAGTGAATATGATGTGGATGTGATTGACGCCCAGAGCGCGTCAAAACTGATCCCGGCATCGGTGGAAGGCGGCCTGCATCACATTGAAACGGCTTCCGGGGCGGTACTGAAAGCGCGTAGCGTGATCATTGCGACTGGCGCAAAATGGCGCAACATGAACGTGCCGGGCGAAGATCAGTATCGCACAAAAGGCGTAACCTACTGCCCGCATTGTGACGGCCCGCTGTTTAAAGGCAAGCGTGTGGCGGTTATCGGCGGCGGTAACTCCGGCGTGGAAGCGGCGATCGATCTTGCCGGCGTGGTTGAACACGTTACTTTGCTTGAGTTTGCCCCGGAACTGAAGGCCGACCAGGTACTGCAGGATAAAGTGCGTAGCCTGAAGAACGTCGACATCATTGTTAACGCGCAAACCACGGAAGTGGTCGGCGATGGCAGTAAAGTCACAGGACTGCAGTACCGCGATCGTGTGAGCGGCGATGAACACCATGTCGCTCTGGCTGGGATCTTTGTTCAGATAGGGCTGCTGCCAAACACTAACTGGCTGGAAGGCACGATTGAGCGTAATCGTATGGGTGAAATCATCGTCGACGCCAAGTGTGAAACCAGCGTGAGGGGGGTGTTCGCGGCGGGAGACTGTACTACCGTACCGTACAAACAGATTATTATCGCCACGGGCGAAGGTGCAAAAGCCTCCCTGAGCGCGTTCGATTATCTGATTCGCACGAAAACGGCATAATTCAGAAGCAAGTCAGATCTCATCTGCGTCATAAAGAGGCTACCCGCGAGTAGCCTCTTTTTACTCAGGAGATTATCTCACCACCATGACTGGAATATGAGCATGGCGGATCACGCTGGAGGCATTGGAACCGAGCAGGTGAGTGCTGATTGACGGATTGCGTGAGCCAATTACCACAACATCTGCTTCAATTTCGTTTGCCAGTTCATTCACCATATCGCGTACGTTGCCAAAACGAACATGTATTTTGATACGCGAGGGATCAATACTGAAATGCCCGACCATTGTCTGAAGACGGCTCTCCGCTTCATGCTGTAAATGCTCTTCAAAACGGCGCAGATCAGCGGTGAAACGGCTCATTGTGAAGCTTGAGGAACCGGGGAGTACGTGAAGAAGATGGATAATTCCGTCCTGCTGGGCTAAAAATTCCGCATGGCGGACCGCTTTATCGCTTAGCTCCATCTCAAAAACATCAACGGGCATAATGATTGTTTTATACATATGCATTCCTCCTTGTACATCTGCTTCGATAGACTTCATTTTTGTCACGGCTTCTTCGCTGGCCACGAATTGACTGGCTCCATTCCTGAGCCTTACTGTTACGGAGCGTCAGGCGGCGTTTACCTCTGTTGCTGACCCGGTAGTCGTATGGCCTGCGTAAACGCGGAACCCCTCTCCGTTGCCGCATCAATGTATTCCGAATGATTTATATATATCAGCATATTATAAGAAAATATTGTGCCATTCAGGTCGCAAAACTGTCAGAACGGGTTAAGGATGAGCTAAAACGTTGTCAAAAGAAGCAGATAGCCTGATACAGGCAGAAAGAGGATGTGAATACATCCTCTGATAAAGCGTAAAACGCCTCAGGCTGCAGAGTGATTAACGATGGAGATCGCCCGCGGCTTCCGGTTGGTATAGCAGCTCAAGGACTTCAAGGTGCGTTGAGGTGCCGCCCGGTAATTCCCAGTGAATGACGCTCCCGACTTTGAGACCCAGCAGGGCTGCGCCGACCGGCGCCATGACCGAAAGTTGAGTGCTGCTGTCCGTGACCTGAGCCGGGAAAACCAGTGTCCGAATACGTTCTTCACCGGTTGTTAAATCACGAAATCGCACCCGGCTGTTCATACTGACAACATCATGCGGCATGGCTTCCGGAGACAGCATTTGCGCGCGGTCGAGCTCGTCGTTCAGCGTATCCGCCACCGGTGAATTGGCGAAAGCAGGTTGTTCAAGCAACCTGTCGATGCGTTCTGCATCAAGTTCATTAATGATGATTGCGGGTCTGGTCATCGCATACTCCGTGTTATCCAGGAACCTGTCCGTAAAAGAAAACCCTCGCCGGAAAGGGCAAGGGTTAATCTTCTGCCATCATACTGAGACTTGTTAGCCGTTTGAAGTGATTAAACGCACATTCATCGATGATGACGCGTCAAATGACACCTCATTTGCTGCCTTTACGGGAATAACGCAGTGGAGATATCGTTAGCTCCCCGCTTTATCCAGTACAAATTGCTTACCGCAGTTGCCTGGATGTGGTTGAGGTAAGAATGAATCAACCGCCAGCGGGGTATTGATTGACGCGGCCTTGATGGAAATTTGCATCTCGGTCAGATAGGCGGGGTTACCATGGCAGGTTAATTTGAATGCCTTCACATTCTGTTTACCATAGGCCTGCGCCACCGCCGCATCAAAATCATCACGGCTAACGGTTTGCCCATAGTGCTTTGCGAGGAACGTCCCCACAGGGCTGTGTTTGACCTCGCCATTCAGGCGAACCATGGCAGCGAAATAGTCGTCGGGGTTAAAACCAAAGCAAACGCCGTGCTTGGCATATTCATAGCGTTCGAGACAGGAACTTCCCCCGGCGCCTGGCATCACATCGTTGAGCTTATTCGCCATTTCCAGCGACAGCCCGGTTTCTGCGGCCTGGCATTTTCTCCCGGCCTGCGCTTCAGGCATGTTGGGAATGGGGCGTGTCGCGCAACCAAAGCGCATCCATCGGCGTTGATCCACGCCGCGGGCGGCGATAGATTTAGGCAGCCCTGGCCACAGGCCGTGTACGGTCAAAAAATCCGCTTTATTGTCGCGCTCTTGTTGTAAACGACACTCTTCCGGTTCGTTACGTTTTCTGTCATGCATGCTTTGGCAGAATCCTGTTTGCCAGGAGAGCGCGAGCACGTAGCGGTCGAAATCGCCATATTGTGTTGCGACCAGCGGTTCCGCGCTGACCTGGCTTGCGCTCAGCAAGAGCGCAATGGCGATGAAATCCTTCCTGAACATTTTTATTCCTGATGACAAATGATCTTTAATAATATTGCGTAATTAAAGCATAAAAAGACGCCTGCAGGCACCTTTTCACGGGGGGAACGGCGTTAGTGGATTACGCTAACCGGGACCAGCACTTCAGTGGCAATGATAACGACTAACAGACCGACTAACACAGGAACGGAAGTCCGTTTAACGACCTCGAACGGTGAGATTTTTGCCATCCCTGCGACAGCGACCACAACGCCCGAAACCGGAGAAATGGTGCGACCAAGGTTAGAGGCCTGTAACATCGGGATAGAGAGGTACGCGGGGTTGATGCCGGAAGAGTGCGCCAGCTTCGGGATCATCTCCACAAAGGCGTAGAATGGCGCATTACCGGAACCGGTGGTCATCGCCGCCAGCATCGTCAGAATAACCAGTACCAGCATCAGAATAATACTGGCGGAGCCGAACGAGGTGGCGATAGAGATCAGGCTGCTGATAAAGCCAATTGTGCTCAGTCCTTGCGCAAAGACGCCAGCGGCGACCAACAGCATGACGACGCCGGCAAATGCGTCAGCCATGCCGCGATATGCCGTCTCCAGCCCGGTGAACACATTTTGGGTATTGAAACCGCGACAGAATTCCAGTATTGCCGTAATCAGCATGCAGAGAACGAGAATCGCGATAATATGCAGTTCCGGCCCCCATTTGCCGTCAAAAATGAGTACGCCAATGATTGGCGTAAACGGCAGGATGGCATAAAAAGCAGGGGCGGTAGTGGTGATTTCGTTCACATCGAGCATCTCGTGGGCGACATTTTCTTTTTTGTCCAGATAGCGTTGCCAGAAAAAGTGGGCGACGGCCATGCTGATAATAGCCACGATGGAGATAGGTAACGTGGTTTTAAAGGCAAAGTCAATCAGCGGCATTTCGGCTGCTTCGGCGGCCAGCACCACATCACCAGAGGTAGGGGAAAGAATGATCGCCGCGGGAGAGGCGCAAATCGCCGCGGCTGCGCCACGGCTGATACCCACGTTAACCATTATCGGGAACAGGGTTGCCATGAGCAGTACCCCGAGACCGGTTGCAGAAGAAACCGCCAGCGACATCAGGCAGGCAACGAAATAAGCAGCGATCATCAGCAGGTACGGGGAATTAATGTAGCGTAACGGTTTTGAGGCCAGTTTCACCACCATATCGTTGGCGCCGATATGGGTCATGTAAGTTGCGAAACCGCACAGCATCATAATCATCATGCCGAGGTCGCCGCCGCGGCTCATCAGCAGAATTTTCACGTATTCGACGATATCCGTCGCGGAGTAACCCGTACTCTTTGCACTGTCCGGAAGGATCTTATGCCCCATTAGCGCGCTGGCGATAAGCAATACTAAACCGCCGAGGAACAGTACCCCGGTGGCGGAATAGCCTTTAATGATATAGCGAGCGACGCCCACAATGACCACTATACCAATCAGGATCTCAACTAACGTAAGCATTCTTTTTACTCCTGACCAAAATAATCTGCTAATGAATGCAGATGAGGAAAAATTTAGTGAGCGAATGTGCCTAAAAAATGGACGAAGATTTCTGATTTAAATCAATGAATAGATTGATAATATCGATAAGAGATGCGGAAGAGATAGGCAGCAAAAATGCGCCAGGTGGCGACTTTCAGAGTTTTGTACCGGAGAAATCAAGAGCTTGCCGTGCTTCGTTAAGGTAATATTAAGATTATCTTTGCTATCTTGTTTCGCTTTAATCATGGTACTGGTAATAGAGAAGTGTTAATGCTACGTCGATTTACATGTTTTTTTCTTGGATGTCTCAGCCTGTTAGTGGCATCCACTTCTGCTAACGCATCGTTTAGTTCCACGCTTCGTGATGGTTATAACACGCTAAGTGATAATGTCGCTCAGACATGGAATGCGCCTGAGCACTACGATCTGTACATTCCGGCGATAACCTGGCATGCCCGCTTCGCCTATGACAAAGAAAAAACAGATAAGTATAACGAGCGCCCGTGGGGGGCTGGTTTCGGCGTTTCCCGCTGGGACGCGCAGGGGAACTGGCACGGTATTTATCTGATGGCCTTTAAAGACTCTTTTAACAAGTGGGAACCTATTGGCGGTTATGGCTGGGAGAAAACCTGGCGTCCTTTGGCTGATGATAATTTCCATCTTGGCCTGGGGTATACTCTTGGCGTGACCGCGCGTGATAACTGGAACTATATCCCGATTCCGGTAGTGCTGCCTCTGGCTTCTATTGGCTACGGTCCCGCAACGTTCCAGATGACCTATATACCAGGTACGTATAACAACGGTAACGTTTACTTTGCCTGGGCGCGTATCCAGTTTTAATTCGCGATGGTATAGCAATAAAAGAGATAAGCAGTCTGTCCTGTGGAAAAACAACAACTAAACGGACTCTGTAGAAAAATATAGAGACTTTTATCACTTTTTAGAAAAGTTGCGCTGGACAAAAGGTACCACAATTGGTGTACTGGTAAGCGACACAGTATTAGTGTCCATTTTTTCATATAAAGGTAATTTTGATGTCTAAGATTAAAGGTAACGTTAAGTGGTTTAATGAATCCAAAGGATTCGGTTTCATTACTCCGGAAGATGGCAGCAAAGATGTATTCGTACACTTCTCTGCAATCCAGTCCAACGGTTTCAAAACTCTGGCTGAAGGACAGCGTGTAGAGTTTGAAATCACTAACGGTGCCAAAGGCCCTTCTGCTGCAAACGTAATGCCTATCTAAGCCACGCGTCAGCAGAATATAAAAACCCGCGCTTAGCGGGTTTTTTTGTTTCAGAACGGATGACAAATCGGTATCAGCGATTATGTCCGTATTTCTGCCATATGACGGCTATGCCTGCCTTTCTTGTCGTGGAAAACCAAAATATCAGTATGCTCTGCATTTTACCTTATCCTGCGTAAGTGAAGCGCAGCCGGAAAGGCTCGGAAGAACCCACGGTGTCAGCAACCTTAACAACCGGTTTTTAGCGACTGGCGGCATGAGAAAACAGCCAGAACGCGGCGGCCGTCATGGCGAATGAGCCCAGTAAGTTGACGAGAACGTTCAGCAACGCCCAGCTAAAACGCCCCTGTTGTAGCAGAAAGACAACTTCAGAGGAAAATGTGGAGAAGGTCGTCAGTCCGCCGCAAAAGCCGGTGGTGATGAGCAGTTTCCACATCGGGTCAATCGCCGTCAGGCGGTTAAACCAGGCCAGTCCGGCACCGATGATAAAAGCGCCTAGCAGGTTAGCGGTGAGCGTGCCAAGGGGAATAGCATGGTGCATGGGGTTAAGCTTCATACTCAACAACCAGCGCAGAACGCTGCCAGTGCCGCCGCCAATAAATACAGCCAAAAGAAGTTGCAACACGATCGTTCTCTGTTTATTGATTAATACTGATTTTCAAGTGTAGCGCGTGAAATACCATATTGGCTATGGATTACTGGATGGGAGAGATAAGATGCTTGTTGCTGCCGGACAATTTGCCGTTACGCCGGACTGGATGGTCAATGCGCGGACCTGCGTCGGCATGATGCGTCAGGCTGCCGGACGAGGGGCTGCGCTGCTGGTTCTCCCGGAAGCGTTACTGGCGCGGGATGATAATGATGCGGATTTATCGGTTAAATCGGCCCAGCCTCTGGATGGCGGTTTTTTACAGTTGCTGCTGACGGAGAGCGAAAATAACGCGTTGACCACGTTGTTGACCCTCCATGTGCCCTCTGGCGAGGGCCGGGCAACGAATACGCTGGTGGCTTTACGACAAGGGAAGATTATTGCGCAATATCAAAAGCTACATTTGTATGATGCGTTCAATATTCAGGAGTCCCGGCTGGTTGATGCCGGAAGACAGATCCCGCCGCTCATTGAGGTCGATGGTATGCGCGTCGGGCTGATGACCTGTTACGATTTACGCTTTCCTGAACTGGCGTTGTCGCTGGCGCTCAGCGGGGCTGAAATACTGGCGCTCCCTGTCGCATGGGTAAGAGGGGCAATGAAGGAACAGCATTGGGCAACGTTGTTATCAGCGCGCGCACTGGATACAACCTGTTATATTATTGCTGCAGGAGAGTGCGGAACGCGTAATATTGGTCAGAGCCGTATTGTTGATCCCATGGGAACGACTCTTGCCGGAGCTGCCGTGCAGCCGCAGTTGATTTTTGCCGAGCTTTCGGTTGATTATCTTCAGCAGGTACGAAAAAGCTTGCCGGTGTTACAGAACCGTCGTTTTGCGCCACCGCAACTATTATGATGTTTTTTTAAACAAAGCTTGATTCACCTTGTTACAGATTGCTATTGTGTCCGCGCGTCAAATAGCCGTTAATTGTATCCGTGTATGATGGCGTATTCGCAGCTTGTATTATAGAAGAAGGTTAGCTATGGGTGAGATTAGTATTACCAAACTGCTGGTAGTCGCAGCACTGATTATCTTAGTGTTTGGTACCAAAAAATTACGCACGCTGGGTGGAGACCTGGGCTCGGCTATCAAGGGCTTTAAAAAAGCCATGAACGATGACGATGATAGTGTGAAGAAGACCAGCGCAGATGAAGAAGCACCTGCACAGAAGCTTTCTCATAAAGAGTAATTAATGGTGCGTTCCCCGTTACGGGGGGCGCATTGTCGGGCGGTACAACCGGTCGACAAAGAGGCCGCTACGTTGAACGTTGCGGCCTCTTTTTGTCATTAATGTGCGCGATACCAGAAAAGATGCAACCAACTGTTACCGCGCAGGGCCGAATTATTTCACTTCCATGCCTTTGGCCTGCAGGTCAGCGTGATAAGAGGAGCGAACAAAGGGCCCGCAAGCTGCATGGGTAAAGCCCATCGCCATCGCTTCGGCTTTCATCTCTTCGAACTCATCCGGGCTGACGTAACGTTTTACCGGCAGGTGGTGACGGCTTGGCTGCAAGTACTGGCCTAGCGTCAACATGGTGACGCCGTGACGGCGAAGATCGCGCATGACTTCGATGATTTCGGCATTTGTTTCGCCTAAACCGACCATCAAACCTGATTTCGTCGGGATCTCGGGATGCGCTTCTTTAAAACGTTCCAGCAGCTTGAGCGACCAGTTGTAGTCAGCTCCCGGACGCACCTGACGATACAGACGCGGTACGTTTTCCAGGTTATGGTTAAAGACATCCGGTGGCGTCGCCTGAAGAATTTCCAGCGCCCGATCCATACGACCACGGAAATCTGGCACCAGCGTTTCAATTTTAATGGCCGGGCTCTTCTCACGAATCGCTTTGATGCAGTCAGCGAAATGTTGCGCGCCGCCATCACGCAGGTCGTCGCGATCGACGGAGGTTACGACGACATAGCGCAACGCCATATCGGCAATGGTTTGCGCCAGTTTTTGCGGCTCGCTGGCATCGGGTGTGACCGGACGACCGTGCGCCACATCGCAAAACGGGCAACGACGGGTACAGATAGCACCCAGGATCATAAAGGTTGCCGTTCCGTGGTTAAAGCATTCCGCGAGGTTAGGGCAAGAGGCTTCTTCGCACACAGAGTGCAGGCCATTCTTACGCATCGCTGCCTTGATCCCCTGAATACGGGATGAGTCAGCCGGAAGTTTGATTTTCATCCATTCCGGTTTTCTGAGCAGAGCTTCCCGCTCAGTTACCACGTTTTTCACCGGGATAAGGGCCATTTTATCGGCATCGCGGTATTTAACACCGCGTTCCATCACAATGGGTTTACTCATAGCGTGCGTGTTCCAGTTGCGAGTGACGAAGACGTGCGCGTTAATTCAAGTAAATGTTGTATTTATCAACTATTTTTGAATTAAGCGCAGGCAGTATATCATTGATACGGGGCATAAATCAGCCTGCTTGCCGGGCAAATTGTAAAATAGTTGTTGTTTTATGCTTTTTTGCGCCTGATTTATCTCCCGTGAACAAAACCGTTCAGGATCTACCGTGCAGACAACAATGCGGCCGTTTACTGATGGCGAGCAAGATACGACGCCCCGCAGCAACGGGACGCGATCGCTAGCGAGCAGAAATATACTCAGAAGGCGGATTATTCAGCAATGCCAGCAGATTGGCCACCAGCCGCGGGGCAACGTTGTCCGGGCGGACATCCGGCAGCCACTTACGCATTTGCGTCATTTCCATACCGGCATAACCGCATGGATTAATTCTCAGAAAGGGTGACAGATCCATATCAATATTCAGCGCCAGACCGTGGAATGAACAGCCTTTGCGGATACGCAGACCCAGAGAACAGATTTTTTGATTGCCGACGTAAACACCGGGCGCATCGGCGCGCGGGTGTGATTCAATAGCGTATTCCGCCAGCGTATTCACCACGGTTTGTTCCAGAAGCGTAACCAACTCACGTACGCCGAGTTTACGGCGTTTAAGGTTCAGCAGAACGTACATCACCTGTTGTCCGGGGCCGTGATAGGTCACCTGGCCGCCGCGATCGCTTTGAATGACCGGAATATCGCCGGGAACAAGGACATGTTCAGCTTTTCCCGCCTGACCCTGAGTAAACACCGGGTGATGCTCTACCAGCCAGATTTCATCCAATGTCGCGCTATCGCGGGTGTCGGTAAACTCATGCATTGCCTGCGAGACAGGTTCGTAAGGCTGCAGGCCAAGCTGGCGGATGAGAATTTTATTGTGCTGCAAAACAACATCTCCGCGGAGAAAATGACTTGAGTAGGGGGGAGTATATCACAGCGAAATAAAGAGATTGACCCGGCACGGAGGCCGGGTCGGGGAAAAGATTTACAGCACCATTCGTACGATGTCGATATTACCCAGTTCTTCGTACAGGGTTTCTACCTGTTCAATATGCGTGGCGTTAATAGTAATCGACACTGAGTGGTAGTTGCCTTTACTGCTGGGTTTTACCGTCGGAGAGTAATCACCTGGTGCATGGCGCTGTACCACTTCAACCACCTGGTCAACCAGCTCCGGCAACGCCTGCCCCATGACTTTGTAAGTAAAAGGCGTAGGGAATTCAAGCAGTTCGTTAAGTTTGGTTTTCATGTCAGCTCCGGTGTTACGACAAAAAATAATAACTCCCACGATGTCATGTGGGAGTTATCAGGATTCTTAGTATATGGCGACGAAAATCACACTTTCAAGTGTTCGATTTTTAACCAAACCAGTGATGGAACATTAATTTAATGTAATCAATGATTTTACTGAAGAAATTCCCTTCCGGAATTTCCTGCAGTACCACCAGCGGACGCTGATCGATAGTTTTGCCATCTAACTGGAAATTAATGGTGCCGACCACCTGATTTTTCTGTAGTGGGGCGTGTAGTTCGGCATTATTCAGGACGTAGCTCGCTTTCAGGTCCTTCATTCGACCACGCGGGATTGTCAGGTAAACATCTTTATCCACGCCGAGAGAGGCACGATCGCTATCGCCAAACCAGGCGGGTTCGGAGGCGAATTCTTTACCGGCCTTAAGTGGATTAACGGTTTCGAAGAAGCGGAAACCCCAGGTCAGCAGTTTTTTGCTTTCGGATTCGCGCCCCTTGTAGGTACGCCCACCCATGACCGCAGAGATCAGGCGCATCTGGCCTTCGGTTGCGGAAGCAACGAGGTTATAGCCCGCTCTGTCCGTATGACCGGTCTTGATACCGTCAACATTGAGGCTGTTATCCCACAGCAGGCCGTTACGGTTGAGCTGGCGAATGCCATTGAAAGTAAACTCTTTTTCTTTGTAGATGGCGTATTCGTTTGGCACATCGCGGATCAAGGCCTGGCCGATAAGCGCCATATCGCGTGCCGAGCTGTACTGGCCATCCGCATCAAGGCCATGAACGGTCTGGAAGTGGGTATTTTTCAGGCCCAGAGCGTTAACGTAGTTGTTCATCAGGTTAACGAAGGCATCCTGGCTACCGGCGACATAATCGGCCATTGCGACACAGGCGTCGTTGCCTGACTGCAGGTTGATACCGCGAATCAACTGGGAAACCGGTACCTGCATGCCAGGCTTAAGAAACATCAGCGAGGAACCTTTAAAGACCGGGTTTCCGGTCGCCCACGCATCGTTTCCGATGGTGACCAGATCGGACTCTTTAAACTTACCCGCCTTCATGGCCTGACCAATAACGTAGCTGGTCATCATTTTGGTCAGACTTGCGGGATCGCGACGGGCATCGGCGTTGTTTTCCGCCAGTACCTTGCCTGAGTTGTAATCGATAAGGATCCAGGATGCGGCATCAATCTGCGGGGCGCCTGGGATCATGGTTTTAATATTCAGATCATCGGCGCGGGCGACTGAGGACAGCGCTGCCACGGAGAGCGCGGTAACAAGTAAACGAGCGGTAAAAGAGGTCTTCATGGTTTGTACAACGGTATCCGTGATGAAGTTAAAAAAGTGCCTTACTATAGCAAATGCATTGAGGGGCAACACCCGACATTACGCATGACTTTGTTAATGACTTTTTCATGCGCAATGAAGAGGATAGCTATCGCCGGCGCATTTAGTTGGCGCGAGTAATAAATGATTGCAGTTGCGCCTCGCTTTGCAGGCGCTGTTGAATGGCGCTGGCCTGTGCTTTGCTGCTGAATGGGCCTAGCTGAATACGCCATATCGCGCCGTTTTGCGTAACGCGTCCTGGAACGGAGAACTGCTGACTCAAGCGCTGCTGATATTGCAGCGCCCGGGTCTGATCGCTGACGGCGCCAACCTGTACGACGACATCGCCGCTGGCGCTTGTCGCCGTCGGCGTCACTGCGGCGGTGGCCGCCGCTGCAGGCGCTACGCTGCCTTGTACTGAACCCGGTGCGGTAATCGGCGCAGTTTGTATGGCCGGTTCACTGCTTTCCAGCACGCCACTATTTAGCGGCGTTGGCGCGCCAAGAAATCCGCCGCTGTTGACGGGGGCGCCAGTCGTGTCGACTGGCTTCAGCGTCGCATTGCTGATGGCGTGAACATCCGTTTGCGAAGGCGGGTTACTCACCGCGCTGCCGTCGCCATCAAGATTAGGACGGGCGGGCAGGGCGTAAGTCTGTTTGGCGACGGTGGTACAAGCCGTACCCGGACCGGAAAGCGTGCCGTCTGGCGCGACGACGATCGGGTCGATACGCACTTTGGTGTTATTCGAGGTATTCAGCCGATCGGCGGCTGCACGTGAAAGCGAAATGACGCGATCGGTACCGTAAGGCCCGCGATCGTTGATACGAACCACAAGCATCCGCCCGTTCGCCAGGTTGGTGATCCGCGCGTAGCTTGGGATCGGCAGCGTGGGATGGGCGGCAGTGAGCTGGGTAGGATCAAAAACCTCGCCGGATGAGGTCAGATTGCTGTTGGGCTCGGCGTCATAGATCGCTGCGAAACCGGCCTGGGTAAAGTTAGACGGATCCCGGACGATGGTATAGCGTTTACCATCGCGTTCATAATCCTGATTCGCCGTTGCATTGGGCGTTTCATACTGCGGCTCGACACCGCCGATTTCCACCGTTGGGCCATTGCAAACGGCCGGCTGCGGAGTACTGACCGTTTTCTGTTGAACGTCTTCACCCGAACATGCCGCCAGCAGCCCTGCTGCTATGCAGATCCCCAGCCATTGCTTACGCATCGCGAACCCCTTAAACGCTTTTCGACAACATTTTTCTGTGAGTATGGATCGACATGACGATACCAAACCCGGCCATCAATACGATTAGGGCAGAGCCCCCGTAGCTCACCAGCGGCAAAGGTACCCCCACCACGGGTAAAATACCACTCACCATACCAATATTTACGAAGACATAAACGAATAAAATCAACATTAAACCACCGGCCATGACCCGGCCAAAGGTGGTTTGCGCCTGGGCGGCAATCCATAAACCGCGCATAATAAGCAAAATATACAATGCCAGCAGAACCAGCACGCCGATCAACCCCAGTTCTTCCGCCAGGACGGCAAAGATAAAATCCGTATGACGTTCTGGCAAGAACTCCAGCTGCGACTGAGTGCCATGTAACCAGCCTTTACCGCGCAGTCCACCGGAACCAATGGCGATTTTCGACTGAATAATGTGGTAGCCGGCGCCGAGTGGATCGGTTTCCGGATCGAGTAACATCATCACCCGCTGTCGCTGATAATCATGCATCAGGAAGAACCACAGGATCGGAATAAAGGCAGCCACCAGCACGACGGCAATTCCGATCAGACGCCAGCTCAGACCGGCCAGGAACAGCACGAAGAGGCCGGACAGCGCAATCAGAATGGAGGTCCCGAGATCGGGCTGGGCAGCCACCAGCAGCGTCGGCAGGAAAATCAGCACCAGTGCGATGGCGGTATTCTTTAACGACGGCGGACAAATATCGCGGTTAATAAAGCGTGCAACCATCAGGGGGACGGCAATTTTAGCGATTTCCGAGGGCTGGAAACGGACAATCCCCAGATCGAGCCATCGTTGCGCCCCTTTGGAGATAGCGCCGAAGGCATCAACCGCCACCAGAAGGATAATGCATAAAATATAAAGGTAGGGTGCCCAACCTTCATAGACTCGCGGCGGAATTTGCGCCATGACGATCAGGATAACGATACCCATGGCAATCTGGCCGATTTTACGCTCCATCATACCGATATCCTGACCGCTGGCGCTCCAGATGACCAGTGCGCTGTAGGTCAGCAGCGCCAGCAGAATAAGCAGCATAGTGGGATCGATATGAATTTTATCCCAGAGCGATTTTTTGTTCGGACTATCGGTCATTATTGATCCTCTCCAGCCGTCACTGCCGGATTTTCATTCGGCAGATTGGTGTTGTTATCGCCGAGCATAATATGATCGAGAATCTGGCGCATTATGGTCCCCACTGCCGGGCCCGCGCCGCCGTTCTCAAGAATAATGGCAACGGCAACCTGGGGATTGTTATAAGGCGCGAACGCGGTCATCAGTTTATGGTCGCGCAGGCGTTCGGCGATTCTGTGCGCGTTATAGGTTTCATTGGCTTTCAGGCCAAAGACCTGAGCGGTGCCCGATTTGGCGGCAATTTTATATGGCGCGCTGGCGAAATATTTATGCGCGGTCCCGTTGTTACGGTTGGCTACGCCAAACATTCCGTCTTTAGCGATTTCCCAAAAACCAGAATGAATATCGCCCACCGGCGGTTCATGTGGCTGCACCCAGGGAACGGGGTTGCCGTTTTCTATCGTGCTTTGCAGCAGGTGCGGTACTTTAACAACGCCATCGTTAATCAGAATCATCAGCGCTTTGTTCATCTGAATGGGGGTGGCGGTCCAGTAGCCCTGACCGATGCCGACAGGGATGGTATCGCCCTGATACCAGGGCTTTTTAAAGCGCTTGAGCTTCCATTCCCGGGTTGGCATATTGCCGGAACGCTCTTCTGCCAGATCAACGCCGGTATAGTGACCATAGCCGAATTTGCTCATCCATTCCGACAGACGATCGATACCCATATCATAGGCGACCTGATAGAAGTAGGTATCGGCGGACTCTTCCAGCGCTTTAGTGACGTTCAGGTGACCGTGGCCCCATTTTTTCCAGTCGCGATAGCGTTTTTCCGAGCCGGGGAGCTGCCACCAGCCGGGGTCGAACAGGCTGGTATTGCGGGTAATGACGCCGGCGCTGAGCGCCGACACGGCGACGTATGGCTTAACCGTCGATGCGGGCGGGTAAACCCCTTGCGTGGCGCGGTTGACCAGCGGCGTGTTTGGATCGTTAAGTAACCCGGAATAGTCCTTGCTGGAGATGCCATCAACGAACAGATTGGGATCGTAACTGGGCGTCGAGACCAGCGCGAGGATGGCGCCGGTACGCGGGTCCGTCACGACCACGGCCGCGCGGCTACCGGCGAGCAGCGTTTCGATATATTGCTGTAGTTTCAGGTCGAGCGTTAAATAGATATCGCGCCCCGCCTGCGGAGGAACCTCTTTGAGCTGGCGAATCACGCGACCGCGGTTGTTAACCTCGACCTCTTCATAACCTGTCTGACCATGCAGGATATCTTCGTAATAGCGCTCAATCCCCAGCTTTCCGATGTCGTGCGTTGAGGCGTAGTTAGCCAGCTTTCCCTCTTTGTCCAGACGATCGACGTCTTTATCGTTAATTTTCGAGACGTAGCCGATAACGTGGGTCAGGGCGGAGTTATAGGGATAGTAGCGACGTTTATAGCCTTTGACTTCAACGCCGGGAAACCGGTACTGGTTAACCGCGAAACGGGCGACCTGAACCTCGTTAAGGTTGACTTTCACCGGAATGGAGGTGAAGCGATGGGCGCGCGCGCGCTCTTTTTTAAAGTTCGCCACATCGTCATCGGTCAAATCGATAACGTCGCGCAGCGCATCCAGCGTTTGCTGAACGTTGTCGACCTTTTCCGGCATCATCTCCAGTTGGTAAATGGTACGATTAATTGCCAGCGGCGTGCCGTTGCGATCGTAGATAATGCCGCGGGTCGGTGGAATAGGCACCAGCTTGATGCGGTTTTCGTTTGAGCGTGTCTGATAGTCGGTATAACGCACAATTTGCACGTTATAGAGGTTGGCGATCAGCACGCCGGTAAGCAGTAAAATCCCCAAAAAAGCGACCAGCGCCCGGCGCATGAACAGCGAGGATTCAGCCGTATAATCGCGGAAAGAATTCTGTAATTTCATTCGCTGCTTAGTCTGCCATGGTCATCATTACTCACGGTGGTATGGGTGGTTGGTGGTAATGCTCCACGCCCGATAGAGACTCTCAGCCACCAGTACGCGAACCAGCGGATGAGGCAACGTGAGCGTTGAGAGCGACCAACTTTGTTCCGCCGCTGCTTTGCAGGCGGGTGAAAGACCTTCCGGGCCGCCGATAAGCAGGCTGACATCGCGGCCATCCTGTTTCCAGCGTTCCAGTTCACGCGCCAGTTGCGGCGTATCCCACGGTTTCCCGGGGATATCCAGGGTGACGATGCGATTTTTGCCTGCGGCCGCCAGCATCATTTCGCCTTCTTTTTCAAGAATGCGCTTGATATCGGCATTTTTGCCGCGTTTGCCGGCGGGGATTTCCACCAGTTCGAGCGGAATATCTTTTGGAAAACGGCGCAGATATTCGCTAAAGCCGGTCTGAACCCAATCCGGCATTTTGGTGCCAACGGCCACCAGCTGCAGCTTCACGCATTAACTCCAGAGTTTTTCCAGCTCGTACAGACGACGGCTCTCTTCCTGCATGACGTGAACCATAACGTCGCCAAGATCCACAACAATCCAGTCCGCAGAGGCTTCGCCTTCAACGCCCAGCGGCAGCATACCGGCGGCGCGCGACTCCTGGACAACGTGATCGGCGATGGACATCACGTGGCGCGTGGATGTGCCGGTGCAGATAACCATGCAATCTGTAATGCTGGATTTGCCATGTACGTCAATGGCAACGATGTCCTGACCTTTCAGGTCATCAATTTTGTCGATAACAAAATCCTGGAGTGCTTTACCCTGCAAGAGTTCCCCCTGGGTGTGTGAAGAGTGATAACAATAAACAATTCGCTAGTATACCCGAACGGGTGGCAACGTCGGGATATAACCATCATATTTCATGCAGCATGGGCGCTGGTTGCGGTGACCCGGGACATTCCCGAACCTCGTCTTAATCGGCTGCTGCAGGCTGCGTTCAAATCCGTTCCCGACGCGTTTTTCGTTCTGTCGCCGCCTTTATGCAACACGAATGTTTCCGGGGCTAAATGGCGGTAAACAGGCGGTGAAGGCGGCTATCATCCCATCCATCACCGATGATTGCATCGCCATTTTTGTAAAACAATTTCTGCAACGTTCAAATGGCTGATGCAGCCTGGCTGCGGAGAATAACAGCCTGCTTTGCTCTGTCAATGGTCTGCGCGCAATTCTTCTTCCGCCAGCCAGACGGCCTGGCTATTTAGTACGCGCAGCGTAGCGAAATCAGGCTGCAGATCGACAAGGCTCCATGCGCCTTGTTCAACAGGGAAGTGCCACATAGCCGCCGACGGCATGTCGAGCAACAGGGCAATTAACAGGCTAAGAACCCCCTGATGACCGACTATCAGCAGATGCTCAAGTTGCCGATATTGTGCAAGGGTAGCGGTAAAACCGGAAACTCGCCGGGCAAATGCCTGAAAACTCTCGCCATTGGTTGGTGCCGCATGCTGCCAGTCTGCACACCATGCAGCGTAATTTTCCGCATCTTCACGTTGTAAATCACGATGATGACGCATTTCCCAGTCGCCAAAGAACATCTCATTGAGTTCAGGAAAAGCCTGACAGGGGATATCTCGCTCGCCAAGTAGCAGGCTGGCCGTATGCTGAGTACGCTCAAGTTCACTGTAGAACACGTGCTGAAAAGGAACGTCCTGTAGCCGCTGCCCCAGCGTTCTGGCCTGACTGATACCACGTTTGGTTAACGATGTGGGCGAATGTCCGCTATAGAGGCCCGCGACGTTAGCCTCGGTTTCTCCATGACGAACCAACCACAATTTCATGATGACCTCCTTGACAGGAGTCTGAACGACGTCTCCTGTTTCCGGGTTAGCAATAGAGTTTTTGCTCACGGATATAGTCAAGTACGGCTTCCGGCAGCATATCTGAGCAGGATTCACCGTTCTCAAGGCGCTGGCGAATAATGGTCGCCGAAATATCAAACCACGGCGTTTCAGCCAGGTAGATAACGCCCGCCGGGCGGTTATGCAGCCTTTCGACGTCATAGGTGAGATGCTTATCCAGCCAGCGCTGATCCTGCGCGTTCGCCATGGTTAACGGGTAACCAGGGCGACGACAAACGATCAAATGAACATGATCAAGAATGCTGCTGTAGTCATGCCAGGTGGTAAAGGTAAGCAGCGAATCCTGACCAATAATAAAAGCCAGCGGCCGCTTCGGCCCCTGTTCCTGACGCCATTCGCGCAGAGTTTGCGCGGAGTATGACGGCGTATCGCGCTCAAGTTCGCGCTCGTCCAGAATAAACAGCGGTTTGTCGGCAATAGCCAGCGCCAGCATACGTAGACGTTGTTCGCTGGTGGCTTCGGGCTGCGGACGGTGTGGCGGCACATTATTCGGCACAATGATGACTTTATTGAGGCCGATTTGGTTGGCCAGAATTTCTACCGGTTTAAGGTGACCGTAATGCACCGGATCGAAGGTGCCACCGTACATCGCCTGTAATTGATTCATATCAACCATCAATAAAAACGTCTGCCAGCGCCTTGTGGCAGAGCAACAAAGAGAGACTTTCCAGTTCGGGCCAGACGGCGTGCCCGTAATCCTGCTTGAAGGTGAGTTCCGCACGGGTCAATAAAGTGACGGCCTGGCGTAGCTGGCCGGCGCTGAGGCGGCTGAGCGCGTCGCTGACCAGCGGTCGCCGGTTTTGCCATACCCGATGCTTATCAAACAGCGCGCGCAGTGGCGTATGGGCCGATTGTCGTTTCAACTGTACCAGCAGCAGCAGTTCACGCTGCAGGGTCCGTAGCAGAATGGCCGGTTCGCAGCCTTCTAAACGCAACTGTTGCAGTATGTGCAGGACGCGCTTACTTTTGCCCGCCAGCAGCGCATCGACCCAGTGGTAAGGCGTGAAATGCGCCGCATCGTTCACTGCCTGCTCAACGCGGGGTAAGGTGAGTTTCCCGTCCGGCCACAGTAGCGACAGACGCTCCAGCGCCTGTGCCAGGGCCAGCAGATTACCTTCATAGCAGTAGCACAGAAGCTGGCTGGCGGCGTCATCAAGCTGCAGATCATGACGCTGCGCGCGCGCGGCGAGCCAGCGCGGCAGTTGGGCATACTCCGGCGTCTGACAGCTGACCTGCACCGCCCGGCTGGTAAGTGCTGTCGCCCATGCGGCATTTTCCTGCGCTTTTGTCAGTTTATTGCCGCGAACGATCAGCAATAAATCCTCATGCAGCATACCCACAAGCGTAGCCAGCTGTTCGTTCATGGCCGCATTGAGACCGTTTTCCGGTAATATCAGCAGCAGCGTTTGACGGCTTGAAAACAGGCTCATTGCCTGACTGAGCGAGAAAAGGGCAGACCAGTCGGTACTGGCATCAAGCGTGGCGGTATGGTGTTCGATAAAGCCCTGAGCGGTAGCGGCTTCGCGTATAGCGTCCTGGCTTTCCTGCAACAGCAGCGGGTCGTTGCCAAGCAGCAAATAGGCCGCGCGCAGCCCTTCAGTGAGCTGCGCGCGGAGCTGTTCCGGGTACAACCGAATCATCAGTTACCCGACGGGGTGGAGAGACGGTTGCCGGAGGCAGAGGATGTTGAGGTCGCCTTGACCGGTTTCGCATCCGCTTTTGTGGCTTCGCTATCCGCAACCTGTACGCTCGGCAGCTTACGGATCAACTGCTCTGCCGCTTTGTCGTACATTTCCTTAATAATCATGCTCTGCTCAGCATCTTTCGCTAACGCCGCCTGCGGGTTATCGAAAAACGAACGGTAGACGGTAGTGGTAATGGGATAGATATCATGGCCCGGGATCAGCACGCTGGCTTTTACCGTCATCACCATCTGATATTCCGCAGTACGACCATCCTGGAAAATAGACGCCGTATCTTTCTGAATAGACGATGACTCCAGACGCAGGGAGGGAACATCCTGGCGTAGCGTGCTGGCATCGAGCAGCTCGACGCCATTCAAACGCAACTGATTCCGGACCGCGCGACTGAGTGGACCATTTGGATCGCTAGACTGGAAGATCATGGTTTGCATGGCACTCGGCACCTGCGTAGTGCTACGCAGATGCCAGCCGCAACCCGCAGTGATAAACACCGCCAGAGATAACAACAATGTTGTCAGATATCGCACGCTTCCTCCCGCGCTTAGCCAACGACCAGATTGAGCAGTTTACCCGGAACGTAAATCACTTTACGCACGGTCACACCGTCGAGATATTTTGCCACCAGATGTTCCTGGGCTGCACGCTCACGCACCTGCTCTTCGCTTGCATCCACCGCAACGGTAATTTTACCACGTACTTTACCATTGACCTGGACCACGACCAGCGTGGTGTCCTCAACCATCGCGCTTTCATCCGCGACCGGCCACGGCGCGTTGTCGATATCGCCTTCACCGCCCAGCTCCTGCCACAGGGTAAAGCTGGCATGCGGCGTGAACGGGTTGAGCATTCGCACCACGGCAAGCAGAGCTTCCCGCATCAGCGCACGATCCTGTTCGTTTTCCTGCGGCGCTTTCGCCAGTTTGTTCATCAGCTCCATAATTGCCGCAATCGCGGTATTGAAGGTCTGACGGCGACCAATATCATCGGTCACTTTGGCGATGGTTTTGTGTACGTCGCGACGCAGCGCTTTTTGATCTTCGCTCAATGCGTTTGCATCAAGCGCAACGACATCGCCTGTGGCAAGGTGTTCATAGATCAGTTTCCATACGCGTTTCAGGAAGCGGTTGGCCCCTTCCACGCCGGACTCCTGCCACTCCAGCGTCATATCCGCCGGCGAGGCGAACATCATAAACAGACGAACGGTGTCCGCGCCGTAACGTTCAACCATCTCCTGCGGATCGATACCGTTATTTTTCGACTTGGACATCTTGCTCATGCCGGTATACACCAGCTCATGGCCTGCGGCGTCTTTGGCTTTCACGATCCGGCCTTTCTCGTCGCGCTCAACGAGCGCGTCTTTCGGTGAAACCCAGTTACGCTCGCCGTTTTCTCCGACGTAGTAGAAGGAATCCGCCAGTACCATCCCCTGGCACAGCAGCTGTTTAGCCGGTTCGTCGGAGTTAACCATACCGGCATCGCGCATCAGTTTGTGGAAGAAGCGGAAGTAGAGCAGGTGCATAATGGCGTGCTCAATACCGCCAATGTAAATGTCGACCGGCAGCCAGTAGTTCGCCGCTTTCGGGTCCAGCATTCCCTGATCATACTGCGGGCAGGTGTAGCGCGCGTAGTACCAGGACGATTCCATAAAGGTATCGAAGGTGTCGGTTTCGCGCAGCGCAGGCTGGCCGTTAACGGTGGTTTTCGCCCACTCAGGATCGGCTTTAATTGGGCTGGTGATACCGTCCATCACGACATCTTCCGGCAAAATCACCGGCAGTTGATCTTCTGGCGTCGGCAGCACGGTACCGTCTTCCAGCGTGACCATCGGGATCGGTGCGCCCCAGTAGCGCTGACGGGAAACGCCCCAGTCGCGCAGGCGGTAATTGACTTTACGTTTACCCACCCCGAGGGAAGCCAGCTTATCCGCGATGGCGTTGAAACCTGCTTCATGATCCAGACCGCTGAACTCGCCAGAGTTAAACAGTACGCCTTTATCGGTCATCGCCTGAGCGGAGAGATCCGGTTCGCTACCGTCAGCGGCAAGGATAACCGGCTTGATGTTCAGTCCGTACTTGCTGGCAAACTCATAGTCGCGCTGATCGTGGCCCGGAACAGCCATTACCGCACCGGTACCGTACTCCATCAGGACGAAGTTCGCCGCCCACACCGGGATGGTTTCGCCCGTCAGCGGATGAATCGCTTTGTAGCCGGTATCAATGCCTTTTTTCTCCATCGTCGCCATATCCGCTTCGGCTACTTTGGTATTTTTGCATTCGTCGATAAACGCCGCCAGCGCGGGGTTCCCGGCAGCCGCCTGCTGCGCCAGCGGGTGGCCCGCCGCGACGGCCAGGTAGGTGCAACCCATGAAGGTGTCCGGGCGGGTGGTGTATACGGTCAGCTTGTCGGCATATTCGTTGACATCGAAGGAGATCTCTACCCCTTCGGAACGACCGATCCAGTTGCGCTGCATGGTTTTAACGGTATCAGGCCAGTGATCCAGATTATCCAGATCGTTCAGCAGTTCGTCTGCATAGGCGGTGATTTTGATAAACCACTGCGGGATCTCTTTGCGCTCAACTTTGGTATCGCAGCGCCAGCAGCAGCCGTCGATAACCTGCTCATTCGCCAGAACGGTCTGATCGTTCGGACACCAGTTCACCGCGGAGGTCTTTTTATACACCAGACCTTTTTTATACAGCTCAGTGAAGAACTTCTGCTCCCAGCGATAGTATTCCGGGGTGCAGGTCGCCACTTCCCGGCTCCAGTCATAGCCGAAACCCAGCTTTTTCAGCTGATTTTTCATGTAGGCGATGTTGTCATAGGTCCACGGAGCAGGGGCGGTGTTGTTCTTCACCGCCGCGCCTTCCGCAGGCAGACCAAACGCATCCCAGCCGATAGGCTGCAGCACGTTTTTACCCAGCATACGCTGGTAACGGGAAATAACGTCGCCGATGGTGTAGTTGCGCACGTGGCCCATGTGTAGTCGGCCAGAAGGATATGGAAGCATCGACAGGCAGTAATACTTCTCTTTGCTCTCGTCTTCGGTGACTTCAAATGTACGATTTTCGTCCCAGTGAAGCTGGACTTTCGATTCTATCTCTTCCGGGCGGTATTGCTCTTGCATGGCAGCCAGTGGTCCTGTTTTCAATAACAGCTACAAAATGTAGCCAATGGATGTGTTATTTCAGATCGGCATAGCATAGCCCAAACGCCAACGTCAAAACAGCCTTTCACACACTTACATGGAGGAAAGCGGCGGAGAATATTTCACGAGTCTGTGGCGTGACTTGCAGAGCCGCATGTGGATAACGTCTATTCTTAGAAGAAGTTAACCACACCGGAGGCGAAAAGATGAACAAGGTTGCTCAATTTTACCGAGAGCTGGTGTCAACGCTCAGTGAGCGGTTACGCAATGGAGAACGTGATATCGACGCGCTGGTGGAGCAGGCCAGGGCAAAAATCAGTCAGTCCGGCGAGTTAACGCAGAGTGAAATCGAGAATGTTATTCGCGCCGTCAGGCGGGATCTGGAGGAGTTCGCGCTCAGTTATGAGGAGGGCCAGGAAGCGCTCAGCGACAGCGTTTTTATGCGCGTGATTAAAGAGAGCCTGTGGCAGGAGCTGGCGGATATTACGGATAAAACGCAGCTTGAGTGGCGTGAGGTATTTCAGGATCTCAGTCACCACGGCGTTTATCACAGCGGCGAAGTGGTGGGGCTGGGGAACCTGGTGTGTGAGAAGTGCCACTATCATCTGCCGATTTATACGCCGGATGTGCTGCCCCGCTGCCCAAAATGCGGCCACGATCAGTTTCAGCGTCGGCCATTTGAGCCTTAAACAGGCGGGCATTGAAGCGCCAGCATTGATCCGGGCAGGCGATACGACAAATTCGTGGTATCGCCTGTTTATTGCTTAGACGCGCGTCGCGATCTTAATGCAGAATTTTGGCGAGGAAGTCTTTCGCGCGTTCAGATTGAGGGTTAGCGAAAAACGCTTCTTTATCGGCGTCTTCGACAATTTTCCCTTCATCCATAAAGATCACCCGGTTGGCCACTTTGCGCGCGAAGCCCATTTCATGAGTGACCACCATCATGGTCATCCCTTCATTAGCCAGCTCGACCATCACGTCCAGCACTTCGTTGATCATCTCAGGATCCAGTGCTGAGGTCGGCTCATCGAACAGCATGGCGATCGGGTCCATACAGAGCGCACGAGCAATCGCGACGCGCTGCTGCTGGCCGCCGGATAGCTGTGCCGGATATTTACTGGCATGGGCAGACAGTCCTACCCGCTCCAGCAGTTTTAACCCTTTTGCGCGCGAAGAGGCTTTATCGCGATTGAGCACTTTGACCTGGGCCAGCGTCAGGTTGTCGATAATAGACAGATGCGGGAACAGTTCGAAGTGCTGGAACACCATACCAACGTGAGAGCGAAGTTTAGCAAGGTTGGTCTTTTTGTCGTTAACGGTGGTGCCGTCAACGATGATGTCACCTTGCTGTATTGGTTCCAGACCGTTAACGGTTTTAATCAGCGTGGATTTACCGGAGCCTGAAGGCCCGCAGACCACCACCACTTCGCCTTTTTTCACTTCCGTGGAGCAGTCGGTCAGCACCTGAAAGTGACCATACCATTTTGAAACGTTTTTCAGGGTAATCATTACACAGTCCTTTTCTTCAACCAGCTGACCAACAGCGATGCGCTGAGACTAATAACAAAATAAACGGCACCTGCGAACAGGATCATTTCTACCTGGGTTCCGTCACGTTCGCCAATGGTGGTGGCGGTGCGGAAGAAGTCGGCCAGGCTTAAAACGTAAACCAGCGACGTATCCTGGAACAGTACGATGCCCTGCGTCAGCAGCAGCGGCACCATGGCGCGAAACGCTTGCGGCAGAATCACCAGTTTCATGGACTGCCAGTGGGTCATGCCCAGTGCCAGCGCCGCGCTGGACTGACCGCGAGAGATACTCTGAATGCCGGCGCGAATAATCTCTGAATAGTATGCGGCTTCAAACATGGAGAAGGCGACCATCGCCGAAATCAGGCGAATGTCGGTCTTCGGCGACAGGCCCAGTACGTTTTGCAAAAAGCCGGGCACAATCAGATAAAACCACAGCAATACCATGACCAGAGGGATGGAACGGAAGACGTTGACATAGGTTTTGGCAAACCACGCCAGCGGCAGGAAGCTCGACAGGCGCATAACCGCCAGAATCGTCCCCCAGACAATGCCGATAATAATCGCCGTCACGGTGATTTTTAGGGTGATAACCAGCCCTGCCAGCAGGTATGGCATTGAGGGAATAATGGAACTCCAGTCAAAATCGTACATTATTTCCCCCCCATATTGCCCGGCAGGCGGACCTTACGTTCGACCACATACATAGCCAGCATAATTACGGCGTTGATAAAAACGTAGGCCAGGGTGATCGCGGTAAACGACTCCCAGGCATGGGCCGAGTAATCCAGCAGTTTACCGGCCTGCGCGGCCATATCAGCAAGCCCTATCGTGGATGCGATGGCCGAGTTTTTCACCAGGTTCATCATTTCAGAAGTCATCGGCGGGACGATAACCCGGTAGGCGTTGGGCAGCAGGACGTAGCGATAGGTTTGCGGCAGCGTCAGTCCCATTGCCAGACCGGCATTTTTTTGTCCGCGCGGCAGCGATTGGATACCAGAGCGGACCTGTTCGCAGACGCGTGCCGCGGTAAATAACCCCAGGCACAGCATGGAAGAGACGAAGAATTGAATATTCGGGTCCAGCTCGGCCTTAAACCACATACCAATGTTTTCCGGCAGCAGTTCCGGGACGACCAGATACCAGGTAAAGAACTGTACGATAAGCGGGACATTACGAAAGAACTCAACGTAACAGGTACCGATCATCGATAGCAGGCGATTAGGGACGGTGCGTAAAATACCGAATAACGAACCGACGAAGAAGGCGATAATCCAGGCCGTTATCGACAGTGCGACGGTAACCTGAAAGCCACTCCAGAGCCAGCCTAAATAGGTTGTGTTGCCGAATGGGGCCTGTTGCAGGAATATTCCCCAGTTCCAGTCTATTGACATAAATAACTCCTGGAAAAAAAGGGTAGCAGCGCTACCCTCGAAGATCATTGCTCAGCTTGTTTCGGTATTCGCGGCGGCTGGGGAACGACCAGCCGCCGTATAGTCTGTCCGTACTGTAACAACGATCGGGAGGGCAGGATTTTCCCGCCCCTTGTTTTTGTAATTAGTTAAGAGCTTTATCGTTAGGTGATTTGAACAGCGCTTTCATATCTGAAGAGAGTTCGAAGTTCATGTTCAGGTTCTTCGGCGGAATGGGGTTTTTGAACCACTTATCGAACCATTTCTCGGCTTCGCCAGAGGTCTGGGCGTGGGCAACGGTCTCGTCAACCAGCGCTTTGAACTGCGGATCGTCTTTACGCAGCATACAGCCGTAAGCTTCCTGAGACTGTGGTGTGCCGACAATCTCCCAGTTATCCGGCTTTTTCGCCTTCGCGCGTTCGCCGGCCAGCAGAGCATCATCCATCATAAAAGCCACCGCGCGACCGCTTTCGAGGGTTCGGAAGGAGTCACCGTGATCTTTTGCACTGATAATGCGCATGTTCATTTTTTTCTCGTCATTCAGCTTGTGCAGCAGAATTTCAGATGTGGTGCCCGACGTTACGACGACAGCTTTACCTTTCAGGTCGGCGAAGTCTTTAATCGGCCCGCCTTTTTTCACCAACAGGCGCGTGCCGACGACGAAAATCGTGTCGGAGAAGGCGACTTGTTTTTGCCGTTCCAGGTTATTGGTGGTGGAGCCGCATTCGAAATCGTAGGTGCCGTTTTGCAACAGCGGGATGCGGTTTTGCGAGGTGATGGGGATCAGTTTCACATCAAGGTCAGGCTTGTTCAGCTTCTTCTTGATGGCATCAACAATCGCATTGGAGTAGTCCTGCGAGTAGCCTACGACCTGCTGCTTGTTGTCATAGTAAGAGAACGGAACGGATGATTCACGATGACCGACGACGACAACGCCGTTTTTGGCAATTTTATCCAGAGTACTCTGACCTGCTGCTGGCGCAGTATCTTCTGCATGTGCCGCACTGGCGGTCAGACCCATGACCAGCATTGCTGCGGCCAGTTTACGTAATTGCATATCGGACTCCTTATCCTTAGCGTCACCGGACGCTATTGATACCCATTGTGAATGTGTGTGCTGTTATCGCTGCCGTCTTTGCGTGCAGCATTTGTATGTGTTTGTTAGCATTTAGTTTGGCTTAATGTAAAGATTTTGCTCTTATATTGTTGATTTTTGCGAAGTGCGCCGCACCATTTAAAGGCAAAAAAGCTTCACTGCACCAAACTTGAGCATGTCATTGCCTCTTGATGGTGCAACCGGGTTGTACCACCGGGGATCACGTTGCTACATAGATTTATTAAGCAATGTCCATGCCAATAAAGCAGGGAAGACGGGAGGAACCGCAGCGACACAGGCCGCTGCGGTGGCAGAGAACAAGGGGGAATTATTGACGGCGCTGGCGCAGGCTCATTAGCAGCGCGCCGAATCCAAACAGGACAGTGAGCGCCCACAGCGGCCAGTTTCCGGTTCGGGCGTATGGCGTCAGGCCGGAAGTGGGCGTCACTTTGGTCGTCAAGACGGCGCGGGTAAACTGGGGGAGCATATCCTGAATTTCGCCGCGCGGGCCGATGACCGCGGTAATGCCGTTATTTGTGCTGCGCAACAGCGGGCGGGCCAGCTCCAGCGCGCGCATCCGCGCCATCTGGAAGTGCTGCCACGGGCCGATAGATTTCCCGAACCAGGCATCGTTGGAGATGGTCAACAGAAAATCAGTATCCGGGCGGAAGTTATCCCGTACCTGCTCGCCAAGAATAATTTCATAGCAGATCGCCGCCGTCAGACGCAAATTGTGCGCCACCAACTGAGGCTGCAGGTAAGGCCCGCGGCTGAAGGAGGACATTGGCAGGTCAAAGAACGGGGCCAGCGGACGCAGAATAGATTCCAGCGGCACAAATTCGCCAAACGGCACCAGATGGTTCTTATTGTAGCGATCCTTTGAGTCGTAGCTGTAGGGGTTATCTTTACCCAGCGTGATGATGGAGTTGTAGGTATCGTAGCGATTGTGCTGATTCAGGCGCGAATCGACGATACCGGTGATCAGCGAACTGTTTTTCGCGCGCATCAGGTCGTCCATCATGCTCAGAAAACGCTGCTGATTGATTTCCAGATCGGGAATAGCGGATTCCGGCCAGATGATTAACTGTGATTTACCCATATGCGGCTGGGTGAGATCCAGATAGGTTTTCAGCGTATTGATTAACTGATCCGGATCCCATTTCATCGCCTGTGGAATATCGCCCTGTACCAGCGAAACTTCGGTTGCCCGTGCCGGCAGCAACTGATACCACTGAATGTAGCGCAGCGGGAAGGGCAGCGCGAACAGCACCGCGGCGGTAATCAGCGCTTTCACGTTACGCTGCACGATAGCCAGCGTCAGCAGGCCGCTGACCACCATCAGCAGGAAGCTAATTGCCTCGACGCCCATCACCGGGGCGAGACCTTTTAGCGGGCCGTCAATCTGGCTATAGCCAAACTGCAGCCACGGAAAACCGGTTAATACCCAGCCACGCAGGAATTCGCTAATTTGCCATACCACCGGCGCGGCGACAGCGACGCGTATCCAGCTGGTTTTCGGCCACAGGCGCGAAAGGATCCCGGCGAATAACCCGGTATAAAGTGAAAGATACGCGGCCAGCAGAACCACCAGGAAAACGTTGACCGGCCCCGGCATCCCGCCGAACTGCGCAATACTGACGTAGACCCAGTGAATACCGGAACCAAACAGCCCCAGTCCCCAGAAATAACCGATCCAGGCGCTTTGCAGCGGACGACGATTAAGGGTTAAACCTTGTAGGCCCATTAGCGAAATAATCGCCGCGGGCCAGACGTCATAAGGTGAAAAAGCCAGCGTTCCGCTGGCTCCGAATAACAGCGCCAGCAACAGACGTATGCGCTGGCGTTCAAGAAGAGAGGCAAATACCATTTAGGTTAATCGTCCCGGTGGTTTAGTCTTCCAGTTTCGGCTGTGGCGCATCATCAGGAAGCTTTACATGTACCTGAATAATACGTCGACTGTCAGCCATTGCGACCTTGAATTGGTAACCATCAATGTCGATAGATTCGCCGCGGGCGGGCAGATGACCAAACGCCTGCATCACGAGGCCGCCGATGGTATCAACTTCTTCATCGCTAAAGTGGGTGCCGTAAGCTTCGTTGAAGTCTTCGATGGAGGCCAGCGCCCGCACCGTCCAGGTATGGCGGCTCAACTGACGAAAATCGATATCTTCTTCTTCGTCGTATTCGTCTTCTATTTCGCCGACGATCAGCTCAAGGATGTCTTCAATGGTTACCAGGCCTGAGACGCCGCCGAACTCATCGATAACGATAGCCATATGATAACGCTGGGAGCGGAACTCTTTCAGCATGCGGTCAACCCGCTTGCTTTCAGGCACGACAACCGCCGGACGCAACACTTTTTCCATGCTGAAGGCTTCGGCATCGCTGCGCATAAACGGCAGCAGATCTTTGGCCATCAAAATCCCTTCAATGTGATCTTTATCTTCGCTGATCACCGGGAAACGCGAGTGCGCGGATTCGATGATCACATCGAGGCATTCGTCAAGCGTCTGATTGCGTTTCAGGGTGATCATCTGTGAGCGGGGGATCATAATATCGCGGACGCGCTGGTCGGCAATGTCCATTACCCCTTCGAGCATATCGCGCGTATCTTCGTCGATAAGATCGTTTTGCCCGGAATCACGGATCAGCGCCAGCAGTTCATCACGATTCTTGGGTTCACCGTGAAAAAGCTGGCTGAGTAAGAGGGAGAAAAATCCCTTTTTGCTGTTTACTGTGTCGCTACTGTGTGAATTGTCGTCGCTCATGGCGTCGTATGGGTTCTCATGTTAGTTAAATCGTCGCTCGTCACGCGTATACTCAGCGCCCGGCATAGCGGCCAGTCGCCGGCAAAGCCGGCGGCAGGTTATTCCTTCTCGGCAATGTACGGATCCTCATAGCCCAGAGCAAGCATTATCTCTGTTTCGAGGGATTCCATCTCTTCTGCTTCTTCGTCAACAATGTGGTCATAGCCCAAAAGGTGCAGGCTACCGTGGACAACCATATGCGCCCAGTGGGCCTCCAGCGGTTTGCCTTGCTCTTTTGCTTCCTGTTCGACGACCTGACGGCAGATAACCAGATCGCCAAGCAGCGGCATTTCAATGCCGGGGGGCGCTTCAAACGGGAAAGAGAGCACATTCGTCGGTTTATCCTTCCCACGATAAGTCAGGTTCAGCTCATGGCTTTCCGCTTCGTCAACCAGGCGAATCGTGACTTCCGATTCTTCCTGGAACTGCGGGATGACGGCATCAACCCAGCGTTGAAACTGAGCTTCATCCGGCATTCCGCTGTTATCTTTGCAAGCCAGCTGTAAATCGAGAATGACCTGACTCATTTATGCTCCTGTTGCTGGGCTTCGCGTTTGCGCTCGGCGGCCAGTTCTGCTTTGCGTTTTTGGTCTGCTTCTTCCCATGCTTCATAGGCGTTAACGATACGGGCGACAACCGGGTGGCGCACCACATCTTCGCTATGGAAGAAGTTGAAGCTAATTTCATCGACCTCCGCCAGCACTTCAATCGCGTGGCGCAGGCCGGATTTGGTGCTACGCGGCAGGTCAATCTGGGTGATATCGCCGGTAATGACCGCTTTAGAGTTAAAGCCGATACGGGTCAGGAACATTTTCATCTGTTCGATGGTGGTGTTCTGGCTCTCATCAAGGATGATAAACGCATCGTTCAGCGTACGACCGCGCATATAGGCCAGCGGCGCAACCTCAATAACATTGCGCTCAATAAGCTTTTCGACCTTCTCAAAACCGAGCATCTCGAACAGCGCATCGTACAGCGGCCGCAGGTACGGGTCGACTTTTTGGCTCAGATCGCCTGGCAGGAAGCCCAGCTTCTCTCCCGCTTCCACCGCCGGGCGGGTCAGCAGAATACGGCGAATTTCCTGACGCTCCAGAGCATCCACCGCCGCGGCGACCGCCAGATAGGTTTTCCCGGTTCCGGCAGGGCCGACGCCGAAGGTAATATCGTGATCAAGAATATTGGCGATGTACTGTGCCTGATTCGGCGTACGTGGCTTGATGACGCCGCGCCGGGTTTTGATATTGATGGCCTTACCGTAGTCCGGTACGCTTTCGGCGCTCTGTTCCAGCACGCGGGCTTCTTTGATCGCCAGATGGATCTGTTCCGGTTCAATATCCTGAATCTCGCCGCGCATCGGGGCGGTATCGACGTACAGACTACGCAGAATATCGGCGGCGGCATTAACGCATATTGCACGCCCGGTCAGTTTAAAGCGATTATCGCGGCGATTGATCTCGATACCCAGCCGCCGTTCGAGCTGTTTGATGTTGTCGTCAAACGGGCCGCACAGCCCCAACAGGCGTGCGTTATCCGCGGGTTCCAGGGTAATTTCACGGGTTTCTATGTTCAAACTGTTCCTCTTATACGCGTTTGCCGGGCGGCAAAATTCACCGGGCAGTAAGGAAATTATTCACGTCATCGGAATAGGGTGCAAGCATCGCTGTAGATATTGGGGCCCGGAGAGGAAATACAAGGCCCACCGGCGCGGTGGACCTGAACGGGTTAAGGCTGATAGAAACCGACGCCAGTCTCGTTTTCTTTACGGGTACGGGCAATCACTGATTCCGGTGTTTCCGCGATGCGTAACCCCATTTCGTCTTCGGTACGCACCACTTTGCCGCGCAGGGAGTTGGTCCAGACGTCGGTAATTTCCACATCGACAAACTTGCCGATCATTTGCGGCGAGCCTTCAAAGTTCACCACGCGGTTATTTTCGGTACGGCCGGAAAGCTCCATAATGCTTTTGCGGGAGGTTCCTTCCACCAGAATACGCTGCACGGTGCCGAGCATACGGCGGCTCCAGGCCGTCGCCTGCTGGTTGATACGCTCCTGCAGGATATACAGGCGCTGCTTTTTATCTTCTTCCGGCACGTCATCAACCATATCCGCCGCCGGGGTGCCCGGACGCGCGGAAAAGATAAAGCTGTAGCTCATATCGAAATTGACATCGGCAATCAGCTTCATGGTTTTTTCAAAATCATCGGTGGTTTCGCCAGGGAAGCCGACAATGAAATCAGAGCTAATCTGAATATCCGGGCGCGCCGCGCGCAGTTTGCGGATAATCGCTTTATATTCCAGAGCGGTATGGGTGCGGCCCATCAGATTCAACACCCGGTCAGAACCGCTCTGTACTGGCAGATGCAGGAAGCTGACCAGTTCGGGCGTATCGCGATAAACCTCAATGATATCATCGGTGAACTCGATCGGATGGCTGGTGGTAAAGCGAATGCGGTCGATACCGTCAATGGCGGCGACCAGGCGCAGCAGATCGGCGAAGCTACCGGTGGTGCCATCGTAGTTTTCCCCGCGCCATGCGTTGACGTTCTGCCCGAGCAGGTTGACTTCACGTACGCCCTGGGCCGCCAGTTGGGCGATTTCAAACAGGATATCGTCGCTCGGGCGGCTGACTTCCTCACCGCGGGTGTAAGGCACGACACAGTAGGTGCAGTACTTGTTGCAGCCTTCCATGATAGACACAAACGCAGAAGGACCTTCAGCGCGTGGTTCCGGCAGGCGATCGAATTTCTCGATTTCCGGGAAACTGATATCGACGACCGGGCTGCGGTTACCGCGAACGGAGTTGATCATTTCCGGAAGGCGATGCAGGGTTTGCGGGCCAAAAATGATATCGACGTAATGGGCGCGCTGGCGAATGTGGTCGCCTTCCTGCGAGGCCACGCAGCCACCGACGCCGATGATCAGATCGGGATTTTTCTCTTTCAGCAGCTTCCAGCGTCCTAGCTGATGGAACACTTTTTCCTGAGCCTTCTCACGGATTGAGCAGGTGTTGAGCAGCAGCACATCTGCCTCTTCCGCCACTTCAGTGAGTTGATACCCGTGCGTGGCATCCAGCAGATCGGCCATCTTTGATGAATCGTATTCGTTCATCTGACAGCCCCAGGTTTTAATATGGAGTTTTTTGGTCATCGACTTGCTCATGCTTAATTAGGTATACCCAATGTCATTTTCTTCACCGGACGTTACGCTGCAATGTGAAGCGTGACGGGTATAAAGCCAGGATTGCAGGGCGCGTATTGTAATGCTTTGACCGCGCCCTGACCAGTACGACCGTAATCACCACAAGGCGAATAAAAATCCGGTAAACTCAGGTGATTCGAATTTAAGGATAATAGCCATGACAATTCATGCAACAGATGTCGTTATCGTCGGCGGTGGAATGGTTGGCGGCGCCCTGGCGCTTGGGCTGGCGCAGCACGGTTTTACGGTAACGGTGATTGAAAAAAATGCGCCGCCTGTTTTTGACGCGTCTTCGACGCCTGACATACGTATTTCAGCAATCAGCGCGGCATCGGTGGGATTGCTGAAAAGCCTGGGCGTCTGGGATGCGGTACAGGGGATGCGCGCGCATGCGTATCGTCAACTGGAGACCTGGGAGTGGGAAAGCGCGCATGTCGTTTTTAATGCCAGCGAACTGAAGCTGCCTGAACTGGGCTATATGGTGGAAAATAATGTCCTGCAGGGCGCTTTGTGGCAGGCGCTGGCGGCGCATAATCAAGTCTCTCTGCTGGTGGGGGTGTCACTGCAGGAGATGCAGCGTGGGGAGACGCAGGCATCGTTAACGCTAACCGACGGCAGCCAGCATCAAGCACGGCTGGTGATTGGGGCTGATGGCGCTAATTCACAGGTACGGCAACTGGCGGGTATCGGCGTTCATGCATGGCAGTATCAACAGGCCTGCATGTTGATTAGCGTACAGTGCGCGGACGCCCCCGGCGATAGCACCTGGCAGCAGTTTACCCCTGAAGGACCGCGCGCGTTTTTACCGCTGTTTGACCATTGGGCTTCACTGGTATGGTACGACACGCCTGCCAGAGTTCGCCAGTTACAGGGAATGAGCATGGTCCAGTTACAGCAAGAGATTACCCGCCACTTTCCGTCACGGCTGGGAGAGGTGACGCCGCTAAGCGCGGGCGCATTCCCGTTGATCCGCCGCCATGCGTTGCAATATGTGAAGCCGGGGCTGGCGCTGGTCGGTGATGCGGCGCATACCATTCACCCGCTGGCTGGGCAGGGGGTGAATCTGGGCTATCGGGATGCTGACGCCTTGCTGGATATTTTGAGCAGCGCGCGAGCGCACGGTGAAGAGTGGGCCAGCCTGCCGGTGCTTAAGCGTTACCAGACGCGACGCAGAGCGGATAATTTTCTTATGCAGTCAGGAATGGATCTGTTTTACGCTGGATTTAGCAACGATCTGCCGCCGGTGCGCATGTTGCGCAATATTGGCCTGATGGCGGCTGAGCGCGCTGGCGAACTGAAACGGCAGGCCCTGAAATACGCATTGGGATTGTAACCGTGACTTTCCCGGTTGATGAAATATCAGGTCGGGTTACAGAAGAGGGGATACCGGTTATCTTTCAGATCGCGGACGGATTCGCGACTGTTTTCTGGTGTATTCCTGGGGCGGGGCTTTGCGGGCCAGAGCAGAACCGGTTTAAACTTCTCTGACGTGTTAAATGACAGAAAGCAAAAAGCTCGCCTGAGCGAGCTTTTTGCTTTCTGTTGGCTGGGGTACGAGGATTCGAACCTCGGAATGCCGGAATCAGAATCCGGTGCCTTACCGCTTGGCGATACCCCAATTGTCTGTTGGTGAATATTTCCCCGCATTTACTTCGGCGATTCAGCCAACGACGCGCTTATATATAAAGCGACTTTTAAAATTGGCTGGGGTACGAGGATTCGAACCTCGGAATGCCGGAATCAGAATCCGGTGCCTTACCGCTTGGCGATACCCCAACAATTTTTCTGGATTTATCGAAGCTAATCAATAATTCCTTTATATGGTGGCTACGACGGGATTTGAACCTGTGACCCCATCATTATGAGTGATGTGCTCTAACCAGCTGAGCTACGTAGCCAGATTTTACTGCTTTACTTCGATGGCTGGGGTACCTGGATTCGAACCAGGGAATGCCGGTATCAAAAACCGGTGCCTTACCGCTTGGCGATACCCCAATATCGTCGCGGTTAACCGCAAACATCGAAGGAATGTGGCTGGGGTACCTGGATTCGAACCAGGGAATGCCGGTATCAAAAACCGGTGCCTTACCGCTTGGCGATACCCCAATAACCATCTTTTACTTACAACGCCAACGAGTAAATGGTGCGGGAGGCGAGACTTGAACTCGCACACCTTGCGGCGCCAGAACCTAAATCTGGTGCGTCTACCAATTTCGCCACTCCCGCAAAAAAGATGGTGGCTACGACGGGATTTGAACCTGTGACCCCATCATTATGAGTGATGTGCTCTAACCAGCTGAGCTACGTAGCCATCTTTTTTTGCGCTACCTTATCGGCGTTGCGGGGCGCATTATGCGTATTGAGCCCTGAAGCGTCAACCCCTTTTTCATCGAAAATGGATTGAATGTAACTGTTTGGTTAGGTTGCGAACAGCGTGGCGCAATAATCAGCAATTATTGGTTATTTATCGTTTTTAATGGCTTGAATAAGGCACAAAAATAAAAACGGACCCCGAAGAGCCCGTTTGAAAAAACGCCTTAATCAGTAGGCAGACTGGTGTACGCCTACAGCGCGTCCCGATGGATCGTTCATTTTTTTGAATGATTCATCCCATTCGATGGCTTTCGCGGAAGAACAGGCAACTGACGGACCGCCAGGTACGCATTCCGCAGCGCTGGGAACCGGGAACAGTTCTTCGAAGATCTCGCGGTACAGATACGCTTCTTTAGACGATGGCGTGTTGTACGGGAAGCGGAAGCTCGCCGTTTCCAGCTGTTGATCGGAGATCTGTTGTGCGGCAACGTCTTTTAACGTATCGATCCAGCTGTAACCTACCCCATCAGAGAACTGCTCTTTCTGGCGCCAGGCGACGCTTGCTGGCAGGTAAGATTCGAAACATTCACGCAGGATATGTTTTTCCATTTTACCGTTGCCGCACATTTTATCCTGCGGGTTGATACGCATTGCCACATCAAGGAATTTCTTATCCAGGAACGGCACGCGTGCTTCCACGCCCCATGCGGACATCGCTTTGTTGGCACGCGCGCAGTCAAACATGTGCAGCGCCTGCAGCTTGCGCACGGTCTCTTCGTGCAGCTCTTTGGCGTTTGGCGCTTTATGGAAATAGAGGTAACCGCCAAACACTTCGTCAGAACCTTCTCCGGACAGCACCATTTTGATGCCCATCGCTTTGATTTTCCTCGACATCAAATACATCGGCGTAGACGCGCGAATGGTGGTGACATCGTAGGTTTCGATGTGATAAATAACATCGCGAATCGCGTCCAGGCCTTCCTGTACCGTAAAGTGGATTTCGTGATGCACGGTACCTAAATGGTTAGCGACTTCTTGCGCCGCTTTCAGATCGGGCGCACCTTCCAGGCCCACGGCGAAGGAGTGTAGCTGAGGCCACCAGGCTTCTGATTTTTCCTGATCTTCGACGCGGCGCGCGGCAAATTTTTTGGTGATGGCGGAAATAATCGATGAATCCAGGCCGCCGGACAACAGAACCCCGTATGGAACATCGGACATCAGGTGGCTTTTCACCGACTCTTCCAGCGCCTGACGCAGTTCGTTTTTGTCGGTGACGTTGTCTTTAACCGCATCATACTCGAACCAGTCGCGCTGATAATACTGGCGGATCTCGCCGTCTTTGCTCCACAGGTAGCTGCCCGCCGGGAACTCTTTAATGGTGCGGCATACCGGAACCAGCGCCTTCATTTCTGAAGCAACGTAGAAGTTGCCGTGTTCGTCATGCCCCATATACAGTGGGATAATTCCGATGTGGTCACGGCCAATCAGATAAGCATCTTTTTCGCTATCGTAGAGAGCGAAGGCAAACATTCCTTGCAGATCGTCCAGAAACTCCGGGCCTTTCTCCTGGTACAGCGCCAGGATCACTTCGCAGTCGGAACCGGTCTGGAAAGCGTAGCGGTCACCATATTCCGCGCGCAGTGCCTGGTGGTTGTAGATTTCACCGTTGACGGCGAGGGCGTGAGTTTTTTGCGCGTTATACAGCGGCTGCGCGCCGGCGTTCACGTCGACGATAGAGAGGCGTTCATGCGCCAGAATCGCTTTATCACAAGCATAGATGCCGGACCAGTCCGGACCACGGTGGCGCATCAGACGGGAAAGTTCCAGCGCCTTTTTACGCAGCTCGCCCGCATCAGTTTTAATATCCAGTACGCCAAAAATCGAACACATAGCCTTCTCCGTTACCCTGTCTTGTTTGATGTTGTGCTGGCTTCATTTTGCCGCGAAGCCTCAATGCATGCTTAAGAAAATGCCGCAAAGGGACTGAGGGCGCAAGGGTTTTACGGCCGAAAAAGAAAATAATGCAATGGTGATTATTGAATAGTAAAAAAAGAGTATATTTTGAGCGCTTTTATTGAGGAATATTCAATGCTGGTGCATTTTTTTTAGATGAAATGCTGTCAGGAAGACCAGAAAAATAAGAAACCACGTCCGGGGACGTGGTTTTGCTCAGAAAATATCAATTTCTGCAACGGAGGGATAAATCCACGACGGTCGGAACGGCATGCCGTCGATATCATCGAGCGTGGCGACGCCGGAAAGAACCAGAATGGTTTCCAGCCCGGCCTGGAAGCCTGCCAGAATATCCGTGCGCAGATTATCGCCGACGATGACGGTTTGCTCAGAATGCGCCTGCATTTTATTGAGTGCGGAACGGATGATCCACGGACTTGGTTTACCGACGTAGAATGGCTTACGGCCAGAGATTTTTTCAATACCAGCGCATAAGGCACCGCAGGCCGGATAATAGCCGCGACCGTGAGTATCCGGGTTAGTAGCGATAAAACGTGCGCCGTTGGCGACAAAAAAAGCCGCCTTATGCATCATCTCCCAGTTAAAAGAGCGGGTTTCACCGACGATAACAAAATCAGGGTTGACGTCAGTGATAGTAAACCCGGCTTTGTACAGTTCGTGAATCAGTGCGCCTTCGCCAACGACGTAGGCTTTCTTACCTTCCTGGCGGCGCAGGAAATCCGCGGTGGCCATTGCGGAGGTATAAAAGGCGGTATCGGGTACATCTATTCCCGCAGTCGCAAAGCGGTTCGCCAGATCCTGGCCGGTTTGTGAAGGGTAGTTGGTCAGCATCACCAGCGGCATCTCTTTTTCGAGAATACGCTTGATGAACTCAGCGGCGCCCGGCACAGCCACATTGTCGTGCATCAGCACGCCGTCGATATCACAAATTATATTTTGAATGGTCATGGGCAGTCCGACATCTTTAAAGAAAGGCGAAACTATAAAGCGGCTTTAGCTTTCCAGCAAATGCTGAAGCAGGATCCCATTGAGCATGGCACGCTTCACCAGCGCAAAAGCACCGATTGCCGAACGATGATCGAGGGTGGACCGTACCACAGGCAGATTTTTACGGAATGCCTTCAGCACCTGGGTATTAATGCAGGCTTCAATCGCTGGCAGCAGCACTTTTTCCGCTTCAACAATTTCCCCGGCAATCACCACTTTTTGCGGATTAAACAGGTTAATAGCAATGGCGATGGTTTTGCCAAGATGGCGGCCGACATGCCCGATGACCTCGCAGGCCAGCGCATCGCCCTTGTTTGCCGCTTTGCAGATAGCTTTTATCGTGCAGTCATTGAGGGTGAGCTTGCTTTGATACCCCTGCTCCAGCAGGTGGCGAACGCGGTGTTCTATGGCGGCATTAGCGGCGATGGTTTCCAGACAGCCAAAGTTGCCGCAGTGGCAGCGTTCGCCTAAAGGGTCTACCTGGATATGGCCAATTTCGCCGACATTGCCATTGCGGCCAATAAAAATTCGCCCGTTGGAGATGATACCGGCACCGGTCCCGCGGTGTACACGTACCAGAATCGAGTCTGCACAGTCGTGGCTCGCGCCAAAATAGTGTTCCGCCAGCGCGAGGCTACGGATATCGTGACCCACAAAGCAGGTCACTTTAAACCGTTTTTCCAGCGCGTCCACCAGCCCCCAGTTTTCAACCTGAATGTGCGGCATATAGCGAATCACGCCGCTTTCTGGATCGACAAGGCCAGGAAGGATAACCGAGATGGCGATCAGCTCACGGATTTTGCGCTGGCAGCGTTCCATAAAGTCGGCAATGATATTGAGCAGCGCATGCTCCAGCGTTTCCTGGGTTCTTTCCGGCAGGGGATAATGTTCTTCTTCGAGGGTTTTACTGCTTAAATCGTACAGCGTCAGGGTTGCGTCATAGCGGCCAAGACGTACGCCGATGGCGTGGAAGTTACGGGTTTCGGCAACAATGGAAATGGCGCGTCGGCCCCCGGTGGAGGCCTGCTGATCGACTTCTTTGATCAGGCCGCGTTCAATAAGTTGACGCGTAATTTTGGTTACGCTGGCAGGGGCAAGCTGGCTTTGTTCCGCGACCTGTATACGCGAAATCGGGCCATGTTGATCGATGAGCCGATAGACGGCTGCGCTGTTTAGCTGTTTTACCAGATCGACATTACCAATTTGAGCTTGTCCGCCAGCTGTCATACTTTTATTTACTCAGTGACGACCTCGTTACCATTAACGATGGTCTTAGTGATTTTATAATCGCGGGTGAATGCAGTCAGGTTTGCGACCATCCCCGGCGCAATACAGCCCAACTGTTTACCTACGCCAATTGCGCGGGCAGGGTAGAGAGTTGCCATACGCAACGCTTCGTCCAGCGCGATGCCGCAATGTTCTACGAGGTTATGAACCCCTTCAATCATGGTCAACGACGATCCGCTAAGGGTACCGTTCTCATCAACACACAATCCGTTCCGGTAGTATATTGTTTTACCGGCAAAAATGAACTGCTCAATATTGGCACCTGCAGGGGCCGTTGCGTCGGTAACGAGACACAGTTTGTCGCCTTTCAGGCGTTTAGCGAGGCGGATATTAGCGTAATCAACATGTAAACCGTCGGCAATGATACCGCAGTAGACATCCGGTTCGTCGAAAATCGCCCCCGTGAGTCCTGGCTCCCGGCCGGTAATATAGGGCATTGCGTTAAACAGATGAGTAGCGAAAGTGATGCCGGCGCGGAAACCGACTTTCGCTTCTTTCAGCGTTGCGTTGGAATGACCTGCGGAGACAATGATACCGGCAGCCACCAGTTTGCGGATCACTTCCGGCTCGACGCACTCTGGTGCGAGCGTAATTTTGGTAATCACATCTGCGTTGTCACAAAGGAAATCGATCAGCGCGGCATCCGGTTTGCGCACGAACTTCGGATTATGCGTGCCTTTTTTGACTATATTCAGCCATGGACCTTCGAGATGCAGACCGAGCGCCTGGTTGGGATGCTTTTGCCGGTACTCGCGCATAACGCGCACGCCCTGTTTCATGAGATCATCGCTGGTGGTAATCAGCGTCGGTAAATAGCTGGTGCAGCCAGAACGTTGATTCGCCTTCTGCATAATTTCCAGCGTATCAACGGTGACTGCATCTGGCGTGTCATTGAACTGTACACCGCCACAGCCGTTAAGCTGAACATCAATAAAGCCGGGGGCAAGAATGGCGCCATCAACCGAGCGCGGTTCAACGCCTGCCGGCAGTTCAGCCTGCGGACAGAGACGTTCGATAAGGCCATTAGCGATAACAATCGCATGGTCATCCAGAATTTCATGACCGGTGTAAATCCGGCCCTGGGTTAATGCATACATTACGACCCCCGGTTGTCAAAAATGGTTGTCCCGCGGGGGCAACCGCGGAACGAAACTGCCTTACAAACCTTTGATGTTTTCAGCTTCCAGCTCTTTGAAATATTTCAGCGTTTTAACTTTTAACTCCATAGTAGACGGTTCATCGCAGACCATTACCGCTTTCGGATGCAACTGTAGACAGGTAATGGTCCACATGTGGTTAACGTTGCCTTCGACCGCCGCCTGCAGCGCCAGTGATTTCTGCTGCCCAAGTACCAGAATCATCACTTCTTCCGCATCAAGTAATGTCCCTACGCCAACGGTGAGCGCGTATTTAGGCACCTGGTTTACATCACCGTCGAAGAAGCGAGAGTTCGCTACGCGGGTTTCATGGGTCAGGGTTTTTATACGGGTGCGTGAAGCCAGAGAAGACGCCGGTTCATTAAAGGCGATGTGACCATCGTTACCCACGCCGCCCATAAACAGATTAATTTTGCCATAGGCGCGGATTTTTTCTTCATAGAGGCGACATTCTGCATCAATATCTGGTGCGTTACCATTCAACAGGTTAATGTTTTCCGCCGGAATATCAACGTGGTCAAAAAAGTTGCGGTGCATAAAACTATGATAGCTTTCCGGATGCTCTTTCGGCAGGCCAACGTATTCATCCATGTTGAATGTGACAACATGCTTAAAGCTGACCAGGCCTGCTTTGTGCATTTCAACCAATGCTTTGTAGGCGGTCAGAGGCGTGCCGCCGGTAGGCAGACCCAGAACAAAGGGGCGGTCCGCCGTGGGTTTGAACGCATTGATACGGTTAACGATGTGGCGGGCAGCCCATTTACCTACTTGTTCAGCTGTTACCAGGGGGATCAGTCTCATTGTTCACCTCTATAGTTAAATTAGAACCTGGCGAGTTGGCGTCAGCGCACCAGTATGAGTATTGCAGCAACGCCGTCGATCAGGAGGAATTGGTGTTGATTTTTTTAATCATAAAATAAGTTTTCGTTATTAGCCAGTATAAGGCGAAAGATAATACGATATATGGTGATTGATATCACAAAAAATACGCGTTTAATTTGCGATACAAATTAATTTCTCACACACTTTACAGGTAAAGGTAAAAGCTAACTGGTTTCACAATAATAAAGGTGGCTTTGAGCGAGCTATATCGGGGTTTTATAGGGGGAATAAGATGAATATTTTGGGTTTTTTTCAGCGGCTCGGTAGGGCGTTACAGCTCCCTATCGCCGTGCTGCCGGTCGCGGCGCTGCTGCTACGATTCGGGCAACCAGATCTGCTTAATATATCGTTTATCGCACAAGCGGGTGGCGCGATCTTTGACAACCTGGCGCTGATTTTCGCTATCGGTGTGGCATCCAGTTGGTCGAAAGACAGTGCAGGGGCCGCCGCGCTGGCGGGAGCTGTTGGGTATTTTGTTATGACTAAAGCCATGGTCACTATCAACCCGGCCATCAATATGGGTGTCCTGGCGGGGATCATCACCGGTTTAGTCGGTGGGGCCGTGTATAACCGCTGGGCGGGAATCAAGTTGCCTGACTTCCTGAGCTTCTTCGGTGGTAAACGTTTTGTTCCGATCGCAACCGGCTTCTTCTGCCTGGTGCTGGCCGCCATCTTTGGCTACGTCTGGCCACCTGTGCAGAACGCTATCCATTCCGGTGGTGAATGGATTGTATCAGCTGGCGCGCTGGGCTCCGGTATCTTCGGGTTCATCAACCGTCTGCTGATCCCAACCGGTTTGCATCAGGTACTGAATACTATCGCCTGGTTCCAGATCGGTGAATTTACTAATGCTGCCGGTGCGGTATTCCACGGTGACATCAACCGCTTCTATGCGGGTGACGGCACTGCAGGGATGTTTATGTCCGGTTTCTTCCCGATCATGATGTTCGGTTTGCCGGGCGCCGCGCTGGCAATGTATTTTGCCGCGCCGAAAGAACGTCGTCCGATGGTCGGCGGTATGCTGTTGTCGGTCGCTATTACCGCGTTCCTGACGGGGGTTACTGAGCCGCTGGAATTCCTGTTCATGTTCCTGGCTCCGCTGCTGTACCTGCTGCATGCTATCCTGACCGGTATCAGCCTGTTTGTCGCGACGGCGTTGGGTATCCACGCGGGTTTCTCGTTCTCAGCCGGTGCGATCGACTATGCTCTGATGTACAGCCTGCCGGCAGCCAGCAAAAACGTCTGGATGTTGCTGGTGATGGGCGTCGTGTTCTTCTTTATCTACTTCCTGCTGTTCAGCGTGATCATCCGCATGTTCAACCTGAAAACGCCTGGCCGTGAAGATAACGTTGATGACGTGGTGACGGAAGAGGCGAACAGTAATACCGAAGAGGGTTTAACCCAACTGGCGACTGGCTATATCGCCGCGATCGGCGGTACCGATAACCTGAAAGCGATTGATGCTTGCATTACCCGCCTGCGTTTGACCGTTGCGGATTCCGCACTGGTTAACGATGCCGCCTGTAAGCGTCTCGGCGCTTCTGGCGTGGTCAAGCTGAACAAACAGACCATTCAGGTTATTGTGGGGGCAAAAGCTGAATCCGTCGGCGATGAAATGAAGAAAGTGGTTGCTCGTGGCCCGGTTGCCGCAACGGCTGCTTCTACCCACGGCGCATCCGGCGCAGTTCCGGCTGCCAAACCACAGGCCGTCGCCAACGCGAAAACCGTTGCCGCGCTGGTTTCGCCGATTACCGGTGACGTTGTGGCGCTGGAACAAGTCCCGGATGAAGCCTTTGCCAGCAAAGCCGTTGGCGACGGCGTGGCGGTAAAGCCGACGGATAAGCTGGTTGTTGCGCCAGCGGCGGGTACGGTAGTGAAGATCTTCAATACCAACCATGCTTTCTGCCTGGAAACGGAAAATGGCGCGGAAATTGTTGTCCACATGGGGATTGATACCGTAGCGCTCAACGGCCAGGGCTTTAAACGGCTGGTGGAAGAGGGCGCAGAAGTGAAAGCGGGTCAGCCGATTCTGGAACTGGATCTGGCGTTTCTGAATGCCAACGCGCGTTCAATGATCAGCCCGGTGGTGTGCAGCAATAGTGACGACTACAGCGCACTGGTTATTCAGGCAACCGATAAGGTTGTGGCGGGCCAGACGCCGCTGTTTGAAATTAAAAGCAAGTAAGTCTCCAGATTAGCGTTTATACCTCAACGGCGGAGGAAAACTCCGCCGCTTTTTTTACCGCCAACACCCCATAATCGCCTTCAGATACGTATTTTACGTAACTAATAGTTGTCTCCACGCCCTGCTTGTAAGATCATGTGCCGTTATACGTTGTTTACGCTTTGAGGAACCCACGATGAGTGAGGCAGAAGCCCGCCCGACTAACTTTATTCGCCAGATCATTGATGAAGATCTGGCTACTGGTAAGCACACCACCGTTCATACCCGTTTTCCACCGGAACCGAACGGTTATCTGCACATTGGCCATGCGAAGTCTATTTGCCTGAACTTTGGCATCGCTCAGGATTACCACGGCCAATGTAATCTGCGTTTCGACGACACCAACCCGGTGAAGGAAGATATCGAATACGTTGAGTCGATTAAAAACGACGTGCAGTGGTTAGGTTTTCACTGGTCCGGGGACATTTGCTACTCATCTGATTATTTCGATCAACTGCATCAATATGCGGTTGAGCTGATTAATAAGGGTCTTGCTTACGTGGATGAGCTGTCGGCGGAAGAGATCCGGGAATATCGCGGCACCCTGAAAGAACCGGGTAAAAATAGTCCGTACCGCGATCGCAGCGTGGATGAAAACCTGGCCCTGTTTGAAAAAATGCGTAGTGGCGGTTTTGCCGAAGGTAAAGCCTGTCTGCGAGCAAAAATCGATATGGCCTCGCCGTTTATCGTCATGCGTGACCCGGTGCTGTATCGTATTAAGTTTGCTGAACACCATCAGACCGGGAACAAGTGGTGCATCTACCCGATGTACGACTTTACCCACTGCATCAGCGATGCGCTGGAAGGGATTACCCACTCTCTGTGTACTCTGGAATTCCAGGATAACCGCCGCCTGTATGATTGGGTGCTGGATAACATCAGTATCCCCGTACACCCGCGTCAGTACGAATTCTCGCGTCTTAATCTCGAATATACCGTGATGTCCAAGCGTAAGCTGAACCAACTGGTAACCGAGAAACACGTTGAGGGCTGGGATGATCCACGTATGCCGACCATCTCCGGCCTGCGTCGCCGTGGCTATACGGCGGAATCTATCCGTGAATTTTGTAAACGTATCGGTGTGACCAAGCAGGATAACATTATCGAAATTGCTGCGCTGGAATCCTGTATTCGTGAGGATTTGAACGAGAACGCCCCGCGCGCGATGGCCGTTATTGACCCGGTTAAGCTGGTTATCGAAAACTATCCGCAGGGCGGCAGCGAAAGCGTGACCATGCCGAATCATCCGAACAAACCGGAGATGGGCAGCCGCGAAGTACCGTTCAGCGGCGAAATCTGGATCGACCGTGCCGACTTCCGTGAAGAAGCGAACAAACAGTACAAGCGTCTGGTACTGGGGAAAGAAGTTCGTCTGCGCAACGCTTACGTGATCAAAGCAGAGCGTGTAGAGAAAGATGCCGAAGGCAATATCACCACAATCTTCTGCACCTACGATGCGGATACCCTGAGCAAAGATCCGGCCGATGGGCGTAAAGTTAAAGGCGTTATTCACTGGGTAAGCGCGGCACACGCGCTGCCGGTGGAAATCCGCCTGTACGATCGTCTGTTCAGCGTGCCGAATCCGGGAGCGGCGGAAGACTTCCTGTCGGCGATGAATCCTGAGTCGTTGGTGATCACGCAGGGCTTCGCGGAACCCTCGCTGAAGGACGCGGTTGCGGGTAAGGCCTTCCAGTTTGAACGCGAAGGATACTTTTGCCTTGATAGCCACCTTGCAACCCCGACCCATCTGGTGTTTAACCGTACCGTCGGGCTACGCGATACGTGGGCGAAAGTCGGCGTATAAGCGATCCCTGCCATGATTGAGAGCGCCGCGCATTGCGGCGTTTTTTTTATTTCGTGATCCGAGATGCCTTTCTGATATTTTCGTGATGAAAATTAACCTGATTGCATACTGTAATAAGATACCTTTTTAAGGTGTCCTGTTTGCCCGCATAAAAAAGTACCCATCCGTCGTTTCTATTGATTTTTTCTGTTTTTGTAAGCGCTTATACCCTGTCGACACGACATCTTTGATTGAAACATAAAGACACAAAATATGTGCGCTTTGTCATAATCTTTATCTTTGGTCTCTGAAAGAGATTGATAATTCGCGTCGCGAAAAATAGTCTATGCATAGTGATTGTGCAATTTTTCGCACACCGCTTTTTAGTGAACTTATTTATTTTTCGCGCGTTGCCCTGGGCCATCGCGCATTTAAAACGTCAAAGAGGATATGTATATGCGTACGTTTAGTGGCAAACGTAGTACGCTGGCGCTGGCTATTGCCGGTGTAACAGCGCTGTCAGGTTTTGCAATGGCGCCGGATGCAAAAGCTGAAGGATTTATTGACGACTCCACCTTAACCGGCGGTATCTATTACTGGCAGCGCGAGCGTGACCGTAAAGATGTGACCGACGGCGATAAGTATAAAACCAACCTTTCCCATGCAACCTGGAACGCTAATCTGGATTTCCAGTCCGGTTATGCCGCTGACATGTTTGGTATTGATGTCGCCGCATTTACCGCCATTGAAATGAACGAAAGTAACGGCAGCGGTCACCCGAACGAAATCGCTTTCTCTTCGCGTAATAAAACCTACGATGAAGACTATTCCGGCGATAAGAGCGGGATAAGCTTGTATAAAGCAGCTGCAAAATTTAAGTTCGGTCCGGCGTGGGCGCGCGCTGGCTATATTCAGCCAACCGGGCAAACCCTGCTGGCTCCGCACTGGAGCTTTATGCCTGGCACTTATCAGGGGGCAGAAGCGGGCGCTAACTTTGATTACGGCGATGAGGGGGCGCTGAGCTTCTCCTGGATGTGGACTAACGAATATAAAGCGCCCTGGCACATCGAAATGGATAAGTTTTACCAGAATGACAAGAAAACCAAAGTGGATTATCTCCACTCCCTCGGCGCTAAATACGATTTTAAAAATGACCTCGTACTGGAAGCGGCGTTTGGTCAGGCACAGGGATATATTGATCAGTACTTTGCTAAAGCCAGTTATAAATTTGACGTCGCAGGGACACCGTTAACCACCAGCTACCAGTTCTACGGCGCTCGCGATAAGGTCAGCAACGGTGGGGCAAATGATATCTATGATGGTACTGCCTGGCTGCAGGCATTAACCTTTGGTTATAAGGTTGCTGATGTTCTGGACCTGCGGCTGGAAGGAACCTGGGTAAAAGCTGACGGTCAGCAGGGCTATTTCCTGCAGCGTATGACGCCAACCTACGCCTCTTCTAACGGGCGTCTGGATATCTGGTGGGATAACCGTTCCGACTTTAACGCCAACGGGGAAAAAGCGCTGTTCTTCGGGGCGATGTATGACATGAAGAACTGGAACATGCCGGGCTGGGCCTTCGGCGCATCCTACGTTTACGCATGGGATGCTAAACCTGGGAAAATGTCCTCGCCTGACGCGTATTACAACCCGGATAAACGTCTGAAAGAGTCGGCGTATAGTCTGGATGCAATGTACACTGTGCAGGAAGGGCGCGCGAAGGGCACGCTGTTTAAACTCCACTTTACGCAATACGACAACCACTCCGATATCCCAAGCTGGAGCGGTGGTTATGGCAATATCTTCCAGGATGAGCGCGACGTGAAGTTCATGGTTATCGCTCCATTCACTATCTTCTGATGCCGATAACGACAGGTTGACCACCTGTCGTACTCGTTGAGAAAAACGAGCGGAAAAAAGAAAAACAGCGCGAGTAGTCTGTAGACCAGAAAAGTGTACGCATGCTGGATTCAGATGACACGGACCGGAAACAAACGGGCGGAGAGCATTCTCCGCCCGTTTGTACTTCAGAGCTTATTCTCCACCGGTTGATAACCACGGCTTAAACGGACAAACAGCATTGCGGTGGCGGCGAGTCCACAGAGCGCCGCACACATTAGCCACCATCCGGGGGCGCTTTTATCTCCGGTCCACTGGACCAGCGCAGTGGATATCGCGGGCGTCAGGCCGCCAAAAATTGCGGTTGCGAGACTGAAGGCCAGGGAAAAACCGACGGTTCGCACATACACCGGCATCACTTCGGTGAGCGCCGCCACCATTGCGCCGTTGTACATTCCAAAGAAGAACGAAAACCAGAGCAGCACCAGCGTCATCCGGGTGAAATCCGGCGCGGCTGTCAGCCAGTGCATCACCGGCCAGGTGGTGATCAACGCGAGCAGAGTAATCCCCATCAGCACCGGTCGACGGCCAATCCTGTCGGAAATCGCGCCGCCAATCGGTAACCAGATAAAGTTAGAAATGCCCACCAGCATGGTGACAATCAGGCTGTCCCGCGCGCTCAGGTTTAGTACCGCTCTGCCATAGGTCGGGGTATAGACAGTGATAAAGTAAAAGGTGGTGGTAGTCATCGCCACCAGTAGCGTGCCGGCGGTGATGAGACGCCAGTTTTTGACGATAGTGGTAAAAATTTCCCTGGTGTCGGGGCGGTGCTTACGTTGTAAAAATTCTTCGGTCTCCTGAAGAGAACGGCGCAGAACAAAAATCAGCGGAATAATCATGCAACCGATAAAGAACGGGATACGCCAGCCCCATGTGGAAATCTGCTCGTGGTCGAGCATGGCGTTCAGGCCGTAACCCATCAGCGCCGCGACAACAATCGCGACCTGCTGGCTGGCGGATTGCCAACTGGTATAGAAGCCTTTATTTCCCGGCGTGGCGATTTCAGAAAGATAGACGGAAACGCCGCCTAACTCTACGCCAGCAGAGAATCCCTGCAATAATCGCCCCAGTAATACCAGTACAGGTGCTAGCAGACCGATACTGTGATAACCAGGAACCAGGGCAATCAGCAGCGTACCGCAGCCCATAATCGCCAGGGTAACCATCAGCCCTTTACGGCGACCGATTCTGTCAATGTAGGCACCCAGCACAATCGCCCCGACAGGGCGCATTAAAAAGCCAGAGCCGAAAACGGCAAAGGTCAGCATTAATGAAGCGAACTCACTTTCCGCCGGGAAGAATGTCTTCGCGATATAGGTGGCGTAAAACCCGAACAGAAAAAAGTCGAACTGTTCGAGGAAGTTACCGCTGGTCACCCGGAGTATTGCGCCAAACGTGCTGGCGCGCGATAGTTGTTGAGTCATTGGGTTTGCTCTCCATTGTCTTTCTTTTGTTCTTATAGAGGTAAGAGTGTGTGGGTTAGTCGCCTGCGACCCCCGCCGGTTTTCCGCGCCGTTTCTCAATCGCCCACTTGAGTAAGGAAGCGCAGCGGTAAAATCCATGGGCAAATTTTCCGTAAGGAATAGTCAAAAACAACGCCATGACCACCCCAAGATGGATGGCCAGCAAAATGCCCATCCACGCGCTATCTCTGCCCGCCAGAAGTGCTAAGCCCGTCAGGCTGGTCAGCAGTAGCAATAAAATAAAACCGCGATCCAGCGGCTTTTGCCGCGCGTCGCCATGCAGCGGTGAGCGCCTGAGATTCAGCCACAACAATCCCGCCGGGCCAATGACCAGACCAGTTCCACCGAGTGTGCCGAGGATCACCGGCGCGCTAAAGAACGGATAAGGGGCCTCCAGGCCAGCGAAGTAGTGGTAGCCTGTCGCCACTACCGTTGCGGCGAAACAGAGCATAAAGCCGTAAAAAGTGAAGTGGTGGAAACGACGGCGCATCAGAGTAAAAGCGTCATCCGCTTCGTTGCAGCCCTTGCCGTGACCGCCGTCGAGATATTTCAGCGTCAGGGCATTACGCGAGGCTTCAGCAATTTCAGCGGAACGCGGCGTGCCGGGAGAGATCTCGCGCCAGAAGCGAATTACGCCCGCCATCAGTAAACCGATCGCCAGAATAAAAACGGAACCAAACATCCACGCCAGCAGGTTATGCGGGAAAATCTGGTAAAAATCACCGGCCAGCGGCGGGTGAAATAGCGAGCCTTTCAACCCTATCGCGAGGAGCAGAAAGAGGCTCAGACCAAAAACTAACGCCAGCGCCACGGTTATGCCCGCCCGACGGTACAAGGCGCTGAAGGCGGCGGGCAGGGCGTAATGCTGCCAGGTTTCAAGCCGTACTTCCGCCATCGCTTTCGGCACGTTAATCGCAAATTCATGAGGCGGCGCATACTGACACGCGTGCAGACAAGCGCCGCAGTTATGGCACAGGTTCGCCAGATAGTTAATATCGGCTTTACCGAATTCCAGGCGCTGGGTCATCGCCGGGAACACAGCGCAAAAACCTTCGCAGTAGCGGCAGGCGTTACACACCTGCATCACTCGCCCGACTTCAGCTTCCGGCTCAGTGAGAATGTGTGCTTCGATGATCAACTTCTCAAGCTGCTTCATGACGCGCCTCCTTCTGTGCTGCCAGAGCGGCCTCTTTTCCGGCGATACGACCAAAGGTGGTGCCGATGGACATGCCGACGCCAGCGGTATAGCCTTTGCCCAGCACGTTGCCCGCCATCATTTCGCCGGCGACAAACAGATTACGGCTCGGTTGTCCGGCAAAGTGCACTGCGGCGCGTGCGTTCACTTTCAGTCCCAGATAGGTGAAGGTGATGCCTGGTCGCAAGGCATAGCCATAGTAAGGCGGCGTGTCGAGCGGTCGTGCCCAGTGGGTTTTTGGCGGCGTCAGCGCCTTCGTTGCGCAGTTATCCAGCGTGGTATGGTCGAATTGCCCGGGCTGGCAGGCTTTATTGTATTGCGTTACGGTGTGGGTTAAGCGTTCGCCATCCAGCCCTAACTGGCGCGCCAGTTCCGCCAGCGTATTGGCCTGCGCGCCGGGGAAGACCGGCGGCATAAAGTGGCCGATCGCTTTGCTGTCGATAATGGAATAGCCAATTTGCCCCGGCTGGTGGGCGACCAGACGCCCCCAGATGGCGTAACGTTTTGGCCAGAAATCTTCCCCTTCATCATAAAAACGCTCAGCGTCACGGTTGACCACCACGCCCAGCGATACGCAGTCCACGCGGGTACAAATCCCGCCGTCATACAGCGGCGCTCTGGCATCGATCGCCACGCAATGTGACTGGGAGGGATCGCCGATAATGTCCGCCCCGGCATCCATCATAAATTTGAGCAGGACGCCCTGGTTAAAGCGGGTGCCGCGAATGAGAAAATTATCCGCTGGCCACTCGCCGCGTTCGTTTTCACCCCACGCTTCCCGCAGCCATTCGCGGTTAGATTCAAATCCTCCGGCGGCGAGGACACAGGCTTTAGCTTCAATGCGTTCCTCTCCCGCCAGTGCCGCCACGAACTCGCCGTTATGCAGTTCAAGCGCCTGCACTGGCATGTTGTAGCGAATTTGCACCCCCAGCTTTTCTGCACTGCGATAATAGGCATTGACGAGAGCTTTCCCGCCGCCCATAAAGAAGGCATTGGTACGTGCTACATGTAGCGCGCCGGAAAGAGGGGGCTGAAAGTTAACGCCGTGCTGGCGCATCCAGTCGCGACATTGTGAAGAGGTACGGATCACCAGTCGCGCCAGCGCTTCGTCGGTATTCCCTTCGGTAACGCGGCGGAGATCCTGCCAGAACTCCTCTTCGGGATAGCTCTCGACCAGCACATCCTGCGGCGCATCGTGCATGCAGCGTAAGTTGCGGGTGTGTTGCGAATTTCCGCCGCGCCACTCCCGGGGGGCCGCTTCAAGCAGCAGCACGGAGGCTCCGCTCTCACGGGCGGTCAAGGCGGCACATAATGCGGCGTTGCCTCCGCCAATCACCAGGACATCAATCATCGTATACTCCATTACTATTTAACTAATTGTTAAATTTGTAATTAAAATGTATACGTATAAGTTGTGTGGGCGCTATGAGGCTCTGCTAAAGAGTCCTTTAGTTAGCGTAAAGGGTTGCTCCAGGCCAACCGCCTGTATCTACCAGGTGACGCATGACCTTCGTCAGCATGACGCGGGCGGCGAGGCCAGCAGGGGTAAGCTCATCATCAGAAAGGCTGACCAAAAAGTTGGGGCGACTCAGTATCGGATTGTGGATGCCGATCACTCTGAGCGCCTCTTTATCAAGATGAGAAATTGCGGCGCCTGGCTGTAGCGTGGCGCCGAGCCCACTACGAACGGCGTGCATCAACAAGGTCAGGCCGTCAATTTCTGCTGTAATTTCAACCTGAAACGCATTTTCCTGACAAATTGCTTCCAGTCTGCCACGCAGACCATGACCGGGACTGGGCATAATCAGGGGAATACTGGCCAACTCTGCTGGGGTGATGATCTCATCAGAAATTTCAGCCAGCAGAGCATGTGCGCCAATCAGAAACAGTCGCTCTTCAAGAATCGGCCTGGCGCTCCAGCGCAGAATTTTCTCTTTCTGGAACACCACGGCTAAATCAATCTGCCGGGTATTGATCATCCGTTCCAGATTACCGGAAAGGCTTTCCACCACATGCAGACGCACATCCGCATAGTTTTCCCGCATCGCATGGATAAAAGGTATGCCGAGGACAGAGGCGGTGCTGGGGGCCATGCCGACGCTGACGTGTCCTGAGAGACGCGCTTCCCGCGCGGCGAGAATAGCATCGTCAGCATGACGCAGCGCCAGCTGAGCCTGGGAATAAAAGGCCAGTCCGGCACTGGTGGGCGTTACGCCGCGAGAAGTGCGTTGCAACAGGCGAATGGCAAGTTCGTTTTCCAGCCGCGTCATCTGCTGGCTGAGTGCCGAGACGCCGATATTAAGATCGAGCGCCGCACTGCCCATACTCCCGGTTTCCACAATACGGACAAAGTAGCGTAGCTGGCGAAGCTCCATTTCGATTCTCCGGAAGAGGTCAGACAGAACTTACATGAGATTAGCACAGGGATGGCGGGGAGCGCGTGGGCGAGTTCAACAGATAAAAAAGCCAGCCTGATGCGGCTGGCTTTTCAGTGCGACATATTACTTGGTGTCGTGAGCGTGCTCATCTTCGCGGCAATCGCCTTCCGCACAGTGGCCGTACAGGTACAGGCTGTGGTTAGTCAGACGAATACCGTGTTTGGCGGCAATTTCACGCTGGCGCGCTTCAATGGAATCATCACTAAATTCGATCACTTTGCCGCAATCGAGGCAAATCAGGTGATCGTGGTGATGTTGCTGCGTCAGTTCAAAAACGGATTTACCGCCTTCGAAATTATGGCGGGTAACGATGCCAGCATCGTCAAACTGGTTCAGTACGCGATAAACGGTTGCCAGACCAATTTCTTCCCCCATATCAATCAGGCGTTTATATAAGTCTTCCGCGCTGACATGATGGTTATCCGGTTCCTGCAGGACTTCCAGGATTTTTAATCTCGGAAGGGTCACTTTCAGGCCAGCTTTCTTTAATGCGGTATTGTTGTCAGTCATGCGGAATCTGTCCTGTTGCTAAACGATCTACTTCCATGAGCGGAAGTAATACAGAGAATAACCCGATGTAATGCGTATCATTATAGAACTGCCATGGCGAAATGAAAACCGCAAGCATCGGGCCTTGTATACTGTCAAAAACGAGGCATTCGCTGCAAAAGCACTTTACGTGACCTCGTTAAATCAGAGGACATTGTACAGATATGTGATTAAAAGTTAAAAACTTGTAGCTATATCTTTGATTGCTTTTGTCTATTAATGCAAAAAAATCTGTCGATTATGTTGTTTATCCCCTCACTAATTCAAGTTGCAGGACAAAACGGTTAACCGTTTTGAACAGCGCTTGCGCTGGCCTCGCAGGGCAAGGCCCGGGGATGAGCGAGTATTGTCAACGCAGATGCAACAGACCGTATGACGGGTACAGACTCAGGCATTCTTGATTTCTTCAAGATGCAGTTCTTCAGAAATCTGTTTTACCCATTTGTCGACACGTTCATTAGTCAGTTCCGGCTGACGGTCTTCGTCGATAGCCAGGCCGACGAAGTGGTCATCATCGACCAGGCCTTTAGACGCTTCAAAATGGTAGCCAGCTGTCGGCCAGTGACCCACGATAGTCGCGCCGCGAGGCTCAATGATATCGCGGATAGTCCCCAGCGCGTCACAAAAATATTCTGCGTAGTCTTCCTGATCGCCACAGCCAAAAAGCGCGACCAGCTTGCCATTGAAATCTATCTCTTCCAGCGTAGGGAAAAAATCATCCCAGTCGCATTGGGCTTCACCGTAATACCAGGTCGGGATGCCGAGCAGCAGAATGTCGTGGCCTTCCAGATCTTCTTTGCTGCTTTTGGCAATGTCGTGGACTTCAGCAACATCTTTACCAAGCTGCTTTTGAATCATTTTTGCAATATTTTCGGTGTTGCCGGTGTCGCTGCCAAAAAAGATGCCGATGATAGCCATGAGTAAAATAACCTCTTGAAACTTAATGATGTGGTAATGGCTTAATGCCTGCAGATAAGGGCAATCATAGCAGAACTGAGAAGGGCGCGGAAACAGCAATCGCGCCCAACTGCACACTCTGCTACATGAAAGGTTATTTTTTGAAGGTTTCAGGCGTTATCGTGGCTGCGCATGGCCGCCAGTTGGTTCATCAGTATCTCTTCTATCAGATCGCTGCGGGTCATACGACGGGCTTCGGCCAGCTCATTCAGCTCATCGACGATATCGGCATTCAGTTTTAACTCAACGCGCTTCAATCCGCGAACTTTATCGCGTTTAAGCTGATTGCGTTTATTGATGCGCAGTTGTTCATCGCGTGAAAGCGGATTGGTTTTCGGTCTACCCGGCCGACGCTCAGTTGCGAACAAATCTAATGTCGTACGGTCCGTTTGTTCTTTTGCCATGATTCAGAGTGACTTCGGGGGAAACAAGCTGTCGGGTATAGCCGACGCAGATAGCGCGCCATCATACATCAGGCAATGCGATGCGCCAACGACCGCAGACATTCTGCCGCGCGGTCGGGCAGATTTTAGCCAGTTATGCGCCGAGGGTGAGCAAATATCGGCGAATTGCCCGTATCACGGCCTCCGGCTTTTCGGCATGCACCCAATGCCCGGCGCCGGCAATGACGTGCGCCCGGGCCTGGGGAAATTGCGCCAGCAGGGCATCGCGGTAAGCATCGGTCACGTAAGGGGAGTTGCCACCGGGGATAAACAGCGCCGGGTGAGGCCAGGCCGGGATAGTTTGCCAGCCGACGATATTGTCATACTGCTCCCACAGAGCCGGTACGTTAAAACGCCACTGGCTATCGACAAAAGACTTCAGCAGAAACTGAATCACCCCTTCTTCGTGAAGGTGCTCGCGCATAATCACTGCTGCCTGTTGGCGGGTACTCGCGCCGGCATCGGTTACAGCATTGATGGCGGCGAAGATTTCATCATGACGGCGGACGTGATAATTCACGGGGGCGATATCAATGATCACCAGACCTGCAATGCGTTCAGGAGCCAGCGCGCTTAGCGCCATGACCGCCTTGCCGCCCATAGAATGGCCAATAAAGACCGCTTTTTCTATCTGACATTCATTGAGGGTGTCCAGCAGATCCTGCGCCATCGCGGCATAGGTCATTTCCGGCGCGCGCGGCGAAAGGCCGTGGTTTCGCATATCAACCTGCAAAATATCGTGATCGGCGACCAGATCGCGGGCGAGGATCCCAAGGTTATCCAGGCTGCCAAAAAGGCCGTGGACCAGGACGACAGGGGGATGATTATGCGGATTCTGTGCAGATTGTATTCGGCTATTTAATTTCATGGCAAAGTTCTTTTTTTCGCTCCGTCGGGTTAGGGTATTATGTTGGACATTCTGCCATTCGGCTGCAAGAACCGGAAGATTTCCGAGTTTTGCCGCCATCCTGGTTTGACGCTATCCGCGGTTGGGATTTGCCCCTATAATCCCGACAACTTGTATTCAGAAAAAGATATCGCACTGGATTAAGATGAAAACAATCGAAGTTGATGATGAACTCTATAGCTATATTGCCAGCCACACCAAGCATATTGGCGAGAGCGCATCCGACATTTTACGGCGCATGTTGAAGTTTTCCGCCGTTCCTCAGTCCGCTGCACCGGTAGCGAAAGCTACTCCGGCTCCCGCGCCAGCGCCTGTCGTTGAAGTGAAACCCGTTAATCCTCTGAAAGATAAAGTCCGCGCGATGCGCGAACTGCTGTTGTCTGATGAGTACGCTGAACAAAAGCGTGCGGTAAACCGTTTCATGCTGATTCTGACCACCCTCTATTCTTTAGACAGCAAAGGGTTTGCGGAGGCCACCGAGTCTTTGCACGGGCGTACCCGCGTCTATTTTGCGGAAGATGAGAAGACGCTACAGAAAAACGGTAATCAGACGAAACCTAAGCAGGTTCCGGGTACGCCATGGTGGGTGATTACAAATACCAATACCGGTCGCAAATGCAGCATGATCGAACATATCATGCAATCAATGCAGTTCCCCGCGGAATTGATCGAAAAGGTTTGCGGTACGATCTAGTTGTTTAACTTTTGCACCAGAAGGATCAGGCAATGGCAATCGATAAGCGCGCAGGTCAACCTGCGCAACAGAGTGATTTGATTAACGTCGCCCAACTGACTGCCCAGTACTATGTGCTGAAGCCGGATGTAGGCAACGCGGAACATGCAGTGAAGTTTGGTACCTCCGGTCACCGCGGCAGCGCGGCGCGCCACAACTTCAACGAGCAGCATATTCTGGCGATTGCGCAGGCAATTGCCGAAGACCGCGCGAAGAACGGGATCACCGGCCCATGCTACGTCGGGAAGGACACCCACGCATTATCCGAACCGGCTTTCATTTCCGTACTGGAAGTGCTGGCGGCAAACGGTGTTGATGTCATCGTGCAGGAAAACAACGGTTTTACTCCGACACCAGCGATTTCGAATGCGATTCTGGTGCATAATGAAAACGGCGGGCCACAGGCTGACGGGATTGTCATTACTCCCTCTCATAACCCGCCGGAAGACGGCGGTATCAAATACAATCCGCCAAATGGCGGCCCGGCAGATACCAACGTCACTAAAGTGGTAGAAAACCGGGCCAACGAACTGCTTGCTGCAGGTTTGCAGGGCGTGAAGCGCATTTCCCTGGATGCCGCACTGGCCTCCGGACATGTGAAAGAGCAGGATCTGGTGCAGCCGTTTATCGAAGGGCTGGCGGATATCGTCGATATGGCGGCGATTCAGAAAGCGGGCCTGACGCTGGGCGTCGATCCGCTGGGCGGTTCCGGTATCGAATACTGGAAGCGTATTGCTAAGCACTACAACCTGAACCTGACTATCGTTAACGATCACGTTGATCAGACGTTCCGCTTTATGCATCTCGACAAAGACGGCGCAATCCGTATGGACTGTTCCTCCGAGTGCGCGATGGCGGGTCTGCTGGCGCTGCGTGATAAGTTCGATCTGGCGTTCGCCAACGATCCGGACTATGACCGCCACGGCATCGTGACTCCGGCTGGGCTGATGAACCCGAACCACTATCTGGCGGTCGCGATCAACTATCTGTTCCGGCACCGCCCGCAGTGGGGCAAAGAGGTGGCGGTCGGTAAAACGCTGGTCTCTTCCGCGATGATCGACCGCGTAGTGAACGATTTGGGGCGTAAACTGGTGGAAGTGCCGGTCGGCTTTAAATGGTTCGTCGACGGTCTGTTCGACGGCAGCTTCGGCTTCGGCGGCGAAGAGAGCGCCGGGGCGTCTTTCCTGCGTTTCGACGGCACGCCGTGGTCTACCGATAAAGACGGCATCATCATGTGCCTGCTGGCGGCGGAAATCACGGCCGTCACCGGGAAAAACCCGCAGGAGCACTACAACGAGCTGGCGGCTCGCTTCGGCGCGCCGAGCTATAACCGTTTGCAGGCGAGCGCGACCTCCGCGCAGAAAGCGGCGCTGTCTAAGCTCTCTCCGGAAATGGTCAGCGCCAGCACGCTGGCGGGCGATCCGATCACCGCGCGCCTGACGGCGGCGCCGGGTAACGGCGCGGCAATTGGCGGCCTGAAGGTGATGACCGACAACGGCTGGTTTGCCGCGCGGCCTTCTGGTACGGAAGACGCGTATAAGATCTATTGCGAAAGCTTCCTCGGCGAGGAACACCGCAAGCAGATCGAAAAAGAAGCGGTTGAGATTGTCAGCGAAGTGCTGAAAAACGCGTAAGTGCGGTTTGTGTGCCGGGCGGTAGTGCGGCCCGGCCTACAACAACGATCGTGGGCCCGGTAAGCGTTAGTTATCGCTACCGGGCTTTTTTTTAACCGTGTTTGTTTTTCAGCTCAAAGCGCGGCGATACCAGTCCATACAGCGTCCAGCCGAGGAAGGTCACGAATTCATGGCATAAAGCGATAGCCAATCCCGGTTTCGGTAATGAAATGGCGGGGACGAGCCGGATCCAGCTCCAGCTTCTGTCGCAGGTGGCCCATATAAATACGCAAATAGTGACTGTGCTCGACCGCGTTCGGTCCCCAGACCTGATTTAACAGTTGGCGCTGAGTCAGCACTTTTCCGGCGTTATTGAGCAGTACGGCCAGCAGACGGAATTCGATCGGCGTCAGGTGAATCTCCTCTTCATCGCGACGAACAAGGTGTGCGGCTAAATCCACTTTTACGCTGGAAAACTGTACGATGGGTTCGGAAGAAGGGCCGCTGGCGTGACGTCGCAGCGCCACGCGTAAGCGCGCCTGCAGTTCGCCGATGCCGAAGGGTTTACTCAGATAGTCGTCAGCGCCCGCATCCAGCGCGGCGATTTTGTCGCTCTCTTCACTACGCGCAGAAAGCACAATCAACGGAATTGCGCTCCACTGCCGCAGATCGCGAATAAAATCGATGCCGTCGCCGTCAGGCAGGCCAAGATCAAGAATGATGAGATCGGGTTTTCGCGTGGCAGCTTCCAGCAGGCCGCGATTTAACGTTTCTGCCTCATACACGCGCAGCCCGTCACTTTCCAGCGCGCTGCGCAGAAAGCGGCGAATAGCCTGTTCATCTTCAACTATCAGAACGTTGGTCACATATCCTCATGAAAATCTTCAAATTCAGGTGCGGTTTCCTGCGGGAGTGTAACACGGAAACAGGTTCCGCCTTGCGGACGATTATGCGCGGAAATCGTTCCGCCGTGCACTTCAACAATTGCCTGGCAAATAGCCAGCCCCAGGCCAACGCCCGGTACCGCCGACTCTTTATTCCCGCGGGCAAATTTGTCGAAGATGCTTTTCTCCTGCCCGTCCGGAATGCCGGGACCATTATCCCACACCTCGAGCTGGAGATACTGGCCTGCAATATGAGCATTAATGCCGATCTCCGCCTGTGAACCGGCGTACTTGACGGCGTTTTCCAGCAGGTTAATCAGAACCCGCTCGAACAGCGGGCCGTCAACGTACACCAGCGTCAGCGGCTCAGGCAACGACAGGTTAACCGGACGGGAGAGCCCTGGCTCCAGCATTTGCAGAGCGCTGCCAACGATCTCTTCAAGCGTCAGCCACTCTTTTTTAAGATTAAAGCCGCCGGACTGGATTCGCGCCATATCCAGCAGGTTATTCACCAGCCGGGTAGTGTTGAGCACATGCTGGCGAATTTCGCTGGCCTGGCGAGCGTGAGGCGATCCTTCACTTGCTAAATCAAGGGTTAAAATTTCCGCCTGACCAAACAGCACCGTCAGCGGCGTGCGCAGATCATGGGAGAGGGCGGCGAGCAGGGCGTTGCGAACGCTCTCGCGCTCGCTGGCGAGTCGCGCCAGCTCTTCGCTGGCGGTCAGCGTCAGGCGCTCCAGCGCGCTGGCGACCAGCAGGGTGAATGTTTCCAGTAACCGCTGTTGCTCCGGGATCATCAACTGGCGAAGATTACCCGGCTCCACCACCACCAGCCCGTGCGTTTTGTCGGCGCTTTTTAACGGCAGGATTTGATACGGCACGCCGGGCAGGGTATCGGTGCCCGCCCCGGCTGGCAGGCCTTTATCAAAACTCCATCGGGCGATGGCGTCATCCCAGGGTGTGATGCCCTGCTGGTGCGTCAGCGGCGTTAGCGTGCCGTTTTCGTCCGGCAATAACACCTGACTACGAGCCTGAAACGTGGAGGTGATAAACCGTTCGCTGGTGGCGGCGATATCCTGCTTGCTTCGCCCTACCGCCAGCGCTTTGGACATCTCGTACAGATGGCGTGTGCGTTGTTCGCGATAACGGGCAACCCGTGCCTGATAGCGTACGCCTGCCGTCAGGTTACCAATCACCAGACCCACAGTCAGCATCACGGCGAAAGTTAACAGGTATTGCACATTGGAAACGGCAAGCGTACCGCGAGGCGCGATAAAAAAGAGATCGAAGCTGGCGACGTTAATAAAGGTGGCGACCACCGAGGGCCAGCGCCCGAAAAACAGGGCGATAATCACCACGCCCAGCAGGTAGAGCATCACCAGGTTAGCGGCATCAAAAGCGACCATCCACTGTATGGCGATGATCGTCGTCAGCGCACATAAAGCGATGGCAACCAGACAGCCCTGGATTTGTACCCGCCACTTATCCTTAAACGTTCGGGTGTCCGATGAGCTGCTAAGCGGGCGAACTGGCGGGTCATCGATCGCCACCACTATCTGATCGAGATCCGGGGCCAGTTTCGCCAGCCGATCGGCAAACGAATCGCTGCGCCACCAGCGCCGCGTTGTGGGACGGCCCAGCACAATTTTGCCGAGATTATGCTCCCGGGCGTAATGCACAACCGCTTTTTCTGCCGCAGGATCGGAGAGAGTGGCGGTCTCTGCCCCCAGCTCCTGCGCCAGGCGCAGGGCGCTTAAGATGGCGCGTCGCTGCTTTTCCGGCAGACGATGCAGCGCCGGGGTTTCGACATACACCGCGTGCCAGACGCTACCGAGGCGGGCTGCCAGCCGCGCGGCGGCGCGCACCAGTTTTTCACTACCGGTGTTGTGTCCGATGCACAGCAGAATGGCGTCGCGGGTATGCCATACTTTCTCTTCGCCAGGATGGCCCCGCCAGGCGCGCATCTGATCGTCCACCCGGTCGGCCGTGCGGCGCAGCGCCAGTTCACGCAGGGCAATCAGATTACCTTTACGAAAGAAATGCTCAATGGCGCGTTCGGCCTGACCGGCAATATAAACCTTGCCCTCTTTCAGGCGCGCCCGCAGATCGTCAGGCGGCAGATCCACCAGCACCACTTCGTCGGCGGCATCGAAGAACGGATCGGGGACGGTTTCGCGGACCTGAACGCCGGTGATGCCGCTGACCACATCATTCAGGCTCTCCAGGTGCTGGACGTTGACGGTGGTAAAGACATCAATTCCGGCTTCCAGAAGTTCCTCTACGTCCTGCCAGCGTTTGGGATGACGTGAGCCGGGCGCGTTGTTATGCGCCAGTTCATCGATGAGGATCAGCGCCGGGCGGCGAGCCAGCGCGCCGTCCAGATCAAACTCTTTAACGTAGCGCCCTCGGTGGGAAAGGCGGCGCAGGGGAAGGACGCTGAGCCCGTCAAGCATCGCCGCCGTCTCTTTACGCCCGTGGGTTTCCACCACGCCGATCAAAATATCCAGGCCCTGACCGCGCAGCCGCTGCGCTTCCGCCAGCATCGCCCAGGTTTTCCCGACGCCCGCGCAGGCGCCAAAGAAGATTTTCAGTTTTCCCCGGTGCGGCGCGGCGGTGTGTTCCAGAAGGTGGTCAGGGTCCGGGCGCAGCGGCTCATCACTCATTTTTCACTTATCCTTCAGCGCATCCAGCGACATATTTAGCTGCAGTATATTTACCACAGGTTGGCCAAGAAAGCTGAGCAACGGTGTTTGCGTTGCGTCGTTGACCAGCTGGCTGACCTGTTCAACGCTAAGCTGCCGCGCTCTGGCGACGCGAGGTACCTGCCATAGGGCGGTGGCCGGAGTCAGATTGTTATCCAGTCCGCTCGCCGAGGCGGTGACCAACTCCACCGGCACCGCCGGACTTGCATCCGGGTTGGCGGCGCGCAGCGCCTGTATCCGTTCGCCGATAGTTTTATCCAGCGCCGGATTGCTGACGGAAAGGTTGCTGCCGCCGGAAGCCAGCGGGTTGTCCGGCATCCCGGTCGTGGCGGACGGGCGGCCCTGGAAATAGCCAGCGGAGGTAAAGTTCTGGCCGATCAGGCGGGAACCGCGCACTTCACCGTCAATCCTCACCAGCGAACCGTTGGCTTGTTGCGGGAACCACCACTGTCCCAGCGCGGTGGTCAACAGCGGATAGACGCCGCCGGTAATAAGCGTTAACAGAATAAAAAGCACAATGGCGGGGCGAATCAATGACATGATCTTTTCCTCACAGCAGCCCGCTCAGGGTAAGTAACAGATCGATAGCTTTGATACCGATAAACGGTATCACCAGCCCGCCAAGACCGTAGATCCACAGGTTACGGCGCAGCATGGCAGAGGCTGAAAGCGGCTTATAGCTCACCCCTTTTAATGCCAGCGGGATCAGAAAAATGATAACCAGCGCATTGAAGATCACCGCGCTGAGGATCGCGGAGTCCGGCGAATGCAGACGCATAATGTTCAGCACATTCAACTGTGGATAGGTCGCGGCAAACGCCGCCGGAATAATAGCGAAATATTTTGCTACGTCGTTGGCGATGCTAAAGGTGGTTAAAGAACCGCGGGTCATCAGCATCTGTTTGCCGATATGCACCACCTCAATCAGCTTAGTGGGGTTAGAATCGAGATCCACCATGTTGCCGGCTTCTTTCGCCGCCTGAGTACCGGAGTTCATCGCCACCGCCACATCAGCCTGCGCCAGCGCCGGCGCATCGTTGGTTCCGTCGCCGGTCATCGCCACCAGACGGCCTTCGGCCTGATACTGGCGAATCAACGCCAGCTTGGCTTCCGGCGTCGCTTCCGCCAGAAAATCATCCACACCGGCTTCGGCGGCAATCGCCGCCGCCGTCAGACGGTTATCGCCGGTGATCATCACCGTTTTGATGCCCATTTTGCGCAACTGGGCGAAGCGTTCTTTGATCCCGCCTTTGACAATATCTTTCAGCGCGATAACGCCCAGCACGCGGGAACCTTCCACCACCACCAGCGGCGTGGCGCCAAGACGAGCGACGCTATCCACTTTTTGTTCCACGTCAGCAGGAAAATGACCGCCGCTGGCGGCGACATGGCGACGAATGGCATCCACGGAACCTTTACGGATCATTCGGTTATCGATATTGATACCGCTCATTCGGCTTTGCGCGGTAAAGGGAACAAAAGTGGCATGAAGCGACTGGACATCGCGTTCCCGCAGGTTAAAACGTTGCTTGGCGAGGATGACGATGCTGCGGCCTTCCGGCGTTTCGTCGGCCAGCGAGGAGAGTTGCGCCGCGTCCGCCAGCGTCTTTTCATCCACGCCCTGAGCGGGCAGAAAATCCGAAGCCTGGCGGTTACCGAGGGTGATGGTGCCGGTTTTGTCCAGAAGCAGCACGTCCACATCGCCTGCGGCTTCTACCGCGCGTCCGCTGGTGGCGATGACGTTGGCCCCCAGCATCCGGCTCATCCCGGCAACGCCAATCGCCGAGAGTAATCCGCCGATAGTCGTCGGGATCAGACACACCAGCAGGGCGACCAGCACCGTTACGCTGACGGCGTGACCGCCCCAGGCAGAGAAAGGCCAGATGGTGGCGGTCGCCAGCAGGAACACCAGAGTCAGGGCGATCAGCAGAATGGTCAGGGCGATTTCGTTTGGCGTTTTGCGGCGCTGCGCGCCTTCCACCATGGCGATCATCCGGTCAAGGAAGGTTTCGCCGGGATTCACGCTGCATTCGATGACCAGCCAGTCAGAGAGAATTCGCGTTCCGCCGGTCACCGAGGCGAAGTCGCCGCCGGATTCGCGAATGACCGGCGCGGACTCGCCGGTGATGGCGCTTTCGTCCACCGACGCGCCCCCTTCGATAACTTCGCCATCGCAGGGAATAATATCTCCTGCTTCGACCAGGACGACGTCCCCTTTACGCAGTTCATCGGCGGGGATGTGGTCAATTTGCGCATCGTGCTGCGGCGCGCGCAGTTTACGGGCAAATGCGGTCTTTTTGACCCCTTTGAGGCTGCTGGCCTGCGCTTTACTGCGGCCTTCGGCCATTGCTTCGGCGAAGTTGGCGAACAGCACGGTAAACCACAGCCAAATACTGACGGCAGCGGTAAACGGGGCGCTTCCCGCGATCTGCCCGCTTGCCATCGCGATGGCGAGCAGAGTGGTCAGCAGGCTGCCGATCCAGACGATAAACATGACCGGGTTACGCCACTGTACTTGCGGGCTAAGTTTTTTCACTGCGTCAAGCAACGCCTGGCGTACAAGCGTCGGCTCCAGCAGGGCTAATGATTTGCGACTCATAACAGGTTGCTCCGCAATCGCTTAAAGTAAAGAGAATTGTTCCGCCAGCGGGCCGAGCGCGAGCGCGGGAATAAAGGTCAGGGCACCGACCAGCAAAACGGTGCCGATCAGCAGGCCGATAAATAACGCGTCATGGGTTGCGAGCGTCCCGCTGCTGGCGGGCTGAATTTTCTTCGTTACCAGCGAGCCGGCAATGGCCATTACCGGAATAATGACCGCGAAGCGGCCGACCAGCATGCAGAACGCCAGTAGCAGGTTCCAGAACGGCGTCGTTGCGTTGATGCCCGCGAAGGCGCTGCCGTTGTTATTGGCCGCCGAAGTTACCGCGTACAGCACTTCGCTAAATCCGTGCGGGCCGGGATTAAGCATTGCGGCGCGTCCGGCCCCGGTCATCATCGCCAGAGCCGTACCGAGGAGCACCAGCGTCGGCGTGACGAGGATCGCCAGCGCAATCATTTTCATTTCACGGACATCGATTTTCTTACCGAGGTATTCCGGCGTGCGGCCAATCATTAACCCGGCGATAAATACCGCCAGCATCACGAATAACAGCATGCCGTACAGACCCGACCCGACGCCGCCAAAAACCACTTCGCCGATTTGCATCAGCCACATGGGCACCATCCCGCCCAGCGCGGTAAAGGAGTCATGCATCGCATTCACCGCTCCGCAGGATGCGGCGGTGGTGATAACCGCAAACAGGCTGCTGGCGAGAATGCCAAAACGACTCTCTTTGCCTTCCATATTCAGATTACTGTCGGCCCCGAGGTGCAACAGATGCGGGTTGCCGCGAGTTTCCGCCCACATCACCGCCGCCGCGCAGACAATAAAGATCAGCAACATTGCCCACAGAATCGCGCGACCCTGGCGGCGATCGCCCACCACCTCGCCAAAGGCGAAGCACAATGCCGCCGGGATCAGAAAGATCGCCAGCATCTGCACCATATTGGTCAGCGCGGTGGGGTTTTCGAACGGGTGAGCGGAATTGGCGTTAAAGAAACCGCCGCCGTTGGTGCCAAGCATCTTAATGGCTTCCTGGGAAGCCACTGGCCCCATCGGCAGCATCTGGCGCACACCTTCAAGCGAAACCATGCTCTGATAGGGAGCGAAATTCTGCGGCACGCCTTGCTGAATAAAGAACAGGGCGATCAGTAGCGAAATCGGCAGCAACAACCAGAGCGTGATACGAATCAGATCGACCCAGACGTTGCCCAGGGTGCTGACTTTCTGCCGGGCGTACGCACGGGTGAAAGCGAAGACCACCGCGATCCCGGTGGCGGCAGAGAGGAAATTTTGCACCGCCAGTCCTGCCATCTGGCTCAGATAGCTCATGGTGGTTTCCCCGGCGTAGGCCTGCCAGTTGGTGTTACTGACGAAGCTCACCGCGGTATTCAGCGCCAGATCCCATGACAGGCCGGGCAGATGCTGAGGGTTGAGCGGCAGTGAACCCTGAAGCATCAGCAGCACAAATAACGCCAGTATACCGAGGGCGTTAAACAGCAAAATAGCGCATAAATATTGATACCAGTTCATCTCCTGCGAACGAATACCGGCTACCCGCCATAAACTGCGTTCGATACCGGCAAGGCCAGGTAACGGTACATCGTTAATCATGCTTGCCAGTACGCTTCCCAGCGGACGCGCCAGGATGAGCAGCAGCAGAATAAAGCTCGTGATGAGTAAAAATCCTTGCGCGGCCATCAGAATGCCTCCGCGTGTAGCAGGGCATAAACCAGATAAACCAGCAACAGGAACACCAGCGCTACGCCAGCGATTACGCCTGCGGTCACAATCCACCTCCGGGTGTTTTTGGGCTTTACGCGGAGAATAGAAAGTTGGGCGCAAAGATTTCGCAAAAATCAGCGCCGGAGGGATAAAAAAAATATAAAAATCGCCAAAACCACAATTTAACTAATGTTTAGTATTAATTTAACTTTTATGTAACTAATTTACCGAATGAATAAAAATAAAGGCGAAAATAAGTGCTTTTTAGTGGTCGGATGAGTAGTAAAATTACAGTCAAAGCGGTACTATTTTAGCCAGAGTACATTGGCACTTTACCGGCGTTGATTGCCGGCCTGACAAAGGGGAGAGAAATTATGACGTTGTACAAAAACTATCCGGCTTACGTCATCTTCGCGCGCCGTGCTTTCGCCGTTGTGGCTGGCGTGCTGGCTTTTCCGGTGATGCTGTTCTGGAAGGATCGCGCCCGTTTTTACAGCTGGTTGCACCGCGTGTGGGCCAAAACCAGCGATCAGCCGGTATGGATGGCCCAGGCGGAAAAAGCCGCCGCAGATTTTTACTGATCGTCTCAAATTATTTATCGTACGGATAGTGTGCGGGTATTTCCGCCTGATGGCGATCGAGGCCTGGCTTCTCATGGGAAACTCGTAATATCATCATGTTATGAATTTTACTCCGGTCCGCGCAAGCGAAGCGCCGCCGGGCAATTCCAGGAATAACCCACTTTATCAGTCATCTGGCCGCCGGTTTTCCCGGCGGTTTTTTTTTGCCAGTTGTGTTTTATACCCTAAATTATTCGAGTTGCAGGAAGGCGGCGATGCAGTGAATCCCCGGGAGCGTACTCCAGTACGTGACTGGGGTGAATGAGGAAAGCCAACGCACATGCAACTTGAAGTATGACGGGTATACACTGACAACTTTCCATGAGACAAGGAGCGGTAATGAATGAGACCTGGCTGGAAGACGATGATAAAACCCGTATGTATACCTTACGTGAACTGGATAACTTGCGTCGCGAAGGATTGACCCGCGGCGGACTGATCGATTTTCATAGCCGCTACAAGTTGATACTGCTGGCGCATTCGCAGCCAGCGTACCGTCAGATAGGGCCTTTTGTGGCGGCGATGGCCGACTGGCCATCGCTGGATGCTTTTTTCGATGCCTATCGTGAGCGTCTGGTGAATCTGCTGGCCCATCCTTCTACCCGGCAGAACCATACCAACGTTCTGATGCATGTTCAGGGCTATTTCCGTGAACACCTGACCGCTGAACAGAAGCAGGCGCTGACGATGCTCATTAATGACTATCGCTTGGGGAGAGAGCCGTTGCTTGCCCCGGTAACGTTGCTAAAACATTATATGACCGAATTTCCGGATGCTTACCTCGCTGAACAACGCTATTTCACTGGCTGGCCGGAAACACTGAACGAATAAAAAATCACGGATTTCAGGAGCGTTATGGCCACCCATCTGGTCTGGTTTCGCGCGGATTTGCGCATTCACGATAATCTGGCGCTCGCGGCGGCCTGCCGGGATCCACATGCCCGTGTCCTCGGGGTATTTATCGCCACGCCAGGACAATGGCATCAGCATGGCATGGCGCCACGCCAGGCGGCATTTATCGTCAGCCACCTTCATAGTCTGCAAACGGCGCTGGCAACGCGAGGGATCCCGCTGCTCATTGAACATGCGGAAGACTTCGCCGCCAGTGTGAATCTGCTCGCCAGGATCTGCGAGCAGCAGCAGGTCACCCATCTGTTTTATAACTACCAGTACGAAATTAATGAACGCCAGCGCGACGCGGCCGTGGAGAAAATCTTAGAAAAGGCGATCTGTCAGGGTTTTGATGACAGCGTATTGCTGGCGCCCGGCAGCGTGCTCACCGGCAATCGCGAAATGTATAAGGTGTTTACGCCATTTAAACATGCTTTTATTCGCCGTTTACAGGAGGCGTTGCCTGAGTGTGTTGCCGCGCCGCAAGTCCGCGCCAGCGGGGCAAGGGTGTCGGCGTCTGAAGTGAAAATAGACTATCCGCAAACGCCCTTTGATCGCGCCCTGTTCGCCGCTGATGAAAAAAGTGCTATTACGCAGCTTCGCCGGTTCTGTCAGAAAAAGGTTGCCGATTATGAACACCTGCGCGACCTGCCGGCCATTGAGGGAACCAGCCGGCTGTCACCGTGTCTGGCGGTGGGCGTCCTCTCGCCGCGTCAGTGTCTGCATCGCCTGCTGGTGGAGCAACCACGGGCGCTTAATGGCCACGCAGGGGCCGTGTGGCTCAATGAACTTATCTGGCGCGAATTCTACCGCCATCTGATGGTGTACCATCCGAAAGTGTGTAAAGGACGCCCCTTTATTGCCTGGACTGATAATGTCGCATGGCGGGATGATGAGTTAGCGCTACAGGCCTGGCAACGCGGAAAAACCGGCTTCCCGATTGTTGATGCCGCGATGCGTCAGCTAAATACGACTGGCTGGATGCATAATCGCCTGCGAATGATTGTCGCCAGTTTCCTGGTGAAAGATCTGCGTATCGACTGGCGGCTGGGCGAACGCTACTTTATCGAACAGCTTATTGATGGCGATCTGGCGGCCAACAATGGCGGCTGGCAGTGGGCGGCTTCAACCGGCACCGATGCCGTACCCTATTTTCGTATTTTTAACCCGACGACGCAGGGTGAACGGTTTGATAAAGCCGGGACGTTTATTCGCCAATGGCTACCTGAGCTGGCCGATGTTCCTGACAAAGCGCTGCATCAACCGTGGATATGGGCGGAGAAAAATGGCCTCACGTTGGATTATCCGCGCCCGATTATTGATCACAAGCAGGCCCGGCTGGCGACGCTGGCAGCCTGGGACGCCGCCAGAGAGCTGAAGAGGCCATCGGCGGACGACTGAACGGCGTCACGTCCACGCGACGTCGCAGAACATCCCCTCCAGGTGCGGTAATCGTCGTCACAATGAGCGACGGTACCGACCGCTCCCGCCTGAACAACACCGCGGGCAGACGCGCAAAGCAGGTGAAAAAACAGCGCCGGATTTCGCGCATGATCAAAATCGTCAGCGAAAGGCGGGAGGCTATCGACGGATCGCATGGATATCGTTATGTTATCCCTCTGCACAACACGATCGCCTGATGGAGCGAAAATGAAAAATAGTGAACTGGAACAACTGATTAATGAAAAGCTGAATAGTGCGGCCATCAGTGATTACGCCCCCAATGGTCTGCAGGTGGAAGGACGTGAAACGGTGCAAAAAATTGTTACCGGCGTGACCGCCAGCCAGGCGCTGCTTGACGAAGCCGTGCGCCTGGAGGCCGATGCGGTGATTGTCCATCATGGCTATTTCTGGAAAGGGGAATCGCCGGTTATTCGCGGTATGAAGCGTAACCGTCTCAAGACGTTGCTAAGCAATGATATCAACCTCTATGGCTGGCACTTACCCCTTGATGCCCACCCGGAACTGGGGAATAACGCGCAGCTGGCTTCGCTGCTTGGCATCAACGTGATGGGTGAGATCGAACCGCTGGTGCCATGGGGAGAACTCTCAATGGCGGTATCCGGCCTGGAACTGGCTTCGTGGATTGAAGCGCGCCTGGGACGTAAACCGCTGTGGTGCGGTGATACCGGGCCGGACAAAGTAGCCCGTGTGGCGTGGTGTACCGGGGGCGGTCAGAGCTTTATCGACAGCGCGGCGCGTTTTGGCGTCGATGCGTTTATTACCGGTGAAGTTTCGGAACAAACCATCCATTCGGCGCGTGAGCAGGGATTGCATTTTTACGCCGCGGGTCACCATGCCACCGAGCGCGGCGGGATTCGTGCGTTAAGCGAATGGTTGACGGAAAACAGCGAACTGGATGTCACATTTATTGATATCCCGAATCCGGCCTGATAAATGGAGGTAAAAGTGCAGCGAGCGCGTTGTTATTTATTAGGTGAAACGGCTGTTGTGCTGGAGCTGGAGCCACCGGTGACGCTGGAGAGTCAGAAACGGATTTGGCGGTTAGCGCAGCGGCTGATTGGCCATACTGAGGTGGTGGAAGCGATTCCCGGTATGAACAACATTACCGTGATATTGCGTAATCCACAGCAAACCGCGTGGGATGCGATTGAGCGCCTGCAAATCTGGTGGGAGGAGTGCGATACGCTCGAACCGGAATCCCGGCAGGTCTCGATCCCGGTCGTTTACGGTGGCGAAGGCGGCCCGGATCTGGGGGAGGTCGCTCGCCATAGCGGCCTGAGCGAAAAGCAGGTTGTTGAATTGCATGCCTCGGTGGAGTACGTGGTCTGGTTTCTTGGCTTCCAGCCTGGGTTCCCGTATTTTGGCGGCCTGCCGGAACAACTGGCGATGCCGCGCCGGGCGGAGCCGCGGCTACTGGTGCCCGCCGGTTCGGTCGGGATTGGCGGGGCGCAAACCGGGATCTACCCGCTGGCGACGCCGGGAGGCTGGCAGCTACTGGGGCGTACGCCGCTGGCGCTGTTTGATCCGACGCGCAAGGAGCCGACGCTGCTGCGTTCCGGCGACCGGGTCCGTTTTGTGCCGCAAAAGGAGGGCGTATGTTGAAGATAATCCGTGCCGGGATGTATACCTCGGTACAGGATGGCGGGCGTGAAGGGCTGCGTCAGTTGGGCATCAGCCGCTGCGGCGCGATGGATAAGCCCGCGCTGGTGATCGCCAATTTGCTGGTGGGTAACGGCGCCAACGCCGCGGCGCTGGAGATAACCCTGGGTCAGGTGGATATTCAGTTTGAACGTAGCGGCTGGTTTGCACTGACCGGCGCCGCCTGTGAGGCGAAGCTGGATGATGAGCCGGTGTGGGTCGGCTGGCGGACGGCGGTCAGGGCGGGCCAGCATCTGGTGCTCAAAAATCCCCAGCACGGCGTGCGTAGTTATCTTGCGGTGGCGGGGGGCATTGCGGTGCCGAAAGTGTTGGGCTCGCGCAGTACCGACCTGAAAGTGGGGATTGGCGGACTGGAAGGACGGCGTTTACAGGATGGCGACCGGCTGAAACTGGGTAAATCCGAAAAACAATTTCGCGGGCCGCGCGGCGTGAAGCAACTGCCTGTCGGCAATCGCATCCGTGCGCTGCCTGGGCCGGAATATCAGGAATTTGATAGCGCATCGCAGGCGTCTTTCTGGCGTTCGCCCTGGCAATTGAGTCCGCAAAGCAATCGCATGGGGTACCGTCTGCAGGGGCAACCGCTGAAGCGGACGACCGATCGCGAGATGCTCTCTCACGGCCTGCTGCCCGGCGTGGTGCAGGTTCCGCACAACGGTCAGCCGATCGTACTGATGAATGATGCCCAGACGACCGGTGGCTATCCGCGTATTGCCAGTATTATTGAGGCTGATATGTACCAGCTGGCGCAAATTCCGCTGGGTCAGCCGATCCACTTTGTTCCCTGTACGCTGGAGGAAGCGCTTAAAGCGCGTGACGACAGACAGCGTTATTTCGAACAACTGGCATGGAGACTTGATAATGAAGATTGATTTAAATGCCGATCTGGGTGAAGGCTGCGCCAATGACAGTGCCCTGTTGCAACTGGTTTCTTCCGCCAATATCGCCTGCGGTTTCCATGCCGGAGATGCGGTGATGATGCTGCAGAGCGTCCGCGACGCGCTGAAATATGGCGTTGCGGTAGGGGCGCATCCGAGCTTCCCTGACCGGGAGAACTTCGGACGGACGCCTATGCAACTGCCGCCGGAAACCGTTTATGCGCAAACGCTGTACCAGGTTGGCGCGCTGGCGGCGATGGTGCGCGCGCAAGGCGGCGAATTACAGCACGTTAAGCCGCACGGAATGCTCTATAACCAGGCGGCGAAAGATCCGCAACTGGCCGATGCGATTGCCCGTGCGGTGCGCGATATTGATGCTGATCTGGTGCTGGTTGGGCTGGCGGGCAGCGAGCTGATTCGCGCCGGACAACGTTACCAGTTGGCTACCCGTCAGGAAGTGTTTGCCGATCGCGGCTATCTGGCGGATGGCAGCCTGGTGCCGCGCACGCAGCCTGGCGCGCTGATTGAGAGCGAAGAGCAATCGCTGGCGCAGACGCTGGAAATGGTGCAACACAATCGGGTTCGGAGCATTACCGGTGAATGGGCGCATGTGGTAGCGGAAACCGTTTGTTTGCATGGTGACGGTGAGCACGCGCTGGATTTTGCCCGTCGTTTGCGCGCGGCGTTTGCCGGGCGCAATATACAGGTGAGCACGGAAACAGAAGAGTAAAATAATAATATTAAGCAATTAACAATACACAACATACAGGATGCTACTATGGAACAGTCAGTATCTCTCTGGCCGCTGATCGGCATTGCCGCGATCGTGGTTGGTTTTCTATTACGTTTTAACCAGGTTCTGGTGGTGATTGTTTCCGGGATCATCACCGGGCTGACGGCGCATATGCCGGTCGCGACCATTCTGGAAAAGCTGGGGGAAGGGTTTCTTAATACCCGCAATCTGCCGTTTATTCTTCTGCTGCCGCTGGCGGTCATCGGCCTGCTGGAACGGCATGGGCTGAAAGAGCGCGCGCAGGCGTGGATCGCGAAGATCCGCAGCGCAACAGCGGGCCGTTTGCTCATTGTCTATCTGTTCGTACGTGAAGTGACCGCCGCGCTGGGGTTAACCAGTCTGGGTGGGCATCCGCAGATGGTGCGTCCGCTGCTGGCGCCGATGGCGGAAGGCGCGGCGGAGAAGAATTTTGGCGCGCTGCCGGGCGATATCCGTTACCGCTTACGCGCGATGTCGGCCGCCACCGATAACGTTGGCCTGTTCTTCGGCGAAGATATTTTTGTCGCCTTTGGCGCGATTATCTTTATGCATAACTTTATGCTGGAGTCAGGCGGCATTCAGACCGAGCCGCTGCACATCGCCGTGTGGGGGATCCCTACGGCGGTATGCGCCTTCCTGATCCACTCCGCCCGTCTGTGGCGTCTGGACCGTCATCTACAGCGTGAGCTGGACAAGATTAACGCCGCGCAGGCGAAAGGCGGTGCCGCATGAATTTTCAGCAAACCTGGTTGTACTGGCTGGCGGGCGCCGTTCTGCTGGTGGTGGCGGTGATGTCATGGCGCGATAAAGCGAACCCGCGCAGGCTGACGACCGGTCTGTTCTGGGGGCTTTACGGCGTGGTGTTTCTGTTTGGCGACTGGACGTATCAACTGGTCGGCGATAAGCGGACCGTTAATATTGCCGTCGGTATCATCGTTGTCGTGCTGGCGCTGATTGCCGGTTTTGGCGGTGTTCGCCTCGGCCGCTATCATCAGCGTTCGCAGGAAGAGCGCACCGCCAGCGCTGCGCGTCTGGGCAACAAACTGTTCTTCCCCGCGCTGGCGATCCCGGTGGTGACCGTTGCTGGCGTGTTGCTGTTTAACAATCTGCCAGCGTTGCAGGTTGCCGTCTTTGGCGCGGGCAATCACGCCACGTTGATTACCCTGTTTTCCATGACCGCGGGAACGCTGCTCGGCCTGGTGATGGCGATCCGCATGACCCATGAAACCGCCGCACAGCCGTTACAGGAGGCGCGCCGTCTTCTGGATTCGGTCGGCTGGGCGTTTATTTTGCCGCAGATCCTGGCGGTTCTCGGCCTGCTGTTTACCGCCGCCGGCGTCGGTAACAGTATTTCCTGGCTAACGCAGCATTACCTGGCGGTGGACAGCCGGTTTATTGCCGTTGCCGTTTATGCCATTGGTATGGCTCTGCTGACGATGGTGATGGGTAACGCCTTCGCCGCATTCCCTATTGTGACGGCAGGTGTCGGGATCCCGATTCTGGTCTTGCAGCATGGCGGAAATCCGGCGGTAATGGCGGCAATTGGTATGTTTTCCGGCTATTGCGGCACTCTGATGACCCCGATGGCGGCTAACTTCAATATCGTCCCGGCGGCGCTGCTGGAGCTGCCGGATAAAAACGCGGTGATCAAAGCTCAGGTACCGACCGGTGTGCTGCTGCTTACCGTGAACGTATTTTTGCTCTATTTCCTGATGTTCCTGTAAGGAGGGATGATGGCTGGCGTATTGATCACCGGTTTTGAACCCTTTGGCGGCGAGGCGATTAATCCTTCGTGGGAAGTGGTTAAGCAGCTGGATGGGGTTATTATCGCCGGGCTGCCCGTTACGGCGCGGCAGCTGCCGTGCGTATTTGGCGATGCCCTGGCGGTACTCAACGCGGCGCTGGACGAGCTGGAGCCCGTCTTGACGCTGGCGATTGGTCAGGCGGGCGGGCGCGTCGATATCACCGTGGAACGGGTGGCGATTAACGTTGATGATGCGCGAATTCCGGACAATAAAGGCCTGCAGCCGATCGACGTACCGATTATTGCCGATGGTCCGGCGGCGTATTTCAGCACGCTGCCGATTAAGGCGATCGTTGCGGCGCTGCGCGAGCGTGGGATCCCGGCGTCGGTGTCGCAGACGGCGGGAACATTTGTCTGTAACCATGTGATGTATGGCCTGCTGCATTGGCTACAGGGTAAATGCGGCGTGAAGGGGGGATTTATTCATATCCCCTATTTGCCGGAGCAGGCTGCGGCTCATCCCGGCGAAGCGAGTATGGCGGCAGAGACGGTACGTGCGGCGCTGGAGATCGCGATTGCCGTTGCTTTACGCCAGGATGGCGATGTGAAAGCGGTCGGCGGCGCAACGCATTAAGACAAGGACATTATTATGCCGGAAGGTCCGGAAATTCGCCGTGCGGCGGATAGCCTGGAAGCGGCGATCAAAGGCGAACCGTTGACTGAGGCGTGGTTCGCCTTCCCGCAGTTACACGCTTATCAGTCACAGCTGGTTGGTCAACAGGTGACAGGTATTGAAACCCGCGGTAAAGCCCTGCTCACTCACTTCTCTGGCGGGTTAACGCTTTATAGCCACAATCAGTTGTATGGCGTCTGGCGAGTGGTCGACGCGGGGGAACAACCTGAAACGACGCGTATTTTGCGCGTTCGCTTGCAGACCGCCTGCAAGGCGGTTTTGCTCTATAGCGCCTCTGATATTGAAATACTGACGCCTGAACAGCTCGCCCGACATCCGTTTTTGCTGCGGGTCGGGCCGGATGTGCTCGATATGACGCTTACCGTTGAGAAAGTTAAAGCGCGTCTGCTGTCGGCGAAATTCCGCAATCGTCAGTTCTCCGGGCTGTTGCTGGATCAGGCGTTTCTTGCGGGGCTGGGGAATTATTTACGCGTAGAGATTCTCTGGCAGGCAGGGTTAACCGGGCGGCACAAGGCTTCCGGACTTGATAATAAACAGCTTGATGTGCTGGCTCAGGCGCTGCTGGATATTCCGCGGCTGTCCTACAATACTCGCGGCCTGGTTGATGATGATAAGCATCACGGCGCGCTGTTTCGCTTTAAGGTTTTTCATCGCGAAGGGGAGAATTGTGAGCGCTGCGGCGGGATTATCGAGAGAACGATGCTGTCGTCAAGACCGTTTTACTGGTGTCCAGGATGCCAGCATTAGCCGGTGAGATTGCCGGCCGGTTTGCTCTTCCGGAATCGCCCGGCGGCGCTTCGCTTGCGCGGGCCTGCTGGTGATACATAATCTATTGATATTAAATAGGTTATAGGCCTGGTAAGGCGTTAGCCGCCACCCGGCGGAAATGCGGGCACAATATCTGATACGGGTTTGTCAGCACGCGAAAACGCGCCAGAAGGCGCGTTTTCGTCATATCAGGCTTACCGCTTGATATCGTTCTGGAAATCGCGTTTTTCGTAGCCGGTGTACAGCTGACGTGGGCGAGCGATTTTCATGCCGTCGCTGTGCATTTCGTTCCAGTGCGCGATCCAGCCCACGGTACGCGCCATCGCGAAGATAACGGTGAACATGGAGGAGGGAATACCCATCGCTTTCAGGATGATGCCGGAATAAAAATCGACGTTCGGATAGAGTTTTTTCTCAATAAAGTACGGGTCGTTGAGCGCGATGTGCTCAAGCTCCATGGCCACTTCCAGCAGATCGTCTTTGGTGCCCAGTTCTTTGAGCACCTGGTGGCAGGTTTCACGCATAACGGTCGCACGTGGATCGTAGTTTTTATACACGCGGTGGCCAAAGCCCATCAGACGGAAAGAGTCGTTCTTGTCTTTCGCGCGACGGACAAACTCCGGAATGTGTTGAACGGAGCTGATCTCTTCCAGCATCTTCAGTGCCGCCTCGTTGGCGCCGCCGTGCGCCGGCCCCCACAGGGAGGCAATGCCCGCCGCAATACAGGCAAACGGGTTAGCGCCGGAAGAGCCCGCGGTACGAACAGTGGAGGTTGAGGCGTTCTGTTCGTGATCGGCATGAAGGATCAGAATACGGTCCATGGCGCGCTCCAGTATCGGGTTTACCTCATACTTTTCACACGGCGTGGAGAACATCATATTCAGGAAATTACCCGCGTAAGAAAGGTCGTTGCGCGGATAAACGAAAGGCTGGCCAATCGAATATTTGTAACACATCGCCGCCATGGTCGGCATTTTGGAGAGCAGGCGGAACGCGGCGATATCGCGGTGACGCGGATTATTTACATCCAGCGAATCGTGGTAAAACGCGGCCAGCGCGCCGGTGATACCGCACATTACGGCCATCGGGTGAGAGTCGCGGCGGAATGCGTGGAACAGACGGGTGATCTGTTCGTGAATCATGGTGTGGCGGGTAACGATGGTTTTGAATTCGTCGTACTGGGCCTGAGTCGGCTTTTCACCGTTCAGCAGGATGTAACACACTTCCAGATAGTTGGAATCGGTGGCTAACTGATCGATCGGGAAACCGCGATGCAGCAGGATACCTTCATCGCCATCGATAAAAGTGATTTTAGATTCGCAGGATGCGGTTGAGGTAAAACCAGGATCAAAAGTAAATACGCCCTTTGAACCAAGGCTACGAATATCAATAACATCCTGACCGAGCGTGCCCTTTAGCACATCCAGTTCGATAGCAGTATCACCACCCAGGGTGATTTTTGCTTTAGCATCAGACATTTATGGTCTCCTTAGCGCCTTTATTGCTTAAGACTGCCGGGTGGTGGATTTGCATTCGGCCCGTAGCAGATAACATTACCAGTTTGTTATGTTGCACATCGCTCTGCGTCGCGGAACAGGGCAGGGTACAGAGCAAGGGCGCTTGATGGTACGCCTTCTGTCTACGATGAAACAACAGCAAATCAGCGTTTTAGCAGTCCGAATTTTATAAACTATATACCACTAATAACTGTCCTGATTACATCGGTCAATACTCTCTCACTGTTACATAACTTATTCTCAGGTAAAAGCATGACCCGATAACTTTTGTGCATTATCGCATTTATCTGGTAATGGTTGTAACAATAATGTTTAATATTTGTCAAATCAGATGATTAAATTTTAAAAATATGTTGTTATCGTGATATTGATCACTGTTCGGGAGAAAACCCGACAAACTATATGTAGGTTAATTGTAATGATTTTGTGAACGGCCTATACTGCCGCCAGGTCTCCGGAATACCCTGCAATCCCGAGCCACCCAGCGTTATTTTCGTCACGTTTTAACTCCTGAAAAAGAGTTTTAACATGACTTCAGGTTATAGATAAGGACGCTGTCTGACCCGCAAGCAGACCGGAGGAAGGAAACAATAAGAACAGCATGTGGGCGTTATTCATGGTAAGAAATGTGAAAAAACAAAGACCTGTCAATCTGGATCTGACAACGATCCGGTTCCCAATCACGGCGATAGCGTCCATTCTCCATCGCGTTTCCGGTGTGATCACTTTCGTGGCGGTCGGGATCCTGTTGTGGTTACTGGGCACCAGCCTCTCTTCCCCTGAAGGATTCCAGCAAGCGTCCGCTATCATGGATAGCTTCATTGTTAAATTTATTATGTGGGGCATTCTTACCGCGCTGGCATATCACGTCGTGGTCGGCATTCGTCACATGATGATGGATTTTGGTTATCTGGAAGAAACATTCGAAGCGGGTAAACGCTCAGCCAAAATCTCTTTTGTTATCACTGTCGTGCTTTCACTTCTCGCAGGAGTCCTCGTATGGTAAGCAACGCCTCCGCATTAGGACGCAATGGCGTACATGACTTCATCCTTGTCCGTGCCACCGCTATCGTTCTGACGTTATATATCATCTATATGGTGGGTTTCTTCGCCACAAGCGGCGAACTCACTTTTGAACTCTGGCGCGGTTTCTTCTCATCGTCATTCACCAAAGTCTTTACCCTGCTGGCGCTTTTTTCCATCTTGATTCATGCCTGGATTGGCATGTGGCAGGTATTGACCGACTACGTTAAACCGCTGGCCGTGCGTCTTGTGTTGCAACTTGCTATCGTTGTTGCGCTGGTGGTTTACGTCATTTATGGATTTGTTGTGGTGTGGGGTGTGTAATGAAACTGCCAGTCAGAGAATTTGATGCTGTTGTTATTGGCGCAGGCGGCGCAGGTATGCGCGCAGCGCTGCAAATTTCCCAAAGCGGCCAGACCTGTGCGCTGCTCTCCAAAGTCTTCCCAACCCGTTCCCATACCGTATCCGCACAAGGTGGCATCACCGTGGCGCTCGGTAATACCCATGAAGATAACTGGGAATGGCACATGTACGATACCGTAAAAGGGTCTGACTACATCGGTGACCAGGATGCCATTGAATATATGTGCAAAACCGGCCCGGAAGCGATTCTGGAACTGGAGCACATGGGGCTGCCTTTCTCCCGTCTTGACGATGGCCGTATCTATCAGCGTCCGTTCGGCGGCCAGTCGAAAAACTTCGGCGGCGAACAGGCGGCGCGTACCGCGGCGGCGGCTGACCGTACCGGTCACGCATTGCTGCATACGTTGTATCAACAGAATTTGAAAAACCATACCACTATTTTTTCTGAATGGTATGCGCTGGATCTGGTGAAAAATGCCGACGGCGCAGTGGTAGGTTGTACCGCCCTGTGTATCGAAACCGGCGAAGTGGTTTACTTCAAAGCGCGCGCAACCGTGCTGGCGACCGGCGGCGCAGGCCGTATTTACCAGTCCACCACTAACGCGCATATCAACACCGGCGACGGCGTCGGTATGGCGTTGCGCGCCGGCGTTCCGGTGCAGGATATGGAAATGTGGCAGTTCCACCCGACCGGTATTGCGGGCGCGGGCGTGCTGGTGACAGAAGGCTGCCGTGGCGAAGGCGGTTATCTGCTGAATAAACACGGCGAGCGCTTTATGGAGCGCTATGCCCCGAACGCGAAGGACCTGGCCGGTCGTGACGTGGTCGCGCGTTCTATTATGATCGAAATCCGCGAAGGTCGCGGCTGCGACGGCCCGTGGGGGCCGCATGCCAAACTGAAGCTCGACCATCTGGGGAAAGAAGTGCTCGAATCCCGTCTGCCGGGGATCCTCGAATTGTCCCGTACCTTTGCCCACGTTGACCCGGTGAAAGAGCCGATTCCGGTGATCCCAACCTGTCACTATATGATGGGCGGCATCCCGACCAAAGTAACCGGTCAGGCGCTGACCGTGAACGAGCAGGGCGAAGATGTGGTGATTCCTGGTCTGTTCGCGGTGGGTGAAATTGCCTGCGTATCCGTACACGGCGCTAACCGCCTGGGCGGCAACTCGCTGCTTGACCTGGTAGTCTTCGGGCGTGCGGCCGGTCTGCATCTGCAGGAGTCCATCGCCGAGCAGGGCGCGCTGCGTGACGCCAGCGAGTCTGACATTGAGGCCTCTCTGGAACGTCTCAACCGCTGGAACAACAACCGTGACGGCGAAGATCCGGTCACTATCCGTAAAGCGTTGCAGGAGTGTATGCAGCACAACTTCTCGGTGTTCCGTGAAGGCGACGCGATGGCGAAAGGGCTTGAGCAACTGAAGGTGATTCGCGAGCGTCTGAAAAATGCCCGTCTGGACGACACCTCCAGTGAATTCAACACCCAGCGCGTGGAGTGCCTGGAGCTGGACAACCTGATGGAAACGGCATTTGCAACGGCCGTCTCCGCCAACTTCCGTACCGAAAGCCGTGGCGCGCATAGCCGCTTCGACTTCCCGGATCGCGATGATGAAAACTGGCTGTGCCATACCCTGTATCTGCCAGAGACGGAATCCATGACGCGTCGAAGCGTCAATATGGAACCGAAACTGCGCCCGGCATTCCCGCCGAAGATTCGTACTTACTAATGCGGAGACAGGACAATGAAACTCGAGTTTTCAATTTATCGCTATAACCCGGATGTTGATGACGCTCCGCGCATGCAGGATTACACCCTGGAGGGCGAAGAAGGGCGCGATATGATGCTGCTGGATGCATTAATTCAGCTTAAAGAAAAAGATCCCAGCCTCTCTTTCCGTCGTTCATGCCGTGAAGGCGTGTGTGGTTCAGATGGCCTGAATATGAACGGTAAAAATGGCCTGGCGTGCATCACGCCGATTTCAGCGCTGAACCAGCCGGGCAAGAAAATTGTGATTCGCCCACTACCCGGTTTACCGGTTATCCGCGACCTGGTGGTAGACATGGGGCAATTCTATGCACAATATGAGAAGATTAAGCCTTATTTATTGAATAATGGGCAAAATCCACCCGCTCGCGAGCATTTGCAGATGCCAGAGCAGCGTGAAAAGCTTGATGGGCTGTATGAGTGTATCCTTTGTGCATGCTGTTCAACTTCGTGCCCGTCCTTCTGGTGGAACCCGGACAAGTTTATTGGTCCGGCGGGCCTGCTGGCCGCGTATCGCTTCCTGATCGACAGCCGCGATACGGAAACCAGCGAGCGCCTCGAAGGATTGAACGATGCATTCAGCGTATTCCGCTGTCATAGCATCATGAACTGCGTCAGCGTATGTCCTAAGGGGCTGAACCCGACGCGCGCCATCGGTCATATTAAGTCGATGTTGTTGCAGCGCAGTGCGTAAGTAACAACGCCGGATGGCGCTGCGCTTATCCGGCCTACGTAACAGTAGGCCCGGTTAGCGTAGCGCCACCGGGCAAATTGCAGAAACCTTTAAAAACTGCCAGATAAGTAAATAATCGAGACGTTCAGCGCGAGACAAGGCGCGGTTGAACGAATTCCCTGGAGCATAGTTGACTATGTGACTGGGGTGAGTGAAAGCCGCAACGCAGTCGCAGCCGGAACGACGAAGATTATTTAGACAGTTTCTAAAGGTTCCTTCGCGAGCCGCTACACAGAGAAGAGCTCGCAAGTGAACCCCGGCACGCACAGCAATGTGCGTGGTAGTATCCATGGCGAAGTAAGCATATAAATGCTTAAGGGATCACGATGCAGAACGGCGCAATGAAAGCCTGGCTGGACTCTTCTTACCTCTCTGGCTCGAACCAGAGCTGGATAGAACAGCTCTATGAAGACTTCTTAACCGATCCTGACTCTGTTGACGCTAACTGGCGTTCTATGTTCCAGCAGTTACCTGGCACCGGAGTCAAACCGGATCAATTCCATTCCAAAACGCGTGATTATTTCCGCCGCCTGGCGAAGGATGCCTCACGTTACACTTCTTCAATTTCCGACCCTGACAGCAATGTCAAGCAGGTGAAAGTCCTGCAGCTCATCAACGCCTACCGCTTCCGTGGTCACCAGCATGCGAATCTCGATCCGCTGGGGCTGTGGCAGCAAGAGCGAGTGGCGGATCTCGATCCGGCATACCACGATCTGACTGAGGCTGATTTTCAGGAAAGCTACAACGTCGGATCTTTTGCCATCGGTAAAGATACGATGAAGCTGGGCGAGTTGATTTCCGCCCTCAGGCAAACCTACTGCGGCTCAATCGGTGCGGAATATATGCACATCACGTCTACCGAAGAAAAACGCTGGATCCAGCAGCGTATTGAGTCGGTAGCAGGAAAAGCGAACTTTAGCGGCGAAGAGAAAAAACGCTTTCTCAGCGAACTGACGGCGGCTGAAGGGCTGGAACGCTACCTCGGCGCGAAATTCCCCGGTGCAAAACGTTTCTCGCTGGAAGGTGGCGACGCGCTGATCCCGATGCTGAAAGAGATTATCCGCCATGCGGGTAAGAGCGGTTCCCGCGAAGTGGTGCTGGGCATGGCGCACCGTGGTCGTCTGAACGTGCTGGTCAACGTGCTGGGTAAAAAACCCCAGGATCTGTTTGATGAATTCTCCGGTAAACATAAAGAGCAACTCGGTACTGGCGATGTGAAGTACCATATGGGCTTCTCGTCCGATATGGAAACCGAAGGTGGCCTGGTGCACCTGGCGCTGGCGTTTAACCCGTCGCACCTGGAGATCGTCAGCCCGGTGGTGATTGGTTCCGTGCGCGCCCGTCTCGACCGTCTGGATGAGCCGAGCAGCAATAAAGTGCTGCCCATTACCATTCACGGCGACGCCGCGGTGACGGGCCAGGGCGTGGTTCAGGAAACCCTGAACATGTCTAAGGCGCGTGGTTACGAAGTGGGCGGCACCGTGCGCATCGTTATCAACAACCAGGTGGGTTTTACCACCTCCAACCCGCTGGATGCGCGCTCCACCCCGTACTGCACCGATATCGGTAAAATGGTACAGGCACCGATTTTCCACGTTAACGCCGATGATCCGGAAGCGGTGGCTTTCGTTACTCGCGTGGCGCTGGACTTCCGCAACACCTTTAAACGCGATGTCTTCATCGACCTGGTGTGCTACCGCCGTCATGGCCATAATGAAGCCGATGAGCCGAGCGCAACTCAGCCGCTGATGTACCAGAAAATCAAAAAACATCCGACCCCGCGCAAAATCTACGCTGATAAGCTGGAAGCGGAAAAGGTCGCGACCCTGGAAGACGCCACTGAAATGGTCAACCTCTACCGCGATGCGCTGGATGCCGGTGAATGCGTGGTCAAAGAGTGGCGTCCGATGAACATGCACTCTTTTACCTGGTCCCCGTATCTCAACCATGAGTGGGATGAGAGCTATCCGGACAAAGTCGAACCTAAACGTTTGCAGGAGCTGGCGAAACGCATCAGTACCGTGCCGGAAGCTGTGGAGATGCAGTCCCGCGTCGCCAAGATTTACGGCGATCGTCAGTCGATGGCCGCTGGCGAGAAGCTGTTCGACTGGGGCGGCGCGGAAACGCTGGCCTACGCCACGCTGGTTGATGAGGGGATTCCGGTGCGTCTGTCTGGCGAGGACTCCGGTCGCGGCACCTTCTTCCACCGTCATGCGGTGATTCATAACCAGGCAAATGGTTCCACGTATACGCCGTTGCAGCACATTCATAACGGTCAGGGCACCTTCCGCGTCTGGGACTCCGTCCTGTCTGAAGAAGCGGTGCTGGCGTTCGAATACGGCTATGCGACCGCTGAACCGCGCACCCTGACCATCTGGGAAGCGCAGTTCGGCGACTTCGCCAACGGCGCGCAGGTGGTGATCGATCAGTTCATCTCCTCCGGCGAGCAGAAATGGGGGCGGATGTGCGGCCTGGTGATGCTGCTGCCGCACGGCTACGAAGGGCAGGGGCCGGAGCACTCCTCCGCGCGTCTGGAACGTTATCTGCAACTTTGCGCTGAGCAGAACATGCAAGTTTGCGTGCCGTCAACGCCGGCGCAGGTTTACCATATGCTGCGCCGTCAGGCGCTGCGCGGTATGCGTCGTCCGCTGATCGTGATGTCGCCGAAATCCTTGCTGCGTCATCCGCTGGCGGTTTCCAGCATGGAGGAACTGGCCAACGGGACTTTCCAGCCCGCAATCGGGGAAATCGACGATCTCGATCCGAAAGCGGTGAAGCGCGTTGTGCTGTGTGCGGGTAAAGTTTATTACGATCTGCTGGAACGCCGCCGTAAAAATGAGCAGAAAGATGTTGCCATTGTGCGTATTGAACAGCTTTATCCGTTCCCGCATCAGGCGGTGCAGGAGGCGCTGAAACCTTACGCGCATGTGCATGATTTTATCTGGTGTCAGGAAGAGCCGCTCAACCAGGGCGCCTGGTACTGTAGCCAGCATCACTTCCGCGAAGTGATTCCGTTTGGGGCTTCTCTGCGTTATGCAGGCCGCCCGGCCTCCGCCTCTCCGGCGGTGGGGTATTTGTCCGTTCACCAGAAACAGCAACAAGATCTGGTCAATGACGCGCTGAACGTCGATTAATTAAAGGATACATAATGAGTAGCGTAGATATTCTGGTTCCCGACCTGCCTGAGTCCGTAGCTGATGCAACGGTTGCAACCTGGCATAAAAAACCGGGCGATGCGGTTGTTCGTGACGAAGTGCTGGTAGAAATCGAAACTGACAAAGTGGTACTGGAAGTACCGGCTTCAGCGGATGGCATTCTGGATGCAGTTATTGAAGATGAAGGCGCCACCGTGCTCTCTCGTCAGATTCTGGGGCGCCTGCGCGAAGGTAACAGCGCGGGCAAAGAGTCCGACGCGAAGGCCGATACCAAAGAATCAACGCCGGCCCAGCGTCAGCAGGCCTCTCTGGAAGAACAAAACAACGATGCGCTGAGTCCGGCGATTCGTCGTCTGCTGGCGGAACATAGCCTTGACGCGTCGGTAATTCAAGGTACCGGCGTGGGTGGCCGTCTCACCCGTGAAGATATTGAAAAATATCTGGCGAGCGTGCCGGCGAAAAAAGAAGAAGCGAAAGCGCCAGAAGCGGCGGTTCCGGCTACACAACTGGGTAACCGTTCTGAAAAACGCGTGCCGATGACCCGTCTGCGCAAGCGCGTAGCCGAACGTCTGCTGGAAGCGAAAAACTCCACCGCGATGCTGACGACGTTCAACGAAGTCAACATGAAGCCGATTATGGATCTGCGCAAGCAGTATGGTGAAGCGTTTGAAAAACGGCACGGTATCCGTCTGGGCTTCATGTCCTTCTACGTGAAAGCGGTGGTTGAAGCGCTGAAACGCTACCCGGAAGTGAACGCCTCCATTGATGGCGACGACGTGGTGTATCACAACTACTTCGATGTCAGCATGGCGGTTTCCACGCCGCGCGGCCTGGTTACCCCGGTTCTGCGTGATGTGGATCTGCTGGGTATGGCGGATATTGAGAAGAAAATTAAAGAGCTGGCAGTGAAAGGGCGTGACGGCAAGCTGACCGTGGATGACCTGACCGGCGGTAACTTCACCATTACTAACGGCGGCGTTTTTGGTTCTCTGATGTCCACGCCAATCATTAACCCACCGCAGAGCGCGATTCTGGGTATGCATGCCATTAAAGATCGTCCGATGGCGGTGAATGGCAAAGTAGAAATTCTGCCAATGATGTATCTGGCGCTCTCCTATGATCACCGTCTGATCGACGGACGCGAATCGGTCGGTTTCCTGGTGGCGATTAAAGAGCTGCTGGAAGATCCGACGCGTCTGTTGCTGGACGTTTAGTCAGCAAGAGTATTACCTACCATAGGCCAGATAAGGCGTTGATGAGATGCCTGATGGCGACGCTGGCGCGTCTTATCAGGCCTACAGGTTTAAAGATAATTATTCCCTGAAGGATGGACAGAACACATGAACTTACATGAATATCAGGCAAAACAACTTTTTGCCCGCTATGGCTTACCGGCGCCGGTGGGTTATGCCTGTGCTACTCCGCGTGAAGCAGAAGAAGCCGCTTCAAAAATCGGCGCGGGCCCGTGGGTAGTTAAATGTCAGGTTCACGCAGGTGGCCGCGGCAAAGCGGGCGGTGTGAAGGTTGTTAACAGTAAAGAAGAGATTCGCGCGTTCGCGGAGCACTGGCTGGGCAAACGTCTGGTGACCTACCAGACAGACGCCAACGGCCAGCCGGTTAACCAGATTCTGGTTGAAGCGGCGACCGATATCGATAAAGAGCTGTACCTGGGCGCGGTTGTTGACCGTAGCTCCCGTCGGGTGGTCTTTATGGCTTCCACCGAAGGCGGCGTGGAGATCGAAAAAGTGGCGGAAGAGACCCCGCACCTGATCCACAAAATCGCCCTCGATCCGCTGGCGGGTCCGATGCCGTATCAGGGGCGCGAGCTGGCGTTCAAACTGGGTCTGGAAGGCAAGCAGGTTCAGCAATTTACGAAGATCTTTATGGGTCTGGCGATCATTTTCCTTGAGCGCGATCTGGCGCTGATCGAAATCAACCCGCTGGTGATCACTAAACAGGGCGATCTGATCTGTCTTGACGGCAAACTGGGCGCTGACGGCAACGCGCTGTTCCGCCAGCCGGATCTGCGCGAAATGCGCGACCAGTCTCAGGAAGACCCGCGTGAAGCCCAGGCGGCGCAGTGGGAACTGAACTATGTTGCGCTGGACGGCAACATCGGCTGCATGGTTAACGGAGCCGGTCTGGCGATGGGCACGATGGACATCGTTAAGCTGCACGGCGGCGAACCGGCTAACTTCCTCGACGTAGGCGGCGGCGCGACCAAAGAGCGCGTGACCGAAGCGTTCAAAATCATCCTCTCCGATGACAACGTGAAAGCGGTTCTGGTTAACATCTTCGGCGGTATTGTTCGTTGCGATCTGATTGCTGACGGTATCATCGGCGCGGTTGCTGAAGTGGGCGTTAACGTACCGGTGGTTGTCCGTCTGGAAGGCAACAACGCCGAACTGGGCGCGAAAAAATTGGCTGACAGCGGCCTGAATATTATTGCAGCGAAAAGTCTGACGGATGCAGCTCAGCAGGTTGTTGCCGCAGTGGAGGGGAAATAATGTCTGTTTTAATCGATAAAAACACCAAGGTTATCTGCCAGGGCTTTACCGGTAGCCAGGGGACTTTCCACTCCGAACAGGCGATTGCTTATGGTACGCAGATGGTGGGCGGCGTCACGCCAGGCAAAGGCGGCACCACGCATCTGGGTCTGCCGGTGTTCAATACCGTGCGTGAAGCGGTAGAGGCCACTGGCGCCACCGCAACGGTTATCTACGTTCCGGCGCCGTTCTGCAAGGACTCCATTCTGGAAGCTGTCGACGCGGGCATCAAACTGATTATCACCATCACCGAAGGTATCCCGACGCTGGATATGCTGACGGTGAAAGTGAAGCTTGACGAAGCGGGCGTGCGCATGATCGGGCCGAACTGCCCAGGTGTAATCACCCCAGGCGAATGCAAAATCGGCATCATGCCGGGCCACATCCACCAGCCGGGCAAAGTGGGTATCGTGTCCCGTTCCGGTACGCTGACCTATGAAGCGGTTAAGCAGACCACTGACTACGGTTTTGGCCAGTCCACCTGTGTGGGCATCGGCGGCGACCCGATTCCGGGCTCTAACTTTATCGATATCCTGAAACTGTTCGAGGAAGATCCGCAGACTGAAGCGATCGTGATGATCGGTGAGATCGGCGGTAGCGCGGAAGAAGAGGCGGCGGCCTACATCAAAGATCACGTAACCAAACCGGTTGTTGGTTACATCGCGGGCGTTACCGCGCCGAAAGGCAAGCGTATGGGTCACGCAGGCGCGATTATCGCGGGTGGTAAAGGGACGGCGGATGAGAAATTCGCCGCGCTGGAAGCTGCAGGCGTGAAAACCGTCCGTAGCCTGGCGGATATCGGCGAAGCGCTGAAAACTGTCATTAAGTCATAAGTAAAAAAACAGCCCTGATTGTCTGCATGGTCAAGGGCTGGTTCAGTTTCGACATGGTTGGCCATCTGATGATGGCCTTTTTTGTTTTTAATTCATTTAGTTACCACTAAACTCCACGCTTTTTGCTCTACGTCAGGCTGCATGTGCGTCGGCCGGGCTGTGACTCATCTCATTGATGCGGACCGTTGCTTTGCCGCGTGATTAGGCCTGCGACCTCACTCCTTCGTAGCCAGCGCAGTTCAACACGGTTAACCGTTTTGTCATGCAACACGAATTCTTTAGGGGATATATTTATCCTGCCAGATTAATTACGCAAAATTATGGATAATAACAGCACGTTCGGAAATTTATGGTTTACCGTAGCCTACTCAGACAATATCCTGGATTGATTATCTCTCCCTATAATTATTTAGCGCGTTGATGAGATTAAATAGAGGCGAATATTTTGGGCTGATGATTGTGACCCGTTAATTGACATGCATGATTGTAGTGAACAGTTTTCTCTTTTAGTCTATTTTTCTGCGTGTGATTGTTCGCTTGTATAGTATTAAAATCATTATATATCATATGGTTATGTTTCTTATTGGTATTTATCGGTCAGTGCGAGCGATAAATAGACTATCGTCTGTATCATTTTTTCTCCTGATAACTTCCTCTAGACTTTAAGCTGTTGATACGTTGACTGTGGCGTATTTGGATCATCAGTGATTTATCGTAAACCATTTTTGTTCTACGCCTTCCATTACTCAGGTGATAAGCGCTGAATACAATGTGACCTGGAGGGGGAGGGCAAATCGCGACAGATGAGGAAAAAGGGCTTTGCTGAACGCAGGCCAGAGGCAGAACGTTGCGCGGCACCGGGGCAAGAAAGGCGGTCATGCAGCGCATTTACTTGATAATGAGATAGTTACTTAGCTGTGTTAACTTAAAGTGAATGCAATGATAAATAATATAAACAAAAAAATATATGGTGTTAACTTGATAAAAAAAATCTGTGAACTATATAGTCTTTTACGTTTATGGCTGATTTAACTCACCGCCCTTTCTGCCATTAAATTCCGCTCCGAAATTGAATAGATGGACTATCATTTTTAGTAACTGACGACACTCTTGAAAAACATATCGTTAACCAGCGTGCTACCTATGACGCACATGGTAAACATAATTAACATTTAAAGTGAAAATTGATTTATATCAATGTTTAAAGCTTGGAAATAAATGCGAAATGGAGTTAAATTGTTGCGGATCAAATTGACCAAATCAGGGTGTTTTCGCTATAAATTGATCGCTGTCGAAAATTGCAAATTTATCACAATAAAAACCTATTTATTGTAAGGGTTTTGCAGCGTAATATAATCACGGGATCAATTTGGGTGTTTTGTTAACATGTTTGTAACTTTCCAGCACTGCCGTTTTCTTGACTAAGAAGAGGGTGTGAAGAAAAGAAGCAAATACATTTGTATTGGGGCATGCGTGTGACCCTTTCTAACGGGGTTCACTCTCGGAGTCTTCATGCGATGAGCAAGGAGTCATGATGTTAGATATAGTCGAACTGTCGCGCTTACAGTTTGCCTTGACCGCGATGTACCACTTCCTTTTTGTGCCGCTGACGCTGGGTATGGCGTTCCTGCTGGCCATCATGGAAACGGTTTACGTCCTTTCCGGCAAACAGATTTATAAAGATATGACCAAATTCTGGGGCAAGTTGTTTGGTATCAACTTCGCCCTGGGTGTGGCAACCGGTCTGACCATGGAGTTCCAGTTCGGGACTAACTGGTCTTACTACTCTCACTACGTCGGTGATATCTTCGGTGCGCCGCTGGCCATTGAAGGTCTGATGGCTTTCTTCCTCGAATCTACCTTTGTCGGTCTGTTCTTCTTCGGTTGGGATCGTCTTGGCAAAGTTCAGCACATGGCTGTTACCTGGCTGGTGGCGCTGGGGTCGAACCTGTCGGCGTTGTGGATCCTCGTCGCTAACGGCTGGATGCAGAATCCTATCGCGTCGGATTTCAACTTTGAAACCATGCGTATGGAGATGGTCAGCTTCTCCGAGCTGGTGCTGAACCCGGTGGCTCAGGTGAAATTCGTTCACACCGTGGCATCTGGCTATGTGACCGGCGCGATGTTCATCCTTGGCATCAGTGCCTGGTATATGCTCAAAGGCCGTGATTTCGCCTTTGCGAAGCGTTCCTTCGCCATCGCAGCCAGCTTTGGTATGGCGGCAGTTCTCTCTGTTATCGTCCTCGGTGATGAATCCGGTTATGAAATGGGTGATGTGCAGAAAACCAAACTGGCGGCAATCGAAGCGGAATGGGATACTCAGCCGGCTCCGGCGTCCTTTACTCTGTTTGGTATTCCCGATCAGGATGCACAAGAGAACCACTTTTCGATTCAGATCCCTTATGCGTTGGGTATTATCGCGACCCGCTCCGTGGATAAGCAGGTGACTGGCCTGAAAGATCTGATGGCGCAGCACCAACAGCGTATCCGTAACGGGATGAAAGCCTACTCGCTGCTGGAACAACTGCGTGCGGGGTCTACCGATCCAGCCGTTCGCGATGAATTTAACAACGTGAAAAAAGACCTCGGTTATGGTCTGCTGCTGAAACGCTATACCGACAATATTCCTCAAGCTACGGAAGCGCAGATCGCGCAGGCGACCAAAGATTCGATTCCTCGCGTCGCGCCGCTGTACTTTGCTTTCCGTATTATGGTGGCGTGCGGCGTGCTTATGCTGTTGATTATCGGCGCGTCCTTCTGGACCGTGATTCGTAACCGCATTGGCGAGAAAAAATGGCTGTTACGTGCTGCGTTCTACGCTTTGCCACTGCCATGGATTGCCGTTGAAGCAGGATGGTTTGTTGCTGAATATGGCCGCCAGCCGTGGGCTATCGGTGAAGTATTACCGACGGCGGTCGCCAATTCGTCACTGACGGCGGGTGACCTGATCTTCTCCATGGTACTGATCTGCGGTCTGTATACCCTGTTCCTGGTGGCTGAGCTTTTCCTGATGTTCAAGTTCGCCCGTAAAGGACCAAGCAGCCTGAAAACCGGTCGCTATCACTTTGAACAGTCCTCCGCGGCTATTCAGTCGGCACGCTAAGACAGGAGTCGTCAAATGATCGATTATGAAGTATTGCGTTTTATCTGGTGGCTGCTGATCGGCATTTTGCTAATCGGTTTTGCTGTCGCCGATGGCTTCGACATGGGGGTGGGCATGCTCACCCGCTTTCTGGGTCGTAATGACACCGAGCGTCGAATTATGATTAACTCCATCGCCCCGCACTGGGACGGTAACCAGGTGTGGCTGATCACTGCCGGTGGCGCGCTGTTCGCCGCCTGGCCGATGGTCTACGCCGCTGCGTTTTCCGGTTTCTATGTGGCGATGATCCTCGTGCTGGCGTCTTTATTCTTCCGTCCGGTGGGTTTTGACTATCGCTCGAAGATTGAAGACACCCGCTGGCGTAATATGTGGGACTGGGGCATCTTTGTCGGCAGCTTTGTCCCGCCACTGGTGATTGGCGTGGCTTTCGGCAACCTGCTGCAGGGCGTACCGTTCCACATCGACGAATACCTGCGTCTGTATTACACCGGTAATTTCTTCCAGTTGCTCAACCCGTTTGGTCTGCTGGCTGGGATTGTCAGCGTGGCGATGATCCTGACTCAAGGGGCGACCTACCTGCAAATGCGTACCGTTGGCGAACTGCACCTGCGTACTCGCACCGTCTCAACGGTTGCGGCGCTGGTCACCCTGGTCTGCTTCGTGCTGGCGGGCGTGTGGGTCTACTATGGCATTGATGGTTATGTGGTGAAGTCCGTACTGGACCACACTGGCCCATCTAACCCGTTGACCAAAGAGGTCACACGGGAGGCGGGTGCCTGGATGGTGAACTTTAACCGTATACCTGCGCTGTGGATTATTCCGGCTCTGGGCGTGGTGCTTCCGCTGTTGACTGCCCTTAGCACTAAGGCAGATAAAGGCGCGCTGGCGTTTCTGTTCTCTTCATTGACGCTGGCCTGCATTATTCTGACTGCCGGTATCGCGATGTTCCCGTTCATCATGCCGTCCAGCACGGAATTGAACGCGAGCCTGACCATGTGGGACGCGACCTCCAGCCAGAGAACGCTGAACCTGATGACATACGTGGCGATTGTCTTCGTGCCAATTATTCTGGCCTACACCACCTGGTGTTACTGGAAAATGTTTGGCCGCATCACGCGTGACGACATCGAAAAGAACACCCATTCGCTGTACTAAGGTAAGGAGCTATATATGTGGTATTTCGCATGGATTTTGGGAACGCTTCTTGCCTGTGCTTTTGGGGTGATTACCGCGCTAGCGCTTGAGCACGTGGAAGCCACCAAAGCAGGTAAAGAAGAACACTGATGAGTATTATCGTGATGCGATATACGAAATCATTCGGGTTGCATCGAGGCGGCAAGTCTGTGAATCCCCAGGAGCTTACACAAGTAAGTGACTGGGGTAAGCAGACGTAGCCAACAAAGAGGCGTCGTGAATGATAAAGTATATGTATGCGATAATGGACAAGCGCCCGTTAAGGGCGCTTTCCTTATTGATGGCGCTGCTGTTAGCGGGCTGCATCTTCTGGGACCCGTCGCGTTTTGCGGCAAAAACCAGCGAGCTGGAGATCTGGCACGGTTTCCTGCTGATGTGGGCCGTTTGTGCGGGTGTGATCCACGGCGTGGGTTTTCGCCCGCGAACCATTCACTGGCAGGGAATTTTTTGTCCACTTATCGCTGATATTGTGCTCGTTTTGGGCCTGTTCTTTTTCTTCTTTTGAATAAGAAGTTTCTGGTAACTGTATGGGCTTGCATAAGCCCATAAAAATTTACTCGTCGTTTACTTTCCCCCATTCCAAACCACGATTGCCGCGCGTATAGTAGCGAAGTTTGAAAGCACTAACCTTTTGTTGCATTACCGGGATGTAAAGTGAATACAACGCTGTTTCGATGGCCGGTTCGGGTCTATTACGAAGACACCGATGCCGGTGGTGTGGTTTACCACGCCAGCTATGTCGCTTTTTATGAAAGAGCACGCACAGAGATGCTGCGCCACCATCACTTCAGCCAACAGGTTTTGCTGGCTGAACGAGTTGCCTTTGTGGTTCGCAAAATGACTGTGGAATATTTTGCGCCCGCCAGACTCGACGACATGCTTGAAATCCAGACGGAGATCACCTCAATGCGAGGCGCTTGTCTGGTATTCACGCAGCGAATCGTCAACGCCGAGAATGTCGTTTTGAATGAAGCAGAGGTTCTTATCGTGTGCGTTGATCCACTCTTAATGAAGCCTCGTGCGCTTCCCAAGTCTATTGTCGCGGAGTTTAAGCAGTGACTGACATGAATATCCTTGATTTGTTCCTGAAGGCGAGCCTTCTGGTTAAACTTATCATGTTGATTTTGATTGGTTTTTCTATCGCTTCCTGGGCCATCATTATTCAGAGAACGCGTATTCTCAATTCAGCGTCGCGTGAAGCGGAGGCATTTGAAGATAAGTTCTGGTCCGGTATTGAACTTTCTCGTCTGTATCAGGAGAGCCAGGGACGTCGTGATAATTTGACGGGGTCGGAACAAATCTTCTATAGCGGTTTCAAAGAATTTGTTCGCCTGCATCGTGCGAACAGCCATGCGCCGGAAGCGATTGTTGAAGGCGCCTCGCGTGCCATGCGTATTTCAATGAATCGCGAACTGGAAAGCCTGGAGACGCATATTCCGTTCCTCGGCACGGTGGGGTCGATCAGCCCTTATATCGGGCTGTTTGGCACCGTGTGGGGGATCATGCATGCCTTTATCGCGCTGGGTGCGGTAAAACAAGCGACGCTGCAAATGGTTGCGCCGGGGATCGCTGAAGCGCTCATCGCCACGGCAATTGGTCTTTTTGCCGCAATTCCGGCGGTGATGGCCTATAACCGCCTGAATCAGCGTGTGAACAAAATTGAACTCAACTACGACAACTTTATGGAAGAGTTCACCGCCATTCTGCACCGTCAGGCGTTTACCAGCAGCGAAAGCAATAAGGGGTAAGCCATGGCCAGAGCACGTGGACGCGGGCGTCGCGAACTGAAGTCCGAGATCAATATCGTTCCGCTGCTGGATGTTCTGTTGGTGCTGTTGCTGATCTTTATGGCGACTGCGCCGATCATTACGCAGAGCGTAGAGGTCGACCTGCCGGACGCAACGGAATCGCAAACGGTGAAAAGCAACGACGATCCGCCAGTGATCGTTGAAGTTTCCGGTGTTGGGCAGTATAGCGTGAAAGTGGGCGCTGAGACGCTGTCGCAACTGCCGCCGGAACAGGTGATTGCCGAAGCCAGGCGCCGACTTGAGGCGAATGAAAAAACGGTGTTCCTGATTGGTGGCGCCAAAGAGGTGCCCTACGATGAGATTATTAAAGCGCTTAACCTGTTGCACAGCGCAGGGGTTAAATCGGTTGGCTTGATGACTAAGCCGATCTAATCGCTCGGGATATACACGCCCGCCAGAATGTTGACTATGGGACGAAACCGTTTCGTGGTCGGCATAGTATAACGGGAACAGGCGAACAGTTTTTGGGAACCGATAGTGTCAAAGGCAACCGAACAAAACGACAAGCTTAAACGAGCGATCATCGTTTCAGTCGCGCTGCATATCGTATTGATAGCGTTACTGATCTGGAGTTCGTTTGACGAGCATCTGGATACATCAGCCGGCGGCGGCGGTGGTTCTTCTATTGACGCGGTAATGGTTGATCCGGGCGCGGTCGTGGATAACTACAACCGCGAGCAGCAGCAGCAGGCCAGCGCCCGCCGCGCCGCTGAACAGCGTGAAAAGCAGGCTCAACAGCAGGCGGAAGAGTTACGTGAAAAGCAGGCAGCCGAGCAGGAGCGGCTAAAACAGCTGGAACAAGAACGTCTGCAGGCGCAGGAAGCGGCTAAAGAAGCGAAAGAACAGCAGAAGCAGGCCGAAGAAGCGGCGGCCAAAGCTGCCGCTGAAGCGAAGGCGAAAGCGGACGCGCAGGCGAAAGCGGCGCAGGAAGCCGCCGCCAAAGCCGCAGTGGATGCGAAAGCGAAGGCGGAAGCCCAGGCGAAAGCAGCAGCGGCCGCGGCGGCCAAAGCCGCGGCTGATGCGAAGAAACAGGCCGAAGCGGAAGCGGCGAAAGCGGCTGCGGATGCGCAGAAGAAAGCCGAAGCTGAGGCGGCGAAGAAAGCTCAGCAGGAAGCCGAGAAGAAAGCGCAGCAACAGGCGGAGAAAAAAGCTCAACAGGAAGCGGCTAAACAGGCTGCAGCAGAAAAAGCGGCAGCAGAAAAAGCCGCCGCGCAGAAAGCTGCCGCCGAAAAAGCCGCCGCTGAGAAAGCCGCCGCTGCTAAAGCGGCTGCGGCAGAGAAGGCCGCTGCTGAGAAAGCGGCTAAAGCCGCTGCAGCTAAAGCCGCCGCCGCGAAGAAAGCCGCTGCGGCGAAAGAAGCCACTGGCGTTGACGATCTCCTTGGCGACCTGAGCTCCGGTAAGAATGCGCCGAAATCGGGCGGGGGCGCTAAAGGGAAGGGGCTGCCTTCCAAAGATTCAGGAACTTCTGGCGCAAACGGCGGTGATAACGGGGCTGACATAAGTGCCTATGCCAGGCAAATTCAGGTTGCGATTCAGCGTCGTCTGTATGATGCAAGTCTGTATCAGGGCAAACGGTGCGTATTGCATATAAACCTTGCACCCGACGGCACTTTAAAGGACATAACGTCTGAGGGCGGCGATCCTTCGCTTTGCCAGGCTGCGTTGACCGCCGCGAGAACTGCGACTATTCCTAAACCGCCAAGTCAGGCTGTTTATGAAAAAATAAAAAATGCGACACTGGACTTTAAATTGTAGTGATCTTCCCCGCTTCGGCGGGGAAAAACCAATCTCTGTCGTCACGGGGTTTTGGTAGTTTTGTGTATTTGAGTTTGTTAACATTCTGCTAAATTATCATGGGTTTTCAGCCCGGATAAGGGAGATATGATGAAGCAGGCATTACGAGTAGCATTTGGTTTTTTAATGCTGTGGGCGGCGGTGTTGCACGCAGAAGTCCGTATCGAGATAACCCAGGGGGTTGACTCGGCGCGCCCGATCGGCGTTGTGCCGTTCCAGTGGGCGGGGCAGGGTGCCGCGCCGGCGGATGTGGGGGGGATCGTGGCGGCTGACCTGCGCAATAGCGGCAAGTTTAACCCGCTGGATCGCTCTCGCCTGCCTCAGCAGCCGGGTAGCGCTCAGGAAGTGCAGCCTGCGGCATGGTCTGCGCTGGGTATTGACGCCGTGGTTGTCGGCCAGGTGACGCAAAACCCGGACGGTTCTTACAACGTGGCATATCAGCTGGTTGATACCGGCGGCGCGCCGGGTACCGTGCTGGCGCAGAACACATTTAAAGTGACTAAACAGTATCTGCGCTATGCGGCGCATGCTGCCAGCGATGCGGTATTTGAGAAGCTGACCGGCATTAAGGGCGCCTTCCGTACCCGTATCGCATACGTTGTGCAGACCAACGGCGGCCAGTTCCCGTATGAGCTGCGCGTATCCGATTACGATGGCTACAACCAGTTTCTTGTCAAGCGTTCAAGCCAGCCGCTGATGTCTCCGGCCTGGTCTCCGGATGGCTCCAAACTGGCTTACGTTACCTTCGAAAGCGGTCGTTCGGCGCTGGTAATTCAGACGCTGGCTAACGGCTCAGTTCGTCAGGTTGCGTCGTTCCCGCGTCATAACGGCGCGCCCGCGTTCTCCCCGGACGGCAGCAAACTGGCTTTCGCCCTGTCGAAAACGGGTAGCCTGAACCTGTACGTGATGGATCTTGCTTCGGGTCAGATTCGTCAGGTGACCGATGGTCGCAGTAATAACACCGAGCCAAGCTGGTTCCCGGATAGCCAGAACCTGGCCTTTACTTCCGACCAGGCCGGTCGTCCGCAGGTGTATAAAGTCAATATTAATGGCGGCACGCCGCAGCGCATTACCTGGGAAGGGTCGCAAAACCAGGATGCGGACGTGAGCGCTGATGGTAAAACGATGGTAATGGTAAGCTCGGCCAATGGTCAGCAGCACATTGCTAAACAAGATCTGGAAACGGGTGCTGTGCAGGTTCTCACATCAACGTTTTTGGATGAAACGCCAAGTCTGGCACCTAACGGCACTATGGTAATCTACAGCTCTTCTCAGGGGATGGGTTCCGTGCTGAATCTGGTTTCTACAGATGGGCGTTTCAAGGCGCGTCTTCCGGCAACTGATGGACAGGTTAAATCACCTGCCTGGTCGCCGTATCTGTGATAATAAATAATTGATTACTAAAGGAATCAAATAAATGCAACTGAACAAAGTGCTGAAAGGGCTGTTGATCGCTCTGCCGGTTATGGCAATCGCGGCATGTTCTTCTCATAAGAACGCCAGCAACGACCAGAGCGGTGAAGGCATGCTGGGTGCCGGCACTGGTATGGACGGTAACGCTAACGGCGGCAACATGTCTTCCGAAGAGCAGGCTCGTCTGCAGATGCAGCAACTGCAGCAGAACAATATCGTTTACTTCGATCTGGATAAATACGATATCCGTTCTGACTTCGCTGCAATGCTGGACGCGCATGCTAATTTCCTGCGTAGCAACCCATCCTATAAAGTGACTATTGAAGGTCACGCGGATGAACGTGGTACGCCGGAATACAACATCGCTCTGGGTGAGCGTCGTGCTAACGCCGTTAAGATGTATCTGCAGGGCAAAGGTGTCTCTGCTGACCAGATGTCCATCGTTTCTTACGGTAAAGAAAAACCTGCAGTACTGGGTCATGACGAAGCGGCTTACGCCAAAAACCGTCGCGCCGTACTGGTTTACTAAGAGAATTGCATGAGCAGTAACTTCAGACATCATCTGTTGAGTCTGTCGTTACTGGTTGGCATAGCGGCCCCCTGGGCCGCTTTTGCTCAGGCGCCAATCAGTAGTGTCGGCTCAGGCTCGGTCGAAGACCGCGTCACTCAACTTGAGCGTATTTCTAATGCTCACAGCCAGCTTTTAACCCAACTCCAGCAACAGCTTTCTGATAACCAGTCCGATATCGACTCCCTGCGCGGTCAAATTCAGGAAAATCAATATCAACTGAATCAGGTTGTTGAGCGCCAGAAGCAGATCCTGCAACAGATTGACGGACTGAGTAGCGGTGGCGCAGCTGCGGGGGGACAGCCCTCAGCAGCGGCGCAGGGGGCGGCAGCCCCTCAGACTGCGCCTGCGGCCTCCTCAGGCGTTCCGGTGCAAACGGGAGATGCAAATACCGATTACAATGCGGCTATCGCCCTGGTGAGGGATTCTTCCCGCCAGAACGATGCGATGGCAGCGTTTCAGAATTTCATTAAGAAGTACCCTGATTCAACTTATCAACCAAATGCCAACTACTGGCTTGGTCAGCTGAATTATAACCAGGGGAAAAAAGATGACGCGGCGTACTATTTTGCTTCTGTGGTCAAAAAATACCCGAAATCCCCGAAGGCACCCGATGCGATGTTTAAAGTTGGGGTAATTATGCAGGACAAAGGTGATACTGCAAAAGCGAAGGCGGTTTATCAGCAAGTGATCAGTAAATATCCTGGCACCGATGGCGCGAAACAAGCGCAAAAACGCCTTAACGCCCTGGGATGATTATGCCATGACCAGAAATCGCGTTATTTCTGGTCTTGTCGCATGAATCCTAAGCAGTTAAGTGATCTTTCTCTAAATTCTTGTTGCGCTGAATTCTGAAATCAGTAATATATGCCGCCGTTGCCAGGGGATATCAAACAAGCCCCAGGCGACAGAAAAGAGTGGGTCGTTAGCTCAGTTGGTAGAGCAGTTGACTTTTAATCAATTGGTCGCAGGTTCGAATCCTGCACGACCCACCAATTGTTCTGGTGGAACGCGAGAGTAAAACGTAAAGGATAATGTTGCGTCAGCAACAGCCCGTAGGGCGAGGCGAAGCCGAGTCATCCTGCACGACTCACCACTAAAAGATGTATCCAGCGCAGTATCGGGTGATTAGCTCAGCTGGGAGAGCACCTCCCTTACAAGGAGGGGGTCGGCGGTTCGATCCCGTCATCACCCACCACTCGGGTCGTTAGCTCAGTTGGTAGAGCAGTTGACTTTTAATCAATTGGTCGCAGGTTCGAATCCTGCACGACCCACCAATTATTCTGGTGGAACGCGAAAGTAAAGCGTAAAGAATAACGTTGCGCGAGTAACGGCACGAAAGGCAAGGCGAAGCCGGGTCATCCTGCACCACCGCCAGGGTTAGATTGGTAGCAAGTAAAATCTTTCAGGTAACACCCATATGGGTCGTTAGCTCAGTTGGTAGAGCAGTTGACTTTTAATCAATTGGTCGCAGGTTCGAATCCTGCACGACCCACCAGTTTTAAAGGTGGTTACTGGTAGAGAACGTGAAGGATAACGTTGCGTCAGCAGCGGCCCGAAGGGCGAGGCGAAGCCGAGTCATCCTGCACGACCCACCATCCTGAATGATTAAAGCAGTAAAATCCCGCAAGGGGTCGTTAGCTCAGTTGGTAGAGCAGTTGACTTTTAATCAATTGGTCGCAGGTTCGAATCCTGCACGACCCACCAATGTAAAAAGGCGCCCTAAAGGCGCTTTTTTGCTATCTGCGATGTATAAGATTCGAACCTGCGGCAGATTCGGGCTGACAAAATAGTCGGGAACAAATTTGCACAACGCGTTGCGTTGCCCGAAGGGCGAGCGAAGCGAGTCATCCTCAGAAGTTCAGGACGGTAACCCTGCCGACAAATATCATTCATTGCCCGACTAACAGGGCCAGACATGGCTCATCAGAATCAACGGTAAGACAGGTTTATCGCTTTCACTATAAACATCCTGGTTTGCCTGCCTGATTCACCCTCGCGCGCTCTCTTGCCCGGTCAGAGGCGCTATTATTACCGCCCCGGGTTACCCACGCTCAACCGGGGATCTCACCAACTCAGGAATGTTCTGGCGATTGTCCTCTTTATCCATTTCTGCAAATCCTGGGATTCCCCTGCCTGTTTAGATTGAAATATTGCATACATATCTCGATCTCTATCACGTTTTAATATCGTTTATATTGAGGTAGTGCTATTGATGTGTATGCTGATCTCCGTTGGATTGTTACTGCGTTACCGCAGGCAAAACCAGATGTTCGCTGATGTCAGCGGACATCTGGTTTTTTTGTTTTCAGGGCCCAGAAAATGAAGATAGCCAGAAAATTGAACAATATTGTTGAGACAGTCATCAATAAGAGCCGAAGGTACAGATCTTCACTGCTCAGAAAGGTTGTAGATGGTATCCCATTCGCAGCCGTGGCTGCTGTGGGTAAGATAACCAGCCAGGCAAAAAATCGCTGCTCAAGAAAACGCCTGAGTAGCATCTATGTTTTTTTGATCGAGCATTGCAACTCAGGCATCAAATGCCGCAAGCAAGGGCAGATATTCGTAATGTGCTGAACAGAACCTGTCAGTAAATAGCAGCGCTGTATTCTGGCGTAATAAAAATCGGATTGTTACCGTATTTAAGCATTATGCATACGGGCAAAACCCAAACCACTTGTGTATATGGCTGTCGCCGTAGAAAAGTGGTTTGTTTTTTTGTCCCTAAAACTATGCTGAGTATTCACGACTGGATTTCCGCGAAGAGTGGCCTGATATTAAGGACCGACCATGAAATATAAAACATTAGCCAGTGAGAACCCTGCTGGCATAGGTGGCCGTGATAATGTCTGCAGTGTCGCGCATTGTGCGGCATGGCTACGCTTTACATTGAAAAATTACGGTAAAGTTAATAGGGGATTGTTTGATAAAAATCGTTATTTAATGATGTTTTTTTGCGGGATGGCAATTGCAAGTGCTGGCAGGAAATCAGGTTGGTGAGATATGCCAGGTGCCGATCGATGTTGATAAAATCAGTGATAATCCGGAAGTGCAATCCCCGTATAAAGGAAAACGAATTATCCTTTCTGATTTTATTGATACTGCATCTGGTATCGTCATCTCCCCAATCGGGAGACTGTCCGCATATGGCGTGTTAACGTTTTTTTAGTATTGCACCGGTTTTATAACGGGATGAAAGACAGTAGTGATAGCCAGGCAGCGCTATTTCCCGTCAGCGGTACGTTATTGTGTTTTTTTCCGATTATATTGGGACATTGCACTGGCAAAGATTTGAGTAGTAATACTTTTATTACCCTATGCTGCAACGGTGCGCAGAAGCGTTGCCACAAGAAGAATTCATTGTTATGCGGAAGTGATTAAGAGCCTATCCCATTAGGGCTATTTTGCTTGCTATTTTGAACCTGGGCAGTGCTCAGAATCCTCACGTACTACGTGTACGCTCCGGTTCTTCCGCGCTGGCCGTGTTCAAACTGTCTGCGCCAATAACGCCTACTGGGATAGGCTCTCAGTCAGGGCTGTTTTTGAAATAAAAAATGAAAAACAAGGCGCTGGAATAAACTTGTATCAGAGGAATAAAAAAATTATGAATCGACGAGAATTGTTGGTCAAGGCGGCCATTGCGGCTGCCAGCGTCAAAATCTGGCCAGTCGTGGCAGAGAAAGGCGTGAGCCGAGTACCCGCGGTGGAGAAAGGTGCGGGGTTGCCGCCGGGCGTGCCGTCAGAACCGTCACCACAGCGTTGGGTTGCACTCGCGGAAACGCTCAAACCCCGACTGCATGAAGAGGTGCACTCTATCGTCGGTGCGGTGAAGGCGCAGAAAGATGCCGCGCAACCACTGGGCTACCGCATGACGCCGCTCTACACGCCGGACAAACTGGCGGGAAAGACTTTCCGGACCGGTGAACAGATTATTGTCGATTTCGGTGAACATTACACAGGTTATCTGAGTTTCCGTCTCGGCTGGCAGGGGGTGTCGTGCGATGCGCCAGCCCGGTTACGGCTGGTATTTGGCGAAGTGGTGACCGACGTAGCCGTACCACTTTATCCCTACAACGGCTGGGTCAGCGCTTCCTGGTTACCGGACGAGGTGCTGAATATAGATTTTCTGCCGCAGAGGGTGAATGTCGCGCGTCGCCATGCTTTCCGCTATGTGCGTATCGAGGTGGTGGCGGTGTCAAACAACTTCAGCGTTACGCTGGATGATGTCGCCGTGAGGGCGGTATCGTCGGCAGGTCAGGACACGGGACGTCCAGCGCACTATGACAGCGAACTACTGGGCGCGATTGATAGAGTCGGCATTCGCACGCTCCATGAATGTATGCAGACGGTATTTGAGGATGGTCCACGCCGTGATTGTCGACTTTGGTTGGGGGATCTGCGCTTGCAGGCACTAACCAACTACGTCAGTTTTCGCAATATGGCGCTCGTGCGTCGTTGTCTTTATCTGTTTGCGGGTATGTCGCGTGCGGACGGATACGTCACCGCCTGTGTGTATGAGAAGCCGCAGCCGCGTATCGGTGAAGTGGTACTGCTGGACTACTCGGCTCTGTTTGGCGACGTGCTGCTTGGTTATCTGCGCGCCAGTGAGGACCGGGTGACAGTTGATGAACTGTGGCCGGTAGCGAAAAAACAGATCGAACTCTTGTTGCGTCATGTGGGGGAGGACGGGCTGTTTCATGCGCCGGAGCAGGAAGGTTTTGTATTTATCGACTGGGATGCCGGAAAGGATCAGTCGGCGGCGTTGAAAGGTCTGGAGAGACAGGCGGCGATGCAGGGCGTGCTGATTTACAGTTGTCGCCGTTTGCTGGAACTGGGGAGCGCGATTGCGCCGCAGGATGACCTGGCGGTAGTAGAGACTGCTATAACGCGCATGTGTGCGGCGGCCAGAACGCATTTTTACGACGAGAAGCAGCAGCTATTTGTCAGCGGTGAACAGCGGCAGGTATCCTGGGCATCGAATGTGTGGCTGACTCTGGCTCAGGTGCTGCCTGAATCGCAGAACGCGGTTGCGCTGCAACAGGTGATGAAACACGATGGCGCGGTTCGGCCTTTGACCCCCTATCTTTATCACCACATGGTGGACGCGTTGGTACAGAACGGGTTACCACAGGCGGCCCGACAACTGGTGGAAAGTTACTGGGGAGGTATGATCAAAGCTGGAGCAGATACATTTTGGGAAGCGTTCGATCCGGAGAACCCACTGGCGTCCCCCTACGGTGGACAACAAATAAACAGTTTCTGTCATGCCTGGAGCTGCACGCCTGGCTATTTTATTCGCCATCATTTTTCGCCACAGAAAATATAACGTTTGCAAAAAATCGCTCACGCAGAAACCGCGTGAGCAGAAGTTATTTACAGGACACCAGACGTAAATTAAAAACGTCAGGCGTTCTTCTTATTGCAAAAAATAACAACACTGTAAGGATATTGTTATGATCCAAAACACTCAGCTGAAATCCATTGTATTACTAATTTCTTCAGCTATTGTGTCTAATAGTGCTATGGCAGCCAAACTCACCATTGAGCAACGGCTGGAATTATTAGAAAAGGAACTGGCGGAAAATAAACAGGAACTACAATCCACGAGGAAAGCGTTACAGCAATATAAAGTTTTTTTTGATCGGCAACCGGTAACAACCGGGACGGCTGATACCGGCATTGCTAACAGTGCTCGCGATAAACTGAACAAAAAACCGCAGACAGTGCCGACAGCAACCGTGTCGACATCTGTAGCAGCAACTGCAGGCGGGAGTGCAACAAAAGTGACCGGCGCTACATCCGCTCAGGACATGACGCTGGCAGATATTAGTAAATATGTCAAAGATGATCTTGGCTTTAATTATAGCGGCTATTTTCGTACCGGATGGGCGACATCAAGCCACGGTGTTCCCAAATCTTATGCTATTGGCGCATTGGGGCGTTTCGGAAATGAATATGGAGGATGGTTTGATCTAATTCTGGATAAACGAGTCTACGCTCAGAATGGCAAAACGGTAAACGCAGTTGTTTGGCTGGACGGCAATGTCAGCCAGTCTTATAGTAATGGATCATTTAATACCAATAAAGATAATATATTGCAGTTCTCAGATATGTATATTACAACCACAGGATTTATCCCATCGCTTCCTGAGGCCAACTTTTGGGTAGGGAAACATTATCTGCAGAACTATGAAATCCAGATGCTGGACTGGAAAGCACATAAAGCAGATTCTGCTGGTGCCGTTGGGCTGGAGAATATTAATGTAGGTGTGGGTAAACTGGACATAGCATTGTTGCGTCAAGATTTGGATCTGTATTCAAAGGATTATTCCAGCACGACACAGGTGAATACCAATGCCATCGATATGCGTTTCCATGATATTCCATTATGGGATAAGGCAACCTTAGGCGTTTATGGTCGGTATAATATGCCAAATAAAGATCACATATCTAAATCTGACAACTATTTTGACATGAAAGATGCATGGCTGATCACCGGGCTTGTGCGACAGAATTTTGACAATGGTGGGTTTAACGAATTTGTCATCCAGGCGGCTAACAACGCCATTGCCAGCGGATTTATGCATATTTCAGATTCAAACCCTGATTATGGATATAACGGATATTATTATGGCGATCATACAAACGGAACCGGCCTGCGTTTGATCTCGCAAGGAGAGACTTATCTTCGTCCGGACGTGATTATGGCGAATGCCTTAGTTTATGGCCGTGGCAATGATCTCTATAGCTATGAAACCGGCGCGCATACTGATTTTGAAACATTCAGGGCCGTGGTTCGTCCTGCGTATATCTGGAATGATTACAACCAGACTGGCGTTGAATTGGCCTATTTCAACCAAACCAACGAGGCAAACAATCAGAAATACCACGAATCAGGATATAAAACCACGTTGTATCATGCCTTTAAAGTTGGTACCAGCATGTTGAGGTCTCGTCCAGAAATACGTTTTTATGGTACCTATATTAAATCACTGGAAAACGACATCTCTGAAGTTTCTTTTGAAGATGACAAAAATGATCAATTTAGCGTGGGCGTACAGGCCGAAGTATGGTGGTAAAGTCGGGTACGACCACGGGTAACAGTTGAACCCACCGGTCGTCAGGTTACAGGGCAGGGAAAAGAAACTCAGTGTCCGCCAGCGGCAGGTTTCAGCGCGGTCTGGGGCGATCGGAACGCCCCATGTCTTTTACAGACCAGATATAACGACTATCTTCACATTTGCAGTGAGTAAGCCGGGCAGCTAAAAAAATGCACTATCTCGCCATAACGGGCTGACCATATCCCTGGTGAGTACCGTTTAATCGCATAGTATTAACGTTAAAGACGTTTTTCTGCTACCTGCGATAGATAGGATTCAAAAGTGACATGACCTCGGCCTCTTCCGCTAAATTCTCCACGACATTCCTGGCATAATCAGCTATCTTGTTTAGCATATAAAACAAATTTGACCGATTATGGTGTAGATACGCTTTATATCGGTTATTTCGTTAAGCCAGAAAAACGAGACAGCAAGATGAGCGTAATGTTTGACCCGGAAGCGGCAGTCTATCCGTTTCCACCAAAACCCGCCCCGCTAAACGTGGATGAAAAGCAATTCTACCGCGAGAAGATCAAACGTCTCCTGAAAGCGCGTGATGCTGTTATGGTGGCGCATTATTACACTGACCCGGAAATCCAGCACCTGGCTGAAGAAACGGGGGGATGCATAGCCGATTCCCTGGAAATGGCGCGCTTTGGCGCACGGCATGCCGCTTCAACATTGCTGGTTGCCGGGGTGCGTTTTATGGGCGAAACGGCAAAAATCCTCAGCCCGGAAAAAACGATTCTGATGCCCACGCTACACGCGGAATGTTCCCTTGACCTGGGCTGCCCGATAGACGAATTTGGCGCCTTCTGCGATGCGCATCCGGACCGCACCGTGGTGGTTTATGCCAATACGTCGGCGGCGGTGAAGGCTCGCGCTGACTGGGTAGTGACCTCCAGCATTGCGGTGGAACTGATTGAGCATCTTGATAGCATGGGCGAAAAAATCATCTGGGCGCCAGACCGCCATCTGGGCAACTATGTACAAAAACAGACTGCTGCCGATGTGTTGTGCTGGCAGGGAGCCTGTATTGTTCATGATGAATTCAAAACGCAAGCGCTGGTAAGAATGAAGGCGCTTTATCCGCATGCGGCTGTGCTCGTGCACCCGGAATCGCCGCAGGCGATTGTTGATATGGCCGATGCCGTGGGGTCAACCAGCCAGTTAATTAATGCGGCTAAAACCCTGCCGCAGCATCAGCTAATTGTTGCTACCGACCGCGGCATTTTCTACAAAATGCAGCAGGCGGTACCGGGAAAAGAGCTGCTGGAAGCGCCTACGGCTGGCGAAGGGGCAACCTGTCGGAGCTGCGCGCACTGCCCCTGGATGGCCATGAATGGCCTGCGGGCGATTGCTGAAGGGCTGGAGCAGGGGGGCCGCGAACATGAAATTCATGTTGATGAGCAGTTGCGCGCTGCTGCGCTGGTGCCGCTGAACAGAATGCTCGATTTTGCGGCTACACTTCGGAGATAACGCATTATCGCGTCACTGTACGCTCTGGGGATAAGATGGATTTTTTTAGTACGCAGAACATATTAGTGCACATACCCATTGGTGCCGGTGGATATGACCTGTCGTGGATTGAAGCCATTGGCACCCTCGCTGGCCTGTTGTGCATCTGGCTGGCGAGTCTGGAGAAGATCGGTAACTATGCCTTTGGGCTGATCAACGTCACTCTGTTTGCCATTATCTTCTTCCAGATCCAGCTTTATGCCAGCCTTCTGTTACAGGTTTTTTTCTTCGCGGAACGTCTATGGCTGGTACGCCTGGTCGCGACAGACCAGCGATAATCAGGCTGAACTGCAAATCCGCTGGCTGCCGCTGACAAAGGCGCTGGGCTGGCTGGCGGCCTGCGTGGTGGCGATTGGTCTGATGACGGCGTTTATTAACCCGGTTTTTGCCTTCCTGACGCGCATTGCCGTTGTGCTGATGCAAACCCTGGGGTTGCAGGTAGCAATGCCGACACTGCAGCCGGATGCATTCCCGTTCTGGGACGCCTGCATGATGGTGCTGTCTATTGTGGCGATGATTCTGATGACGCGCAAATATGTCGAAAACTGGCTGCTATGGGTGATTATTAACATAATTAGCGTGGTTATTTTTGCGCGTCAGGGTGTCTACGCGATGTCGCTGGAATACCTGCTTCTGACGTTTATCGCCCTTAACGGTAGCCGGATGTGGATTAACAGCGCGCGTGAGCGCGGGTCTCACGCTTTTGCCCGTTAATGATTGTGTCCATGTCCGGAGGGCGACATATTCAGATGGCATTCCGGGACACGACAGGGCTGATACTCCATCTGCACCGTAATGTCCGCAATCTGATACTTGTGCTGCAAGAAAAGGTGGATACGTTCCAGCAGGCCGTCGTGATCGTGCGGCGGCACCACCTGCACATGCAGCGTCATCACCGTTTTCTCTCCTACCAGCCAGGCATGAACATGGTGTACATCGCGCACTTCCGGCACTGAACGGCGCAAATCGCGCTTTAATGCGTCAACATCAAGGGAGCGCGGGGCGCCTTCCAGGAGTTCGTTGATACTCTCCTGCAACAAACGCCAGGCGCTACGCAGAACCAGGCACGAAACCAACACTGACAGAATGGGATCGATAGGCGTCCAGCCCGTGGCGAGGATAATGATGGCGGCTATTATCGCCCCGACCGAACCAAGTAAATCCCCCAGTACGTGCAGAGCCGCAGCCCGTACATTGAGATTATGACCTTCATTGCCATGACGCAGGATCCAGAATGCCAGAATATTCGCCAGTAATCCCGCTACGGCGATGATGATCATGGTTTTACCGGCAACCGGTTGAGGATGATTAAAGCGTTGAATGGCTTCCCAGACGATCAGAATCGTAATGATGACCAGCGCAATGGCATTAAGGAACGCGGCCAGGGTGGTCAGACGTAACCAGCCAAAGGTATGACGGGTATTTGGTGGGCGGCGGGAGAAGCGAACCGCCAGCAAGGCGAACAGGAGCGCTGCTGTATCAGTGAGCATATGGCCCGCATCGGCCAGCAGCGCCAGAGAACCTGAAAGCAACCCACCTGCGATTTCAACCAGCATAAATCCGGCAGTGACGCAAAACGCCAGCAGTAGTCGCCGGGCATTATGATCGTCCGTTTGCCGCACAGGAGTATGTGAATGTGAGTGCCCCATGATTTCTCTCTAACATTATTATTTTGATTATTACTTTATGACATGATTGGGCTTTCAGGTGAACAAAATGAAAAAGGAGTGCCCCGCATAGTATGTGAGTACCGCTGCTGGCGGACCAATAGCCCTGCGTGAAGGGGTTCTATCCTCTGCATTATCAGGGTTGATGCCCAGTTGTGGACACAACGACGACATTATGCCCCCTCTCCGGACTGCGCGTAATGTAAAATCATATTTACACTTTTTAGCTGAAGAGATAGATTGTGGGGATTGCATTTAACTGGATAAGTATGGCAACGCTGGAACTAAAATGAATTATCAGAACGACGACTTACGCATTAAAGAGATCAACGAATTACTGCCTCCCGTTGCCCTCCTTGAAAAATTCCCCGCTACCGAGAATGCCGCTAATACCGTTGCGCATGCACGTAAAGCGATCCATCAGATCCTCAAAGGCAATGACGATCGCTTGCTGGTGGTCATCGGCCCGTGTTCCATTCATGATCCTGTTGCGGCGAAAGAGTATGCCGATCGGCTGCTCAAGTTGCGCAAATCGCTAAAAGGTGAGCTGGAAATTGTGATGCGCGTCTATTTTGAGAAGCCGCGCACCACCGTGGGATGGAAAGGGCTGATCAACGATCCGCATATGGATAACAGCTTCCGCATCAATGATGGTCTGCGTATCGCGCGCAAGCTGTTGCTGGATATTAATGACAGCGGGCTGCCGGCGGCCGGAGAATTCCTCGATATGATCACGCCGCAGTATCTTGCCGATCTGATGAGCTGGGGAGCGATTGGCGCACGAACCACCGAATCTCAGGTGCATCGCGAGCTCTCTTCCGGACTCTCTTGCCCGGTGGGTTTCAAAAACGGCACCGATGGGACCATAAAAGTCGCGATTGATGCTATCAACGCCGCGGGGGCACCGCACTGTTTCCTGTCGGTAACCAAATGGGGTCATTCAGCGATCGTCAACACCAGCGGCAACAGTGATTGTCATATCATCCTGCGCGGCGGTAAAGAGCCGAACTACAGTGCGAAGCACGTTGCCGACGTGAAGGTTGGCCTGGCGAAAGCGGGTCTGCCCGCGAAGATTATGATCGATTTTAGCCATGCCAATTCCAGCAAGCAGTTTAAAAAGCAGATGGATGTGGGCGCAGATGTTTGTCAGCAGATTGCTGGCGGTGAGCAATCAATCATGGGCGTGATGATTGAAAGCCATCTGGTGGAAGGCAATCAGAGTCTTGAAAGCGGTGTGCCGCTGACCTACGGCAAGAGCATTACCGATGCCTGCATCGGCTGGGAAGATACCGATATGCTTTTGCATCAACTGGCGGATGCGGTAAAAGCGCGTCGCGGCTAGCTGAAGCGTTTTCCATGCTAAAAAATAAAAAAACCGGCTTTGTTAGCCGGTTTTTTATATTTAATTACTTCGCTTTACCCTGGTTCGCAACGGCAGCCGCTTTCGCGGCGATCTCGTCGGCGTTACCCAGATAGTAGTGTTTAACCGGCTTGAAGTTTTCATCGAACTCATACACCAGCGGTACGCCGGTCGGGATGTTCAGTTCGAGGATCTCGTCTTCACCCATATTGTCGAGGTATTTCACCAGCGCGCGCAGGGAGTTACCGTGAGCGGCGATAATCACGCGCTCACCGCTTTTCAGACGTGGCAGAATGGTGTCGTTCCAGTACGGTACAACGCGCTCAATGGTCAGCGCCAGGCTTTCGGTTACCGGCAGCTCTTTATCCGTCAGTTTCGCGTAGCGCGGATCGTGGCCCGGATAACGCTCGTCGTCTTTTGTCAGCTCCGGCGGAGTCACCGCGAAGCCACGACGCCACTGTTTAACCTGCTCATCACCATATTTCTCAGCGGTTTCCGCTTTGTTCAGACCCTGCAGCGCACCGTAATGGCGCTCATTCAGTTTCCAGGATTTCTCAACCGGCAGCCAGGCCTGATCCAGTTCGTCCAGCACGTTCCACAGAGTGTGGATGGCACGTTTCAGCACAGAGGTATAAGCAAAGTCGAAGCTGAAGCCTTCTTCTTTCAGCAGCTTGCCGGCTGCTTTTGCTTCACCCACGCCTTTCTCAGACAGGTCAACGTCATACCAACCGGTGAAACGGTTTTCGTTGTTCCATTGGCTTTCGCCGTGACGAACGAGTACCAGCTTAGTTACAGCCATACACTTACTCCTCAATACACGTCATCTTTCACGTCACCTCATCGCTGGCTACTTTCACTCACCCCGGTCGCATCGTTCACTATGTTCCTGGGATTCGCTCATTTGCCGCTTTGAGGCAACTCGAAATTGGTAGTGTATATATTTATTGATTGATAACTATTCTCATTATATTGCCACGATTTACCTCACGGCAATGCTTATCCCTAACCATAGCGAAAATAGTGGCCCAGTGTAAGATACTTGTAAAACAGAGGTTGTGTTTTTGTCTGTAAGTGACGAATTTTTCAGCGAAAGGGGAAAAAAGCCCTCCACCTGGCGTGGAGGGTGAGGCATTATCTGGCGATAAACTGATATTCCGTCAGGCTGACGTACTCTTCGCCGGGAAGCAGAACGCAATCCGGCTGCGGCCACTCCGGGTGGTTCGGCGAATCCGGCAGGAACTCGCTCTCCAGCGCCAGGCCTTGCCAGTCAGCGTAGGGTTGCGCGCTGCGCGACGGCGTGCCGCCCAGGTAGTTGCCGGAGTAGAATTGCAGGGCCGGAGCGGAGGTATACACCGTCATCTGCAGCTTTTCATCCTGGGACCAGACGTGAGCTGCCGGAACCTGGGCATCTCCCTGCGCCTGGAGCAGAAAGGCGTGGTCGTAACCTTTCACTTTCTGCTGGTCTTCATCACGCAGGAAATCGTCCGCCAGCATCTTCGGCGTACGAAAATCAAAGCCGGTCAGAGCAACGCTTTGCAGGTTTCCCCCCGGAATACCGTCGCTTTCTACGGGGAGGTAAGCCTCGGCAAAAATTTGCAGCTTATGGTTACGCACGTCGCTCTGTATGCCATCCAGGTTGAAATAGACGTGGTTAGTCAGGTTCACCGGGCAGGGCTGGTCAACGGTAGCGCGATACTCAATTGAGATCCGATTATCGTCAGTCAGGCGGTAGTGCGCGGTTGCCGTTAAATTGCCGGGGTACCCCTGATCGCCATTGGCGGATGAGAGTGAGAACAGCGCGTGATGATCATCGGCGCTGACAATTTGCCAGCGGCGCTTATCGAAACCGTCAGGCCCGCCGTGTAACTGATGTCCAGCCTCGTTGGAAGGCGTCAGATTGACGGTTCGACCATCAAGGAGGAAGCGGCTGTTGGCGATACGGTTGGCGTAACGGCCAACGGACGCGCCGAGAAAAGCGGCCTGATGCGTATAGTCGTTCGGCGTCGCGCAGCCGAGCAGCGCTTCGCGTACGCTGCCGTCAGCCAGGGCGACCTGCGCCGAAAGCAGCGTCGCGCCCCAATCCATTACGGTGACCGTCATCCCCGCGTCATTACGCAGGGTGAGGATATTCCACGGCAGGCCGTCCGGCGCCAGCCCGGTTGTTTGGTTTAGCATTGTCCGGCTCCCTGAGAGGGTTTGCACACATAGAACGTTTCTCTAATCCCGGTTTTCGCTTCATATGCCTGGGCAACGGCCTGCTGTACGCCTTCGACCAGATCCTCCGGCATCAGCGCGACAATACAGCCGCCGAAACCGCCGCCGGTCATGCGGACGCCGCCTTTGTCGCCGATGGCCGCTTTGACGATATCCACTAGCGTATCAATCTGCGGTACGGTGATTTCAAAATCGTCGCGCATGGAGGCATGAGATTCCGCCATCAGTTCACCCATTCGTTGCAGGTCGCCTTTTTCCAGCGCCGTAGCGGCCTCTACGGTACGGGCGTTTTCGGTCAGTACGTGGCGAACGCGTCTGGCGACCACCGGGTCAAGCTCGTGGGCGACGGCGTTGAACTCGTCGAGGGTCACATCGCGCAGGGCGGGCTGCTGGAAGAAGCGGGCGCCGGTTTCGCACTGTTCACGACGGGTGTTGTATTCGCTGCCCACCAGAGTGCGTTTAAAATTACTGTTGATAATCACCACCGCGACGCCTTTCGGCATTGAAACCGCCTTAGTGCCTAATGATCGGCAGTCGATCAGCAGCGCGTGATCTTTTTTACCGAGCGCGGAGATTAACTGATCCATGATGCCGCAGTTGCAGCCGACGAACTGGTTTTCCGCTTCCTGGCCGTTGAGCGCGATTTGCGCGCCGTCGAGCGGCAGGTGATACAACTGCTGAAATACGGTGCCGACGGCGACTTCCAGTGAAGCTGAGGAGCTTAATCCCGCACCCTGTGGCACGTTACCGCTAATGACCAGGTCCGCTCCGCCGAAGTGGTTGTTGCGCTGCTGAAGATGCTTTACCACGCCGCGAACATAGTTCGACCACTGCTGGGTGTCGTGGCGGGTAATCTGCGAATCGAGGGAGAATTCATCGCTCTGACTGTCGTAATCGGCGGCAATCACCCGCACGGTACGATCGTTGCGCGGTGAGCAACTGATCACCGTCTGATAATCAATCGCGCAGGGCAGCACGAATCCATCGTTATAGTCGGTGTGTTCGCCAATCAGGTTAACCCGGCCAGGCGCCTGGATAACATGGCTGGCGGGATAGCCGAACTTTTCAGCAAACAGGGCTTGGGTTTTCTCTTTCAGACTCATGGTTATACTCCGGATTCGCGGAAATGGACGTCGCTCACAGCGCGCAGACGTTCAGCAGCTTGCTCGGCCGTCAGGTCACGCTGAGTTTCGGCCAGCATTTCATAGCCGACCATAAATTTGCGCACCGTGGCGGAACGCAGCAGCGGCGGATAAAAATGAGCGTGCAGCTGCCAGTGATCATTGTTTTCATCGTTAAACGGCGCGCCGTGCCAGCCCATAGAGTAGGGGAACGAGCACTGGAACAGGTTGTCGTAACGGCTGGTCAGCTTTTTCAGCGCCAGCGCAAGGTCGCTGCGCCGGTCGTCGGTTAAATCAGTCAGGCGCCGGACGTGTGTTTTCGGCAGCAGCAGCGTCTCGAATGGCCATGCCGCCCAGTAAGGGACAACGGCGAGCCAGTGTGCGGTCTCGACGACCGTGCGGCTACCGTCGGCGAATTCGCGCTGCGCGTAATCCACCAGCATCGGCGCGCCGTGCTCGGTGAAGTACGCTTTTTGCAGACGATCTTCACGTTCCGCTTCGTTAGGCAGGAAGCTGTTTGCCCACACCTGACCATGAGGATGCGGGTTGGAGCAGCCCATCGCCGCGCCTTTGTTTTCAAAAACCTGGACCCAGGGATAGCTTTTCCCGAGGTCCGCGGTCTGTTCCTGCCACGTTTTAACCACGCCTTCCAGCGCCTCCACGCTCAACTCCGGCAGCGTTTTGCTGTGGTCTGGCGAAAAGCAGATGACCCGGCTGGTGCCACGGGCACTCTGACAACGCATCAGCGGGTCGTCGCTTTCCGGAGCGTCAGGGGTATCGCTCATCAACGCCGCAAAGTCATTGGTAAAAACAAAGGTGCCGGTGTAGTTCGGGTTTTTGTCACCGGTCACGCGGGTATTACCCGGGCACAGGAAACAGTCCGGGTCGTGCGCGGGCAACGTCTGTTTTGCTGGTGTCTCCTGCGCGCCCTGCCAGGGGCGCTTTGCGCGATGCGGAGAAACCAGAATCCACTGCCCGGTTAACGGGTTATAACGACGATGCGGATGGTCGACGGGGTTAAATACGCTCATGAAGGTTCCTTAGTCTGGATAACCTTGCGGATGACGGGACTGCCAGTGCCAGGTGTCCTGCGCCATTTCGTCAAGGTTGCGGGTCACGCGCCAGTTCAGATCGCGATCGGCCTTTTCAGCGTCCGCCCAGTAGGCCGGGAGGTCGCCATCGCGGCGTGGCGCGAAGTGGTAGTTAATCGGTTTGCCACAGGCTTTGCTGAAGGCATTGACGACGTCGAGCACGCTGTTGCCGACGCCGGCGCCAAGGTTGTAGATATGCACGCCAGCTTTACCGGCCAGTTTTTCCATCGCCACGACGTGACCATCGGCCAGATCCATCACGTGAATATAGTCACGCACGCCGGTGCCATCTTTGGTCGGATAGTCGTTACCAAACACCGCCAGCGATTCGCGACGGCCAACGGCGACTTGTGCGATGTACGGCATCAGGTTGTTGGGGATACCCTGAGGGTCTTCACCCATGTCGCCCGACGGGTGCGCGCCGACCGGGTTGAAATAACGCAGCAGGGCGATGCTCCACTCCGGCTGAGCTTTTTGCAGATCGGTGAGGATCTGTTCGACCATCAGTTTGCTTTTGCCGTAAGGGCTTTGCGGCGTACCGGTCGGGAAACTTTCGACATAAGGGATTTTGGGCTGGTCGCCGTAGACGGTGGCGGAGGAGCTGAAAATAAAGTTTTTCACGCCCGCGGCGCGCATGGCGGAAACTAATTTCAGTGTACCGGTTACGTTATTGTCATAATATTCCAGCGGCTTAGCGACGGACTCCCCGACGGCCTTCAGGCCGGCGAAATGGATCACGGCTTCAATCGCATGATCGTGGAGGATTTCCGTCATCAGCGCTTCATTACGAATGTCGCCTTCAACAAAGGTGGCGCTTTTCCCGCCGAGACGCTCAATCACCGGCAATACGCTGCGCTTACTGTTGCAGAGATTGTCGAGAATAATCACCTCGTGTCCCTGCTGTAGCAGTTGAACGCAGGTATGACTTCCAATGTAACCGCTACCACCTGTAACCAGTACTTTCATGATTCGCTCCAATAGGCTTATCGTGTGAGATGAAGATAGCATATCAAAGAAGTGAAAAGTGTGACACAGGGCAAATTGGTGGAATCGTTTACACTCAAAGGCGGCGTTGCGAAATTCTCTTTTTTGTCTTTTAAAAACAGATTGATACTCTATTGTGTGGATATTATTCCGAAAAAACCAGGGATCTGCAGACCCCTGTACAGGCTTAATTTTCCAGTGGACCGACCTGGTAAGTGTAACCGTCTCCACTGCTGATAAACGCCAGACGGTGAGTAATACAATCCGGGGCGTCTTCGGCGTGGTGGGATACAAACAGCAGTTGCGTCGCCCCTTCGCTAATTAACACATCGACAAAGCGGCGCACCAGTTGGCGGTTGAGCGGATCCAGCCCCTGTAGCGGCTCATCGAGAATCAGCAGGGTAGGGTGCTTGACCAGCGCGCGGACGATCAGCGCCAGCCGCTGCTGCCCCCATGAGAGACTGTGGAACGGGGCATCGGCGGTGCGTTTGTCGATGCCCAGAATATCCAGCCATTTTTGCGCCAGCTTATGCTGCTTGTCGGAAACGGCCTGGTAGATGCCAATGGAGTCGAAGTAACCGGAGAGAATAACGTTGCGCACGTTGGTGCTGACGCGATACTCCAGGTGCAGGCTGCTGCTGACGTAACCAATATGCTTTTTGATATCCCAGATAGTTTCTCCGCTGCCGCGACGGCGGCCAAACAGCGTCAGGTCGTTACTGTATCCCTGTGGATGATCGCCGGTAACCAGGCTGAGCAGCGTTGATTTCCCGGCGCCGTTGGGGCCGACTATCTGCCAGTGTTCGCCAGGATTTACCGTCCAGTTCAGGTGGTTAATGATCGGACGGTCGTTATAAGAGACCCTACCCTCTTTGAGTACGATGAGCGGCGCGCTGGCGTCCAGCGTATGCCGCGCGGCCGGGGCATCCGGTTCAGGTAACGCCATGCCGTCAAGCTTCTCGCTGTGCGCCAGTTGAGCAATCAGCGCCTGTTGCAGCAGGGCCTGCTTTTCACCGGTTTCGCTAAGGACACAATCCGCCAGCACGCCAGCATACTGTACGAACGTCGGGATCTCGTCGAAACGATTGAGTACCAGCACAAGGGTGATACCTTCGCTGTTCAGGGTTGCCAGCAGCGCCGCCAGTTGCTGGCGGGAGGCGACATCAAGGCCGTCGAACGGCTCATCAAGGATCAGCAGATCAGGGTTGCCCATCAGCGCCTGGCACAGCAGGGTTTTGCGCGTTTCACCGGTGGAGAGATATTTAAAGCGGCGCGGTAACAGGCCGGTGATGCCAAACTGTTCCGCGAGCCGGGCGCAGCGGGAAGCGTCCTTAACCTCATCCTGGATGATTTCCGCTGTTGTGCGCCCGGTATCATCTTCGCCGGGGCTCAGCATATCGGTGTTGTTACGTTGCCACTCATCGCTGACCAGTTTCTGCAACTGCTCAAAGGAGAGGCGGGTGATGCGGGAAAAGTTACACTGCCGCTGCCCGCCAGGCAGCGTCAGTTCGCCGGACAGCGCCCGGGCGAGGGCCGATTTCCCACTGCCGTTGCTGCCGACGAAAGCCCAGCTTTCGCCCGCATGCACGCTGAGGTGCTCAATATTTAACGTTTTTGTGTCGCTCAGGCGAAACGTGCCTTGCGAAATTTGCAACAATGACATTTTATATCCCACTTTTTGCAGCGATGAGCTTCAGGGATACGTCTTCACAAGCACAATGTCAATGCCGTTAGCACAAGGTGGCGAGAATGATACGATCGGCGTTGAAATAGGCGATTGCTTCTACACCTTCCGCCAGCTCGCGCGTTTGTTCCACCGGAAGGGTAGCACAAAGATTCTGACCATCCGGGAGCGCCATCAGCACTTCGCACTGTTCTGGCCCATGTTCAATATGGCTGATACGCCCGGTTAGTTGATTATCCGCCTGTTGAGCTCGCGCAGGATCCCGGGTCATGCCAACCCACGGCGCTTTCAGCAGCACTAAGACTTCCTGGCCTTCATTAAGGCCCAGACGATCGGCGCTTTGTGCGGTAATGGCGACTTTAAAACGGGTTTGCCCGTCGGCCAGCAGCACTTCAACATGCTGCTGCACCTGCTGGTGGTCGCGACCGGTAATGGTACCAAACCACTGATTGCGGGCGCTGGTTTGCAGAGAAAAACGCGAAATAGCCGCCAGCAGACTATCGAGAGGCAGGGCGTCATCATCGCTCAGCACATCGAACGCTTTCTGCTGAATCTGTGCCAGCAGGTCGTAAAGCTGAATCAGTCGTCGCCCGTAGCGGGTGAGAACCGCGCCACCGCCGCCTTTACCGCCAGTGGCGCGATCGACCAGAGTCTGTTCGCTCAGTTGATTCATTTCATTAATTGCATCCCAGGCGCTTTTATAGCTGATACCCGCGTTTTTTGCCCCCTGGCTAATGGAACCGGTCTGGTCAATCTGTTTCAGCAGGGCGATACGGCGAGGATCGGCGAACAGGCGCTGCTGTAACTTGAGGGTAAGAAGAATTTCAGCCTGCATAATCATATCCTGATGAAAAAGGGTATTGTGACCGATAGCGGCTATCTTGCAAGATGCATCTGTCGCACTACTCAGTGAGGTGCCGCACAAATGGGGCGTGTTTTTCCTGCCGAATTGGTTACAATGCGCTATTCCTACTTTCTGGAGCCAACCATGTTAGAGCTATTGAAAAGTCTGGTTTTTGCTGTCGTCATGGTGCCGGTGGTGATGGCCGTCATCCTGGGGTTAATTTACGGGCTGGGTGAAGTCTTTAACTTCCTTTCCGGCGCGGGCCGCAAAGACAGCAGGCCGCAAAACCACTGATTTCTCCCCCGCGCCCGCTTTTGTCGGGCGTTTTTATTTCTCTCAACAATTGATCTGTTTCTGGTTATCCCTAATTTTACTCTGGGAAAATCCTGTACTTGTCGTTATATTATCTCCTACATAACGAGCCCACAGGAGTTTCAGATGACAGGTCAATGGTTACGTTTTTTTGCCGGAGCGGCGTTAACGCTCTCTGTTGCTGGTCACGCGCTGGCGGACGAAGGTAAAATCACGGTGTTTGCCGCGGCATCGCTCACTAACGCGATGCAGGATATTGCGAAAGAGTATAAGAAAGAGAAAAACGTAGACGTGGTCTCTTCCTTTGCCTCTTCATCTACACTGGCGCGACAAATTGAAGCGGGAGCGCCTGCGGATTTGTTCATCTCTGCGGACCAAAAATGGATGGATTACGCGGTCGGGAAAAAAACGATCGATACCGCTTCACGCACCACGTTACTGGGCAATAGCCTGGTTGTCGTTGCGCCGAAAGCCAGCCCCCAGGAAGCTTTCACCATTAATGATAAAACCGACTGGACCCATTTGTTGAAAGGTGGCCGTCTGGCTGTCGGCGACCCGGAGCACGTGCCTGCTGGCATTTACGCTAAAGAAGCGTTACAAAAACTGGGGGCCTGGGAAACCTTGTCGCCTAAACTGGCGCCGGCGGAAGACGTTCGCGGCGCGCTGGCGCTGGTTGAGCGTAACGAAGCCCCGCTGGGCATTGTTTATGGCTCTGATGCCGTTGCCAGCAAAGGCGTAAAAGTTGTCGGAACCTTCCCTGAAGATTCTCATAAGAAAGTAGAATATCCGCTGGCTATAGTCGACGGGCATAAAAATGCGACGGTAAGCGCCTTTTATGATTATCTGAAAGGACCACAAGCTTCTGCAATCTTTAAACGTTACGGGTTTACTACTCACTAATGTTCTTAAGCGATCCCGAATGGCAGGCGGTACTGCTGAGCCTGAAAGTCTCATCCCTGGCGGTGGTGTTTAGCTTACCTTTTGGGATCTTCTTTTCCTGGCTGCTGGTGCGACGGAATTTCCCGGGTAAGGCGCTGCTCGATAGCGTTATCCATCTGCCGCTGGTGTTACCGCCGGTGGTCGTGGGTTATCTGTTGCTGGTTGCGATGGGGCGACGCGGGTTTATCGGTAGCTGGCTTTATGACTGGTTTGGTCTGAGTTTCGCATTTAGCTGGCGCGGCGCGGTACTGGCGGCGTCGGTGATGTCTTTTCCCCTGATGGTACGGGCCATTCGTCTGGCGCTGGAAGGGGTCGATGTCAGGCTTGAACAGGCGGCACGCACCCTGGGGGCAGGCCGCTGGCGCGTATTTTTCACCATTACATTACCGTTGACGCTGCCCGGTATTATCGTCGGCACCGTACTCGCTTTCGCCCGCTCGCTGGGCGAATTTGGCGCAACCATCACTTTTGTTTCCAATATTCCCGGCGAAACACGGACGATCCCTTCGGCGATGTATACCCTGATTCAGACCCCCGGCGGTGAAGGGGCGGCGGCGCGGTTATGTTTGATTTCGATTGTTCTGGCGCTGATATCGCTGATGATTTCTGAATGGCTGGCCCGTCTCAGCCGTAAGCGGACGGGGAAATAAGCATGCTCGAACTCGATTTTACCCAGACGCTGGGCACCCACTGTCTGCAGATCCGCGAGACACTTCCCGCCAGCGGTATTACCGCGATTTTTGGCGTGTCTGGTGCGGGAAAAACATCACTGATTAACGCCATTAGCGGCCTGACGCGTCCTCAGCAGGGGCGTATTGTGCTTAACGGCAGAGTGCTTAATGATGTTGAAAACCGCATCTGTCTGGCTCCTGAAAAACGCCGCATTGGCTACGTCTTTCAGGATGCCCGCCTGTTTCCGCACTACAAGGTACGGGGCAATCTGAAATACGGCATGGCGAAGAATATGACCGATCAGTTCGATAAGCTGGTGGAGCTGCTCGGTATTGCTCCGCTGCTGGACCGCTTGCCGGGCGATCTCTCCGGTGGCGAAAAGCAGCGAGTCGCCATTGGCCGGGCATTGCTCACTGCACCGGAATTGCTGCTGCTGGATGAACCGCTGGCATCGCTGGATATTCCGCGTAAGCGCGAGCTGTTGCCCTATCTGCAACGTCTGGCGCGCGAAATTCATATCCCGATGCTGTACGTCAGCCACTCGCTGGATGAAATCCAGCATCTGGCGGATAAAGTACTGGTACTGGAAGAGGGGAAAGTAAAAGCGTTGGGCGATCTGGAAGAGGTGTGGAGCAGCAGCGTGATGCATCCCTGGTTATCGCAGGAGCAACAAAGCACCATCCTGAATGTCACCGTTGTCGAGCAGCATCAGCAATATGCGATGACCGCGCTGGCGCTCGGCGACCAACGGCTTTGGGTCAATCAGCTTGACCGGCCGCAAGGAGAAACGGTACGCATCCGTATTCAGGCCTCCGATGTCTCTCTGGTACTGCAACCCGGGCACCAACAAACCAGTATTCGCAATATTTTGCCCGCACGGGTGGTGCAGTGCATTGAAAGCAGTGGGCAGGTCGAGGTCAGGCTGGAAATTAGCGGCCGTACGTTGTGGGCGCGTATCAGCCCCTGGGCCCGCGATGACCTGCAAATTACCCCCGGGCAGCCGTTGTATGCGCAAATTAAAAGCGTGTCGATAGCCGCCTGATTACAACAAATAGCGGTTGATGTAGTCGGCGATACTGGGGGTTTCGTTTTCACCAATCACCACGTTGGCCCGGGCTTTGACTTCATCCACCGCGTTGCCCATCGCTACGCCGGTACCGGCCGCTTCCAGCATGCTGAGGTCGTTGTAGTTGTCGCCGAAGGCCACCACGTCCTGCATTGACAGCCCCTGCGCCGCGATCCACCTGGCCAGGCGTTGGCCTTTACTGTTTCCCGCGCGGGCGATATCAACCTGATCGTGCCACGACCATTCGCATTCCAGCCCCAGCGTCTGAGCGACGTGCCGGGCGAAATGCTGCAGTTTCGCGGTATCTTCGTCGGTGAGGGCGAATTTCCATACGGCATTAACCTGGCGCGCGGCCTGCGCCAGCGAGTCGACCTGAGTAAATACCGGACGCTGCCCGACGGGGAGAGACTGCGCCCAGTTGGTGGTACGGATAACGTGGCCGGTGAGCTGCTCGTATAGCATGGCGTCATCGACGTACATCAGGCCGTGGATATCATGCTCGTTGAGCATTTCCGTCAGGCTCAGGGCCTTGTCTACCGGCATCGGATCGGACTCAATAACCTTTTTTGCATGATAATCATACAAATAAGTGCCATTACAGCAAATTGCAGGTGTATCCAGAGCCAGTGCCTGATAAAAAGGGTGGATAGCGACGTGATGTCGACCGGTGACGATGATCACCTGGTACCCGGCGTTTTTAGCGCGATCCAGTGCATCGAGCGACGCGGGGAGGATAGTTTTTTTGCTGGTCAATAGCGTGCCGTCTAAATCCAGGGCAATCACGCGTGAGGTCATGTGTTGTTTCCGGTTGATGATGAAAAGTTTTCTTGCCCTGATGGTACACCGCTGTGCTGTTCGGGGAAACTTTTCAGTATCTACCGCCAAAAGAGCCGATACACGTTAACCTTTGAGCTACCGCGAGGTATCTTGAATGAGAGTGTGTTTGCATAGTGTATTTTTCAGGCAGCTATAGCCGTGAAAGATAAATTTTCCATGCGCAGTGAGGAAAGGAGCATTCATGAAACAAACCGTTTATACCGCCAGCCCGGAAAGCCAACAGATTCATGTCTGGGATCTGGATCCTGAGGGAAAGCTGACCCTGGTGCAGGTTGTTGATGCATTTGGTCAGGTGCAGCCGATGGTGGTGAGCCCGAACAAAGCGTATCTCTACGTTGGCGTGCGTCCGGAGTTTCGCGTACTGGCTTACCGCATTGCGCCTGATAATGGCGCCCTGACCTTTGCTGGTGAGGCGGCATTGCCGGGCAGCCCGACGCATATTTCCACCGATCGTCAGGGGCGCTTTTTATTTAGTGCCTCTTATAATGCGGGCTGCGTCAGCGTCACGCCGCTGGTGGAGGGGCTGCCAGGGGAAACGGTGACCGTGGTTGAAGGGCTGGAGGGCTGCCATTCAGCAAACATCTCCCCGGATAATCGTACGCTGTGGGTGCCAGCGTTGAAGCAGGATCGTATTTGCCTGTTTACCCTGAGCGAGGATGGTTTCCTGAGCGCGCAGGAACCCGCGGAAGTGACCACTGTTGAAGGTGCTGGTCCGCGTCATATGGTGTTCCACCCGAACCAGCAATACGGTTATTGCGTAAATGAGCTGAATAGCTCCGTTGATGTCTGGGCGCTGAAAGATCTGCATGGCAAAATTGAGTGTGTGCAGACTCTGGATATGATGCCGCCTGATTTCAGCGATGTACGCTGGGCTGCGGATATTCACCTGACCCCGGATGGTCGTCATCTCTACGCCTGCGATCGTACCGCCAGCATTATTACCATCTTCAGCGTCTCCGAAGATGGTAGCGTGCTGTCTGTTGAAGGCTATCAGAATACCGAAGCCCAGCCACGTGGCTTCAACCTCGATCACAGCGGAAAATACCTGATTGCCGCCGGTCAGAAATCGCATCATATCGCGGTGTATGAGATTCATGGCGAGCAGGGGCTATTGCAGGAGAAAGGGCGCTATGCCGTCGGCCAGGGCCCGATGTGGGTGGTCGTGAACGCCTACTAAGTGACGAGATGATAAACCTCATTGCAGTACCGGATGCCTCCGGGAATGGGGAAGTGAAAGAGGCAGGAACAATGTTTTGTGATTGACTCACTGTACGCCCTTTCCATGCAATCGTCTCTGTACGTTAGATCATGCGAGTTGCGGGACAAGACGGTTAACCGTTTTGCACAGCGTATGTGCTGGCACCGAAGGCATGAGGCAGAGGCCGGATCATACGGCAAGAGAGTCAATTCCCCGGAGCATAGATAGTGATGTGACAGGGGGGAATGACAGATCTGTCAGGAACGGATTTGAACGTCGTAAAGCGACGGCCCGTAAGGGCAAGTCTCATGGATGAGACGAGTCATTCAGAAGCCACCACGCATGCAACCTGAAGTATGGCGAGTATATAGTTGTTCATCTCTGTAAATCAGCATGTCATCCGCGATGCGGTATCGACCTTCGTTTCACTCAACCCCGCCAAATAATGCCTGACCGGCGCCTTCTTTGAACCAGATCATCGCGTATCCTTTCACCGACGAGTGATGCCAGTGTTGCCGTAAAAGAACCCTGACTTATCGTTTTCGCGCCGATTTATGGATCGCCTTAGCGTCGGACGGCTGTACTTTATACGCTGTTAATACACGGGAGCATTGATGGGAACAGTACTTTCGTCAATTGGGCGATTTACGGGGGGGCATACGGCAAGCGCAATATCTGATGGGCGTCTGTGCATGCGCTCAGGCAGAAAAAGCGGGAAAACAGATGGCGTCTTTCACCATTTACGTTCACTTTCCCAGGATTTTTCTACTATAGATAAATGTCCAGATACTGAATCTACCTGATAAACAGGGTCTTTATGGGATTTTATAATGTGAATGTTGTTTGATGATACGTTTTATAGTCATTCTGGCTGAAATTTATCTGTTTATAAGAAAATAAATCTAACTGATGAAAAATGCAACAAGCAAGTAGCGCCGAATAATTTATCAACGATTAAGAAGAATTAAGATTTTTCTTTCTTAGTGGAGTGTTGTGAATTATAAATTTTTATTTCTATGTATTTTAAAGTATTTTTACTCTTGTGAATAATGTCCCACTTACGATATTTCTACTATTTCTGATGGAAAGGAGAATAAACAGTAAACAAGTACATTAAATGTACTAAAAATGAATTCTTATTGATTATAAAATGTACAAAAATACTTCTAAATTGTTAGGATTTTGTTAATAAATACCCGTATATTTGATCTGGATCAAATAATAAAAATTATAGTGATTTATTTTTTTTTGTAAAAAATGGCAGAGTAAAAAACTATTAAAGTGTGTTTTTTGTATATTACGTATAAATAAATAAGATACCTGGGTTTATCCTAAATAAATTATCAGGATATAAATGTGGTTGAATTTTCCTATTATTGCGTATCAATAAATTGCTGTATATTATTGTTATGAAAATTAGATGATATTGATACTTTCTTATTTCTGAGGAATTAAGGAAGTGCTGTTAGTTATTTCAATATCATTTTTGTGTTGTTGTACATCTTAACCCAAATAGGGAACTATATATGCGTAATTATAAATATGCTATTTCAGCACTGGCTCTGGCATTGTCTTCTGTCGTGGCAACTTCCGCTTCTGCTGTGGATGGAACCATTACTATCAATGGGCAGGTTACCGATACCACATGCACTATCTCTGTAGATGGCGGTGCCGCTGATGCAACGGTAACGTTACCGACAGTTTCAGTTTCCGCTCTGCCTTCACCAGGAGCGACTGCGGGTGCAACACCGTTCAATATTTCACTTTCCGGTTGTACTGGGACGGCTTTAAATACTGCAAGCACCTATTTTGAGCCGGGCACTTATGTTGATAGCGAGACTGGACGTCTGAATATTGATACTACCGCTGGCGATGCTGCGGGCAATGTACAGGTCCAACTGTTGAATGCCAATAGTGAAGCTATTGTTGCTGGTGCGTCAGTAGCGACTGGTCAGAATGATATTCCGGTTGATATCAGCTCTGGCAGCGGTGTTCTGAATTATTATGCGCAATATTATGCAACAGCAGCAGCAACCGCCGGCGCTGTAACCACGCAGGTTGATTACACCATGGTTTACGAGTAATAGATTCACAGGAGTAAAAGCGAATGCTTTTACTCCTGTCAATGATGAGGTTCTTTGATGTTAAAAAAAATTCCCCACTGTTTAATTTTGATTGTATCGTTTTTCATCTCTGCTGAAACGGTGGCCGACGTTGCGATTAACGGAACGCGCATCATTTTCAATGCGAAAGATAAAGAATCGGTTGTACAATTAAAAAATAATGGTAAGAACCCTTATCTATTACAATTATGGATTGATGATGGCAATCCTAAATCCAGACCCGGTGAGGTAACCGTCCCCTTTATTATCACCCCTCCTGTTGTGCGCATCGATCCGAATAAAGGACAGGCAGCGAGGATCATGTTCACTGATGCCTCCCTCCCTCAGGACAGAGAGTCATTGTACTGGTTTAATATGCTGGAGGTGCCGCCAAAACCGACAAAAATGATCGAAGCTGGCACGAATCTTTTGCAACTGGCATTTCGCACGCGAATAAAACTATTCTATCGCCCGGCTGGTCTTGAATACAGCGCGCTGGAATCCTATAAAAAACTAAAATTTAACCGAAAAGGTAACACGTTAAATATTAAAAATGACTCCCCTTATTTTATTACATTAAGCAGTGTTGATGTTCGGAGAACAAAGGAGTCTGCGATAGTTGCTTCCGTTGAGAATTTTCCTCAACGAATGATTGCACCTAAGGGAGAGACGAATCTCCAGTTAGTTACTAAAAAATCAGAAAGACTGGATGGTCTCACTCTGTTTTACAGTGTGATTAATGATTATGGAGGAGAAACAAAAAATGAGCAGGTATTGCAAAGTAAATAAAAAAAATCCCTCTTCGATTGGTTTAACGCTGATAGCACAGTTTGTCATTGTATCAATTTTTGTTTCTCAGGCAGCAGCCGCACCACAAAGTGATGAGGTTATTTTCAATAGTGAGTTTTTACGCTCAGCTATTGATGTCAGTGCTTATTCCCGGGGGAATCCCGTTGCCAGCGGAAATTATACCGTCGATCTTTATGTTAATGATAAATGGAAGGGGCGTGTTGATGTTAAATTCGATAAAGATGATCGTCAAACAACGATAGCAAGACCGTGTTTTAATCTGAAACTGGTTTCACTGTCAGGAATTGATCTGGATAAAATCAAACCAGAGATTATCCAAAGATTAAAAGCCGATAATGCTTGTGTACGTGCTGAAGAGATATATCCGGACCTGGTAGCGAACTTTGATGTAGCGACGCAACGTATTAATATGCAGTCGCCACAGATCTACTTATTACGCCATGCCCGGGGTTATGTTAGCCCTGAACTCTGGGATAACGGGATCCCGGCAGCGACGTTGCAATATGATTATAACACTTACCACTCCAGAATGTCAGGAGCTGACTCTCTTTCCACTCAATATCTTGGACTGAGAGGCGGAATTAACTGGGATGTCTGGCGTCTGCGTTATCGCGGTTCATTTAGCTGGAGCGAAGGGAGAGGTTGGGATTATAACAATGCCAATACCTATCTCGAACGCGCGATTGTCCCATTACGTAGCAAGTTGGTTGTCGGGGAATCGTCTACCGATGGACAAGTTTTCGATAGTATTGGCTTCCGCGGCGTGATGATGTCGTCAGACGATCGTATGTACATGGATTCTCAACGCGGTTACGCGCCGATAATTACCGGAATTGCCAACACCAACGCGCTGGTTCGTGTCAGCCAGAGAGGTATGCGGATCTATGAAACAACCGTACCTCCTGGGGCGTTTGTCATTGATGATCTGTATCCCACCGGTACGGGGGGCGATTTACTGGTAACCATAAAAGAGGCCGATGGCAGCGAGCATAGCTTCACCGTGACCTATGCATCTATTGCCGAACTTTTACGTCCAGGCACCACACGTTACACCCTAATGGGGGGACGTTATCGTAATACGGTAGTTGATGAAGACCCGGATATTATCATGGGAACCCTACGTCATGGCTTTACTAACCTGATTACAGGCTATAGCGGTATATTGGCAGGTGAAAATTACCAGTCAGTCGCCGGTGGTATAGCTTTAAATACCGCAATTGGGGCGATTTCAACGGATATTACTCATGCGCGCAGTACGCTTCGCGATGATATTAAACGTGAAGGGCAAAGTATTCGTTTTTCTTTTGCTAAAATATTGCCGGTTGTCAATACCAACGTCACTCTGGCCAGCTATCGCTATTCCAGTTCAGGTTATTACAGCATTGATGATGCAATGATGTTACGTGATGGTCAACAGCGCAGCAGTAGTTGGTTTAATGATACGGTGAACCGTAAAAATCGCTTACAGATTAGTGCGACGCAAACGATTAATGATACCTGGGGAAGCTTTAATATCAGTGCCAGTACTCAGAATTACTGGAACCGAAGTGGTCAGGATACCGAATATCAGTTTGGGTATACCAATGCCTTTAAGTATTTCAATTTGAATATCAATGCCAGCCGAACTCGCGATTTGGTGAAGGATAAATGGGATAATAAGATTGCCATCGGTATCTCTTTACCGCTTGGGGAAAGCGGTCGTTCGGCTTACCTCAACTCTACCTATATTCAAGAGCGCGATCACCGGGGAATTCAAAACTCCATTGCCGGAACAGCCGGCAATAATCGTCAGTATAACTATAGTGCTTTTGGCAGTGTTGATCGCTACAAGCAATCGGGTACGAAAACGACCGGAGGGGTCAGTGGCAACTGGACATCCCCCTGGAGCAATATCGGGGCCAGCATTTCAGCAGGAAGCGGTTATCAACAATACGGTATGAATTTATCTGGCGGTGTTGTCGCCTGGCAAAGTGGTATCGTACTCACGCCTGTGATGGGGGATACGATAGCGATTATCGAAGCGGATAATGCCGCCGGAGCAAGAATAACCAATAACAGTAGCCTGAGTTTAAATCGCTATGGTAAAGCCGCAGTGCCTTATTTAACGCCGTATCGTCAGAATACTATAGAGCTCGATCCGAAAGGATTATCGAATGATGTTTCGCTGGATGTGACCAGTCAGAATATTGTGCCAACGGCCGGGGCAGTTGTATTGATGAAATATAAGACGGATATTGGTCATTCTCTACTTCTGACGTTAAGCCATCCCTCGGAAGAATTACCGTTCGGTTCTGAGATTATGGATGAAAATAACCACTCTGTCGGTTATGTCACACAAGGTGGACAGGCGTTTGTTAGAGTTAAGAATGAAACAGGGAAACTCCATGTGAAATGGGGAAACCACGGTAGCCAGACATGTTCATTCACTTACGCACTTCCTGCTAAAGCGGCAGGAACAGGTACCGGTTTGCCACAAGCCAATGCGGTTTGCCAATAACAGGAGAAGGGCATAATGATAAAAATAGTACGGAGTTTAGTTTTGTACTTATTTGTCTTCGCTGGAGCGAGTGGTTTTGCCAGGGCTGATGGTACATGGGTCGACTGCCAGAGAACCAATGGTTACTATCAACTTTTTGATTCGACTACAGTGCAGGTGGGTAAAGATGCGGCGGTAGGGGATCTACTGGGCACCTGGTTGACGTCATCAGATCCTACGGCATGGACCTGTAACCACAGGACCGCGTATCAGGATCAAGCGATACCAATGGCGGTTCAGGGCTATCCTCCATACACGATTTGGGGAACGATGTCGATTGATGGCCAAACGTATACTGTTTATAACACGACGGTTAAAACGGGCTTAGGTTATGTCGCACGATGGCGCTATACCGTTAAAGGTCAGGTCAGTGACTGGTACCCGCTGACTATTAATAATGGCGTTTATCAAACGCCCTCACAATTATTTAATGCGAGCTACGATGGCCCTAATTCATGGTATATTGGTGTTGATGTACAGGTCCGCTTTGTGAAAACAGCGACAACATTAACCGCAGGTTCTACCCCTATTTTCGACCCGATGTATATGCGCCATTATCAAACTTATGGCGGCACAGTCTTTGTCGGTGGTGGTACGTATATGATTGCGCAGTATCGTGCCGGGGGATTGGTTATTTCGACGACTGGCGGCACCTGCACAACCTCTGATGTTAATGTGGAACTTCCACCAGCCAATCGTGCAAGTTTCACGGGCGTGGGCTACACTACATCAAGGACCGATTTTTCACTGGTATTTACCAAGTGTCCGTCAGGTTTAGCCAGTATCGGTTATCAATTTACACCAACAACGTCGATAATCGATAACTCTCAGGGAGTATTTGCCAGCAGTGCGACATCGACGGCCAGCGGGGTCAGTCTTCAGTTATTGAATGATCAGGATGTACCGATATCATTTAATACATCCTATTTGTTAACTGATTATGATCCCTCTCTCGAGAATGCAACCTATACAGTGCCATTACGGGCAGGGCTATATCAAACTGAAGAGAGTGTGTCTTCCGGAAATGTTAATGGAGCGGTCACGTTTACGTTAATTTATAAATAAAAGTTGTGATCAGGAACCGCATTATGATTTTTTTTACAAAGCTTTTTTCTGTCGCGTTGTTGCTATTCTTTTGTTCATCGACATTCTCAGCAACATATATTAATTTTACGCGGCTGATTCTGAATGAAAATGAGCATGACGTATCATTTAAAATTGAGAATGAAGGTGATAATGCGGTTCTGATGCAACTATGGACTGACCGGGGTGATATTATGGACAAACCGGAGGCAATTAAGATGCCGTTCATGATTTTACCCCCCATATTCCGACTGAATGGTCATAATTCTCGCGTCGTGCGGCTCCAGTTGATTAATAATCAAAATACGTTACCTGATAATAAAGAATCGTTGTTTTGGCTGAATGCATTAGAGATCCCGCAGAAAACGAATGCTCAAGAGGGCAAGGCCATGTTGCAAATGGCCTTTCGCACGCGTATTAAAATATTTTACCGCCCGCAGTCCCTGGCGCAATATGATGTTGAGCGTGAGATTGAAAAAATTAAAACATTGAAAGTACACTGTGGTAATGAAATGTGTATTCGTATAGAGAATAAATCACCATTTCATTATACCTTATCGAAAATTACATTACAAAGCGGTAAAGAGATAAAGAATTTACCTTCCGATGGCATTATCTCTCCATTTTCTTCGCTGGATATATCTCTTGGGAAATTAGTTGCGGTGAATGAAAATATAAAGTCTTTTATTTGGATTGATGATTACGGCGTGGAGCGTGTTAATTTACAATAATGAGAGATATTACTATGCTGGGCTTTAACTCATCATTGCTACGCTATAAGTTTATTTATCTGACAAAAAATGTATATGATGGTATTGCGGTACATTCGGTTTTTGAAGAATTACTCTTGTCATCTGAACTAAAACGTGAGTTACAAGAGGATATTCCATTTCATCTCATTGATAAATATGTAAATTTTATTCCCTTCTCATTAAGATTTGTTGATACCAGTAAAACACGTAGCAAGCCTTTTGAAAATGATATTATTTTTTCTGCTAAATGGCTGGATGATAAAAGAGTTGTATTCAGTAACGTTTTATTTTTTGTCGATATGTACAGTCCTGATAAAACGTCAATGTTACATCTGGGAGGACGTAACGAGCTTTCAGTTATTAAAGGGCGAATGGAGTTGTTTTTGATACATTGTCATTCTATTATCACGGGAAACAAAAAAAGGTATCACAATTATTTCTTGTTTACTCTGAGAGAACAACAAATTGTTTTCCATTTACTGGAAGGTTTGTCAATTAAAGAGATCTCTCGGGAATTGAGGGTGAGTGATAAACTGATTTATAGAGAACGGAACTCCTTAGTGCGCAAACTGATTATGCAACAAGATCCATCATTATACAGACGGTTGAGAACCATGGCGCTGTTGCGTGCAAAACAGAATGCCGCGATACATGGCTGTTCGTCTGTCTGATAGTCCAGGGAGACACGGTATCCTGAGGTTTTCCGCCAATATCGCGTGTGGAACTGAACGGTATCGGGAACACAGGCTAAAGCGCGTACCCATATTTGGGAATTGGCCCCAATTCCTGCGCAACATTATATCTCCAGTCGTGGCGTTAAATCCGTCATATTTCAAATTACCGTGCTGTTGGCGACAGGAGATTGTTTATTTCAGACGCTTATTTGCGAGGCACGACTGTGAGCCGTGCGCGAATCTGTGCCAGGTTGATTTATCGCGGAGGGATTAAGGGGGAGTCACACTCCCCCAGATTCGCGATATTACTGCTTCGGTTCTGCGACAACAACGCTTCCCACGCCGCGGTTATTGTATTCCCACATGCGGTTGAAGTTTGTGTCATTCAGGTTACGTTGCAGGTTACCTTTGTCATCCACCGTTCCGGTATTCCCACGAAACGGGCGATTTGAACCGACGGCATCAGCCCAGGGCTTGGCTACATTAAAACCCCCGTTAATCACGCTGTCGCGAATCACAACCTGGCCATTGGTGTTGCCGTCAACGTCCAGAGAGCGCCCCAGTTGGGCAACGTTATCACCGGAAGCGGTAAAGCGACTATTTATCGCCAGGAAACCGTAGGTCACGCTCTTGAGCGTGGCCGGCGCGAACACATAGGCTTCTTTCTGGGTGCGGGAGTTCACAACGCGGAAATCGGTATTATCAAACACCACGGCTCCGCGGCCCGCAACAATATCGACGTCGCCTTCAATGTAGCTATTACTCACCAGCGTACGGGTCTGACGATTATCCTGCAGGCGGTTTTGTACGCCGCTGTTGGTCACAAAAAAAGTGTTCTGTCGGCCAAGGATATTCACATTGTTAATTTGTACCTGATCGCCATCGCTACGTAATGCCACGGCCTGATGGGTTCCCGCGTCAACACTGTCGCCGAGGTTGTTGGCAATGGTCAGGTTTTGCAGTTGTAGCCCATTGTTCTGCGACCATAATACCGCAGAACACATCACGCCAACGGTGGCGGTACGCTTATTCTGGCAACTGTCGAACATATACCAGGCGGGTTTACCCGGCATATATTTTCCGCCCGGATTAATCTGGCGACGCCAGGAAACGGGATCCATTTCTGAATCGATTGCTTCGCTGATCTTCACATCAATGGGCTTTTCGCCAGTACCATAAAGCGTCAGGGAGCCAGGAGCGGCCGGAATGTACACTGTGCCGGCATAGTCACCCGGCATGATGGCAATAAACTGACGACGGCTGGAATGGCGAGTAATTGCGGCATCCACCGCCGCCTGAATGCTGGTATTGGTCACGCCCGGCGTTCCCGCGGGCCCGACGATAAAGTCAGGTTTTGCCGGGAGGCTGATTGCAGACGGACGCCAGACCGCTGCGTTAGGATCCAGTGACTGGAAATAGCTCGCCGGTAAAAAGTTTTTTGCTTCATCGGCGGTTAAAATGGGACGAGAAGCCGTGCCCGGCGCTGTCTGCGTTGAGGGCTGTTGATCGGCGGGCGTTGAGCTACAGGCGGACAACGCCGCGCCAAAGGCCAGGGCCAGCGCCAGGCGGGAAACGGATAGTGTGTTCATGTTGCTCCAGGCAAAATCAGTCAAATAGATATACCCTGACCCATTCAAGTTTCAGGACAAAAACGCTTCAGGCGTCTTTGCACGGCGCGCAGGCCTGCGTTGAGAGACATCTGCTCTCTCATTCTGCATGCTGTACGCAGATAACGCGACCACCAGGCGGAACCAGTGCAGCCAGGCTTACAGGCAACTCGAACGATGACGGGTATAACTCCTTTAAAGCCTGCTGTTTTATACCAAGTTAAGCGAAACGGGAAGATGTTGCGTAAAAAAGTTGCGCTCTTTACACAGTGGCAAGCCCCCGGCGCGCCGATTGATCACAAAGAAATAACATATGTGCTCTAAATCGTACTGCGGATGCGATGCGTTCCTGCCGCCATCGCTACCGATGTGCATTGCAGCAGCGGCAAGATCCGAGCCCGGCATTCTTTCCCACATTCTCCGTTTGTCAAGCTGTCACGCTGCAGTGGCGCTATGTACGTCTGCTTTTACGTCTTGATCTCTATGACGATCAGTAAAATGTGATTGCTGACGCAATATAACAAAAATGCATCATCTCTGTTAAATCCTGGCTTGCATGCTATTGTATATACAAGTATGTGTATCTGTATGCCTAACGTAAATTGTCAGGAGGTTTCCCCGATGTCGCAAAATCAATACTGTCCGTGTTCTGCACCACGCTCTGGCAACAGGCATCGCGCGCCATGCCGAAGCGGGATACGTTGTCGCTATCAAGTGCGGAGTAAAATAAGGTTTGCCTCTTCCGAGGTCGGCGGCAATCCAGGAGCATGCTAAATGAACGCGTTAACATTGATTCCGGGCCAGCTTAGCCTGTCGCAACTGCGCGATGTCTACAGTCAGCCACTGAAGCTCCTCCTCGACGAACGCGCTATTGCGGCTATTGATGATAGCGTTGCTTGTGTGAATGCGATTCTGGCGGAAGGCCGAACCGCGTATGGTATAAACACCGGTTTTGGCCTGCTGGCGCAAACGCGCATTTCTACTGAAGATCTGGAAAATCTCCAGCGTTCGCTGGTGCTATCCCACGCGGCGGGAATTGGCGAACCGCTGGATGATGACCTGGTGCGCCTGATTATGGTGCTGAAAATTAACAGCCTGTCGCGCGGCTTCTCCGGGATTCGCCTGAGCGTCATTCAGGCGTTGATTGATCTGGTTAACGCGGGCGTGACGCCATGGATCCCGGCGAAAGGTTCGGTCGGGGCCTCCGGCGATCTCGCGCCGCTGGCGCATATGTCTTTAGCCCTGCTTGGCGAAGGTAAAGCCCGCGTGCGGGGCGGTGAATGGCTTCCCGCGATGGACGCGTTACGCCTGGCCGGGCTTGTGCCAATCAGTCTTGCGGCGAAGGAGGGGCTGGCGCTGCTTAACGGCACCCAGGTTTCGACGGCGTTTGCGCTGCGCGGTCTGTTTGAAGCCGAAGATCTGTTTGCTTCCGCGGTGGTTTGCGGGGCATTAACCACTGAAGCGGCGCTTGGCTCGCGTCGCCCGTTTGACCCGCGCATTCATGAAGCACGCGGTCAGCGCGGGCAAATTGACGCCGCAGCGCTCTATCGCCATCTGCTGGCCGACGACAGCGCCATTTCACAATCGCACCATAACTGCAGCAAGGTGCAGGATCCGTACTCCTTGCGCTGTCAGCCGCAGGTGATGGGGGCCTGCCTGACCCAGATTCGCCAGGCGGCGGAGGTACTGCTGATTGAAGCCAATGCGGTATCCGACAATCCGCTGGTTTTTGCCAGCGAAAACGATGTGATCTCCGGCGGTAACTTCCACGCCGAGCCGGTGGCGATGGCGGCGGATAATATCGCGCTGGCCATTGCCGAAATAGGGTCATTGTCGGAGCGGCGAATCGCCCTGATGATGGACAGCCATATGTCGCAACTGCCGCCGTTTCTGGTGAAAAATGGCGGCGTTAACTCCGGCTTTATGATCGCTCAGGTAACGGCGGCGGCGCTGGCCAGCGAAAACAAAGCGCTGGCGCACCCGCACAGCGTGGATAGCCTGCCGACCTCCGCCAACCAGGAGGACCACGTTTCCATGGCCCCGGCCGCTGGTCGTCGTCTGTGGGCGATGGCGGAGAATACCCGCGGAGTGCTGGCGGTTGAGTGGCTGGCCGCCGTACAGGGGCTGGATATGCGTGAAGGACTGACCAGCAGTCCGCTGCTGGAAACAGCGCGTCGCCTGCTGCGCGAAAAGGTCGCCCATTATACCGAAGACCGTTTCTTCGCTCCGGATATTGAAACCGCTATTGAACTTCTGGCGACGCGTCATCTGGCGAGGCTGCTGCCCGCCGTGCTTTCCGATTCCCCCTGAACTTTCCCTGTTTTTTGCATCCGTGCCGGGAGGTCGTTTTCCTCCCGGTTACCCTGCATACCTATTTGGCACCGGATAAAACTATCAGGATACATGTATATGCCCGGTCTACAACCCCGCAAACTGCATGGGCCGCAGCCCGCGGTGAGCCACGCCGCTTTCAGGATCGTTAGCTAAACAACGCGCTAATTGATGCGCTGCCGAGACGGTGAAAATGGACGTTAAAGCCCACCATCGCGCCGCTTGCGCCTTCGTCGACATCAATTTTATCCACGTCCAGCGCATGAACGGTAAAGATATAGCGGTGGGTTTCACCTTTCGGCGGCGCTGCGCCGCCGTATCCGGTCTGACCAAAATCGGTACGGGTCTGAATCGCCCCGCTGGGCAATTCTGCCTGACCGGAACCCGCACCCTGCGGTAAAACGCGGGTATCAGCAGGCAGATTCGCCACAATCCAGTGCCACCAGCCGGAGCCGGTTGGCGCATCGGGATCGTAGCAGGTGACTACGAAGCTTTTCGTTCCTGCCGGGACATCATCCCACGCCAGATGTGGTGAAATATTGTCGCCATCGTAGCCCATGCCGTTGAAAACATGACGGCTGGGCAGCTTCTCGCCGTCCTGTAAATCATGACTGATGAGTTTCATTGCCTCTCCTCAAATTCATCTACTGAGTAGCAAAAAAGTGTAGCGCGTGAGCTGCGGCATTACCGTCTCTTATTCGCAAAAAAACGTTTCTTCCTGCACTGCGGCGTTAACCGCCTGCGTCAGACGGGTCAGCTGCTCTGGCGTGATGATATACGGTGGCATCAGGTAGATTAGGCGACCGAAGGGGCGGATCCACACGCCTTGCCCGACGAAAAAGCGCTGCAGGGCGGCCATATTTACCGGCCGGTGGGTTTCGACCACGCCTATTGCCCCGAGCACGCGAACATCGGCAACCTGCGCGGATCCTCGCGTCGGAGCCAGTTCGGCTTTAAGCTGCGCCTCAATTGCCGCCACCTGCTGCCGCCATTCGCCGCTTGCCAGCAGGCGCAGGCTTTCCGTGGCCACCGCGCAGGCCAGCGGGTTGCCCATAAATGTCGGACCGTGCATAAAACAACCGGCTTCACCGTTGCTGATGGTGTCCGCTACCTGGCGGGTGGTCAGCGTGGCGGAAAGGGTCATGGTGCCGCCGGTCAGCGCTTTACCGAGACACAGAATGTCGGCGGCGATATCCGCGTGCTCACAGGCGAACAGCTTACCGGTCCGGCCAAAACCGGTGGCAATCTCATCGGCGATCAGCAAAATGCCTTCATGGTCGCACATTTTGCGAATTCGTCTGAGCCACTCCGGATGATACATCCGCATTCCGCCAGCCCCCTGGACAATCGGCTCCAGAATGACTGCCGCGATGTCATGGCGATGGGCGGCCATCAGACGGGCGAACGGCGCCATATCCCGCTCATCCCATTCGCCATCGAAGCGGCTTTGCGGCGCCGGGGCAAACAGATTATCCGGCAGGTAGCCCTGCCACAGGCTGTGCATTGAATTATCGGGGTCGCAGACCGACATCGCACCAAAAGTGTCGCCGTGATAGCCGTTGCGGAAGGTGAGAAAACGCTGGCGCGGTTCGCCCTTTGCCTGCCAGTACTGGAGCGCCATTTTCATCGCCACTTCGACGGCAATGGAACCGGAGTCGGCGAGGAAGACGCACTCAAGGCGGGTTGGCGTCATCGCCACCAGCTGGCGGCACAACGCGACGGCGGAAGGATGGGTGATCCCGCCGAACATCACGTGCGACATCTGGTCAATCTGCGTTTTCATTGCCGCGTTAAGCCGTGGGTGATTGTAGCCGTGAATGGCTGCCCACCACGACGACATGCCGTCGATCAGGTGTTCGCCGCTGGCGAGAGTAAGCTCGCAGCCGCTGGCGGCCACCACCGGATAGACCGGCAGAGGGGAAGTCATTGAAGTGTAAGGGTGCCAGATGTGGCGCCGATCGAAGGCCAGATCGTCCGTTGTCATAATCGACTTGTAAACCATTTTAAAAACATTTAGGTTTACAAGTATAAAATGAACGGACAATTAACGAAACCCCCTGGAGAGGCTAATGGCTCACCATCCACGCTGGACAATGTCGCAAGTTACTGAGTTATTTAATAAACCTTTTCTGGATCTGCTATTTGAAGCCCAGCAGATCCACCGCCAGCACTTTGATCCGCGCCAGGTTCAGGTCAGTACGCTGCTGTCGATTAAGACCGGCGCCTGCCCGGAAGACTGTAAATATTGCCCGCAAAGCGCGCGCTATAAGACCGGCCTTGAATCTGAACGCCTGATGGAGGTCGAACAGGTGCTGGAGTCGGCGCGCCAGGCGAAAAAAGCCGGTTCAACCCGTTTCTGCATGGGCGCGGCATGGAAAAACCCTAATGACCGGGACATGCCTTATCTTGAGCAGATGGTGAAAGGGGTGAAGGCGATGGGGCTCGAAGCCTGCATGACCCTCGGCACCCTGAATGACAGTCAGGCGCAACGCCTTGCTAACGCCGGACTGGATTACTACAACCACAATCTTGATACCTCGCCGGAGTTCTACGGCAATATTATTACCACACGCACTTATCAGGAGCGCCTTGATACCCTCGACAAAGTGCGCGATGCCGGGATTAAAGTGTGCTCCGGCGGTATCGTCGGCTTAGGCGAAACGGTGAAAGACCGCGCCGGACTGCTGCTGCAACTGGCTAACCTGCCAACGCCGCCGGAAAGCGTGCCGATCAACATGCTGGTGAAGGTTAAAGGCACGCCGCTGGCGGATAACGACGATGTTGATGCTTTTGATTTCATTCGCACGATCGCCATCGCACGTATCATGATGCCACGTTCGTATGTGCGCCTCTCCGCCGGTCGCGAGCAGATGAATGAACAGACCCAGGCGATGTGTTTTATGGCCGGAGCCAACTCCATCTTCTACGGCTGCAAGCTGCTGACGACGCCGAACCCGGAAGAGGACAAAGATCTGCAGCTGTTCCGCAAACTGGGCATTAACCCGCAGCAGACCGCGGTGCTGGAAGGCGATAATGCCCAGCAGCAGCGTCTGGAGCAGGCGTTGATGACCCCTGATACTGAGGAATATTACAACGCGGCGGCGCTATGAGCTGGCAGCAACGTATCGCGCTGGCGCTGGAAGAGCGGCGGAGGGCGGACGCCCTGCGTCATCGTCAGCCAGTAACACAAGGCGCAGGGCGCTGGCTCATTCGCGAAGGGCGACGCTGGCTCAATTTCTCCAGTAACGATTATCTTGGCCTCAGCCAGCATCCGGCAATTGTCAAAGCCTGGCAGCAGGGAGCGGAACGTTATGGCGTCGGTAGCGGCGGCTCCGGTCACGTTAGCGGTTATAGCGAAGCGCATCGCGCCCTGGAGGAGCAACTGGCCGACTGGCTGGGCTATCCACGCGCGCTGCTGTTTATCTCCGGCTTCGCCGCAAATCAGGCAGCGATCGCCGCCCTGGCGGGTAAAGAAGACCGCATTGTTGCCGATCGGCTCAGCCATGCTTCGCTTCTGGAGGCCGCCAGCCTCAGTCCGGCGCAACTGCGTCGTTTTCAGCATAATGACCACCGGCATCTCAACCAATTGCTGGAAAAATCGCTATCCGGCCAACAACTGGCGGTGACCGAAGGCATCTTCAGCATGGATGGTGATAGCGCGCCGCTGGCAGATATCCAGCGGGAGACTCAGGCCGCCGGGGCGCTTCTGCTGGTTGACGATGCGCACGGCATCGGCGTGGTCGGCGAAGAGGGCCGCGGCAGTTGTCACGCACAGCAGGTGCGCCCGGAGCTGCTTATCGTCACCTTCGGTAAAGCCTTTGGCGTCAGCGGGGCGGCGATATTGTGCAGTGACGCGCTGGCGGATTATCTGTTGCAGTTTGCCCGCCATCTGATTTACAGCACCGCTATGCCTCCGGCGCAGGCGGTAGCGCTGAGCGCCGCGCTGGGCGTAATACGCAGCAGCGACGGCCAGCAGCGACGGGAAAAACTGGCCCGCCATATTGCCGATTTTCGCCGTGAAATAGCCACGTATCCCGGCGAACTGACGCCATCCGCCAGCGCGATCCAGCCGCTGATCGTTGGCGATAACGCCCGGGCGTTGCGGCTGGCGGCGCGCCTGCGCGAGCAGGGCTGCTGGGCCACGGCAATCCGCCCGCCGACGGTTCCCGCCGGTAGCGCGCGCCTGCGCCTGACCCTGACGGCGGCGCATGAGTCCGCCGATATTGTCCGCCTGCTGGAGGTGCTGCATGGCGGCGGTGAATAAGCGCGCGGTGGCGGCGGCATTTGGCCGCGCGGCCGGCCATTACACGCAACATGACGAGCTACAGCGTCTCAGCGCCTCCCTGCTGCGCGATCAACTCCCTATAAACGGCTTTCCTGACGTGCTCGATGCGGGCTGCGGTCCCGGTACAATGAGCCGCGCCTGGCGGGAGGCGGGGAGTCGGGTAACCGCGCTGGATCTTTCCGTCGATATGCTGGCGGAAGCCCGACGCGGGGACAGCGCTCATCGCTACGTCGCAGGGGATATTGAATCGATGCCGCTGGCGGACTGCTGCGTTGACCTGGCGTGGAGCAACCTCGCCGTTCAGTGGTGCGATAATCTCGCTACCGCTATCAACGAATTGTGTCGGGTCGTGCGTCCCGGCGGCCGGGTTGCGTTCAGTACCCTGCTGGCAGGCTCTTTGCCGGAACTGAATCAGGCCTGGCGAGCCATTGACGACCTGCCGCATTCCAACCGTTTTCTCAGCGAACGGGCGGTGAGTCAGGCGCTGGCGGGTCGCCGCGTCACCAGCCGCGTCCACGTTATCACTCTGTCGTTTACCGATGCGCTCAGCGCGATGCGGTCGCTGAAAGGTATTGGCGCAACCCATTTGCATCGGGGGCGCACTCCCGCGCCGCTCAGTCGCGGCAAACTGCGCCAGCTTCAGATCGCCTGGCCGCAGCAGCAGGGGCAGTGTCCGCTGACGTATTATCTGTTTACAGGAGTTATCGAACGTGATTAAACGCTTTTTCGTCACCGGGACCGATACCGAAGTCGGCAAAACCGTGACCTGTTGCGCCCTGCTACAGGCGGCTAACCGCGCAGGCTTCAGGAGTGTTGGCTATAAGCCTGTTGCTTCCGGCAGCGCATATACGGCTGAAGGGCTACGCAATGACGATGCGCTGGCTTTGCAGCGCAACAGCCGGGTCGCGCTACGCTATGAGCAGGTGAATCCCTACACGTTTGCCGAGCCGACGTCGCCGCACATTGTCAGTGCTGACGAAGGCAGGCCGATTGACGCTTTGGCGCTCTCTGCTGGCTTGCGCGCCCTGGAGGGGCTGGCGGACTGGCTGTTGGTTGAAGGGGCGGGCGGCTGGTTTACGCCGCTTTCAGAAACGTTCACGTTCGCTGATTGGGTACAAAAGGAGCAACTGCCGGTGATACTCGTGGTGGGGGTCAAACTGGGGTGTATCAACCATGCGATGCTTACCGCGCAGGCGGTGCGCCAGGCCGGACTGCCGCTGGCGGGATGGATAGCCAACGATATCCAGCCGCCAGGCAAGCGCCACGCTGAGTATCTGGTGACGTTACAACGGATGCTGAAGGCACCGTTTCTCGGCGAGATACCGTGGCTGGGGGATGCCGTACCGCACGAAGGCCTCGGACAGTACCTCGACCTTAACGCGCTGGATCGGGGGTCATCCATTTCTCCAGCAGCGGTTCATCCAGCTGAATAACGTCCCCCTGGGCGACGCTGCGCCCGCAGTGCAGCAGGCAAAAACGATCCGCTACCCGGCGAATAAACGGCAGGTGCTGCTCGGCGATCAGCACCGTCAGGCCAATATCGCGATTCAGACGCACCAATAAATCGCCCAACTTATGCAGGAAGCGCTGGCCGCTGCCGCGCGAAGGTTCGTCGAGGATTAGCAGGCGCGGACGGGTTATCAGCGCTCGCGCCAGGGCTAACTGGTACTGATCGTCAGCGGTTAGCGTAATGCCCTTGCTTTGTCGCAGGGAGTAGAGCTCCGGAAACAGATCGTAAATTTCGCCTGCTACCGCTAAATCAGGCTCTCTGCTGGCCGCGAGGGCGATATGCAGATTTTCTTCTACGCTCAGCTGCGAAAAGATACGCTTATCCTGCGGGACATAGCCAATACCGATAGCGCTACGCGACTGGGCGGAGAGGGGCATCAGATCGTAGGGTGCCGCTCCCACGTCCTGCCAGGTCATGCTGCCGCTGGCAACGGGCAGATAGCCGGTAATACAGTTGACGAGCGTGGTTTTCCCCATCCCCTGGCGCCCCATTACGCAAGTGCACTTACCGGGCATAAGCTCAAGATCAACATTCCACAGCGAGTGCTGGTTTCCGTAATAGTGGTTCACGGCTCGTAGATTCAACATAGACGTTTTCTCCTTTCCTGGGCGAGCGGGCGACGAGAAGATTCTGCAAATCTCTTGCCAGGAAAAAGAACTTTCGGTATTTGCTGGTGAATACAGATGTAGCCAGGTAAAAAGGGGGAGAGCCAGGCGAGATATTGCACTTTCCCGGTGCCAGTACGCTGAAATGTGGTGCAAAAAGTCATAAAAAATCCGCCTGTTTTTAGCCAGTAGGCAGCAAAAAAAATTCAATAATTTTTTTTCATCGCGGGTTTCCTCGCGGCGAGCAATGTTCTCCGGGTGGCACAGGTCATGGGCTGGAGACAGTTATCCACTATTCCTGTGGATAACCTTGTGTATTAGAGTTAGAAAACTTGCGGTAAGCTAGAGAATATGCGGCCTGCGGCTGAATTGATGTGAAAGCCATCTTTTATTTAATCTCTTTAAATATCAATTGATTATATAAAATCAATGCCTGTCAGAAAAGTGTCATCGATGGCCATAAAACATTCATCTGCTTGCTTGACAAATGTTAAATGTCAAAAATTTCTGGGGATAACCCCACTGTCTGGTGGATTATCCCGTATGAGCGTGGTGATTCGCCGTTAATGACGATAAAAAAATCCAGTTTGCCAGAATACGATAATATGGCACTGTTTTTATATCCAGTATTTTTTATTGGCAAAAATTGTACTGAAAGGTAGAATTAAACACCTGCCGTTCAACCCTTCTTCAGGTCCTGATTGATGAGTAAACCGTTCAAGCTGCATTCTGCTTTCCGTCCTTCCGGTGACCAGCCGGAAGCGATCCGTCGTCTGGAAGAGGGGCTGGAGGATGGTCTGGCGCATCAGACGCTGCTCGGCGTGACCGGCTCCGGTAAAACGTTCACCATTGCCAACGTCATTGCCGATCTGCAGCGTCCGACGATGGTGCTGGCGCCGAACAAAACCCTGGCGGCGCAACTGTATGGCGAGATGAAAGAGTTTTTCCCCGAAAACGCGGTGGAGTATTTCGTCTCCTATTACGATTACTACCAACCAGAAGCCTACGTGCCAAGCTCCGACACCTTTATTGAGAAAGATGCGTCCGTTAACGAACATATTGAACAGATGCGTCTGTCTGCAACCAAAGCGTTGCTGGAGCGGCGTGATGTGGTGGTGGTGGCGTCGGTCTCCGCTATCTACGGCCTGGGCGACCCGGACCTGTACCTGAAGATGATGCTGCATCTGACGGTCGGTATGTTGATTGACCAGCGCGCCATTTTGCGTCGCCTGGCTGAACTGCAATATACCCGTAACGATCAGGCTTTCCAGCGCGGCACCTTTCGCGTGCGCGGAGAGGTCATTGATATCTTTCCGGCGGAATCCGACGATATCGCCCTGCGCGTTGAGCTGTTTGATGACGAGGTTGAGCGCCTGTCGCTGTTCGATCCTCTGACCGGCCACGTTGAGTCGACGATCCCGCGCTTTACCGTTTACCCGAAAACCCACTACGTCACGCCGCGCGAGCGCATCGTGCAGGCGATGGAAGAGATTAAAGTTGAGCTGGCTGCACGGCGCAAGGTGCTGCTGGAGAACAACAAGCTGCTGGAAGAGCAGCGGCTGAGCCAGCGTACGCAGTTCGATCTCGAAATGATGAACGAACTGGGCTATTGCTCGGGGATTGAAAACTACTCGCGCTACCTGTCAGGGCGCGGGCCGGGCGAGCCGCCGCCGACCCTGTTCGATTACCTGCCGGCTGATGGCCTGTTGGTGATCGATGAATCCCACGTGACTATCCCGCAAATCGGCGGCATGTACCGTGGGGACCGGGCGCGCAAAGAGACGCTGGTGGAATATGGCTTCCGGCTGCCGTCGGCGCTGGACAACCGCCCGCTGCGGTTTGAAGAGTTTGAGGCGCTGGCGCCGCAGACGATCTATGTCTCAGCAACGCCGGGCGCCTATGAGCTGGATAAATCCGGCGACGAAGTGATCGATCAGGTAGTGCGCCCGACAGGGCTGCTTGACCCGGTTATTGAAGTGCGCCCGGTGGCTACCCAGGTGGATGACCTGCTCTCGGAAATTCGCATTCGCACCGCGATCAACGAACGCGTGCTGGTCACCACCCTGACCAAACGTATGGCGGAAGACTTAACGGAGTATCTGGAAGAGCACGGCGAGCGGGTGCGCTATCTGCACTCGGATATCGACACCGTGGAACGCATGGAAATCATTCGCGACCTGCGCCTGGGCGAGTTTGACGTTCTGGTGGGCATCAACCTGCTGCGTGAAGGGCTGGATATGCCGGAAGTCTCGCTGGTGGCAATCCTCGATGCTGACAAAGAAGGCTTCCTGCGGTCCGAACGCTCGCTGATTCAGACTATTGGTCGCGCGGCGCGTAATATCAGCGGCAAGGCGATTCTTTACGGTGATAAGATCACTCCGTCGATGGCGAAAGCGATCGGTGAAACCGAACGCCGTCGTGAGAAGCAGCAGGCGTACAACGAAGAACACGGCATCGTGCCACAGGGCCTCAATAAGAAAGTGGTGGATATTCTGGCCCTGGGGCAGAATATCGCGAAAACCAAAGTTAAGGGGCGCGGTAAGTCTCGTTCACCGGTTGAGGCGGATACCGTCGCGCTGACGCCTAAAGCGATGCAGCAGAAAATTCATCAACTGGAAGCGCAGATGATGCAGCATGCGCAAAATCTGGAGTTCGAAGAGGCGGCGCAAATTCGCGACCAGCTTCATCAACTGCGTGAACTGTTTATTGCGGCTTCGTAACCGGTGGAAAAATCCCCTGTCCACGCTTCGTTCATGTGGTCCGGGGGGGGGAGGCTGCGTGGATTTTGCTGGCGGATAAGCGTCGCGGCTTCTGGCAGAGTGGGGCACAGTTTTCTGCGTGGTTTTGTCGCCGTAAAAAAATTATTGCTTCGTCGGGCTGTTTTTCGCCGCCTCTTAATACTGGCTTAATATTGTTTGGCGAAACTCTCCTCAATTTAATGAGGATAGCGTCATGCAAAAATTAACTTTCTGCGAATATCTGGCCGTCTCCTGCGCCTTTGTTATCGTCGTCGCCTTCTTTCATCAATGGCTGCTGACATTCTGACGGGAAGCCTTCGGGAAGAGTATCCAGGCGCGAACGCCAGGCCCTGGCCGACGGTTGTGCAAAAAGAATCTGGCGTCGTGCAACTGGGCGATACGAGTGACGATACTTAACCCCAGGCCAATACCGCCGTAGCGGCTGTCCATGCGAACGAACGCTTTGCTCAATTCACCGCTTTTCGCCTCATCAATTCCGGGGCCTTCGTCTTCTACTGCCAGAACGGGCGACGGGCCTGGCGTTATTGACAGGGTAATTGTCGATCCTGTCGGGCTGTAGCGATGCGCATTTTCCACCAGATTGCGTAGAATAACCCGCATCAGCGTGACGTCGCCTGAAACAACGACCTTGCCCTCCTTGTCGTGCAGCGCCAGCTTCTGTTGCCGCTGCTCCAGCATGGCCTCAAGCTCCTCCTGGAGCGGTTCGATAACATCCTCTTTCAGCGCAACTTGCTGATAGTTTCCGGCGGAGAACGACTGACCAATGCGCGCCAGTTGAAGTAGCTGGGTAATACTGCTGGTCATTTGATCGAGGCGCAGAATCAGCGGCACTACGCCAACGCCATGCACTTTTTCCAGCAGTTCCAGGTGCAGACGCAGCCCGGCCAGCGGCGTACGCAGTTCATGGGCGACATCGGCGGTGAAAAGGCGCTCGCGATCGAGCGTGGAATTCAGGCGTGATACCAGTTGATTAATCGCGGTGGTCACCGCGGTGACTTCCGGTACCGACTCATTCAGAGCGATAGGCTGCAGATTGTCCGGCGTGCGATTCTCCAGTTCAAGCTGCAGGCTGGAAAGCGGTTTGGTGATTTTCTTCACCGCCAGCAGGCAGATATACAGCGCCAGGCCGATGATCAGCAAGCTTGGGATTAACAGACTGGCCACCGCTTCGTGGACTTCTTGCGTCACATGTTTTTGGTTATTGTGCCCTTCAATGGCGCTGGCCACCAGCAACTGAATCTGCTCTTTGCTTTCGTGCCACAGCCAGAACACGCTAATCAATTGGCACACGACCAGAATCGCGCCAATGGTCAGCAGCAGCCGATGGCGCATGGTCCAGGTTTCACTGACAAACAGAGCCATAGCGTTATTCTGTTTCAACGGTGTTGATCAGCATGTAGCCAAATCCACGAACCGTGCGGATGCGTGATTTGCCGACTTTATCGCGTAGATTATGGATATGTACCTCCAGCGCGTTGGTAGCGGGTTCGTTATCCCAGTTGTAAATATCATTATAGAGAATCTCGCGATGCACCGGGCTACCCGCTTTCATCATCAGACGAGAAAGCAGAGCATACTCCTTAGGGGTCAAATCCAGGGATTGCTCGTCAAGCCAGACCAGCCGCCGGGTGAGGTTCAGCCGCAGATTACCGATAGTCAGTTCGTTGTCGCCGTGATTGTTATGACGCCGCAGCAGGGCGCGAATACGCGCGTTCAGCTCTCCCAGGGCAAAGGGTTTAACCAGATAGTCATCTGCGCCGGTATCCAGGCCGCTGATGCGGTCATCAACGGTATCGCGGGCGGTGAGAATCAGCACGGGCTGACTGAATTTCTCCCGCCGTATACGCGCCAGGAAATGCAGACCGTCCTCATCAGGCAGACCCAGATCGAGAACGAGGAGACTGTAGTGATTACCGGCCAGAGAGAGCGCGGCTTCGTGAGCGGTTGATACACCGTCGCAAACATAGCCCTCGCTTTGAATCGCCAGAATTAATCCTTGTAACAGGAGCGCATCATCTTCAATGACTAACACTTTCATCGGCTGGCCTCTCTACATGGCGTTAAAATATCGTCTGTTGCCCGATACTCGTGGGAATAGCGGTTAAGAGAAAAGTTCGCTCCCTTGAGTGTCCGCTATGCTGCCGATTCTATTTTAAGACAACCTTAAGATTCTCAGCCTGATGGCAATACGTTCTCTGAAAAGTGAGTCCGGGATTAACCTAATTCCTGAATCGCTTTTTCCAGCGCACGACGTAATAGCTGGCGATCGTGGCGGTAGGGTACATCGCTGGCATCCAGCGGCGTCTGAATGACCACCCGGTTGTCAATCCCCGCGAGATCGGCTTTCGGGCCGATAACCAGGGCATCAATCACCCGTTTGCCAATATATTGCTCCATAATCGCCACTCTGTCCGCCAGCGTCAGGCTGGCCGCCGGGCTGTGTTCTTTGCCGAGATTATCGATAAACACCATTGGCGCCGGCGTGCGGCGCAGCGCCTGCGCCATCTCTTCAAGCAGCAGAATAGGTATCAGGCTGGTATAAAAACTGCCCGGGCCGATCAGGATCAAATCGGCTTCGGCGACGGCTTCTATCGCTTCGCGAGTGGCGGGAACCGGCGAGGTGAGCATCAATTTCTGTGGGACGCTGGCGAGCAGATCGATATTGACCTCGCCGTAAACTTCATGTCCTTCGTGGTCAATGGCCATCAGATCGACAGGTTGTTCCGACATCGGGATCAAAAATGCGTCGATTTTGAGAAAGTTTCTGATTAAGTTGATCGCTTCCAGAGGCCTTACGCTAAGATGATCCAGCGCCTTTAACATCAGATTTCCAAGGTTATGGCCAGAAAGTTCACCATTACCGCTAAAACGATACTCAAACATCGCGGAGGCTACGCTGGGCCCGGCACTTAATTGATTAATACAGTTGCGCATATCGCCCCAGGCGATACCGCCTTCCGCACGGCGAATTCGCCCTGTGGAGCCGCCGTTATCGGTTGTTGTCACGATACCGGTGAGGCGCGAGCCCAGAGAAGAGAGGGAGGACATTACCCGACCCAGTCCGTGCCCGCCGCCGAGTGCCACAACGCGATCAAGATCGGCGAAAGTACGATTGCGCATAAAAATTCCTTATCTCAATTAAACGGGCACACAGTAACCGATCTACCCCTAAAAGACGATGGCCGGATCCTGACAAACTGACCGATATCAATGCAAAAGCGTAGTTTTTCGCTATTCTGTAGCGAAAATGCATGATCGTGGCGATATGTACATAATTATATAGCGAAATCGGAAATGGCGAAACTGTCATTAACGCGCTACTATCGGCATAATCCGTTAACACTCTAGCCTCTGTGCCTGTGTCGCAAGATATGGTGCTTTGGCCGTGACAACTTCGGTTGCCACCAGGGCGTGGAAAGAAATGACCGCGTCTCCCGTATTTGGAAAGGTGTATATGGCTTCACAGCTTACCGATGCATTCGCGCGTAAGTTTTATTACTTGCGCCTGTCAATTACCGACGTCTGCAACTTTCGTTGTACCTATTGTCTGCCCAACGGGTATCAACCCGGCGCCGTCACCAACAAAGGCTTTCTCAGCGTGGACGAGGTGCGTCATGTCACGCGCGCATTTGCGGCCCTGGGCACGGAGAAGGTGCGTCTGACCGGCGGCGAGCCCTCGCTGCGTCGGGATTTCACCGATATTATCGCCGCCGTGCGGGAAAACGCTGCTATTCGTCAGATTGCGGTGACCACCAACGGCTATCGGCTGGCGCGCGATGTGGAACGCTGGCGCGACGCCGGGCTGACGGCGATTAACGTCAGCGTGGATAGCCTCGACGCTCGCCAGTTTTACGCCATTACCGGTCAGGATAAGTTTCACCAGGTAATGGACGGTATTGACGCCGCCTTTGCCGCTGGTTTCGAAAAAGTTAAGGTCAACACGGTGCTGATGCGCGATGTCAATCACAACCAGCTCGACACCTTTCTGGCATGGATCCAGCCGCGCCGCATTCAACTGCGTTTTATTGAACTGATGGAAACTGGCGAAGGCGGCGGGCTGTTTCGCCGCCATCATATCTCTGGCATGGTGCTGCGCGACGCGCTGCTGCGCCGCGGCTGGATCCACCAGATCCGCCAGCGTAGCGATGGCCCGGCGCAGGTGTTTTGTCATCCGGATTATGTTGGCGAAATTGGTCTCATTATGCCGTATGAGAAAGATTTCTGCGTCACCTGCAACCGTCTGCGCGTCTCTTCCGTCGGCAAATTGCATCTGTGTCTGTTTGGTGAGGGCGGAGTCGATTTGCGCGATCTGCTCACCGATGAACAGCAGCAGCCGGAGCTGGAAGCGCGCATTGCCGAGGCGTTAACGCATAAAAAGCAGACCCATTTCCTGCACCAGGGCAACACCGGTATTACACAGAACCTGTCCTATATTGGCGGATAATGCATTTTAAGGAGCGATCAAATGAGCCAGGTCAGCGCTGAGTTTATTCCGACCCGTATTGCTATTCTCACTGTTTCCAGCCGCCGTGGCGAAGAGGACGACACCTCCGGTCACTGGCTGCGCGATACGGCGCAGGAAGCGGGGCATATGGTCGTCGATAAGGCGATTGTCAAAGAAAACCGCTATGCCATTCGCGCCCAGGTGTCGGCGTGGATTGCCAGCGAAGAGGTTCAGGTGGTGTTGATCACCGGCGGGACCGGTTTTACCGATGGCGATCAAACACCGGAGGCGCTGCTGCCGCTGTTTGACCGCGAAGTGGAAGGTTTTGGCGAGGTGTTCCGTATGCTCTCTTTTGAAGAGATCGGCACCTCGACCCTGCAATCCCGGGCCGTTGCCGGGATGGCGAACCGCACGCTAATTTTTGCGATGCCCGGCTCAACCAAAGCCTGTCGTACCGCATGGGACAATATTATTGCGCCGCAGCTCGATGCGCGCATCCGTCCGTGCAATTTTATCTCTCATATTAAGAAGTAAGTTATGTCGCAACTGACCCACATTAACGCCGCGGGCGAAGCGCACATGGTCGATGTTTCCGCGAAAGCGGAAACGGTTCGCGAAGCGCGTGCCGAGGCTTATGTCGACATGCAGCCAACGACTCTTGCGATGATCATCGACGGCAGCCATCACAAAGGCGATGTCTTCGCCACCGCGCGTATTGCCGGGATTCAGGCGGCAAAGCGTACCTGGGAGCTGATCCCGCTGTGCCATCCGCTGATGCTGAGCAAAGTCGAAGTCAATCTGCAGGCGCAGCCCGAACACAACCGGGTGCGCATTGAATCGCTCTGTCGTCTGACCGGCAAAACCGGCGTGGAGATGGAAGCCCTGACCGCCGCGTCCGTCGCCGCGCTGACGATTTACGATATGTGCAAAGCGGTGCAGAAGGATATGGTGATTGGCCCGGTGCGCCTGCTGGCGAAAAGCGGCGGCAAATCCGGCGATTTCAGAGTGGAAGAATAACCATGATTAACGTACTTTTTTTTGCTCAGGTGCGCGAACTGCTCGGCACCGATTCCCTGACTCTTGATCCAAATGGGCTCCCCACGGTTGAGGCCGTTCGCCAGCAGCTGATCGCCCGTGGCGGTCGCTGGGCGCTGGCGCTGGAAGAGGGCAAACTGCTGGCGGCAGTGAATCAGACGCTGACCACTTTCGATCATCCGCTGGCAGCGGGTGATGAAGTGGCGTTCTTTCCACCGGTTACCGGGGGATAAGATGACGCAAACCCGCATTATCGTCAGTCATGACCGCTTTAAGGTCGGCGACGAGTATGCCTGGCTTGCCGGGCGTGATGAAGACGGCGCGGTGGTGACATTTACCGGTAAGGTGCGTAACCATAATCTTGGCGACAGCGTGAAGGCGTTAACGCTGGAACACTATCCGGGGATGACGGAAAAATCGCTGACGGAGATCGTTGATCTCGCCCGTCAGCGCTGGCCGCTGGGCCGGATAACGGTGATTCACCGTATCGGCGAGATGTGGCCGGGGGAAGAGATTGTTTTTGTCGGCGTCACCAGTGCCCATCGCAGCAGCGCGTTTGCCGCCGGGGAGTTTATTATGGATTATCTGAAAACCCGCGCGCCGTTCTGGAAGCGCGAGGCGACGCCGGAAGGCGAGCGCTGGGTGGATGCGCGAGATAGCGATCGGCAGGCTGCAGAACGTTGGTAGTGTGATACGCTTAGAAGATAAATTCCGTTCATCAGGAGATAGTTATGGACAGATTCCCTCGTTCCGGCACCTTCGTACAGGGCCGTAGCGGACTACAAACCTATATGGCGCAGGTTTATGGCTGGATGACAGTCGGGCTGCTGCTCACCGCGTTTATTGCGTGGTATGCCGCCAATACTCCGGCCGTTATGATGTTTGTTTTTTCCAGTAAAATAACCTTTTTCGGGCTGATCATTGCCCAACTGGGGTTGGTATTCGTGCTTTCGGGTATGGTACAGCGACTCAGCGCCGGGATGGCGACAACGCTGTTTATGCTCTATTCGGCGCTAACCGGGCTAACCTTATCCAGTATTTTCATCGTCTATACCTACTCGTCCATCGCCAGTACTTTCGTGGTTTCCGGCGGGATGTTTGGCGTGATGAGCCTTTACGGCTATACCACTAAGCGGGATCTGAGCGGCTTCGGTAATATGCTGTTTATGGCGCTGATCGGTATCCTGCTGGCGTCGCTGGTTAACTTCTGGCTGAAGAGCGAAGCGCTGATGTGGGCGGTAACCTATATCGGGGTGCTGGTGTTTGTCGGCCTGACCGCTTATGACACCCAGAAGCTGAAAAATATCGGCGAGCAGATAGACGTTCGCGATACTTCTACTCTGCGCAAATACTCAATTCTTGGCGCTCTGACGCTGTATCTGGACTTTATTAACCTGTTCCTGATGTTGCTGCGTATCTTCGGCAACCGTCGCTGAGTATTGTAATGTCCCCGGTCATATAATTCGTGACCGGGGGATTTTCACTTCTCTCCCGCCAGCCTGCGCTGATTTTTTTCCCGCAAATGTTTTGCCTGACTCTCCAGAATCAGATAACCGATGGTTGCGAACAGCAGGGGCAGGAAGTAATACAATGTGCGATACGCGAGCAAGGCGGCAATAATGGCGCCACGGGAGATCTCCTCTCCGGACAGCATAGCGATAAACACCCCTTCGAGAACGCCAATACCGGCAGGAATATGCACGATGACGCCAGCGATACTGCTGACCAGCAGCACGCCAAGCACCAGGAAATAGTCGACCTGCGGCCCCAACAATAACCAGATAATCGCTCCCATCGCCATCCAGTTGAGGCTGGAAACCGTCATCTGCAGCAGCGCGAATCGCCAGGAAGGCAGTACCAGCCGCTGGCCTTTGATCGTCAGGTGACGTTTTTTAGCGAAGGCGCAGGCCCATAAATAGCACGTGGAAACCAGCAGTAAAACGGTGCCCAGAATCTGTAGCGACTGCTGGCTGATATACCAGCGTTCCGGGACCTGCACCATCCCGGCGCTAAAGATGATGCCGCCGAGCAGGATATACCCCAGCCAGTTGGTGGTAATGCTCAGGGAGAAGATCCGGGTAATGGTGCCTCCGCTAAGCCCCAGACGCGAGTAAAGCCGATAGCGCATGCCGATACCGCCAACCCAGGTGCTGAGCGTCAGGTTAAAGGCATAGCAGATAAATGACACCAGCATCACCTGCCGCTTTGCCAGCCTGTGGCCGCAATATGCGCGCCCAAGCAGATCGTAGCAGCCGTAAATCAGGTAGCTGGCGATAGCCAGGCCGATTGCGCTAAGCAGCGCCGCGCGATTATAGTCGCGAATAACTTTCCAGACTTCCTGCCAGTCAATTTTTTGCGCGTAGATCACCAGCAGCACGACCACGGCGATAAAAAAGAGCGCCGTAAGGATTTTTTTCACCCTGCGCCAGCGTGGGTGCGATTTTGCCATCAGGGTTTTACCTCCTGGTTTTCGGGTTCTGCCCGGTCCTGAGTTTCTATTTCTGGCTGTACCGGCGGCGGGACGCGCGACAGTCGCGGCGTATGCGCCGGTAGCCAGCCGACCCAGGCCGGGAAATGGCGCAGGAAGTGAAATGCCAGGACGCTGACGCCGAGCCGCCATCCGGTGCGTCTGGAAAGAATGCGCTTATCAACCTGGCGGCAGTCGTTGGCGATCAATCCGTTTAGATTGTTGCGCAGCGTCTGATTAAACTCGCGGTCGTGGATAACCAGGTTGGCTTCCAGATTCAGCGACAGGCTGAGCGGATCGAGGTTGCTGGATCCGACAGTCGCCCAGTGGTCGTCCGCCAGCGCGACTTTGCCATGTAGCGGGCGGCGGCGATATTCAAAAATCTGTACCCCGCCTTTGACCAGGTAATGGTAGAGCAAGCGTGCGCCGAATTTGACAATCGGGATATCCGGCTCACCCTGAACGATTAACTTGACGCGCACGCCGCGGCGGGCGGCGTTGCGCATGGCGTGCAGCAGCCGGTAACCGGGAAAGAAGTAGGCGTTGGCGATAATCACTTCCCGGCGTGCGCTGGTCAGCATCTTCAGATAGTGACGTTCAATATCGTCGCGATGTTCCTGATTGTCACGCCAGATAAACAGCGCCTGAGCCTCGCCGGGATGAAGGTTAACTTCGGGCTTATGTCGCCGCCGCCGCCACCAGCGGCGTGTGGCTTCGCTGTTGGGCAGATTGTCGAGTTCAAATTGCAGGATATCAAGCACCACCGGCCCTTCGACCTGAACGGCATAATCCTGCTTGGCCTCGGGGCCGTAGTCGGTCATATGCTCGGCGGAGTAGTTAATGCCGCCGACAAAGGCGGTCACATCGTCAATTACCACAATTTTTCGATGCATGCGACGAAACAAATTGGTACGCATGCCGAACAGGCGCGGGCGAGGGTCGTAGTAGCGAAAAATTACTCCTGCCGCGGTGAGCTCGCTGACAAAACGGTCGCTTAAATCCGGCGAGCCGTAGCCGTCGAGCAGAACTTCCACGCGAACGCCGCGCCGGGCAGCCCGTAGCAGCACCGCATGGAGTTGCCAGCCAACGTCATCTTCAAACCAGATAAAGGATTCGAGGATCACCCGCTGTCGTGCGCGACCAATAGCGGCAAATACCGCCGGATAATAGTTATCGCCGTTTTCTAAGAGCTGAATGCGGTTTCCTTCCTGCCAGCGACATTTCACAGATAAATCTCCACGCTAAGCGGTGCATGATCGGACAGATGACGCCACTGTTTTAAGGCCAGCATTTGAGGTCGGCTGGCATGTGCATTTTTGACATAAATGCGATCGAGGCGCAGCAGCGGGAAACGGACCGGAAAAGTCCGCGCCGGGCGTCCCCTGGCGCGGGTAAAAATTTCGTCCAGACCGGCCTGCGTTTTGAGCTGCCGGTTAGCCTGTTGCCGCCAGTCGTTAAAATCCCCCGCTACCACAACCGGCTCCCCCGTGGGGAGGCTGTTCACCCACGACGCCAGCATTGCGAGCTGGGCCTGACGCTGATGCGCGCGCAGCCCCAGATGCACGCAGATCAAATGGAGCGTTGTTTCGCTTTCGGGCGGCACGATGCGGCAGTAGAGCAGGCCGCGTTTTTCGCTATTACCGACCGAAACGTCAAGGTTTTGATAATGTTCGATAGGAAAGCGCGACAGCACCGCATTGCCGTGATGCCCTTCCGGATAAACGGCATTGCGCCCATAGGCATAATCGTTCCACATCGTGTCGGCGAGAAATTCATAGTGGGGCGTCTCCGGCCAGTTTTCGAACCGCAACGGATAAATTTCGTGCGCGCCCATCACTTCCTGCAGGCAAACAATGTCGGCTCTGACGCTGCGTACCGCTTCGCGTAATTCGGGCAAAATGAAGCGTCGGTTAAACGCGGTAAAGCCTTTATGGGTGTTAATTGTCAGCACGTTTAACGAAAATCGCCGCGTTTGCTCGGTCATATTTCTCCAGTCAATGTCGCTTTCCTGAATAAAATAGTGTAGTCGAGGTCACAAAAAGATGCGGCGATACGGAATTTTCCGTAAAGTGCGGTACTCTGAGTAGCAGAGAAAAATCCTTCAGGAGAGAAGCCATGAAGTGGCAACAACGTGTACGCGTCGCAACGGGTCTTAGTTGCTGGCAGATTATGTTGCATCTACTGGTCGTGGCGGTACTGGTGGCAGGCTGGATGAGCGGCGCGCTGGTACGTGTCGGGTTAGGTTTGTGTGTGCTGTATGGCGTCACGCTACTGGCGATGCTGTTTTTGCAGCGTCACCACGATGAGCGCTGGCGCGATGTGGGTGATTTCCTTGAGGAACTCACCACCACCTGGTACTTCGGCGCGGCGATTATCGTGCTGTGGCTGCTGTCGCGCGTGCTGCACAATAATCTGCTGTTGGCCCTTGCCGGGCTGGCAATACTGGCCGGTCCGGCGATTGTGTCGCTGCTGGCGAAAGATAAAAACCGCTACCCTAAAGCTTTCGGGCTACAGCAAGGCGACAGCGCCGTGAATCCCCAGAAGCATAGGTAGCTATGTAACAGGACAGCCTGTCCGTTGTGGTTTGAACGATGGCGGGAATCAGGCAATCTTTCTGCGAAACATCGCATACGCAACTGAGCCAGTGGTGGCCGCTATGACCAATAGCGGCCACAAACTTCCCCATACAATTTCCAGACTCGCATCCTTCAGATAGATCTGCTTGGTGATATCGGTAAAGTGACGGATAGGGTTTATCCACGTGACGTCCTGTAACCATTGCGGCATATTCTCCACTGGCGAAACGTAGCCCGAGAGCAGAATCGCCGGCATCATAAAGACGAATACGCCGATAAACGCCTGCTGCTGCGTGGAGCACAGCGATGAAATCAGCAGCCCGAATCCTACCAGCGATAAGCCATAAATAATCATCGTGAAGTAAAATAGCAGCAGCGAACCGGCAAAGGGAATCTGATAGCCCCAGATCCCCACGACCAGTACGATGGTCGCCTGCAGAGTGGCGACAATCAGTGCCGGTACCGCTTTGCCGATAAAAATCTGCCAGGTCGCCAGCGGCGAGACCAGCAGCTGATCGAGCGTGCCCTGTTCGCGTTCGCGGGCAACGGAAAGGGAGGTGACGATCAGCACGCCGATAGTGGTGATCATCGCGATCAGCGACGGTACTACGAACCATTTGTAATCGAGATTCGGGTTATACCAGTTACGCACGACCAGCTCACTGTTGTTCAGGGTTGTTTTTCCCGCCATCAGTTCCTGCTGATAGTTTTTAACAATCTGCTGGAGATAGTTAGCGGCGATTTGCGCGCTATTCGAATTCCGTCCATCCAGCAGTAGCTGGAGCGGCGCGGCCTGCCAGCTATCCAGATTGCGCGAGAAATCCGGCGGAAAGCGCACGACCAGTAGCGCTTTTTGTTCATTGATGGTTGGCCCTATCTCCTGCGGGCTTTTCAGCAACAGGACGTGGGGGAAGGCTTTGGCGCGAGCGAAGCGCTGAGTCAGTTCCACCGCGTGCTGGCCGTTGTCTTCGCTATAGACAGCGATGGTGGCATTGGTGACTTCCAGCGTCGCGGCGAAAGGAAACAACAGCACCTGAATCAGCACTGGCATAATCAAAATCGCCCGCGTTTGCGGTTCGCGCAACAGCGACTGCAATTCTTTGCGGATCAGTGTCCATAAGCGATGAAACATAGTACCGTCCTCATGTCGGGTGGCGCTGCGCTTACCGGGTCTGCATGGCCCGCAGGTCCGGTACCCATGGCGCCGCCGGGCAAAATACGCGGGCCAGGATTAATCCAGTCGACGTCGGGTTTTCAGCCACGTCAGGCCGATAAACATCACCGCTGAAGCGATCAGGAACATGACGTTTACCAGCAGCACCACCGGAATATTGCCCGCCAGAAACAGGCTTTGCAGGGTGCTGACAAAATAGCGCGCCGGGATCACGTAGGTCACCGCGCGGATTATCGCTGGCATACTGTCTATCTGAAAAATAAATCCGGACAACATAATTGACGGCAAAAATGCGGCATTTAGCGCGACCTGGGCGGCGTTGAACTGGTTGCGGGTAATAGTGGAAATCAGTAGCCCCATTCCCAGCGTACTCAGTAAAAACAGACTGGCGATAAAAAACAGGATCATCAGCGAACCGCGAAACGGCACGTCGAGAATAAATACCGCCACCAGCATGCAGAGCAGCATCGCCAGCATGCCGAGGAAGTAGTAGGGGATCAGCTTACACAGCAGCAGTTCGGCGCGGGTAATTTCGGTCGACAGCAGTGCCTCCATGGTGCCGCGCTCCCACTCGCGGGCCACCACCAGCGAAGTCAGAATCGCGCCGACTACCGTCATAATGATGGTGATTGCACCAGGGATAATAAAGTGCTGACTGATGGTCGCCGGATTAAACCAGTAGCGGGCCCTGACATCAATCAGCGGCTCGAAGGTTTCACCACGATCTTCCGCTTGCTGTTGCTGCCAGATTTGCCAGATACCCTCGACGTAGTTCTGGGCAAAATTCGCGGTGTTCGGTTCGCTGCCATCGGTGATAAGCTGGATTGGCGCACTATCCCCTGGGCGAGCCATCTTCTGCGCGAAATCTACCGGCACCACCACCAGCGCGCGGATTTGCCCGGCCTGCATCATTTGCATTAACTGCTGGCGGTTGTCGCTAATGGTAGCGTCAATGTAGGGTGAACCGGTCATGGCGTGGACGAAATCCAGCGCGTCTTCACTCTGCTGTTCCAGCAATACGCCGACCCGCAGCTTACTGGAGTCAAGATTAATACCATAGCCAAAAATAAACAGCAGTAGTAGCGGGATCACCACCGCAATCAACCAACTGCTGGGGTCGCGGACTATCTGCCGGGTCTCTTTGACGCACAAGGCGCGCACGCGCCGCCACGATAGTATTTTAGCGCTCACCAGCGTTCTCCTTATCCCAGTCGTGGATGAGGGTAATAAAGGCTTGTTCCATCGTCGGGTCTGGCTGTTGATCATCCGCCGCCTGGGCTTTCAGGTCGTCCGGTGTACCGCTGGCGATCAGTTTGCCGTGGTAGACCAGGCCGATGCGATCGCAATATTCCGCTTCATCCATAAAGTGGGTGGTCACCATTACCGTCACGCCTTTATCCACCATGCTGTTGATATGCAGCCAGAACTCGCGGCGGGTGAGAGGATCGACCCCGGAAGTGGGTTCATCAAGAAACAGGATATCCGGCTCATGCATCAGTGAACAGGCCAGCGCCAGACGCTGCTTATAACCGAGCGGCAGGTCATCGGCCGCCTGCCGGGCAATACTTTTCAGACCGAAAGCCTCGCTCATGCTGGCGATCTTTGCGTCCTGCTGGCGCCCGCGCAGGCCGTAAACGCCGGAGAAGAAGCGCAGATTTTGCTCGACGGTAAGATTGCCATAGAGTGAGAATTTCTGCGCCATATAGCCGAGATGCTGTCGCGCCTTGCCGGAGCTGATTTTGAGATCCATGCCCAGAACCAGCGCTTTACCGGAGGTGGGCACCAGCAGTCCGCACATCATTTTGAAGGTGGTGGACTTGCCTGCGCCGTTAGGGCCGAGGAGGCCGAAGATTTCGCCGCGCTTAACCTGGAAATCGACATGGTCGGTGGCGGCGAAATCAGCGAATTTCTTCGTCAGTGCCTGCGCTTCAATCACCGTTTCGTCATGAGCGCCTTCAACAGTATGGATGATTTTCCCCAGCGGCGATTCAGCGGTATTGGCACCGCCGAGCAGGTCAATAAAGGCGTCTTCAAAGCGCGGAGCGGTTTCGGTCACATCCAGCGTTGGCATATCGGCGGCGTTCTGTACGTCGCGGATGTTGGCATTTTTTTTGAGGATCAGGCGCACCGATTTCCCCTGAATCACGCCATCGCTCACCTGCGGCAATTTCAGCGTCCGCTGGAGCAGACGGCGGTTATTTTCCTCAGCGCTGGAGATTAAAAAACTGCGTCCCATCATCGTCTGAGTCAGCTCTTTTGGCGGGCCCTGGTAAAGAAGCTGGCCTTCGTTCATCAACAGCACGTCACGGCACTGTTCGGCCTCATCAAGATAGGAGGTACTCCAGAGGATCAGCATCCCGTCGCCCGCCAGTTCGTGGACCATTTGCCACAATTCACGACGCGAGATGGGATCGACGCCGACGCCGGGTTCGTCCAGCAGCAACACCTGAGGTTCGCCGACAAGGGTACAGGCCAGACCGAGTTTTTGCTTCATACCGCCGGAAAGCTTGCCCGCCAGTCGGCTGGTAAAGGGACCAAGTGAGGTAAACTCCAGCAGTCGGGCAAAGGTCTTCTCCCGTGCTGCGCCGGTGACGCTGCGCAGGTCGGCGTAGAGGATCAGGTTTTCCATGACCGTCAGATCTTCATACAGGCCAAATTTCTGCGGCATATAGCCAAGCACCGCGTGCAGGGCGCTATCGTCGGCAACAGGATCGAAACCGATTACTTTTGCGCGACCTTCGTCGGCCTTCAGCAGCCCGGCAAGCATGCGCATCAGCGTTGTTTTCCCGGCGCCGTCGGGGCCGACCAGGCCGGTTACATAGCCGGAACGAAGGGTACAATCCAGCGGCGCAACGGCCGGACGATTCATTCCCGGAAAACGTCGGGTCAATCCGCTCAGCGTGATGACATCCTCATTCATTGTCCGCTTCCGTTACTGAAGGTGATGGTGACCGGCATTCCCTGACGTAGCGCATCATCAGCATCAGTCACCACGATCCGCAGGCGATAAACCAGATCGGTGCGCAGATCGGGCGTCTCCACCGTTTTTGGCGTAAATTCCGCGCTGGGAGAGACGAAGCCGATTTTCCCACGGTAAGGTTTATTTGGCCTGCTGTCGGTATAGAGCAGGACCTCGCGCCCCGGCCGGGCCTGACCGAGGTTTTTTTCATCAATGTAAGCGCGTACCCAAACAGGATGGGTTAACGATAACGTCAGCACTGTGCCGCCTGCGCTGAGCATGCTGCCCGGTTCGACGGCGCGGGTCATCAGCGTTCCATCGGAAGGGGAGGTCAGGATGGTATCGTGCAGGTCGAGTTTCGCCTGCGCCAGCGCGGCCAGAGTCTGCTCAAGACTGGCTTTGGCCTGAGCGATTTCTTGCGGGCGGTTACCGGCCCGGTACTGGCGCAGTTTATCCTGGGCTGATTTCAGCGTGGCCAGGGCCTGATCGCGTGAGGAACGGGCATTTTCCAGATCGTTAGCGGAGATGGCGCTGCTTTTACGCAGCCCGGACTGGCGCTGGTAAAAGTTCTGTGCGTAATCATACGCCGCCTGCGCCTGATTGACCGCGGCGGCAGCCTGAGCAATCTCTTCTGAACGGTATCCCGCCATCATCAGATCATACTGCGCCTGCGCAGTAGAAACATTGGCCTGCGCCTGTTGCAGCGCGTTTTCATAAGGGGCGCGATCCAGCTCGCCCAGCGTTTGTCCGGCCTTTATCGTATCGCCTTCATCAACGTTCAGCGACGCCAGCCGACCGCCCACGCGGAAGCTCAGATTGACGGTACGAATATCAACGTTGCCATATAGCGTGAGCTCTTTTGGCTGACGGCTCTGATACCACCAGCTACCGCCAATCACAGCGGCCAGAAGGAGCAGCAGCAGAACGATGATGAGGGGTTTTTTCATGACTTCAGACTCCTTTGCGCTAATCCCTGTAGAACGAAATCAATGTGGCAAGCGATAACCTCAAAAATTTGCTCAGTTTTTTCTCGATCGAACTCCACCCAACCGGTGCGACGCAGAACCGTTTCCCGACCAAGACGAAAGGCGAGAACCTCCCCCAGTAGCGCGTGGGTGTGAAGAATCAGTTGCGTGCTGTTAGCGTCAAGGCCGGTGAACGCGGCGATTAAACGGGTCAGATAGCAGTGTAGCGGGGCGATTACCTGATCGTGGATAAGCTGGTAGGCCGGGGTCGGCGACAACTGTTCGCGGGAGATAAATTTGCTTAAATTCACCGTATTATCCTGGGTCAGCAGCAAGATCATATTTTGGCAGGCGTGCAGAATCAGGGTGCGAATGGCGGCTTTATCCGGCGAAGGTTGCGCGAGAAGTTCCTCTGCCGACTGGCGATGAGGGCGGAAATTTCGCTCAATAAAATCGGCAATCCACTGGGCACAGGCGAGGTAGAGATCGTCCTTGGAACCAAAATAGTAGGTGATCGCGGCGATATTTTGCCCGGCCAGGGCGGCGATATCGCGGGTTGTGGCATGCAGGCCGTATTCGCCGAACTGGGCAAGCGCGGCTGCGATAAGCTGGCTCTTCGCCTGTTCGCCTTTACTGGTTATGGTGGTCGAAGTCATTGTACTGAAAAAAATTAATCAATCGATTGATTAAGAATATGACCAATCCGTAACCTTGTCCAGCCTCTGCCCGACTGAATTCGTCGCAGAACAGACGAGCATTATTTTGCAGATAAAAGCCAGTGGGATATTTTATGCGGTCCGTCACAAATTCTGCTAGAATGCGCCCCTTCATGGCATTGTGGTTTTTGCCATCTCTTTCGCAATGATCTCCCTGAAAACTACGCCTGTGACGGGCCGGGGCGGTTCGGAGTTGTTATGTCTTTTGATTCCCTTGGCCTGAATCCTGAAATCCTGCGCGCAGTCGCTGAACAGGGCTACGTTGAGCCAACCCCCATTCAGCAGCAGGCGATTCCTGCGGTATTACAGGGGCGCGATCTGATGGCCAGCGCCCAGACCGGCACCGGTAAAACGGCGGGCTTTACGCTGCCGCTGCTTCAGCATCTGATCCAGAAAGAACCGCATGCTAAAGGCCGCCGCCCGGTGCGCGCCCTGATTCTGACCCCAACACGTGAACTGGCGGCCCAGATTGGTGAGAACGTGCGGGATTACAGCAAATATCTCAACGTGCGTTCTCTGGTGGTTTTCGGCGGCGTCAGCATTAACCCGCAAATGATGAAGCTGCGCGGCGGCGTTGATATTCTGGTGGCGACGCCGGGTCGTCTGCTGGATCTTGAGCATCAAAATGCCGTCAATCTGGATAAGGTTGAAGTGCTGGTGCTGGATGAGGCTGACCGAATGCTGGATATGGGCTTTATCCACGATATTCGTCGCGTACTGGCGAAACTGCCGGCGAAACGCCAGAATCTGCTGTTCTCGGCAACTTTCTCCGACGACATTAAATCGCTGGCGGAAAAACTGCTGCATAACCCGCTGGAAATTGAAGTGGCTCGCCGCAACACCGCGTCCGAGCAGGTTAGTCAACTGGTGCATTTCGTCGATAAAAAGCGCAAGCGTGAGCTGTTGTCGCAGATGATAGGCGAAGGCAACTGGCAGCAGGTTCTGGTCTTTACCCGTACCAAGCACGGCGCAAACCATCTGGCGGAACAGCTTAATAAAGATGGCATCCGTAGCGCCGCGATTCACGGTAACAAGAGCCAGGGCGCGCGAACCCGCGCCCTGGCTGACTTTAAATCCGGCGGTATTCGTGTGCTGGTGGCGACCGATATCGCCGCGCGTGGCCTGGATATTGAAGAACTCCCGCACGTCGTGAACTACGAGCTGCCAAACGTTCCGGAAGATTATGTGCACCGTATCGGGCGTACCGGTCGCGCTGCGGCAACCGGCGAAGCGCTGTCGCTGGTCTGCGTAGATGAACATAAACTGCTGCGGGATATCGAACGTTTGCTGAAAAAAGAGATCCCGCGCATCGCCCTTGCTGGCTATGAGCCGGACCCGTCGATCAAGGCTGAGCCGATTCAGAACGGTCGCCAGCAGCGCGGCGGCGGTCGCGGAGGTCAAGGGCGTGGTGGTCAGGGGCGCCTTCAGCAGTCCGCGCCGCGCCGGAACGATGGCGAAGCGCCAAAAGCGCGTACCCAGGACGGTAGACCGCCGCGTCGTCGCCGCCCGCGCAAACCTGGCGCTGCTGAGTAGCGATATTAGCGCATTCCTGTGGCTATCGCGGCGGTTCCGCGGTCAGCGTTACAGGTTTGATTATCCGGGCAAGGGATCTTGCCCGGAACGTTCTGTTCTTCTCGCATGTCTACGCTCGATCGTAATTCCAGTTTCCTCAGAAAGACATTCCTTCCGTTAGCGAAAAAATGGCACAATAGTGGCTGTTTATACAGTATTCGGGTTTTCTCATGGCTTTGACCACTGCGCTAAAAGCGCAAATTGCCGCCTGGTATAAGGCGCTTCAGGAACAGATTCCGGACTTTATCCCCCGTCCGCCGCAGCGGCAGATGATCGCCGATGTGGCGAAGACGCTTGCCGGGGAAGAGGGGCGGCACCTGGCGATTGAAGCGCCGACCGGCGTCGGCAAAACCTTGTCATACCTGATTCCCGGCATCGCCATTGCCCGTGAAGATCAAAAAACGCTGGTGGTCAGCACCGCCAACGTTGCGCTACAGGATCAAATCTACAGTAAAGATCTGCCGCTGCTGCGCAAAATTATCCCCGACCTGCGCTTTACCGCCGCTTTTGGCCGCGGCCGCTATGTCTGCCCGCGTAATCTGGCCGCGCTGGCCAGCAGTGAGCCGACGCAGCAGGATCTGCTCGCCTTTCTGGATGACGAACTGACCCCCAATAACCAGGCGGAACAGCAGCTGTGCGCGACCCTGAAAACCGATCTCGATAGCTATAAATGGGACGGCCTGCGCGATCATAGCGATAAAAATATTGATGATTCTTTATGGAGCCGTCTGAGCACCGATAAAGCCAGTTGCCTGAACCGTAACTGCTACTATTACCGGGAATGCCCGTTCTTCGTCGCCCGGAGGGAAATTCAGGAGGCGGAAGTGGTGGTGGCGAACCACGCGCTGGTGATGGCGGCGATGGAGAGCGAAGCGGTGCTGCCTGAGCCGAAGCATTTACTGCTGGTGCTTGATGAAGGCCATCATTTGCCGGACGTCGCCCGCGACGCGCTGGAGATGAGCGCGGAAATTACCGCGCCGTGGTATCGCCTGCAACTGGATCTGTTTACTAAGCTGGTCGCCACCTGCATGGAACAGTTTCGCCCTAAAACCACGCCGCCGCTGGCGAATCCAGAACGTCTGAACGCACATTGCGAAGAGTTGTTTGAGCATATCTCCTCCCTGAATAATATTCTCAATCTGTATATGCCTGCCGGGCAGGCGGCAGAACACCGCTTCCCGATGGGGGAACTGCCTCAGGAAGTGATGGAGATTTGCCAGCGGCTGGCCAAATTGACAGAAATGCTGCGTGGCCTGGCGGAACTGTTCCTCAACGATCTTGCGGATAAAACCGGCAGCCATGACGTGGTGCGCCTGCACCGGGTTCTGTTACAGATGAATCGCGCGTTGGGGATGCTGGAAAGCCAAAGCAAACTGTGGCGGCTGGCATCGCTGGCACACTCTTCCGGCGCGCCGGTGACCAAATGGGCCACCCGCGATCTGCGAGACGGGCAGATACATCTGTGGTTCCACTGCGTGGGGATCCGCGTCAGCGATCAGCTGGAAAAGCTGCTCTGGCGCAGCGTGCCGCATATCGTCGTGACTTCAGCCACGCTACGTTCGCTGAATAGCTTTTCTCGTCTGCAGGAGATGAGCGGGCTCAAAGAGCAGGCCGGGGACCGTTTTGTGGCGCTGGATTCGCCTTTTAACCACGTCGAACAGGGCAAAATCGTCATCCCTAAAATGCATTACGAGCCGCTTATTGAGCATGAAGAGCAACATATTGCGGAGATGGCGGCTTATTTTCGGCAGCAGGTCGAGAGCAGAAAGCATCTCGGTATGCTGGTGCTATTTGCCAGCGGGAGAGCGATGCAACGATTTCTCGAACAGGTGACCGACCTGCGCCTGCTGCTGCTGGTTCAGGGCGATAAGCCGCGCTACCGGCTGGTCGAACTGCACCGCAAGCGTGTTGCTGCGGGGGAGCGCAGCATACTGGTTGGCCTGCAATCCTTTGCCGAAGGTCTGGATTTAAAAGGCGAGCTGTTAAGTCAGGTGCATATCCATAAAATCGCTTTTCCGCCGATAGACAGCCCGGTGGTGATAACCGAAGGCGAATGGCTTAAAAGCCTCAACCGCTATCCGTTCGACGTCCAGAGTCTCCCCAGCGCATCGTTCAATCTTATTCAGCAGGTTGGTCGCCTGATCCGTAGCCATAGCTGCTGGGGAGAAGTGGTGATTTATGACAAACGTCTGCTGAGCAAAAACTACGGTAAGCGTTTATTGAATGCATTACCTGTATTTCCGATAGAGCAGCCTGACGTCCCTGAAGTTATAGTAAAAACTAAAGCAAAACAGACGCGTCGCAAACGACGTTAACCATGCAATGTCGACGATGTGAGACGTTCAGAGGAACCTGCAATGGACTACAGCAAAATCATTAAAGAAGTCGGCCGCGGAAAAAACCATGCCCGCGACCTGGATGCGGAAACGGCCCGTGCGCTCTACTCGCGGATGCTTAACGGCGAGGTACCTGATCTTGAACTGGGCGGCATTCTTATTGCCCTGCGCATCAAGGGCGAAGGCGAAGCGGAGATGAAGGGTTTCTATGAAGCGATGCAGGCTCATACCATTAAACTGACGCCACCGGTCTCAAGGCCAATGCCGGTTGTGATCCCCAGCTACAACGGCGCGCGCAAACAGGCAAACCTGACGCCTCTGCTTGCGGTTATGCTGCACAAGCTTGGTTTTCCGGTCATTGTTCATGGTGTGAGTCACGATCCAACCCGGGTGCTGACGGAAACTATTTTCGAGCTAATGGGGATCCCGGCGACGCGTCATGCGGGTCAGGCTCAGGCGCGGTTAGATAGCCATCAGCCGGTTTATATGCCGATAAGCGCATTTTGCCCGCCGCTGGAAAAACAACTGGCGATGCGCTGGCGGATGGGGGTGCGCAACAGCGCGCACACGCTGGCCAAGCTGGCAACGCCGTTTGCGGAAGATGCGGCATTGCGTTTGTCGAGCGTTTCGCATCCGGAATACGTCGGGCGGGTGGCGCAATTTTTTGCGGAAATCGGCGGGCGGGCATTGCTGTTGCACGGTACTGAAGGCGAAGTTTACGCCAATCCGCAGCGCTGTCCACAGATTAGCCTGATTTCAGCCGCTGCGACGCGGGTTGTCAATGAGCGCCAGGATAGTGCCACAGCGCAGGCTGTTTTGCTGCCGGAATCAAAAGATCCTGAAGTGACCGCGCGCTGGATTGAGCGTTGCCTTGCGGGTAGCGAGCCGCTACCGCAGTCGCTGAAAATTCAGCTGGCCTGTTGTCTGTTAGCAACCGGAGAAGCGGTGTCGCTGGAACAGGGGCTGGAGAAGGTTGCAGAGATCGTATAACCGTATTTAGCCGATAAAAAAAAGCCCGTCCACTGGCGTGGGCGGGCAAAACAAGGGTAATAAAGGATCTTTCGGGGTTAAAACAGTGGCATTACAGGGTCTTACTACAATGATTTCAGGCGATTATTTGTAGATAACCGCGGTACCGCTAACTTTGTTATTGGTGTTAGCGGAGGTGATGCTGTAAGCGGTCGCGCCAGCGGCATCCGCCTTCGCAGCCAGTTTGGCTTCAAGTCCATCCAGCGTCGTTGCTCTTTCTGCAGAGACAACACCGATTTTGGTCATGCTTGCTGCCTGAGCCGATGTGACTGGCTGGGCGGCAAACGCGCCGAAGGAGAGTGCGGAAAGGGCGATAGCAGCGGCAGTATATTTGATGGTTTTCATAGTTAATCTCTCGCAGGTTGTTCTGTTCAGGGGACGATGTTCCGTCGATGTGATAAGTATCACGACTTTTGGCGAGAGATAAAATCGAAGGAAATTAACAGTCTTCATCGAATTTTTTGAATGAATAATAATTTATTGAATATTAATAAATTATTTTAATCCCCGAAAGCAAAACACGCGGTGGCGAAGTAAGGGCGGCGATAAGGGCACATTTTGCCACTCCGATCGCGGAAAAACGTGCTCGAAAAGATAATGGGATATGCGGTAATGAACGGTAAATATCGGTCAGCGAAGCTGGCTGTCTTTAGAGCCACGGCGATTATATCCTGAAAATGTATTGTTATGTAAATCTTTATTCTGCTGGCATTGAAGGCAGTATTTAACCCCGGCTACCGCCCGTCGACGCGCTTCCGGGATCGGTTCGCCACATTCTTCACAAAATTTGTTGCTTTTACCCGACGGCAGCGCATTTCTCGCCCGTGCAACCGCATCATCAACCGTGCTGTCAATTTGCTGCTGTACGGCGTCATCATTCGCCCAGCCTGATGCCATGATGGTTCACCCCGCTATTTTTGTTTTTCATCTCATTTGTGCAGGTTATATGGCAAAACCGCAGCGGCATTTTGGTCCCGATGTGGCGAGCCCTGGCCATAAGCGGAATCATCGTGACTCGCTTATTCGCAACCTGAACGCTGTTCAGTATAGAGAATATGGGGCGAAAAATGGCTCAGGCAAGGCTCAGATCTCTGACCATTCGCGGAGCAGATTATGGTACAGGTTTAAAAGGGACAGCACTTCCTCGCTTTCGCCGTGGCGGCTTTTGAGTTTCTGGATATTGCCATCCAGCTCAAACAGCATGCTGCGGCGTTTATCGTCGCGGATCATTGACTGGATCCATAAAAATGAGGCAACCCTGGCGCCCGATGTGACCGGGGTGACGCAATGCAGGCTGCTTGAGGGATAGAGCACCAGGTCTCCGGCCGGGAGCTTAACCGAGTGCTGGCCGTAGGTGTCGTTAACGACCAGTTCACCGCCTTCGTAACTATCGGGGGCGCATAAAAAGAGCGTGGCAGAAAGATCGGTACGCATCCAGCCGCCCTGAGCCTGACTGCGTACCGCGCCGTCAACGTGGAAACCGTATGTTTCACTCTGCTGGTAGCGGTTGAACAGCGGGCTGGAAATCGACTTCGGCAGCGCGGCCGCGAAAAACAGCGAGCTGCGATTCAGCGCCGCCAGCACTTTACCCTGAAGTTCATTGTACAGGCTGCTGCGGGTATCCACCTGCTGGTTGTTTTTGACCAGGGCCCCCTGATCGCCGGTGGTGACGCGTCCGTCAACCCACTCCGCCTGCTGGAGCCGGGTGGCAAAGTAGTCGACTTCCTCAGGGCTGAGAATGGCGGGAATATGGTACATCATGGTTTTGTCTCCTGAGAAAACGGGGCGTTAGCGCCCCGTTGTAGATCAGAAATGCATATTGGCGGTGAGCAGGAAGGTCCGCGGTTCGCCCGGATGATAACGATAGCCGCTTTTGTTGATAGAGGCGACATAGTCGGTATCAAACAGGTTGTAGACGTTCAGCTGCAGGTCGAGATTACGGTTAATGCGATAGCCGACTTTAGCGTCAGCCACCCAGTAGCCTTCGGTATAAGATGGCGTACCGACCGCGCCGTCTTTGCCGCGGTGCATGCTGCCGACGTAACGTGCGCCAGCACCCACTGAGATCGCATCGGTGGCCTGATACTGGCTCCAGACGGTAAACGCGTGTTCTGGGGTATACGGCAGCGAGCTGGTGCCATCCTGGGCGGTATTCGCGCCTTCGCGGATACTGGCGTGCTGCAGCGTATATCCGCCGATAACCTGCCAGTCAGGCGTGATATTACCGGCCAGAGAAATCTCGTAACCCTGAACGCGCTTCTTACCATACTGTGACCAGGTGCCATCGTCGTTCGCTTCCACCTCGTTCTCAATATCGGTGCGGAACAGGGCGGCGCTCAGCAGCAGGCGTTTGTCCATCAGCTGCCATTTGGTGCCCACTTCGCTGGTTTTCGCTTTTTGCGGTTTAAAGTCAGGGTTGTTGGCGCTGTTGCTGCTTGCTGACAGGGTGAAGTTGCTGCCTCCCGGCGGTTGTTGGGAAACGGCGTAGTTCACGTAGATATTGCCGTTCTCGGTCAGGTGGTACAGCGCCCCGGCTTTCCAGTTCACCAGGTTACCGCTGGTGGAAGTATCGATGGTGGTGACGGGGGTATTCTTCGCCACGCCAGCCGGACAGGCGACAGCGCTGCGTCCACTGCCGCCGCATGCGGTTGCGCTGTTGTATTTAGTCTGATAGCTATCCAGACGAATTCCGCCGTTAAGCTCGAAGTCCTGAGTAATCTGCAGGGTATCGAAAGCATAGATGCCGAAGGTATCCGTCTGCCCGTTAGCGTTGGCCCCGTTGCGGTTCAGGCCGCCGACCGAGATATCGCTATTTGGATGATAAATATTGACCGCCGGGGCCGTGATCGAATTAACCCCATAGTTGGTCTGCGTTTCGCGGGTGAATTCCACCCCGGTGCTGATGTCGTGACCAACAGGTCCGGTATAGAACTTCGAGGTCAGGTTAGTCTGGTTGGTGATGATTTTGTTGCTGGTGTCTTTGGTGTTTGCCAGCCGTGACCAGGTCCAGTCGCCGACGTCGTCGGAGCTATTTGTGGAAATATTTGACGCCCCGCCCATTACCGCCGTCATCAGATAATCCTGTTTCACGCGTGACCAGCGGGTGGTGTTACGGATCGTGGTCGTGTCGTTGAAATCGTGCTCAAAACGCATGGTCACGGTGTCAGTCGTAGAATCATCGTAATCGGAATTGGTGCCGTAGAAGTTGCTGGTGGCAACCTTGCCGGAGTGATTAAGCGCTGAAGTTTTGGCATCAGGCGCGGAATAGCCCGGCAGACCGATGGTCGGAATACCGCCATCTGGCGTGTTGTGCTGAGTCACATGCAGGTAGTTAAGATAAAGGCGATTCTCGGTGCCGAGACCAAAAGCCGCCGACGGCGCTACGCCGTAACGCTCATTTTTCACCTTGTCACGGCCCGCATCATGGGTTTTCTCGCCCATCAGATTCAGGCGAACGGCGCTGGTGTCGCCAATCGCCTGGTTGATATCCAGCGTACCGCGGCGGAACCAGGCGCTGCCGATACTGGCGGAAGCGTCGATACCGGAGTCAAGGCGCGGCTGTTTGCTGATCATATTGATCGAGCCGCTCGGCGCGCTACGCCCATAGTCGGAGCCTGACGGTCCTTTAATGACCTCAACCTGCTCGGTGTTAAAGGTATCGCGACTGACGCTGGCGATATCGCGGATGCCATCGAGATAAATGCTGTTGGATGTATCTACCCCGCGCATATAGACGGCGTCGCCGGTTGTTGAGCTGCCATTTTCACCCGCAAAGAACGCACCCACACCGGGAACGTTTTTCAGCGCATCGGTGAGGTTGGTGACGCCCTGATCTTTCATCACCTGTTCGGGGACGATGGTCACAGTTCGCGTGGTGTCGGCGAGCGGGCGAGAAAACTTAGGATCGGCGGATTGAGTCGGTGCATACAACGATGGAGACTGCGCTTCGACCACCAGCGTTTCGCCGGTATTTTTCTCTGTGCTGTCTGCGGCAAGCAGATGACCCGTTGGAGAGAGGCTCAGACACAAGCCGGTGAAGATAGTCAGCGAGTTGAAGCTACTGAACGGTAAATTGTTATTTTTTTCCATATCAATAAATGACTTATCGTTTTAATTAGGCCAAAACGACCGTAGACGAAGTGAGTTTTCGTCCCGACCACTGCAGGTGATTTTTAACAATAGCAATGCTTTTGATATTGATTGTGATAATCATTATCAAACACCGCGCGATCTTTTATCACTCATTTATAAAAAAATAAATACATTTATTTACATTCACTGCATTTTTTCTACATAAACAGCAGGCGACACCGCGAGGGGAGAGAAGTGGAATGTATTGGGGTCGGTACGTGGTTGTCCCGACCTTGATGTGAAAGAGATGACCGGGCAGGGAAAGCGTTTAGCGGGTGTCGGGACGAACAAGGTCAAAACGTAAACTTTCATCAATGCCGTAATAGGCGCTGGGGCCGCCGGCACGCAGAATTGGCTGGGCTTTGGCGGTCTGGTAAATCCCTTCCTCCAGCAGCGATTCGTCAATATGGACTGCAACCACTTCGCCCAGCACCAGCCAGCTTTCAATCGACACGCCTGCTGCGGTGGTTAACTGGATGCATTGAGAAAGACGACACTCGAAGTTCACCGGGCTTTCGCCAACGCGCGGGGCGTTGATAATACGGCTGGGGGCGGGGGTCAGCCCGGCACGGACAAATTCATCCTCATCACGCGGTATGCTGGCGGACGTTTCGTTCATGGCGACCGCCAGAGGGCGAGTTGCCAGGTTCCAGACGAATTCTTTGGTCTCGATGATATTCTGCACGCTATCTTTCCAGCCGCAGCTGGCAAAACCAATGATCGGCGGCCGATAGTTAAAGCAGTTGAAAAAGCTGTAGGGCGCCAGATTACGTTGGCCGTGGCTATCAAGCGAGGCTATCCATCCGATGGGCCGGGGGCCAATGATAGCGTTCAGCGGGTCGTGCGGCAGACCATGCCCGTGCGAAGGTTGATAGAAGTACATACGCCACCTGCAACAAAAAAGTAGATATCCAGACTCACTTATTTACCGCGTCGCCGTCAACGGGTATCTTACGCGGCTGTCCAAAGGAGATTGCCATGAAAGCCCAGAAACCGGGGTTACATCCGCGTAACCGTCATCACCAACGCTACGATCTGCCCGCGCTGTGCCAGACTTACCCTGAGCTACAGCGCTTTATCATCCTTAATCCTCTGGGAGAGCAGACCATCGACTTTGCCAGTCCGCTGGCGGTAAAGGCGCTGAATAAAGCGCTGCTGGCGCACTTTTACGCGGTGAAATACTGGGATATCCCCGACGGCTTTCTCTGCCCGCCGGTGCCGGGCAGGGCGGACTATATTCATCATCTTGCCGATCTGCTGGCGCTGGATAGCGAAACGATCCCAGCGAATGCCAGCATTCTTGATATCGGCGTTGGCGCAAACTGCATCTACCCGTTGATTGGCGCGCACGAATACGGCTGGCGTTTTACCGGTAGCGAAGTGAATGCTGAAGCTTTCGCCAGCGCGCAGGCTATCGTTAACGGTAATACTGGGCTGACTCGCCAGATTCGCCTGCGTCGCCAAAAAGATGAAAAAGCGATTCTGACGGGGATTATCCATAAAAACGAACGCTACGATGCAACTTTGTGTAACCCGCCATTTCATGATTCTGCTGCCAGCGCGCAGGCGGGCGGCGAGCGTAAACGCCGCAATCTGGGCCTGGGCGCAGATGGCGCGATGAACTTTGGCGGCCAGCAGCAGGAGCTGTGGTGCGAGGGGGGCGAAGTGGCCTTTATTAGCCAGATGATCCGGGAAAGCCAGCAGTTTGGCCGACAGGTGAAGTGGTTTACTTCGCTGGTTTCCCGCGGCGACAATCTGCCGCCGCTCTACCGCGCCCTGACTGAGGTCGGTGCGGTGAAGGTGGTGAAAAAAGAGATGGCGCAGGGCAATAAGCAAAGCCGTTTTATCGCCTGGAGCTTTATGGACGACGCCAGACGTCGGCGGACTTTATAACGTCGGCGCTGTGGGGGCCGGCGGCTCGTCTGGCGTGAGCGCAGGCAGTAGCTGGTAAGTTTGTACCGGTGCCCGCACGCCCGCGCGGTCGAATTGCCTTTTCACCTGGGTATCGAGGGCGAAGCGTACCGTCCACTGCTTCAGCGGCAGGGTGGTAAAGGTGACTCGCAGGGTAAAGGCATTATTGCTCAGGCCAACCAGCCCGGCGAAAGCGGGATCGCCAATGATCAGTCCGCGAATCTCTTCCTGGGCCATCACGCACGCTACCGCCTCTTTTAATGCCTGACTGGCTTTATCCAGATCTTCCTGTCGGTCGACGTCATAGTTGGCGACCACTGAGCCAATACCGCGAACGAAATTAGCAAAGGTGGTTATCGAAGACCACGGAATAATATGATAAGCGCCAGTATCCTGGCGCACGCCGACGGAGCGAATCGACATCCGTTCCACCGTTCCGGTTAATGGCCCGATCGTCACCAGATCGCCAGTATTCATGCCGTTTTCAAACTGGATAAAAATACCGGTAATAATATCTTTGACCAGGGTTTGCGCGCCGAAAGAGATAGCGAGGCCCAGCGCACCGGCACCCGCCAGCAGCGGGGCGATATTCACGCCCACCTCGGAGAGCAGGATCATCACCGTAATGGTGCTGATCACCACTGCCAGCGCGTTGCGTAAGAGCGTCAGCAGCGTCCGGGAGCGGGCGCTGGGCAGCGGGCGGTCATGAATGTCTGATGCCAGTCGATTTTCAATCAGACTGGCGAGCAGCGTCCAGCCGATCGCCGAGAAGAACAGGATCAGCGCGATGCGAATAAGAACGTCCACTGCCTTTTGCCCGCTGTCGTTATGGAGCCATTGCCAGAAATCGAAGAGTCCCCACGCGCTAAGCAACAGCATAATCGCCACGCAGACCGTCAGAATTCGTGCGGCTTTCAGCGATGCGGATAGCCAGCCGTTAAGCCGTTTTTGCAGTTCCGGATAGTTGCGCTGGGTTTCCGGCGACAAGGTGATGGTTTTTGCAATCCAGCGCGAGAGTACGCCGGAGACCAGCGCGGCGGCGCCGATAATTGCCAGACTGCGCAGCGTCGCGCCCATCATAAATTTCAGGCTGTTGCCGGGGTCGAAGAGAGAAAAGAAAAACAGCACGATAAAATAGGCGCAGGCCAGCCAGTGCCAGACCAGGGCAAAGGCGCGGATAAAGAGACTAAAGAAGGCCAGAGAGCGGTTGGCAAGCTGGATAAGTTCCTGAGCGATCGCTTTTTTATTATGGAATATCAGGTATAGCGCCCACAGGGTAATGCACAGCATGATAATTACGTTGGCCAGCGCGCCAAACTGAACGTTGACCTGATTGGAAATAATCGGCACGGCGACGATCAGCCCGTAGCCAATCAGGCTGCTTAGTGCGCTAAGGCGCAGGTTCCAGTATTTCGCCGTCTCATCGCTGAGAGTAAACGGGCGTAGTTCCGGGACCTGTGGACAGAAAATTACCCGCAGAAGCGTTTTGAAAAACTCAATCAGGGCAAAGGCGTTGAGAAACAAACTTTGCTGGAAGGCGATGGTGGGATTATTACCATTAAGGTGCTCGCTTAAAATCTGACCAATGAACAGCGTTACCGCCAGCAGAAGCAAGTCACAGATAAAAGCGCCGGCGATGGTGGCGGGGAGCTGGAGCCAGTTACGTCGTTCGCGATTTTTATGTCGTCCCCAGTGGCCGATTTTGCGGTATAGCGGCAGGACGGCGAGGCGCACCAGCCACCAGAAGGCAAAGACCAGTCCGGCCAGCAATAAAAAATGCCAGGCCGCGTTGGTGAAGGTTTGTGAATTGAAAGGTTTGTGCGGAGAGCCGGTGATGTTGCGCCACAACTGCGAGAAGCGTGACGAGATCTCTGCACCGTATTCGCGGCTGATGTGGGTGACGTTTTCCAGCACCGTGGTCTTATCTTCTTCCTCTGGCAGCGTTAACGTCGGCGCGCTGGCCGGAGGCGGCGTGGCGGCGGCTTTACGTAACTGGTCGATAAGCTCCTGTCGGGCGTCGGCATTTTCGAGCACGTCGGCCAGCGCGGCGTAAGCGGCTTTCTTCTGCGCGAGATCGGGTTCGCTACTGCTGGACTGGTCAGCCGTGTTTGCCGGAACCGCTGGCTGCGTCGCGGCCGATAGCGGCAGGGTGAATAGCAGTGTGAGCAGTAACAGAATCCGCGCCACAATCCCCTCCATTGTGTCTCAAACCGTTAAGTATAGAAGACGATGTCTGGAGAAAAGGGCTGAGATGATTCCGGAAACGGAAAGCGGCTCTCCCCTGACTGGAGAGAGCCATTGAACATCAGGCGACGTGTTGCAAGAACTCGCGCAGACGGGGACTTGGCGGGTTGTTGACCAGCACCTGCGGATCGCCATCTTCCGCAATGCGCCCTTTATCGATAAAGATCAGACGCGAAGCCACTTTTTCGGCAAAGCCGATCTCATGGGTGACGATGACCATGGTCATGCCTTCTTCGGCCAGATCCTGCATCACTTTCAGAACTTCGTGACGCAGTTCAGGGTCCAGCGCGGAAGTCGGTTCATCAAACAGCATCATTTTCGGTTTTACCGCCAGCGCGCGGGCAATGGCGACGCGCTGCTGTTGGCCGCCGGAAAGCTCGGAAGGATAGTGGTGCGCGCGTTCCGCGAGGCCCACTTTCTCCAGCAGGTCTTTCGCCAGTTTTTCTGCCGCCGCTTTATCCGCGCCGCGAACCCGCAGCGGGCCGAACATGACGTTTTCCAATGCCGTCAGGTGAGGGAACAGATAAAACTGCTGGAACACCATCCCCGCCTCCTGGCGGATCAGGCGCTCGTCGACTTTCGGATCGTTGACCTTCAGACCATCGACGATGAGATCCCCGCTGGTAATTTCTTCCAGTTTATTAATGCAGCGTAGCAGGGTCGATTTACCGGAACCGGAAGGCCCGATGATCACCACCACTTCACCCTGGTTGATCTTCAGATCGATATCATGCAGCACTTTAGTTGGGCCAAAATGTTTGGAAACGTTTTTAAATTCAATCACAGGATTTTCATCCTTCTTTCAAGACGACGCAGAACAAAGCTCAGCACCAGAGTGATAATCAGATAGATAACGGCCACCGCGCTCCAGATCTCCAGCGCGCGAAAGTTACCGGCAATGATCTCCTGCCCCTGACGGGTCAGTTCAGCGACGCCGATGACAATAAACAGCGAGGTATCTTTGATGCTGATAATCCACTGGTTGCCCAGCGGCGGCAGCATACGGCGTAGCGCCAGCGGCAGGATCACGTAACGGATGGTTTCCCGACGAGAAAGACCCAGCGCGAGGCCTGCTTCGCGAAAACCTTTATGGATCGACAGTACCGCGCCGCGGGTAATTTCCGCAATATAGGCGCCGGAGTTGATCATGATGGTGACCACTGCTGCGGAGAAGGGATCGATGCGTAGATCGTTAAACGCCATTGGCAGGGCGAAGTAGATAAACATCACCTGCACCACAATCGGGGTACCGCGAATGATTTCGATAAACACCAGGGCGATGTGATTAGCTATCCAGCCGCCGAAACAGCGAGCGAAGCCAGCCACAAGGCCGATTATCAGACCGCCGATCAGGCCGAGGATGGAAATCCACAGCGTCATTTTGGCGCCTTCCAGCAGAATAGGAATAGCGGGCCAGATGGCACTCCAGTCAAACTGCATAATGTGTTCCTGTTACCGTGTTGAAAACAGAAGAAAATCTCTGGGGAAACTATTCAGGCCTGCTGACGGGTAGCGCCGGTAAGTTCCAGGTCTACCCGGCCATAGCAGGCCAGGAAGAGAAATGCTGATTATTATTTAGGTTCAGTACCAAACCATTTTTTATAAATTTCGTTGTAAGTGCCGTTTTCACGCAGCGTTTTCAGCGCGCCGTTCACTTTGTTACGCAGTTCGTCGCTGCCTTTCGGGAAGGCGATACCGTAGCTTTGCGCTTCCAGAGATTCACCTACCGCTTTGAACTTGCCGTTGCCAGCCGTTTTGATGAAATAAAGAATGTTCGGGGTATCGTGGAGGACAGCATCGGCACGACCGGTACCCAGTTCCATATAGGCGTTGTCAATGTTCGGGAACTGACGCAGATCTTTGGTTTTAATATTGGCTTTTGCGTAGTCAACGGAGCCTGTACCGCTCTTCACGGCAACCACTTTACCGTTCAGATCGTTAACGCTTTTAATGTCGTTATTATTAGCGTTAACCATTACCATCAGGCCGCTTTTGTAGTAGCCATCAGAAAAGTCGATCGCTTTTTTACGTGCGTCCGTAATGGTGATCCCCGCCAGCGCGAGGTCGATATTTTTGGTCTGCAGCGCCGGGATGATGCCGCTGAAGTCCATAGGCTTCAGGGTGTAATCCAGTTTCAGTTCTTTGGCGATAGCCGCCCACAGATCAATGTCGAAACCAACGTATTTATCGCCCTGTTTAAATTCGAACGGCACAAATGCCGTATCGGTAGCGACAACCAGTTTTTTATCAGCGGCGTGAGAAGTAACCGCAAAAGCCAGGGTCAGTGCAGCCAGTGAAACTTTTAATACAGACTTCATAGCATTTCCTTTTTTATCCACGGGACGATCCCCTGCGAGAACAAGTACTCTTATATGAAAAAATCATGCCAGTTTTACAACTTATTGTTTTATAACAACCAGGATTAATCCTGTTGCACAGTTTTGATAACCCGTAAGAGTAATTGCACTAAACTGGGGCTCTATTTTGGTGCGTCATAAGAATCTCGCATAATCAGACTATTTTTAACGCAATTCATGGTGTTAAAACAATCTTATTATAACGATTGTGTGAGGTTATTATTACAATTGATTTACTTTGACGCCGGTTGCGGTTGTCGGAGGGCACTAAAACAGTGCATTGCGGGGTGGGGGAAATAAAAAAACCGCCAGCGATGCTGACGGCAGTTGGCATTACTCAATATTGGCTTCAATGAACCACAGGAATTTATCCAGGTCACGGGATGCGGCGGTGAAGATGTCAGCCGTATCCTCATCTTTTGCTTCCTCAATGGCTTTGCGCACATCATTGGCAACAATGGCATAGCGGTCGGCCAGTTCTTTCAGATGATCCTGGACGTTATGGATATCGAGCGGATAGCTTTTGAGCGGACTTTTACTGTTGATGACCTGCGTGGTTCCCAGAGCCACGCCGCCAAGCTGTACAGCGCGCTCAGCCATGGTATCAAGGTGATCGACCAGGGCAGTGCGGAAACCATCCAGCATTTCATGAACGGCAATAAAGTTTGCACCGCGCATATTCCAGTGAGCCTGTTTAGTGATCAGCGACAGGTCAATGAACTGGATCACCTGGCGATTCAGCAGCTCAACGGTCGCTTTCTTCTCACTATCAGCGACGTCGTTACGGGTATAGAGCAGATTCGTTGCTTTCGTTTTAACCAGTTTTGCGGTACTCATAGTGTCATATCCTCTTGATATTTGTACTCGTCATACTTCAAATTTGAATTATGCGGAGTGTCTCATCCCAATAACTTACGGGTTTAAGTATAGCAACGGATATGAACTTTGCAGGGGCGGTAGTCTCTATCAGTTCGATAGAGACAGTCTGCAAAATGTAATTTTTTATTTATAAATCAGTTTATTGCATTTATGTGCTCCGCGTTGCTTTCAGCTATTACAGAGGATCTCGTGGCGAGTTGATATCTACCGCCTTGATTTTTGTTTCCCGGCGCATGGTCAGCGTGGAACCCATTGAAGCAAGAATGATCGCGCCCAGCGCCAGCGTCTGGGAAGCCGTCAACGTTTCGCCAAGAAACAGCATCCCGGAAAGCGCGGCGAGAGCGGGCTCCATGCTCATCAGGGTGCCGAACGTCTTGCTGGGCAAACGGGTAAGGGCAATCATCTCCAGCGAGTAAGGAAGCGCGGTAGATAAAATAGCGATCCCGAGTCCGGGCAACAACAACGCCCACTGAAACAGCGTATCACTGGCCTGTATCATTCCCATCGGCACGAAAATGACCGCAGCGATAAGCGACCCCATCGATACCGTGGCGGGCCCGTGCCCTGCACCGGCCCGCTGTCCGGTCAGAATATAAACCGCCCAACAGGCGCCTGCGCTGAGCGCCAGCAGCGCGCCAGGCGGATCTATCTGCGTCACGTTTTGCCCCAGCGGCAGCAGGAACCACAATCCAAGCACTGCCAGAACCACCCACACAAAGTCGAGCGGGCGACGAGAGCCAAAGAGCGCCACCGCCAGCGGCCCGGTAAACTCCAGCGCCACCGCAACGCCCAGCGGGATCCGTTGAATTGACAAATAAAACAGATAGTTCATCGCTCCCAGCGCAATGCCGTACAGAAGCAGCGGCAGACGCTGTTCAGGGGCAAAGCGAAGACGCCAGGGTTTGAAGATCGTCACCAGGATTAAGGTTCCAAGCGCCAGACGTAGGGCGGTGACGCCAGGCGCACCGACGAGCGGAAACAGGGATTTGGCCAGCGATGCGCCACTCTGGATAGAGAGCATGGCGATAAAAATAGCCAGTATCGGCAACCAGGCCGGTACTTTACGAGACGAGCGGGGCATCCTTTCTCCTGTCAGATTTTGTCAAATGGAGTAAAAACCCCAGTGTAATGGAAATACCCGACGGCGGTTGAGCTAATGTTGAAAAATAAGGCGATGAAAGCAGTACAATACGAGGAATTACGAAGATAAATTGACCAAAGGATTAGGAATAATCTGGATGCATGTCCGACGTTTAGCGGGGTTTAATAGCAAAATATCCGCTAAAAAGAGTTAAATTCCAGATTGTTATCGAAACCGGGAAATCTTTAGTTACAGGAAAAAGCGCTTTAGACAATGTAAAGTGAAAAGAGTTTCCCAGAAGTTTTTGTTATATTTAAAGCTTAGGACTTATTGGAAACACATTTGAGGTGGTTATGAATAAAATTGCACGTTTTTCAGCACTGGCCGTTGTTCTGGCTGCGTCCGTAAGCACCACTGCTTACGCTGCAACGTCTACCGTTACCGGTGGTTACGCGCAGAGCGATATGCAGGGTGCAGCGAATAAAGCATCGGGCTTCAACCTGAAATATCGCTACGAGCAAGACAACAACCCGCTGGGCGTTATCGGTTCCTTTACCTACACTGAAAAAGATCGTACCGAAGATGGCGTTTACAAAAAAGGCCAGTACTACGGTATCACCGCAGGTCCGGCTTACCGTCTGAATGACTGGGCAAGCATCTACGGCGTCGTGGGCGTTGGTTACGGTAAATTCCAGGATAACAGCTACCCGAATAAATCTGATATGAGCGACTACGGTTTCTCTTACGGTGCGGGCCTGCAGTTCAACCCGATCGAAAACGTTGCGCTGGACTTCTCCTATGAGCAGTCTCGCATTCGTAGCGTTGATGTTGGCACCTGGATCGCTGGCGTCGGTTACCGCTTCTAATCACCTCACATCGGTGATGAAAAAATCCGCCTCGTTGGGCGGATTTTTTTTGCCTGTTCGCGGCTGAGGCGGCTTAGTTAAGGGTAAACGCATCGGTATCCAGATGGTTATAGTCCACTTTTTGCAACTGGAAGTTGGTGATGTACGTTGGTCCGGCCTGCTGTTCGGAAATAAAACGATAGCGTGGGTTAATTTCCTCTGCGCTAATCCCGGTCCACTGTGAGAAGAAGCTGAGAAAGTCATTGGCGGAACGTCGCGCTTTAATGATCTTGTGGGATTTATCATCACTGGAGAGCACCATAAACGGCACCTGAAAGTTCTGCTGGTACTTATCATCGTGCGCCAGGTACTGCACCTTTTTTCCCCGTTCTTTAAACGCCAGACCATGATCGGAAAAATAGGTCATTGAGAAGGTTTCACCTGAGTTTTGCAACTGGTCGTAGAGTTTGCTGAGCAGCGAATCGGTTTGCGTGATGCTGAAGAGATAGCACGATGTCTCTTTCGACTGCACAAAAGCCGTGTATTTGCCTTTGGTGCGGTCGCAGGCCTGGGGGTGTGAGCCCATCAAATGCAGGACAATCAACTGCGGCTGAGGGCGACGGACGGCAAGCACCTGCGCGGTTAGCTTTAATAACTGCGTATCCTGACTATTTTTATTGGCTTCAAAATCCCCGTTTTTGAGAAACTGTACTTCGTCCGCACGTCTGGCGATACTGGCAATCGCGGTATCGTATTCGCCAATCTGCCCCTGATTGGAAAACCACCAGCTCTGAAAACCCGCGCGGTTGGCAAGGCTGACAAAGTTATTCTGATACTGCGGTTTATCATCAACGACCCGGTTGAGGGTTAAACCGAGAGATTTCTGCGTTGAGCCGCTGGCGGCGATGTAGTCATTGAACAAATAGCCGTTGACTGAACTGGCGAACGGCGTGTTATCCCAGTGGCCGCCGAAAGCGCCGAGCGCATCGCGTCGCGCGCTCTCCCCGATAACCACAACATACAGATGATATTTTGGCTTTACCGCCAGCACGTGCCAGCTATCTTTCATGTTTGCCAGTCGCGCCATCCGCGCCTGTTCATCCAGCACTTCATTATTATTGACCACCACATCTTTAATGAAGCGTATGGCCGGGTAGCCGGTATCAATGACCTTAAAGACGCCGCCCCAGGCAAGATTTTGCACAGGCTGCAGGAAGAAAATACCGATACAAAACAGCAGCCCCAGGGTATCCATTTTACCCCAGCGCGTTGATATTTCCGGTTTACGGCGCACGGCAATGACCCCGAGCGCAAAGATAAACACAGCCAGCAGATAGTTGTACCACGGGAAAATGGTCAGGATCTCGGTGGACTCTTCAATATTGGTGGCATGCAGCGCCAGCAGCGTATTGAAATTCGGCGCGCCGTAGGCCTGACCAAAAGGGTAGTATATGGCCGCCAGCAGCGACCAGAAGCCGATGGCGACTTTTTGCGCGCGCGGAAAGCGTCGCCACAGCAGATGCAGGGCGCAGGTAGAGGCGACGGTATAGAGCAGGCTAAAGTCGTAGCCAAACGCCAGGTTAATCAACAGGGATTGTAAAAAGTAGAATCCTGTCCATGGATTTGGCATCAGCCCGCGAGCGGCCAGCGTTTCTTTTATTGTGACATTCATAATAAACAATCAAAAAGAGCCATGTGCATCTCCTGGCATCAGGGGGAGAAACCTGCTGGACAATGCGTGAAGAGGGTCTCTGCGAGCCGCAGTAGTGGCAGGGCTGACAAAAGATAGGTTCTGCGAATATTAAGATCAACTCTTCATAAGGGATTGTTTTGGGAGGGCGCTTACAAAACTTGAAAAAAGTCGCTGAAGTGCTGAGTAATCAGACAGTTTGACGTGACGGGATGATAAAAAATAAAGCGGCGTACCGCGACGCCGCGTTAGTTACCCGGTTTATCCTGCGGGGCTTTACCGTTGAACAGATCGCACAGCATACCGATAAGCATTAAGCGAACTTGAAAAGGAGAATGAGTAAACACGTTTAAGCACCTCTTGAATTCGTTCATAACAACCTCCTGTGAACTCGCCCTTCACTCCCTGAAGCAATGTGTGTATTACATACAGATATAGCACAGGCTATATCTTATAGCTATGGCTAAAACGTTAATTTTTTGTTCTCTGTGCGCGATCCATTACAATGGGGATCCTTTTATATGATGCTTGATGCGTCACAGGAATGAGGAAGCACAATGAACCGTCGCGCAGGTAAGCCAATAACAAAAAAAGTGACGCAGTTAGTGAATGTTGAAGAACATGTTGAGGGATTTCGCCAGGTGCGTGAGGCGCATCGTCGCGAGCTGATTGATGATTATGTCGAACTGATCTCCGATCTGATTCTGGAGGTGGGGGAAGCCCGCCAGGTGGATATGGCCGCGCGTCTTGGGGTGTCGCAGCCAACGGTTGCAAAGATGTTAAAACGTTTGGCCAGCGTCGGGCTGATCGAACAGATCCCGTGGCGGGGGATCTTTTTAACGCCGGAGGGTGAGAAGCTGGCGCAGGAGAGCCGCGAACGTCACCAGATTGTGGAAAACTTTTTACTGGTGATTGGCGTGAGCCCGGAAATTGCCCGTCGCGATGCGGAAGGGATGGAGCATCACGTTAGCGAAGAGACGCTGGAAATGTTTAAGCAATTTACCCTCAGGCAGGGGCCGCAGGGAGAATGAACCTCGCCTTTGTTCAGTCGCTGCTGCGCGACCGCTTTTTACATCTGCTGCTAATTGTCGGCATTGTTTTAAGCGTCTTTGTCCCGTTTGCTCCCGGGCGTTGGCCGCATGCCATTGACTGGCATACCATTATCACCCTCAGCGGGCTGATGCTACTGACCAAAGGCATTGAACTGAGCGGCTATTTCGATGTGCTTGGCCGTAAAATGGCGCGCCGCTTTGTGACCGAACGCCAACTGGCCATCTTTATGGTGCTGGCCGCCGCGCTGCTTTCCACCTTCTTAACCAACGATGTGGCGCTGTTTATCGTCGTGCCATTGACGTTAACACTCAAAAAGTGGTGTGCGATTCCGACCAGTCGATTGATTATTTTCGAAGCGCTGGCGGTGAATGCCGGGTCTTTATTAACCCCTATTGGTAACCCGCAAAATATCCTGCTGTGGGGGCGCTCCGGCCTCTCATTTCCGGCTTTTATCGGTCAGATGCTGCCTCTGGCCGCGGCGATGATGATTACCCTGCTGGCGCTGTGCTGGTTCTGTTTTCCCCCTAAGCATCTCAGCTATCAGAGTCGTGACAGGGCGCCTTCATGGCAGCCGACGCTGGTCTGGAGCTGTCTGGCATTGTATCTGGCCTTTTTGGCGGCACTAGAGATCAAGCAGGAACTGTGGGGGCTGGCAATCGTTGCGCTGGGGTTTCTGCTGCTGGCGCGGGCGGTGATTATCCACGTTGACTGGACGCTGCTGCTGGTCTTTATAGTGATGTTTATTGATGTGCACCTGCTGATCCAACTCCCGGTTTTACAGCATACGCTCAATGGCGTTGCGCAACTTCCGACAGGCGGATTGTGGCTGACGACGATTGGCCTGTCGCAGTTTATCAGCAATGTCCCGGCCACCATTTTGCTGCTTCACTATGTTCCCCCGTCGGTACTGCTGGCGTGGGCGGTTAACGTGGGCGGCTTTGGCTTGCTGCCCGGTTCGCTGGCGAATCTGATCGCGCTGCGAATGGCGGGCGATCGCCGTATCTGGTGGCGTTTCCATCTCTACTCTGTACCGATGCTGCTGTGGGCGGCGCTGGTGGGGTATGCTCTGCTGCAGATTTGATTTTCAGAGAATTGGGCAAGAAACAGACAGAAACGCCCCATTCGCGTACTCCGACTCAGGGGTATAACTCTCTTCTGAGGTTAACCATCCTGATTAAGGAGAGTCCTATGCGTTATCAAAAACTGGGTCACACCGGCCTTTTTGTCTCAGAACTGTGCCTGGGAACGATGACCTTCGGGGGGGAAGGTGGTCTGTGGGGGAAAGTGGGCCAGTTGCGTCAGGCGGAAGCAGAGCAACTGGTGGGCAGCGCGCTGGATGCGGGCATTAACTTTATCGACACCGCTAACATCTATTCGGAAGGGCGTTCGGAAGAGATTACCGGCCAGGCGCTGAAAAACCTGAAAGTGCCGCGTGAAAATGTTGTCGTGGCGACCAAAGTCTTTGGCGAAACCGGGACTGCGGGTGTCAATTCGCGCGGCAGTTCGCGCTATCACATTATCGGCAGCGTGAAAGAGAGCCTGCGTCGCCTGCAGCTCGACCATATCGATCTTTACCAGTTGCACGGTTTTGATCCGGCGACGCCCATTGAAGAGACGCTGTATGCGCTGGATAGTCTGGTGCAGCAGGGGCATGTCCGCTATATCGGCGTGTCTAACTGGGCGGCCTGGCAGATCGTTAAAGCTCTGGGGATTTCCGAACGCCTGGGGCTGGCGCGCTTTGCTTCTTTACAGGCTTACTACACCATTGCCGGACGCGATCTTGAGCGCGAGCTGGCGCCGATGATGCAGAGCGAAGGGCTGGGCCTGATGGTCTGGAGCCCGCTGGCGGGAGGACTGCTCAGCGGTAAGTACGATCGTAACGGGCAGTCGGCAAGCGGCGGGCGTCGTCAGGAATTTGATTTCCCGCCGGTGAATAAAGATCGCGCTTTTGATTGTATCGATGTGATGCGTGACATCGCCGCCGCTAAAGGCGTTTCGGTCGCGCAAATTGCGCTGGCCTGGCTACTGCATCAGCCGGTGGTAAGTAGCGTGATTATTGGCGCGAAGCGTGCGGAGCAACTGGCCGATAACCTTGCGGCGACCACCATTGCGTTGAGTGATGCTGAGCTGGAGCAACTGGACAAGGTTAGCGCGCTGCCGCAAGAGTATCCGGGCTGGATGCTGGAGCGCCAGGGGGAATACCGCCGCAATCAGCTCGCACAACAGTAATCTTCTCTCCGCAAGCCGGATCGTGAATATCGCGATCCGGCTTTTTTATCTATTGTGCTCACAAAAATCGAACGCAGATTTTGCGTTGCGATCGTTTCTCACCTATATGACTAGTCATTAAATTAAAATGACTAGTCATATAGGTGAAGGTGATGAAAAAAACACTGCCGACCGATTTTTTATGGGGCAATTCAGTTTCCAGTATGCAAACCGAAGGGGCGTGGAACGAGGGCGGTAAGGGGATGTCGGTCTACGATATCCGCCCGCCTGCAGAGTTTGCTTCCGACTGGAAGGTGGCCACCGACGCTTATCACCGTTACCGGGAAGATTTCGACCTTATGCAGGATTTGGGCATGAACTGCTATCGCTTTCAGATTTCCTGGAGCCGCGTCTGCCCGCAAGGTGATGGTGAGTTCAATGACGAAGGGATCGCCTTTTATCACCAGTTTATTGATGCGCTGATCGCCCGCGATATTGAGCCGATGATCTGCCTGTATCACTTCGATATGCCGCTGTCGCTGGCGGAACGCGACAACGGTTTCACCGATCGCCGCGTGATGGACGCTTTTATTCGCTACGGGAAGAAGATGATCGACTGCTTTGGCGACAAGGTGAAGTGGTGGCTGACCTTCAATGAGCAGAATCTTTATCATATGCCGGACGCGTTTCAGATCTCAGGCTATATGCGGGGAGAGAAAACGCTCCGCGAGCTGTATCAGATCCAGCATCACGTGATGATGGCCCATGTTCATCTGACGCAATACCTGCATCAGGCTAAGCCACAGTGCCTGATGGGGGGGATGCTGGCCCATGCGCTGGTCTATCCGGCGACCTGCAAACCGCGCGATATGTTTTGCGCCCAACAACTGGATGAATTCTTCAATCAGAATCTGCTGCGGGCTTACGCTGGAGAGGGCTACAGTCCGGAGGTGATGCATTTTGTCGCCCGACAAGGTTTTGATGATATCTACCGTGAGGAGGATCTGGCGCTGATGGCGACGATAAAAGTCGACTATCTGGCTTTTAGTTACTACGCCAGCAAGGTTCTCGATAGCGATCTCATTCCGCCGGACACGCCGGTGAACGATTACATGCGATTTGGCAATAAAAAGAATGCGTATCTGAAGGCCACCGAGTGGGACTGGCAGATCGACCCGCTGGGCTTCAGGACCATTATTACCCGCTACTACAACGACTGGCGACTGCCGGTGTTCCCGATTGAAAACGGCATCGGAGTTATTGAGTCCTGGGATGGCGAAAACCAAATTGCTGACGATTACCGCATCGCCTATCACCGCGATCATCTCAACGCCATGAAAGCGGCGATTTTTGAAGATGGCGCGCAGGTGATCGGCTATCTCGGCTGGGGGCTTATCGACATTCTCAGCTCGCAGGGCGATATGCGTAAACGCTATGGCGTGGTTTACGTCAACCGCGAAAACCATGATTTAAAAGACCTTAAACGGGTACCAAAGAAAAGCTACGCGTGGCTGAAACGGGTGATTCACAGCAACGGCGAAGAGATGTAGCGGCGCAGTCCGCGCCAGGTTATCCCCGTCATATTTCAGGCAGCAGGGGCGTTTATCCATCGTCCTCATCCCGGGGGCTGAAAACAGCGATAAATCTGTTTTCGGCAGACTTATTGCCCCGGTGGTTGGATTTTCGCTAAGCGAGCAGGGATGCATTCGCTGAATCCCTGTCTGCAAACTGAATTATTCAGGGGAGTACGGGTAAGTGATAAAGAGGATTCTGCAAAATGTCTGATAATACAACGTCCAGTATGCAGTCTTTGACCGATCGCTTTGTTGAGTTTTCCGCGCGGATCGCAAATCAGGTACATTTGCGTTCACTGCGCGATGCATTTGCCGGCGTCATGCCCATTTTCATTCTGGCCGGGCTGGCGGTGCTGGTGAATAATGTGGTATTTCCCTGGCTATTACAGGGCGACACGCTGGCGCACTTTAAAGTATGGGGCGAGGCGATTATCAACGGGACCCTGAATATTGCCGCGCTGCTGATTGCGCCGATGATTGCGTGGGCGCTGGCGCGCAACAAAAATTTCGCTAATCCGGTTTCGACTGTCGTCATTGCCCTATGCAGTTTTATTATTATGATGCCCATTCAGGTGGAACTGGTGCCCGTCGGCGGGAAAACGACGGTAAGCCTGACCTCGGTGCTGACCTTCGCCAACATTGGTTCCACCGGGATCTTCGCGGGCGTGCTTATTGGCCTGCTGGCGACTGAAATCTTTATGCGCATCGCCAGTATCAAGCGTCTGACAATCAATCTTGGAGAGAACGTTCCGCCGGCGGTGGGGCAATCGTTCTCCTCGCTGATCCCGGCCATTCTGACGCTGTCGCTGTTCGCGGTGCTTGCCGCCCTGCTGAATAACCTGCTGCATACCGATCTGATTCATCTGATTACCACGCTTATCCAGCAGCCGTTGCGGCTGATTAATACCAGTTTGCCGGGAACCCTTTTTATCTACAGTTTTGGCAACTTCTTGTTTACGCTGGGTATTCATCAGACTGTGGTGAACGGGGTGGTGCTGGAGCCGTTCCTGCTGATTAATACCAATGAGAATATGCTGGCCTACGCCAGCGGCCAGCCGATCCCGCACATTATTAACAATATCTTTGTGCCGACCTTCGGCATGATTGGTGGCACCGGCAGCACCGTTTCCTTGCTGATCGCTATTTTTCTCTTTTCGCGTCATCGGGCCTCGAAGCAGGTGGCGCGTCTTGCCATTACGCCCGGGCTGTTTAATATCAACGAGCCGGTGATTTTCGGTTTGCCGATCGTGTTTAACGTGCCGCTGATGATCCCGTTTGTGCTGCTACCCGCCATCGGCATCTATTTCGCCTGGCTTTGCACCACGCTGGGACTCATGTCGCGCTGCGTGGTCATGATCCCGTGGACCACGCCGCCGATACTCAGCGCCTGGCTGGCGACGGCGGGAGACTGGCGGGCGGTCGTGGTACAGTTGATCATCATCATCTTTGGTGTATTCTTCTACCTGCCTTTCCTCAAGGTTGCTGAGCGAGTGGCCTTAAAAAACAACGGGATAAACAAACAATAAGGAACGGTAATGGCGGCAAAGTATCTTTTGATTGCGCGGGAAATTAAAAAGCGAATTATCAGTCAGCAGTATCCCGCCAGCGCGCCATTACCGGATCAGTTCGCGTTAGCAGCGGAGTTCAGTACCAGCCGAATGACGATCCAGCAGGCGATGCGCCAGCTTATCGTTGAAGGGCTAATTTATACCCGTAAGGGGCAGGGCACGTTCGTGCGCAAAAATTTCCTGCAGCTTTCGCAGTGGGATTTGCCCGGTAGCGACTATTTTGGCGCGACCAAAACCTGGGAACACCTGGGCGAAGTGGCAAGCCGGGTGATTCGTTTTGAGCTGCGCTTTCCGACAGAAAAAGAGCAAAGTTCGCTGCTGATTGACGCTGATGCGCCAGTCTATGATTTTGTTCGCCTGCGGCTGCTTAATGATGAACCCGTGTCGCTGGATCTGACCGTGATGCCCGTGGCGCTGGTTCCCGGCCTGAATAAAACGCATCTGGAAAGCTCGGTGTTTCGCTACGTGCGGGAGACGCTGGGGCTAAAAATAATGGGTTCATATCGTGTGGTTCGGGCGATGAAACCGCAAGAACTGGATAGAGAATACCTCAACTGCGAGCCCGGCGATCCGGTACTGGAAGTGGAACAGGTCGTCTATCTGGAGGACGGTACGCCGCTGGAGTATGCCCATTGCCACTATCGCTACGATCACGGCGGCATTATTCTGGTCAATAACGGATAAAAAAAGGGCGGGCCCTGGCCCGCCGCTGTGCATTATGTGCCGTTAGTTCAGGCGCACCGGCATGCCGGAACGGTTGTGAATGGCCTGTTCCAGCACGCTCTGGTCAACATCACTCTGACCCGTTACCGCCTGTACCGCCTTGCTCAGGGTAATTGGCACGATTTCATTGCCCTGGAACTGCTCTTCGGTAGTAGACAGCGGGTTGTGCACTTCAATGAAACGGCTGCCGTCAGGCTCGGTGGTGGCTTTCACCGGCTCATCGATAAACTCAACGCGTGTGCCGACCGGCACGTTTTCAAACAGGAATTTGATGTCGTCGTTACGCAGACGCACGCAGCCGTGGCTGACGCGCAGGCCGATACCGAAGTTGGCGTTGGTGCCATGAATGGCGTACAGGCGGCCAATATAGAGCGCATACAGCCCCATCGGATTGTCAGGGCCGGCCGGGACAACGGCTGGCAGCGGTTCGCCTGCGGCAATATATTCCGCGTGCATTTTCGCGGTAGGGGTCCAGGTCGGGCCTGCTTTTTTGCGCTCAACTTTGGTGACCCAGTTGATCGGCGTGTCTTTACCTAACTGGCCGATACCGATAGGCAGCACGATGACGGTGTTGGTGCCTTTCGGATAGTAGTAGAGGCGCATTTCCGCGCTGTTGATAACAATCCCTTCATGAACGGTGTCCGGCAGGATCAGCTGCTGCGGGATATTCAGCACGGTACCGCCTTTCGGCAGAAAGGTATCCACGCCAGGGTTGGCCTCCAGCATGTTGGACAAACCCATCTGGTATTCAGCGGCAAAATATTCCAGCGGCTGCTTGTTATCTTCCGGAACGGTAATGACCTGATTCTGGCCAATCAGACGGCTGCCGTCAGTAGGCAGTGGATAGGTTACAGCAGAAGCTGTGTTGCAAAAGCCCACGATTGCGAAGGCTGCCGCGATGAGAGTTGATAATTTCATATGCTTTATGTCGTGGGCGATGTTAATGCCACACTGGCCTTTGTCAGTTTAAACAGGAAGTCGATGGGAGCGCATTATATGTGCATTCTGGCAAACAGGTAAATGAGATGTGTACGAAATCACATTTTTTTCCTGCTGCTATGCATGCCATGTGCGGTTACTGACCATCAGGACAATTGCCGGTGTGAAAACGGGAGGGGGTTACCCCTCCAGAAGCCGCGACTGAAGGGCTTCGCGCGCCGACGGCGTGAGCTGATACTCTTGCTCAAGCCAGGCGTCAATACTTGCGTAGCGTTCATCAATCTGGGCGAGAGCCGCGGTAAGATATGACTCATGAACCGTCATGATTTCCGCCAGGGTCTGCCGTCCGCGGGCGGTCAATGCGTCGCCGAGCGATTCGAGCATGAATTCTTCAACCTGCATCAGCATGCCCTGGGTGAGCAGGTATTCCTCCATCACCGTATGTCGATCGCAGCCGAGCGCCAACAGCGTCAGCGCACAGCCAATGCCGGTACGGTCTTTACCCACCGCACAATGCTGTAACAGCGCGCCGTCGAATGGCTCCATCAGCCATTTGACCAACTGGCGGTAGGCAGGGTTGTTGAACGGCAACTGACGATACAGCTCCAGCATAAACTGTTGACCGTCAACGGCATTAAGCGTCGCGGCGTTAAACTCGGTCACTTTTGCGTTGACGTGGTGAACGAGTGGGTTAGCGGGAGCATTAAGGTAGTGAGCCAGTTCGTTTAGCTTGTCGGGACTGCGCCTGACTTCTCCCGGGTCGCGATAATCAATCACCCGACTAAGGGGGATTGCGTCGAGATGGCTTAAGTCATCGGCGGTCATCATATGCAGCGAGCCGGAGCGGAACAGTTTACCTGAGCGCACGCGGCGGCCATCGGCGGTACGCTGGCCGCCCAGATCGCGAAAGTTGATACCGCCCTGTAGCGATAAGAAAGCCGGATGGCTGGAGAGTCTTTTCATAGGTTCCTTCCATGTTTAAGTGGAAAAATCACGCAGTAATAAACAGTGTAACCGCGCAATATGACACTGACCCTAACACAAGCCACATTGATGATTTTATAACGGCCCGTGAAAAGTGAAGCATTTGCTGGCATAATGTCTGGTTTATCACACTTCTCATTCTCATTTGTCAGGATAACCCCGTGCTAGTATCCAGTAACGTCACCATGCAGTTCGGCAGTAAGCCGCTGTTCGAAAATATTTCCGTCAAATTTGGCGGCGGCAACCGCTACGGCTTGATTGGTGCCAACGGTAGCGGTAAGTCCACCTTTATGAAGATCCTCGGCGGCGATCTGGAGCCAACGCTGGGCAACGTTTCCCTCGACCCTAACGAGCGTATCGGTAAACTGCGTCAGGATCAGTTTGCCTTTGAAGAATTCAGCGTGCTGGATACGGTCATTATGGGCCATGCTGAACTGTGGCAAGTAAAGCAGGAGCGCGATCGCATCTACTCTCTGGCAGAGATGAGCGAAGAGGATGGCTATAAAGTCGCCGATCTCGAAGTGCAGTATGGCGAGATGGACGGTTATTCCGCCGAAGCGCGCGCTGGTGAACTGCTGCTCGGCGTCGGTATTCCGATCGAACAGCATTATGGCCCAATGAGCGAAGTTGCCCCCGGCTGGAAGCTGCGTGTGTTGCTGGCTCAGGCGTTGTTCTCCAACCCGGATATTCTGCTGCTTGATGAACCGACGAACAACCTGGATATCGATACTATTCGCTGGCTGGAGCAGGTGCTGAACGAACGTGACAGCACCATGATCATCATTTCGCACGACCGTCACTTCCTGAATATGGTCTGCACCCATATGGCGGATCTCGATTACGGCGAACTGCGTGTCTATCCGGGCAATTATGACGAGTACATGACCGCAGCGACGCAGGCCCGTGAGCGTCTGCTGGCTGATAACGCCAAGAAAAAGGCGCAAATTGCTGAACTGCAATCCTTCGTTAGCCGCTTTAGTGCCAATGCCTCTAAATCTCGCCAGGCCACCTCCCGCGCTCGCCAGATTGACAAAATCAAACTTGATGAGGTGAAGGCCTCCAGCCGGCAGAACCCGTTCATCCGTTTCGAGCAGGATAAAAAGCTGTTCCGTAACGCGCTGGAAGTGGAAGCGCTGGCGAAAGGCTTTGATAACGGTCCATTGTTTAAAGGCGTCAATCTGCTGCTGGAAGTGGGTGAAAAGCTGGCGGTCCTCGGTACCAACGGCGTGGGTAAATCGACGCTGCTGAAAACGCTGGTGGGCGATCTGGCGCCGGATAACGGCACCGTGAAATGGTCAGAAAATGCGCGCATTGGCTATTACGCGCAGGATCATGAATATGAATTTGAAAATGACCTGACGGTGTTTGACTGGATGAGCCAATGGAAACAGGAAGGTGACGACGAGCAGGCGGTGCGCAGCATTCTTGGTCGTCTGCTGTTTAGCCAGGACGATATCAAGAAGCCTGCAAAAGTGCTCTCCGGTGGTGAAAAGGGCCGTATGCTGTTCGGTAAACTAATGATGCAAAAACCGAATATTCTGGTGATGGACGAACCGACCAACCACCTGGATATGGAATCGATCGAATCGCTGAACATGGCGCTGGAGATGTATCAGGGCACGCTGATCTTCGTCTCCCATGACCGCGAATTCGTCAGCTCGCTGGCGACCCGGGTGATAGAAATTACGCCTGAGCGCGTGGTGGACTTCAGCGGCAACTACGAAGATTATCTGCGTAGTAAAGGGATCGAGTAACACGCTGATGCCCGGCGGCGCTACGCTCACCGGGCCTACGCTACAGTTTGTAGGCCGGGTAAGGCGAAGCCGCCACCCGGCAATTTTCAGAGCACCCACTCACTCCCTTCAACGCCGTTCACCCGCAGCGTACGTTTTTCCCCTACCGGTAACGATACCTTCAACATGTTCCATGCCGGACGATAGTCGCCACGCGCGTTGATCTTCAGGTTGACGGTCGCCCCATCGCACACCATCTCCCATTCCACCCACAAGGCATTGCCCGTCTGATAACCCCAGCTTTCGCCATCGTCTTCAAACAGCAGACCGGATGTTGTCCCCACGCCTTTGACCGGGAACAGTTTCAGTTCGCGGGTATCGTCGTGCTCAGGGCTGACATGAGCGATCCGTTCGCTCAGCGGCACACCTGCGCCAGCGCGTACCAGCAGTGGCAGTTTTTCCAGCGGCGCGTTCAGGGTGATCCACTGACCGCCAGAGAACCATTCGTGGTTATCGAAATCGTACCAGCCGGTTTCGTTATCCGGCAGCCAGACGCGGCGTTCACGTTGACCGGGCTCCACCACGCTCGCCACCAGAATATCGCGGCCAAGCAGGAAGTCGTCGCACTCTGCGAAGGTTTGCGCGTCGTGTTCGTGGTCGAGGAAAGTGGGGCGCAGCATCGGCTCGTCGTCGGCGTGCGCCTGCCACAGCAGCGTGTAGAGGTACGGCAGCAGACGATAGCGCAGCTCAATCGCGCTACGAATCGCCGGCGTCACGCCCGGGTACATCCACGGCTCATTCACCGTATGATCGTCATTCCATGAGTGGATGGTAAAGCGAGGGTGCATCACGCCGTTCTGTACCCAGCGCACGAACAGCTCCGCATCCGGTTTATCGCCAGAGAAACCGCCGACGTCGTGACCCACGTTATACAGCCCGGACAGACTCATCCCCAGCCCCATGCGGGTGTTGTAGCGCAGGGTATCCCAGTTGGTGCGGTTATCGCCGCTCCAGGTTTGCACGTAACGCTGCATCCCGGCGCAGCCGGAACGGGAGATCAGGTACGGGCGTTTTTCCGGCGCAAAGCGCTGCTGCGCTTCCAGCGAGGCGCGCATCATCAACAGCGGCATGACCGGGCGAATATGTTTGATGGCGATCTCCTGCCCAAATCCGTGACAACGGGCTTCGCCGTCCCACACTTCATACTCGTTATTATCGTTCCAGGTGGCGTCGATCCCCATCTTCAGCAACTGCGTGGTGACGCCTTCCTGCCACCAGGCGACGGTTTGCGGATTGGTGAAATCAAGGTTAGAGCCTTCGTCATCCCAGAAACTTGAACGTTCCGGCGCGTCGGTTTCCGAATCACGGATAAATAACCCTCTTTCCGCGACTTCGTTGTAGCGTGGGTGATCCTGCAACAGACACGGTTTAATGTTTGCCGCAAGCCGCAACCCCGCATCGTGGAATGCCTGGCTCATTACCTTCGGCTGCGGCACCTTGTCATAGTTCCAGTTAAAGACGTACCGTTTGCCGTTAATTGAGGTATAGCCGGATGAGAGCTGGAACGAGTCGCATGGAATGGCGTGTTCATTGCACAGACGGATAAAGTTCATCAGCTGGTTTTGCGCATCCGGCGCGTCGGTGTAATGCATGGTTGAGCCGCTGTAACCCAGGCTCCACTTCGGCCCGAACAGCGTTTTCCCCGTCAGGCGCACAAAGGCTTTGGTGACATCCAGCACGCGCTTGCCGGTAAAGATGTAGTAATCGATGTCGCCTGCTTCCGCTTGCCAGCGGCGATAGGCGGTATGATAGTTGTCGATTTCGTTCCCGAGATCCAGCCAGCAGTTGCTCAGGTTATCGTAAAACAGACCGTAGCTAATATCGCTGCGCTGAGCGATGGTAAATGGAATATGTTTGTACAGCGGGTCGGTGCTCACCGCGTTATAACCCATGGCATCAAGGTTACGCATCTCATAGCGTTTGCCGGTACGTTGCAAATTGCCAGCCTTCTCACCAAGACCATAGAAGCGTTCATCTTTACGGCGGCTAAGGTAGTGGGCAACGCCGTCGCCGTGCGCATTCGCCAGATAGGCGCTGGTAGGGCGGTCATTAACGAGCGGCTGCCACTCGCCGACTTCATCGCGGTAGCACCATTCCAGCCACAGCGGCTGGTGGACGGTGACGCGCAGATGCTCGGTGGCGATGCTCAGCATGCCGTCGCGCTCTGTTAGCTGCCAGGCGGGAAGGCTAAAGCCGCTCAAATCCTCGCGCGGGCGTCCTTCCCACGGCACATCCTGCTGTGGGGCGATACTCCAGGTACGATCCAGCGCCAACTGACCGTGCCGCTTCAGCAACACGCGGAACATATTCTCTTCCAGGACATACAGGCACAGGATGTGCTGGCCATCGACGGTCAACTCAACGTGGTGATCCAGTTGTTGGCGTAAGGTCCAGTTTTTCAACGTCTTCATTTTTACATCCACTCTCTCAGGCGCGCTTTGCGCGACATTCAGCAATAAATGCCACCAGGAATACCGCGCCGATCAGGTCAAAGAATCCCATGGCGATAAATAGTGGGTTGAAGCCGATTTTGTCGGCGGTGACTCCGATTAACAGCGAGAACAGAAAGCTGGCGATCCATGCGGCGGATCCGCGCATACCGTTAACAGTCGCCATCTGTCCTTTATCGAAAGACTCCACCACCAGTGCGCTAAGCATGCAGGAAATGATCTGGTGGCCGAAACCGCCTATCGAAATCAGCACGATGGTGATATACGGATCGCGGGTAATCGCAACGGTGGCGAGCGAAATCATCAGAAAGGCGCCGGTGACGGAACTGGCGATCACTGAATTCACCCGCGAGCAGCCGAACCAGCGGGTATAAAGTTTGGTCAGATAGCCGCTGGCGACGCTACCGAGGTCGGCTGCCAGAAACGGTAGCCAGGCAAACATGGCGATTTGCTTTAAATCCATACCGTGCTCTTTCGCCAGATAGAGCGGTACCCAGAAACTCAATACCGCCCAGGCGGGTTCAGCCATAAAGGCCGGAATAGCGATACCGTAGAAGCGTTTGTTTTTCGATACGGTTTTTAGCGCGGTAAAAAAGGGCTGTTTGAGCGGTGGCGCTTCATTGTCTTGCTTTATCAGCGCCAGTTCAGATTTGCCCAGATTCGGATGTTTTTCTGGATTATGATAGAACGCCCACCAGAGCACGACCCATAATAGCGCCAGCGCGCCGGTGAACATGAATGCGCCCTGCCAGCCGAATGAGGCGTGCGCGAAATAGATTATCGGCGGTGCCAGCATTGCGCCGATAGAAAAACCGACCCCTGCCCAGCCCGCGGCGATAGGGCGCTCGGATTTTGGAAACCACTCACCCAGGGTTTTGGCATTCGCTGGTGTCGCCGCCGCTTCAGCGCCGCCCATAAAAAAGCGCAGGATCGCCAGGTGCAACCAGCTTCCGGCGCCAGCATGGGCAATACAGGCGATAGCCCACAGCGTGGCGCAAATCATAAAGCCGAGCTTGAGGCCAATGACATCGATAAGCCAACCACAGAGCGGCTGGAAAAGGGTATAGGCCAGTTGAAAAGCGCCGACTATCCATGAGTATTGTTCGGTAGAAATGCCCAGAGAGGTTTTTAATTCCGGGGCGATAATCCCCAGTGAATTGCGTGTGATGTAATTGACGGTGACGCCCAGCAAAAACAACACAAGCATCCACCAGCGCAGATTCTTTACTATGCGGCGCGATTTACTGACCGCCATATCATTATTGAGGCCTTGGCTCATAGAACTCTCCACGAGACATGTAGTAGGGAAAATTGACCAACCCATTTCCTGAGTTGTCGCTAAAATTTTGTATTTCATTGTTTGATAAGGTTTATATTCCGCCACTCTTGGTTGACTAATATCAAAGGTGTTGGACCAATTCAGGCTAAGGGAGAAGGGGGGGGCGCAGTAGCGATTTTTCTGCAACTTTTTTCATAAAACGCGCTATATCGCAGTAATTCGCGCGAAATTTACTTAAAAATATTCCTGTTTTTAATATGAAAATTTTTTCATTTACAAATTGGAGCGCGATCACAAAATGGATAAAAAGCTCAGAGTGACTGAAATTGCGCTGCGTACCGGGCTGTCACCCAGTACGGTATCGCGAGTGTTAGCAGGGAAATCCAATACCAGTACAAAGGCTCGTCAGAAAGTACTTGATTGCGCTCACGAGTTGGGGGTGATGGACGGTCTCGCCGCCGGAAGAATGTTGCTCAACAATTTGCTGGTATTTGCTCCTCAACGGGCCTTCGACGAGCGAACGGACATTTACTACTATCGCGTTATTCAAAGCATCAACAATGCACTCAAGCCGCACGATGTCCACTTGCGATACTGCGCGCTGGAGGAGAATGACAGTGATGCGAATTTATTTTTGCAGCGTATGCATGACGCATCAACGCAGGCTGTTATTTTATTGGGTATTGATGATCCGCATATTCACGATCTGGCGGCAGATTTGGGAAAACCCTGTGTGATGATCAACTGCCACGATTCAGGAATGCGTTTATCTTCCGTTGCGCCGGATCACCGATTGATTGGTCAATTTGCCGCCCGTTATCTGTTTGATATGGGGCACCAGTCAGTAATAAACGTGATGTGTCTGCGTCGCTATACCATGGAGTTACGTTTACTGGGTATTAAGCAAGCGTGGCGTGCGCGGAATCTGCGTTTTGTCGATAGTATGGATTTAATCGATGTGGCTAATTTCAGCGCCAGGGAGACAGAAGAAAAGGTCGGAGCCTGGCTGGATCAACGGAACGATCGCGCGCTACCAACGGCTTTTTTGGTGGGTGGCGATTTTATGGCGGCAGGAACGATGGTTGCTTTACAAAAGCGAGGTTTACGTGTTCCACAGGATACTTCTGTCATGAGCATCGATGGTTTTAACCTGTCTGCGATTCAGGATGTGCCTCTAACCGCAGTACATGTGCCGCGTGATGAATTGGGGGATGAGGCGGTACATTTATTACAGCGGCAACTGCTTCGTCCTGATGCGCAGCATGGATCGTTACTCTTGCATGGTACGCTGGCGGTACGAGATTCGGTACGGCGGATACGTTCTGGTAACCGCCGTACCTCTGTCGAACCTAAGGGATTGTATGACGATTAATCTACAATCCTCTGCACGTTTACCGTAGATATTTAACGTGTCCCGCGTGAAACGACTTTTCCGCGCGGAAATCACGGCTACAACGTGTCGATGCTTCATTCGAAGCATTCCGGCTGTGTCCCGCAATAGTGCGCGCGGTGCTGGCGGTTATTGAGCCTTTACGCGCGGCACAAAGAAACGGTGGGCAACGCAAAAGCGGGACAAGCCAGGAATATCAATTTAGATGAACGCTATTTTTTGCCATTCGGTTTCAGCTGTTCGCCTGTTTTCAAGGCAAAAAGTTCGTTATCTCTCGTCGAAACGCGTACGCTGCCGTCAGGCAGACGATAAGCCCCTTCGGTAAAGCCAGAACCATTCAGAAATGGCGCTACGGCGTCCGCTTTATTTTGTAACGTCGCTTCAAGCGCCAGCAGGGCATAGGGGTCAATATTGTCAATACTGGCGTACTGCACATGTTGATCCTTAACGAAGAAACCATTCAGGCGATGAGTGGCCAGGATGTTGTCCGCCACTTTTTGCGCCACATCGAGATAGGCCTGCTGCTTTGTGGCCTGCCACAGATCGATGAGCGCGAAGATGGCGTAAGCATCACTGTTGCTGGTTTCTAAATTCATCTGACTCTTTTTACCATTTGGCTCGCCAATATCGCCTAATCCCTGGCCTTTCGCGATACCCCGCGCCACTTTCCACAGTTCATTATCCTGCTCCAGCGTATAAGCGCGGGCATAAGAGAGCAGGAAATCGCTCCCGGCCGGATAAGGTTTGAGTACGGTACCTTTTTTCCCATAGTAACCATCACGCGGGAGCCTGTAGTTGGAAAGGTCGGTACCGTTAGCCAGTAGTGGACGGAATGTATTGTTACTCGGATCATAGGCATAACGGGCAAATGCTTTCAGTCCATCCAGTGTCCACTTCTTAATATCCTGGCCATCCGGCCCGAGAGATTTAGCTAACGCCAGCTGCATCAATGCATTTTCTGAATAAATCGTGCTGGTTCGGCCTTTCAGCAGCATATTGCCTTCAAGTGCATCGGTGCCGAATTCCGGGCCAAACTGACGCTGGGCGCGATCGCCGTATTTAGAATTGGTGTCGCTGTCGTCGGTAGTCTGCGCCCGCTTGAGCGGCTGAGTGAACTGATATACGCCGAGGCCGGTTTTCGGATCCCGCGGCAGGACATACTGCTGCGCCAGGCGCTTTGCCCAGACCAGCGCGCCAGGTTCATTATTGTATTTGTATAACAGAGAAGCCGAATAGATCAGATCATTGCCCGCATTGAGGAAACTTAATCCTTTAGTGGCAAAAAAGGGCGGCTGTTGCGTGAAATCGTTCGCCCAGAGTTTGCCTGGCGTTTTGCCATATTGACCATGACGGCTGGTTTCCAGGACTTTCCAGTCATAAACGTGTGCGTTCCAGAAGCCGTGAATAAAGCGCACGGTGGCGGGTTTATCGACGGCGAACATCAGTTCATACCAGGGATAAGCGTTCTTTAATTCATGAACTTGCTCTTTTTCACTGGGTCCCTCCGGCTGCAGAGTCTTCAGATCGACAAAACGATGTCCACCCCAAATCAACAGGCCGCTTTTATCCTGATAGTGGTTAAAGTAATAACGAACGGTCTCTTCCGCGCGTTTTTGGTATTTATCATCGCCGGTCAGGTTGCTGAGGCCCACCAGCACGCGCATCAGATTTTGCTGGGCGGAAAAGTTAGATAACACGGCGGTGCGGCCATCGGGAAAAATCCATTCCATCTGCTTACCAGTACGCGGATCGACGCCGCTGGCAAGTAGCGGAGAGGGCGTGGCGCCATGATATTTATCCCCCGCTTTGTCCAGGACATTGTCGGCGAAGGTTTTAACCGCCTGTAAACGCTGACTGTCGGCGTAGGCGCTATGACAAGCCAGTGCGACCAGGCAGAAGCAGGCGTTAAAAGTGAAACGACGAAACATGATGACTCCTTAATTGAGTAATTCTGGCTGCCAGCCGGAGAAAATGGTTTCGATGGTGTAGTGTGCCGCATCAACGGCGCTTAACTGGTAATGCTCTCCTCCCTGACCCGCGCCCGGGCCGCTGTTTGAGAACTCATAAAAACGACTGTCTTGTGGGTAGAACCAGGTTTTTTCTCCGGCTTTATTTTTACCGGACATTTTGTCCCAGCCGTAGATATGCTCATCGATGTCGCAGTGAATAAATGCCGCCAGCCCAATAGCGTTGGGATCGGCGTAACGACCATCGCTAAACTGGGTTGTTGGATGCCAGGGGCGACCAAGCGCAAAGCTTCTGGCCGGAACCTCTGCTTCCTTGCTGATTTTGCTTTTAATAAAGATCAGCCCATATTTCGCCGTTGATGGCGTCGACGGCGCGGCGATATACCCCAGCGGTGATGAGACATCGGTACGGTTGCGGGCAATAATGTCGCAACGGTCGAAGACGGCGATACCGGACCCAAAAATAAAATCAACATGCCCGGTCACGATGCAGTCCGTAAAATAGCTCCGGCTGCCGCTTTTGCTATAAAACGTATCCTGGTAACCCTCCAGTTTGACGCGACGGAAACGTGCTTGATCCACGTTATCCGCAATCATCAGCGCGACGGCCTGGGTATCTTTCAACTTACGCGGATCGCCTTCGGGCAATGCCCGATTGGCGGGAAAGTCAAAACTGTTGCGAATCGTCAGGTTCTCCATGGTGACGCCGTTGGCCCGAATCTCGACGGTACTGGTGCGCGAGGTGCCGAGTTTGTTGCCGTTACTGTCCAGAGATCCCGCTGGCGTATCGGCTTCGATTATCGTTTTTTCCCGTGACTGGCCGATCAGGGTGACGGGTCTGTCGATAACAAGCCGTTCCTGCCAGCGGCCATCTTTGATCAGGATGCGCCATGGTGTGCCTTGCGTGGGGGCCGCCGATAGCGCCTGCGCGATGGTCGCATATTGACCAGCTTGCGGCGTGGCTGAAACCACCGCATTCCATTGTGTTGCCTGTGTGGATAGAGCGCAGGCGTTAACGCTGGCCAGGAGGGTGCTGGCGAAGAGGATTTTTTTCATTGTTTGCGCCTCAGGGATAGAGTTTGTTGGCTAACTCTTGCAATTGTGGTGTCTGACGAATACGCCGGGCGACAATTTCCGCCACGGCCTCCGCCCCTTTTTGCTGAAAGTGCGTGGTGTCGGGATGGGTGCGGATCCCTGACTTCTGGGTTTTATACCAGGGATAACGCGGATCATTGGCATCCACCGCCAGCCAATAGTCCATCCAGTCATTGGGATGGGCATTTGCGAAGTCGATAGTCGCTTGTTCCAGGTCGATTAACGGCACCTGATTTCGCTCAGCGGTTTGTTTGATAGTGGCGATATAGTCGCCGCTGAATAAATAGCCGGGGTTTGACCGGGTATGGTGGCTGCTGACCACGACATCCTGGGGACCATGCTGGAATGCCGTTTTCCCCGCCGCATTTTTTACCCGCGTCGTGGGAGTGAAAAGGACCGGGATAGCGCCTTTATCACGGGCAATCTTAATGTAACGCTCCAGTGAGTGCTGAAACGACAGCTCCGGATGGCCTTGTGGATATTGTGGTTTACCGTTGGCGTCATTCGGATAGGTACAGAGATTGCGCACATCGGCAGCGCCGCGAATAGGCTTATTGCCATTACAGTTTTGATCGTTGTGACCGTGGGCAATGAAAACATAATCGCCGGGCTGCAAATAGCGCCCCATTTGCTGATACCAGCCCTCATTATAAAAATCCCGGCTGGAGCGTCCGGCCCGTGCGCCATTAAGAACCACAACCCCTGAATCGGCAAGAAATCTGTTCTGAAATACCTGTCCCCATCCCATTCGCGGCAGACGACTCACTTCATACGTGGCGGCCGTAGAGTCACTGACAATCAGAATACGTTTTGTTGCCGTCGCGATACGGGCTTTATCCTGCAATGCCTGGTTGAGATCGAAGGGCTCCCAGGGGCCGCTGTTTTTCAGCCCGACAATCGGCCGGAAAGCGCTGTCGGTCAGTATGGCAGTTCCCGCTTCGCCACTGTTGTTATCGTAGCCGCGATTGTGGTTAATAACCGAGAGCACTGTGGTCATGGCATCGCCGGGGATAATCGGCGTTTTAATGGGATCTATGCGTGCTGATTCAGTCCCAAGGGAAATAAACGCCTTCTCCATACCCCGGCGAAAATTGGTCAGCGGAGCGGTTAACAGTTCAGGCCGGAGATCGGCGGGACGGCCCTGTTCGATCCATTGTTGCGGGCCAATATATCCCAGTTCCCCCGCGACTTCTGAAACTAACCGATCGCTGAATGGAGTGATATTGGCGGTATTGGCGCTGTCTTTTTTTACGCTCAGCAGTAGCGAAGCCATACAACGGGCGCGTAACTTATCATTGTGCAGACAGTCCGTTGCGGTGCCAGCGGCTTTGGCGGATAACGCAAGCGGCGGGCGGAGGCTATCAATTACCAGCGAATAGCGACCAGTATTATCGGTTTGTGTCGACAGCTTCATTCCATTACTGTCGACAATATTTACCTGTGCGCCGCGAAAGGGCGTCTCAGCTAACACGACGCCTTGCAGTAAGGTACTGGCCTGAGCCGTCGTTGCAAAAGTACAGAGCAGCGCCAGTAGTTTCATGGGGGTGTTCATCTATTTCTCCTGAAAAGCGTTGTGGTCAGAAGCGATAAGTGAATCCGGCTTTCAGTAATGCTTCGCGGCCACCGCGGGTTTTGTTTTTGGCGACGTCCTCAAGGCCGAGGTTAATTTGCCAGTCCGGAAGAAAGGCCCAGTCGATATTGACATCCTGCTGATAATCATGTTTTTTGTTGTTCGCCAGAATATAATCGGCGTGGTAATAACAGGCTTTGTATGAAAGGGTCAAGGTATCGACCGGCGTATAACTGATGCCGCCTTCCAGACGGTGGCGATGTTTATTCTGTTCATCATCGCTGGCCAGCGAGCGGGTGATTTTTCGGTAATCATAACGATATTGGGTATATACTCCAAATAGGTCGCTGGCCTGCCAGCTCAATTTTACGCCTGGTGTATAACGGGCACCTGCTTTTTGCGTGTCGCCCGGATCGTTTTCCGTTCCTCGCCACGGGTACCGCCAGAGTAAAAGCGTGCTTCGATATTTGGTGTCAGGATTAATGAGTCAGACAAGGCATAATCATAGCCTACGGTCATGGCGTAAGAGTTAGAAACCACATTATCCAGTGCAACATCTTTATTTTTTGAAATATTACCATTATCTTTAATGCAGCTTTTAGTGACTTCTTAAATCACACCAGAGTTTACTTATTGTCAGTAATTATTTAATTACCCCTGGTATATCGTTGTAATATCCACTCTTTATTATTAAGCAATCGTTTTAGTGTGAAAAACTACACCATTCAATGGAATATTATTTTACACAGTTTGAAACGATGTTTTGAGATCTTTGTCAAATAATTATATTTTTGCAATTAATAGCGGGGTTGGTATGGTATTGTCACATTTGTATAACTTTTAAGCGTCCTCCCTATTGCCCTTATTATCATGATAGTCATTTATGTTGTGCCTGCGTTATGTCCGGCTAAGCCGTACAGTCCATCAATATGACGCTGACATGATGTATCTGTACGCCTTCTCAGTAAAAAACATTCGATGACACCGGAAGGTCAAAACGTGCATAAAATAGATTGCCTTGCCCGTTCAGCTAATAACTATCAATCTCTCATAATCTCTTCATTCGAAGAGGATATGAGTTTCAAGCAATTATTTGGTCGTGGTTGCATGGAGAGACAAAATACAAAAACCGGGGTAGCTTATGCGCCCCCCGGCGCGGGATCAATCGTTGAAGGGGGCGGTGTGGTCGAGTACTGCCTGAATCACATTTAGCGCGCCATTATGGTTATTGTCATCGGTCGCAAAACGGGACACCGCCTTGATGCTTTCGACGGCGTTGGCCATCGCGAAGGAGTATTTCACCAGTTTTAGCATTTCAGTGTCGTTCGCGCTGTCGCCGATGGCGACGCAGGTCTGCGGCGAAAGGTTCCAGCGTTTAAGCAGGCGGCTGATGCCGTTAGCTTTATGCAGGCCGGGGATGATCAAATCGACGAAACCAAAGCCACTGGTGACCGGTTTCATAATGCCGTCCAGCGAGACGTGCAGTTTATCGATCAGTTGCGGAATATCGCTATCCGGCAGATTAAGCGAGAACTTAAACAGCGTGTCGTCAATATCATGGTAGTTGCTGATGCGCTGCAGGCGATGGTAGTGCTTTGACATTAGCGCGACAAAGGCATCGGGCGCCCGGTCGCTGACGTAAGCGCTTGCGAGGCCACAGGCGACGAAGTTGAGCTGGGGATCTTTAAGCAATTCACCAATCACCACCTGGGATTCGTGACGGGTCAGTTCGCCGTGGAACAGTTGTTGGCCGTGTTCATAAACCAGCGCGCCGTTTTCGGCGACGAAGGAGATCTGCTCGCGGATTTCCGGGAAAAAAGAGATCAACTGGTAGTATTGGTTGCCGCTGGCGACAACGAATTCAATACCCTGTTGCTGGAGTTGCGCAAACTGCGCGAGAAAACGCGGGCGATCATACTGCTTGGCGTCATTGAGAAAAGTTCCGTCCATATCAGTGACGATAACTTTAACGGTCATAACAAGTGCTCCTGGCTTAACTTCGACCAGTAACATTCTAATTACAATGTGATGGAGAGCACAAATTTATTTCGAATGAAAGTTTATCCAGCGCTTTTTGAACCGCAGATGCGCTGCCTTATCCCGTCCGTTTATGGAAGCCTGGCTCCCGAGGATGCATGAGGAATATCCACGTCCCGCACCAGATTACTGACAACGAGCGTTGTTCAGGAACTGCCCGGCGGCACGCCATTTTCTTGCACAGGTCTAAAAGTGAGGTACAGGAGATGGATATTGCAGGAAATGTAGGCCGGGTAAGGCGTTAGCCGCCACCCGGCGTAAACGGGGCCACTGACTGATACGGATTTGTCAGCAGCCTCTACGGCCTTGGGCTGGTCAATTCCTTGTGACGAATTTATTGTCCACCTTACAGCGTATGCTCGGTACGGGCGATAATATCGTCCTGGGCATCCGGCGACAGGGCGGTAAAGAACGCCGAGTACCCGGCGACCCGGACCACTAAATCGCGATACTGATCCGGGTGTTTCTTCGCCGCCAGCAGCGTTTCGCGCGACACGATGTTGTACTGAATATGCCAGCCTTTGTGCACTTCGAAGAAGGTGCGTAGCAGCATCATCAGTTTTTGTTTATCGGATTCGTTCTCCAGGGTCGCCGGATTCAGCTTCTGATTGAGCAGCACGCCGCCAAGAATGGCACCGGTCGGCAGTTTACCCACTGAGCTGATAACAGCGGTCGGCCCCAGATGGTCGGTGCCGGAAGCCGGGCTTGCTCCTTCCGCCAGCGGCGAATGCGCTTTACGGCCATCCGGCGTCGCCATGGTCTGCGCGCCAAATGGAACATTCGCGGAAATGGACGAGGTGCCAGCATAGTAATTACCGCCAATCGGGCCACGGCCATAGCGCGGGTTGTGATACTGCTTCAGTTCGTCGATATAGGTCTGGTAAGCGCGGGTCAGCAGAATATCGACGCTGTCTTCGTCGTTGCCATATTTCGGCGCACCGTTGATCAAACGCTGGCGCAACTGCTCGTGGGTCAGGCCCGCAAAGTCGTCAGCCAGCGCTTTCGCCAGCTGTTGCTGACCAATCACGCCCTGATCGAATACCAGTTTTTTCACCGCCGCCAGGCTGTTGCCGAGATTGGCGATACCCACCTGCAGACCGGAAACCCAGTCATATTTTGCGCCGCCCTGTTTGATGCTCTTCGCCCGCTCGATGCAGTCATCGACCAGCGCCGAACAGAGAATATCGTGGACGTTCTCTTCCAGCATGGTATCGACCACATATTCAATCTCGATGGATTTGCGTGTGTAGTAGCGGATCTGCGTATCCCAGTCCGTCAGCACCTGATCGAAATTGGCGAAATTGCCTTTTGATAGCGCATGTTCCTGCGCCAGGAAGATCTGACCGCTGGTGGCATCGCGACCGCCTTCCAGCGCCGCCAGCATCACCCGGGCAAAGTTGATAAAGCTCATCCCGGTGCAGCGATAGCCCCATTTGCCGCCGACGGCGGTTTCGATGCAGCCAATTGCGGCATAATCGTAAGCATCCTGCGGCGCAATCCCCAGCCTGATAAATTCCGGAATAACGATTTCGTCGTTATTGAACGCCGGCATACCGAAACCGCAGCGAATCACCTGTACGCAGGCATCGAGGAAGTCATTGCTCATGCCGGCATGGTAACGCACGCTCAGGTTTGGCTGAGTCGAGCGCAGACGACCGCAGGATTCCAGGATTGCGTAAGAGAGCGGGTTCACCGCGTCCTGCGCGTTGCCGTCAACCAGATTCTGGCCGCCGATGGTGACGTTCTGATACAGCGGACTCCCGGCGGAGGCTTTGGAATGCGAGCCGGAGCGAATTTTGTTCACTTCCAGCAGCTTCAGCCAGCAGCAGTGCAGCAGTTCAATGGCGTGCTCACGATCCAGAGACTGTTCGAGTTCGACGTCGCGACGATAGTACGGATAGAGGTACTGATCCATACGACCAAAAGAGACCGAGTGGCCGTTGGATTCGATTTGCAGAATTAGCTGAATGAAATAGCACAGCTGTAGCGCCTGCCAGAAGGTTTTCGGCGGCTCATGGGCGATGATGTCGCAGTTCTCGGCAATCGCCAGCAGTTCGTCGCGACGGGATTCTCTGGGCTCCTCGGCGGCCATACTGCGCGCCAGTTCGGCAAAACGCTGGATGTGTGCGCTTACCGCTTCCAGCACGATATCAATGGCTTTCAGGAACTGCTCGCCGTGCAGATCTTCCAGCACGGTAAGATTAATGCGCGAACGGCGCTCGGCAACTTTAACGCGCATACCGTCGAGGCCTTTTTCCAGCAGTAGCGGGTAGTTGACCGCAAGGTGAGCATCGCCGGAGGTCATATTGCCTTCCGCTTTGATGATCCCGGTGGCGAGCAGCGCTTTTTGCTCATCGGTAAACATGCCGTAGCAGCGATCCTGCACGGTTTGGCCGCGCCACCACGGGCACACTTCATGCAGCACGCGTTTGTTCTCTTCGCTGACCGCAAAGCCCGCGCCGGGACGATCCGCCAGATCGTCAATTTCTTTTTCTATCCAGCTAACAGTGTATTCCGGGAAGATCGGCGCGGCGCGGACCTCGCTGGCCTGGTTGCCGACAATCAGTTCATCATGCTTGATCCAGATTGTGCGCTCCGCCAGATGATGAGCCAGCGCCAGCGCGCGGCGCACCGGAATCGGTTTATCCAGATGCTGCTGATAGGTTTCGGTATAGTGGCGGGCGCGCTCGGTGCAAACCGGCGGCTTGACGATATGCACCAGCGCCATTTTATGCGCCTGAATGCGTGGACTCAGGGTATCCAGTTTCAATGTTGTCATAAGCTTATCCTCGTAAAGTCGCCGTTAAACCTTTGCTTTGCGCGTAATGCTGCGCGAAAGTGAGCAGTTCAGGGGCGGCAAGGGGTTTATCCGGGGCGGTATAGGGCTGACCAAGTAATTGATATTTGTTCATTCCCAGCGTGTGATAGGGCAGGAAGTGAATTTCCCCGACCTTTAAACGGTCAGCGGCAAAATCGGTAATGGCGGTAATATCGGCTTCGTTAGCGTTAAAACCCTGAATCAGCGGTACGCGAATGATGAGCTTCTTTCCCGCCTGCGCGACCCGTTGCAGGTTTTCCAGCACCCGGTGGGCGCTGCCGTCGGTCCACTGACGGAAAATGGCTTCATTGACATGCTTCAGGTCGGCGAGAAACAGGTCGATAAAAGGCAGGGAAGGTTCAACGTATTTCCACGGTACGTGCAGGCAGGTTTCGACCGCGGTGTGGATCCCCGCGCTGCGGCTGGCGGCAAACAACTGGCGGGCCAGTTCCGGGTTCATAAATGGCTCGCCGCCGGAAAGGGTGACGCCGCCGCCGCTGCGATCGTAAAAGGGTTTATCCCGCAATACCGTGGTCATAATCTCTTCGACGCTTTTCTCTTCGCCGCAGACCGTTAATGCCGTCGTCGGGCAGCAGTCGCGCAGCTTGCCGATATGCGCAGCGGTGAGCTTTTCCCGGTGGATAATCAGGCCATCCAGCGTGCGGGTCATCACATCCGGCGCGGCCTGTTGGCAGAGATCGCAGCCGTCAAGGCAAAGACGAGCGTCATACAACAAATCCGCCGCGCGGGCGCGGCTTTCAGGGTTCTGGCACCAGCGGCAGCCCAGCGAGCAACCTTTGAGGAACACGACGGTGCGGATCCCCGGGCCATCATGGGTTGAGTAACGCTGAATATTGAAGATCATATTTCACCCTTTATTTTGCATTTGAAGATTAAATGACTTTCGAATGAAAGTTACATTGATATAAGTCAACAAGCCGGGTGAGGGATAAAAGCAGGAGGGAAAAGTCGCGGGCGGTCACAAATAATCCGGCGGAAAGTACCGCCGGAGAGGGGCTAAGGCGTACCGCACACCTCACATTGCGGATTCCGCAGCAGCTTCATTTCGCGAAACTGGCAGCGCATCGCGTCATACATCACGATTTTGCCGACAGCGGGGCTGCCGTAGTGGGTCAGTATCTTAATGGCTTCCATCGCCTGTAACGAACCAATGGTGCCGACCAGCGGCGCCATTACTCCTGCTTCGACGCAGGTAAGGGTGTTTTCGCCAAACAGGCGGCTCAGACAGCGGTAGCAGGGTTCGTTTTCTCCCCAGGTAAAGACGCTGATTTGCCCTTCCATACGAATCGCAGCCCCGGAAACCAGCGGCGTTTTATGGCGGAAACATCCGGCGTTAAGCTGGTTGCGGATAGAAACATTATCGGTACAGTCGAGCACCAGATCGTGGGCGGCGATTTGCGCCGATAGCGCCTCTTCTTCCAGCAATGCGTTTAGCGTCGTGAGCTTAACGTTGGGATTAATTCGCGCCAGCGCCGCGCGGGCTGAGTTAACCTTCGGCTGACCGATGGCGGCATCGCTGTGCAGGATCTGGCGCTGAAGGTTGGAGAGCGACACGGTGTCGAAATCGAGCAGGGTGAGCTGACCGACGCCAGCCGCCGCCAGATATTGCGCGGCAGCGCAGCCGAGCCCGCCCAGGCCAACAACCAGTATGCTGGAGGCTTTCAACTGCTCCTGACCGTCAAAATCGAAATCGCGCAGAATGATTTGTCGGTTATAGCGCAGCATTTCCGCATCGCTCAGCTCTGTGCCCATTACACTCCTCCGAACAGATGATTAAACGGCTCAACTTCTACCCATTCACCCGCTTCAACGTTGCCGCGTTCGCGCTCCAGCACGATAAAACAGTTGCCGAGACTAAATGAACTGAAAATATGCGAGCCCTGGTGGCCGGTGCTGTTCACCACCAGTTCCCCGTCCGGGTTGCGTTGCAGCACGCCGCGCTGAAAATCGAGGCGCCCCGGCGATTTTTTCAGAGGTGAAGCGGCGCGCACGCGCAGACGCATCGCTTGTGACTGCCCGATGTTGCCGGATAGCTTCGCCAGCAGCGGCTGTACCAGTTGATAGAAGGTCAGCGTGGCGGAAACCGGGTTGCCCGGCAGACCGCAGAACCAGCTGTGGCTGAGTTTGCCGAAAGCGAAAGGTTTGCCCGGTTTAATCGCCAGCTTCCAGAAGGCGATTTCACCCAGTTCTTCAAGGATCGTTTTCGTGTAGTCCGCCTCGCCGACAGAAACGCCGCCGGAGCTAATGACCACATCTGCCTGTTGGTCTGCCTGAATAAAGGCTTCGCGCAGTTTGGCCGGATCGTCGGGAATAATGCCGAGGTTAATGACCTCGCAGCCCAGCGCCTGCAGCATCAGATGCACTGCCAGACGGTTGGTATCGTAAATCTGCCCGTCGGCGAGCGGCTGCCCCGGTAGCTGTAGCTCATCGCCGGTGGAGAAAACCGCGACGCGCACTTTACGTATCACGGTAACCTCAGCGATCCCCAGCGAGGCTAATACCGGCAGTTCGGCGACGGTCAGACGGGTTCCGGCAGGGAAAACGACCGCACCGCAGGCAATATCTTCCCCAAGACGGCGAATGTTCTGCCCGTTTTTCACCGGGGCGATAAAGCGAATGCCGGTATCGGTTTGTTCGGTCTGCTCCTGCATGACCACCGCATCACAGCCCTCCGGCACGGACGCGCCGGTCATAATACGGATACAGGTATTTGCGGGCCAGACGCCGTGAAAAGGCTGACCCGCGAAGGCTTTGCCCGCCACCGGCAGCACCGCGCCGTCGGTGAGTTCCACCAGGCGTACGGCATAACCATCCATCGCCGAGTTATCAAAACCGGGAACGTTAAGTGGTGAAATAATGTCATGGGCGGTCACGCGCGAAAAGGCCTGCAACAGCGGTACGTTTTCCGTCGCATCCAGCGGCGTAATACGATTGAGCATCTGGGTCAGGGCTGTGTCGAGCGGCATCAGTCCGGCGGTAAAATCCATGGTTTTCTCCTGCGGGCAAACATCGAAAACGCCTATTATGGCAGAAAAGAGAGGCGGGCTATATGCCATCTGAGTACAAGCTTTACATCAATGTCTGCTCTTTCTATATTCAAAAATTGTATAGGACTGTCAGCAAGATAATGATATTTATACACGTTATCTTTTAAGCTGCTTCTTTGTCGGCTGAGCTCAGAACTCCCTGTTACATAGTTATCTATGCTTCTGGGGATTTCTTCCTTTGTCGCTTTGATGCATCTCGAATGATTGTGTGTATACACTTTATGGTTAAGGAATGGCGCAATGGGTAAGGCGGTTATAGCAATTCACGGCGGCGCGGGGGCGATTACCCGCGCCCAGATGACGCCGGAACGCGAACAGGAGTATGTGGCGGCGCTGTCGGCGATTGTCGATAGCGGACAAAAAATGCTGGCTGCCGGGGCCAGTGCGCTGGATACGGTGACCGAGGCGGTTCGACTACTGGAGGAGTGCCCATTATTTAACGCCGGTATTGGTTCAGTGTTTACCCGCGATGCCACTCATGAGCTCGATGCCTGCGTGATGGATGGCTACAGTTTACAGGCGGGAGCCGTCGCGGGAGTGAAACATTTACGTAATCCGGTGCTGGCGGCGCGTCTGGTGCTGGAACAAAGCCCGCACGTGTTGCTGATTGGCGAAGGCGCGGAAAACTTTGTCGCTTCCCACGGTATGACGCGAGTGGAAAACGATCTGTTTTCGACGCCCGATCGCCTGTTACAGCTACGGCGGGCGCAGGAGGGCGGCGATATCGTGCTCGATCATCACGCCGCTCCGCTGGATGAGCGGCACAAAATGGGCACCGTCGGCGCGGTGGCGTTGGATCTGGCGGGTAACCTTGCGGCGGCGACCTCAACCGGCGGGATGACCAATAAGCTACCGGGGCGCGTCGGCGATAGCCCGCTGCCGGGAGCGGGCTGTTACGCCAATAACGCCAGCGTTGCCGTTTCCTGTACCGGCACCGGCGAGGTTTTTATACGCGCGCTGGCGGCTTACGATATTTCGGCGCTGATGGGGTACAGCCATCTTAGTCTGCAGGAGGCGTGTGAGCGGGTAGTGATGGAGAAGCTACCCGCGCTGGGCGGTAGCGGCGGCCTGATTGCCATCGACAGAGAAGGCAACGTTGCGCTGCCGTTTAATAGCGAAGGCATGTACCGGGCCTGGTGTTATGCGGGTGATACGCCCACGATTGGTATTTATCGCGAATAAGAGGAAAGGGCGTTGCTGCAGAGTCAAGAAATCGAAGCTAATGATGTTCTGCAGGTGCGCGGTCTGAACGTCGCGTTTAACCAGCAGCAGACTTTTGTCGCCGTTCGCAACCTCTCATTCACTCTGCGGCGAGGCGAGACGCTGGCGATTGTCGGGGAGTCTGGTTCGGGGAAATCGGTCACCGCGCTGGCATTAATGCGCCTGCTCGATCGGACGACCAGCGAAGTACGCAGTGATGCGCTGTTGCTGCGTCGTCGTAACCGACAGGTGATTTCGCTCAGCGAACAGTCTGATGCGGCCATGCGCAGAGTGCGCGGCGCGGATATGGCAATGATCTTTCAGGAGCCGATGACGTCGCTGAATCCGGTGTTCACTATCGGCGAACAGATTGCCGAGTCGATCCGCCTGCATCAAGGCTTAAAGCATGATGAGGCGCTTCGCGAAGCGAAAAAGATGCTCGATCAGGTGCGGATACCAGAAGCGGAAACGATGCTTTCGCGCTATCCGCATCAGCTCTCCGGTGGGATGCGTCAGCGGGTGATGATCGCCATGGCGTTATCGTGCCGTCCGGCGGTGCTGATTGCCGACGAACCTACCACCGCGCTGGACGTGACCATCCAGGCGCAGATTTTACAGCTGATCGCCGTCCTGCAAAAAGAGATGGCGATGGGCGTTATCTTTATAACTCATGATATGGGCGTGGTGGCCGATATCGCCGATCGCGTACTGGTGATGCATCGTGGTGAAGCGGTGGAAACCGGTAGCGTTGAAGCCATTTTTCGCGCGCCGAAGCACCCTTATACTCAGGCGCTGCTGGCGGCTGTGCCGCGACTGGGCGCGATGCATGGCAGCGATCTGCCGCGTCGTTTTCCGTTATCAAACCAAAGTGTGGAGGAAGAGGGGCAGAATACCGTCGTTGCCGGTGAACCGATTCTTTCAGTCCGCGATCTGGTGGCGCGCTTCCCGCTGCGCAGCGGTATTCTCAATCGTATTACCCGTGAGGTGCATGCGGTTGAAAAAGTCAGCTTTGATTTATGGCCTGGCGAAACCTTAAGCCTGGTGGGGGAGTCCGGCTGCGGTAAATCCACGACCGGCCGGGCGCTGCTGCGGCTGGTGGAAACCCAGGGCGGGAGTATTACTTTCAACGGCCAGCAAATCGATCGCCTGACAGGTAGTCAGCTTCAGGCGTTGCGCCGCGATATTCAGTTTATTTTCCAGGATCCTTACGCCTCGCTTGATCCGCGGAAAACGGTGGGTTATTCGATTATGGAGCCGCTACGCGTGCATCGGCTGCTGGCAGGTGATGCAGCCCGTGAACGCGTGGCCTGGCTACTGGAGCGCGTCGGGCTGGAGCCGGAGCACGCGTGGCGCTATCCGCACGAGTTTTCTGGCGGCCAGCGGCAGCGCATCTGTATTGCCCGCGCGCTGGCGCTCAATCCGAAGGTGGTTATCGCCGATGAATCGGTATCGGCGCTGGATGTGTCGATTCGCGCGCAAATTATCAACCTGATGCTCGATTTACAGCGTGAGATGGGCATCGCATTTCTGTTTATTTCCCATGATATGGCGGTGGTTGAGCGAATCAGCCATCGGGTGGCGGTAATGTATCGCGGGCGCATTGTTGAGATTGGCCCGCGCCGCGCCGTGTTTGAACAGCCGCAACACCCTTATACCCGGAAATTGATGGCCGCCGTTCCGGTGGCCGATCCGGCGCATCGTCATCCGCAGCGCATACTGCTCTCCGACGAACTGCCGGGCAATATCTACCAACGAGGGGAAGCGGGGATCGGTACGCCGTTACAGCAGGTCGGGCCAGGGCATTTTGTGGCCAGAGAACCTGTCGCCGACGTACTGGCAAGATAACAACGACATCAATAACGCAGCATTTCAGGAGAACAACATGACTCAACGTGTTTCAGGTAAATGGCTGTTGGCAATAAGCATCGCTTCGGCGCTGGTCGCGACGCCAGCGTTTGCCGCAAAAGATGTGGTGGTGGCGGTCGGTTCTAACTTTACGACCCTCGACCCGTACGACGCCAACGATACGTTATCGCAGGCGGTGGCGAAGTCCTTTTATCAAGGGTTGTTCGGTCTTGATAAAGACATGAAACTGCAAAACGTGCTGGCGGAAAGCTATACCGTTTCCCCGGACGGGCTGGTTTATACCATCAAGCTGCATTCGGGCGTGAAGTTCCAGGACGGTACTGATTTTAATGCCGAAGCGGTTAAGATCAATCTCGATCGCGCCAGCAACCCGGACAATCACCTCAAGCGCTATAATCTGTATAAAGATATCGCCAGCACCGAAGCGGTTGACCCGACAACGGTGAAAATCACCCTCAAACAGCCTTTCTCCGCGTTTATTAATATCCTGGCCCATCCGGCGACGGCGATGATTTCTCCGGCGGCACTGAAGAAATACGGTAAAGAGATTGGTTTTCATCCGGTCGGCACCGGTCCGTATCAGCTCGACACCTGGAATCAGACCGATTTTGTTAAAGTGAAGAAGTTTGCTGGCTACTGGCAGCCGGGATTACCAAAACTGGATTCCATCACCTGGCGTCCGGTGGTGGATAACAACACCCGTGCGGCGATGTTGCAGACCGGCGAAGCGCAGTTTGCTTTCCCGATCCCTTATGAGCAGGCCCCGCTGCTGGCGAAGAACAGTAAGCTGGAGCTGGTGACCAGCCCGTCCATTATGCAGCGCTATATCAGCATGAACGTGACGCAGAAGCCGTTTGATAATCCGAAAGTACGCGAGGCGATTAATTACGCGATCAATCGTCAGGCGCTGGTGAAAGTGGCTTTTGCGGGCTATGCCACCCCGGCGACCGGCGTGGTGCCGCCATCGATTGCGTATGCTGTAAGCTTCCCCGCCTGGCCATACAATCCGGCGAAAGCGCGTGAGCTGCTGAAAGAAGCGGGTTATCCGAATGGTTTTAGCACCACGCTATGGTCGTCGCATAACCACAGTACCGCGCAGAAAGTACTGCAATTCACCCAGCAGCAGCTGGCGCAGGTGGGGATTAAAACGCAACTGACGGCGATGGACGCAGGGCAACGCGCGGCGGAAGTGGAAGACAAAGGGCAGAAAGAGAGCGGTGTACGGATGTTCTATACCGGCTGGTCAGCGTCGACCGGCGAAGCCGACTGGGCGCTGTCGCCGCTGTTTGCTTCGCAAAACTGGCCGCCCACTCTGTTTAATACCGCGTTCTACAGCAATCCTCAGGTTGATAAAGATCTGAAGGAGGCGCTGAAAACCACTGACACGCAGGAAAAAGCGCGGCTTTATAAGGATGCGCAGGACATCATCTGGAAAGCGTCGCCGTGGGTGCCGCTGGTGGTGGAGAAACTGGTCTCGGCGCACAGTAAAAATTTGACCGGGTTCTATATCCAGCCGGATACGGGATTTAGCTTCGATCACGCGGATCTGCAGTAGTCTCCCCGTGATATTTCACATTGCAGATGTATTGGCTACAAATAGACGGTCGATTGATGAGTACGGGCCGCATTCTGGGATGTCTAAACCTGTTTCAGGCCGGTGTGTTGCCCGTCCTGGTCACTTGCTTACGTTGGTGACCAGGATTTACGCATTTACCGCTATTCTGCAGTATGACCTGTTCAGGGATAGCCATCGCTCCCTGACACAGGCTGTGGGTAGGTTGCGCAAGGAGAAGCATGTTCAATTATGTAATTAAACGCCTGCTGGGGCTGATCCCGACGCTACTGATTGTGGCGGTGCTGGTGTTTTTGTTTGTGCATATGCTGCCCGGTGACCCGGCGCGGTTGATTGCCGGACCGGAAGCGGATGCGCAGGTGGTGGGCATGGTGCGCCAGCAACTGGGGCTCGACCAGCCGCTGTATGTTCAGTTCTGGCACTATATCAGCAATATTTTGCAAGGGGATTTTGGCACCTCGATGGCTTCGCGCCGTCCGGTGAGCAGCGAAATCGCCAGCCGTTTTATGCCCACGCTCTGGCTGACGCTCGCCAGTATGAGCTGGGCGGTTTTGTTTGGTATGGCGACGGGAATTGTGGCGGCGGTCTGGCGTAATCGCTGGCCGGATCGTCTCGGCATGGCGCTGGCGGTTACCGGGATCTCATTTCCGGCGTTTGCGCTCGGTATGCTGCTGATGCAGGTTTTTTCCGTCGAACTGGGCTGGTTGCCGACCGTGGGGGCCGATAGCTGGCGGCATTATATTTTGCCTTCGTTGACGCTGGGCGCGGCGGTGGCGGCGGTGATGGCGCGCTTTACCCGTGCGTCGTTCGTCGATGTTCTGCATGAAGACTACATGCGTACCGCCAGGGCGAAAGGCGTACGCGAAACGCTGGTGGTGCTTAAACATGGCCTGCGTAATGCGATGATCCCGGTGGTGACCATGATGGGCCTGCAGTTCGGTTTTTTGCTCGGCGGTTCAATCGTGGTGGAGAAGGTCTTTAACTGGCCTGGGCTGGGGCGTTTGCTGGTGGATTCAGTGGAGATGCGCGACTATCCGGTGATCCAGGCGGAAGTACTGCTGTTTTCTCTGGAATTTATTCTTATCAATTTAGTGGTGGATGTACTGTATGCCGCCATTAATCCGGCTATCAGGTATAAGTAAGGTGCGATTGCTCAACTGGAGAAGACAAGCGATTATCGACGCGATGCCGGGGGTGAAACCTGGACAGATACGTACGCCGTGGCATGAGTTCTGGCGGCGTTTCCGCCATCAACCGGTGGCGGTGGGGGCGGGGATATTTGTTCTGCTGCTGATTGCGGTGGCGATCGTTGCGCCGTGGATTGCGCCGTTCGATGCGGAAAACTATTTTGACTACGATCGGCTCAATGATGGACCGTCGATGACGCACTGGTTCGGCGTTGACTCGCTGGGGCGGGATATTTTTAGCCGGGTACTGGTCGGGGCGCGGATCTCGCTGGCCGCTGGCGTGCTGGCGGTACTGATTGGCGCAGCGATCGGCACTGTGCTCGGGCTGCTGGCTGGATATTACGAAGGCTGGTGGGATCGTATCATTATGCGCATCTGCGATGTGCTATTTGCTTTCCCCGGCATTTTGCTGGCCATTGCCGTGGTGGCGGTGATGGGCAGCGGGATGTCAAACGTGATCATTGCGGTGGCGATCTTTTCGATCCCGGCATTCGCGCGCCTGGTGCGCGGCAATACCCTGGTGCTTAAACAGCAGACGTTTATCGAGTCGGCGCGCAGTATTGGCGCCAGCGATGCCAATATTCTGTTTAATCACATCCTGCCCGGTACGGTATCGTCGATTGTGGTCTATTTCACTATGCGCATCGGGGTATCGATTATCTCTGCCGCCAGTCTTTCGTTTCTTGGCCTCGGCGCGCAGCCGCCGACCCCGGAGTGGGGGGCGATGCTCAATGAGGCACGGGCGGATATGGTGATGGCGCCGCACGTAGCGCTGTTCCCGGCGATTGCCATTTTTCTCACCGTGCTGGCGTTTAATCTGCTTGGCGACGGCCTGCGCGATGCGCTGGATCCGAAGATAAAAGGGTAACGGGAAGCTGAGTAGGCGGGCGGTTGTCGTCGGGGTTATTCCCGGCCAGAACCACAGGTCGGATAAGATATAAGCCACCACTGGATGCGGTGGCTTATATGCCCGGCGGCGCTAACTGGCGCTTACCGGGCCTGGGGAGCGGCGTCGTTTTGTCGCCCTGGATAATTTCAGAAAGCGGAATTAAACCCGGCTGCCCCACAGGTCGTATTCGTCGGCGTGTTCCACTTTTACCCGCACAATGTCGCCGGGCCTGAGTTTGTTTTCCCCGTTCAGATACACCGCGCCGTCGATTTCCGGCGCATCAGCCATACTGCGGCCAATCGCCCCTTCGTCATCGACTTCGTCAATCAGGACCAGAATCTCGCGGCCGATTTTTTCCTGCAGGCGCTCGGCGGAGATCTGCTGCTGAAGCTGCATAAAACGGTTCCAGCGCGCTTCTTTGACCTCTTCCGGCACCTGATCCGCCAGTTCGTTGGCGGTCGCGCCTTCTACCGGGCTGTATTTGAAACAGCCAACGCGATCCAGACGGGCTTCTTTCAGGAAGTCGAGTAGCATCTGGAAGTCTTCTTCCGTTTCGCCAGGGAAGCCGACGATAAAGGTGGAGCGCAGGGTCAGCTGCGGGCAGATTTCACGCCACTGTTTGATGCGCGCCAGCTGGCGGTCAACGGCGCCGGGTCGCTTCATCAGCTTCAGAATTCGCGGGCTGGCGTGCTGTAACGGGATGTCCAGATATGGCAGAATCTTGCCTTCCGCCATTAACGGGATGACGTCATCCACGTGCGGGTACGGATAGACGTAGTGCAGGCGCACCCAGATACCCAGTTCTGCCAGCGCTTCGCACAGGCTCACCATGCTGGTTTTTACCGGCATGCCGTTGTGGAAACCGGTGCGATGCTTCACATCGACGCCGTAAGCAGAGGTGTCCTGAGAAATCACCAGCAGCTCTTTTACTCCGGCATCCGCCAGACGTTTGGCTTCAGCCAGCACTTCACCAATCGGACGGCTGACAAGGTCGCCGCGCATTGACGGAATAATACAGAAGGTGCAGCGATGGTTGCAGCCTTCGGAGATTTTCAGGTAGGCGTAATGGCGCGGCGTCAGCTTAACCCCCTGTTCCGGCACCAGGCTCAGGAACGGGTTGTGCTTCGGCTTCGGCGTGTAGTGATGGACATGCTCAAGCACCTGCTCGTAGCTGTGCGGACCCGTGATTTCCAGTACCTTCGGATGCACTTCGCGGATCTGATCTTCTTTCGCGCCCAGGCAGCCGGTGACAATCACTTTGCCGTTTTCTTTCAACGCTTCGCCAATCGCTTCCAGAGACTCCTGCACGGCGCTATCGATAAAGCCGCAGGTATTAACGATAACCATATCGGCGTTTTCGTAGGTCGGAACGACGTCATACCCTTCGGTGCGCAGTTCTGTCAGGATACGTTCTGAGTCCACGAGGTTTTTCGGGCAGCCCAGAGAGACAAAGCCGATTTTCGGCTGATGGGTGACATTGCTCATAGCTTAAAAAGTGTTCAGTTATTGGGATGATGAGGGCAGGGATTCTACCGGGATTGGCAGAAAGTTTATACTAGTTTTCTTGTTCGCGCCGCGCGATAAGTTTTTCTTTTTATGCGGATGATTTTCCTTAATCGGCCCCCGAATAAGAATATCAACTTAATGTTTGCAACGGATAGCAGACCTCCTTGCGAGGCCCGTTTTTTGCGTTGACCGCGACACCGAGCGGGAAAAACACGCTTTATCATCGTTGCAACATTGTAAATGATGTTAATGGCTTGAGGATTATTGATCTCACGCATCCTTTTGTACAAAAAATAGCCATATTATAAACAGGGTAAAGGATGACAGAGGAGGGCCTGTGATGACCGTTGACAGACGATATCGTAACCTGATGAATAAGCTGATTAACGCCAATATTGACATTGATGCTTATCTGCAGTTGCGTAAAGCAAAAGGCTATATGTCAGTCAGCGAAAACGACCATCTGCGTGATAACTTGTTTGAATTGTGTCATGAAATGCGTGAACACGCACCGCTCCTGCAGTACGCCGTCACGCCGGAGGAAAGGGAATCCTTGCGACTTGCGTGTGAGGCCGTTGCTTCTGCGGCCATATGCCTGATGAGTGGGCATCATGACTGCCCGGCTTACATTGCTATCAACGTAGATAAGCTGGAACGCTGTCTGGCGGTATTGACGTTAAATATTCATAAATTGAATGCGTTAGCGCCAGTTACCCATGCCTGAAACCGGGGGGAGCGTGCTCCCCCTTATTAATGTTATGTAAAAATCTATTTCTGTTTCCCCACGCTGGCTACTCTTATCAGCATCGCTGACACGAGGAGTATGCCATGCGCCAGACCGTTACCCTGATTGCTCTTTCCGTGCTGTTGTTTCCCGCCGCTTCCGCTGCTGCCGGTGAACGGGTTGACGTGCTGCAGAACCAGCTTGAACACCCGTGGTCGCTGGCCTTTCTTCCCGATGACCAGGGAATACTGATTACTCTCCGTGGAGGAGAACTCAGACACTGGCAGCAGGATAATGGCCTCTCAACTCCGCTATCCGGCGTCCCGCAGGTGTGGGCCCACGGTCAGGGCGGTCTGCTGGATGTGGCGCTGGCGCCTGACTTTCCCCAGTCACGCCGGGTCTGGCTAAGCTATGCCGAAGGTGGTAACGAGGGGAAAGCCGGGACCGCCGTGGGCTATGGCCGACTGAGCGAGGATCGCCTGAGCCTGGAACACTTCAGGGTTGTTTTTCGCCAGCAACCGAAGCTGTCAACCGGAAATCATTTTGGCGGGCGGCTGGTGTTCGACGGTCATGGCCATTTATTTATCGGGTTAGGGGAAAATAATCAGCGTTCGACCGCTCAGGACCTGGACAAGCTACAGGGAAAAGTGGTGCGCCTGACGGAGGAGGGTAATGTTCCGGCGGATAACCCGTTTGTCGGTCAGTCCGGCGTCAGGCCGGAGATCTGGGCTTATGGCATCCGCAATCCGCAAGGAATGGCGATGAATCCGTGGAGCGATACGCTATGGCTGAATGAGCACGGGCCACGCGGCGGCGACGAGATTAATATTCCGCAAAAAGGCAAGAACTACGGCTGGCCGCTGGCGACACATGGCATTAACTATAGCGGCTTGCCGATCCCGGAGGCGAAAGGCAAGGTGGTGGCGGGAACCGAAGCGCCGCTGTTTGTCTGGGAAAAATCTCCGGCGGTGAGCGGTATGGCCTTTTATCATGCGCAGAGGTTCCCGCAGTGGCAACATAAGCTGTTTATCGGCGCGCTGAAGGATGAGTCGTTGATTGTGTTGAATGTTGATGGCGATAAGGTGACTGAACAGGCGAGAATTTTGCGCGATCGCGGTAAACGCATCCGCGATGTGCGCGTTGGACCCGATGGTTATCTGTATGTCTTAACCGACGAATCCAACGGCGAACTGCTGAAGGTGAGCCCGACGGGCTAAATCAGGTCACCGGGATCGCGATCACATCGCGCCAGGACTGACGCGCGCTAATTTGCTGATACCAGCGCTGCAGATGCGGGCGCGGTTGCCAGGTTTTCACCGTTTCCAGCAGGTTATAAACGAACGGTGCGACGGCGATGTCGCCCAGGCCGAAGGCGTCGCCTGAAAGCCATTGATGTTGCGCCAGTTCGCCATCAAGAATAGCGAACAGCGTCTCGCAGTGCGCGATAGCCGCGTCGATTGCGTCAGGATCGCGCTTTTCCGGCGGCGTTCTTACCAGTCCCATTAAAACCGGCCGATGGGCGGGAGAGAGCGAACCATTGGCCCAGTCCATCCATTTTTCGCCCTGCGCGCGCTCGGCTGGCGACTCAAGCCACAGTCGATTCTGACCATATTGCGCGGCCAGGTAGCGAATAATGGTATTCGATTCCCAGAGCACAATGCCGGTAGACGCATCTTTCAGCAGCGGCACCAGACCATTAGGATTCATGGCCAGATATTCAGGATCACGATTCAGGCCGAACTCCAGGCCTGCCAGAATTTGCTGATACGGGAGATCAAGTTCATCCAGTACCCAGCGAACTTTCTTCACATTGGTCGAGTTATTTCTGCCCCACAGCGTAATCATATTGGTACATGCCTTTTATTAAGTCGCCATTACGGCGTTGTGAGCATTCATGTTGCAATAAAGTTAATCTATATACCCATCATACTTCAAGCTGCATCTTTGTTCGCTGCCTGAACAGGCCCTGCCTGCGTCCTGATGCTGGTCAGTTAAGGGGTGTCAGTTGTGTTTATGGCTGGCTGAGCGGTTCTGTCGATCGGTGGTTCTGGCGAGCATGACGCATTTTTCGTTTTCACCCATTCAGATTCCGTGGTCTGTTCCGTTCACGATAAATTCGCGGATATTCGTTATATCCACAGCGTGTGAACGGGCAGGGGGACGTTTCGCCCGTCCCCCTGCACCCCCGGCATTGCGCTGAAAACCTGCCGCTGCGCGGTCCGCTCCACTCCGGCTTCATCTGGCGGACCGGGCGGGACTCGACGCTACTCGTCCCATCCCTGGGACTCGCCCTTCCAGGGCCAGCGCAAGCGCTGTTCAAAATTGCTCCCGGCAATTTTGTCCCTGTCTCGACCCGCCCTCTGGCCGCCGTCCTGGCGGCCAGTCCTGGATGCGCGCCTGCGTTCCCGCCAGGTTTCCTTGATGCGCCCAACCCCCATGCGGTGAGTCCGTTATTCGTCAGGGGCTTTTCAGAGGCTGAAAATCATAAAAAAAGTTATATCCTTTATATTTCAGCCCGTAGTATCAGATCAGTAAGTGAATCAACCGAATCAGATTTTCGTTTAAACCACCGATAATGCGATTGCCACAGGCAAATAAAAAAAGACAACACCGATGATTTGCTTAAGTGAACGGCATTACTGTCTGCGTCCTGGTTGTACGCGCCGGATATGTGTATCGTTCCGGTATGACGCATCCTGGCGAGGCGAGGCCGTTCAAACGGATAGCCGTTTTGTAAGGTAACTTGAATTATTTTGCGTATTAGCCATCATGATCAAAAAATTGCTCGGTTTGCAGCAACAGGCGAGATTATTGCGTAAACTTTAGCAACTCGCTGTTTCTTTAAGGTCATTTGTACGCTGTACTCACCGATCGCAGCGGCGCGGAAGAGTGTGGCGGCATATTTTTGTTTGGAATGGATACTTGGGTGGCTCTTATGAAGCATGATGCATTTTCCCTTCGCGGCATGGTGACAGGCTGCGCGCTTTTATTTTTCGCTGCGCCTGCGCTACAGGCTGCTGAACAACTCCCTGATGCCCCATCAATTGATGCCCGCGCCTGGATCCTGATGGACTATGACAGCGGAAAAGTGCTCAGCGAAGGCAATGCCGATGAAAAACTGGACCCGGCAAGTCTGACTAAAATCATGACCAGCTACGTTGTCGGCCAGGCGTTAAAGGCGGGTAAGATTAAGTCTACCGATATGGTGACGATTGGACGCGATGCGTGGGCAACAGGAAATCCGGCGCTGCGCGGTTCTTCGGTGATGTTCCTCAAACCGGGCATGCAGGTGTCGGTGGACGATCTTAATAAGGGCGTGATCGTTCAGTCCGGTAATGACGCCTGTATCGCGATTGCTGATTATGTCGCGGGCAGCCAGGATGCGTTTATCAGCCTGATGAACGGCTATGCGAAGAAGCTGGGCCTGACTAACACCACGTTTATGACCGTACACGGCCTTGATGCGCCGGGGCAGTTCAGTACCGCCCGCGATATGGCGTTACTCACCAAAGCGATGATTCATGATGTTCCGGAAGAGTATGCTATTAACAAAGTGAAAGAGTTTACCTTCAATAAAATCCGTCAGCCGAACCGCAATCGTCTGCTGTGGAGTACTAACCTCAATGTCGATGGCGTGAAAACCGGGACAACGGCTGGCGCAGGTTATAACCTGGTCTCTTCGGCGACGCAAAACGGCATGCGCCTGATTGCCGTGGTACTGGGAACCAAAACTGACCGCATCCGTTTTAATGAATCGGAAAAGCTGTTGACCTGGGGCTTTCGGTTTTATGAGACCGTGACGCCGATTAAACCTGATGCGACCTTTATTACCCAGCGCGTCTGGTTCGGCGACAGCAATGAAGCGAAACTGGGGGCGGGCGACGCCGGTTCTATTACGTTGCCGAAAGGCCAGTTGAAAAACCTCAAGGCCAGCTACACGCTGAATGACGCGCAGCTGACAGCGCCGCTGGCTAAAGGGCAGGTTGTTGGCACGATTGACTTCAAACTCAATGATAAGACCATTGAGCAGCGGCCGCTGATTGTGATGGAAGCGGTAAAAGAAGGCGGTTTTTTCAGCCGGATGCTTGATTTCGTGCTGATGAAACTGCACGGCTGGTTTGGTGGCTGGTTCTCGTAACAGGCAGGCCGCGCCCTGCGGGGCGCGGTTAGCGATTAGTAAAGCAGGGAAATCTGTTTTTCTTTCGCCAGCGCGAGCAAATCGTCATTCGGGCAAACATCGCTGGCAATCACGTCAAACTGTGATAAATCCCCCATCCGCGCGGGCCGGACTTTAGCGAATTTACTGTGATCGACGACCAGCACGTGATAGCGGGCGTTTTTCATCGCCCAGTGTTTCACCGGCAGCTCTTCGAGGTTAAAGCAGGTTGCTCCCTGCTCGCAGTCGATACCGGCGGCGGAATAGAACGCGATATCCGGGCAAAGATGGCTTAGCGTATCCTGCAGGCTCAGTGGTTTAAAAATTGCGTTGCTGGCGTGAAATTCGCCGCCGCATAAAATTGCCCGACACTGGGGTTTTTCCTGCAAGGAAAGAAAGGTGTTGAGCGAATAGCATACCCCGGTAAAGGGCAGGGCGTTGTCAATGGCGTCAATTATCCACGGTGTGGTTGTCCCACAGTCGAAAAAAGCCATCTGATGGGCCTTAAGCAGCTTTGCCGCATGGCGGGCGGCGCGGCGTTTTTCATCCACCAGTCGCGTTTTCTGATCGCTCAGCAGGTAGTGCGTCGCGCTGCGCGGTTCCAGCACGATATAACCGCCGAGCAAAACTACCGGGCCATTGTGGCCGTTGAGATCGCGACGAATGGTCATTTCCGACACACCAAGCAGGGTTGCCGCCTCTTTCAGATGGAGTTTATCACTGCGCTTGAGTGCCTGAATAAGCTGACTGATACGTTCGTCACGACGAGTTTCCATATTCCCTCTACGCTGAAAGCGCCCTGCACAGACAGGGCGTCAGCGGCGATTTTACCTGCCGGAAAAGGGTTAGTCACGCGCAGGCGCTGGGTCCGTCCGTAAGTACCGCCTGGTCCGAAAGGCGCTTATCCGCGTACCCAGCCTTTACGAATCGGTAGCGAAAATAACAGGTGGTACAGCCGTTGCAGATGTGGGTAACACGTATTTCCCCCGCTTTGCCACAATAACTGGGCGCTCAGACAGGCACTCATCGCGGTAAGTAACCCGCCCAGCATATCCATCGGCCAGTGAACACCGAGATAAACTCTGGACCAGGCAATCGCGCAGGCCATGCCGATAAGCAATGCGCCTGACCACAGCCGATGCCAGAACATAAACGCCAGCGCGAAGGTAAAGCCGAGTGTACCGTGATTGCTTGGGAAGGAATTATTCGGCGAATGATGCAGGAAGTTATAGCCGATACCGGCGGCAAACGGACGCTGATGGGGAAAAAGAAGGCCAAATAGCCAGGAAAGCGTGAGGCTAACGGCCAGCGCCATTATCACCTTACATACCAACTGGCGCTGATTTGGCCCCCAGAACCATAAGCCGAATACCCATAATGGCATAATAATAATCAGGTCTTTGGCGATAAACGTCGCGGTTTCAATTGCCCACCAGGGGGAAGCAGGGGTTGCATTAAGTAAGGCAAACAGCGCGTAGTTAATATTTTCCAGCATACATCCAGGCTCTTTAATTCGTTAGCAACAAACCGCTCACCTTAAAAAACGGTATCGATAAGGTAAAGCAGTATTGTCTTAATTGTCAGACTGTTATGCATAAACCGGCCAGTAAGCTTCATCAACAGACCGATGAAGGGAGTATATAGCGTGTCATTTAATTGCAACATAAACGAAATATACACAGCGGAATTTTTCTTTGCAGAGGACATCGTTATCCCGGAGGAAAAAGTTTTCATCGCTACTCACAATTCGCTATCTCCCGGGCACGACTTTCATTAAACTTTGCGCGGTTTTATTTAAATAAGAGATTTCATGCACAATTATTCGCTTGCGGGCAAACGCCTCGGACGTCAGGCGCTGCTCTTTCCGCTGTGCCTGGTGTTATATGAATTCTCCACTTATATCGGCAACGACATGATCCAGCCGGGAATGCTCTCGGTCGTGGACGCGTTTGGCGTTGGCAATGAGTGGGTGCCGACCTCAATGACTGCCTATCTGGCGGGCGGTATGTTCTTACAGTGGCTGCTGGGCCCGCTTTCGGATCGCATTGGCCGTCGTCCTGTGATGCTGACCGGCGTCGTATGGTTTATTGCGACCTGTCTGGCGACGCTGCTGGCACAAACGATTGAACAGTTCACGCTATTGCGCTTTTTGCAGGGCATCAGCCTCTGTTTCATCGGCGCGGTCGGCTATGCGGCAATTCAGGAGTCTTTTGAAGAGGCGGTTTGCATCAAGATCACCGCCCTGATGGCGAACGTCGCGCTGATTGCGCCGCTACTCGGGCCGCTGGTAGGCGCCGCCTGGGTTCACTTTCTGCCGTGGGAAATGATGTTTGTCCTGTTCGCCGTGCTGGCGACGATCGCGTTCGTCGGGCTACAGCGCGCGATGCCGGAAACCGCCACACGGCAGGGCGAAAAGCTATCGGTAAAAGCGCTGGGGCGTGATTATCGCGACGTGCTGAAAAACCGACGCTTTGTCGCTGGCGCGCTGGCGACCGGTTTTGTCAGCCTGCCGCTGCTGGCATGGATCGCCCAATCGCCGGTGATTATTATCAGCGGTGAGCAGGCGACCAGCTACGAGTATGGCCTGTTGCAGGTGCCGATTTTCGGCGCGTTGATTGCCGGTAATCTGGTTCTGGCGCGCCAGACATCGCGCAAGACGGTGCGCTCGCTGATTATCCTCGGCGGCTGGCCGATTATCACCGGGCTGCTGATTTCGGCGGCGGCGACGGTGGTTTCGGCGCATGCTTATCTGTGGATGACCGCAGGGCTGAGCGTTTATGCCTTCGGTATTGGTCTGGCGAACGCCGGGCTGGTGCGCCTGACGCTCTTCGCCAGCGACATGAGCAAGGGGACGGTGTCGGCGGCAATGGGTATGCTGCAGATGCTGATTTTTACCGTAGGGATCGAAGTCAGCAAACACGCCTGGGAATTCGGCGGCAGCGGGCTATTCAGCCTGTTAAATCTGCTGAGCGGAGCGTTGTGGCTGGTGATGACGGCTTATTTCCTGAAGGATAAGCGTGCGGGCAATTCTCGCGAGCCGCAGTAATCCTCTTGTTGACCTGTTGCGATGTTGGCATCGCAACAGGCATTGTCCCCTCAGCGGCGGATTAACCATTTTCGATAACAGGTTCAGGCTGTGGCTTAGCCACCGCCCGGGCGACGATGGCCGCGATCAGCACTAATGCCAGCACCACCATCATGGCGCTGCGCAGGCCGAAGTGTTCGCCGAGGAAACCCAGCAGCGGCGGCCCGACAAGAAAGGCGAGATAGCCGGTAATCGCCACCACGCTGACGCGCTTCGGCGCATTGGGGCCGGTATCGCTGGCGGCGGAAATGGTCAACGGGAAACCCAGTGACGCGCCGAGACCCCAAAGCAATACGGAGAGACCGGCGATCCACGGACTATCGACAAAAATAATCAGGCCAATGCCCAGCGCGCCCATGATGGCGCTGGCGCGGACAACCGCGACCCGGCTGTAGCGGTCGATAAACCAGCCGCCGGTAAAACGGCCGATGGTCATCCCGAGGGTGAAACCCGCGTAAATGAGGGAGCCGGACGTTGGGCTGAAGCCGTGGCCGTCAACCATCAGCAGCGGTAGCCAGTCGTTGGCGGAACCTTCGGCAAACGCCATCGCCAGCACGATCACGCCAATCAACAGCAACTGGATATCGCGCCATATCGGCATGCCTTTGCCTTCATGATGTGCGGCTTCCGCGGCATTTTTGCCGGTACCATCAGGAATGGCGCGAATCGCGATAGCGACAGGGGCGATAGCCGCCAGCGCCGCCAGCAGAATATGCAGCGTGGCGGGCAGGCCGAAGCCCGTCACCGCCATACCTATTCCGGCGCCAATCAGCGTGCCAAAGCTATAGAACCCATGCATCATTGGCAGGACGGTTTTCTTCATTTCACGTTCAACGGCTGCGCCTTCGACGTTAATTGCCACCTCGACGGAACCAAAGCTGGCGCCAAAGATAGCTAAGCCAGCCGCAAACAGCACGGCTGAGTTGACCCATAGCGCGGCGCTGAGCACCAGCATTCCAGCCACTGCGCAGGACATCGTGGCGCGAATGACTTTACGGGTGCCAAATCGATTAACCAGCCACGCCGAGCAGAGAATGCCGCTCATGGAGCCTATTGACAGGCCAAAGAGAACAATGCCCATCTCTGCCGTGGAGAGCGCAAGCCGATCGCGAATTGCCGGCGTGCGGGTTGCCCATGAGGCCATCAACAATCCGGGAATAAAAAAGAAGGTGAATAGCGCCCACAGCCGTAGCTGGAGGGCTCTACGGGAGGTTTGCGCTGTCATCCGTAAATGCCTGTGAGTAAAGAGATGGCGACAACAGTAGCAAATTTGTGTACATTTGTACATAAATCTGATTTACCGCTGACCGTCTTTCCGTGACCGTAGCGTGTTGATTTACCCTGAGGAATTTTTTAAACGCGCCGCGTGACTGGGCGTTTATTTGCATGAAAGAGGAAAATTGATGGCCCGTCGACCGAACGATCCGCAGCGCCGGGAGCGCATATTACAGGCGACGCTGGACACTATCGCTATCCACGGCATCCATGCGGTAACCCACCGGAAAATCGCCACATGCGCCGGTGTGCCCTTGGGCTCGCTGACGTACTATTTCAGCGGTATTGAGGCACTGGTCGAAGAAGCGTTCCGTCTGTTTACTGACCAGATGATGGCGCAGTATCAGCAGTTTTTTGCCGCTGTCAGTACCCGCGAGCAGGCATGTGACGCTATTGCCGGGATGATTTTCAGCGCTCAGGTCACCACTGCGCGCAATATGAAATTGATGTACCAGCTTTATGCATTTTGCAGCAGCCAGCCAACGTTAAAAGCGGTGATGCAGAACTGGATGCTACGGAGTCAGAAAACCCTGGAGCAGTGGTTTGAACCGGCGACGGCCCGCGGGCTGGATGCCTTTATCGAGGGGATGACGCTGCACTTTGTGACCGACAGCGCGCCGCTCTCAAAAGAGGCGATTCGCCTGATGGTGGGCAGACTGGCGGGGGAGTGAGCGGGGCGCAGAAAACAAAAAACCCATCAACCTTGAACCAAATTGGCGGGGTTGATGGGCTCCACAAAATGGGGACATCAAAGAAAAGCAGTGGCACTACTTATGACTGATGCCGTGAAAAAAAGTTCTGCGTATGTGCGTTTTTTTTCTGAAAAATTTACCGCAACCCTGGCCAGATGATGACAATCAGCGTACCCGCCAGGGTTAGCAGCACGTTAGCGATGGCATAGGTTCCGGCGTATCCCAGCGCGGGAATGTTGCTGCGTGCGGTATCGCTGATGATTTCCATCGCCGGAGCGCAGGTACGGGCGCCCATCATTGCGCCGAAGAGCATCGCACGGTTCATTCGCAAAATATACGCGCCGAACAGGAAGCAGATCACGACCGGCACCAGACTGACGATAAGCCCGGCTGCCAGCATCTGGCCGCCGACGGCGCCAAGACCGTTGTTAATCCCCGCACCGGCGCTGAGGCCGACCCCGGCCATAAACACCATTAGCCCGAACTCTTTCACCATATTCAGCGCGCCCTGAGGGATATAGCCGAACGTCGGGTGGTTAGCACGCAGGAAGCCGAGCATAATCCCGGCAAACAGCAGACCAGCAGCATTCCCGATACCGAAGCTAAATGAGCTGAACTGGAAGGTGATCATGCCGATCATCAGGCCAACGATAAAGAAAGCGCAGAAGGCGAGCAGGTCGGTCACCTGGCTGTGAATGGAGATAAAGCCGATACGGTCCGCCACGGTTTTAACGCGACGGGCATCGCCGCTGACCTGTAAAACATCGCCCTTATTGAGCACCACGTTATCGTCAATCGGCATTTCGATCTGGCTGCGAATAACCCGGTTTAAGAAGCAACCGTGATCGGTGAGCTTCAGTTGCGCCAGCCGACGACCGACGGCGTTGTGGTTTTTTACCACGATCTCTTCGGTGACGATACGCATATCCAGCAGGTCGCGGTCGAAGACCTCTTTGCCGTTACGAAAGCTGGGATCGAGACGGGCATGGGCGTCCGGATAGCCCACCAGCGCAATATCATCGCCCATTTGCAGCACCGCATCGCCGTCCGGGTTGGCCAGAATGCCGTTACGGCGAATACGCTCGATATAGCAGCCGGTCTGGCGGTAAATACCCAGTTCGCGCAGATTTTTACCATCAGCCCATGCCACCAGTTCCGGGCCGACGCGATAGGCGCGGATCACCGGCAGATAGACCTTGCGCCGGGAGTCGGTATCAAGACCACGCTCACGGGCGATTTGCTGGGCGCTGGTTTGCAAATCCTGATGCTGCAATTTCGGCATATAGCGCGCGCCGACGATCAGGCTCACCAGGCCGATCAGATAGGTCAGGGCATAGCCGAGGCTGAGATGATCGAGCGAGACGGCAAGCTGGTCGCGGGCCATGCCGAAGTGGCGTAGCGTATCCCCGGCGCCAACCAGCACCGGCGTTGAGGTCATGGCGCCGGCCAGCATGCCGGCCGTCAGACCGATATCCCAGCCAAATAACTTGCCCAGCCCCATGGCGATCAGCATGGCGCTGCCCACCATGACCAGCGCGAGCATCAGGTAATTTTTGCCATCGCGAAAAAAAATAGAAAAAAAGTTGGGGCCTGCTTCGACGCCAACACAAAAAATAAACAGCATAAAGCCGAGATTCAGGGCATCAGTGTTAATTGTGAAATGCTGCTGGCCTAATAATAGGGAAACGACTAAAACGCCAATAGAATTACCAAGTTGTACCGGCCCGAGACGCAGTTTCCCGAGGCAGAGACCTAATGCAAGCACAACGAACAGTAACAGGATGTAATTCCCGTTTAACAAATCTGCGACGTTTATATTCACGAAAGCCAACTTCTCATTTACTAGTAAGCTATTGAAGAAAATGGTTATTTTATCTAAGGTTGATCCAGTGTTCTTGTTGTCCTGAACGCTATTCTGGCATCCCAATTATAACCAGTAAAATATAGCCGCTAGTTTAATCTTTCCTGGGGACTGCGGCTAGTCACAATCGTTTTTGCATCTACAGGATCTTATATTGGCAGGAATTGCCAGAATCTTTATCTGACTGGACGAAGTGGACGTTAGCTAGAGGTAAAATCAGGAGGATGTGGTGAAAGCTGAGCGTGCCTGGGCGGGTATTATCTGCGGGTTCTTTCTATTTATCGTGGTCTGTTTGTCATTGCTGTTTTATATGAAAGGCGCCTTTCCGACGACCGGGAATCCGGAGTTCGGGCTGCTGTTTTTTTTACTGCCCGGCGCGGTGGCAAGCGGCCTCTCTCCAGGGCAGCGGGTACTTTACCCGCTGCTCGGGGCGATACTGGCTGTTCCTGTCTGTCTGACGGTAATGCGGCTTTTCTTTGTAACTCAGCGCTCTGTCTGGCAGGAACTGGCGTGGCTGTTCAGCGCGGTATTCTGGTGTGCGCTGGGCGCCCTCTGTTTCTTGTTTATTTGCGCCTGGCTGAGTACCAGACGCAGGCACTCGTCAGAAGAGTGAGTCTCAGGCAAACAGGCCGAGATTCTCCTTCGCCCAGGCTTCAAAATCGGTGCAGCCGCCGATGTGTTTCTGGTCGACAAAAATCTGCGGTACCGTTTCAACCGGTTTTCCCACAGTTTTTTCCAGATCGGCTTTGCTGATGCCTTCGGCGTGAATATCAATGTAACGATAGTTAAAATCATCGCGCTCATTGCTCAGTTTTTCTGCCAGCTCTTTGGCGCGAACGCAATACGGGCAACCGGGACGGCCAAAAATGACGGTAAACATAGTCTCTCTCCTTTATTCTCTGCCTGATGGCGAATGGCGCGTATCATGCCGTGTTATGCCGGTGAGGGAAAGAAGGTTCTGCCTTTTGCTTTGATGGCTTATGCTTATGTTTGATAAATATTTTGCTGATGAAACCGCTATACTGGCCCGACAGGCGCGTCGTATTCGCGTGATAATGCGAACTATCTGGATCGGAGGAGCATGATGCGATCGCCCGCACTATTGCCAAAACGTGTTCTGGTCATTGAGATTATCGGCGTAGCGCTGTTGACCCTGGCCTGGCTTTCGCTTAATCAATACGTCAGCCTGCCAGCGCCGCTCGCCAGTCCAACGGCGGCGCTGTTGATGATTTTTGCCGGGGTTTTGCTGATGCTTCCGGCTGCCGTGGCGCTAACGTGGCGGCTGGCGAAAATTATCGCTCCGCAGTTGACGCAAACGAAAAATACACCTTCATCATTGCCTGACAGAGAAAAACGAGATGACGCCAACCATTGAGCTGCTATGTAGCCACCGTTCCATTCGCCATTTTACCGACGCGCCGATCAGCGACGAACAACGCGCGGCGATTATTGCCAGCGCGCAGAGCGCATCCAGTTCCAGTTTTTTACAATGTACCTCAATTATTCGCATCACCGATCCTGAGATGCGCCAACAACTGGTGCCGATGAGCGGTGGCCAGCAGCACGTGGCGCAGGCCGCGGAATTTTGGGTCTTTTGCGCTGATTTTAATCGCCATCTGCAAATCTGTCCGGATGCCCAACTGGGGCGGGCGGAACAACTGCTACTGGGGTGCGTCGATACGGCGATGCTGGCGCAGAATGCGCTGGTGGCCGCGGAATCCCTGGGGTTAGGCGGGGTCTATATCGGCGGATTGCGTAACAATATCGACGCGGTGAGCCAACTGCTGGCGCTTCCGCTGCATGTGCTGCCGTTGTTTGGTCTGTGCCTTGGCTGGCCCGCCGATAATCCGGATGTGAAACCGCGTATGCCGCCGACGATGCTGGTACATGAAAATCACTATCAGCCGCTGGACGAGAGCGCTCTCGCGGAATATGACGAGCAGATGGCGCAATATTATCTTTCACGCGGAAGCAATACGCGTCGCGATACCTGGAGCGAGCATATCCGCCGGACTATCGTGAAAGAGAGCCGTCCGTTTATTCTGCAATATCTGCATAAGCAGGGATGGGCGACGCGTTGATTACGTGTAAACTGCGTCCCGTCTGACACAAGGAAATAGCGCCAGGTCAGCGCTAATTGATAATGTTGTTTGCTACCAGGGCCCGCCAGCGCGGGTCTTTTTGCAGAGGTGCAGGGTGAAAATAGCCATATTATCCCGGGACGGGACGCTTTATTCATGTCGTCGCCTGCGCGAAGCCGCGCAAAAACGTGGTCACAAAGTGGAAATCCTCGATCCACTTTCCTGCTATATGAACGTCAGTCCGGTAGCGTCATCAATTCACTACAAAGGACGCCAGCTCCCGCATTTTGATGCGGTTATCCCGCGTATCGGTTCGGCGATCACTTATTACGGCACTGCCGCGCTGCGCCAGTTTGAGCTGCTGGGCAGTTATCCGTTAAATGAATCGGTCGCCATTACTCGTGCGCGGGATAAGCTGCGTTCGCTCCAGCTGCTGGCGCGTCAGGGGATTGACCTGCCGCTTACCGGAATTGCCCATTCGCCGGACGATACCAGCGATCTGATCGCGATGGTGGGCGGCGCGCCGCTGGTGGTTAAGCTCGTGGAAGGGACGCAGGGGATCGGCGTGGTGCTGGCCGAAACGCGTCAGGCGGCAGAGAGCGTCATTGATGCTTTTCGCGGCCTGAACGCACATATTCTGGTGCAGGAGTATATCGCTGAGGCGAAAGGCCGGGATGTGCGCTGTCTGGTGGTGGGGAATGATGTGGTGGCGGCGATTGAGCGGCGGGCGAAGGAGGGGGATTTTCGCTCCAATCTGCATCGCGGCGGTCAGGCCACGGTGGCGAGCATTAGCGAACAGGAGCGCGAGATGGCCATTAAAGCGACGCAAACATTGGGTCTGGATGTTGCGGGCGTCGATATTCTGCGCGCGACGCGCGGCCCGCTGGTGATGGAGGTTAATGCCTCTCCTGGTCTGGAGGGGGTGGAAACCACCACGGGAGTGGATATCGCGGGGAAAATGATCGCCTGGATCGAACGTCAGGCCAGGCCCGGATTTTGTCTTAAAATGGGGGGATAATCCCCTTTCTCGACGCTGTCGTGGTATATGGCGCATTTTTTGCGTAAGCTATGGCGTCGCATTTTCAACTGTAAGAGGTCACAGGTCATATGGATTCACTGGTCGTTCCGGGTCTTGATACGTTACGTCAATGGCTCGACGAATTGGGCATCAGCTTTTTTGAGTGTGATTCCTGCCAGGCATTGCACCTGCCGCATATGCAAAATTTCGAAGGCATTTTTGATGCCAAACTTGACCTGGTTGACAATGTGGTACTGTTTTCTGCGCTGGCTGAGGTTAAACCCTCCGCGCTACTGCCGCTCTCTGCCGATCTTTCAGCGATTAACGCCAGCTCGTTAACCGTGAAAGCTTTCCTCGATATTCAGGATGATAATCTGCCTAAACTGGTTGTGTGCCAGGCGTTGAGCGTCGGTGTTGGCGTCACGCTCAATCAGTTTGCCTGGTTTTTCCGCCAGAGTGAGGAGCAAATTTCGATGGTTATTCTCGAAGCCAGCGCGAATCAGATGCTGTATAAGAGTGAGGAAGACGAACCGGTGACTGAAAATATTCAGTACCATTTTCTTCACTAAGCCCCGGGAAATAGAGCGCAGCCGCTGCCATAGCCGCTGCGTATTAGCCATTTTTATTCTGCCAATTCCCTTTCTTTAAAGCATTTTTCACCGCCATCTTGCCAGTTTCGGTTTATCACGTAGACCGTTATGGCATAAAAAATTGATAAAAGGCGTTTTTTTACCTGGGCTATAGCCTCTTATTCTGGCTACAGTTATTCTGACGCTGCTTCCCGTTGCGGGCAACCATCCCGGGAGAGAACCTCTCTCCTTTTTCTTAGGCAATAAAAACATGCATGATTATTGCATGTGGACACGTGCGTATATTAAGTCCGTTGGCTAACGGGCATTGAGAAGGAATAATAAATATGACCGCCTTTGGTAAAAAATGGTTAACAGGCCTGGTGACGGGCGCGCTGATGGCCGTCTCGGCCGGTTCGCTCGCAGCGGAACAAAAAACACTGCATGTTTATAACTGGTCTGATTATATTGCGCCGGATACGGTGGCAAATTTTGAAAAAGAGACCGGTATTAAAGTGGTGTATGACGTTTTTGACTCCAATGAAGTGCTGGAGGGCAAATTAATGGCGGGCAGCACCGGTTTTGACCTGGTGGTACCGTCGGCGAGTTTCCTTGAGCGTCAACTGGCGGCAGGCGTTTTTCAGCCTCTGGACAAAAGTAAACTCCCCAACTGGAAGAACCTCGATCCTGATGTGCTGAAGCTGGTGGCCAAGCATGATCCGGGTAACAAATACGCAATGCCGTACCTGTGGGCGACCACCGGGATTGGCTACAACATCGATAAAGTTAAAGCCGTACTGGGCAAAGATGCGCCTCTGGACAGCTGGGATCTGGTGCTGAAACCGGAAAATCTGGAAAAACTGAAAAGCTGCGGCGTTTCGTTCCTTGATGCACCGGAAGAGATTTTCGCCACCGTGCTGAACTACCTCGGTAAAGATCCTAACAGCAGTAAAGCCAGCGACTACACAGGCCCGGCGACTGACCTGTTGCTGAAGCTGCGTCCGAATATCCGCTATTTCCACTCCTCACAGTACATTAACGACCTGGCCAACGGCGACATCTGCGTTGCTATCGGCTGGGCGGGCGATGTGTGGCAGGCGGCGAACCGGGCGAAAGAAGCGAAGAACGGGGTCAACGTCACCTACTTTATTCCGAAAGAGGGGGCGCTGGCGTTCTTTGATGTTTTCGCGATGCCTGCGGATGCAAAAAATAAAGATGAGGCTTATCAGTTCCTCAATTATCTGATGCGCCCGGATGTTATCGCTCATATCAGCGATCACGTCTATTATGCCAACGGTAACAAGGCCTCGCTTCCGCTGGTCAGTAAAGAGATTCGCGACAATCCGGCAATTTATCCACCGGCGGACGTCTTCGCTAAGCTGTTTACGCTAAAAGTTCAGGATCCGAAAATCGACCGGGTGCGTACTCGCGCCTGGACGAAAGTAAAAAGCGGAAAATAAGACTGGAGGGCCCGGTTCGCCGGGCCTAAAAGGATCAACTCAGCGGGAACATTACCGTGCACCCGACGAGTGCGCGCCCCTAAATGGTGCAACTGCACTAACAAGCAACAAGCACTTTGTATGGCAACCGGGCCATGCCGTGGTTTTGATTTTTGCCGGAGAGCACTCACGTGAATGACGCAATCCCTCGCCCGCAGGCGAAGGCCCCTAAAGCGCTGACCCCGCTACTGGAAATCCGTAATTTAACCAAGTCTTTCGATGGGCAGCATGCCGTCGATGATGTCAGTCTTACCATTTATAAAGGCGAAATTTTTGCCCTGCTGGGCGCGTCCGGCTGCGGTAAATCAACCCTGCTGCGCATGCTGGCGGGATTTGAGCAGCCGACTGCCGGGCAGATTGTGCTGGATGGCGTGGATCTGGCACGGGTGCCGCCATATCAGCGTCCCATCAACATGATGTTTCAATCCTACGCGCTGTTTCCTCATATGACGGTAGAGCAAAATATCGCTTTTGGGCTTAAACAGGACAGGCTGCCGAAAGCCGAAATCACCAGCAGAGTGCAGGAGATGCTGGCGCTGGTGCATATGCAGGAGTTCGCGAAGCGTAAGCCGCATCAGCTCTCCGGCGGCCAGCGTCAACGGGTGGCGCTGGCCCGCAGCCTGGCGAAAAGGCCGAAGCTGCTGTTACTTGATGAGCCGATGGGGGCGCTGGATAAAAAGCTGCGCGATCGGATGCAACTGGAAGTGGTCGATATTCTTGAGCGTGTCGGCGTGACCTGCGTGATGGTTACCCACGATCAGGAGGAGGCGATGACGATGGCAGGGCGTATTGCCATTATGAATCGCGGCAAGTTTGTGCAAATCGGCGAGCCGGAGGAAATTTATGAGCACCCGACTACCCGCTACAGCGCGGAGTTTATCGGTTCGGTCAATGTCTTTGAAGGTCTGGTGAAAGAACGTCAGGACGATGGTCTGGTGCTGGATTCGCCGGGGCTGACGCATCCGTTGAAGGTGGATCCGGACGCTGCCGTGGTCGATAACGTACCGGTGTGGGTCGCCCTGCGTCCGGAGAAAATCATGCTCTGTGAAGCGCCGCCCGCCGATGGCTACAACTTTGCGCTGGGCGAGGTTATCCATATTGCCTATCTTGGCGACCTGTCTATCTATCATGTTCGCCTGAAAAGCGGGCAGATGATCAGCGCGCAGTTGCAGAATGAACATCGTTATCGTAAAGGGGCGCCGACCTGGGGGGATGAGGTCCGCTTGTGCTGGGATGCGGATAGCTGCGTCGTGCTGACGGTGTAAGGAGAGGGTGATGAGTACATTAGAACCCCCGTCAGGTGTGAAAAAACCGGGCGGTTTCGCGCTGTGGCTGGCGCGTCTGCAGATGGCCCATGGGCGCAAGCTGGTTATCGCGCTTCCCTACGTGTGGTTGATTCTGCTGTTCCTGCTGCCGTTCCTGATTGTTTTTAAAATCAGCCTCGCGGAGATGGCGCGGGCGATCCCACCGTATACCGATCTTCTGGAGTGGGCGGATGGTCAACTGACGCTGACGCTAAATCTCGGTAATTTCCTGCAGCTCACCGACGATCCGCTCTATTTTGAAGCGTATCTGCAGTCGCTGCAGGTGGCGGGGATCTCGACGTTCTGCTGTTTACTGCTGGGCTACCCGCTGGCATGGGCGGTGGCGCACAGTAAGCCGTCAACGCGCAATATCCTGCTACTGCTGGTTATCCTGCCATCGTGGACGTCGTTTCTGATCCGCGTGTATGCCTGGATGGGGTTACTGAAAAGTAACGGTGTGCTGAATAATTTCCTCCTGTGGCTGGGGGTTATCGATCAGCCGCTGGAGATCCTGCATACCAATCTGGCGGTCTATATCGGGATTGTGTACGCCTATCTGCCGTTTATGGTGCTGCCAATTTATACCGCGCTCAGCCGCATCGATTACTCCCTGGTCGAGGCGTCTCTCGATCTGGGGGCCCGACCGCTGAAAACCTTCTTCCAGGTGATTGTGCCGCTGACCAAAGGCGGCATTATCGCCGGGTCGATGCTGGTATTTATTCCGGCGGTCGGGGAGTTTGTTATCCCGGAACTGTTGGGTGGGCCGGACAGCATTATGATTGGCCGCGTGCTGTGGCAGGAGTTCTTTAACAACCGCGACTGGCCGGTAGCGTCTGCGGTGGCGATAGTGATGCTATTGCTGCTGATCGTACCGATCATGTGGTTCCACAAACATCAGCAAAAGCAGATGGGAGAACATGGATGAATCATTTGCCGGTAGTGCGTTCGCCGTGGCGAATTTTAATTCTGGTGCTTGGTTTTACCTTTCTGTATGCGCCGATGCTGATGCTGGTCATTTACTCATTTAACAGTTCAAAGCTGGTGACGGTATGGGCCGGGTGGTCGACGCGCTGGTATTACGAACTGTTCCATGATGACGCGATGATCAGCGCGGTTGGTTTAAGCCTGACGATTGCCGCGTGCGCCGCCACCGCGGCGGTGATCCTCGGTACCATTGCCGCCGTGATGATGGTGCGTTTTGGCCGCTTCCGGGGTTCCAACGGCTTTGCTTTTATGATCACCGCGCCGCTGGTGATGCCCGATGTGATCACCGGCCTGTCGTTGCTGCTGCTGTTTGTTTCACTGGGGCACGCCATCGGCTGGCCCTCTGAACGCGGAATGCTCACCATCTGGCTGGCGCATGTCACCTTCTGCACCGCTTACGTCGCGGTGGTGATTTCATCGCGTCTGCGCGAACTGGATCGTTCTATTGAAGAGGCGGCGATGGATCTGGGCGCCGCGCCCCTGAAGGTTTTTTTCGTTATTACGCTGCCGATGATTATGCCAGCGGTGATTTCCGGCTGGCTGCTGGCGTTTACCTTGTCGCTGGACGACCTGGTGATTGCCAGCTTTGTTTCCGGGCCGGGGGCGACAACCTTGCCGATGCTGGTTTTTTCCAGCGTACGTATGGGGGTCAATCCGGAGATTAACGCCCTGGCGACCATCATCCTTGGTGTCGTCGGTGTTGTTGGTTTTATCGCCTGGTATGTGATGGCCCGCGCGGAAAAACAGCGGGTGCGCGATATCCAGCGTGCAAGACGCGGCTGAACCGCCTAAAATCTGCAGTAGAGTTAACATCGGCGCCGTCTTTGCGGCGCCGTTTTCATGGAAGACTTTACGTTGGGATTGTTTACTAAAACGCGAGCATCTCATGCTCGTCTTAACGTACCTGTGCTGGTGCAGGTGGTCGCTTTCGCCATTATTCTGATCCGTGGTGTGGATTTACTGATGATCTTCAATCAGCTAGGTGTTGAGGGCATCGTTGAATTTGTCCATCGCAGCGTACAGACATGGGCGTTGACGCTGGTTTTCTTCTCGAGCCTGGTGCTGGTGTTTGTTGAGCTCTGGTGCGCATTTTCGCTGGTGAAAGGGAGCAACCGGGCGCGTTGGATCTATCTGTTGACCCAGGTTATGGTGATCGGCTACCTGTGGGCGGCATCGCTGGGCTACGGTTACCCCGAGTTGTTTAGCATCGCCGGAGAATCGAAGCGCGAAATATTGCGTTCGCTGATACTGCAAAAATCACCGGAGCTGTTGATGCTGGCGCTTCTGTTTATTCCTGCGCCGTGCCGACGCTTTTTCCGCTTACAGTAACGGTGATACAATCCCCGCCCCTGTTTTTTTGAAGGTTTTGTTATGCACTGCGCACTTTATGACGCCGGCCGTTGTCGCTCCTGTCAATGGCTGGAACTGCCGGTATCCCAACAGCTTGCCGATAAAATGGCCGACCTGCATACGCTGTTGGCGGATACGCCGGTAGCGCACTGGTGCGCGCCAGTCTGCGGCCCGGAAAGCGGGTTTCGCAACAAAGCGAAAATGGTGGTCAGCGGTAGCGTTGAGCGTCCGCTGCTTGGGATGCTGCACCGTGATGGCACAGCGGAAGATCTCACCGATTGTCCGTTATACCCCGCGAGCTTCGCCCCGGTGTTTACCGCCCTCAAGCCGTTTATCGCCCGCGCCGGGTTAACGCCCTATAACGTCGCCCGCAGGCGCGGCGAGCTAAAATATCTTCTGCTTAGCGAAAGCCAGCGGGATGGCGGCATGATGCTGCGTTTTGTCCTGCGTTCAGAGAGCAAACTCGCCCAGTTGCGCGCTGCCCTGCCGGAACTGCGGGCGCAACTGCCGCAGCTCAAAGTGATCACCGCCAATATTCAGCCGGTACATATGGCGATCATGGAGGGAGAGCAGGAGATCTTCCTGACCGACCAACAGGCGCTGGCGGAAAATTTTAATGGCGTGCCGCTGTGGATCCGTCCGCAAAGCTTCTTTCAGACTAACCCGGTGGTTGCCAGCCAGCTGTATGCCACCGCCCGTGACTGGGTGCGCCAACTGCCGGTTAAGCATATGTGGGATCTGTTTTGCGGCGTAGGAGGCTTTGGCCTGCACTGCGCCACGCCGCAAATGCGCCTGACCGGCATTGAAATCGCTCCCGAGGCCATTGCCTGTGCGAAGCAGTCGGCAGCGGAACTCGGGCTGCATAATCTGCATTTCCAGGCGCTTGATTCGACGCAGTTCGCCACCGGCAAAGGGGAGGTTCCCGAACTGGTGCTGGTGAATCCACCGCGACGCGGTATCGGCGAGGAGCTGTGCGCCTGGTTAAGCCGCATGGCGCCTGCTTATATTATCTACTCCAGTTGTAACGCCCGGACGATGGCGAAAGATATCGCTCAACTGGACGGGTATCAAATTGCGCGTATTCAGTTGTTCGATATGTTCCCTCACACCGCCCACTACGAAGTGTTGACTCTGCTGGTTCGCGAAATATAAATAAAATGTGAATTTTTCTGGCGGCGAAGATCGGGTAAACCTGGTTAAGCGAAATCTAACAATAGCGGAGCAGTGCCGGTGGCAAAGAGAATTCTGTTGGTTGAAGATGATGACGATATCGCCGCGTTGTTGCGCCTGAATCTGCAGGATGAGGGATATCAGATTATCCATGAGGCGGACGGGGCGCAGGCGCTACGGCAACTGGAAAAAGCGAACTGGGATGCGGTGATCCTCGACCTGATGCTGCCTAATGTTGACGGTCTGGAAATCTGTCGGCGCATTCGTCAGCAAACTCGCTATTTGCCGGTGATTATTATCAGCGCCCGCGCCAGCGAAACCCAGCGAGTGCAGGGGCTGGAGATGGGAGCCGATGATTACCTCGCCAAACCGTTTTCCATTCTTGAACTGACCGCCAGGGTCAAAGCGGTGTTTCGGCGCCAGCAGGCGATGAGCCAGAATTTACTGATGGATGCCGGGCGTATTACCAGCCATGGTTTAAGTATTGATCCTTTATCTCGCGAAGTGACGCTGCGCGGCGAGACGGTGGATCTGACACCGCGTGAGTTCGATCTTTTGTACTACTTTGCCCGTCACCCAGGGGAAGTTTTTTCCCGCCTGGCGCTGCTTGATCAGGTATGGGGCTATCAGCACGACGGCTATGAGCATACGGTCAATACCCATATTAATCGTCTGCGCGGAAAAATTGAGCGCGACCCGGCGGAGCCGGACATCATTCTGACCGTCTGGGGTAAAGGCTATAAATTTGCCGTGGAGCGGAAAGAGGCGCAGCCATGATCCGCCGCCTCAGCCTTAGCCAGCGTCTGGCGCTGGTTTTCACCTTACTACTCCTGTTATGTGCGATAGCCGTTTGCCTGATCCAACTCTACAGTAGCGCGCAATATGGCAATGCGATGGTCCAGCGTCTTTCCGCCGGGCTGGCAGCGCAAATCGCCGCCCGCGAACCGCTGCTGGATCCCCGGGGACAGGTTGACCGCCAGAAGCTGAAGCCGCTTTTTGACCGGCTGATGACCTTTAATCCCAGCGTGGAGTTGTACGTAATCTCCCCCGACGGGAAACTGCTGGCCGATGCCGCGCCGCCGGGCCATATAAAGCGCCAGCGCGTTAACCTGGCGCCGGTACACACTTTCCTCTCAGGCGGCGGATGGCCGATCTATGGCGACGATCCGCGCAGCGCAGATCGGCAAAAAGTGTTTAGCGTAGCGCCGCTGCGGCTGGACGGCCAGTTGCGCGGTTATCTGTATATTATTTTGCAGGGGGAAACCTTCAACGAACTGGCGGCCAGCGCCTGGCAGAAAACGCTGTCGAGCCTGCTACTGTGGACCCTGCTACTGGTGACGGGGCTTGGCCTGCTGGCGGGCTGGCTTGCCTGGTATTGGGTTACCCGCCCGGTACGCCAGCTCACCGCGCTGGTGGCGACGGAGCAGCAGGATAGTATTGATGCAATTAAGGCGCTGGCGGCGCAAACGCCGGAAGCGAAACCGGGTAATGAAGTGGCTGTACTGCATAAACGGTTTATCGTGCTGGCCCGTCAGATTGCCGGGCAATGGGATCGCCTGGCGGATAGCGAGCGTCAGCGTCGTGAATTTATCGCTAATATCTCCCACGATTTACGCACGCCGCTTACTTCGTTGCTGGGATATCTGGAAACGTTAACGCTTAAAGCCGACAGGCTGACGGCGGAAGAGAACAAACAGTATCTGAATATCGCGCTGCGTCAGGGAAACAAAGTGCGCCATCTTTCGCAGCAGTTGTTTGAACTGGCCCGTCTGGAGCATGGCGCGATCAAGCCGCAGCCGGAGACATTTTCCCTGGCTGAACTGGTACAGGATGTGGCGCAAAAATTCGATCTGCCGATCGCCACGCGCAAAATCGGTTTACAGCTGGATCTGGCGGTGGGTTTACCGCAGATAACCGCAGATTTATCGATGATTGAACGGGTGCTGACCAATTTGCTCGATAACGCCATTCGTCATACCCCGGAAGGCGGGCTTATTCGCCTGACGGCGCGTCAGTCAGGGCGGTCGCTGATTGTTGAAGTCGCGGACAGCGGGCCGGGAATTGCTGATGAACAACGGGCAACCCTGTTTGAACGGCCTTCGGTACTTGCGTCCGGTGCGCAAAGCGCATCAAGAGGGGGACTGGGGCTGCTGATTGTGCGGCGGATGCTGCAACTGCACGGCGGCGATATTCGCCTGATCGCAGCGCCGGCAGGGGCCTGTTTCCAGTTTACCCTGCCGCTGTAAGGTTTCTGATGTACGGCGCGGCACCGCCCGGCAGCCCGGACAGACGCATCGCGCCGCCTGTGGCGTGATTACTCCGGGAACCACTGTTTGCTGATTTTCTCATAGGTGCCGTCGGCTTTAATTGCCTTCAGCGCGGCATTCAGTTTTTCCAGCAGCGCTTTATTATCCGGGCGCACCGCAATGCCGAGGCCGGTGCCGAAGTATTGCGGATCGGTCACTTTCGGCGTCGCCGCGCCCAACTGCGGGTTGGTTTTCAGCCACTCGTTAACCACGGCGGTGTCGCCAAATACCCCATCAATACGGCCATTTTTCAGGTCAAGAAACGCATTCTGGTAACTGTCGTAAGCCACGGTTTTCACTTCCGGATGTTTATCCTGCAGATATTTCTGGTGCGTGGTACCGTTTTCCATACCAATACGTTTACCTTTCAGATCGTCGAAAGAGTGGAAAGCATCTTTTTTCGAAATGACCAGCGCGGAGTTGGCGTAGTACGGGGCGGTAAATGCAACCTGCTTGCTACGCTCCGGCGTAATGTCCATGCCGGAAATAACGGCATCATATTTCTTGAATTTGAGCGCCGGGATCAGACTGTCGAACGCATGGTTAGTAAAAGTACATTCCGCCTGCATCTGTTTGCACAGGGCGTTCGCCAGATCGATATCGAAGCCGACGATCTGATTACTGGCATCCAGCGATTCAAACGGTGGGTAAGTCGCCGAAACGCCAAAGCTGATTTTTTCTGCGGCAGCGGCGCCAAAGGCGCAAGAGGTAAGCAGTGCGGCCAGAACTAACTTTTTCATCGTGGTGGAACTCCCGTCGGTCAATCTTATGATGTTGTGCCGTGTCTGCGGCTGGGTTTAACAATGCCACTAAATGAATTTATATTCAATAAATATGGATAATTATTTTTTCATAAATAAAAAAGACGGACAGGCTGTTGGCCGTATCCGTCTGGTGTTTGCTAATTATGCACTTTTAGTACAAGAAAAGACTAGTTCCGTCGCTCAAAAGCCAGCGCTTTATGTTCCACCAGGCGCATAAGCAGCGTCAGCAGACCGTTGACGATAAGATAGACAATCCCGGCGGCGCCGAACACCATCACATCATAGGTGCGGCCGTAGAGCAGCTGGCTGTGGCCCATCACTTCCATCAGCGTAATGGTGTAGGCCAGAGATGTACTCTTGAACACCAGCACCACTTCGTTGGAGTAGGAGGAGAGGGCGCGCTTAAAGGCATACGGCAGCAGAATCGCCAGCGTATCCTTTTTGCTCATCCCCAGCGCGCCGCAGGATTGCCACTGGCCTTCCGGAATGGCGCGAATGGCGCCATAAAACAGCTGCGTGGTGTAAGCGGCGCTGTTTAAGGAGAGGGCGATTAGCGCGCACAGCCAGGGCTCGGAAATCAGATGCCAGAGGAATGGATACGCCTGTAGCGACGGGAACTGGCCAGGGCCGTAGTAAATCAGGAAGATCTGCACCAGCAGCGGTGTACCGGTAAACAGCGTAATATAGCCGCGCACAAACCACACCAGCCCCGGCGTTTTAAGGGTCAGAATGATGGTCAGGATCAGCGATAAAATCAGCGCCACAACGATCGAGGCCGCGGTCAGCGTCAGGCTGGTGTGCAGCCCTTTCAGCAGTTCGGGTAAATAATCAAGCATCAGCCAGGTCTCCGTTCGAAGCGTGTCGCACGCTGGTCAATACGTTTGAGAATGTACTGACTCACCAGGGTGATGACCAGATAGATTGCCGCTGCGATGATGTACCAGTTAAACGGCTCCTGGGTACGGGTGGCGATACTTTTGGTTTGCAGCATCAGGTCGTTGACGCTGATCAGGCTTACCAGCGCGGTATCCTTCAGCAGCACCAGCCACTGGTTGCCGAGACCCGGCAGCGCGTGGCGCCACATTTGCGGCATCACCAGGCGGAAGAAAATAGCGGATTTCGATAACCCCAGCGCCTGGCCGGATTCCCATTGCCCCTGTGGGACTGCCTTTAGCGCCCCGCGCAGGGTTTGCGATGCGTAAGCGGCATACAGCAGAGAGAGGGCTACGGCTCCGCAGAGGAACGGGCTGACGTCGAAGTTTTCAATTTGCACCTGTACGGGGATCTGCGCAAAGCCGAGGTGAATAGTAAAGCCGTCAGACAGGGTTAACAGGAGCTGAGAGGAACCGAAATAGATAAACAGAACCACCAGAATTTCCGGTAGCCCACGTAAAAGGGTGACAATGCCGGTTGCGAGCCAGGCGACCGGGCGCAGCTTCACCGACTCGAGAACGGCAAACAGCATCGCCAGCACCAGGCCGAGGATCAGCGCGCAAACGGCAAGGCCGACGGTCATCCCGGCGGCGCTTGCTAAGGGAAAAAATTCGTTCATTCAGCGTTACTTCTGGAACCATTTATTGTAGATAGACTGATAAGTCCCATCGCTTTTTACTTTTTCCAGCGCAGCGTTAAATTTCTGCTGCAGTTCGGTATTGCCCTGGCGCACTGCGATACCGAGGCCAGTACCGAAGTAGTCTTTATCGGTGACTTTATCGCCCACCGCCGCCAGCTTCGGATTGCTCTTCAGCCATTCGGTGACCACGGCGGTATCGCCGAACACCGCGTCAATACGACCATTCTGCAGATCCAGCTTCGCATTCTGGTAGCTGTCATAAGGAACGGTGGTGATTTCCGGGTGCTTGTCGTTGATAAATTTCTGGTGGGTGGTGCCGTTCTGCACGCCGACTTTTTTGCCTTTCAGCGCATCAATGCTGGTGAATTTACCCTGCTGAGCGACGAACAGCGCGGAGTTATCATAGTACGGCGTCGTGAACAGCACCTGCTTTTCACGCTCCGTGGTGATATCCATCCCGGCCATGACCGCATCGAAACGGCGGAACTTCAGGCTTGGGATCAGGCTATCGAAAGCCTGGTTGGTAAAGGTGCAGGTGGCATCAATCTCTTTACACAGGGCGTTCGCCAGATCGACGTCAAAACCAACGATTTTGTTACTGGCGTCGATCGATTCAAACGGCGGGTAGGAGGCCTCGGTCGCGAAGCGAATAGTTTGGGCAGCGGTAGCGGAGAGGCTCATGCCCGCAAGAAGAGCGGCAATCAGTACTTTTTTCATCGTCATTTCCCCGAAAACATCAATGTGACAGATAGTTTTTAAACGCGTCGGTTTGCGGATGCGTGAAGCAACGGGCATCCCCTTGTTCAACGATATGACCATTTTCCATATACACCACGCGGCTCGCTGTTTTACGCGCCACTTCCACTTCGTGGGTGACAATGACCTGCGTAATGCCGGTTTCAGCCAGTTCGCGGATAATACTGACGATCTGAGCGGTGATTTCTGGATCGAGCGCCGCCGTGGGTTCATCAAACAGCAACACCTGTGGTTCCATCATCAGCGCGCGGGCAATGGCGACGCGCTGCTGCTGACCGCCGGAAAGATGCAGCGGGTAACGATCGCTGTAGGGTTTCAGGCGCAAACGTTCAAGTAGCTTTTCAGCGCGCGCCAGAGCCTGATCTTTACTTAATCCGAGCACACGGCAGGGGGCTTCAATCAGGTTTTGCTGCACGGTCAGGTGCGGCCACAGATTATACTGCTGGAAAACCATCCCCACGTTCTGGCGCAGTTCGCGAATGGCTTTATCAGAAGGCGTTCTGGTAAAGTCGAAATGATTTCCGGCAATATGTAACGTGCCGGAACGCGGCATCTCCAGCAGGTTGAGTACGCGCAGCAACGAGCTTTTACCGGCACCGCTGGGGCCGAGCAGCACCAGCGTTTCCCCCTGCGGGCAATCCAGCGTGATGTCGAACAGCGCCTGGTGTGCGCCGTAGAAGCAATTAATGCCGTTTAGTTTAATACTCATCTGGGCAGTCTGATACTAATAGCAATTGAGGCCGCAAATAGTACCTTTGGCAGAATAGTTATGCAATATTTATGCGTTAAAAGTTAAATGTAAACCACGATTAGCGTTAAAGTTAGCACAAAATATGGGTTCGTAAAGGCGGGGGGCGTAAATGTCGGTATTAGCAGAGGAAATACCGACATTTTACCGGGTTATACGCCTTGATTAGCGATTTTCGAGACTCTGACGCAGAGTGCCTGCCGGCGCATGGGCGTTATTGCTGAGGTAACGTACGTCATCGACGGCCCAGCACTGGCCTTCCTGAATCATCAGTACCTCGTCTTTCCAGCTTTGCGTCCCCTGTTTTAGCGTAACGCGCAGCGGAATGTTGCGTGCATCGCGGTTTGGAATTGTCGAAGCGCTGGCGACTTCGGCGCTGTCGGCCGGCGTGGCGTTGCTGGAGAACAGATTAGACTGCAACAAGGCGTGGTTTGACGGGGAGTGACGCGCGTCGCTCAGCAGTTTCGCCAGACCATCGCTCAGGTACGGACGCAGCGCCGTCAAATCACTGTTGTGATGTTGTATCTGGTAATTGTAAAACTTCTGCGCCACGTCATCCGGGCCGCCCTCAATACAAGGGCCGCTGCGGGTGCCGTTGTCTTTGTAGGCCGGTGTCACGGTGGTACAGGCGCTGAGCGCCAGCGCGCAGGGGAGGACAAATGCAAGAACGTTGTAGCGCATGATGATTTCCTTATAAGCTCGCTGCGTTAGAATATCTTTTAAAGCATAGTGTATCAAATAGGGATTGTGCTTGATCCGCAAAGCTAACGCATTGAACGTTAAAGGAGGAGTTTCACCATGCAATTTTCAACCACACCGACTCTGGAAGGCCAGCCGATCATTAAATACTGCGGCGTCGTTACCGGGGAAGCGATTCTCGGGGCTAACGTTTTTCGCGATTTTTTCGCCAGTATTCGCGATATTGTCGGCGGTCGTTCCGGCGCCTATGAAAAAGAGCTGCGTAAAGCCCGTGAAATCGCCTTTGAAGAGCTCAGCGAACAGGCGAAAGCGCTGGGCGCCGACGCGGTTGTCGGGATTGATATTGATTATGAAACCGTCGGCAAGGACAGCAGCATGTTGATGGTGAGCGTCAGCGGCACAGCGGTGAAGACCCGGCGATGAAAATTTGCCGGGCGGGCGTCTTGTTGGCGCTACTGCTGGCGGGCTGCGCCACGGAAAACGGCATTATCGATCGCGATGGTTATCAGCTGGATACGCGCCATCCGGCGCAGGCGGCGTATCCGCGCATCAAAGTGCTGGTTATTCACTATACCGCCGATGATTTTGACGTTTCGCTGGCGACGCTGACCGACAATCAGGTGAGCGCCCACTACCTGATCCCGGAGAAACCGCCACGGTATCATGGCAAACCGCGGATCTGGCAACTGGTGCCGGAAGCGGATCTGGCCTGGCATGCGGGGATCAGTTACTGGCGCGGAAGTACGCACATTAACGATACGTCAATTGGTATTGAACTGGAGAACCGCGGCTGGCAAAAAACGGCGGGCGTGAAGCGCTTCACGCCGTTTAATCCGGCGCAGATTGATGCCCTGATCCCGCTGGCGAAAGATATTATCGCCCGCTACCACATTGCGCCGCAGAACGTCGTCGCGCACGCGGATATTGCCCCGCAGCGCAAAGACGATCCGGGGCCGCGCTTTCCGTGGCGCAGGCTGGCGGAGCAGGGGATTGGCGCGTGGCCGGATGCGGAGCGGGTCGCGTTTTATCAGCAAGGGCGTCCCTCATACCAGCCGGTAGATACCGCCGAGCTGCTGGACGTGCTGTCTCGCTATGGCTATCAGGTCACACCGGAGATGACCCCGGAACAGCAGAAGCGGGTGATTATGGCTTTCCAGATGCACTTCCGCCCCGCGCGCTGGGACGGCGTTGCCGATGCCCAAACGCTGGCGATTGCCGAGGCGCTGCTGGAGAAGTACGGGCGAGGTTAGCGGTGTAGCTTGCCGTGGTCTTTCAGCCATGCGGCAGTGCGAATAATGCCCTCATCCAGCGAAATCACCGGCTGGTAGCCCAGTTCCTGCTGAGCGCGGGTGGTATCGAGGGTAAAATCAAAATTCAGCTTAGAAACGCCGTAGTGGGTAAAGGCGGGCTCTTTGGCTGACTTGTTGCCAAAGTGCTCCATGCTGCGGGCGATGATATCCAGCATCGGGTAAGGCACAGAGCGAATACGGCACTTAATCCCCAGCTCATCGATAAGTTTCTGCACAATGCAGCGCAGGGTTTGCGCTTCGCCATTGCTGATATTGTAAGCGCGGGCAGAGGGCAGATTGTCGCACTGCGGCTGGCTGGCGAGCCACATCGCGTGCACCGCATTTTCATAGCAGGTCATATCCACCAGTGCGCTACCGCCGCGCGGCAGCAGGACGCTACCGTAGTGCTGCATCATCTGCGCCAGGCGCGGAATAAAGACTTTATCATGAGGGCCAAACAGGCTTTGCGGGCGTAAAATTGTAAAACGGGTGTTCGGATTGGCCTGCGCCAGCAGGTTGATCACTTCTTCGCTCGCCGCTTTACTGCGGGCAAACTCATTGGCGAAACGTTGCGGGCGAAAATCTTCCTGAATAGCGCGATGGTGGTGGTAATCAAAATAGAGCGACGGCGAAGAGATGTGCACGAAGTTGCGTACTCCCCAGGCGACGGCCCATTCACCGAGGCGGCGGGTGGCGCGGACGTTGGCTAAATCGAAAGCCTGCTGGGTGCCCCACGGGGAGGTGAAACTGGAACAATGCCAGAGCGTGTCGATACCGGCGAGCATCACTTTGGCCTGCGAGGAGACCAGTTCGGTCAAGTCGGCGGGGACGAACTCGGCCCCCATTTTGCTCAGAAGCTTGCCCATTGCTTCATTGCGCCCGGTCGCTCTGACGCTAATGCCCTTGTTACGCAGATATTCCACTGCATTGCGGCCTAATCCGCTGGTCGCACCGGTAACCAGTACCTTCATATCGATCCACTGTTTCACAAAAGAATTTCGTGCGCATTTTTCCGTGATTCTGACTGTGATGCAATGAGAATAAGGAAAGAATTCTGTTGGTATACTCTAATTGCTGGTGATTTGCTCCGCCCGCCGGATGATACGTCGCGCCATGCCGCGAAAAATAAACAGATGGGCCGGGATCATCAGCAACCAATAAAGCAGGCCCGGCATACCGTGCGGGTGCCACCAGGCGCGAACGTCCAGTTCGCGACGATCGCCTTTATCGCTCAGAGTAAAACTCAGGCGACCAAGGCCGGGTGCCTTCATGCCGAACAGTAAGGTGAGCTGTTTCTCCGGCTCGACGATAATAACCTTCCAGCTGTCCACAGTGTCGCCGGTTTGCAGGTAATCCCGCGGTGGGCGGCCCTTTGCCAGCCGGTGGCCAACCAGCAGATCCATCGCCCCGCGAGTCTTCCACAGGATATTAGCGAAGAAGTACCCCGCTTTACCGCCGATTTGATTGACGACTTTCCACAGCGCGGCGAGGCTGGCGTGAGTGCTCACGGTACAACCGGCCTGTTTCGCATAGTAGCCATACTCGGGCCGCCAGCGGGCAAAGGCCTGGGCGTCGTAGCCCCAGTCGCCGGAGTTCACCAGTTGCTCTTCTTCCTTTAGCGTGCGGCGTACCGCTTCATCGAACGCGATCAACGGTTGAGGGATCAGGGCCCGCAGGGCGCGATCGTCGGCGATAAGATCGTGCTTTAGTCCCTGGATCAGCGCTTTGGCGGTTGTTGGCGGTACCGAGGTAATGACGTTGAGAAACCAGACCGAAATCCAGCTTGTGGGAAAAGGGATGGGGATCAGCGGGCGGCGTTTGCCGCTGACCGCCATAAAGCGGATAAACTGCTGCTGATAGCTTAAAACCTCCGGCCCGGCGGCTTCGAAAACACGGTGTTTGCTGGTGGGGTGATTAAGTAACTGCAGCAGATAGTAGAGTAAGTTTTCCAGCGCAATCGGCGTGGTGCGCGAGCGCACCCAGCGCGGCGGCGTCAGCATCGGCAGGTTGTAAACCATATCGCGCATCACTTCGAAAGCGGCGGAACCCGCGCCGACGATAATGCCGGCGCGAATTTCCGTTACCGGTACGCCGGATTCGCGCAGCAGGTCGCCGGTGATCTGGCGGGCCCGCAGATGGTCGGATTGTTCTCGCTCCGCGACCTGCAATGAGCTCAAAAAAATGACTTCGCGGACCGGAACTTTACGCAATGCATCGCGCATATTGAGGGCGACCTGTCGCTCATGACGGACAAAGTCGCCGCTTTCGCTCATTCCGTGTATCAGGTAGTAAACGGTATCAGCCTGAGCCAGCAGTTCGGGCAGCCCGTCCGGCTGGTTTAAATCAAGTTGATAGCACTCAACGCCGGGGAGACGCTGTTTTTTCAGCCTGTCGATATGGCGTGCCGCCGCCAGCACCGGAAAGCCTTGCTCGCTGAGTCGATTCACCAGATGCTGGCCAATATAACCGCTGGCGCCGAGTACCAGGATGCGTTGCAACACGCCGACTCCTTAACGCGTTAAAAACGCCTGCCAGTGATCAACCACTTCGGCAAGCTGCTGACGGGTAACGTCAATATGCGTCACCAGGCGCACAACGGGCGAGGCGTTGATCAGCACGTCACGTTCGCGTAAGTATTCGCCCAGCGCGGCGGCATCGTCTTCGCCGACGCGGACAAACAGCATATTGGTGTCATGGCGAGTCACGTCAGCGCCAATGGCGCGCAGTTGCTCTGCCATCCACGCCGCATTCTGGTGATCCTCTTTTAAGCGCGCGACGTTGTTTTGTAACGCATACAGGCCCGCCGCCGCCAGAATCCCGACCTGGCGCATCCCGCCGCCGACCATCTTCCGCCAGCGGATTGCGCGGTGAATGTACTCCTCACTCCCCACCAGTAGCGACCCCACTGGCGTACCGAGGCCTTTTGAGAGGCAAATCGTAAATGAATCACAATATTGCGTGATGTCGCGCAGCTCGCAGCCATATTCCACGACGGCGTTAAAAATACGCGCGCCGTCAACGTGTAGCGCCAGACCGCGCTCGCGGGTAAATTCCCATGCCTGTTTTAAATATTCACGTGGCAGCACTTTGCCGTTATGGGTGTTTTCCAGACTGAGTAAGCGAGTGCGGGCAAAATGGATATCATCCGCCTTGATCTTCGCGGCAACCTTATCCAGCGGCAACGTGCCGTCAGCGGCGGCATCAATGGGCTGCGGCTGAATACTGCCAAGTACCGCCGCGCCGCCAGCTTCGTAGAGATAGTTATGGGCGCCCTGGCCGACAATATACTCTTCGCCGCGCTGACAGTGGCTGAGCAGGGCGACCAGATTGGCCTGGGTGCCCGTTGGCAGGAAGAGCGCGGCTTCTTTGCCCGCCCGTTCAGCGGCATAGCGCTGGAGTGCGTTAACGGTAGGGTCGTCGCCATAAACATCATCCCCGACCGGAGCGGCCATCATTGCTTCTAACATGGCGCGGCCCGGACGGGTGACGGTATCACTGCGTAAATCTATCACGGCATTTCCTTGAGTTGCTTCAGGGGGATACCGTCTGTTTTACCTTAGCCAGTTGGTTTTCGCCAGTTCGATTACTTCGTCACCGCGGCCGCTGATAATGGCGCGTAACATATACAGGCTGAAACCTTTCGCTTGTTCCAGTTTGATCTGCGGCGGGATCGCCAGTTCTTCTTTCGCGACCACCACATCGACCAGGACCGGACCTTCGCTGCTGAAGGCGGTTTGCAGCGCGTCATCAACATCCGCTGCGCGCTCTACCCGAATGCCTTTGATGCCGCAGGCTTCGGCGATGCGGGCAAAGTTGGTGTCATGCAGCTCGGTGCCGTCGGTGAGATAACCCCCGGCTTTCATCTCCATTGCCACGAAACCGAGAATACTGTTATTGAAGATAATAATCTTCACCGGTAGCTTCATCTGCGCCAGCGAAAGAAAATCCCCCATCAGCATGCTAAAGCCGCCGTCGCCGCAGAGGGCAACCACCTGTCTGTCCGGGGCGGTGGCTTTCGCGCCGATGGCCTGCGGCATGGCGTTAGCCATTGAACCGTGGTTGAACGACCCCAGCAGGCGACGTTTACCGTTCATTTGCAGATAACGTGCGGCCCAGACGGTCGGCGTACCGACGTCGCAGGTAAAAATGGCGTCATCGTCGGCAAAGCGGCTAATTTGCTGCGCCAGATACTGCGGATGGATGGTTTTATCGCTGGGTTTCGCTAAATCATCCAGTCCTTTACGCGCGTCGCGATAGTGCTCCAGCGCCTTATCAAGGAATTTACGATCGGTTTTTGCTTCCAGCATCGGCAATAACGCGGCGAGGGTGGATTTAATATCGCCGACCAGCGCCATATCGACTTTACTGTGCGCGCCAATGCTGGCTGGATTGATATCAATCTGAATGATTTTGGCGTCAGTCGGGTAGAAGGCGCGATAGGGGAACTGAGTGCCGAGCAGAATCAGGGTATCGGCATTCATCATGGTATGGAAGCCTGAAGAGAAGCCGATCAATCCCGTCATGCCCACATCGTAAGGGTTGTCGTACTCCACATGCTCTTTGCCGCGCAGCGCATGAACAATGGGCGCTTTAATTTTGGCGGCGAATGCCACCAGCTCGTTATGCGCGCCCGCACAGCCGCTGCCGCACATCAGGGCGATATTGCTGGCGTAGCGTAAGATCTGTGCCAGTTTTTTCAGCTCTTCCTCAGCCGGAGTTACAACCGGCTGCGGGGCATGATACCAGTGGCTACTGGCGCTTTCCGGCGCCGGTTTCAGCGCGACGTCGCCTGGTAGCACGACAACCGATACGCCACGGTTGATGACCGCTTTACGCATGGCGATCGCCAGTACCTGCGGGATCTGCTCCGGGGTGGATACCAGTTCGCAATAGTGGCTGCATTCGCGAAACAGCTCTTGTGGGTGGGTCTCCTGAAAATAGCCGCTGCCGATTTCGCTGGAAGGGATATGGGCAGCAATGGCCAGAACCGGGACGTGATTACGGTGACAGTCGAACAGACCGTTAATCAAATGCAGGTTACCCGGCCCGCATGAGCCCGCACATACCGCCAGTTCACCGGTGAGTTGTGCTTCAGCGCCAGCGGCGAAGGCGGCGACCTCTTCATGGCGTGTGGCCATCCAGTCAATCGTCCCCATCCGGTTCAGGCTGTCGCTCAGGCCGTTCAGGGAGTCGCCCGTCACGCCCCAGATACGTTTCACGCCAGCCTGTTCAAGTGTTTTTGCAATGTAAGCGGCAACGGTCTGTTTCATGGTTTTCCATCTCCTTTTTGTGATAACGCTTACAAGCTTAGATGAAACTGGCTGTTACGTTTGCGTATCTCTCATTTTCAACTGGTTTTATTCTTCGGAAATTCCGCATAATCTGTCTTCTCACAGAGCGGTAAACAGGAATCATTTCAGATGGTTAAATTATTGTTAAATAGCGTTAATAGAATATTGTCTCATGACGACTTCGGCAAACTCTTATTACGACTTGCCGTCGGCGGGCTGATGCTGTTTCACGGGTTGCATAAGCTATTTGATGGTGTTGGCGGTATCAGCAATATGCTGGTGGCAAAAGGATTGCCGGGATTTATCGCTTATGGCGTGCTGGTGGGAGAGGTGGTTGCGCCTTGTCTGTTGATTCTGGGGATCCTCACTCGTCCGGCAGCGCTGGTGATAGCTTTTACTATGGTTGTGGCCTGGCTGATGGTCGGCGCAGGTAAAACCTTTGCGCTGGATGCGGTAGGTGCCTGGGCGATTGAGAGCCTGGTCTATTTCTTTGTCGGTGCGCTGGCGATCGCTTTTATGGGGGCCGGGAAATATTCGTTAGCGGGTAATTCACCCTGGCGATAGGTCGGATGTCGTTTTTTTATCACCCAGTCTGCTCACCCTGGTTGGGTCCTGTACGCCAGGGTGTTTGCTTATCCGTTCTTTAACCCTTTTTAAAGGGTGATTTTAAGTTATTGATTTTTATGCCATAAATTATTTGGGTTGCAGGAAGGCGGCGACGCAGTGAATCCCCGGGAGCGTACTCCAGTACGTGACTGGGGTGAACAAGGAAAGCCAACGCACATGCAACTTGAAGTATGACGGGTATAAATACGCTTTGAATAGGACGGGCATATTGGGTTGTCATTCACCGCCGACGGGGTTGCGCAGAAGCAGAAATGCCACCCGGCAAACCGCCGGGTGGCATGGATAACATCGGTAATGCTGAATAATCAGGCCAGAACTAAATCGCCCTGCGGATGGCAGGAGCAGGCCAGCACATAACCGTCGGCGATTTCCGCATCGGTCAGCGTCATGGTGCTGCTGACCGTATATTCACCGGAAACCACTTTGGTTTTGCAGCAGCCGCATACGCCAGCACGACATGCCACGGTTACCGGAACTTTATTGCTTTCCAGCGCGTCCAGCAGCGTGGTGCCGACAGGCGCGTAAAACGCCTGCGCCGGTTGCAGTTTGGTGAACTTCAGGCCCCCGGTTGCCGCTTCGGCAACTGGCGTAAAGAACTTCTCTTTAAAGAAGCGCGTTACGCCGAGCGCTTTCACTTCCTGCTCAACCATGTCCATATACGGCGCCGGGCCGCAGGTCATGACGGTGCGCGATGCCAGGTCCGGCACGTTTTTCAGTAATTCAGTGGTCAGGCGACCCGCCACGAAACCGTGGGTCGCATTGTTCTCCGCCACCAGCGTGACCGGGTACTGACGCCATTCCTCAGCGAAAATCACATCCTGCGGCGAACGCACGTTGAAGATCACCTGCACATCTGCCTGCGGGCGGTATTTTGCCAGCCAGCGACGCATCGACATAATTGGCGTGACGCCGCAACCGGCCGCCAGCATCAGGAACTTGTCTTCGGCTTTGTCTTCACAGATAAAGTCGCCCATCGCATCGGACAGCCAGATAGAGTCGCCGCGTTTCACCTCGCGGGTTAACCACTGTGAACCTGCGCCTTCATCAATGCGACGGATCGTCAGCGTAATGTACTCGCTGACGCCCGGCGTGGACGAAAGGGTGTAGGCCCGCAGCGTATCCGCAGCGTTGCGAACGCTCACCAGTGCATACTGACCGGCACGGTACGGATAGTGATCGTGACACAGTAATGAGAGAGTCCACACATCCGGGGTTTCCTGATGGATGTGATGTACCTGCATTCGCCACGGACACTGAGTGGTTGGCATCGTCATTCTAAAACTCCTTACGCGCTCAACAGTTGCTGCATATCTTCTTCAACGGTGGTGACCTGACGCAGGCCAAATTTCTCGTTGAGGACAGCCAGCAGATCCGGGGTGAAGAAACCTGGCGCAGTCGGCCCGGTCACGATGTTTTTCACGCCCAGAGACAACAGCGTCAGCAGGATGACGATCGCTTTCTGTTCGAACCAGGAGAGCACCAGAGACAGCGGCAGGTCGTTCACGCCACAGCCCAGTTTTTCTGCCAGCGTGACGGCCAGAATGATGGCGGAGTAAGCGTCGTTACACTGACCGGCGTCAACCAGACGCGGCAGACCTTCGATGTCGCCGAATTCCAGTTTGTTGAAGCGGTATTTACCACAGGCCAGCGTCAGAATCAGGCAGTCATCCGGTACGCTGGTGGCGAAATCGGTGAAGTAGTTACGTTCGCCACGCGCGCCGTCACAGCCGCCCACCAGGAAGATGTGACGCAGTTTTTCGCGGCTGACCAGGTCGATCAGGCTGTCTGCTGCGCCCAGCAGCGTCTGGCGGCCGAAACCAACGGTGATCAGATGCGGGATTTCGCTGTACGGGAAGCCTGCCATCTGCTGCGCCTGGGCGATAACCGGAGAGAAATCTTCGCCTTCCAGGTGGTTCACGCCCGGCCAACCGACGATGCTGCGCGTCCAGATACGGTCATCATACGCGCCAACGGTCGGGTCGATGATACAGTTAGAGGTCATCACGATAGGGCCAGGGAAGCGGGCGAATTCAACCTGCTGGTTCTGCCAGCCGCTGCCGTAGTTACCGACCAGGTGTTTGAATTTACGCAGTTCCGGGTAACCGTGCGCAGGCAGCATTTCACCGTGGGTATAGACGTTCACGCCAGTCCCTTCGGTCTGCTCCAGCAGGTTGTACAGATCTTTCAGGTCGTGACCGGAGATCAGGATGCACTTACCTTCAACCGCTTTCACGTTAACCTGAGTCGGGGTCGGGTGGCCGTATTTGGTGGTTTCACCGGCATCCAGGATGCTCATCACTTTGAAGTTCATCTGGCCGATTTCCATAGAACATTCCAGCAGAGCGTTCATATCGGCAGGCCAGGTGCCCAGCCACGCCATGATTTTGTGGTACTGCGCGTAGATGTCGTTGTCATACTGGCCCAGAACGTGGGCGTGCTCCATGTACGCTGCCGCACCTTTCAGGCCATACAGGCAAAGCAGACGCAGGCCGAGGATGTTCTCGCCAATAGCGGCTTTGTCTTTGTTCGGGGTGAACTCGGCGGCCTGACGTTGCAAATCGCCCGGATCGTCGCTGACCAGTTGCAGGTCGGCCATCGGGTTGTTTACCGTGGCGCTTGCATCGATGTTCTGGCACTGCGCTTTCAGTGATTCGCGCAGGGCGATCGCTTCACGGGCATAGCCGACGATACGCGGAGAATCGAAGTTAACGTTGGTCAGAGTGGAGAAAAATGCACGCGGGGCAAAGTTGTCAACGTCATGATCGATGATGCCATATTCACGGGCTTTAACAGCCCATGCAGACAGACCTTGCAGGGACGCAATCAGCAGATCCTGGAGATCGGACGTTTCCGCTGTTTTACCGCACATACCCTGCGCGTAGGAGCAGCCGTTCCCCGCCGGAGTACGGATGGTTTGTTCACATTGCACACAAAACATGGTCACACCTTTTTTAAAGTTATATTTAATATACATGTTTAAGGTTATGCCTGCGGGGGAGATGAGAAAAGGTATTTCTGATACAACTTACAGGGAGATTGATTTAGCGCAAAATTGGCGGTCGAAAACAACCGCCAGAAAGGGATTATGCGGAGAAAAAGGCCATCAAAATGGGTACCAGCAGACTCAAAATGAAGCCATGAACGATAGCTGCCGGGACAATTTCCACGCCGCCTGAACGTTGCAGGACCGGTAGCGTAAAGTCCATTGATGTCGCTCCGCACAGGCCGAGTGCGGTTGAACGGCTGCGTCGTACCAGGCCGGGAATAAGCATAATTGCCAGCAGTTCCCGGGAAAGATCGTTGAAAAACGCGGCGCTACCAATAACCGGCCCGTACGATTCGGTCAGTAAAATCCCGGACAACGAATACCAGCCAAATCCGGAAGCCATTGCCAGACCGGTTTTTAACGGCAGATCGAGAATAAAGGCATTGATGACGCCAGCCAATAACGAACTGATCATGACCACGACCGCCACAATTATTCCACGGCGATTAAGGATGATTTGCCGTAGGGTCATGCCATTATTACGCAGTTGCATACCGATGAGTAACAAAAGGAAAATTAGCGTATATTCGCTGGCCTCGGTGGCGTGTTGTAAAAAAGGGATGCCGCTCAGCCCAATCAAAAAACCAATAAGCACTACGCCGCATAGCTGGAGAGATTCCATGGCCATTGCGAGACGGGAAGGTAATTTTTCCTGGCGGTGATGATTTCGCCACGGTATTTTTTGCTCAAGCCACATCAGGGCCGCAATATTGCATAGCAGGATAATAACGATGCTGACCGCTGAATAATGGAGAATCGCCAGTAGATTGCTGGCAAGATTATCGAGAAAGGCCAGGCTAATTCCCATAAAAAAGAGAATGATATAGACAATCCAGCTTAACAGCCGGTTGATCAGTTTTAATGCGGCCTGATGCTGAAGCGGAATAAGATAGCCCACAATCAGCGGAACCAAAATGATGAAAAGTCCTGAAAACATGAACAGCCGGGTCCTTTGTATGCGAAACTGCGCAATGACACTACCCAATAAAGGCTGTCAGGTAAAGGTGTAAAAAAACCGGGCGGCGCTAACGCTTACCCGGCTTACATATTGCTCTATGACCGCAGGCCAGGGAGGCATAGCCGCCACCCGATACTCCGGATCTTAATCCATTAATCGCGCTTTTCGAGCAAGGTGCGGTACAGCACGCCACCCAGAATACCGCCGATAATCGGCATCACCCAGAACAGCCACAGCTGTTGTAATGCCCAGCCGCCCTGGAAGAGCGCAACCGCGGTGCTGCGCGCCGGGTTCACCGAGGTGTTGGTGACCGGGATACTGATCAGGTGAATCAGCGTCAGCGCAAGGCCAATGGCAATGGGAGCAAAGCCTGCCGGGGCATTCTTATCGGTTGCGCCATGAATAACCAGCAAAAAGCCGCAGGTCAGGACAATCTCAATCACAATCGCGGAAAGCATTGAGAAACCGCCTGGAGAGTGCTCGCCATAACCGTTAGAGGCGAAACCGCTGGCAGCCGCGTCAAAACCTGCTTTACCGCTGGCAATAACATACAAAATAGCGGCGGCAATAATACCGCCGATAACCTGAGCGATAATATAGCCAATGACCTCTTTTGCCGGGAAGCGGCCGCCAGCCCACAAACCTAAAGTGACCGCCGGATTAAAATGCCCGCCGGAAATATGGCCCACGGCATACGCCATGGTTAATACAGTTAAACCGAAGGCTAACGCGACGCCGGCAAAGCCAATGCCTAATTCCGGAAACGCTGCGGCCAGTACAGCGCTACCGCAACCACCAAACACCAGCCAGAATGTACCAAAACATTCTGCTGCTAATTTTCTGAACATAACGACCTCAATAAAAAACGTAAACCAACATAAGTTGCCGTCTCGGCTTTTATTTATCGGCACAAATGCGACGATAAAAATAAAGGAGCGTTATTCTATGGATGTTTTCATCCGGAGACCAGCTAAAAAAGTGATGTTATTTAATTTCGAATAAGTGTGGTTAAAAAATGAACATATAGATGATGAATTATTATCTGGATTAAATGATATATACTCTAAATAATTCGTCTTGCAGGGCAAAAACGATTAACCGTTTTGAATGTGGTTCGCGCTGGTCACGAAAGGGCGAAGACCAGGGGGGCACCGGGTTATTGCCAGTATATCTGCAACAAGCAGTCCGACGGGTATATACTGCTGGTAATTGAAGGATAAAGTGGCTAGCGGGCGGAGGGGATATGCATCTTGAGCGCGTCGAAATTGTAGGCTTCCGCGGTATCAACCGTTTATCGTTGATGCTGGAGCAAAATAACGTGCTGATTGGCGAAAATGCATGGGGTAAATCCAGCCTGCTGGATGCCCTGACGTTACTCTTATCGCCAGAGTCTGAACTTTACCATTTTGTCCGTGAGGATTTTTGGTTTCCGCCCGGTGATATTCAGGGGCGAGAGCGTCATTTGCATATTATCCTGACCTTCCGTGAAAATGACCCCGGTCGTTATCGGGTGCGTCGTTATCGGCCCCTTAGTCATTGCTGGGTACCCTGTGATGATGGTTTTCAGCGGATTTTTTATCGCCTGGAGGGAGAGCTTGCCGATGATGATGGCGTCATGACGCTGCGTAGTTTTATCAATGGCGAAGGGGAGGCCCTGAAACTGGCGGATATTGACGAGCTGGCCCGGCACCTGGTGAGATTAATGCCCGTTCTGCGATTGCGCGATGCCCGATTTATGCGGCGGATCCACAACGGTACCGTGCCGCATTCTCCACAGATTGAGATTACTGCCCGCCAGCTTGACTTTCTCTCCCGTGAGCTGGTGCATCACCCGCAAAATTTGACCGATAGCCAGATACGGCAAGGGCTGTCGGCAATGGTGCAGTTACTGGAACACTATTTTGCCGAGCAGAGCAGCGCGCAATCGCGTAACCGCCTGATGCGCCGCTATTCACACGATGAACAACGTAGCTGGCGTTATCTGGATATTATCAACCGGATGATCGATAAGCCCGGCGGCCGCAGCCATCGGGTCATTTTGCTGGGTTTATTCGCTACGCTATTGCAGGCAAAAGGAACTGTCCGGCTCGATCGCGACGCGCGACCGTTACTGCTGATTGAGGATCCTGAGACCCGGTTGCATCCTATTATGTTGTCTGTGGCCTGGCATTTGCTCAATTTGTTGCCGTTACAGAGAGTGACGACCACTAATTCCGGTGAATTATTGTCGCTGACGCCCGTTGAGTACGTTTGCCGACTGGTGCGTGAATCATCGCGGGTGTCAGCCTGGCGGCTCGGGCCCGGCGGGATGAATGCGGAAGACAGTCGGCGTATCGCTTTTCATATCCGTTTTAACCGCGCGTCATCGCTGTTTGCCCGCTGCTGGCTGTTGGTCGAAGGTGAAACGGAAACCTGGGTTATTAACGAGCTGGCCCGTCAGTGCGGTCATCACTTTGATGCGGAAGGGGTGAAAGTTATTGAGTTCGCCCAGTCGGGATTAAAACCGCTTATTAAATTCGCGCGGCGTATGGGCATTGAGTGGCATGTGCTGGTCGATGGCGATGAGGCCGGGAAAAAATATGCGGCGACGGTTCGCGGGCTGTTGAATGACGATAAAATGCTGGAACGCGATCACCTGACGGCACTACCGGCAATGGATATGGAACATTTTATGTATCGTCAGGGGTTCGATGATGTTTACCACCGGGTGGCGCAATTGCCAATGAATCTGCCAATGAACATGCGGCGGGTGATTACCAAGGCGATTCATCGCTCGTCAAAACCGGACCTGGCGATTGAGGTGGCGATGGAGGCAGGCCGTCGCGGCGTGGATGCGGTGCCGGCGCTGTTGAAAAAAATGTTTTCGCGTGTGCTGTGGCTGGCGCGCGGTCGGGCGGATTAGCTTACTCTGCGGCTACTCTCTGTTTTACCGGCGGCGTGTGATGTCTGGTCTGGCCTTGAAAACCGCTGAACGGGCCACATGTAGATTACAGTTGTTGCTGGGTCCGGTGGCGGTGATGTCGCCGGGCCTGCGAGTGACGATAAAAAATGCCAGTCAGAAGGACTGGCATTTTGCTGGCGGGATGTACACAATGAAGCAAAAGAGTTATGCGGCCGTTTCCGCTTCCACAGGGACAATCACGCTGGCGTGGTTACCTTTTGGCCCCTGGTGAACATCAAACCGAACGGCTTGTCCGGCTTTTAGCGTTCTGTAACCATCCATCTGGATGGTAGAATAATGGGCGAAAATGTCTTCGCCGCCGCCCTCAGGGCAAATAAAACCGAACCCTTTAGCATTGTTGAACCACTTAACAGTACCCATTTCCATACTTCGACATCCTTCGTAAATCTTATATAAGTAAGATGGAATGAACCGATAGTGGAGTGACGAGTTGTTCAATTGCTCGCCAACTCTCGCCACTACAATTTAGAGAAATCAGGAAATGCGTCAAGCGATTGACGTGGGGAGACGGTGAAAAATGCGTCAAAACTTGAAGCAGTTAACGCTATTGCCGGGGAATGTGACAGACGTCGCGGATGGAAGTAATAGATGATAATTATCTATGATCTATTGTAGATTTGTGATGTGCATAGCCTTTGGTCATTGACAGGCCACCGCCTGTTGGCTACAGCAACCGATGATGAACAGTGACGATGAGTAAGAAAGACTGGCTGGACTTCGAGCAGCTCGTAGAGGACGAAGTTAAAGATGCGCTTAAACCGCCATCTATGTATAAAGTGATATTAGTCAACGATGACTACACGCCAATGGAATTTGTTATTGACGTGTTACAAAAATTCTTTTCTTATGATGTTGAACGTGCAACGCAACTGATGCTAATGGTCCATTATCAAGGTAAAGCGATTTGTGGCGTGTTTACCGCAGAAGTCGCGGAAACCAAAGTCTCGATGGTGAATCAATACGCGAGGGAGAACGAGCATCCGTTGTTGTGTACGCTAGAAAAAGCCTGAATACAGGCAACAAAACTTGGGGGAGGTGCCTATGCTCAATCAAGAACTGGAACTCAGTTTAAACATGGCTTTCGCCAGAGCGCGCGAGCACCGTCATGAGTTCATGACCGTCGAGCACTTGTTGCTGGCGCTGCTTAGCAACCCTTCGGCCCGCGAAGCGCTTGAAGCGTGTTCAGTGGACCTGGTCGCGCTGCGTCAGGAACTTGAAGCCTTCATCGAACAGACCACGCCCGTTCTGCCTGCAACGGAAGAAGAGCGTGACACTCAGCCGACGCTGAGCTTCCAGCGCGTGCTGCAGCGTGCCGTTTTCCACGTTCAATCCTCCGGACGTAGCGAAGTCACTGGCGCCAATGTCCTGGTCGCAATTTTTAGCGAACAGGAGTCCCAGGCGGCATATCTGCTGCGTAAACATGAAGTCAGCCGCCTTGATGTGGTGAATTTCATCTCTCACGGTACGCGTAAAGATGAGCCAGGCCAATCTGCTGATAACAGCGCCAGCCAGCCTGGCAGCAGTGAAGAGCAAGCAGGCGGGGAGGATCGTATGGAAAACTTCACCACCAACCTCAATCAGCTTGCTCGCGTTGGCGGTATCGATCCGCTGATCGGCCGCGAGAAAGAGCTGGAACGTGCTATTCAGGTTCTTTGTCGTCGCCGCAAAAATAACCCGCTGCTGGTGGGAGAGTCCGGCGTCGGTAAAACCGCCATTGCCGAAGGGCTTGCCTGGCGTATCGTGCAGGGCGATGTGCCGGAAGTCATGGCCGATTGTACGATTTATTCTCTGGATATCGGTTCGCTGCTGGCAGGCACCAAATATCGCGGTGATTTTGAAAAACGCTTCAAGGCGCTGCTCAAGCAACTGGAACAGGACACCAGTAGCATTCTGTTCATTGATGAAATCCACACCATCATTGGCGCGGGAGCCGCTTCCGGCGGGCAGGTCGATGCCGCTAATCTGATTAAACCGCTGCTCTCCAGCGGCAAGATCCGGGTGATCGGTTCGACGACCTACCAGGAGTTCAGCAATATCTTTGAAAAAGATCGTGCGCTGGCGCGTCGCTTCCAGAAAATCGATATCACCGAACCTTCCGTGGAAGAGACGGTGCAGATTATCAACGGCCTGAAGCCGAAGTACGAAGCGCACCACGACGTGCGTTATACCGCCAAAGCGGTGCGTGCCGCGGTGGAGCTGGCGGTGAAATATATTAACGATCGTCATCTGCCGGATAAAGCGATTGACGTGATTGACGAAGCCGGAGCGCGGGCGCGCTTAATTCCGGTGAGCAAACGTAAGAAAACGGTTAACGTGGCGGATATTGAGTCCGTGGTGGCACGGATCGCGCGTATTCCTGAAAAGAGCGTTTCCCGCAGCGATCGCGATACGCTGAAAAACCTCGGCGATCGTCTGAAGATGCTGGTCTTTGGTCAGGATAAGGCGATTGAGGCATTAACTGAAGCCATCAAGATGGCGCGTGCCGGGCTTGGTCATGAACACAAACCAGTCGGTTCTTTCCTGTTCGCCGGGCCGACCGGAGTCGGGAAAACCGAAGTCACCGTGCAACTGGCGAAGTCTCTGGGTATTGAACTGCTGCGTTTTGATATGTCCGAATATATGGAGCGTCATACCGTCAGCCGTTTAATTGGCGCGCCTCCGGGCTATGTTGGTTTCGATCAGGGCGGGCTGCTGACCGATGCGGTGATTAAGCATCCGCACGCGGTGCTGCTGCTGGATGAAATTGAAAAAGCGCACCCGGACGTCTTTAACCTGCTGCTGCAGGTGATGGATAACGGCACGCTGACCGATAACAACGGCCGCAAAGCGGATTTCCGCAACGTGGTGCTGGTGATGACCACCAACGCCGGAGTGCGCGAAACCGAGCGTAAATCTATCGGTCTTATTCATCAGGACAACAGTCCGGATGCGATGGATGAGATTAAAAAGATCTTTACGCCGGAGTTCCGTAACCGTCTCGATAACATTATCTGGTTCGATCACCTGTCGACGACGGTTATTCACCAGGTGGTGGATAAGTTTATCGTCGAACTGCAGGTTCAACTGGATCAGAAAGGCGTGTCGCTTGAAGTTAGCCAGGAAGCGCGTGACTGGCTGGCGGAGAAAGGCTATGACCGGGCCATGGGCGCACGTCCAATGGCCCGGGTGATCCAGGACAATCTGAAAAAACCGCTGGCCAACGAACTGCTGTTTGGTTCACTGGTTGATGGCGGTCAGGTGACCGTTAAACTGGATAAAGAGAAAAACGCGCTGACCTACGGCTTCCAGAGTGCGCAGAAGCACAAACCGGAAGCGGCGCATTAATCTTATAGTCGTGCATCTATAACCGGCCTTTGGGCCGGTTTTTTTACATCCTTGTGCTGGACGTTTTTTAACCTTGGATATTAGGGGGATCGATAGAATTGGTCGGTTAATTTTAACGATAACTTTATGGTAGAGCGGAACGTGTTGGATGCATTGCCGTACAGGTAGCTTAGAAAAAAGTTACACCGGGTATTACCAGACCAATGAGGTTCACTGCCGTACAGGCAGCCAATATTGGGGCAAGTATCAGCCCGGGATGATCGGAAATAAACGAAAAAGCCGGGAGATATCCCGGCCTTCTGCATCTGGCACCTCAGGTGCAAAAACGATCAGCGACTACGGAAGACAATGCGGCCTTTGCTCAGGTCGTACGGGGTCAGCTCAACAGTCACTTTGTCGCCCGTCAGAATGCGGATGTAGTTTTTACGCATTTTACCGGAAATATGCGCAGTTACCACGTGACCGTTTTCCAGTTCTACGCGGAACATAGTGTTAGGCAACGTATCAAGTACGGTGCCCTGCATTTCAATATTGTCTTCTTTGGCCATCTAGTCCTCTGGGGTATCACTACCGTAGTTTTGAACCGGCAAGATAATGCCGAAGTTCAGCAAGTAAGTAAAGTTTTACATATACCCGCCATCCTTCAAGTTGCATGCGCGTTGACAGCATGTACCCGGAATATCCCTGAGTATCGCCCTCGTGGCGAACAACGTGCAGATTGTCGTTTATCCCGGCCGCCTGCTGTAGCCGTTGGAGGATTCAGTGTCCCGCAACTTGAATTATTTAGGGTAAAATCGCCGAAGTCGTTTCGGCGCATTGCCCGCAATTCACGCGGATAAACCGGGTGACAGGCGCAAACGTAAAGGGGAGTGACAGAACGATGGGCGTTATCTGACTCTTATTATTCCCAAACGGCGACGGGGCAACGGGCAGAAGCTACTCTACCGCGCAATTATACCATCCCAGCAAAAAATGTGCTGAAAACATTTATGCATCGCCTGCAAATAGCAACCTGGGCACCCAGAATCGCTCCGGCAGACGCCAGGTTCGCAGCACTGAGAGATAGTCGAGATAATCGCGGCGGGAGATTTCTACCGCGCCTAAAGAGGCGGTATGCTTATTGAGAACCTGACAATCGATTAATTTTCCTCCGTTCTGCATAAAGATCTGGCTAAAGACCAGTAATGCCGTTTTAGAGGCGTTTGCCGCACGGCTGAACATCGACTCTCCGCAAAATAGCGCGCCCTGTGCGACGCCGTACATGCCGCCGACTAATTCATCTCCCTGCCACACTTCAATAGAATGGGCATGGCCCAACTCATGCAACTGGTGATACGCCTGAACGATACCCGGCGTTATCCATGTTCCTTCATCACGGTGATCGGCGCATCCTTCAATGACCTGGCCAAAGGCGTAATTCAACGTGACACGATAAGGCGAACGCTGATGAAAGCGCTTCATACTGCGGCTGAGATGGAATTTCTCCGGCCATAGTACCGCCCGCGGGTCGGGGGACCACCATAAAATAGGGTCACCCGGCGAAAACCACGGGAAAATACCGCGCTGATAGGCCATCAGCAAACGCGCCGGGCTAAGATCGCCTCCCAGCGCTAATAAACCATTAGGCTCACGCAAAGCGCCCTCCGGGGAAGGGAAGGCGATGGAATGATGAGAGAGCTGAACCAGGCGCATTTTTACCTCAGTACATCACAGGCAAAGATTCAATAATGACTTACAGGCGCTGCTTAAACTGGTAGTAACGCCCCTGTTCAGCCAGCAGTTCTGCGTGACTACCTTGCTCAATAATCTTCCCGTTGTCCATGACAATTATCTGATTAAAACGCGCAAGCCCGCGCAGACGATGCGTCACCATTAATACGGTTTTTTGACGCATCACTTGCGCAAGTAAATCAAGGATTTGGCTTTCCGTTGTTGCATCCAGTCCTTCGGTGGGTTCATCAAGCAGCATAAGCGGCGCATCATGAAGCAGGGCGCGGGCGATAGCCAGCCTGCGCAGCTCGCCGCCGGAGAGCTGGCGGCCGCCTTCACCCAACCAGCTATTAAGGCCGCTGTCCTCAAGCAATTTTTCTAAACCCACGCGCTCAAGCGTTGCTGAAAGCTGAGCATCGTTGGCATGAGGGGAGGCCAGCAGCAGGTTATCGCGCAGCGTGGCGCTAAACAGGTGCACGCGCTGCGGCACGACGCTCATTGTCTGGCGTAGCGTCGCCTCAGTAAGGTGTGCCAGAGGCTGGTCGTTGAGTAATATTTCGCCGTGAGCCGGATCCCAGGCACGCGTCAGCAACTGCAACAGGGTCGATTTCCCGCAACCTGTTCGTCCCAGAATGGCGATATGCTCCCCGGCCTTGACCTGTAACGATACATTCTCCAGCGCGGGGGCGGGCTGCTGAGGATAGCGAAAGGTGACTTGATTGAAGATCAATGCCACCTGCTGCGGCGTGGCCGTCGTTCCCTGGGGAAAGGTCACTTCCGGCTGCTGCTCGGTGATTTGCGTGATCCGCTGCGCCGAGGCGATCACCTGACCCAGATGCTGGAATGCGCCGGTGACCGGTGCTAAAGCTTCGAACGCCGCCAGCGCACAGAAAACAAACAGCGCAATCAGCGCACCTGGATGAGTATTACCGCCTACGTCCGCAGAGGCGAGCCACAGCATGGTGATAACCGCAATACCGCCAATCAGTAACATCAGCGCCTGGGAGAGCGCGGTGAGCTCCGCCTGGCGACGCTGTGCATCCTGCCAACGAACTTCGGTTTTTGCCATCTGCTGCCGATAACGATCGCTGGCGTTGAACAGCATCAGTTCCGCCTGCCCCTGTAGCCAGGCGGTGAGCTGCTGGCGATATTGCCCGCGAAGTTGAGTCATGCTTTCACCTGCCGGCTTGCCCGCGCGATAAAACAGCGGCGGCAGTACCAGCAGGGTGAACAGCATAATGCCGCCGAGAGTCAGGGCCAGAGTCACATCCAGTACGCTCAGACCGACAGTGACAACGAGTATCACCACCAGAGCGCCTGCCAGCGGCGATATCACGCGGAGATAGAGATGATCCAGGGTATCGACATCAGCAACCACTCTGTTCAGCAACTCGCCCTGACGAAAGCGCGCCAGCCCGGCAGGGGAGAGCGGCAGCAGTTTACTGAAGGTAAACACGCGCAGATGTTGCAGGACGCGGAAGGTGGCGTCGTGGCTCACCAGACGTTCAAAGTAGCGGCCAGCGGTGCGAATAATTGCCGCGCCGCGTACGCCAGCGGCAGGCAGCATATAGTTAAAGCTGTAGAGACCCGCGACGCCAACAATGGCGGATGCAGACAGAAACCAACCGGACAGCGTTAACAAGCTAATACTGGCCAGTAGCGTGACAATAGCCAGCACGATGCCGAGCAACAGCAGCCATTTGTGCCGTTTGTATAGCACCAGGTAAGGCAATAATGCGCGCATTTAAATCTCCTCCTGACGATGAGCGAGCAGTCTTGAGAAGGGGCCGCCAGCAGAAGCCAACTGCGAATAACTGCCTTGCTCGACAATTTGGCCATCCTGCATAACCCAGATGGCATCCCATTGCGCAAGATCTTCCAGTTGATGGGTGATCATTAATGTTGTCTGCTGCATTGATGCGTCTGTGAGCGCCTGCATAACCCGCTGCTCGCTGTGAGCATCCAGGCTGGCTGCGGGTTCATCGAGCAGTAACAGGCGACACGGCATCAGCAGCGCCCGCGCAACGGCGACGCGTTGCGCCTGGCCAACCGACAGCCGACCCGCCTGATCGCCGGGCGGTGTGTTGATCCCTTGCGGCAACTGGGAGATAAATTCGCTGACCCAGGCTTTATCCAGCGCAAGCTGTAACTGCGCCTCGGTAGCTTCAGGGCATGCCAGTAGCACGTTTTCGCGTAGCGTCGCTGCAGGCAACTGCGGGTTTTGTCCAACCCAGCTCAGGAGACTTCGCCAGTGGTTGGCATCGAGGCTGTTTAACTCTACGCCGTTAACGCTGAGCGAGCCATCATAGGGAAGAAAGCCGGTTAACGTATTAAGTAACGAGCTTTTGCCCGAGCCGCTTTGCCCAACCAGCACGACGCGTTCACCCGCGCGTAATGAAAAATTCAGCGGCCCGGCCAGCACTTTCCCTTCCGGGGATTTAATCAACAGGTCGCGAGCTTCCAGACTAACCATTTCATTATCGCTTAATATCTTTTCACCACGTTCGGCCTGAGCCAGCGGCGTTTCCATAAAGGTTTTCAGGCTGTCCGCGGCACCAGTAGCCTGAGCTTTGGCATGATAAAAAGTCCCTAAGTCGCGTAGCGGCTGGAAAAACTCCGGGGCCAGAATCAAGGCCAGAAAACCGGACATCAAGGTCACCCCCGTGCCGTAATGACCAAAATTGAGTTCGCCCAGATAGGAGAAACCAAAATAAACGGCGACCAGCGCAATAGAGAGCGAGGTGAAAAACTCCAGCACGCCGGAAGAGAGAAACGCCAGGCGCAGCACTTCCATCGTCCGCTGGCGGAAATCTTCGGAGGCCTGGCGAATATTGTCCGTTTCCGCGTTGCCGCGGTGAAAAATTCGCAGCGTTTCCATGCCGCGCAGACGATCGAGAAAATGGCCGCTCAAACGCGCAAGAGCAAGAAAGTTTCGTCGGTTGGCATCTGCCGCCCCCATTCCGACCAACGCCATAAACAGCGGAATTAGCGGCGCGGTACCCAGCAGGATAAGCGCCGCCGCCCAGTTATCAGGGAAAATGGTGATGACAATCAGTAAAGGCACGCAGGCCGCCAGCGTCATCTGCGGCAGATAGCGCGCATAGTAGTCATGCATATCGTCGATCTGTTCAAGGATCAGCGTTGCCCAGCTTCCTGCAGGTTTACCCTGTATCCACGCCGGTCCCGCCTGCTGCAGGCGATTGAGGACCTGACGGCGAATCTCGGTGCGGATATATTGACCAGCCTGAAAACCAACCCGTTCACGCAGCCACACGAGCCAGGCACGAAGCACAAAGACCAGGACCAGTAACGTAAAAGGCAGCAGCAGCGCCGTTGCGGGGATATTTTCCATGATCATGCGATGGAGGATCCGCGCCAGCAGCCAGGCCTGAGCAACGATTAGCAAGCCGCTAACGACGCCCAACAGACGGGAAATCATCACCCAGCGACGGGAGATAATGCTTTGATCTTTTAACCAACGGGTTAACTCTTGTTGACGGCTTTTGTTCATTGCGCGCTTAGCAGGTGTTGTTATGGGTTTTTTGGGCACGACAATGTTACAACGAGGCAAAAATAAAGGCGACTTTTCGTCGCCTTATTTACCTTTGTTACTGACTTGTAAAGATTATTTGCAAGCGTCCGCTAAACCATCCAGATAACGCTCTGCATCCAGCGCAGCCATGCAGCCTGTACCAGCGGAAGTAATGGCCTGACGGTAGATATGATCCATTACGTCGCCCGCAGCAAAGACGCCCGGTATGCTGGTCTGGGTGGCATTGCCGTGGATACCGGACTGAACTTTAATATAGCCGTTCTCCAGCGCCAGTTGACCGGCGAAAATGGCCGTATTCGGGCTGTGGCCGATAGCAACGAACAGTCCCGCGACTTCCAGCGATTCAATGTTGTCAGCATTCTGCGTATCACGCAGGCGTAAACCGCTTACCCCCATCTGGTCGCCGGTGACTTCTTCCAGCGTACGGTTGGTATGCAGCACGATATTGCCGCTTTCCACTTTGTCCATCAGGCGCTTGATAAGGATTTTTTCCGCACGGAAGCTGTCGCGGCGGTGGATCAGGTGCACTTCGGAAGCAATATTAGACAGATACAGCGCTTCTTCCACCGCCGTGTTACCGCCGCCGATCACGGCGACTTTCTGGTTACGGTAGAAGAAACCGTCGCAGGTGGCGCAGGCGGAAACGCCGCGGCCTTTAAATTCGTCTTCCGATGGCAGACCCAGATAGCGAGCGGACGCGCCGGTGGCGATGATCAGAGCATCACAGGTGTATTCACCGCTGTCGCCCACCAGGCGGAAGGGACGGTTTTGCAGATCGACGCTGTTGATATGATCGAAAATAATTTCGGTATCAAACTTGGTGGCATGCTCGTGCATACGCTCCATCAGCAGCGGTCCGGTCAGATCGTTAGGATCGCCTGGCCAGTTTTCCACTTCAGTGGTGGTGGTCAGTTGACCGCCTTTTTCCATCCCGGTAATCAGTACCGGCTGCAGATTTGCGCGCGCGGCATAGACCGCAGCGGTATATCCCGCAGGTCCAGAACCAAGAATAAGCAGTTTACTGTGTTTGGCCGTGCCCATGAGATCCTCATAATTTATTGGCATACATGAGCTGGATTGTAGGGAATTTGTTGTCGTAAAAAAAGAGCGCGGCGGTTTTGTTAACGATATGTGCAATAGAGGCTGCCGATTAATTGGCGATTTAACGAACGGAGAATATAACTAATTCTACTGTTAGCGGGACAATTATAAGAGGAAAACATGAGAATCAATGGGTGAGGATAATGAATATCTGGCATCTTGTACTAAAAAACGATGTTTTGCTTTGACAATCCCCTGTGCTTTTGCGAAAACATTCATGGAAGAAGAAAAGCAGTGTTTGGTGTGCGGCGAATTTTCATGCACGCAAATGCCATTTTTATCCGGGTTAGCGAAATCTACGCATGGTGTGGACAGACGCCATGCGTGATGTCGGTAGCTGCCGTCAGGCAACGGGCTTCTCACGTACCCCTGGATTACCCAATGTCGTACGGGTAATAACAGGATGGACTCTGGCAGTGAAGGCTCAGAGTCGGAACAGGAGTAGGGAAGGAATACAGAGAGACAATAATAATGGTAGATAGCAAGAAGCGCCCTGGCAAAGATCTTGACCGCATTGATCGCAATATTTTGAATGAATTGCAAAAAGACGGGCGTATTTCCAACGTCGAGCTTTCTAAACGGGTGGGACTTTCTCCGACGCCTTGCCTTGAGCGTGTGCGTCGTCTGGAAAGACAGGGTTTTATTCAGGGTTATACAGCGCTGCTTAACCCACATTATCTGGATGCATCACTTCTGGTATTTGTTGAGATTACTCTGAATCGTGGCGCGCCGGATGTGTTTGAGCAATTTAACTCCGCTGTGCAAAAACTTGAAGAAATTCAAGAGTGCCATCTGGTGTCCGGGGATTTCGATTATTTGTTGAAAACTCGCGTACCGGATATGTCCGCGTATCGTAAGCTACTGGGCGAGACCTTGCTGCGCCTGCCGGGCGTAAATGACACCCGTACCTACGTGGTAATGGAAGAAGTCAAGCAAAGTAATCGTCTGGTAATCAAGACGCGCTAACACGGAACAGGTGCAAAATCGACGTAGTTTGATTACACTCCTGTTAATCCATACAGCAACAGTGCCGGGGAGACTCGGCGCTGTTGTCCGTTTTAGCTGAAGGCAGGAAACAGCCTGATACCTGGAGAGCCTTTCTTGAGCCAGGAATATACTGAAGACAAAGAAGTCAAATTTACAAAGCTTAGTAGCGGGCGCCGGCTCCTTGAGGCGTTGCTTATCCTTTGCTCCCTTTTTGCCATCTGGTTGATGGTAGCCTTACTCAGCTTTAATCCATCGGATCCTAGCTGGTCACAAACGGCGTGGCATGAGCCTATTCATAACATCGGCGGTGCGCCGGGCGCCTGGCTTGCCGATACGCTATTTTTTATTTTCGGCGTAATGGCCTATACCATTCCGGTGATTATTATCGGCGGCTGCTGGTTTGCCTGGCGTCATCAGGAAAATGACGAGTACATCGACTATTTTGCCGTTTCTTTGCGGTTGATTGGCGCGCTGGCGCTGATCCTCACTTCCTGTGGGCTGGCGGCTATCAATGCGGATGATATCTGGTATTTTGCCTCCGGCGGGGTGATTGGCAGCCTGCTGAGCACCACGCTGCAACCGCTGCTGCACAGTAGCGGCGGGACAATTGCGCTGCTTTGTCTCTGGGCGGCAGGGCTGACGCTGTTTACCGGCTGGTCCTGGGTTACCATCGCTGAAAAACTCGGCGGGATTATTCTTTCTGTTCTGACTTTTGCCAGCAACCGTACTCGTCGTGATGATACCTGGGTCGATGAAGACGAATACGAAGAGGATGAAGAAGATTATGTGGACGATGCGCCTGCGAAACCGCAAGGTTCACGTCGCGCGCGGATTTTACGCGGTGCTTTAGCGCGCCGTCAGCGGCTGGCAGAGAAGTTTTCCAACCCGATGGGGCGTAAGACCGATGCCGCGTTGTTCTCCGGTAAGCGGATGGATGATGCTGAAGAAGCATTTCAGTATAGCGCTGGCGGTACGCCTGTTGCCGCTGATGACGTGCTTTTTTCCGGTTCCAGCGCCGCGCGTCCGGCGGATGCCGATGATGTTTTATTCTCCGGAACCCGTGCCGCTCGGCCAGGCGATTTTGACCCGTACGATCCGCTGCTCAATGGCCATCGCATTGCCGATCCTGTAGATGCTGCCGCGCAGGATACCGCCGTTCCTCAGGCCTGGTCTGAACCGCAGGTCGGGCAAGCGTTTCGTTCAGAAGAACCACCTGAACCTGCGTACCCGCCGCAGCATGGGTATCAGCCGGAGCAGGCACTGCAGCAGCCGCCAGTATATCAGGCTGAACCTGCGTACCCGCCGCAGCATGGGTATCAGCCGGAGCAGGCACTGCAGCAGCCGCCAGTATATCAGGCTGAACCTGCGTATCCGCCGCAGCATGGGTATCAGCCGGAGCAGCAGGCAGCGCAGCAGCCGCCAGTATATCAGGCTGAACCTGCGTACCCGCCGCAGCATGAGTATCAGCCGGAGCAGCCACCGCAGCAGCCGTCAGTTTATCAAACTGAAGATGTGTATCAGCCGCAACAATATGTACAGCAGCCGGAACAGCCCGTTGCCACTTCTCCCGTTGAGCCTGAGGTTCCACAAGAGGAAGTGAAACCCCAGCGTCCGCCCATGTACTATTTCGAAGAAGTGGAAGAGAAACGCGCGCGTGAACGTGAGCAGCTTGCCGCCTGGTATCAACCTGTTCCAGAACCTGTCAGCCCGGTTGAGACAAAACCGATCTCTCCTCCGCCTTCATCGTCGGTTGGTGTCGCTGCTTCAGGCGCGCTGGCCGCTGGCGTTCACCAGGCGACGGGAGCCGTTTCCGCAAATGCTGCCGGGGCTTCCGCTGTATCGGCAACGGCCAGTTCCGCGCCGCTCGTCCGCCCGGCATCTGGCGGCCCTCGTGCGCAGGTAAAAGAAGGGATCGGTCCGAAGCTGCCGCGACCTAACCGCGTTCGCGTGCCGACGCGCCGTGAACTGGCGTCCTATGGTATTAAGCTTCCCTCACAGCGATTAGCTGAAGAACGTGCGCGTAAGGCAGAGCATCAGCATTATAATGATCCGTCTCTGACGGACGAGGAAGCTGCAGAGCTTGAGCAGCACGAACTGGCGCGTCAGTTCGCCGCTTCGCAAAATCAGCGCTATGGTGAACATTATGTGGCGGAAGAAGATAACGCGGATGAAGATTCTGCCGCTGAAGCTGAGCTTGCCCGCCAGTTTGCCGCTTCTCAACAGCAACGCTACGCGAGCGAGCAGCCGCCGGGATCGCATCCGTTCTCTGCCGCGGATTATGAATTTTCGCCAATGAAGGCGTTAGTTGATGATGCGCCGAGTGAGCCCGTCTTTATGCCGATGCCGGAAGTGCAGCAACCTGCTTCACATCACCCGCAGCCGCAGTCGGCGCATCAGCCGATGTCGTATCAGCATGCGGGCCATCAGCCGCAACATGCGCCGCACCACACCGCTCAACACGTACAGCAGCCGTCGGCTTCGTCTCCGCAACAGGCGCCTGTCAGCCAGCCGCAACCGCATACGCCACATGGGCAGGTGCCGTCGCAGCCAGCCGCGCAGCCGCAGGAAAGCCTGATTCATCCGCTATTGATGCGCAATGGCGATAGTCGGCCGTTACAGAAGCCGACGACGCTTCTGCCGTCGCTTGACTTACTCACGCCGCCGCCAGCTGAAGTCGAACCGATAGATACTTTTGCCCTTGAGCAGATGGCGCGTCTGGTTGAAGCGCGTCTGGCCGATTTCCGTATTAAGGCTGATGTGGTGAACTACTCGCCAGGCCCGGTTATCACCCGCTTTGAGCTTAATCTGGCACCGGGGGTGAAAGCGGCGCGGATTTCGAATTTGTCGCGAGATTTGGCCCGCTCTCTGTCCACCGCAGCGGTTCGTGTGGTGGAGGTTATTCCGGGCAAACCTTACGTCGGTCTGGAACTGCCTAACAAAAAGCGTCAGACCGTTTATCTGCGAGAAGTGCTGGATAACGTGAAATTTCGCGATAATCCGTCACCGCTTACCGTTGTTCTTGGCAAAGATATTGCGGGTGAACCGGTTACCGCCGATTTGGCGAAGATGCCGCATCTGTTGGTGGCGGGTACTACCGGTTCCGGTAAATCCGTTGGGGTCAACGCCATGATCCTCAGCATGCTCTACAAAGCGCAGCCGGAAGATGTGAAATTCATTATGATCGACCCGAAAATGCTCGAGCTGTCGGTCTATGAGGGGATTCCGCATCTGTTAACGGAAGTCGTTACCGATATGAAAGATGCCGCCAATGCGTTGCGCTGGAGCGTTAACGAGATGGAGCGCCGCTATAAACTGATGTCTGCGCTGGGCGTGCGTAATCTCGCGGGTTACAACGAGAAGATTGCGGAAGCTGCGCGCATGGGGCGGCCAATTCCGGATCCATACTGGAAGCCTGGCGACAGCATGGATGCGACGCATCCGGTACTGAAAAAAGAGCCTTACATCGTGGTTCTGGTCGACGAATTCGCCGATCTGATGATGACCGTCGGTAAGAAAGTGGAAGAGCTGATTGCGCGTCTGGCCCAGAAAGCGCGCGCTGCGGGGATCCACCTGGTGCTGGCAACTCAGCGACCATCAGTGGATGTTATTACCGGCCTTATCAAAGCGAATATCCCGACGCGTATTGCCTTTACTGTATCAAGCAAAATTGACTCGCGTACCATTCTTGATCAGGGCGGCGCTGAGTCGCTGCTGGGGATGGGCGATATGCTCTATTCCGCGCCTAACTCGACGATCCCGGTGCGCGTACATGGCGCCTTTGTGCGCGATGAAGAGGTTCATGCCGTGGTCCAGGACTGGAAAGCGCGCGGGCGGCCGCAATATGTTGCTGGCATCACCTCCGATAGCGAGGGCGAAGGCGGCAGCGGTGGCTACGATGGCGGCGAAGAGCTTGATCCCCTCTTTGATCAGGCGGTCAACTTTGTGACGGAAAAACGTAAAGCTTCCATTTCCGGAGTGCAACGTCAGTTCCGTATTGGCTATAACCGTGCCGCGCGTATCATTGAACAAATGGAAGCTCAGGGTATTGTCAGCGAACAAGGTCACAATGGTAACCGCGAAGTGCTGGCACCGCCTCCCTTCGAGTAACGGCAAGTTGGGTAAATAAGTGAAAATCAGCCTGTTCTGCTGTTCCACCGTTTTTAGCGGTCCTACATTTAGGGCAGAGCAGGCTCCCGCGTCGGGAGTGACGCACATTAAGGAATGACAATGAAAAAACTCGCAATCACCTGCGCTTTACTGTCCGGTTTTGTTGTAAGTCAGGTATGGGCGGATGCCGCCAGCGATTTAAAAAGCCGCCTTGATAAAGTGAGCAGCTTCCACTCCAGCTTTACGCAGAAAGTGACCGACGGTAGCGGTAATATTGTGCAGGACGGGCAGGGAGACCTGTGGGTTAAGCGTCCGAATCTGTTCAACTGGCATATGACCCAGCCGGATGAAAGCGTGCTGGTTTCTGACGGTAAAACGCTGTGGTTTTACAACCCGTTTGTTGAACAGGTCACGGCCACCTGGCTGAAAGATGCGACCAGCAACACGCCGTTTATGCTGATTGCTCGTAACCAGGCCAGCGACTGGCAGAATTACAACATTAAACAGAGTGGCGATAATTTCGTTCTGACGCCGAAAAGCGGCAGCGGTAACCTGAAGCAGTTCACCATCAATGTGGGTCGTGATGGCACGATTCATCAGTTCACCGCCGTGGAGCAGGATGATCAACGCAGCAGCTATCAACTGAAATCGCAACAAAATGGCGCCGTCGATGCATCTAAGTTCACCTTTACGCCGCCGAAAGGCGTGACAGTGGACGATCAACGTAAGTAGAGGCGAACGTGAGCAATCTGTCGCTCGATTTTTCCGACAACGCGTTTCAACCACTGGCCGCCCGCATGCGGCCAGAAAATTTAGCGCAGTACATTGGCCAGCAGCATCTGCTGGCGCCGGGCAAGCCTCTGCCGAGAGCGATTGAAGCCGGACATCTGCACTCTATGATCCTGTGGGGCCCGCCGGGGACCGGGAAAACCACGCTGGCCGAGGTGATTGCGCGCTATGCCAGCGCCGATGTCGAACGTATCTCTGCGGTCACTTCAGGCGTGAAAGAGATTCGTGAGGCGATTGAGCGCGCGCGGCAGAACCGTAACGCGGGTCGTCGTACAATTCTGTTTGTCGACGAAGTTCACCGTTTCAATAAAAGTCAGCAGGACGCTTTTCTGCCGCATATTGAAGATGGGACGATTACTTTTATCGGCGCGACGACGGAAAATCCCTCTTTTGAACTCAATTCCGCGCTGCTTTCACGTGCTCGCGTCTATCTGCTGAAGTCGCTGACCAGCGAGGATATTGAGCAGGTGCTTAACCAGGCGATGAGCGACAAAACTCGCGGCTACGGCGGGCAAAGCATTGTGCTGCCAGACGAGACGCGCAAAGCGATCGCCGATCTGGTAAACGGCGATGCGCGCCGGGCGCTTAATACGCTGGAAATGATGGCCGATATGGCCGAAAACGATGCCTCCGGTAACCGCGTGTTGAACGTTGAACTGTTGACTGAAATTGCCGGTGAGCGCAGCGCGCGTTTCGACAACAAAGGCGATCGTTTCTACGATTTAATCTCCGCGCTGCATAAATCGGTTCGCGGGAGCGCGCCGGACGCCGCGCTCTACTGGTATGCGCGGATAATTACCGCCGGGGGCGATCCGCTGTATGTAGCGCGACGCTGCCTGGCAATAGCCTCGGAAGATGTCGGTAATGCCGATCCCCGAGCCATGCAGGTCGCTATCGCCGCCTGGGATTGCTTTACCCGCGTGGGACCGGCGGAAGGCGAACGCGCGATTGCACAGGCCATTGTTTATCTCGCCTGCGCGCCAAAAAGCAACGCGGTCTATACCGCGTTTAAAGCCGCGATGGCCGATGCCCGCGAGCGCCCGGACTACGATGTTCCGGTACATTTGCGCAATGCGCCGACCAGGCTGATGAAAGAGATGGGCTACGGGCAGGCTTACCGTTATGCTCATGATGAGCCCAACGCTTACGCCGCCGGAGAGCAGTATTTCCCGCAGGAAATGGCGCAAACGCGCTATTATCAGCCGACAAACCGGGGGCTGGAGGGGAAAATAGGCGAAAAGCTCGCCTGGTTGGCCGAACAGGATCAAAATAGCCCGATAAAACGCTACCGCTAATTGAGGCGTTGCGGTAAGGTTGTCACACTATTTCCGTGGTCGCGCTCTGCGGCCATTTTTCTTTATTAATTCGATAAGCACAGGATAAGCATGCTCGATCCCAATCTGCTGCGTACCGAGCCAGACGCAGTCGCAGAAAAACTGGCACGCCGGGGCTTTAAGCTGGATGTAGATAAACTTCGCGCTCTGGAAGAGCGTCGTAAAGTTCTGCAGGTTCAAACTGAAAACCTGCAGGCGGAGCGCAACTCCCGATCGAAATCCATTGGCCAGGCGAAAGCGCGCGGGGAAGACATCGAGCCATTACGCCTGGAAGTGAATAAACTTGGCGAGCAACTGGATGCCGCGAAGCGCGAGCTGGATACGCTGCTGGCGGAAATTCGCGATATTGCGCTGACTATCCCCAATATTCCATATGACGACGTTCCTGTTGGTCGCGATGAAAACGATAACGTTGAAGTCAGCCGCTGGGGTACGCCGCGGGAGTTTGATTTTGACGTGCGCGATCACGTGACGCTGGGGGAAATGCACGGCGGGCTGGATTTCGCCGCCGCTGTGAAGCTGACGGGATCTCGCTTTGTGGTCATGAAAGGCCAACTGGCACACCTGCACCGTGCGCTGGCGCAGTTTATGCTGGATCTGCACACGGAACAGCATGGTTACAGCGAAAACTATGTCCCGTATCTGGTTAACCAGGACACGCTGTACGGTACTGGTCAACTGCCGAAATTCGCAGGCGACCTGTTCCATACCCGTCCGCTGGAAGAAGAAGCGGACAGCAGCAACTACGCGCTGATCCCGACGGCGGAAGTTCCGCTGACTAACCTGGTTCGCGATGAGATCATCGACGAAGACGATCTGCCAATCAAAATGACCGCCCATACGCCGTGCTTCCGTTCTGAAGCGGGATCTTATGGTCGTGATACGCGTGGCTTGATCCGTATGCATCAGTTCGACAAAGTTGAAATGGTGCAGATTGTGCGCCCGGAAGATTCCATGGCGGCGCTGGAAGAGATGACCGGTCATGCGGAGAAAGTTCTGCAACTGCTGGGCCTGCCGTATCGTAAAGTGGCGTTGTGTACTGGCGATATGGGCTTTAGCGCATGCAAGACCTACGATCTGGAAGTGTGGGTACCGGCGCAGAACACCTATCGCGAGATTTCTTCCTGCTCCAACGTCTGGGATTTCCAGGCGCGTCGGATGCAGGCGCGTTGCCGCAGCAAATCAGACAAGAAAACGCGTCTGGTGCACACGCTCAACGGGTCTGGCCTGGCGGTCGGGCGTACGCTGGTTGCGCTGATGGAGAACTACCAGCAGGCCGATGGCCGCATTGAGATCCCTGAAATCCTGCGTCCGTATATGCGTGGCCTTGAATTTATCGGCTGATTTTTCGACTCTCTTCTCAAAAGCGCCTCCGGGCGCTTTTTTTATCCCCTTCTTGATATCAGGCAATAATCAACGTAGTGAATACGCAGATACTCTCTTTGGATTAACCAGCATAAATAACCAATAAAGTCTGATTTCGTTATATATAAAACTATATAACGATTTTAAGTTAATTGTGAGCAATAAAGTGAGTATCTATGAAAACCAAAACCCCCGATGCTTTACTGGCTACCGAGGTGAGTCGGCGTGGTTTGATGAAAACCACGGCGATTGGCGGACTGGCGATGGCCAGCAGCGCATTTACCTTACCCTTCACACGTATTGCCCATGCTGCAGAGAACCCAAATTCCGCTAGCGAAAAGATTATCTGGAGTGCCTGTACGGTTAACTGTGGTAGCCGTTGTCCGCTGCGTATGCATGTGGTTGATGGTGAGATTAAATATGTAGAAACCGATAATACCGGTGACGATAACTATGACGGTATGCATCAGGTTCGCGCCTGTCTGCGTGGGCGCTCAATGCGTCGGCGCGTCTATAATCCAGATCGCCTGAAATATCCGATGAAGCGCGTTGGCAAGCGCGGTGAGGGTAAGTTTGAGCGTATTAGCTGGGAAGAGGCATTTGATACTATCACCAGTAATATGCAGCGTCTGATCAAAGACTACGGTAACGAATCCATCTACCTGAATTATGGTACCGGCACTCTCGGCGGTACGCTCACGCGCTCCTGGCCACCAGGAAAAACCCTGATTGCCCGCCTGATGAACTGCTGTGGTGGTTATCTCAATCATTACGGCGACTATTCCACCGCGCAAATCGCCGCAGGGCTGAACTATACCTATGGCGGTTGGGCTGATGGTAATAGCCCGTCGGACATCGAAAACAGCAAGCTGGTGGTGCTGTTTGGCAACAACCCCGGGGAAACCCGAATGAGCGGTGGCGGGGTGACCTACTACCTGGAACAGGCGCGGCAAAAATCCAATGCCAGAATGATTATTATCGATCCGCGCTATACGGACACCGGGGCCGGACGGGAAGACGAATGGATCCCGATTCGTCCGGGGACGGATGCGGCGCTGGTCTCCGCGCTGGCGTGGGTAATGATTAATGAGAACCTTGTTGACCAGCCTTTCCTGGATAAATATTGCGTAGGCTATGATGAGAAAACGCTGCCGCAAGGTGCGCCAGCCAACGGCCACTATAAAGCTTATATCCTTGGTCAGGGTAAAGATGGTATCGCAAAGACACCGGAATGGGCATCGGTGATTACCGGAATTCCACAGGCGCGTATTGTGCAACTGGCGCGTGAGATTGCCAGCGCTAAGCCTGCCTTTATTTCCCAGGGCTGGGGGCCGCAGCGCCATTCCAACGGTGAACTGGTTTCCCGCGCCATTTCAATGCTGGCGATTTTAACCGGCAACGTTGGCGTCAACGGCGGGAACACCGGCGCGCGCGAAGGTTCTTACGATCTACCGTTTGAGCGTATGCCGACGCTGGATAATCCGGTTGCAACCAGTATCTCAATGTTTATGTGGACCGATGCGATTGAGCGCGGGACGGAAATGACCGCGCTGCGCGACGGCGTGCGAGGCAAAGATAAGCTCGACGTACCCATCAAAATGGTCTGGAACTATGCCGGTAACTGCCTGATTAACCAGCACTCAGAAATCAACCGTACCCATGACATCCTGCAGGACGATAAGAAGTGCGAGATGATCGTGGTCATTGATTGTCATATGACCGCGTCGGCGAAATATGCCGATATTCTGCTGCCGGATTGTACGGCCTCCGAGCAGATGGATTTTGCGCTGGATGCCTCCTGCGGCAATATGTCTTACGTGATTTTTGCCGACCAGGCCATTAAGCCCCGTTTTGAGTGCAAAACCATTTATGAGATGACAACGGCGCTGGCGAAACGTATGGGCGTTGAGCAACGGTTCACCGAAGGGCGTACCCAGGAAGAGTGGCTGCGCCACCTTTATGAGCAGTCACGTAAAGCGATTCCCGGACTATTGCCGTTTGATGAATTCCGCAAACAGGGCATGTTCAAACAGCGTGATCCGCAGGGGCATCATGTCGCCTACAAGGCTTTCCGCGAAGATCCAGCAGCCAATCCGTTAACCACGCCATCAGGGAAAATTGAAATTTACTCTGCGCAACTGGCGGAAATCGCGGCAACCTGGGAGCTAAAAGCCGGGGATGTGATCGATCCGCTGCCGATTTACAGTCCTGGATTTGAAAACTACAACGATCCGCTGGCTAAAAAATATCCGCTTCAGCTAACCGGGTTTCACTATAAGGCTCGCACGCACTCGACCTACGGCAACGTTGAGGTGCTGAAGGCTGCCTGCCGCCAGGAGATGTGGATTAACCCGCTTGATGCAAATACGCGTGGCATCGCGAATGGCGATCGGATTCGTATCTTTAACGATCGCGGTGAAGTGCATATCGAAGCCAAAGTGACACCGCGAATGATGCCTGGCGTTGTCGCTCTGGGGGAAGGGGCCTGGTATAACCCGAACGCAGGTCGCGTGGATCAGGCGGGCTGCATTAACGTGCTGACCACTCAACGCCCGTCACCGCTGGCGAAAGGCAATCCATCGCATACTAATCTCGTCCAGGTTGAAAAGCTGTAAGGAGTGACCGATGACAACACAATATGGATTTTTTATTGATTCCGCCCGTTGCACCGGTTGTAAAACCTGCGAACTGGCTTGTAAAGACTACAAAAACCTGACGCCGGAGGTGAGCTTCCGCCGTATCTATGAATACGCTGGCGGCGACTGGCAGGAGGATAATGGCGTCTGGCGGCAAAACGTGTTTGCCTACTACCTCTCTATCGCCTGTAACCATTGTGAAGATCCGGCCTGCGTTAAGGTCTGTCCAAGTGGCGCGATGCATAAACGCGAAGATGGCTTTGTTGTCGTAAATGAAGATGTTTGTATCGGTTGTCGCTATTGCCATATGGCTTGCCCGTACGGCGCCCCGCAATACAATGCGACGAAAGGGCATATGACCAAGTGTGATGGCTGCTATGAACGCGTAGCCGACGGCAAAAAACCGATTTGTGTGGAATCTTGTCCGTTACGCGCGCTTGATTTCGGTCCTGTTGAAGCGTTGCGTAAAAAATACGGTCAGCTGGCAGCCGTTGCGCCGCTGCCATCCGCGCACTTCACGAAACCGAGTATTGTGATTAAACCCAACGCCAACAGTCGCCCGTGTGGAGATACCACCGGCTATCTGGCCAACCCGAAGGAGGTGTGAGATGGGCAGTGGATGGCATGAATGGCCTTTAATGATTTTCACGGTCTTTGGTCAATGCGTGGTGGGCGGATTTATTGTACTGGCCCTGGCGTTAATCAAAGGGGATTTATCGGGCGAACAGCAGCAGCGTGTTGTAGGGAGCATGTTCGGCCTGTGGGTGCTGATGGGCGTGGGCTTTATTGCCTCGACCTTGCATCTGGGGTCGCCGATGCGGGCGTTCAATTCGTTAAACCGCATTGGCGCCTCGTCGCTTAGCAATGAAATCGCTGTCGGGGCGCTGTTCTTTGCGATTGGCGGTATTGGCTGGCTGCTGGCGGTGGTCAATAAGCTGCCGTCAGGCGTGCGTAATCTCTGGCTGCTCCTGACGATGGTGCTGGGGGTTATCTTCGTCTGGATGATGGTGCGCGTTTATAACACCATCGATACGGTGCCTACCTGGTACACGGTATGGACGCCGTTTAGCTTTTTCCTGACGATGTTTATTGGTGGTCCGTTGTTGGGATACCTGCTGCTGCGTTTTGCGGGGGGTGACGGTTGGGCGATGCGTCTGTTGCCCGCCATTTCGCTGCTGGCGTTGGTGGCGAGCGTCATCGTGGTGCTGATGCAGGGCAGCGAGCTGGCGACAATCCATAGTTCCATTCAGCAGGCTTCGGCGCTGGTGCCGGATTACGGCTCGCTGATGGCCTGGCGCGTTGTTGCGCTGGTGCTGGCGCTGGTATGCTGGATCGCCCCGCAGCTTAAGGGCGATCGGCCGGCATTACCGCTGCTGGGCCTGGCATTTGTCCTGGTTCTGGTCGGTGAAATGATTGGCCGCGGCGTCTTCTATGGCCTGCATATGACAGTCGGAATGGCAATCGTCAGCTGATCGCTATTTATCGCGCCAGAAAAGTGTATTCTGGCGCGATAAAAAATGCGGTTGATTGATGAAATATTTCTACTGATATTGCCACCTTCTTTTTTCAATAAATTAATAAAAACAATGGAATAATATAAATAACCATTCAGTTGCTCATTCGCTGGATAAAAAACTTCAATCGTGTGCCCGTAAACCGCATCACACCTGATTTTTGCCGGATTGACAATGTTTGCAGCAGTGGCATGATGCGCACGCAATCTGAACTCCATCACGGTTTATATCCATGTCCATCTACACCCGGCCAGTGCAAATGTTGCTCTGTGGCCTCCTTTTGTTGACCCTGGCGATAGCGGTTTTAAATACGCTCGTCCCGCTTTGGCTTGCCCATGAAAATATGCCGACCTGGCAGGTCGGGATGGTAGGGTCTTCTTATTTTACTGGTAATCTGACGGGAACCTTGCTGGCCGGATGGGTAATTAAGCATTTGGGTTTTAACCGTAGTTATTATCTGGCATCGATTATTTTTGCTGTCGGCTGTGTCGGCCTTGGTATCACTATTGGTTTCTGGAGCTGGTTTAGCTGGCGTTTTGTCGCAGGGGTAGGCTGCGCGATGATTTGGGTGGTGGTTGAGAGCGCGCTGGTCTGTAGCGGCACTTCGCGGAGCCGTGGTCGTCTGCTGGCGGCATATATGATGATTTATTATGTCGGCACCGTGCTGGGCCAGCTAATGGTAAGCAAGTTGCCGACGAATTTGATGAGCGTTCTGCCGTGGGTGACGGCGCTGACCCTGGCGGGTATTCTACCGTTACTGTTTGCTCGTCTGGTTAACGAGAGCGATGAGACGCAGAAAGCTGTCCGTATCTGGCCGATGTTAAGGCTACGCCAGGCTCGCCACGGCGTGAATGGCTGTATTATTTCCGGCATTGTCCTCGGCTCTCTGTACGGGCTGATGCCGCTGTGGCTGAACCATCAGGGCGTTAGCGATTCCGGCATTGGTTTCTGGATGGCGGTGATGGTCAGTGCGGGTATTGTTGGGCAGTGGCCGATTGGTCGGCTGGCCGATCGCTACGGGCGTCTGCTGGTTCTTCGGGTCCAGGTGTTTGTGGTGATTTTGGGATGCCTTGCGATGTTGAGCCCGACATCAATGGCACCGGCGCTGTTTGTGCTTGGCGCCTCCGGGTTCACGCTTTACCCGGTCGCGATGGCCTGGGCCTGTGAAAAAGTAGAGCGTCACCAGCTGGTGGCGATGAATCAGGCGCTGTTAATGAGCTATACCGTGGGCAGTCTGCTTGGGCCGACGCTGACCGCCATGCTGATGCAGAATTTCTCTGATAATTTGTTGTTTATCATGATCGCCAGCGTGTCATTCATTTATCTGCTGACGCTGCTGCGCAAAGCAGGGCACCATCCTGGGCCGGTGGCTCACGCCTGATTTTGTAATAGAATAGCGGGAGGACTTGTCCTTCCGCTATAGCTGAGAAGCTATAAGCTCGGCAAACTGGGTTTTATTTTTCACCGTCGTGAATCGTTGTAGCCTGTCTCCCTCATCCAGCCAGCAGACTAAGCGCTGGATTGTCTGAATATGTTGTTCACTGTTTGCTGCTGCCAGCACAACGATCAGCCGAATATCCGGATGCCCGGGAAACTCAACGTATTCACGACAGCAAAGTAGTGAAAGCACGCTGTTTTTGCTCAATACCCCATTCTCCGGCCGCGCGTGCGGTAGCGCAAACATCGGGCTCAGTATGTACCAGGGGCCGTCCTGTTCCGTGGCATGGATGATGGCCTGAACATATTCTGTTGTGATTTTCTTTTGCTGTTCCAGAGGGCGGCAGGCGAGCTGAATGGCACTGCGCCAGTTCAGACGGTGACGGGTGAACTGGCAGGCGGAAAATAATGTCTTTTCCATAAAAACTCCCTTTACTCGGGAGCCGGCCGTCAAAGCGACCGGCTCGCGCAGCGGTTAGTGAAGGGCGTTGTATAGCGCGTCGCCCGATATGCCATATTTCGTTTTTAGTTGTCTGCTGTTACCTGATTCAGTAAACGTATCCTGTGTCCCCAGGCGCGTCAGACGGGCAGGATGAGCCGTTTGCGCCAGGGTTTCGGCGATCAATCCGCCAAGTCCGCCGTTAATGGTATGATTTTCCAGCGTAGCGATAAGTGGGCACTCTTCGACCAGCCGATAAAACTCTTGCTGATTAAAGGGTTTGAGCTTAGCAACATGGATAAGTTTGCCTTTTTTACCGCTGGCGATCAGCTTTTCATAGCCATCGGTTGCCTGTTCCAGCACCGTTCCTTCAAACAGAATCGCAAAATCATTGCCGCTGTCTGCGATGGCGGCAATATCGCTGACCTGTGGAATGATACTTTTATCGCGAACCGGCATCGGCTCCCGGGCGACGCGGATGTACACCGGCCCCTTTATTTTCGTTGCCTGCTCGAAGGCACCGGCAATCTCTTCTGCATCTGCTGGCGTCAGGATCGTTAACCCAGGTAGTACGCGGGTCAGGGCTAAATCTTCCAGAGCATGATGGGAGGCGCCGTCCGGGCCATCATCCATACCCGGGTGACTGCCAACAAGCTTAATGTTGGCTTTGGCGTAGCAGGCCTGCCTTAACTGGGTCCAGGCGGTGCCGGTTACGAACATCGCAAAGTTAACATAGAAGGGGATAAAACCCTCCAGCGCCTGACCGACAGCGAAGCTCATGGCGGAACCTTCCGCAATGCCCATTTCGAAAAAGGCTTCCGGATAGATGGCCTGAAACTGGTCAGTGCGGGTTGAGCTGGCCAGGTCGCTGTCAATCACCACGACGGGATAGCCTTTTTCTTTCAGGGCAATCAGGGCATTACCGATCTCATCACGGGGTGCTTTCATCACTGTAACTCCTCCATGGCCTGTTGATATTGTTCTTTACTCGGGGTTTTTGAGTGCCAGTCGCCGTTGTTTTCCATATAGCTGATGCCAGCGCCTTTCGTGGTGTGCGCGACAATGGCAACAGGCTTACCTTTCAGGTGCCGGGACAACATCAGGGTATCGGCGACCTGATGCATATCGTTGCCGTTGTGAAGTTCAAGCACATGCCAGCCAAAGCTGCGAATTTTATCCGCCAGTGGTTCGAGATTAACCACGGCATTAACCGGATCATGGGAAGAGAAGCCGTTGTAATCGATAATGGCGACCAGATTATCCATTTTCATATGTCCGGCTTGCTGTAAGGTTTCCCAGATTTGCCCTTCATGCATTTCACCGTCGCCAATAATGGCAAATACCCGATGGGGATCGTCACGCCGCTTTTTGGCGGCCGCCATGCCGAATGCAATGGATAGTCCCTGGCCCAGCAAACCGGTGGTGGCATCGACTTCCGGCAGGGATTTAATGCTGGGGTGCCCTTGCAGGCGTGAGTTGATTTGGCGGAACGTATTAAATTCGCTGCGATCGATCCTGCCTTTTTGATACAGCATGGCGTACTGCGCGGCGACGGCGTGGCCTTTACTCATTACCACGCGTGAGCGAGGGGAGGTGCTCAGATCAACCTCCTGGTAGTAGAGCCAGGTAAGGATGTCGATTATTGACAACGCTCCGCCCGGATGGCCAATCCCGGATTCATAGATCATAGTGACTATCTCGCGCCGGGCGGCAAGCGCGTGGGACTTCAGTTCATCAATGTTCATGTTCTTTCCTTCTTATGGCAGCATTTTACCGATGTAGTACACGACCAGGCCCAGAGCGACGAAGTCGGTTTCCGGGAAGCTGGTGCCTGACAGACCGACGGACTCCATAATTGGGTAAATCAGCGCGGGGCCGATGCCGATCAGGATCCCGGTGATGAAGCTCCCGGCAATTGCGCCTTTCCAGCCGCCAGAGGCGTTACCAAAAATCGCAGCGGTCGCGCCGATAAAGAAGTAGGGGATCGCCACCGGGATAATGACGGTTTGTCCGAGAATCGCCAGAAAGCCCATAACGACCAGTCCGCCGACAAATGACGAGATAAATCCCAGTACCGTGGCAGTAGGGGCGTAGGGGAAGACTACCGGGCAGTCGAGGGCGGGTTTGGCGTTGGGAATAAATTTTTCCGAAATGCCGAGGAAGGCCGGAACAATTTCGGACAGCAGCAGTCTCACGCCGGTAATAATGATGTACAGCGACGCGGTGAAGGTCAGCGACTGGAAGAGGGGGTAAACCAGCCAGTGCATGCCTCCTGCCGCTGCGGTAACCGCCGCTTTTCCGGCTGCAAACGCGGCAATGTAGTAGAAAATACTGACCGAGATCGATACCGAGACGATGTAATCTTTAAAGATCCCCAGCCAGCCGGGAAGGTTCAGTTTTTCGGTGGATTGCTTAGGATCGCCAACTTTTGACCCAATCCAGCCTGATGCGGCATAGGCCAGCGTGACGTAGTGTCCCATCGCAATCTCGTCGTTGCCGGTAATTTTGCGCATCCATGGTTGCGCAATTGCCGGATAAAGGCAGGCAGCGAGACCCAGCAAAACCGAGCCGACAATGATGGTGGTCATATCGCTATAGCCCAGCGCCTTCAGCGTGACGGTAAGTAGGGCAGAGAGATAAAGGTTATGTTGCCCGGTAAGAAAAATGTATTTAAAGGGGGTGACGCGGGCAAAGAACAGATTCCAGCCAAAGCCGATCACCATAATCAGCGAGACACACATTGCGAATTTGGTTTGTGCCAGTCCGGTTAACGCCTCCGCCAGTGGCATCACGCCCTTCAGGCCAAATCCATCGCTGAATAACGTTTGGAAATTACCCAGAGAGGTCACCGCCAGACCTGCGCCTCCGGCAAAAACCAGGAAGCCGACAATGGTTTTGAAGGTGCCAGAAAGGACTTTTTCAATCGGCTTACGTTGAATTAACAGGCCGATTAATGCAATAAAGCCAACTAAAAGTGGGGTTACACCCAGAATGTCGAATACAATAAATCTGAGGAAATCCATATTGCCTCCGGGAGAGGTTAGTTGCTTTGAACGATGTCAGTGAGCGCAGATTCCATTTCTTCGCTGTTCATCAGATCGGTGATGCCGACCGCCCTGAATCCGGCAGCTTCGACTTCCTCGGTGAGATCGCGCATAGTGATGACGAAATCAATATCTTGCCAGGTGCGCAGACCTGAGAGGACATCGTGTTCCAGTTCGATATCCCAGCCGTGTTTGTCGATAATTTTTTGCGCTTTTATTTTGAGCATTAAGGAACTGCCCATACCGGTACGGCAGACGATGAGACCTTTCATTCGATGTTCTCCTGTTTGTAAAAATAATTATTTTTATTTGTTTATGTGAGATAATAATTATTATCCTTGCGGTGAAATGAAAGATGTGACTGTGTTTGCATTTTGAGCAAATAAGGCAAAATATGAGCCAGATAGACACTAATTTGTTGATAAACATAAGAAACGGAGCTTCTGAACTAAGCCCGATCCTGGAAAAAGTTGGCCGTTTCATTACGGAAAATCCTGACTTTGTGATGCGACACACGATCTCAGAACTTGCCGATTCCATTGATACCAGTGAGGGGAGCATTACCCGTTTTTGTCGGGCCTTTGGTTTTAAAGGTTTCTCGGATTTCCGAACCGCGCTGGCGATGGAGCAGGGCGCCGCGCGTTCGGACGACAGCGGTAATGAAGAGATAGCTCCAGTGCTGGCAAGCATCCGCGACAGTAATGCCATTGTTGATAATCAGGAGTTGAAAGCGGCGGCGGACTGGCTTAATAGCCTGAACAGTATTGCGATTTATGCGGTAGGTACCGCGGTGCCGGTGGCGTTATTCCTGCAGATGAATTTAATCAACATGGGGAAGGCGGCCAGTTTTGTCGATCGCTCCTATCCGGCCGCCATGCCGTTGTTAACAGATAATCAAAAAACCGGCATTATCGTCGTACATAGCGAACAGGCATCGGCGGATATGATGCAGGCTCTGTCCATGGCAAAGCAGCAGGGGGTGAAAATATTGTCGCTGACGCGCGGGACGTTTGCGCCATTGGCGCGTTTGTCCGACTGGAACCTTCAGGCGGCGGTTGCGTTGCAAGGGGAAGGGGAATCCGGATTTGCTGAAATTGCGGGGGCGATGATGGTGGCTGATCGGATTCTTAACGCGCTGGAAGAACAGGATGAACGCTATGCTGAATATCGTAAAGCGCATCAGAAGCGGATTTTCTCGATTGAGAGCGTGGCGAATAAGTTGTCGGAATACTTTATGTCCTGATCTCCATCCCCTGGAAAATACGCATTCCTGGCCACACAGGGTATATCGGGAATGCCGTGCAGGGCATTGTCCCGCCCTATTGCGGGACACACAGCCTAGTACATGACTTTATGACCATAAAGTTCGAGAATCCCCTTTACGCGCTCCATGGTCTCTTTTTTCGGCGGATGGACGCCATCCAGCTTGTACTCTTCACCCATCGCCACCCATTTATGTTTGCCCAATTCGTGATAGGGCAGTAGTTCGATCTTTTCAACGTTACCCATATCGCGGGTAAATTCGCCGAGGCGATGAGCAGAGTCGTCATCGTCAGACCAGCCCGGCACCACAACGTAGCGAATCCAGGTTTTAATTCCCTTTGCGGAGATGTATCTGGCAAACTCCAGCGTGCGATGGTTGGATACGCCGACCAGATTCTGATGGATTTCGTCATTCATTTGTTTGAGATCGAGCATCACCAGGTCAGTGACTTCCAGCAGTTCATCGATCACCGGATCGTAACGGCGCACAAAGCCATTGGTGTCGAGACAGGTATGAATACCTTCTTTCTTACAGGCGCGGAACCAGTCGCGAACAAATTCAGCCTGCAGAATGGCCTCACCGCCGGATGCCGTCACGCCGCCGCCGGACGCGTTCATAAAATGGCGATAGGTGACGACCTCTTTCATTAGTTCTTCAACGGTTATCTCTCTGCCTGCGTGGGTATCCCAGGTGTCACGATTATGGCAATAGAGACAACGCATCAGACAGCCTTGAAAGAAAGTAATGAAGCGGATCCCCGGGCCATCGACGGTGCCACAGGATTCAAAGGAGTGAATACGGCCAATTGTTGACATTGCGGTGATATCTCCAGATTCGGCCCGTCCGGGGCCGTGTTAGTGCACAGTTATTAACTGTGTCGAGTCTGTTTTGGCAGTCATCCATTGAGTATAGATAGCTGCCGAAAGAGACTTAGGTGTTAAAAAGGCCCCACTTACGTGGAGCCTTTATTGTACGCTTTTTACCGTGCGATTTCAGTCAATACCCTTCGTCTTTCACGTTGAATCTTTGTTGGCTGCATTCAGTTACCCGAATCACTTACTGGCGTAAGCTCTTCGGGATTTGTTCACTTGCCGCCATGATGCAACCCGAAATCCATTGGGTAACACCAATTACATGGTCTGAGTGAAGGTACGGGTGATAACGTCCTGCTGCTGTTCTTTAGTCAGTGAGTTAAAACGCACTGCGTAACCGGATACGCGGATGGTCAACTGCGGATATTTTTCCGGGTTTTCCATTGCGTCGAGCAGCATTTCACGGTTCATAACGTTGACGTTCAGATGCTGACCGCCTTCGATGGACGCTTCATGGTGGAAGTAACCATCCATCAGGCCCGCCAGGTTGGTTTTACGCACTTCATCGTCTTTACCCAGTGCGTTCGGCACGATAGAGAAGGTGTAAGAGATACCATCTTTCGCGTAAGCAAACGGCAGTTTTGCAACGGAGGTCAGAGAGGCAACGGCACCTTTCTGGTCACGACCGTGCATTGGGTTAGCACCCGGTCCGAACGGCGCGCCAGCGCGACGACCATCCGGGGTGTTACCGGTTTTCTTACCATACACAACGTTAGAGGTGATGGTCAGAACAGACTGAGTCGGGATAGCGCCGCGGTAAGTGGTCAGTTTCTGAATTTTCTTCATGAAACGTTCCACCAGGTCAACCGCCATGTCATCAACGCGAGAGTCGTTGTTACCAAACTGCGGGTATTCGCCTTCGATTTCGAAGTCGACAGCCAGGCCGTCTTCGTCACGAATCGGTTTAACTTTCGCATATTTGATGGCGGACAGGGAGTCAGCAGCAACGGACAGACCTGCGATACCACACGCCATGGTGCGGATAACGTCACGGTCGTGCAGCGCCATCAGAGAGGCTTCGTAGCTGTACTTGTCGTGCATGTAGTGGATAACGTTCAGCGCGGTGACATACTGTTTCGCCAGCCAGTCCATGAAGTGATCCATACGCTCCATCACTTCGTCGAAGTTCAGAACGTCGCCTTTGATGGGGGCAGATTTCGGACCAACCTGCATTTTCAGTTTTTCATCAACGCCGCCGTTGATGGCGTACAGCATGGTTTTCGCCAAGTTAGCACGCGCACCGAAGAACTGCATTTGTTTACCAACGATCATTGGGCTTACGCAGCAAGCGATCGCGTAGTCGTCGTTGTTGAAGTCCGGACGCATCAGGTCATCGTTCTCATACTGCAGAGATGAGGTATCGATGGATACTTTAGCGGCGAATTTCTTGAAGTTCAGCGGCAGTTTTTCGGACCACAGAATGGTGATGTTCGGCTCCGGAGACGGCCCCATGGTGTACAGGGTGTTCAGGAAGCGGAAGCTGTTTTTGGTGACCAGAGTACGGCCGTCAACGCCCATACCGCCGATGGATTCAGTTGCCCAGATCGGGTCGCCGGAGAACAGTTCATCGTATTCCGGAGTACGCAGGAAACGCACCATACGCAGTTTCATGACCAGGTGGTCAATCATTTCCTGAGCTTCTTGCTCGGTAATTTTACCGGCTTTCAGGTCACGTTCGATGAAGATATCCAGGAAGCTGGAGGTACGGCCGAAGGACATGGCCGCGCCGTTCTGAGATTTAACGGCAGCCAGGTAGCCGAAGTAAGTCCACTGAATTGCTTCCTGAGCGTTAGTCGCAGGACCAGAGATATCGCAGCCATATTTAGCCGCCATCTCTTTAATCTGACCCAGAGCGCGGTGCTGTTCAGCGATTTCTTCACGCAGACGGATAGTCGCTTCCAGGTTTACGCCATTCTCCAGATCGGACTGCAGAGAGGTAAACTGCGCGAATTTGTCTTTCGCCAGGTAGTCGATACCGTACAGCGCAACGCGACGGTAGTCGCCGATGATACGGCCGCGGCCATAGGCATCCGGCAGACCGGTGAGAACACCGGATTTACGGCAACGCAGGATGTCCGGCGTATAAACATCGAACACGCCCTGGTTGTGTGTTTTACGGTATTCAGTGAAGATTTTTTTCAGCATCGGGTCCAGTTCGCGATTGTACGCTTTGCAGGAACCTTCAACCATTTTGATACCGCCAAACGGGATAATCGCACGTTTCAGCGGTGCTTCAGTCTGCAGACCAACGATTTTCTCAAGCGCCTTATTAATGTAGCCAGCGTCATGAGCAGTGATGGTGGAAGCAACGGAGGTGTCAAAGTCAACAGGCGCGTGAGTGCGGTTTTCCTGTTTAACGCCTTCCATTACGCTGTCCCATAGCTTGGTGGTCGCGTCAGTTGCGCCAGCCAGGAAGGACTCATCACCTTCGTACGGGGTATAGTTTTTCTGGATGAAGTCGCGGACGTTGACTTCGTTCTGCCAGTCACCTTTCGCAAAACCTTCCCAGGCTGTGGCTAACTTTTCATTAAGCTCGGACATGTAACACCTACCTTCTTAAGTGGATTTTTTATTTACTGCCTGAAACAACCTTTAGTGATGGTTATCGCCACGCAGGTAAATCACCCAGTATGTCAACCCAACCAGTAAACCACCGCCGATGATGTTCCCGATAGTTACCGGAATCAGGTTATCAGTGATGAAATTCATGACGGTCAGGTGAGAGAAATTTTCCGGGGTTGAACCAACAGCGGTCCAGAACTCCGGACTCGCAAAGTCGCGAGTGATGATGCCCATCGGGATCATAAACATGTTCGCGATACTATGCTCAAATCCGCTGGCAACAAACATTGCCACCGGTAAAACCATAATCATGGCTTTATCCATCAGGCTGCGGCCAGAGTAACTCATCCATACTGCAAGGCAGACCATCAGGTTTGCCAGGATACCCAGGCATACGGCTTCAATAAAAGTATGGTGCATTTTGTGGTCGGCGGTTTGCAAGACGTTAAGTCCCCACTGACCGTTGGCAACCATATATTCGCCTGAAAGCCACATTAGCAACACAAAGAGTAAGCAGCCAATCAGGTTACCAACATAGACATTGAGCCAGTTTTTCGCCAGTTGACCCCACGTAATTCTCCCGTTGGCTTTCGCGACAACGATAAGTACGGTTGAGGTGAACAGGTCGGCACCGCAAATAACGCAAAGAATCAAACCCAGTGAGAAGCAGATACCCCCAATCAGTTTGGCAACACCAAAAGGCATCCCGGCAGTGCCGGTTGTTGCTGTAATATAGAAAACAAAAGCGATAGAGATGAAGACACCTGCGGTGATAGCCAGATAAAACGTCTTTATCGGATGTTTTGTCGCTTTATAGACACCTGCTTCTTCGGCGACTTTCGCCATTGCGGCAGGAAGTAAAAGATCAAAAGGGTTGTCAGCTTTCACACTAACTCTCTCTTTATGTAAGTTGGCGGTGAGATACTAACAAAGCATTATAGAAGGGAATTTGATATAGATCATATCCGGCCGGAACTATAGGCCTTTTTAGTGTGTGGAATAGGCTGTAAATGATATTAACTTATTGTTTTTTAATTAAAAAATAAATTTTAAAATTTACAAATAATGTTGATTTTTTTCATTTTGCTCCCGTTTTTCGGTTAATTAAAATGGGGTATTTTTATTAAAATTAACAATATTTGCGTGTTGTTTTATTATTTCTCACCACTAATTAACTTTATTGATACAAATAATGCAGAGCAGGTGGGAAAAGTTAAAAAAAAGGGGCGTCGCCGCCCCCACAAGGCATGTTTTCTGGGCTGCAAATGAATGCTTATTTACTCCAGAAGGTAGTTTTTGCGCGCTGTAGCTTTTCATAGGCCTTCAGCAATGACTGATGAGCCGGGAAAGCCCGCAAATCGCCGTCAATGGCCTGTAAGCCATAGAATGGCGCTTCACCGCTGAGCGCGGCGCTGGCGGCCTCAACCGTTTCGGCGCCGTACATGCGGACAAAAGCGTTCAGGTATTGCAGCGGCTGGCGCTCCTCTTCCAGGCTCAGCAGCAGTAAGGTTTGCAGGCAGCGGTAGTAGTTGGAGCGTTCGGCGCTAAAGATTGAAGCGTTGAATTCCATGGTCCACTCGGTCCAGATCAATGCCTGTTCAATATCGCCGCCCGCCAGCGCCAGCATCGCTTTCAGTTCACCGATGCGCAGCGTATACCAGCCGTTGTCTTTACCGGTCGCCAGGCCCAGCAGTTCACGTACGCGGGTGAAATCATCAAGGCCTTCGTCATCTATCTGTTCAATAATCGCCAGATAATCTTCTTTTTCCCACTCGCTTCCCGGCAGGGAAAGAAGGGTTTCTCGCAGATGCGCGCCCATATTGTTATTTGCCAGCCAGAGATCTTCCGCCGGGTAGATATCGGACATACCCGGGACGATGATCCGGCAGGCGTAGACGCCCAGATGTTCGTAATCGGCGATATAAACGTCTTTATCTTCTTCCTTAAAGATAGCCATCAGGGTGGCGAACTCTTCATCCGTGGTGCCGGAGAAGCTCCAGTCCACAAACGGGTAGTCGGCATCCTGCTTAAACATATCCCACGAGATCAGGCCGCTGGAATCGATAAAGTGGGTTTCAAGGTTTGCGTGTTCAGCCACTTCTTCATCATCGAAGGTGGGAGGCGTGAAGACATCGAGATCTTTCAGGCTGCGGCCCTGCAGCAATTCGGTGACGGTACGTTCAAGCGCCACGCCGAAATCAGGATGCGCGCCGAAGGAGGCGAAGCAGGTGCCGTTAGTTGGGTTAAACAGCACTACGCAGATCACCGGATATTTACCGCCCAGCGAACCGTCGTAGGCGAAAATCGGGAAGCCTTCCGCCTCCAGCTTATTGATCGATTCTACAACGCCCGGATAGCGCGCCATCACTTCTGCCGGAATCTCCGGCAGGCTGATGCTTTCGGCGATAATACGGTTTTTAATATGGCGCTCAAATACTTCTGACAGGCCCTGAACGCGGGCTTCGTTGCGGGTATTGCCCGCGGACATCCCGTTAGAGACGTACAGGTTGCCAACGATATTCATCGGAATGTAGACCGTCTCGCCATCGGACTGACGGGTGAACGGCAGACCGCAGACGCCGCGATCGTCATTACCTGACTGCAAATCGACCAGCATGCTGGCGGTTAACTGATCGTCAGGATCGTAGAACGCGCGCAGGCGGGCATCCAGCAGCCCTTCCGGCACGGCGTCATCATTGGTTAACGGGAACCATTTTTCATTCGGGTAGTGAACAAAAGGGCCGTTGGCGATAGTGTCGCCCAGCCAGAAATCGGCAAAGAAGTAGTTAGTGGAGAGACGCTCAAAGTATTCTCCGAGCGCTGAAGCCAGCGCGGCTTTTTTGGTCGCGCCTTTGCCGTTAGTGAAACACAGGGCGCACTCTTTATCGCGGATATGCACTGACCAGACGTGCGGCACCGGGTTGAGCCATGAGGCCTCTTCAATATCAAATCCGAGGTCGAGCAACTTCTGCTGGAAGCGAGCGATGGAATCTTCCAGGGCGGCATCTTTGCCGGGAATAAATGTTTGAGTCATGGCAGTCACTTTTATCGTACGGAAAGCGCGCAATGATACGGGTTTTAGATGGCAGGTGCCATCTCCATCGTCTGGCTATGCTTAAGATGACTTAACAACTGCTCAGGCGGTAACCATGAAGACATTTGACTGGCATCGTATGGCGCTTGATAAAGTGCCTGTAGACTTTCTGGCCGAGGTGGCGTTACGCAGCCTTTATACCTTCGTACTGGTATTTATTTTCCTGAAAATAACCGGGCGGCGCGGCGTTCGCCAGATGTCGCTGTTTGAAGTATTGATCATTCTGACTCTTGGATCAGCGGCGGGTGACGTCGCGTTCTACGACGATGTCCCCATGCTACCGGTGCTGGTGGTTTTTATTACTCTCGCAATATTGTACCGATTGATTATGTGGCTGATGGGCCATAGCGAAACGCTGGAAGATTTACTCGAAGGTAAGCCAATTGTGATCGTCGAAAACGGCGAGCTGGCATGGGAAAAACTGCGGGCAGAAAACATGACCGAGTTTGAGTTTTTTATGGAACTGCGGATTAGCGGGGTTGAACAACTGGGACAGGTCAGATTGGCCATTCTGGAAACCAACGGCCAAATTAGCCTTTATTATTATGCCGATGAGGATGTTAAGGCCGGGCTTTCCATTCTTCCTTCACGTTTTAACGAACGTTTTACCACCATTCCCCGAAATGACGAGTATGCCTGTGTTCGCTGTAGCGCGATTCTTAGTCTGCGGGCCTGTGATAAACAATTATGTCCACGCTGCGCAAATGCAGAATGGTCAAAGGTCAGTCGCGCAAAAAGAGTTACCTGACAGCAATTATGTCGGTTTTATGACGTCGGGCTGGCAGATTCTTTTGTCCGGAGGCGGCTGCATTTCTCTGCGTCTCAGTTTTAGCCATTGCGGTGTGTGTCACTGAATGATAAAACCGATAGCCACAGGAATAACTTATGCCCGCGACGGTTCGCGGGTAAATAACATAGCAAGTGGTGAGGGGAAATGGCTCAGGTCTATAACTTCAGTTCAGGCCCGGCAATGCTGCCGGCGGAAGTACTCAAACAGGCTCAGCAAGAACTGTGTGACTGGAACGGTTTGGGAACTTCGGTGATGGAAATTAGCCACCGTAGTAAAGAGTTCATTAAGGTGGCGGAAGAAGCGGAACAGGATTTTCGCTCCCTGCTTAATATCCCTTCCAACTACAAAGTATTATTCTGCCACGGGGGAGGGCGCGGGCAGTTTGCTGGCGTTCCGCTGAACCTGTTGGGCGATAAAACCGCTGCAGATTATGTTGATGCCGGTTACTGGGCGGCCAGCGCGGTAAAAGAAGCGCGTAAATACTGCAATCCGAACGTGATTGACGCTAAAACTACGGTTGACGGTCTGCGCGCGGTTAAGCCGATGAGTGAATGGCAACTGACGCCGGGAGCCGCGTATCTGCATTACTGCCCGAATGAAACCATCGACGGTATTGCTATTGATGAAACCCCGAATTTTGGCAACGATGTGATTGTCACGGCGGATTTCTCGTCGACTATTTTGTCGCGGCAAATTGACGTTAGCCGCTATGGCGTGATCTACGCGGGCGCGCAGAAAAACATTGGTCCCGCAGGTTTGACGCTGGTTATCGTGCGCGACGATCTGCTGGGTAAAGCTAACGTAGCCTGTCCGTCGATTCTCGACTATTCCATTCTGGCTGAGAATGATTCGATGTTTAACACGCCGCCGACATTTGCCTGGTATCTGTCTGGTCTGGTGTTTAAATGGCTGAAAGAGCAGGGCGGTGTTGCCGCAATGGATAAAATCAACCAACAGAAAGCCGACTTACTGTATGGCGTGATTGATAACAGTGATTTCTATCGCAATGAGGTCGCCGCCGGAAACCGCTCGCGCATGAACATACCGTTCCAGTTGGCGGACGGCGCTCTTGACAAATTGTTCCTCGAAGAGTCTTTCGCCGCTGGTTTGCATGCGCTGAAAGGCCACCGCGTCGTGGGCGGCATGCGCGCCTCCATCTACAACGCAATGCCGCTGGCGGGCGTGAAGGCGCTGACTGACTTTATGCTGGACTTCGAACGCCGTCACGGTTGATCGCTGCCCCGTTTTTCATCCCCCGCAGCCGGTCTGCGGGGTTTTTATTCTGTTTGTTTGAGAGTTGAGTTTAATGGAATCCCTGACGTTACAACCCATTGCACGCGTAGATGGCACGATTAACCTGCCCGGGTCCAAAAGTGTTTCTAACCGTGCCCTGTTGCTGGCGGCATTAGCGGGAGGCACGACGGTGCTGACTAATTTGCTGGACAGCGACGACGTCCGCCACATGCTGAATGCCCTTAGCGCTCTGGGAGTTCATTACAATTTGTCATCCGATCGCACTCGCTGCGAAGTCACCGGTAACGGCGGCCCCTTGCAGGCGGGGAAAGCATTAGAACTGTTCCTCGGCAATGCCGGAACCGCGATGCGTCCGCTGGCGGCGGCACTATGTCTTGGGAACAATGATATTGTGTTAACCGGCGAGCCGCGGATGAAAGAGCGACCGATTGGCCACCTGGTTGATGCGCTGCGTCAGGGGGGGGCGAAAATTGATTATCTGGAACAGGAAAATTATCCGCCTTTGCGCCTGCGCGGTGGTTTCAGCGGCGGACAGGTTGAAGTCGACGGTAGCGTTTCCAGCCAGTTTCTCACCGCGCTGTTGATGACGGCGCCGCTGGCGCCGCAGGATACGACAATCGCAATTAAAGGCGACCTGGTGTCAAAACCGTATATCGACATCACGCTGAACCTGATGAAAACATTCGGCGTTGAGGTTGAGAACCAGAATTATCAGCGTTTTGTGGTGCAAGGCGCGCAGCAGTATCGTTCACCGGGTCAATATCTGGTGGAAGGCGACGCGTCATCTGCTTCTTATTTCCTTGCCGCAGGCGCCATTAAAGGCGGAACGGTGAAAGTGACGGGGATTGGCCGTAACAGTATGCAGGGCGATATTCGCTTTGCCGATGTGCTGGAGAAAATGGGCGCAACCGTTATCTGGGGCGATGATTTTATTGCCTGCACGCGTGGCGAACTGAACGCTGTCGATATGGATATGAACCATATTCCGGATGCGGCGATGACGATTGCGACCGCCGCGCTGTTTGCCAAAGGCACTACCACGCTGCGCAATATCTACAACTGGCGCGTCAAAGAAACCGATCGTTTGTTTGCGATGGCGACGGAACTGCGTAAAGTGGGCGCGGAAGTGGAAGAAGGGGAGGATTACATCCGTATCACTCCGCCGACGAAATTGCAGTTTGCTGAAATCGGCACCTATAACGACCACCGTATGGCGATGTGCTTCTCGCTGGTGGCGCTTTCCGACACGCCGGTAACTATCCTCGACCCGAAGTGTACGGCGAAAACTTTCCCTGATTACTTCGAGCAACTGGCGCGAATCAGTACGCTGGCCTGATTGCGCTGAATTATTTTTTATGAACTTCAGCGACCAGATAAGTCTGGAGTAAAGCGGTACCGCTCACCAGCCCGTCAGCGCAATAGCGGGGCAATGGGGGACAAGCACGAAAGGTCCCCCATGCCATCTTTGCGGGCGCATAATTGCTGAGAAAAGTAAAACTTCGTCGCCTTTCCGGCTGATGTTCTGTCAGCCGCTATAATTGAGTCATTATTCCGCGCTGGATTTCCTGTTGTCCGTAATTTGCAAGCAATGCTCACTTTCCGTCGTATAGATGCGTATAATGCGCTGCGTTTATTTATAGAGTTACGCGCCTTGCTGAAGGAGAAAAAGATGACGGCAACTGTTCCGGTAATCACCATTGATGGGCCTGGCGGTGCGGGCAAAGGCACGTTGTGTAAGGCAATGGCGGAAACGCTGGGCTGGCATTTGCTGGATTCAGGGGCGATTTATCGCGTCCTTGCCCTCGCTGCGCTGCATCATCATGTTGATATCGAATCTGAAGACGCGCTGGTGCCGCTGGCTGCGCACCTGGATGTTCGCTTTATTTCCACTGACGGCAGCCTGGAAGTCATCCTTGAAGGTGAAGACGTTAGCGCTGAGATTCGCACGCAGGAAGTGGCGAATACCGCCTCAAAAGTGGCGGCTTTCCCTCGGGTGCGAGAGGCATTATTGCGTCGGCAACGTGCTTTCCGTGACTTGCCCGGCCTGATTGCCGATGGACGCGATATGGGAACCGTCGTATTTCCGGATGCGCCGGTGAAAATTTTCCTTGATGCTTCCGCGCAAGAACGTGCGCGCCGCCGTATGCTTCAGTTGCAGGAAAAGGGCATTAGTGTTAACTTTGATCGCCTTTTATCCGAGATAAAAGAGCGTGATGACCGCGATCGTAATCGCGCAGTCGCCCCGCTTGTCCCGGCTGCTGATGCGTTAGTTCTTGATTCGACGGAACTAAACATCGAGCAAGTGATTGAAAAAGCGCTACAATATGCGCGCCAAAAACTGGCACTCGCTTAAGTGCGACCGATTTAGCAGTACCCCCGCTGCAATGGATTGACGGCGGGTATGTGGAACAACCCCATCCGGCACGGAGCCAGATGGACGTTAATATTAACCTGAAGATTAAACATGACTGAATCTTTTGCTCAACTGTTTGAAGAATCCTTAAAAGAAATCGAAACCCGTCCGGGTTCCATCGTTCGTGGTGTTGTTGTTGCTATCGACAAAGACGTAGTGCTGGTTGACGCCGGTCTGAAATCTGAGTCCGCCATTCCGGCAGAGCAGTTCAAAAACGCCCAGGGCGAGCTGGAAATCCAGGTGGGTGACGAAGTTGACGTTGCTCTCGATGCAGTAGAAGACGGCTTCGGTGAAACCCTGCTGTCCCGTGAAAAAGCTAAACGTCACGAAGCCTGGATCACGCTGGAAAAAGCTTACGAAGATGCTGAAACTGTGGTCGGTGTTATCAACGGCAAAGTTAAAGGTGGCTTCACTGTTGAGCTGAATGGTATTCGTGCGTTCCTGCCAGGTTCTCTGGTAGACGTTCGTCCGGTGCGCGATACGCTGCACCTGGAAGGCAAAGAGCTTGAATTCAAAGTCATCAAGCTGGACCAGAAACGTAACAACGTTGTTGTTTCCCGTCGTGCCGTTATCGAATCGGAAAACAGCGCAGAGCGCGATCAGCTGCTGGAAAACCTGCAGGAAGGCATGGAAGTTAAAGGTATCGTTAAGAACCTCACTGACTACGGTGCATTCGTTGATCTGGGCGGCGTTGATGGCCTGTTGCACATCACTGATATGGCGTGGAAACGCGTTAAGCATCCGAGCGAAATCGTAAACGTTGGCGACGAAATCACTGTTAAAGTGCTGAAGTTCGATCGCGAACGTACTCGTGTATCTCTGGGCCTGAAACAGCTGGGCGAAGATCCGTGGGTCGCTATCGCTAAACGTTATCCGGAAGGGACCAAACTGACCGGTCGCGTGACCAACCTGACCGACTACGGCTGCTTCGTTGAAATCGAAGAAGGCGTTGAAGGCCTGGTTCACGTTTCCGAAATGGACTGGACCAACAAAAACATCCACCCGTCCAAAGTTGTTAACGTTGGCGATGTAGTGGAAGTTATGGTTCTGGATATCGACGAAGAACGTCGTCGTATCTCCCTCGGCCTGAAACAGTGCAAAAACAACCCGTGGCAGCAGTTCGCGGAAACCCACAACAAGGGTGACCGTGTTGAAGGTAAAATCAAGTCTATCACTGACTTCGGTATCTTCATCGGCCTGGACGGCGGCATCGATGGCCTGGTTCACCTGTCTGACATCTCCTGGAACGTTGCAGGCGAAGAAGCCGTTCGTGAATACAAAAAAGGCGACGAAATCGCAGCAGTTGTTCTGCAGGTTGACGCAGAGCGTGAGCGTATCTCTCTGGGCGTTAAACAGCTCGCAGAAGATCCGTTCAACAACTGGGTTGCGCTGAACAAGAAAGGTGCAATCGTTAACGGTAAAGTGACTGCAGTTGACGCTAAAGGCGCAACCGTAGAACTGGCTGATGGCGTTGAAGGCTACCTGCGCGCTTCTGAAGCTTCCCGTGACCGTGTTGAAGATGCCACTCTGGTTCTGAGTGTAGGCGACAACGTTGAAGCTAAATTCACTGGCGTTGATCGTAAAAACCGTGCAATCAGCCTGTCTGTTCGTGCTAAAGATGAAGCTGATGAGAAAGATGCAATCGCAACTGTTAACAAACAGGAAGATGCAAACTTCTCCAACAACGCAATGGCTGAAGCTTTCAAAGCAGCTAAAGGCGAGTAATCTGAGTCTTTCGGGTTACAACAACCTGAATTATGACGAGTTTACTTGACAGATTGCGGGATTCGTCCTGTAATCAATGACAAAGGGCGGCTACGGTCGCCCTTGTTTAAGCTGTTAGCTAATTTTGCCTGAAAGGAAACCGGAGGAATAATGACCAAGTCAGAATTGATAGAAAGACTTGCCAGCCAGCAATCCCATATTCCTGCGAAAGCAGTGGAAGATGCTGTTAAAGAAATGCTGGAGCATATGGCCTCAACGCTGGCTCAGGGTGAGCGCATTGAAATCCGCGGTTTCGGCAGCTTCTCTTTGCACTATCGAGCACCCCGCACCGGGCGTAACCCAAAAACTGGCGACAAAGTTGAACTGGAAGGTAAATACGTTCCACATTTTAAGCCAGGCAAAGAATTACGCGACCGCGCCAATATTTATGAAGGGTAAGTTTCGCTGAGCAGCGACAACATACTTAGACGTTAAAAAAGCACCTGCGGGTGCTTTTTTTGTGCCTTTATGATTCACCTCGCAAAATGTCGTTTGCTTTTCGGTAACGGCGTCAATTCTCCGGATAACACGATACAGATTATCTTCCTCCTGAGAGACGCGCGCCTCTATTTACAGTAACACTTCCGCTAACGGGGAGGTGTTAATGCGTTTACCACAACTTGCTGGCTGTGTGATTATCGGCATCCTGCCGCTACTCTGGATGCCTGCCTTACCGGAAAAATCTCTCATCTGGGGGATCTTTGTTCTTGCTTTACTTATTGCACAATATCGCTGTAAAGCGACGAAATATGCGGTGCTAATAACGCTATTTTGGCTCTGGGGAATTCTTAGCGCTCGACAGATCCTGTGGTCCACGGAGGCGTTAACCGGCGGAAACAGGCAGGTTGAAATTGAGCTGACCGCAACAGACGGGCAGACAACTCATCAGGGCAAGATTATACGGCTGGATGGACGGCGATTGTTTCCCGCGCCAGGAGTAAGCCTTTATGGCAACGCTTTACCGGAACCGCCCTGCGCAGGTCAGGTATGGGCAATGCGGCTACGCATGCGTCCGGTTCATGGGCAGCTTAACGACGGCGGGTTCGATAGCCAACGCTATGCACTGGCACAGCATCGGCCGTTAACCGGACGATTTCTCTCCGCTGAAGTACGCGACAAGCGCTGTAGTTTGCGGGCACGCTATCTTGCATCGTTAAAACGGCGGCTAACTGCGCTACCGTGGCAATCGGTAATGTTGGGCCTGGGTATGGGGGAACGTCTGGCCGTGCCCCGCGAGATTAACGCCCTGATGCAGGAAACCGGTACATCGCACCTGATGGCGATTTCCGGCTTACATATTGCATTAGGGGCTTCTCTGGGCTGGCTGCTGCTCAGAGGTGCGCAATTCTTTTTCCCGTGCCGCTGGCTTGGCTGGCGAGCACCGTTACTGACCGGTCTGGCATGCGCTTTATTTTACGCCTGGTTAACCGGCATGCAGCCTCCCGCCCTGCGCACCAGCATCGCATTAGCCGTTGGCTGCGCGCTACGCCTGTCAGGAAAACGCTGGTCGCCATGGCAAATATGGGGCTGCTGTCTTGGCGCAATTCTGTTTGCCGATCCGCTGGCGGTTTTATCCGAGAGCCTTTGGCTATCGGCATTTGCTGTTGCCGCGCTTATTTTCTGGTATCAACTGGCGCCGATGCCGCATTGCGCAAGGCACTGGTTACTGCGCCAAAGTCTCGGATTAGGCCATTTGCAGGTCGGATTAATGTTTCTGCTTGCCCCTGTACAGATTATGCTCTTTCACGGCATCAGTTTGACTTCCGTGATTGCCAACCTTATTGCTGTACCCCTTGTGACCTTTGTCGTCGTGCCGCTGATTCTGGCGGCAATGCTATTACATCTTTGCGGGCCGTTGATCATTGAGATGGCGATATGGCATTTAGCCGACCATATTCTTGCCGCGCTATTCTGGTCATTACGCCAATTACCACCCGGCTGGCTGAGTCTGGATGCGCGTTGGCTGGGGATAAGCATACTGCCGTGGCTGGCGTTGATCGCATGGCGTTTTCAGGTCTGGCGTACATTGCCGGCACTCTGTTTGAGTTGTCTGGTCCTGTTAAGCCGGCCTTTCTGGCGCAGTATTCCGGCGGATGAATGGCGCGTTACAATGCTGGATGTGGGACAGGGGCTGGCTATGGTTATTGAACGGCAGGGTGCGGCGCTGCTCTATGATACCGGGCTCGCCTGGCCGGGCGGCGACAGCGGCCAACAGATTATTCTTCCCTGGCTGCGCTGGCATCATTTGCAACTGGAGGGGATCGTTCTCAGCCACGAGCACCTCGATCACCGCGGTGGACTCAATTCTGTACTAAAAGCATGGCCCAATATCTGGGTGCGCAGCCCGTTAGGTTGGGAAGGCCATTTAGCGTGTCAGCGCGGTGAGAGCTGGCAGTGGCGAGGATTAACTATCCGCGTTATCTGGCCGCTGCCTGGTACGACAACCCAGGGAAATGATCGCTCCTGCGTGGTACGAATTGATGACGGTAAGCACAGTATTCTGCTGACCGGAGATATTGAAGCGCCTGCGGAGCAGGCAATGATGAGCCGCTACTGGCAACATCTTGCGTCTACACTCATTCAGGTTCCGCATCATGGCAGTAATACGTCGTCGGGAGCGGGCTTGTTGCGTCGCGTTGGCGGGAAGGCGGCGCTTGCTTCCGTTTCGCGCTATAACGCATGGCGTATGCCATCAGCGAAAGTGATTCAGCGTTACCAGAATCAAGGTTATCAATGGTTTGACACTGCGCATCAAGGGCAAATCACGGTCGTTTTTTCTTCAACCGACTGGCATATCTATAGCTTACGGGATCAAGTTTTACCGCGTTGGTATCATCAGTGGTTTGGCGGGAAGACGTAGAACGGGTAGAATATGCGGCTATTTCAACACAAGCTGGTTTATTGAATGCAGAACGATCAAGATCTTTCCACGTGGCAGACCTTCCGCCGACTCTGGCCGATTATAGCGCCGTTTAAGCTCGGGCTAATCGTTGCGGCGGTAGCGTTAGTGCTTAACGCGGCTAGTGATACCTTCATGCTATCGCTTCTTAAACCGTTATTGGATGATGGTTTTGGTAAAACAGAGCGCTCAGTGCTGATATGGATGCCGCTGGTGGTCATCGGGTTAATGGTTCTGCGCGGCATTACCAGCTACGTTTCGAGTTACTGTATCTCGTGGGTTTCCGGTAAAGTCGTGATGACGATGCGCCGCCGCTTATTTAGTCATATGATGGGAATGCCGGTCGCCTTCTTTGACAAACAGTCCACAGGTACGCTGTTATCACGTATTACCTATGACTCTGAGCAGGTTGCATCCTCCTCATCTAGCGCGCTGATCACCGTCGTGCGTGAAGGCGCATCGATTATTGGCCTGTTCGCGATGATGTTCTATTACAGTTGGCAACTGTCGGTGATTCTGATCGTCCTGGCGCCGATTGTCTCGATCGCTATTCGTGTGGTATCGAAGCGTTTTCGTAATATTAGCAAGAATATGCAGAATACTATGGGGCAGGTGACCACCAGCGCGGAGCAAATGCTGAAAGGGCATAAAGAAGTGCTGATGTTTGGCGGGCAGGCGGTCGAAACTAAACGTTTTGATAAGGTCAGCAACAAAATGCGCCTGCAGGGAATGAAAATGGTGTCAGCATCTTCAATCTCCGATCCGATTATTCAGCTGATCGCCTCTTTGGCCCTGGCTTTTGTTCTCTATGCGGCGAGCTTCCCGAGCGTAATGGAGACGTTGACCGCCGGGACGATCACCGTTGTCTTCTCCTCGATGATTGCGCTGATGCGTCCGTTGAAATCGTTGACCAACGTTAACGCTCAGTTCCAGCGCGGGATGGCTGCTTGTCAGACGCTGTTCGCTATACTTGACTCTGAACAAGAGAAAGACGAAGGCACGCTGGTGATTGATCGTGCGAAGGGCAACCTCGAATTTAAAAACGTCACCTTCAAATACCCGGGGCGCGAAGTCGCTGCGCTGCGCAACATCGATCTGACTATCCCGGAAGGGAAAACCGTGGCGCTGGTTGGCCGTTCGGGCTCAGGTAAGTCGACTATCGCCAGCCTTATTACGCGTTTCTATGATGTTAATGACGGCCAGATTACGCTGGATGGCCACGATCTGCGGGAATACACGCTGAGCTCCCTGCGCGATCAGGTTGCGCTGGTGTCGCAAAACGTCCATCTTTTCAACGATACCGTGGCTAACAACATTGCTTATGCGCGCACTGAAGAGTACAGCCGTGAGCAGATTGAAGAAGCGGCGCGTATGGCTTATGCCATGGATTTTATCAATAAAATGGACCATGGACTTGATACCATCATCGGCGAAAACGGCGTGATGCTCTCCGGCGGTCAGCGCCAGCGTATTGCTATTGCGCGTGCGCTGCTGCGCAACAGCCCGATTCTGATTCTCGATGAAGCCACCTCGGCGCTGGATACCGAATCCGAGCGCGCCATTCAGGCTGCGCTGGACGAGCTGCAGAAAAACCGCACTTCGCTGGTGATTGCTCACCGCTTGTCGACGATTGAGCAGGCTGATGAAATCGTGGTTGTGGAGGACGGTCAGATCGTCGAACGCGGCAGCCATACCGATCTGCTTGAGCACAAGGGTGTTTATGCCCAACTGCATAAGATGCAATTTGGCGCATGATTGCTCGCATCTGGTCCGGTGAGTCGCCCTTATGGCGGTTGTTACTGCCGCTCTCCTGGCTATATGGCCTGGTGAGCGGGTTAATACGGCTTAGCTATAAACGAGGATGGCGAAAAGCCTGGCGAGCGCCGATACCGGTCGTGGTGGTGGGAAACCTCACCGCTGGCGGTAATGGCAAAACGCCGGTTGTTATCTGGTTAGTGGAACAACTCCGGCAACGCGGTATTCGTGTCGGCGTGGTTTCACGCGGTTATGGCGGTAAAGCGGCGAGCTATCCGTTATTGCTGAATGCGGATACCGATACTGCTGAAGCGGGTGATGAGCCGGTGCTGATTTATCAGCGTACCGGCGCGCCGGTGGCCGTCTCACCGTCTCGCAGCGATGCGGTCCAGGCCTTGCTTGCAGGCAACGATCTGCAGATCATCATTACTGATGATGGTCTGCAGCACTACAGGCTGGCGCGCGACAAAGAAATCGTAGTGATTGATGGCGTGCGCCGTTTTGGCAACGGCTGGTGGCTGCCTGCCGGGCCGATGCGTGAACGTGCCTCGCGTTTGCACAGCGTCGATGCGGTTATCGTTAATGGCGGTCTCCCGCGTTCTGGCGAAATTCCAATGCAGCTTCGTCCCGGACAGGCTGTGAATTTGCTGACTGCTGAACAACGGGATGTCGCCAGGTTGGAAAATGTGGTGGCAATGGCGGGGATCGGCCATCCCCCGCGTTTTTTCGCCACGCTCGAAAGCTGTGGCGTACAGCCGGTGAAAGCAGTGGCTTTAGCCGACCATCAGGCATTGCAGCCGCGCGACGTCGCCGCGCTGGCAACGTCGCAGCAAACGCTGCTGATGACCGAAAAAGATGCGGTAAAATGCCGGAAATTTGCTCAGGCAAACTGGTGGTATTTGCCAGTTGACGCCATAATGGCTGACGAACGCGCGCAGCGGTTGCTCACGGACTTAGTTACGCTGGCGCAACGCTAATTTTGTTATACCGCTGCACTGGCCCCTTAACGGAGAACCTGCATGTCGGTATTGTCCCTCTCGCTACAAGAAGCCCGCCATCTCCACCTTGCCGCTCAGGGGCTACTGAAAAAGCCCCGTCGCCGTGCGCGGCCCGAAGATATTCTGCGGATTATTCAGCAAATGTCTTTGCTGCAAATCGATACCATCAACGTTGTCGCCCGTAGTCCATACCTTGTACTTTTTAGCCGTCTGGGTCATTACCCGCAAGTCTGGCTGGATGAGTCATTACGCGCAGGTGAGTTAATGGAATACTGGGCCCATGAAGCCTGCTTTTTACCGCGAAGCGACTTTTCCCTTGTTCGCCACCGGATGCTGATGCCGGATAACATGGGATGGAAGTATCCCAAAGAGTGGATGATCGAGCATGCTGCAGGTATTCAGGAACTCCTGAACCATATTGCTGAAAATGGCCCGGTCCGCTCGGCAGATTTCGGGCACCCGCGTAAAGGCGCCAGCGGGTGGTGGGCGTGGAAACCGCACAAACGCCATCTTGAAGGCTTGTTTACCGCCGGCAAAGTGATGGTTATCGAACGGCGAAATTTTCAACGGGTTTACGATTTAACGCAGCGGGTAATGCCCCACTGGGATGATAAACGGGACGGACTTTCGCAGGCGCAGGCTGAAGCGATAATGCTGCGCAACAGCGCCCGTAGTCTGGGGATTTTTCGTCCGCAATGGCTGGCGGATTATTATCGTTTGCGCCAGCCTTCCCTGACGACGCAACTGGCGAGCTGGCGGGAAGAGGGATTGGTGGTGCCGGTGGATGTGGAAGCGTTGGGTGAAATGTGGCTTCATCGCGATGTGCTGTCACAGCTGGAGTCAGCGGCAGGCGGCAGGCTAACAGCCACTCATAGCGCCGTGCTGTCGCCGTTCGATCCGGTGGTATGGGATCGTAAACGGGCAGAACAGCTGTTCAATTTTAACTATCGCCTGGAGTGCTACACGCCGGCGTCAAAGCGTCAGTATGGCTATTTTGTTTTACCGTTGCTGCACCAGGGAAAACTGGTGGGTAAGATGGATAGCAAAGTGCATCGCAAAACGGGTGTGCTGGAGATTATCGCTTTGTGGCTGGAAAATGGCGTGAAGATCACGTCGGGGCTGGAGAGGGGGCTAAAGCGGGCGATTGATGATTTTGCCCGCTGGCAGGACATGACACAGGTGGTCTGCAGACAGCGACCGGCGGATCTCTTTACCGGGCTACGACAGGGGTGGGAAATTGACGCCGCCTGAGCCAGGCTGTGATATGCTGCTGCGGAATCTATTCGGTCCATCTGGAGGAATCATGGATCATCGTTTACTTGAAATTATCGCCTGTCCGGTTTGTAACGGTAAGCTGTATTACAGCCAGGATAAGCAAGAGCTGATCTGCAAACTGGATAATCTGGCCTTCCCGCTGCGCGACGGCATTCCCGTGTTGCTGGAAACCGAAGCCCGTTCGCTTGCTGCAGAAGAGAGCCAGTCATGAGTTTTGTGGTTATCATTCCGGCGCGTTTTGCTTCTACCCGTCTGCCAGGCAAACCGCTGCAGGATATTAACGGCAAACCGATGATTGTCCATGTGCTGGAGCGGGCGCGTGAATCTGGCGCTGAGCGTATCATTGTGGCGACCGATCACCAGGATGTTGCCCGCGCGGTTAAAGCAGCCGGTGGTGAAGTCTGTATGACGCGTGAAGATCATCATTCAGGTACTGAACGCCTTGCTGAGGTTGTTGAGAAATTCGCCTTTAGCGACGATACCATTATCGTAAATATTCAGGGCGATGAGCCCATGATCCCGCCAGCGATAGTGCGTCAGGTTGCAGACAATCTGGCGAACAGCGACAGCGGTATGGCGACGTTAGCGGTGCCAATTCACGATGCTGAAGAAGCATTTAATCCGAATGCGGTAAAGGTGGTGATGGATGCCGCGGGTTACGCGCTCTATTTCTCCCGCGCGACGATTCCCTGGGATCGCGATCGTTTTGCCGGGTCCCGCGCAACCATCGGGGATTCGCTGTTGCGGCATATCGGTATCTACGGCTATCGCGCCGGTTTTATCCGCCGTTATGTCAGTTGGGCGCCGAGCCCGCTAGAACAGATTGAAATGCTGGAGCAACTGCGCGTACTGTGGTACGGCGAAAAAATCCATGTCGCGGTGGCGGAAGTCGTTCCTGGCACCGGTGTCGATACGCCGGAAGATCTGCAGCGCGTACGCGCAGAGCTGCGTTAATTCTATTCTCCCCTCTATCAGGAGGGGATATCACTCAGCCCAATTTTCCCTATTTCCGTTGCAATTTTGATCTTACCCGATGACAACCTTGCGGTCGGCGCTCATTATGAAGCCGATAGTTTTCATAGGGGCAATCAAGAATGGAACAACTGCGTACCGAATTGAGCCACCTGTTGGGGGAAAAATTAAGTCGCGTGGAGTGCATTAGCGAGAAAAACTCCACGGCGCTATGGTCGCTGTATGATGCTCAGGGAAATCCTCTGCCGTTATTGGCGAAGAGTTTTACGACGCCTGGCGTCGCCCGTCAGCTGGCATGGAAAATATCGACCCTTGCGCGCAGTGGAACCGTACGTATGCCGGTGGTCTATGGCGTGATGACGCACGAAGAGCATCCGGGGCCTGATGTTTTGCTGATTGAACGACTACGCGGCGTTTCAGTTGAAGCGCCTGCCCGCACACCAGAACGCTGGGAACAACTGCAGGAACAGATTGTGGAGGCGCTGTTGGCATGGCATCGACAGGATAGCGGCGGCTGCGTAGGAAGGGTTGACAGCACTCAGGAAAATCTCTGGCCGCACTGGTATCGCCAGCGGGTAGAGATGCTCTGGAGCACGCTGAACCTGTACCAGGATACCGGCCTGACAATGCAGGATAAACGTATACTGTTCCGTACTCGTGAATGCCTGCCGCAGCTGTTTAAAGAGTTCAATGATAACTGTGTGCTGGTGCACGGCAGCTTCACGTTGCGCAGTATGCTGAAAGATCCGCGCAGCGATCAACTGCTGGCGATGGTTGGGCCGGGCATGATGCTTTGGGCGCCGCGGGAATATGAACTATTCCGTCTGGCCGATAGTGGCCAGGAGGAACAACTGCTGTGGCACTACCTGCGTCGGGCGCCGGTGGCGGAAGCGTTTCTCTGGCGGCGCTGGCTGTATCTGTTGTGGGATGAAGTGGAAAATCTGGTGAATACCGGGCGCTTTGACCGCACCCGGTTTGATCTGGCGGCAAAATCAATTTTGCCCTGGCTCGCCTGATGCGCCTTTTAACCATTGCCAGATGCGCCCTAACGTTTCATATCCCACCCGATCGCTATGCATCAGCCAAACGGGCGAAGGGATCGCCCGCTCCCATGGGTTAAGCGGAGACGTAATCGCCAGCTGGTTGGCAGGGGCGGGTAAAGGATTCAGCCCGACGTGATGAAAGAAAATCATTGCACGCGGCAGGTGCGAGGCGGAGGTTACCAGCAGAAAAGGTGCGCTGCCTATCGCCGCTTTTACCGCCGCGGCTTCCTCTTCGGTATCTTTGGGTTTATCCAGCGTGATGATTTCGCTGCGCGGTATTCCCAGACTCTCCGCCACTCTGGCCCCGGCTTCAGCGGTGCTGACCGGGTTCGCTTTTGCTGCTGCACCGGTAAAAATGAGTTTCGCACCCGGATTCTCGTACCACAGACGGATCCCTTCCGTCAGTCGCGCCAGACTGTTGTTGATAAGATTTGAACTGGGGGCCCAGTCTGGATTCCAGGTGTAGCCGCCGCCGAGCACCACGACGTACTGCACGCGCTCGGTTCCGCGCCAGGTCGGGTATTTATCTTCGATTGGTTTTAACAAACTGTCGGCGACCGGTTGCAGGCTCAGCAGCAGCAACAATAGCCAGCCGAGGCTGACGCAGAGCTTGCCGGTGCGCTGGAAACGACTAAACCACAGGAGCGCGATGCCGAATGCGATGAGCAGCAGCAGCAAGGGAAGCGGCAGCATCATACCGCCTAAAACCTTTTTCAGCGTAAAAAGCATGCCAGATGGTTCCTTTTTTAACCATATAACCAAAGATATGCCCCGATCTTACAACAGATCGCTTCATTCTCCGCGTGGGTATGACAAAATAGCGACTTTGTGTTGGCTTGCGGAGTCACCTGTGCAGGATCGTAATTTCGATGATATTGCTGAAAAATTTTCGCGCAATATATACGGCACCACCAAAGGCCAGCTGCGGCAGGCAATCCTCTGGCAGGATTTGCAACCATTGCTGAATCAGATGGGGCCGGGGCCTTTGCAGATTCTTGATGCGGGCGGCGGCCAGGGGCAGACGGCGATCAAAGTGGCGGAAATGGGCCATCATGTCACGTTATGCGATCTCTCTGGTGAAATGGTCACTCGCGCCCGGCAGGCGGCCGCTGATAAAGGTGTGATCGCTAACATGCATTTTGTACAATGCGCGGCTCAGGATATTGCGCGGCATTTGGAAAATCCGGTCGATCTGATACTGTTTCATGCGGTACTTGAGTGGGTGGCTGAGCCGCAGGCGGTGTTGCGTGCGCTGTGGTCGCGACTCCGCCCAGGCGGCGCGTTGTCGCTAATGTTCTACAATGCTAATGGCCTGTTGATGCACAATATGGTGGCCGGAAATTTCGACTATGTGCAAATCGGCATGCCGAAAAAGAAAAAACGCACGCTGTCGCCGGACTATCCGCGCGATCCGCAGCAGGTCTACCGCTGGCTGGAGGAGATTGGCTGGCATATTACCGGTAAGACCGGCGTGCGGGTGTTTCATGATTATCTGCGTGAAAAACACCAACAGCACGACAAGTATGCGGCGCTACTGGAGCTGGAAACGCGCTACTGTCGTCAGGAGCCGTATGTTAGCTTAGGCCGTTATATTCATGTCACCGCGCTTAAGCCGCAGATGCAAGGATAAACTATGAGTGAATTTTCCCAGACAGTCCCCGAACTGGTTGCCTGGGCCAGGAAAAATGATTTTTCTATTGCGCTGCCGGTCGACAGACTCTCTTTCCTGCTGGCAATTGCCACCCTGAACGGTGAGCGGATGGAAGGGGAAATGACCGAGGGAGAACTGGTGGATGCGTTCCGCCACGTCAGTGATGCGTTTGAGCAGACCAGCGAAACCATCAGCCAGCGCGCCAATAATGCGATTAACGATATGGTGCGCCAGCGTCTGCTGAACCGCTTTACCAGCGAAATCACCGAAGGGAATGCCATTTATCGCCTGACGCCGTTAGGGATCGGGATCACCGATTACTATATTCGCCAGCGCGAATTCTCCACGCTGCGCCTGTCGATGCAGCTATCAATCGTTGCCGGTGAGCTTAAACGCGCCGCCGACTCGGCGGAAGAGGGCGGCGATGAATTCCACTGGCATCGCAACGTTTTCGCTCCGCTGAAATACTCGGTGGCGGAAATCTTTGACAGTATCGACCTGACTCAACGGATCATGGATGAGCAGCAGCAACTGGTGAAAGATGATATTGCCCAGTTGTTGAACAAAGACTGGCGGGCGGCGATTTCCAGCTGTGAGCTGCTGTTGTCTGAAACGTCTGGTACCCTGCGTGAACTGCAGGATACGCTGGATGCCGCGGGCGATAAATTACAGGCGAACCTGCTGCGCATTCAGGACTCAACCATGGCGCGTGACGATCTGAATTTTATCGATCGTCTGGTGTTCGATCTGCAAAGTAAGCTGGACCGTATCGTTAGCTGGGGCCAGCAGGCGATTGACCTGTGGATCGGCTACGATCGCCATGTGCATAAATTTATCCGTACCGCCATTGATATGGATAAAAATCGCGTCTTCGCCCAGCGCCTGCGTCAGTCGGTGCAAACCTACTTTGACGCGCCATGGGCGCTAATCCATGCCAATGCCGATCGTCTGCTTGATATGCGCGATGAAGAGATGGCGCTGCACGATGAAGAGGTGACCGGGGAACTTCCTGCGGATCTGGAGTACGAAGAGTTTAACGAAATTCGCGAACAGCTTGCGGCGCTTATTGAAGGGCAACTGGCGGTTTACAAAGAGAAAGGAGTGCCGCTGGATCTCGGCCTGGTGGTTCGCGAATATCTGGCGCAGTATCCGCGTGCGCGCCACTTTGATGTTGCGCGAATTGTTGTCGACCAGGCGGTACGTCTGGGCGTAGCGCAAGCAGATTTCACCGGACTGCCGGCAAAATGGCAGCCGATTAATGATTACGGAGCCAAGGTACAGGCGCATGTCATCGACAAATATTGAACAAGTGATGCCGGTTAAACTGGCGCAAGCGTTGGCTAATCCGTTATTTCCGGCGCTGGATAGCGCCCTGCGCTCGGGCCGTCATATCGGCCTTGACGAGCTGGATAATCACGCATTTTTAATGGATTTTCAGGATTACCTGGAAGAGTTTTATGCTCGCTACAACGTTGAGCTGATTCGCGCGCCGGAGGGCTTTTTCTATCTGCGCCCGCGTTCGACCACGCTGATCCCACGCTCAGTGCTTTCAGAGCTGGATATGATGGTCGGCAAAATTCTTTGCTACCTCTACCTCAGCCCGGAGCGTCTGGCTAACGAAGGTATCTTCACTCAGCAGGAGCTTTACGACGAGCTGCTGACCCTGGCGGATGAAGCCAAATTGCTGAAGCTGGTTAACAACCGCTCCACCGGTTCCGATCTCGATCGGCAGAAGCTACAGGAGAAGATGCGCGCCTCGCTCAATCGCTTACGTCGTCTCGGCATGGTGTGGTTTATGGGCCACGACAGCAGCAAATTCCGCATAACTGAATCGGTCTTCCGCTTCGGCGCTGACGTTCGCGTCGGCGACGATCCGCGCGAAGCGCAGCTGCGGATGATCCGCGATGGTGAAGCCATGGCGCTGGAAAATCGCCTGCAGCTCAATGACGAGAATGAAGAGAATCAGCCGGATAGCGGGGAGGAAGAGTAATGATTGAACGCGGAAAATTTCGCTCGCTGACGCTGGTTAACTGGAACGGTTTTTTTGCCCGTACCTTTGATCTTGATGAATTAGTGACCACGCTTTCCGGCGGTAACGGTGCCGGTAAATCCACCACGATGGCGGCTTTCGTCACCGCGCTGATCCCGGATCTGACGCTGCTGCACTTCCGCAATACCACGGAAGCCGGTGCGACCAGCGGTTCGCGCGATAAAGGCCTGCACGGTAAGCTGCGTGCCGGGGTCTGTTATTCGGTGCTGGACGTTATTAATTCTCGCCACCAGCGCGTGGTGGTTGGGGTTCGTCTGCAGCAGGTCGCCGGTCGCGATCGCAAGGTCGATATCAAGCCTTTTGCTATTCAGGGTCTGCCCACCGCCATTCAGCCAACTCAGTTGCTGACCGAAACCCTTAACGAACGTCAGGCGCGGGTGGTGACGCTCAACGAGCTGAAAGAGAAGCTCGAAGCGATGGAAGGGGTGCAGTTCAAACAGTTTAACTCCATTACCGAGTATCACTCGCTGATGTTCGATCTTGGCGTGGTGGCCCGCCGTCTGCGCTCAGCCTCGGACCGTAGCAAATACTATCGCCTGATTGAAGCTTCTCTGTACGGCGGGATTTCGAGCACCATTACCCGCTCGTTGCGCGACTACCTGCTGCCGGAAAACAGCGGCGTGCGCAAAGCGTTCCAGGATATGGAAGCGGCGCTGCGTGAAAACCGCATGACGCTGGAAGCCATCCGCGTCACGCAGTCTGACCGCGATCTGTTCAAACATCTGATCAGCGAAGCCACCAACTATGTCGCGGCTGATTATATGCGTCACGCCAATGAGCGACGCATTCATCTCGACAAAGCGCTGGAATATCGTCGCGAGCTGTTTACCTCCCGGTCACAGCTTGCCGCTGAACAGTACAAGCACGTTGATATGGCGCGCGAGTTACAGGAGCATAACGGTGCGGAAGGCGATCTGGAAGCCGATTATCAGGCGGCCAGTGACCATCTGAACCTGGTGCAGACCGCGCTGCGTCAGCAGGAAAAAATCGAGCGCTATGAGGCGGATCTTGACGAACTGCAAATTCGTCTCGAAGAGCAAAATGAAGTCGTTGCCGAAGCGGCGGATCGTCAGGAAGAGAACGAAGCCCGCGCCGAGGCCGCCGAGCTGGAAGTGGATGAGCTGAAAAACCAGCTTGCCGACTATCAGCAGGCGCTGGATGTGCAGCAGACCCGTGCGATTCAGTACAATCAGGCTCTACAGGCGCTGGAACGGGCAAAAGCCCTGTGTCACCTGCCGGATTTAACTCCGGAGAGCGCCGACCAGTGGCTGGAAACCTTCCAGGCGAAAGAGCAGGAAGCGACGGAGAAAATGCTGTCGCTGGAACAGAAAATAAGCGTGGCGCAGACCGCGCACAGTCAGTTTGAACAGGCGTACCAACTGGTGGCGGAGATCAACGGTCCGTTGGCGCGTAATGAAGCCTGGGACGTGGCGCGCGAACTGCTGCGCGAGGGCGTCAATCAACGGCATCAGGCAGAACAAGCTTCCGGGCTGCGCAGCCGTCTGACGGAACTGGAACAGCGCCTGCGTGAACAGCAGGATGCCGAGCGCCAGCTGAATGAGTTTTGTAAGCGCCAGGGCAAACGCTACGATATTGACGAACTGGAAGCCCTGCACCAGGAGCTGGAAGCCCGCATAGCCTCGCTCTCCGACAGCGTTTCCACCGCCAGCGAACGGCGGATGGCCCTGCGTCAGGAACTGGAACAACTGCAATCGCGCACGCAAACCCTGATGCGTCGCGCGCCCATTTGGCTGGCGGCGCAGAACAGCCTCAATCAGCTGTGCGAGCAGAGCGGCGAGCAGTTTGAATCAAGCCAGGACGTCACCGAATATCTTCAGCAACTGCTGGAGCGCGAACGGGAGGCCATCGTCGAGCGTGACGACGTGGGCGCCCGCAAGCGTGCTATCGATGAAGAAATTGAGCGCCTCAGCCAGCCGGGCGGTTCGGAAGATCCGCGTCTGAATGCCCTTGCGGAACGTTTCGGCGGCGTGCTGCTGTCAGAAATCTATGACGACGTTAGCCTCGATGATGCTCCGTACTTCTCCGCGTTATATGGCCCGTCGCGCCACGCGATAGTGGTGCCGGATCTGTCACTCATCGCTGAACAACTGGAAGGGCTGGAAGATTGTCCTGAAGATCTCTATTTGATCGAAGGAGATCCGCAGTCATTTGATGACAGCGTATTCAGTGTCGATGAGCTGGAAAAAGCGGTTGTCGTTAAAATTGCCGATCGTCAGTGGCGCTATTCACGTTTTCCGACGCTGCCGCTGTTTGGCCGCGCCGCTCGCGAAAGCCGCGTTGAAACGCTGCACGCCGAGCGCGAAAGCCTCTCTGAGCGTTTTGCGACGCTGTCGTTTGATGTGCAAAAAACGCAGCGCCTGCATCAGGCTTTCAGCCGTTTTATCGGCAATCATCTGGCGGTAGCCTTTGAGGACGACCCGGAAGAAGAAATTCGCAAACTCAATACCCGTCGCGGCGAGCTGGAGCGGGCGCTGAGCGCGCACGAGAGCGATAATCAGCAGAACCGCGTGCAGTACGAGCAGGCAAAAGAGGGCGTTTCCGCTTTGAACCGCCTGCTGCCGCGTCTGAATCTGCTGGCTGATGACTCGCTGGCCGAGCGCGTTGATGAAATTCAGGCGCGCCTTGATGAAGCGCAGGAAGCCGCGCGTTTCGTGCAGCAGCATGGCAATCAACTGGCGAAGCTGGAGCCGATGGTTTCTGTTCTCCAGAGCGATCCGGAACAGTTTGAACAACTGAAAGAAGATTATGCGTATTCGCAGCAGACCCAGCGCGATGCGCGCCAACAGGCGTTTGCGCTGAGTGAAGTGGTGCAGCGCCGGGCTCATTTTAGCTATTCTGACTCTGCAGAGATGCTAAGCGGTAATAGCGATCTCAACGAGAAACTGCGCCAGCGTCTGGAGCAGGCGGAAGCGGAACGCGCCCGCGCCCGTGAAGCGCTGCGTACTCACGCTACGCAGCTCAACCAGTACAATCAGGTGCTGGCGTCGCTGAAAAGCTCGTATGACACCAAAAAAGAACTGCTCAATGATCTGCATAAGGAGCTTCAGGATATCGGCGTACGCGCTGACGCCGGTGCCGAAGAGCGTGCCCGTCTGCGCCGCGATGAGCTCCACGCGCAGCTCAGCAACAACCGTGCGCGGCGTAATCAGTTAGAAAAAGCGCTAACCTTCTGCGAAGCGGAAATGGACAACCTGACCCGCAAGCTGCGTAAGCTGGAGCGCGATTATTGTGAGATGCGCGAACAGGTGGTTAGCGCCAAAGCGGGCTGGTGTGCGGTGATGCGGCTGGTGAAAGACAACGGTGTGGAGCGTCGTCTGCACCGTCGCGAGCTGGCTTACCTCTCCGCTGATGAACTGCGTTCAATGTCGGATAAGGCGCTCGGCGCGCTGCGTCTGGCGGTGGCCGATAACGAACATTTGCGCGATGTGCTGCGTATTTCTGAAGATCCGAAGCGCCCGGAACGCAAAATTCAGTTCTTTGTCGCTGTTTATCAGCATCTGCGCGAACGTATTCGTCAGGATATCATCCGTACCGACGATCCGGTGGAAGCGATTGAGCAGATGGAGATCGAACTCAGCCGCCTGACGGAAGAGCTGACCAACCGCGAGCAGAAGCTGGCCATCAGCTCCCGTAGCGTGGCCAACATCATTCGTAAGACCATCCAGCGCGAGCAGAACCGTATTCGGATGCTCAACCAGGGGCTACAGAGCGTTTCCTTCGGTCAGGTCAACAGCGTGCGTCTGAACGTCAACGTGCGGGAAACTCACGCGATGCTGCTGGACGTGCTGTCAGAACAACATGAACAGCATCAGGATCTGTTCAACAGCAACCGTCTGACCTTCTCGGAAGCGCTGGCGAAACTTTATCAGCGCCTGAATCCGCAGATTGATATGGGGCAGCGTACGCCGCAAACCATTGGCGAAGAGCTGCTGGATTACCGCAACTATCTGGAAATGGAAGTGGAAGTTAACCGTGGCTCAGACGGCTGGCTGCGCGCGGAATCCGGAGCGCTTTCTACCGGCGAGGCTATCGGTACCGGGATGTCGATTCTGGTGATGGTGGTGCAGAGCTGGGAAGATGAATCCCTGCGCCTGCGCGGTAAGGATATCTCTCCTTGCCGTCTGCTGTTTCTTGATGAGGCGGCGCGTCTGGATGCCCGCTCTATCGCCACGCTGTTTGAGTTGTGCGATCGTCTGGAGATGCAGTTAATTATCGCGGCGCCGGAAAACATCAGCCCGGAAAAAGGCACCACCTATAAACTGGTGCGTAAGGTGGTGAATAATCACGAGCATGTGCATGTGGTGGGGCTGCGCGGCTTTGCACCACAGCTGCCCGAAACGCTGCCGGGAACGGCAAACGCTTCATAAGGTTATTCAATGACCAGACACAAGGGCGGCGCGATGTCGCCCTTTTTGTTAGCGGTAACGCGATTTTAGGATTGTATAATCTTTTAACTTCTTTACATTTGGGAAGGCAAACGCGTTTTCATCTTCATATACTGAATTTAAGCTCCATTTTTGTGGGCAGCAATGTGTTAACAGGGGGCAAGGGATGTTGCTAAAGAAACGGTATGGTCGTCAATTATCAGTGCTCAGCCTGAGCCTGGTTTTTGCATTTGCTCCACTGTTTAAGGTCCAGGCCGAAGAGCCTGAAGTTGTACCAGCAGATAGCTCCGCGGCGATTGGCGAGATATCGTCCGCGCTGAGTCAGAGCGCCAGTCAGTCGGCGGCGGTCGCGAAGATGGCTGGCGAGCAGACGCTTCCTGCTGATGCGGCGACAAAAAGCCGCGCCGAGATTCAGGCGCTGCTGCCATCCGGGTATCAACCCGTATTTATCAATCCGCTGGTCTCGCTGTATGCAGCGAGAGGCATGAAGCCGATGTGGGATAATCGTGAGGCGGTACAGGCGTTTCAACAGCAGCTGGCTGAAGTCGCTATCGCCGGATTTCAGCCGCAGTTTACCACCTGGGTCGAGTTATTGACCGATCCTTCGGTGAACGGCATGGCGCGTGATATTGTGCTATCAGACGCCATGATGGGCTATCTGTATTTTATTAGCGGCATTCCAACTCAGGGCAACCGTTGGCTGTATGGTACAAAACCCTACGTGATGTCGACGCCGCCGCTGTCGGTCATTAACCAGTGGCAACTGGCGCTGGATAACGGTTCGTTGCCGCAGTTTATTGCCGGTCTGGCGCCGCAGCATCCGCAATACGCCGCTATGCACCAGGCGCTACTGGCGCTGGTTGCTGATTCCCGCCCATGGCCGCAGCTGATCAGCAAGAGAGCGTTACGTCCCGGTGAATGGAGCAATGATGTCGGTGCGCTGCGTGAAATTTTACAGCGCACCGGTATGCTGGATGATGCCGCCAAAATTGTTTTGCCCGGCGAGGCGGTCAGTTCATCTGCCGGGAAAAAGAGGCAGAATAACGATCGTGGCGTGTACGATCGTCAGTTAGTTGCAGGCGTTAAGCGTTTTCAGGCGTGGCAGGGATTGGGCGTCGATGGCGTGATTGGCCAGTCTACTCGCGACTGGCTTAACGTTTCGCCCGCGCAGCGCGCCGGGGTGCTGGCGCTGAACATTCAGCGTTTGCGCCTGCTGCCGGGTAATCTTTCAACCGTCATTATGGTGAACATTCCTGCTTTCTCGCTGGTTTATTACCAGAATGGCAGTCAGGTGCTGGCATCGCGGGTTATTGTTGGCCGTCCGGATCGCAAAACGCCGATGATGAGTAGTGCGCTGAATAATGTGGTGGTTAACCCACCGTGGAATGTACCTCCAACGCTGGCGCGCAAAGATATCCTGCCAAAGGTACGCAATAACCCTGGCTATCTTGAACAGCACGGTTATACGGTGTTGCGTGGCTGGAATAGTAAAGAGGCGATCGACCCCTGGCAGGTTGACTGGGAGACGATAACGGCGTCGAATTTGCCGTTCCGCTTCCAGCAGGCGCCTGGCGCGCACAACTCTCTGGGGCGATATAAATTCAATATGCCAAGTTCGGACGCGATTTATCTACATGATACGCCGAACCATAACCTGTTCCAGAAAGATGTACGGGCGTTAAGCTCAGGATGTGTGCGTGTAAATAAAGCCTCGGAGCTGGCGAATATGCTTTTGCAGGATGCGGGCTGGAACGATGCACGAATTTCAGATGCGCTCAAACAGGGGAATACGCGCTACGTTAATATTCGTCAGAACATTCCGGTTAATCTCTATTATTTGACCGCATTTGTCGGCGCGGACGGGCGTACACAATATCGAACAGATATTTACAATTACGATCTCACCGCGCGATCCAGCGCACAAATCCTGGCAAAAGCCGAACAATTAATCAGATAAATGAAGTAGTTCAACGAATTCGGTTGTCTTATTCCTGTGTGAAAACGGGCCTTATTGTCTGTAAGGCCCGTGTTTACTGGGGAGAGGCTGCCTTGACGTTGGCAATAATGCCCGGTAAGGTGCTTTTCGTGCGCCAGAAGTGCATATATAGCCAAAATAATTCGCGTTGCAGGTGTTCCGGTAAGATATTCGGGTGAATGCGTGTAGTTAACGTATCAGCAACGTGATCTATGACGGCTATATATATCATTCCGCAAACTGCTGCGGCGGTATGCAGAACATGTTCTGTGGTTGAGATTTATTAGCCACCAACGGAACCATTGTCTGCCTGCGGCTAACGGGGGAGTTAGCGGAAAAATATATTACGATTCATTTACCTGTAGACCTGATTATCATGGACAAATTTGACGCTAATCGCCGCAAACTGCTGGCGTTAGGTGGTGCTGCCCTCGGTGCTGCTGCCATTCTGCCTGCGCCGGCATTTGCCACCCTCTCGACCTCCCGACCGCGTATTTTGACGCTGAATAACCTGCATACTGGTGAATCACTCAAGGCAGAGTTTTTCGATGGCAGAGGCTATATTCAGGATGAATTAGCAAGACTTAACCACTTTTTCCGCGATTATCGCGCGAATAAGATTAAATCTATCGATCCTGGTTTGTTCGATCAGCTCTATCGCTTGCAGGGATTACTTGGCACCAATAAACCTGTCCAGCTTATTTCTGGTTATCGTTCTGTTGATACCAATAATGAGCTTCGCGCACGGAGTCGCGGTGTGGCAAAACATAGCTACCACACTAAGGGCCAGGCCATGGATTTCCATATTGAAGGTATTTCGTTAAGCAATGTTCGCAAAGCGGCGTTATCTATGCGCGCTGGTGGTGTAGGATACTATCCACGTAGCAACTTTGTGCATATTGATACTGGTCCAGTACGGCACTGGTAACGAAAGGAGCATCATGAACTATCGTATTATTCCGGTTACCGCGTTCGCGCAGAATTGTTCCTTAATCTGGTGTGAACAAACCCGGCTGGCGGCGCTGGTCGATCCCGGTGGTGACGCTGAACGGATCAAACAAGCGGTTACCGCAGCGGGCGTTTGCCTGACGCAGATCCTGCTTACGCACGGTCATCTTGATCATGTTGGCGCTGCGGCTGAGCTGGCGCAACACTATGCTGTGCCGATTATCGGTCCGGAAAAAGAAGATGAGTTCTGGCTGGAAGGATTGCCCGCGCAAAGCCGGATGTTTGGTCTGGAAGATTGTCCACCGTTGCAGCCGGATCGCTGGCTGAATGAAGGCGATGTGGTTAGCGTGGGCAATGTGTCTCTACAGGTGCTGCACTGTCCCGGCCATACGCCTGGACATGTCGTCTTCTTTGATGAGACTTCCCGTCTGCTGATTTCTGGCGATGTGATTTTTAAAGGCGGAGTAGGGCGCAGCGACTTCCCGCGCGGCAATCATGGCCAACTGATAGAGGCTATAAAGCGTAAATTATTGCCGCTGGGCGATGATGTGTCGTTTATCCCCGGTCATGGCCCCGAGTCAACTCTCGGTTATGAGCGTCTGCACAACCCTTTCCTGCAGGATGAAATGCCGGTCTGGTAATAATTGATATGGGCCACAGAATGCCAAAGGGCCGCAGATGCGGCCCTTTGTTTTTTCCCGCTACAGGAGGGTTACAGCACCGCGACAATTGCTTCGCACAGCGGAGCCATGTTGTCTGGGGTCATACCGGCGACATTAATTCGTCCGGACGCGACGGCATAAACCGCGAACTCTTCACGCAGACGCAGTACCTGCTCTTTGCTCAGACCGCTGAACGAGAACATTCCGTTTTGCTGTGAGATGAAAGAGAAATCACGGCTGGCGCCTTTTTCCTGCAGAGTATTAACGAACAGCAGACGCATGCGTTGAATACGCTGGCGCATATCGGTCAGTTCCTGCTCCCAGATCGCGCGTAGTGCATCATTGCTGAGAACCGTCGCCACCACCGATGCGCCGTGGGCCGGTGGGTTAGAATAGTTAGCGCGGATCACGGACTTCATCTGGCTGAAGGCGCGGTCAACGGTTTGCTGATCGCCAGCCACTAACGTACAGGCGCCGACGCGCTCGTTGTACAGGCCGAAGTTTTTCGAATAGGAGCTGGCGACCAGCAGTTCTTTATGCAGTGCCGCGAACGCACGCAGACCTTCAGCATCTTCTTCCAGACCGCGGGCAAATCCCTGATAGGCAAAGTCGAACAGCGGTAGCCAGCCTTTCCCGGCGGAAAGCTGAGCCAACTGCTGCCACTGTTCCAGCGTCGGATCGATACCGGTTGGGTTATGGCAGCAGCCGTGGAACAGAACGACATCGCCCGCCTGCGCTTCATTCAGGCTCGCCAGCAGCCCGTCGAAGTCGAGTTGATGGTGGGTTGCATCGTAGTAGCTGTATTCGCGAACTTCCAGCCCAGCTGATTCGAACACGCTTTTATGGTTCGGCCAGCTCGGGTTACTGACCCAAATGCGTTTGGCGTCGGTTTTTTTCGCCAGGAAGTCTGCCGCAACGCGCAAACCACCGGTACCGCCCGGAGTTTGGGCAGTACGAGCGCGTTTATCATTAATAATCGCGCTTCCTTTGCCAAACAGCAGTTCCTGCGTGCAGCGACCAAATTCAGGGATACCATCAATACCCAAATAATTTTTGGTGGTTTCATTTTCCAGCAGATATTGTTCTGCTTTTTTCACGCATGTCAGGATCGGTGTCTTACCTGTTTCATCTTTATAAACACCAATTCCAAGGTTAATTTTTGCCGGGCGGTCATCGGCACGAAATAGATCGGCCAGGCCCAGAATAGGGTCAGCAGGGGCGGCAGTAATGTTCTCAAACATGACGAGGTTCCATTGTGATAACTGAAGGGAAATCCGCTATCAGGGTAACGGGAGAACTACAAATTGCCAACCGTTTGCGACAAAAAGCGAGAAGGTTTTCGAAAGTTACGATTTTTATCTCAGGAATGCAGAAAAGCAGGACCGAAGTCCTGCTTTTTAGGCATATCACGAAGGGGTGTACTGCAGATTAGAACTGGTAAACGATACCCACAGCAGCCTGGTCGTCGGTTGCAACGCCGGCAGCACGGGTGTAATCGTTGTCGTCCAGCAGGTTAAATTTGTACGCTGCATAGACGTTCATGTTCTTGTTGAAGTAGTACCAGCTACCCACTTCGATGTATTTAACCAGGTCAGCATCGCCGCCGGAGAAACCAGTGCGAGAGCGCAGGTCTTTACCTTTAGTCTGTACGTAACCGATGGACGGACGCAGACCGAAGTCGAACTGATACTGAACTACAGCTTCTACGTTCTGGGTTTTGTTCGCGAAGTAGGTGTCCTGGTTTTCCGGCGTCATGTTGTAAGTCTGGGAGTACATGACCGCAGCGTACAGGTTGTTGGCGTCATATTTAGCAGAGGTTGCCCATGCTTCCGCTTTTTTACCCTGGCCGTCAGCTTTCTGATCGCCGCTACGATTGGAGTTTGCATAGCCAGCGGACAGCGCAACGCCGTTTTCGAATGCGTAGGTTGCCGCGGTGCTGAAGCCGTCGCCGTTCTGTTTCTGTACATCACGAGTGCTGGCATCATTTTTCCCCTGATACTGCAGGGCGAAGCTCAGACCATCAACCAGACCGAAGAAATCAGAGTTACGGTAGGTTGCCACGCCGTTGGTACGGCCAGTCATGAAGTTGTCGGTGTAGTTCCAGCCATCGCCACCCCATTCAACCAGCATATCGGTTGCGGATTCAACATCGTAGATCGCGCCATAGTTACGGCCGTAGTCGAATGAACCGTATTCACCCGCTTTTAAGCCTGCGAAAGCCAGACGAGTTTTGGTGGTCTGAGAACCTTCAACGTTGGACGCATCCATGTTGTATTCCCACTGACCGTAACCGACCAACTGATCGTTGATCTGGGTTTCGCCTTTCAGACCGATACGTGCGTAGGTGGTGTCTTCGCTGCTGGTGTCGCCGTTGGTAGTCCAAACGTGCTCGCCAACCATTTTTCCGTAAAAGTCCAGTTTGTTACCGTTTTTGTTATAGATTTCTGCAGCGTTAGCTGCACCGGCAACCAACAAGGCAGGGATTACCGCTGCCAGAATTTTGCGCTTCATCATTATTTATTACCCTCATTTATATTTTTTTATCAACACTTGCCACTGCCGCCAATAAATTCTGTCAATAAAAATTTACAGAACTATTGATGATAGTTTGGTGTCTGGAGGCATCTTTCCATCCAGAACAACGTTTCGCTACCCTGAAAATGCTACCAATGTCTAAAATAAGTAACAAGAGGAAATATCATGTAACTAAATGTGTATTTTAGGGAACTTTGTGAACTCAATCAACTTTCCGTTCCTGTTTGAAGTGAAAATTACTGCGCTTTATATATCTATATGAATTAATTATGATTAATTTGCCTAAAAGAGCATTTGCGCATTTTGCGTCAATATTTTGCTCTTTTTTTATTCAATGTCTGTTTTAGCAATGCGTGCGCTGAGTGGTTAATAAATGAACAAGTTATTCAGTGAGTTTGCTAATTAATGAGCATAAAGTGCGGTTTTTATCTTCGGTCAGGAACGAAATAGTGCGTAACATTAATGTTAATCCTGATAGTTGATGTTTAGAATTCTTGAGAATTGTTAACGAGAATTGACATAAAAAAGGCCAGCTCACGCTGGCCTGGTGCTTATTGCGGGAAAAGGATCAGAATGTCGCGTTACGTGGGGTTCGCGGGAATGGAATCACATCACGTACGTTTTGCACGCCGGTTACATAAGCGATCAAACGCTCGAAGCCGAGGCCGAATCCTGCGTGCGGTACGGTGCCGTAGCGGCGCAGGTCGCGGTACCACCAGTAGTCTTCTTTATTCAGCCCCATTTCCGCCATACGGGCATCCAGCACGTCCAGACGCTCTTCGCGCTGGGAGCCGCCGATGATTTCGCCAATACCCGGCGCCAGCACGTCCATTGCGGCGACGGTTTTGCCGTCTTCATTAAGGCGCATATAGAACGCCTTAATCTCTTTAGGGTAGTTTTTCACCACTACCGGCGCTTTAAAATGTTCTTCCGCAAGATAACGTTCATGCTCAGAAGAGAGATCGACGCCCCAGTACACCGGGTTTTCAAACGGCTTACCGCAGTTCTCCAGAATACTCACCGCATCAGTGTAATCCACCTGCGCGAAATCAGCGGAAACGAAACGCTGCAGACGGTCGATAGCGTCTTTATCGACACGCTCGGCAAAGAACTGCATGTCATCCGCACGCTCTTCCAGTACCGCCTTAAAGACATACTTCAGCATCGCTTCCGCCAGGCGGGCGTTGTCTTCCAGATCGGCGAAGGCCACTTCCGGCTCCAGCATCCAGAATTCTGCAAGATGGCGGCTGGTATTGGAGTTTTCGGCACGGAAAGTCGGGCCGAAAGTGTAGATTTTCGACAGCGCACAGGCGTAGGTTTCGCCGTTTAACTGGCCTGAAACGGTGAGGAATGACTCTTTACCAAAGAAATCTTTATCGAAATCGACTTTGCCCTGGTCATTGCGCGGCAGGTTTTCCAGATCCAGCGTCGAAACGCGGAACATTTCCCCTGCGCCTTCGGTGTCGGAGGCCGTAATCAACGGGGTGGAGACCCAGAAAAAACCTTGCTCATCAAAGAAACGATGCAGCGCCTGCGCCAGCGTATGGCGAACGCGCGCCACTGCGCCAATCAGGTTGGTGCGCGGGCGCAGGTGGGCGACCTCACGCAGGTACTCAATGCTGTGGCGTTTCGCCGCCATCGGATAGGTATCCGGGTCTTCCACCCAGCCAGCGACGTCAACATGGCTGGCCTGAATTTCAAAGCGCTGGCCCTGACCCTGAGATGCCACCACTTTACCCGTCACAATCACCGAGCAACCGGTGGTCAGGCGCAGCACTTCTTCTTTGTAATTGGGAAGAGAATTACTAATAACGGCCTGTACAGGATCAAAGCAGGAACCGTCATAGACGGCGAGGAATGAAAAACCAGCTTTAGAATCTCGGCGGGTACGCACCCATCCGCGCACGGTGACTTCGCTGTCAACGGCAACGCGGCCCTGGAGTACGTCGGCTACAGGCACAACGCTCATAATAGTCTCTCTTTTTAGTCCAATAGAAAAATCTGTAACCCCTTTTAGCGGGGGATATCTATGTTACCTGCCATCTTCCATCAGACAAGCAGAATTCGTATGAAGAGGGGGTGTTTCAGCAATAAAAGTGGCGAGAGTGCCCGTTTTCCCCTGAGGGTATCGAAGAAAGCGATGTCGGGCCTGTCCCATTAGAATGGTTTCACGAGCCATTTTACCCCGGACTGTACCCGAAAAAACGCGTTGCGTGTTGAACGCACTTCCATGTGGCCTGAAGCACATAATCCTTACGTACTGCGTGTCCGCTTTGCTTTCCGCGCACAGGCGGTGCGCAAACTGGCGATGCCAGCTACGGCTGTTGGGACAGAGGCTTAATCATCACCGTCATCTCTTTCCTGACGCTGCCCTAGCTGGCTTTTTTAACTGGCGGCAGATCAAAGGCTTTTCGCAGGGCGCGAACGAACGCTTTATCGTGGCAGATGGTTTTCCCCGGACTGTCAGACAGCTTCGCCACAGGTTTTCCATTGCACTCCACCAGCTTGATGACGATATTGAGCGGCTTAACCTGCGGGATATCGCAGGTTAAACGGGTCCCGATACCGAAGCTCAGATTCACCCGCGAAGAAAAGTGGCGATACAGATCGACCGCCTTCGTCAGATCGAGATTATCGGAAAACACCAGAACCTTGCTTAACGGGTCGATACCCAGTTTTTTGTAGTGGGCGATAGCCTTCTCGCCCCATTCCACCGGGTCGCCGGAATCGTGGCGCAGCCCCTGATAACGGGTGGCAAATTCCGGGCCAAAATCACGCAGGAAGGCATCCATTGTAATGCAGTCGGTCAGCGCGATGCCTAACTGATCAGGATACTCTTCCAGCCAGGCGGCGAGAGCCGCGCGCTGACTGCCTGCCAGGCTCGGACTGATCTGCTGATGCGCCTGGAACCATTCGTGCGCCTGGGTTCCCATTGGCGTCAGATTCAGGCGACGCGCAAGGTCGTAGTTGCTGGTGCCGGTGAACCACGGCTCCTGCTGGAGGCGTTTTACAATGGTCTGCTGCACGTCACGCGAGAAGCGGCGACGGGTGCCGAAATCCATCAAACGGAAGCGAGACATATCTATATCAGCCGTAAGACGGTTGAAATCGGCCAGCTTATGCTCAAGGGTCTCCAGCGCTAGATCAACGTGGATTTCTGGCGAACGATAGTGATGCACCAGCTCGCTAATCATGGCCAGCAGCGGGACTTCCCACATGATGACTTCGCGCCAGGGGCCGGAAAGGCGAATGTTAAGCTTGCCGTTGTCATTACTGACGGATACCTGGCGCGGGTCGTAGCGGAAGTCGCGCAGCCAGTCGAGATAGTCACGCGAAAAGAAGGGCAGGCACGATAGCCAGTGATATTCATCGTCCTGTAGCTTCAGGTCGTGCATCGTCTCAACCTGGTTGCGAATCGCATCGGCATAGATGCCGAGTAAATCATCCCCACGGCAACGGAACTCCGCCGCAACCTGTACATTATGGTAGCGGTGGAAGACAGCCTGTTGCATATGCAGCTTGTAGGCATCCGTATCAAGCAGCGAGTGCAATACAGGAGAAGTGAATTGGGTCATGGTGCGCAGTAGCATCCTCTCACTGGAGCGTTTCCATCAAAACCAAAGCGGTAAAAAAGGAGGCGGAGTATACCTGTATTACCCGACTCTGTCCCGCGGCGACGGTCGATAGCGACGCTGACGGTCATTTGCGAGGTCTAGTTTAATATATTGAACACGGATAACACCACAAGCTTTGCGTCGGGTCGAGTGCATTTCGTGCCACTAATGTTATCAGAATGTGGCGATTTTCATGTTTAGCATTGAAAAGATGAAGATTCTGCATAGCGAGAATTGCGCAACAGGAATAGACTGGGTCGACACTTTACAGGAGATGCGAAAGGTTTTTTATGACACAACAGCCCCAAGCCAAATACCGCCACGACTATCGTGCGCCGGAGTATCTGATTAGCGATATCGATTTGACCTTTGACCTGGATGCCGCAAAAACCATTGTTACGGCTGAGAGCAAGGTCTCACGCCATGCGGCTACGTCTGATGTGCCATTGCGTCTTGATGGCGAAGACCTGACGTTAATTTCTCTGCGGATTGATGGTCAAGCGTGGAGTGACTATAAAGAAGAAAATAACCATCTGGTCATTAGCGGATTGCCGGAACATTTCACTCTGACTATTGTTAATGAGATTAGCCCGGCGGCCAATACCGCGTTGGAAGGGCTGTATCAGTCAGGCGAAGCGCTGTGTACGCAGTGTGAAGCGGAAGGTTTCCGCCATATTACCTGGTATCTGGACCGCCCGGATGTTCTGGCGCGCTTCACCACTAAAATCATTGCCGATAAAGCCAAATATCCGTTCCTGCTCTCTAATGGCAACCGTGTGGCGCAGGGGGAACTGGAGGGGGGCCGCCACTGGATCCAGTGGCAGGATCCGTTCCCTAAACCGTGCTATCTGTTTGCGCTGGTGGCCGGTGATTTCGACGTCCTGCGCGACACATTCATCACTCGCTCAGGGCGTGAAGTGGCGCTGGAGCTGTACGTTGACCGCGGCAACCTTGACCGTGCGCCGTGGGCAATGACCTCGCTGCAAAATTCGATGAAGTGGGACGAAACGCGCTTTGGTCTCGAATATGATCTCGACATCTATATGATCGTCGCCGTTGACTTCTTCAACATGGGGGCGATGGAGAATAAAGGCCTTAACGTCTTTAACTCTAAATATGTACTGGCGCGTACCGATACCGCAACCGATAAAGACTACCTTGATATCGAGCGCGTTATTGGACACGAATATTTTCATAACTGGACAGGTAACCGCGTCACCTGCCGCGACTGGTTCCAGCTCAGTCTGAAAGAAGGTCTGACCGTTTTCCGCGATCAGGAATTTAGTTCCGATCTCGGCTCACGGGCGGTCAACCGCATCAACAATGTGCGTACTATGCGCGGCCTGCAGTTCGCCGAAGACGCCAGCCCGATGGCGCATCCGATTCGCCCGGAGAAGGTCATCGAAATGAACAACTTCTACACCCTGACGGTGTATGAGAAGGGGGCGGAAGTGATCCGTATGTTGCATACCCTGCTGGGAGAAGAGAATTTCCAGAAAGGGATGCAGCTCTATTTTGAACGCCACGACGGTAGCGCCGCCACCTGCGACGATTTTGTCCAGGCGATGGAGGATGCCTCTAACGTCGACCTGTCCCACTTCCGTCGCTGGTACAGCCAGTCCGGTACGCCGATTGTCACCGTGCATGACGACTATAACCCGGAAACGGAACAGTACACGCTGACCATCAGCCAGCGTACTTTGCCGACTGCGGAACAGCCGGAGAAGTTGCCGCTGCACATCCCGTTCGATATTGAGCTGTACGATAACGAAGGCAACGTGATTCCGTTGCAGAAGGGCGGTCATCCGGTGCATCAGGTGCTGAATGTAACCCAGGCGGAGCAGACCTTTGTTTTTGACAATGTCTACTTCCAGCCGGTACCGGCGTTGCTTTGCGAATTCTCCGCGCCGGTGAAACTGGAATATAAGTGGAGCGATCAGCAACTCACCTTCCTGATGCGTCACGCCCGTAACGATTTTTCTCGCTGGGATGCGGCGCAGAGCCTGCTGGCGACCTACATCAAGCTCAACGTCAACCGTCACCAGCAGGGACAACCGCTGTCGCTGCCGATCCATGTTGCCGATGCGTTCCGCGCAATACTGCTGGATGAGACGATTGATCCGGCACTGGCAGCCGAGATCCTGACTCTGCCTTCAGCCAATGAAATCGCGGAACTGTTCGAGATTATCGATCCGATCGCTATCGCCGCAGTACGTGACGCGCTCACTCGTACACTGGCGAACGAACTGGCCGACGAGTTCCTGGTGGTGTACAACGCCAACAAACTTGCCAGCTATCGCGTGGAACATGCCGACATCGGTAAGCGTTCTCTACGTAACACCTGCCTGCGCTATCTGGCATTTGGTGATGCGGAACTGGCGGATAAACTGGTGCGCGCACAATATCATCATGCTGATAATATGACAGATGCGCTGGCGGCGTTGGGGGCTGCCGTGGCGGCACAACTGCCGTGTCGTGATGCACTGATGCAGGAATATGACGATAAATGGCATCAGGACGGTCTGGTCATGGATAAATGGTTTATCCTGCAGTCCACCAGCCCGGCAGAGAATGTGCTGGAGGTGGTACGCGGTTTGCTGAATCATCGATCGTTCAGCATGAGTAACCCGAACCGTGTCCGTTCCCTGATTGGCGCTTTTGCCAGCAGTAACCCGTCGGCATTCCATGCTGAAGACGGTAGCGGTTATCAGTTCCTGGTGGAGATGCTGACCGAACTGAACAGCCGTAACCCGCAGGTCGCTTCGCGTCTGATTGAGCCGCTGATTCGTCTGAAACGCTATGATGAGAAGCGGCAGGCGCTGATGCGTGCGGCGCTGGAGCAACTGAAGGGGCTGGAGAATCTCTCCGGCGATCTGTTCGAGAAAATCAGTAAAGCGCTGGCGTAAGGCTGGGGTAATTCCCGGATAAGGCGTCACTGGCCTTATCCGGGCGGTTAAACGGTAATTCCGTCAGTGTCGCGCCAGCAGCGCCTGAGTGCGTTTTGCTGGTGTCACACAAGTGGTAAAAGTAAACGTTTGCGTCAGACCGGTGATTTTTTGTCACAGGTCAATTCCCTTTCCGCGATGGATAGCACATAATACGCCCCCGGTTTGCACACCGGGAATCCAGGAGAGTTCATGTACTACCCCTTCGTTCGTAAAGCCCTTTTTCAGCTCGATCCTGAGCGCGCTCATGAAGTGACCTTTCAACAATTACGCCGTATTACGGGAACCCCACTGGAAATGTTGGTGCGGCAAAAAGTGCCTGCAAAGCCGGTGACCTGTATGGGACTCAAATTTAAGAACCCGCTGGGTCTGGCTGCCGGGCTGGATAAAAATGGCGAGTGTATTGATGCGCTCGGAGCAATGGGTTTTGGTTCAATCGAAATTGGTACCGTGACGCCGCGCCAGCAGCCGGGTAACGATAAGCCAAGGATCTTCCGTCTGGTCGATGCCGAAGGTTTGATCAACCGCATGGGCTTTAATAACCACGGGGTTGATAACCTGGTTGAGAACGTAAAAAAGGCGCATTTTGATGGCGTTCTGGGAATTAATATCGGTAAAAATAAAGATACCCCGGTTGAGCAAGGCAAAGATGATTATCTGATATGTATGGAAAAAATCTATGCTTACGCCGGATATATTGCCATTAATATCTCCTCGCCGAATACGCCAGGCCTGCGCACTTTACAATACGGCGATGCGCTGGATGATTTGCTTTCGGCGATTAAAAATAAGCAATGTGAGCTGCAGGAGAAGCATCAGAAATATGTCCCGGTGGCGGTAAAGATCGCGCCGGATCTTTCCACCGAAGAATTGATCCAGGTTGCCGACAGTTTAGTCCGGCATAATATTGATGGTGTGATTGCCACCAATACCACATTGGATCGATCGCTGGTTCAGGGTATGAAACATTGCGATGAAACCGGTGGACTTAGTGGACGTCCTTTGCAATTGAAGAGTACCGAAATTATTCGCCTGCTGTCTGCGGAATTAAATGGCCGCCTGCCAATTATTGGCGTTGGTGGTATTGATTCAGTGATTGCGGCACGGGAAAAGATAGCTGCTGGCGCGACGCTGCTGCAGATTTATTCCGGATTCATTTTTAAAGGCCCGCCGCTGATTAAAGAAATTGTTACTCATATCTAATCTTTTCTTCTACTGATACTTCACCAGGGCTTTATTTATAGCCCTGGTTGTTTTATATTCTTTCATTGTTGCTTATTTAAACATTTTAGTCTTTTCTTAATTTTGGGAATATTCTGTAGCAATTTACATGTTATTCGCGATGGAAGTGAAAGAGGACGGGGGGATAAATGCGGATTAAACCTGACGATAACTGGCGTTGGTATTACGACGAAGAACATGACCGCATGATGCTTGACCTGGCTAATGGTATGTTATTCAGGTCGCGCTTCCCGCGCCGAATGTTGACGCCTGACGCTTTTGTCCCTTGCGGATTTTGCGTGGATGATGCCGCACTCTATTTTTCATTTGAAGAGAAATGTCGCGACTTTGAATTATCCAAAGAACAGCGCGCTGAATTAGTCCTTAATGCGCTGGTCGCCGTTCGCTTTCTTAAACCGCAAATGCCGAAAAGCTGGCATTTCACAACTCACGCAGAGAGCTGGCAGCCCGCTACCGGTGATGCGGCCAGCGCCTGGCTGAGCGATACCGGTCAGCAGGTCAATCTGCTGGTCGTTGAGCCCGGCGAGAACGCGGCGCTGTGCCTGTTAGCACAGCCAAGTCTGACGCTTGCCGGGCGAGTCATGCAGCTCGGCGATGTAATTAAAATTATGAACGACCGTCTGCTACCGGTGCCCGGAGGCGTGAGCTACAGCCTGGGACAAGCGGTTTAAGGCGCCAGCCGCAGGGCAGTTTTCGGCACGCAACTGCAGCACAGAATCGTACCATCAGCGGCCACTGCGTTTTTCTTCAGCGCGCTGACTTCGCCTTCTTCCAGCCGAATACGACAGCTACCGCAAATTCCCGCGCGGCAGGAGTAAGGAATGCGAATACCCTGTTGTTCCAGTTGCTCAAGCAAGATTTGCTGATTGTTACCGGTGAAACTCAGCCCCTGCCATGCAATCGCCACCGTTGCGCTCTGTTGGGCTTTGGGCGTCAATAGGTTATCGCTATCGCCCGCACCGTAAGCTTTAGCCGGGCCGTGAACCAGCACCTCTAACTCATCACCAACCCGCACCACACCACTATTACGCGCGATCAGGTTCTGACCAAAATCGACATCACCGCTATCCAGCGCCGTGCGAAACCCTTGTAGCGTAGTTAACGGTTCGCCTGAAGGATGCTTTTGCCCACGCTCCGGGCTGACGGTCGTAAACACGCAGCGGCTGCACGGTTTGGCGACATCAAAAACAACCTCGCCGATACGGACCACTTTCCAGCTATCTTCTTCCCAGGCTGTTGCACCGGTGACCAGCAGATTCGGGCGAAATTGTTCTATGCTTACGCTGGCCGGACAACGGTTTTGCAGGTCGCGCAGCGAGGCTTCATTGGCCAGAAGGTAGGGAAAACCGTCTGCGAAGGAGAGGGGGACGGCGTCATGGTGCTTCACCCGACGGCTTAGCTGCGGCCCCAGCCAGCGAAGCTGGACGCTGCGGTTAAAGAAACCGCTTAGCCATTGATTAATCGGGGATGGCGCAATCAGGGCGGTAAAGTGGTTGCCCCAGACTTCAGTTGCTTCCTGTTGCGGAGCAAAGTCACTGAAGCGAACCAGTGCGCTGCTGCCGTCTGGCGCGGTCAGGTGAAGACCATCATGGCGCAGCGCGGGGGTAAACCTGACCATTTGCGGGAACTGACGGGCAGTAATGAAGGTGCCATCGGTTTCCGTCACCATAAATATGCGATCAAAAGCCAGCCCACTGATATCAGCATAAGCGTGGCTGAGGCCAAGTCCTCGCATTGATTTAACAGGATGAATAAAAAGTCGCGAAAGCGTTACCATACTCTGCCCCAGGCTGTAAAAATAAGCCTTTAACTTTATGACATAGGGCACATATTGGCTATAATGCGCACCAATTTTCTTTTAGTAAAAGTGACGATATGAATTCTCTGTTTGCCAGTACGGCTCGTGGGCTGGAAGAGCTGTTAAAATCTGAACTGGAAGGCCTTGGTGCGGTGGCGTGTCAGGTGGTCCAGGGCGGGGTCCATTTTCAGGGGGATACACGCTTGCTGTATCAAAGCCTGATGTGGAGTCGGCTGGCTTCACGGATTATGTTGCCGCTGAGCCAGTGTAATGTATACAGCGATCTGGATCTTTACCTTGGCGTCCAGGCGATACCCTGGACGGAGATGTTCAACCCCGGGGCAACGTTTGCCGTGCATTTTAGTGGGCTGAACGACGAAATTCGCAACAGCCAGTATGGCGCGCTAAAGGTAAAAGATGCGATCGTCGATAGTTTCACGCGTAAAAATCTTCCGCGGCCCAATGTCGATCGCGATAATCCCGACCTCCGCATTAACGTCTGGCTGAATAAAGAAACGGCCCATATTTCACTGGATCTTAGTGGTGAGGGCCTGCACCTGCGTGGTTACCGGGATAGTACCGGAATGGCGCCGATCAAAGAAAACCTTGCCGCGGCGATTGTAATGCGTTCCGGCTGGGCTGCGGGTACGCCGCTGCTCGATCCGATGTGCGGCTCCGGTACTTTACTGATCGAAGCTGCGATGCTGGCGACCGATCGGGCGCCAGGTTTGCATCGTCGTCATTGGGGCTTCGGCGGCTGGGCGCAGCACGATGAGGTTATCTGGAAAGAGGTGAAAGCCGACGCGCAAACTCGCGCCCGTCAGGGTCTTGCGGGGTATGCGTCGCGCTTTTACGGGTCTGATGTCGACGCGCGGGTTATCGAACGTGCGCAGCGTAACGCCCGCCGTGCTGGTATTGGTGAACTGATTACCTTTGACGTTAAAGATGTCGCTCAACTGAGCAATCCTTTGCCGAAAGGTCCATACGGTACTGTGATCAGCAACCCGCCGTATGGCGAGCGTCTGGAGAGTGAACCGGCGCTGATTGCTCTGCATGGCCTGCTGGGCCGGACGATGAAAAATCAGTTTGGCGGCTGGAATCTGTCGCTGTTCAGCGCCTCGCCGGATCTGCTGAGTTGTCTGCAATTACGGGCGGATAAACAGTTTAAAGCGAAGAACGGCCCGCTGGACTGCGTGCAGAAAAACTATCACCTTGCAGAAAATGAAGGTGGAAAAACGACGATGATGGCGGAAGATTTCGCTAACCGTCTGCGTAAGAATCTGAAAAAATTTGAAAAATGGGCGCGTCAGGAAGGGATTGAATGCTATCGCCTGTATGATGCCGATCTGCCGGAATATAACGTGGCTATCGACCGTTATGGTGACTGGGTGGTGGTGCAAGAGTATGCGCCGCCGAAAACCGTAGATGCGCATAAAGCGCGTCAGCGCCTGTTTGATATCATCGCCGCCACTATTGCTGTGCTGGGTATTGCGCCGAATAAGCTGGTGCTGAAAACCCGCGAACGACAGAAAGGGAAAAACCAGTATCAGAAAATGGCTGAGAAGGGAGAATTCATTACGGTCCGGGAGTATGACGCCCGCCTGTGGGTGAACCTGACAGACTATCTGGATACCGGACTGTTTCTCGATCACCGCATTGCCCGTCGTACGCTGGGACAGATGAGTAAAGGCAAAGACTTCCTCAATCTTTTCTCCTACACCGGCAGCGCCAGCGTTCACGCGGGTCTTGGCGGCGCACGTTCCACGACCACGGTTGATATGTCACGCACTTACCTTGAGTGGGCTGAGCGCAATCTGCGGCTTAACGGTTTAACCGGACGCGCGCATCGTTTGATGCAGGCTGATGTGCTGGGCTGGCTGCGGGAGACGACCGAGCAGTTTGATCTGATTTTTATCGATCCACCGACTTTTTCCAACTCCAAACGTATGGACGACGCGTTTGATGTGCAACGGGATCATTTGCGTCTGATGACCGATTTAAAACGTCTGCTGCGTAAAGGCGGCACGATTATGTTCTCGAATAACAAACGCGGTTTCCGTATGGATCATGACGGGCTGGCGCAACTGGGCCTGAAGGCGCAGGAGATCACGCAAAAAACCCTGTCTCTGGATTTTGCCCGCAATCGTCAGATCCACAACTGCTGGCTGATTACCGCAGCCTGAAGGAATAAATAATGTCATTAATTAGTATGCACGGCGCCTGGCTCTCTTTCAGCGATGCGCCGCTGCTGGATAATGCAGAACTGCATATCGAAGATAACGAACGGGTGTGCCTGGTCGGGCGTAACGGCGCGGGCAAATCAACCTTGATGAAGATCCTTAACCGTGAGCAGGGTCTTGATGATGGTCGCATCATCTATGAACAGGATCTGGTGGTTGCGCGTTTGCAGCAGGATCCGCCGCGTGATGTCACCGGAACCGTTTATGATTTTGTCGCGGAAGGTATTGCCGAACAGGCGGCCTTGCTCAAAGACTATCACGATGTTTCGCAACTGGTGATGACTGATCCGAGCGACAAAAACCTGAACGAACTGGCGCGTTTGCAAGAGCAACTCGACAATTTAGGACTGTGGCAACTGGATAGCCGAATTAATGAGGTGCTGGAGCAGCTAAGCCTGGATCCCAACGCCGAACTCTCCTCGCTTTCCGGCGGCTGGCTGCGTAAAGCGGCGCTTGGCCGCGCGTTGGTTAGCGGGCCGCGCGTGCTACTGCTTGATGAACCGACCAACCACCTTGATATTGAAACTATCGACTGGCTGGAAGGGTTCCTGAAGATGTTCAAAGGCACCATTATTTTCATCTCACATGACCGTTCCTTTATTCGCAATATGGCGACGCGGATTGTCGATCTCGATCGCGGTAAGCTGGTGACTTATCCGGGGAACTACGATCAGTATCTGCTGGATAAAGAAGAAGCGCTGCGCGTAGAAGAGTTACAGAATGCGGAGTTCGATCGCAAACTGGCGCAGGAGGAAGTGTGGATCCGTCAGGGGATCAAAGCCCGCCGTACCCGTAATGAAGGCCGTGTGCGCGCCCTTAAAGCGATGCGTCGCGAGCGCAACGAACGCCGTGAAGTGATGGGCAGCGCGAAGATGCAGGTCGAAGAGGCGGCGCGTTCGGGCAAAATTGTCTTCGAGCTGGAGAACGTTAACTACCAGGTTGATGGTAAGGTGCTGGTGAAAGATTTTACCGCTCAGATCCAGCGTGGCGACAAGATTGCGCTGATTGGCCCGAATGGCTGCGGTAAAACCACGCTGCTGAAGCTGATGCTTGGGCAACTAAAGGCGGATAGCGGGCGGATCCACGTGGGCACGAAGCTGGAAGTCGCCTATTTCGACCAGCACCGCGCGGAGCTTGACCCGGATAAAACGGTGATGGACAACCTTGCTGAAGGGAAGCAGGAAGTGATGGTGAACGGCAAGCCGCGCCACGTTCTGGGTTACCTGCAGGATTTTATGTTCCATCCGAAACGCGCGATGACGCCGGTACGGGCGCTCTCCGGCGGTGAACGTAACCGTCTGCTGCTGGCGCGTCTGTTCCTTAAACCCAGCAACCTGTTGATTCTCGATGAACCGACAAACGATCTGGATGTTGAAACCCTGGAACTGCTGGAAGAGCTCGTTGATGGTTATCAGGGTACAGTGATGCTGGTTAGCCACGACCGTCAGTTTGTTGATAACACCGTCACTGAATGCTGGATCTTCGAGGGCGCCGGGCAAATTGGCCAATATATCGGCGGCTATCATGATGCCCGCGGTCAGCAAGCGCAGTATCTGGCGCAAAAGCAGCCGGTTGCCAAAAAGGCCGTTGAAGCGCAACCGAAAGCAGAAAGTGTCAAGCGTACCGCTAACAAATTAAGCTATAACCTGCAGCGCGAACTGGAGCAGTTGCCGCAAAAGCTGGAAGCGCTGGAAGCCAGTTTGCAGAATTTGCAGGAACAGGTGGCCGATCCTTCTTTCTTTGGTCAGCCGCATGACCATACGCAACAGGTGCTGACTCAGTTAAGTGACGCGGAGCAGGCGCTGGAAGCTGCCTTCGAACGCTGGGAATACCTCGAAGGTTTAAAAAACGGCGCTTAAGCAGAGGAGTTTTCATGTGCGATCATCATCATGCTGCACGGCATATCCTGTGTCGACAATGTGATTTGCTGGTGGCCCTGCCGCTGCTGGAGCATCGCCAGAAAGCTGCATGTCCGCGCTGCGGAACAACATTAACGACTTCCTGGGATGCGCCCCGGCAGCGTCCCACGGCCTATGCGTTGGTTGCGTTGTTTATGCTGCTGCTGGCAAATCTGTTTCCCTTTATTTACATGAAGGTTGGCGGGATCAGTAGCGAAATAGAGATGCTGGAAATTCCCAATGTGTTGTTTTCCGAGGATTACGCCAGTCTGGGGACCTTCTTTTTACTCTTTGTGCAGTTGGTGCCGGCTTTTTGTCTGATCACCATACTGCTGCTGGTAAACCGGGTGCGCATGCCTTCCGGGCTGAAAGCGTTTCTGGCGCGGATCCTGTTTCATCTTAAAACCTGGGGAATGGCGGAAATCTTTCTCGCCGGGGTGCTGGTCAGCTTCGTTAAACTGATGGCCTACGGCGATATCGGTATCGGCCTGAGTTTTGTTCCCTGGTGTATGTTCTGCATACTACAACTGAGAACATTTCAGTGTGTGGACCGCCGTTGGCTCTGGGATGACATTGCACCAATGCCGCCGATTAAGCAGCCGCTGAAAGTTGGCGTTTCTGGCTTACGACAGGGGTTACGTTCATGTTCGTGCTGTACGGCGGTGTTGCCCGTGGATGAAGCCGTATGCCCGCGTTGTCATACAAAGGGAACGGCCCGGCGTAAAAACAGCCTGCAGTGGACGCTGGCGCTGTTGGTGACTTCGCTGATCCTCTATATGCCCGCCAATATTCTGCCGATCATGATTACCGATCTGCTGGGCGATAAGATGCCTTCCACCATTATGGCTGGGGTGATCCTGCTGTGGAGTGAAGGATCGTATCCGGTGGCGATGGTGATATTTATCGCCAGTATTATGGTGCCAACGTTAAAAATGATCGCGATCGGCTGGCTGTGCTGGAACGCCAGCGGCAAAGGTGAGCGCGATTCAGAGCGCATGCATCTGATTTATGAAGTTGTCGAATTTGTTGGCCGGTGGTCAATGATTGATGTTTTTGTCATCGCAGTACTCTCAGCTCTGGTGCGGATAGGCGGTTTAATGAATATCTATCCGGCGATAGGGGCGGTGATGTTTGCGCTGGTCGTTGTTATGACAATGTTTTCGGCCATGACGTTTGACCCTCGTTTATTGTGGGATCGTGAGCCAGATTCAAGCCATGAGGAAAGACTACAGCATGGAAAATAAGAGCGGAGAAGCGAAAGTGCAAAAGGTGAAGAACTGGTCACCGGTGTGGATCTTCCCGATAGTCACTGCGCTTATTGGCGCATGGATCCTTTTTTATCACTACAGCCATCAGGGGCCGGAAGTGACCCTGATTACCACCAATGCTGAAGGTATTGAAGGGGGAAAAACCCGGATTAAGAGTCGCAGCGTTGACGTTGGTGTGATTGAAAGCGCCACGCTGACCGACGATCTGACCCACGTAGAAATAAAAGCCCGGCTGAATTCAGGCATGGAAAAATTGTTGCATCAGGATTCAGTATTTTGGGTGGTTAAGCCGCAGGTTGGCCGTGAAGGGATCAGCGGTCTGGGAACATTATTATCCGGTGCCTATATTGAACTGCAACCAGGAACGAAGGGAGCCGCGCCCGCGCAATATCCGCTGCTGGATTCGCCGCCGCTGGCTTCGCCGGATGCAAAAGGTATTCGTATCTTGCTGGAAAGCAGTAAAGCCGGTCAGCTGTCACCTGGCGATCCGGTGCTTTTCCGCGGTTATCGCGTAGGTTCCGTTGAAACCAGTACCTTTGATGCGCAAAAACGCAAAATTACCTATCAGCTGTTTATCAGCGCGCCAAACGATCGTCTGGTGACCAACAACGTGCGCTTCTGGAAAGACAGCGGCATCGCCGTGGACCTGACCGCCGCGGGAATGCGCGTTGAAATGGGGTCCTTGTCGACGCTATTTGGCGGTGGGGTCAGCTTTGATGTGCCGGAAGGATTACCTCTGGGTGAGCCGGTGGCCAATAAAACCGAATATCATCTGTTTGACGATCAGCGAAGTATCCAGGATTCTGTCTTTACTCAACACATTGATTATGTGATGTTCTTTAAAGATTCGATTCGTGGTCTGCAGCCCGGCGCACCGGTTGAGTTTCGCGGCATTCGTCTCGGGACGGTAGGTAAAGTGCCATTCTTTATTCCGGGGCTGAAGCAGAGCTTAAATGATGATTACCGTATCCCGGTTGAAGTGCGTATTGAGCCACAGCGGCTGATCAATCAATTAGGCAGCGATCCGGATGTTCCTGGGCATATCGACGATCTGATCAATCGTGGTCTGCGTGGTTCCCTTAAAACCGGCAACCTGGTGACCGGTGCGCTGTATATCGATCTCGACTTCTACCAGAATGCGCCTCCACGTGGCAAGATTCAGAAGTTCGGCGACTATCCGATTATCCCGACCGTAAGTGGGGGGCTGGCACAGATCCAGCAGCGTCTGATGGAGGCGCTGGATAAGATTAACAACCTGCCCATTAACCCGCTGCTGGAGCAGGCGACCAGTACGCTGGCGCAAAGTGAAAAAACTATGCAACACGTGCAAACGACGCTGGATAGTCTGAACAAGATAACCTCAAGTCAGTCGATGCAGCAGTTGCCGGGCGACATGCAGAATACGTTGCGTGAACTTAACCGCAGTATGCAGGGCTTCCAGCCTGGTTCGGCGGCATACAATAAGATGGTTGCGGATATGCAGCGCCTCGATCAGGTTCTTCGTGAACTGCAGCCGGTATTGAAAACGCTTAATGATAAGAGCAATGCGCTGGTTTTCGAGGCCAGGGATAAAAAAGATCCACAGCCGAAGGGAGCGAAATAATGAAGAAGTGGCTAATAGCGGCGGCGGTGTGTGCGCTGACGGCATGCAGCAGCGGTGGTGAGAGCAAAACCTACTACCAGCTTCCGGTGGTGCAGGGGGGGGCGCAAAGCGCGGCTCACCAGAGTAAAAAATTGCTATGGGTTGAGCAGGTGAGCATTCCGGACTATCTGGCCGGCAACGGCGTGGTCTATCAAACCACCGATGTGCAGTACGTGATCGCGAATAACAACCTGTGGGCAAGCCCGCTCGATCAGCAACTGCTTACTACGCTAGTGGCGAATCTTAGCCAGCAGCTACCTGGCTGGGTCATTGCCTCGCAACCGCTGGGTAGCGAGCAGGATACGCTGAATGTATCCGTCAGCGGTTTTCATGGTCGTTACGATGGCCGGGTGATTGTCAGCGGTGAGTGGCTGCTGAAGCATCAGGGGCAACTGATTAAGCGTCCGTTCAATATTGAGCTTAAGCAGCAGCAGGATGGCTACGATGCGATGGTGAAGACCTTGGCTCAGGCCTGGCGCCAGGAAGCGATCGCAATCGCCAGCGAGCTGAATCGCCTGCCATAAGTAGAATTAATAATGCTCAATTGCCGCCGCGAGAACGAAAATCGCGGCGGCATTTTTGTTTGTACCGTCAGATTGTTACTTGTGCTGGTTCACATTTTTTGTACAAATGAACTTTCATGTAGCTCACAAATATGACAATGGCGTGAATTTTGCGCATTGACGCTCTCTCCGATTCGCGATATTCGTTAATCGTGGTTGCGCATTTAGTGACCATTGTTTTCTTTTCCACCAGATCAAAGAATGAGGGAAACGAGGCATGAAGAGACAAAAACGAGATCGCCTGGTACGGGCACATCAACGTGGATATCAAGCCGGTATTGCCGGAAGGTCGAAAGAAATGTGTCCTTATCAGACCTTGAACCAAAGGTCCTGGTGGCTAGGAGGCTGGCGAGAAGCCATGGAGGACAGGGTACAGATTGCCTGACTGTCTCTTTAAAAATGAAGCCTCCGCCAGGCGGGGGCTTCGCCTTTTATAACGCATTGCTGCTTAATCAGAACGCAGAAGTATCCTGGAACAGACCCACTTTCAGATCGGTTGCCGTGTAGATCAGACGATCGTCAACCAGCACTTCACCATCCGCCAGACCCATAATCAGACGGCGGTTTACCACCCGTTTGAAGTGAATACGATAGGTCACTTTTTTCGCGGTCGGCAGTACCTGGCCGGTAAATTTCACTTCTCCCACGCCTAATGCGCGCCCTTTACCTTCGCCGCCTAACCAGCCAAGGTAGAAGCCAACCAGTTGCCACATGGCATCCAGACCCAGACAACCAGGCATTACCGGGTCGCCAATGAAGTGGCAACCGAAGAACCACAGATCCGGGTTAATATCGAGTTCTGCTTCGACATAACCTTTGTTGTAGTTGCCGCCGGTTTCGGTCATTTTGATGACGCGGTCCATCATCAGCATATTTGGCGCTGGCAACTGCGGGCCTTTTGCCCCAAACAGTTCGCCACGACCAGAGGCAAGAAGGTCTTCTTTTGTATAGGATTCGCGTTTATCTACCATGTTTTGAGTAAGCCTTATTTTGAGTTCGGGACGCAGGATAGCTAACACGTGTACGCTGAACAAGTCCGATCAGTTCGAACCTGAACCGCATAACCAGCGTAGCGGCCACGGAAAGCGATGACGATTCTCTTGCTGGGTCGCCTGCGCAATACGTTCCTGAATGGTTTGCCGTAAAGTTTGTCCTTCACCGTCCCAGAGCAACTGGGTCAGGATGGGTAATGCTTCAGTCACATCATCAACTGCCCAGATGAAGAATTGTTCATCTTCTACGGCTTGCTGCAGCTCCTGCGCCAGGCTGAGATGACGCACATTGGCAGAAGGAATAATGACGCCCTGTTTACCTGTCAGCCCACGTTGCTGGCAAATAGCAAAGAAGCCTTCAATTTTTTCATTGAGCCCGCCCACTGGCTGTACGCGACCAAACTGGTCGACTGAGCCGGTAATGGCGATACTCTGGTTAATCGGCACATTGGCCAGGGCGCTGATTAATGCACACAGTTCCGCCATGGAGGCGCTATCGCCGTCCACCTCGCTGTAGGATTGCTCGAAGGTCAATGAAGCGGTGAACGGAATCTGTTGTTCCAGCTCCAGTTCGGACATCAGAAACGCCTGCATGATCATCATACCTTTAGCGTGGATGTTGCCGCCCAGCTCGGCCTTACGCTCAACGTCAATAAATTCGCCGTCACCGATATGCACGACGCAGCTAATACGCGAAGGCTCGCCAAATGCACGTGGATGGCCAGGGAATTCAATAACGGACAGCGCGTTGATTTGTCCTATGCGTTCACCTTCGGTCTCGATCAATATTTGCTCTTGCAGGATCTCGTCCTGGATCCGCTGTGCGAGATAGCCTTCGCGCCACAAACGACGTTCCAGCATGGTTTGCATCTCTTCGGCGGTGATCGTTTTACCTTCACAGAAGGCGGCTGCCTCCCGAAGCTGGCGAGCCACCCAGAGCAGACACAGGGGCAGGCTTTCCTGATCCCCTGTATAGCGGGCGCCTTCCTGAATCAGTAACGGCCAGGCGTCGGCCTCAAGGCCAGGGAGTTCGAGATGTCGGGCGTTTTGCCAGACCCATTGGCACCACTGCTTCAGGATCGCTTCATCGTCGATCTGCAGGTTGTCTTCATACTCGCTGTAGATAGCCTGGGCAGAAAGTTCGGGTTCCATCTCCTGGAAGTCAGCAAGTGATTCCCGCTCGCCAACCAGAATAACTTTCAGATTAAGCGGCATGGAGGGAATGCTCGCCGGAAGGGGGCGGGATTCATTGTTTGACAGCCAGTCAAAGCGTTGACGGGCAATCATATTTTTTAGCCGCATCCATAACAGCGGCTGTGCCAGCAGCGCACGCAGGGAGAGAATCAATACACCGCCATTGGCACGATGAACCAGACCGGGTTGTAGCGTGATTTCACCGTTAAACTGGCGTACGCAGCCAAAGAGCTGCTCCGATTCAATCCAGTCTGCGGATTCGACCGTTCCGCTGCTTGCAAAGTTATCTTCCGCCGTTTGCGGCGGAGTAAGTGTTATTCTGCCGCCGTCAACCTGATAGCGCACACCATAAAGTGCGTCTGACGGATGATGTAAAGTTCGGGTTTCGTCCACTAACCACTGCAGATATTCTGGCTCTTCCGGGGCTTTAACCAACATAAACGATGAAATGGCTGGAGTGACCAGAAGTTGCTCCAGGGCATAGAATAAACGAGGTTGCAGTTCACCGCTGAGGGATGTCTCCGCTTGCGCCAGGTCGGTTTGTGCAAACAGCGCCTGATAACTTTCCGTATCAGGTGCAAGGTCTTTTCGGGTAAGTTTCGTAATGGTCAAAATCGCTGTTTTTAGTCAGATGTAAAACCGGCGATTATACATTATGCAGCGCCTGAGCACACGGGGGATCACGATTGTCACGGTGATAACGAACCTACCCACTTCACGAAAGATGATTTATTCTCAGCACATCAAGAAAAAGCTGATATCCTGAAACGAGTTACACGGTCACATTGAGATCGCAATGAAATATCAACAACTGGAAAATCTTGAAAGCGGCTGGAAATGGGCATATCTGGTAAAAAAACACCGGGAAGGTGAACTTATTACCCGTTACATTGAAGCCAGCGCTGCACAAGCTGCGGTCGATGTATTACTGACGCTCGAAAATGAACCCGTGCAGGTGAATACCTGGATTGAGCAGCATATGAGTCCTGCGTTAGTCAACCGCATGAAGCAGACCATTCGCGCCCGACGCAAGCGTCATTTTAATGCGGAGCATCAGCATACGCGTAAAAAATCTATAGACCTGGAGTTTATGGTCTGGCAGCGTCTTGCTGGCCTTGCGCAAAGGCGGGGTAAGACTTTGTCGGAAACAATTGTGCAACTGATTGAAGATGCTGAACATAAAGAGAAGTATGCCAGCACAATGTCCAGTCTGAAGCATGATCTGCAACGGCTGTTAGGCAAAGAGTGATGTTATAGAGCGGGCGCCGGGCTCATTGTTCTTTGGCGCTGATACTGGTATTAACGTAAAAAAAACCCCGCATCAGCGCTGAGGAATCCCCAGTAATGTGCGGGTGAAAAAAGACAGGCATAGAGTTTTGTGATCTACTGATTGTGCAACCAATTCAATGAGATCACCTCTATGCCTGCTTATCGAGTATGTCAGAATTTCTTCCAGGATGCCTTAGCTCCGTTTCACAAATACCGGCAAAATGCCCTGCTGGATGCCACTGTTGCACTCATTAATGGCGCATCGCTGACGCTGACCAGTATTGGTCGTTATTTACCCGGACCTGCTCAGGTTAAAAATAAAATCAAACGCGTTGATCGTCTGCTCGGCAATGAATCACTTCATCGTGATATTCCTTTGATTTTCAATAATATTATTTCGATGCTGACGCGCCAGTTATCCTTGTGCGTCATTGCTGTTGACTGGAGTGGCTACCCGTCTCAGGAATATCATGTCCTCCGCGCCAGCCTGATTTGCGACGGGCGTTCGCTCCCGTTATTGAGCTGGATCGTTCCCTCAGAAAAACAGCAGAACGCAAAGATCCAAAAAGCGTTCCTTGATGCGCTTGCCGGAGCGGTAAACCCGAAGTCCAGGGTACTTATCGTCACTGATGCTGGCTTCCAGAATGCATGGTTCAATCATATAAAATCGCTGGGCTGGGATTTCATTGGTCGTATCCGGGGTAAGGTAAAGTTCAGGTTACAAAAAACAGGTGGATGCTGGCACGATGTCTCTGATATCAAAGCTGAAAAACATTCACAAATTAAGGCAGGCATACGACCGGTACATCTCGGGTCTGGAACTCTGGGACGGGCAGAATATGCACGCTGTGACGGACACTTTTATCTTCACAAAAAACAAACTCGTGGGCGTAAGCACAAACATTCCCGGTGTCGAATTCATCGTAAATCGCAGGTCCGGGATGCCCGCAAAGCGGCAAAAGAACCCTGGCTTATATTCAGTAGCACAGGTGACTTTAAGCCACGGGAAATCATGAAGTTATACAGTCGCCGTATGCAGATAGAGCAAAACTTCCGGGATGAGAAAAGTGAGCGTTTTGGGTTCGGTTTGCGTGCCAGTTACAGTCGTTCAGCAGGACGTCTTCTTGCGCTGAGTCTGCTGGCAACACTGAGTATAATAGTCCTGTGGCTTATTGGTTATCATGCTGAAAATAAAGGATTACATCTGAGATACCAGGCCAACAGTATTAAATCGCGGCGGGTTATCTCATATTTGACATTAGCGGAGAATGTCCTGCGACACTCCCCGCTAATTTTAAGACGAATGGTGCTGAGCACCCTTCTTAATCATCTCGCCAAAACCTACCGAAGTATGGTGTTGGTTTATTAGCGCTGAGTTTGTGGGGATCCCTCAGCGCATCAGCGGGGTTTTTTTGACAGTATAACTTAAGCCTGCGGCTGAGTTACGACTTCTTTATAACCTTTAACTTCGATCTCTACACGACGATCCGGAGCCAGGCAGTCAATCAGCGCTGCACGTGCTTTCACGTTGTCACAGGTGTTGCCAGTAACTGGATTGGCTTCACCCATACCGCGAGCGGAGATTTTGCTAGCCGGGATACCTTTAGAAACCAGGTAATCAACAACGGACTGAGCACGTTTCTCAGACAGTTTCTGGTTGTAGGCATCAGAACCGATACGGTCGGTATAACCCAGAACCACTGCAGCACCGTCTTTCGGATCCATGTTGCTCAACTGGGTGTACAGCTGATCCAGAGCCTGTTGGCCTTCTGGTTTCAGCGTTGCTTTGTTGAAGTTGAACAGTACGTCAGACTTCAGGGTGAAGTGCTTGGTGGTTACTTCAGGCGCTGGAGCCGGAGCCGGAGCTACGACCGGAGCAACATCATCCTGACCGAAGCGGTAGGAAACGCCGAGGCTCAGCATGCCGTTATCAGGACGGGCACCAACGGTACCAGCGTCGCCGATGTTGTTAACCCACTGGTATTCCAGACGCGTTGCGATATCACGGGTAACGGCCCACTCTAAGCCGCCAGCGAATACCGGGGAAACGCCAGTATCATGTTCGTTACGAGAAACACCGGTAGACGCGTAGTTGCCTTTGGCGTCAGCGCGCCAGACCATACCACCCAGACGGGTGTAGATATCCAGATCGTCAGTGATCGGGTAACCCAGTTTAGCGGTCAGTTGAACGCCCTGAGCTTTGAAAGCACCGTTATCAACGCTGCCTTTGTATTCCATGCGGCCCAGCCAGTCATAACCCATTTCGAAACCGAGGTACGGGTTAACCTGATAACCACCAAACGCACCAGCACCCAGTTGGCTGTTATGGGTCGGGCCGTTATTGCCCTGGAAACCGTTACCGTAAAAACCGGTGTCGTGATACTGGGACCAGCCCAGCTTAGCACCTGCATACCAGGTGTTATCTTTCGGAGCGGCCTGCGCTACGGTAGCGAAGCCAGCCAGTGCCACTGCAATCGCGATAGCTGTCTTTTTCATTTTTTGCGCCTCATTATCATCCAAAATTCGCCATGAAAGTACAAAAGACCTCACGGTTAAATCCTTCACCCGGGGCATGACTTGTTGTTAACTATGCTGATACATGCCAATACATGCAGCGTCAGCCGATCACCCCTGGCGATGTAAAGTCTACAACTTAGTTAGAAACTTACAAGTGTGAACTCCGTCAGGCATATGAAAAAAAAGGGTTGTGTAGGTAATGTTTAATAAATAAGGTTGAATTTAATCAAACAAAAAGTGTCGCGAGACCGCATCAGACAGGCATTTTAACAAAAACGTAAATCAAAAAAGCAAGCCTCGTGCCAGGATAAAAAAAGTTCCAGGATTAATCCTAAATTAACTTAATGATATAGATTTGAGTGAATTTTTAACCCAGAAAATTGTCTCTCCGGCTGGCTGTTATTACTGACTGGACGCATGATGAACCCCATGGCGTGCCCTTCTTCTGCAGCGGCAACCAGTTGCTCGTGCTCTTCAATGCTAAGTTCGTCTGACAACCAGCCAATGACCACACTGTAATTCCCGGTACGCAGTGCCCGAATCATGGATTCAAGTGCGTTATGAGGCGATAGTTGGCTGATCTGCATAACCTTTGATAGCGGCAAACCGGAGGACTGTACCCATTCACGGCTTAGCTTTTGCCGGGGCGTTAGCCAGAGTTGCCAGCGCGATTGTTGCCCAAGCTGCTGTAATAAAGGAAGCAAGAGTAGTTGCGTCATCATGGGTTGATCTTCGCGATAGACTATTTCACTGATCAGCCCGTTAGCGGGTTGTTCGACAGCGTCATGAGAACGACGACATACGGTAGTAGAAGTCAGTGGTAAACGATTTGCGTGCGCTGAAGTAAACATAGTCTATCCCGCCTGTGGGTTACTGTATGCATATACAGTATATGCGGATGGTGAAAAGATCAACCTTATTTTTGTTCTGCTGTGCAAAATTTGCGCTTCATGTCGTGACGACTGAGTGCCCGTTACAATGTGATGTCCACAGTTGTTGAATGTGAATTCATCGTTGCTAATATTGTACGTTGAGTGATGTTATTCTCGATTCTGCTGCTGAATATCCTGTTCATTTTTGTTATTTATATTAATAAAAGAGCGACGTTTGCCTGAGAGAGGCATCATCAGCAGGAAATTTCCTGAAAGCATCTCGCAAAAAAGTAATCTGGTTAAGATGAATACAGGATTCCTGTTGCTGCACAGAGAAAAGTCACTTATTTTCTTGATTAATGGATTCGTTAATCAAATTTTACTGCTATACGCAGAATCATTCGGGATGCATCGTGACCGCGAGCAACACACTCTTCGGAAGCACAGATAAGGATGTGATCGGGTAAGGTGCAAACAACAAAGAAACGATTTGAAGGGATATATATATTTACATGATTAATAAGGGAATAATCATGAAGAAAACTTCGTCTCAAAGGATACATCAGTTCAGGGAGTGCTTATCCCCTCTTGGGATAATAAGTTGTCGGCCTTTATTTGGCGGCTATAGTTTGTCGATAGATAATACGGTTTTTGCCATGATGACGGAGGGCGAAATCTATCTTCGGGTCTGTGAGCAGAGCGTAGAGTACCGTGTTGAACATAAGAGCCCGCTTTTGGTCATCCGGAAGAATGGTCGGCTAACTGCGCTAAAATATTATCATATAAACGAAGCGCTTTGGGATGATAAAGAAATGCTGTACCAACTGTCGGCTTTTTCATTGCAGACAGCGCGGAATGAAAAGCAACAATTGCGCAATTCAGGAAGATTAAAAAACTTGCCAAATATTAGTTTCCATATGGAACTACAGTTGATTAATGTCGGTATAACGGATGAGCAAACGCTACGTGAGATTGGCGCGAAAGAAGCCTGGCTGAAACTGCTAAAAACGAATAAAGCGCTGACGGTTAAAGTGCTTTATTCGTTAGAAGGCGCGGTTGCGGGCGTGCATGTCGCCGCACTCCCTGTACAGCGTCGACAGGAGCTTAAGGAGTGGGCGACCAAACATCAGCGCAAGCGGGATATTTACTCAGTTTGTACTTTGACCTGATGCCGTAGCCGACAGATTTCAGGCAGTAATGCCAGAAGTAAACCGATCTGCTGAAGTACTAAAGGTTCTTTGCTGTCGGCGCGAGGTTCGATATGTTGGATCCGAGTCTGCAGGTTTGCCAAAGCTTGCTGGACTCGGTACTCATCGGCGGGAGTGTGATGCAAAGCATCATCAACATAACAAACGGCATCATCCAGTAGCGCCAGCATATCTGGCGTTGTCAGTTTTTCTCGATGGGCGCCGAGAGCCGAAATATAACTGGTAAATGTATGATTCAGGCACAATAAACGAAAGGCGATTTCTCGCATTGCGGCGTCCGCTCTCGGTTCGGTGGATAAATTTGATATTACCGATGCCAGCTCACCATCCCGGTTGTGCGCAGCTCGTCGCGCGATACGATAGGCAAGGCGATTATCCCGTCCCTGGTGATATTGCTCAAGAATAGCATCCAGATACCGGCAGTTGGCGTTAATTGCCTGCTCAAGCACGCGTGGCAAATTGCGGAATTTCCAGTCGGGCCAAATGAAGCTGACGGCCGCCCAGGCGATGGCGCAGCCGATAAGCGTGTCCACTATACGCGGTAGGGCAACTTCAAAGCCTTCCCCCAGTAGGTTAAAGCACAGCAGGACCAGCAGCGTGATGAACATTGTCGCGTGGGCGTATTGTACATTACGGAAAGCAAAGAACAGCACGCCGGTCAAAACAATCAACAGCAACTGGCCTTCAATGGACGGGACAAGCAGAAGTACTGGCAGGCCTATCGCCACGCCAATCAGGGTACCGATTATCCTGAGCGCCAGCCGGTGGCGAGTGGCGTTATAGTTTGGCTGGCAAACAAACAAACTGGTCAATAATATCCAGTAGCCATGGTTCAGGCCGGTAAGCTGGATAAAAGCGTAACCCGTGCACAGCACGAATGACATCCGAACCGCATGACGAAACAGGGCAGACTCCGGGGACATATTACTGCGTAACCGCAGCCAGATATCACTAAACCCATTAGGTTGATCGTCTGCCAGCAGATTTTCTGTACTGGCGCCGGGCTGAACGATCGTTTGGGAGGACTCAATGGTTGCCAGTTGTGCATCAATAGCCCGCAGATTATTGAGCAAAAAGCCCAGAGCCTTGACTTGTTCTTCTGGTGCTCCGCTAGCCCGGACGCGATCGAGAGCGGCATCAAGATGCATAAATGCGCGTTCAAAGTGAGCATCATGCTGATAAGGTTCACGTAAGAGAATAGCGCGTGATAGCTTCTGGCACGCCTGCGCTTGCATGGATAACATCCGCTGGAAACGGAACATGACATCGCTATAGCGGAAGTGATCGCGCAGGGTCTGGTATTGAATATGCGATGAGCTGGCACGCTCATGAATATCCTGCGCCACGAAGTAGTACTGTAAGGTACGGCGAGTTCCTCGTTGACCGCGATCGCCGCGCAGGCGCGTCAGTAGCGAGGTTTTCGTCATATTTAGCGTGGTGACTAACTGCCCGTTGGCTATCGCCAGATCATATAGCGGAGCCTGGCTTTCATCTTCAATATCGGGATCGAACAGGCGTGACTTGAGTTCCAGATAGTGGGCCAGTTGCTCATAACTACGGGCGAGGTTGTCCTGCAAGGGACGGATGGGGAAGATAAGATGTCCGGCGAGTGTGAGTAAATTATACCAGACTGCGCCCGCCAGCAAAAACAACGGCTGAAGGTACCACTGACTGTAGAGGGTCACTCCCAACATGGTATAGATGGCGATTAACAAAGCGCCAAAGGCGATTGTTGCGTAGCGCTGCCCCAGTCCGCCAAGCAAAATAAAGCCGATCGTTGAAGCCGTTAACCCTGGTGCAAATAGCCAGGGCCAGGGAAAGAGAAGCTCCACGGACGCTGAAGCAATAAAGAAGCACACGAGGGTAATAGCCAGATTCCGCAGGCGTCCTGTCAGTCGGTCATCAAGGTCGGTCAGCGCAGCAGCCACCACGCCGAGGGTTAAAGGGATGGTCAGTTTTACTTCGCCAAGCCACCATGGGAATGCGGTCGTACCGCAGAGTGCAATAAAGATCCTGATGTTATATAACCAGGCGCTGTTCCAGGTGTAGCGGCGTAGCAGGGGGCTAAGCATTTCGGAGTTCCATTCAATTACTGAAATCGACGACGGGCATTGGCTTCACGTGCGGCACGGGCGGTTTCAACAGAGACCACGCGGCGACCCACAGGCCACAGAGCAATCGCTGCGATTTTAAAATTCGCGATCCCGACAGGGATACCGATGATCGTCAGGCACTGCGTGATGCCACAGAAAATATGCATCAGGCATAGCCACCAGCCAAAGAAAATAAACCATACAATATTCAGCAGCGTCCCTCCCGCGTTTAGCAGGTTATTTTTCCCCTGGGGATCAAGTTCATCAACATGAATGGCTTCATTCCCGTAAGGAATCAGGGAAAGTTTGGTTATTTCCCAGCATGAGCGAGTGAGCGGCAGCGTAAAGATGAGCACGATGCTGACCAGCGTTGCCAGTAGCCAGCCGAGGGTGGTGGCGAAACCGCCAAGGATAAAGTTTAAAATATTCAGAACGGTACGCATAAACCCTCTGTTTCATTCCGTGGATAATAAGACCCGACCATTGTAGCGTTTTTTGCGCTGGAGCACCCGGTCGCTGGCGGTTAAACTTAAAAACATCCAATCTGATTGAAATTCGACATTATATGGAACTTAAAGCGACAACATTGGGCAAACGCATGGCGCAGCATCCTTATGACCGGGTGCAACTGCTTAATGCCGGGGTAAAGATTTCCGGTGATAACCATGAGTATCTTATACCTTTCAATCAGTTATTGTCTGTCAATTGTAAACGCGGGCTGGTATGGGGCGAGCTGGAATTTGTCCTTCCCGACGATAAAGTTGTGCGTTTGCATGGCACCGAATGGAACGAAACCCAACGATTTTATCACCACATGAATACGCTCTGGCAGCAGTGGAGCAAGGAAATGAGCGAAATTGCCGCTGATGTACTTCGCCAGCAACTGGCGGAGGTGGCGCGTTCCAGCGCTGATGGTAAATGGCTGACGCGTGAGCAGGTTTCAGGTATTCAGAGTAAAATACGCCATGCTATCAGTGGATTACCGGTGCCGACACGCCGCCTTGATACTTTTGATAACTGTCGGGAGCTGTGGCGGCAATGCCAGAGTTGGTTGAGCGATACGGAAAAGGCCAGACTCATTCATAACCAGTCATTTACCGAATCAATGCTGGAACAATATCGAGGTTTTTTTGCCGGTGTGGAGTCATCGCCGCTGAATCCTGCTCAGGCGCGTGCAGTAGTGAATGGCGAACCTTCAGTGTTAGTCCTTGCCGGTGCCGGAAGTGGTAAAACCTCGGTTTTAGTTGCGCGCGCGGGCTGGCTATTGATGCGGGGAGAAGCGGCTCCTGAGCAGATCATGCTACTGGCATTTGGTCGCCAGGCGGCGCAGGAGATGGATGAACGTATCCGCGAACGCCTGGGGACAGACGAAATTTCCGCGCGGACGTTTCATGCTCTGGCTCTGCAGATTATTCAGCAAGGGAGTAAAAAGGTTCCGACAATTAGCAAGCTGGAGAGCGACAGCGGCGCGCGACAGAAACTGTTAGTACAGAGCTGGCAGCAGCAATGCCAGGAGAAGAAAGCGCAGGCTAAAGGGTGGCGTCTGTGGCTGGAAGAAGAAATGAACTGGCAAATCCCGGAAGGCGCTTTCTGGCAGGATCAAAAGCTACAGCGCAGGATCGCCAGTCGTCTTGATCGTTGGGTTAGCCTGATGCGTATGCATGGCGGCTCGCAGGCGGAGATGATCGCGGGCGCCCCGGAGGAGGTGCGCGACCTTTTTAGCAAGCGCGTGAAGCTGATGGCGCCATTGCTTAAAACGTGGAAAACGGCGTTAAAGGATGAAAATGCCGTCGATTTTTCCGGCCTGATTCATCAGGCGATTAATATTCTTGATAAAGGGCGGTTTGTCAGTCCGTGGAAGCATATTCTGGTTGACGAGTTCCAGGACATCTCTCCCCTGCGGGCCGCCTTACTTGCTGCGTTACGCCGACAAAATAGTCAGACCACGTTATTTGCCGTTGGCGATGACTGGCAGGCTATCTATCGTTTTAGTGGGGCTCAGCTCTCCCTGACTACTGCTTTTAATCACTATTTTGGCGAAGGGGATTGCTGTGCGCTGGATACCACCTACCGATTTAACCGTCGGATAGGCGAGGTAGCGAACGGATTTATCCAGCAAAATCCCCATCAGTTGACGAAACCGCTAAACAGTCTGGTTGCCGGGGATAAAAAAGCGGTAACGCTGCTGGCGGAAAACAAGCTTGATGACCTGCTTGATAAGATGAGTGGTTATGTAAAACAGGAACAGAGGATTTTACTGCTGGCTCGTTACCATCATTTGAAACCGGCGGCGTTGGATAAAGCCGCCACGCGCTGGCCGCACCTGCAGCTCGATTTTATGACGATCCATGCCAGTAAAGGGCAGCAGGCAGATTACGTCATCATTTTGGGGCTTCAGGATGGGGATGATGGGTTTCCGGCACCGGCACGGGAGTCAATTATGGAGCAGGCATTATTACCGCAACCAGAGGATTTTCCCGATGCTGAAGAGCGACGTTTGTTATATGTTGCTCTCACTCGTGCTCGCTTACGCGTGTGGCTATTGTTTAACAAAGAACAACCGTCACCGTTTGTTGACATGTTAGCGGCGCTCGATGTGCCTGTGGCGAGAAAACCATAATGACTGGCGGCTTTGCCGCCAGCGTGGGTTATTTCAGACGCTCGGCGAGGTAGCGCTGATAATCAGGGATCAAAATATCAACAGAATCGTTGAAGCCCGGAGACTGGATAATAAAGTCGGCTGTAGAAGCATTCGTGGCAACCGGAATATTCCATACCGTTGCCAGACGCAATAGAGCTTTAACATCCGGGTCGTGAGGGACCGCATTTAACGGATCCCAGAAGAAAATCAATACATCGATCTTTCCTTCTGATATCAGCGCGCCTACCTGCTGGTCGCCGCCCATTGGGCCGCTCAGCATGGCGCGAACTTCCAGCCCGGTAGCACGTGAAACCAGATTACCAGTCGTTCCCGTTGCTGATAGAGTATGTTGAGCCAGTAGTTGCTGGTGGCGCTCAACCCATTTCATCAGCATCTCTTTGCAGTGATCGTGAGCAACCAGCGCAATATGTTTGCGCGCTGGCAAGGTTCGTGTTGTGAGTTCCATTATTTCTTTCCACATTTTAGCCTGTAGACAGATTACTGGAAGTGACTGCTGCTGCAAGTGTCGGGATGAAAAAATTTGACGCATCTGCCGGGCAGGACCCATGCTGGTTTATCCGGATTAGCATACACTTGGGCTAAATAGCTGGAGGATGAAGATGAAAGAGAACGATATTGCAGGCATTCTGACCTCAACGAAAACTATCGCCCTGGTCGGAGCGAGTGACAAACCCGATCGCCCAAGCTATCGGGTGATGAAGTATCTTCTGGAACAAGGATATCACGTTATTCCCGTCTCCCCGAAGGTGGCGGGAACCTCGTTGCTGGGGCAAAAGGGTTACGCCACGCTGGCAGAGGTGGAGGAAAAAGTCGACATGGTGGATGTTTTTCGTCATTCAGAAGCCGCATGGGGCGTCGCGCAGGAGGCGGTGGCTATCGGCGCGAAAACGCTATGGTTACAACTGGGGGTGATCAATGAACAGGCTGCTGTCCTGGCCCGGGATGCGGGACTTAACGTGGTAATGGATCGTTGTCCGGCAATTGAGATCCCGCGTTTGGGGCTGGCTAAATAGACTAAATCCCGTCATATAGGGCGGTTCAGGAACCGTTGATCGCATCTTAAACTGCGGCGCTATAACTTTATGGCGTCGTCTGCTTGTTCAGAGAAAATCAGCCCGGGCCTGGGGGCAACGCTTTTACCCAGAACCGATATGTCTGGAGACTGTCGCGGAGTCGACCAATAAAACTCCGTCGGGCAAGCTAATATGTCGAAGGTCGGTTGTTTCATCCGGCATTATTTCATCATGGATGCAGGGTTGGGAGATTTTTTTATCAGCCAGATATGGCTATTCGCGCGTTGTTAAAATTAATTACGCAGCGCTGGCGCCAGAAGCTGCTGGCGAATCGTTCTTGCCAGTTCATCCATTGAGGGTTGTTCCGGATGTTCATCGCGGGATTCGCTGCTTAGCTGTGCTTCCGCGAGGTATGTGTGAACCGGCCGACCGAGATCATCTTCCATCACCACATGATACCAGGGTGCCATGCGCAGTTTATCATTAGCGGCGATTTCATCTTCTTCCGGCTCCGTGAGCGAGTACTCTGGATCAACATCAACTACCACGCCCAGGTAGCCCAGAAGCGTGTGGCGAACTTGTTGGCCGATACCGAATTTGCTGGCTATCATAAGCGCCTCCCGGGAGATATTATTCCCTGCTATACCTGTCATACTTCAAGCTGTACGTGTATTGGTCAGGATTACCTGGCTCATCCCTGAGCGCTCCCCTTCAGGGCCAACAACGTTTTGTCCTGCGGCTTGAATCAGTTGGGGTATATATGCGGGCCGATTCTCCACTTTTCAAGTTACATGATGCGACAGGCAAATCCTTTCAGATACAGCCCTTCCGGGTAGGTTGCAATCACCGGATGATCGGCGGCCTGGCGGAACTGTTCTATAAATTGTACATCACGTCCGGCATCAATTGCGGCATCGGCAATGATTTTCTGAAATAAATCACTGGTCATCAGGCCGGAGCAGGAAAACGTCAGCAACACGCCGCCAGGGTTCAAAAGCTGGATCGCCAGCATATTGATATCTTTATAGCCGCGACAGGCCCCCATCAGTTGGCTTTTGTTTTCAACGAATTTTGGTGGGTCCATCACAATAACGTCGAATTTCTCGCCGGAATCGCGATATTTACGCAGTAGCTTGAATACATCGTCGCGGACGAACTCTGCTTTTGCCAGATCGAGTTTATTCAGCATAACATTCTGTTTTGCGACGTCCAGGGCTTCCTGAGACGTATCGACACTCACAACCTGGCGGCAGCCGCCCATCAGTGCGGAGATGGCAAAACCGCCGGTATAGGAGAAGCAGTTCAGCACGCGTTTATCCGCAACGTAGCGGCGAGTTGCCAGGCGGCTGTCCCGCTGGTCGAGGTAGTAGCCGGTTTTGTGCCCGCCCTGAATATCCACCAGCAGCTGCATTCCGTGTTCGGTAATCGGCAGCAAAGCTGGCGGCAGTTCGCCGACTATCGGTCCCTGCGTCAGCGCCAGCCCCTCTTTTTTACGCACGGCGACATCGCTGCGATCGTAGATTGAGCCGTTCGGGAACAGCTTTTGTAGTGCGCTGATAATCGGCGCACGCTGGTATTCCGCACCGGCGCTCAGTAACTGCAAAACAAAAAAGTCACCAAAACGGTCGATGGTGACGCCTGGCAGGCCATCGGATTCACCGGCGATCAGACGATAGCTGTCAAGGCCGTCACGGGTCGCCAGCCACTGGCGCCAGATTTGCGCCTGCTGCAGGCGTCGCTCAAAAAAGGCGTTATCAATGTCTTCGCTGCGGTCAAAACTCCAGACGCGGGCGCGGATCTGCGAGGAAGGGGAGTACGCGCCGCGGGCCAGCCATTTCCCTTGAGAATCAACGATATCGATAGTTTCTCCGGCATGGGCTTTGCCTTCCATCCGCGCGACGGCGCCGGAGAAAATCCACGGATGGCGACGCAGCAGGGATTTCTCGCGTCCTTTAGTTAACACTAAGCGGGGGAATATGGAATCTGTCATGGAGCTACCTTTAAGTAACGGATGTCGGCACCGAAAAAATGGCGCGTAGGTTAGCACAAGTGGCTGAGGCAAGCACTATTCCATCGGCATTGACAGGTGAGCGTTTCGGCACAAAATGCAGGCGCTTTGGCATAATAAAAATCACGCCGGGATCTTACCGTATTTTCTCACCCAACGGAGGAAATATGATGAAAACAGGATTGAAATTAGCTGTCGCGATGATGGCGATCATAAGCAGTACGGCGACTGCTGCGCCATTTAGCATCAGCAGCACGGATATGCGCGATGGCAAGCCTCTGGCCCTGACGCACTGGTTTAGCGGATTCGGCTGTAGCGGTGGTAATATTTCACCGCAAATTGCATGGAAAAACGCGCCCGCTGATACTCGCAGCTTTGCGGTAACCGTTTATGATCCGGACGCGCCGACCGGCAGCGGCTGGTGGCACTGGACGGTGGTGAATATTGCCAGGCAGGTAACCCGTTTAGCCGCTGGCGCCGGGGACAAAGATAACGCTAAACTGCCTGCCGGGGCGGTACAAGGGCGTAATGACTTTGGCTATGCGGGTTTTGGCGGCCCTTGTCCGCCTGCTGGAGATAAACCTCATCGTTACCGCTTTACCGTGTGGGCGCTTGATACGGCGACATTGCCCATTGATACCGGGTCCGGCGGGGCGTTAGTCGGTTTTATGTTGCATAGCCATGCAATCGCCAGCGCGCAGTTAACCGCCATTGCTGGACGATAAATTAACAAGGCGGTCTGATGCGGAACATTCATTTTCACCATAAGGCTTTAACGGCGACGGAAATTACCTCCCGGCGTTTATATAAGCTGCACCGTGTTACGCTTTTTTCTCCTGCGCTATGTCGGGTAACGCGCGGCAGTAAGGTGATTGTGCAGGGAGTCAGTCAGATGCTGGCTACGCCGCAGCAGCTAATAATTTTGCCGTCAGGGGTTGAACTTGACGTTATTAACCAGCCGGAGAATGGACTATTTTGCTCCGAGCTGTTGTTATTAACCCCGGAATTGTTAGCTGATTTTAAGGCTCGCTATATGAACGAGCCGCAGGGCGGGCGTCTGACCTCGCTCTGCGCACCGCTGGCTTCTGAACTGGCGTTTATGTGGCAGAGTGTTTTGCAGGCCGTGCGTGAAGAGGTTTCCGCAGAGTTACAGCATCATCAGGCGATGGGATTGCTATTGGCGCTGTACCAGGCGGGTTACGCATGGCCGCTTCTCAAAGAACGGCATGAAGATTTAACCGGTCAGGTAAGGCAAATTATTATGCTGTCACCCGGCGAGTCGTGGAGTGTTGCGAAAGTGGCTAAGATGCTGTTTGTTGGCGAATCAACCCTTCGCCGCCGTTTACGGCAGGAATCCCGCAGTTTCCGCCAGATAGTGGAAGAGGTGCGTATGGCCTATGCTTTGGGACAACTGCAGTCGACGTCAAGGCCGATCGGCGAAATTGCGCAAAACAGCGGCTATCTCTCCGGATCGCGCTTTAGTGCACGTTTTCGTCAGCATTATGGATTATTGCCAAAACATGTACGCTGAAAGTATTTGCTATCCTCAGCATTATGTCATTAGCCGGAAAGGAGAGTGAGAATGACGACTGTCTGTACTATGGCGTGGGTATACGGCTCTGTTCAGGGCGTCGGGTTTCGTTACTCAACTCAGCGTGAGGCGCTACAGCTCGGGCTAACGGGGTACGCGCGCAATCTTGACGACGGTGGTGTGGAGGTTCTTGCCTGTGGCGAGGCGGAGAAAGTGGCACAGCTGATTGCCTGGTTGAAAGCAGGCGGGCCCCGTAGCGCGCGGGTTGACAAGGTTCTCACTGAACCCCATCAGCCCACCAGAGAGTGGCAAAAATTCGCCATTCTGTATTAGATGCACTTGACCGGTTTAGGCAGGCCGGCGATTTTTGTCGCCTGCTTAGCCGGGCCTTTCGGGAACAGGCGGTAGAGATAACGGCTGTTGCCTTTCTCTTCGCCGAACGTGTTCGCCATGGCCTTCACCAGCATGCGAATGGCCGGCGACGTATTGAATTCCAGATAAAAGTTACGCACAAAGCGCACCACTTCCCAGTGCTCAACGGACAGAGTGATGCCCTCCTGTTCAGCGATAACTGCCGCCATCGCTTCACTCCACTGGGTCGTATCCTTCAGATAACCTTCGCTATCGGTCTTGATTTCATTGCCTTCAAAGATAAACATAATTTTCATATACCGCTGAAACTACTCGCGGCAGTGTAGCAAAAAATAAGGCCCTGCATAAGCAGGGCCTCGGAACAGTCGGGAAGTACGTTAATCTCTGCTGGCGAAGCCAAGAATGCTCAGCAAGCTGACGAAGATGTTGTACAGCGAGACGTACAGGCTAACGGTCGCGCGGATGTAGTTAGTTTCACCGCCGTGGATGATGTTGCTGGTTTCAAACAGGATCGCGCCTGAAGAAATCAGGATAAATACCGCGCTGATTGCCAGGTGCAGAGCCGGGAGCTGCAGGAAAATGTTCGCCACCATCCCGATCAGCACCACCACTACGCCCGCCATCAGCATACCGCCGAGGAAGGACATATCTTTACGGGTGGTCAGCACGTAGGCTGAGCAGCAGAAGAACACCAGCGCGGTGCCACCCAGCGCCAGGCCGATCACATCGCCCATGCCTGCAGACAGGTAGGCATTCAGCATCGGCCCCAGGATATAGCCCAGAAAACCGGTAAAGGCGAACGCAGAAATGATACCCGTTGGTTTATCCGCCGTTTTATAGGTCAGGAACATCAGGCCGTACATACCGACCAGCGTCAGAATCAGACCCGGAGAGGGCAGCATCAGCACCGTGCTGGCTGTGGCAGTAATAGCGGAAAATGCCAGCGTCAGGCTAAGCAGGAAATAGGTGTTACGCAGAACTTTGTGCGTGCTGAGCAGCGATGAACGGTCACGCGACGATGTAATTATACGATCCATGAGTCACTCTCTTATGACAGATGTAATTAATAATGAAGCATAAAAAAAACATGGCTGCCGCCATAGTGCTTTTACCCATCTTTACTCAAAACCTGGCGATTGTATTCAGCATATTATTTCAGATTATATGGCGTAAGTAGCATGCTTATACATTCATCTTCTTAAATCCAGATCTAAATCTGATAACTTACTGAAAAATATTGCGTTATATCCATTGTATGATTAAGTCTGGATAGGGTACAAACGAAACATAATCAAGGCAAGGACATGAAATCACAAAAATATAATCACATCACACGCGTATTGCTGGCAGTCGGCCTGTTCTCAATGGCCACGCCGGCACTAACCGCTCAGGTGCCACCGGGAACGGTACTGGCAGAGAAGCAGGAGTTAGTCAGAAATAACGGTAGCGAGCCATCGTCGCTGGATCCGCAGAAAGTGGAAAGCGATGTTGAATTCAATATTGTCAGCGATCTCTTCGAAGGACTGGTCAGCGTTTCACCGACTGGGGAGATTCAGCCCCGGCTGGCGGAGAAGTGGGAGAATAAAGATAACACCGTCTGGACGTTCCATCTGCGCCCTGGGATAACCTGGTCAGATGGCACGGCGATTACGGCGCAGGATATTGTCTGGAGCTGGCAGCGTCTGGTATCGCCGCTTACGGCGTCTCCTTATGCAAGCTATCCCGGCAATATGCATATTGTTAACGCGGCAGATATCGCACAGGGTAAAAAAGCGCCTGAGACACTGGGGGTAAAAGCAATTGACGACGCGACCCTTGAAGTGACGTTAAACCAGCCAAATGCGGCGTTTCTCTCGATGCTGGCGCACCCGTCTTTGGTTCCGCTCGATAAAGTGTTGATATCCCGTTACGGCGATAAGTGGACCAAACCGGAGCATATGGTGACCAGCGGGCCTTATAAGCTGTCTCAGTGGGTGGTGAATGAACGCATTGTCGCTGAGCGTAATCCGCGTTACTGGGACAATGCACATACCGTGATCAACAAGGTGACATATCTGCCGATAAGCTCTGAATCCGCTGACGTCAACCGCTATAAAGCCGGGGAGATCGACATAGTTTATACCGTGCCGATTAATCAGTTCGCTCAGTTAAAAAAAACCATGGGCGATCAACTGAATGTTTCACCGCAACTGGCGACCTATTATTACGAATTTAATACCACCAGGCCGCCGTTTAACGACCCGCGCGTACGGCAGGCGCTGAATATGGCCCTCGATAAAAACATTATCGCCGATAAGGTGCTGGGGCAGGGGCAGCGCCCGGCCTGGCTTATCAGTCAGCCTGATATCGGCGGCGTGAAACTGCACAATCCGGATTATGCCAGTTGGCCGCGCGATAAACGTATCGCCGAGGCGAAAAAACTGCTGAACGCGGCGGGATATAGCGATACTCATCCGTTGGTGTTTAATCTGCTTTATAACACTTCGGAATCGCACCAGCGGATTGCCATAGCCGCCAGTTCGATGTGGAAAAAGAACCTTGGCGTTGAGGCAAAGCTGCAAAATCAGGAGTGGAAGACCATGCTGGACACGATGCATACGCATAATTTTGATGCCGTGCGCTACGCGTGGATTGCCGATTATGATGATGCTTCTACCTTCCTGAATAACTTCCGTACCGGTGATAGCGAGAACACCAGTCAGTACAGCAACCCTGCCTATGATGACGCGTTGCGTAATGCGGCGAAAGCGCCTGATACGGCGACGCGCGGCAAGTTTTATCAGCAGGCGGAGGATATATTGGGCAAAGATGTGCCAGCCATTCCAGTTTATCACTATGTGCGTACGCACCTGGTGAAGCCGTGGGTCGGGGGATTCACGCCTGACAGGCTGGGGTATTACTACACCAAAGATATGTACATCAAAAAACACTAATGCGGAGAGGACGGTTTGCGTCGAAATTTTGCGCGAACCGCATGAATTTCAGACGAATAGCGCATTTTTGTTTATTTTTAAGGCGGTTGAACAAAATCGTACTTTACAGGCTGAACAGAGGTGTTTATAGTGCGCCCCATACCGGAAGCGTGGCCGAGCGGTTGAAGGCACCGGTCTTGAAAACCGGCGACCCGAAAGGGTTCTAGAGTTCGAATCTCTACGCTTCCGCCAAATAAAACAAGGGGTTATCGAAAGGTAACCCCTTGTTGCTTTTGTCGTTTAACCCATAAGTTGATATGGTCTACATTTGTTGTAAAGTAAAACCTCTACATATAGAGAGGATTAGCAAGAGAACACGAAAAGGGTTCATTTGCCGCTCCTTCAGCAAAATGTGGCAATCCAACTTATCACTGGTGGCTATTTGCAGCGGTTCTTTATATGTGGCGATAGATAATCACCACATCAGAAATGTTACTGGCTCCCTCAGATCGAACAAATAACTATCGTCCGAGTGCTTTATCGAACTCTGCCCAGCAGTTGCTCATATCGATAACGCTATGGGTTTTCCGGGCTTCATCGATTTTAATCGCGGTCAGACCGGCCTCCAGCGCATCAATGACGGAAACCTTCAGCGGAGTGCCCTGCTTCAGATGTTTGACGATCTCTTCCGCCATCAAAGCATCCGCGCCATAGTGGCCATCGTAGGCATTTCCGGCATAGGTTTTATCTTCAAGCCGGGCACGCGTACGCGCGTCGTGAACCCGGAAGTAGTTACGCACAAAATCCCCTTCTGCCTGGCCATCGGTGCCGATCACGCAAAAGCGGCGAAATTCGTCAGGTACGTTGAGATTGGCATGAAACGCCATCGTTCCGCCGTTGGCATATTCCACGATGGCCGTCTGATAATCGACAATATCCGCATCGCTGTCAAAGACGTGGTCGGTACTGGACCAGCCGCTGGGCTTCTCATGATAAACCGGCGATTGCGCCGTGATCTCACCGTCAGGCGTGTGGGCCGGGGTGAATGACTTCTTGCCGCCGAAGCTGGCGACACGGCGTGGACGCTCGCCGACCAGCCCCTGATAGAGATCGATATCATGGCAACATTTTTCCAGAATATAAGGCCCGGCGTAACGCTCCAGGCGCCGCCAGTCGCGCATGAAAAACGCGCCATGATAAGGGGGGATATGTTCAGTCGCTTCAATAGACGTGATTTCTCCCAACTGGCCGCTGGATTTTGCGGCGACCAGATCCTGATAGAGCGGTGAATAGCGCAACACCAGGCCGACAATCACTTTATCTTCGCCGTAGCGCGCGATCAACCGTGCCAGCGCCATGCTCTGGGCTTCATCAATCACCACCGGTTTTTCGGTGAAGATGGTGTAACCCGCCTGCAGGCCGGCCTCAATATGTTGTAGGTGCATAAAATTCGGCGAACCGATCATCAGCAAATCAAAGCCGCCGCTTGCCAGCATCTGTTCCAGTGAAGAAAAGGCTTTGCCCGGCTTAATACCAAATGTGCTTAGGTTCGGCAAACCTGCCGGCGCAGGATCGACATACCCCACAATAGTGAAATCCGGATCGGATTTCTTAAACTCTTTCACGACGTGGGACATACGGAACCCTAACCCAACAATGCCTACTTTCATGTTCAACCCTGCCTGCTTAAGAAATATGCCCGATGAAAAAGCGAGTGGGTTAACGATATCCCACGGCGCATTGTTCAATTTAACACCATCAACTTATTACGCCAAAAAAACTAAAGTCAATATTAAAAGTTGGTAAAAAAATTAATAACTTTTAATTTATTGATTTTATTGGTTTTAAGTTTTAAATCTTTTCCATATTTATTTGTTATTGCGATTTAAGTTTTTTTACCCTATCTTTTCGCTCAGAATTAGAGCGGGATTTGACGGTAACACCCCAATCATTCGAGTTGCAGGGCAACTGCCCCCGGGGCGTGATTGAACAGCGCTTGCGCCAGCCCCGGGGTAAGGCCGCATGCCGGCTCATACAGCTAACGCACCTGCAATTTGAAGTATGACGACGGGTATGATGACCCACGACCGGGAGGACAGCCTTGCGTTCTGAGTACTTCATCAGCGTTGACGGCGGCGGCACGCAATGCCGTACGCAATTAATCAATAAAGAGGGCCAGACCCTGGCAAGTCTGACCGGCGGTTCCGCGAACATCTGGAGTGATTTTACCGGCGCGATGACGCAGGCGACGCAACTGATCGCCGAGACTCTGCGGCTGGCGGGGCTGGGGAAAGAGCACTATTCCGCCATCACGGCGATCCTCGGGCTCGCCGGCGCGAATGTGCTTTCTGCGCGGCAGCGGGCGCAGTTATGGCCCCACGATTTTGGCGGCTGGCACGTTTTCTCCGACGTGGAAACCGCCTGTCTGGGGGCCCATTCCGGCCAGCCTGGCGCGGTGTTGATCATCGGTACCGGGAGCCAGGGGGCGGTCTGGGATGGCTCAGGGTTTCACTGCGTCGGGGGATGGGGGCTGCTGCTGTCTGACCACGGTTCCGGCTCGCTGCTGGGCCACCAGGCGTTGCGTCTGGCGCTGCAGGCGCATGAAGGGCTACAACCCATGACGCCGCTTACCCACGCACTGATGGCGCAGTTTGACCATTCTCCGCAATCATTGCTGAGCTGGTCGGCGAGTGCGTCGCCGGCGCAGTGGGGGCAGTTCTCGCCGCTAATCTTCGCCCACGCTGCTGAAAACGACTCCAATGGTGTCGCACTGGTCAAAGCGCGTGCCGATGAGACGACACTGTTGATTAACCATCTGACTCATCAGGGGGATTATCCTGTGGCATTGATGGGTGGCCTGGCGGAACCGTTATTACCCTGGCTTGCGCCAGAGGTGCAGCGGCAGATTGTCCCGCCGGCGCAAAATGCGCTGGCGGGAGCGTTGCAATGGGCCCTGGCCCGTAATTATTAGTCATTCTGTCCGGTGGAGCATGGGGCTGCGTCGGTCTTTTTTTGGTTAAAACTGTCATGATAAATGCGCCTTCCATAACCACCCGCATCCTCCGGCTGATTGTTGAATTATCGCCAGTGAGCCAGTCAGACCTGAAAGTTCGCAGCGGATTAAGTATGTCTACGGTATCCCAGGCAACTAACAGGCTGTTAACGAAAGGGATTATTCAGGAACTTGGGTTGCGTCGCGAATCGATGGGGCGGCCGAAAACGCTGCTCGGGCTGAATCCCGATTATGCCAATGTGATTGGCGTGCAACTGAATGCGGAACGCAACCTGATCGTAATGACCGATCTGGCGGGCAACCTGGTGGGCGAGCAGCAAATGCCGGCCGGAGAATTGACGCCACAGCAGCTGGTGCAGTCGCTGGCCAAATTCCTGAAAACGCCGGGCGACCGTCATGTCGGGGCGATTGGCCTCGCGCTGTCCGGCCTGGTGGATCCGCAAAGCGGCTACTGCATTCGTTCTACCGTGCTGAACTGGGATAATGTACCTGTCGTACAGCAGTTATCCGCGCGTTTTCAAATTCCCGTGTTTATCGAAAATGACGCTAACGCGCTGGCGCTGGCGACACAGGTTTTCGGTCAACTGGGGCAGGCGAAATCGGCGGTCGTGGCCACCTATGGTAAAGGCATCGGTGCAGGTATTATCCTCGATCGGCAGCTGTATAGAGGGCGCCACGGTACTGCCGGAGAGATTGGCAACGTATTGCTGAGCGACGGTTCCGGAGAGACCCTGGAAAGCGTGGCCTCGTCGAAAGCTATCTTACGCGCGCTGAAAGGCCAGACCGCTGCGAAGACGCTGCTGGCACTGGATGAGCGTCCATCGCCAGAAACGCTCGCGGTGCTGAAAAATGCCGCGCAGCATCTTGGCGTTTCCCTCGCTAATCTGGCCGCCGCCTTTGATCCCGATGTCGTTTATCTGGCGATGGAGCCGCATATGGCGTCGCGTATACTGCTGGATGAAGTTACACAGGTTTTTCAGACCTACCGACTTAAACTCTCCCCCCAACTGACGCCGCTGCAGTTTTTAACCGATTCCAGCCGTATGTGGGCGCAGGGCGCAGCGGGGCTGGCCGTCGATCGTCTGATTGATTTGCTGTCAATGGAAGAGGAAAATGATAACGAACAGAACAGCCGAAAACGGGGCTGATTAATTGATATAAAATAGATGCGCCCGTTACGGGCGCATGAGGCTGATGACAAACCTGATTTAGATTTAGATATTGTGCTCGCATTTCTGCCGGGTGGCTGCTATCGCCTTACCTGGCATGTAAAACCAATAATATCATCATGTTATGGATTTTTCGTAGGCCCGCGCAAGCGAAGCGCCGCCGGGCAATTCCGGAAAAACGCACTTTGTCAGCAATCTGATGCGCCCGTTACGGGCGCATTTTGCGTTAGCGAATACGGATGCCCTGCTGATCAAAAATACGGACCTGCGCTGGCGGGATCCCTAGCTCCACCGTCTGGCTGGTTTCGATATTTTCGCCATGGCGCTGTTCGACGACCAACATCTCCTCGCGGCCAATATCCAGATAAATATAGTTAGTGTGGCCCAGTTTCTCGATAAAAGAGACCTGTGCGTGAAAACGGTTCTGTGGCTCCAGTAGATGGCCTGGCAGAACGTGTTCAGGGCGAATACCTACCCATAGCGTACTTCCTTCCGCTGGCTGAGAGCCAAGTGGGCAGACTAATGCCGCCATATTCAGTGCCGGAATTTCCAGTTGCACTTCGCCTTCGCGGGCCGCTCTCACCGTCGCCGGTAGAAAGTTCATTTTAGGCGAGCCGATAAAGCCGGCGACAAACATGTTATCCGGATCGTGATAAATCGCCAGCGGCGAGCCGGTCTGTTCAATACGCCCCTGACGTAACACCACAATTTTATCCGCCAGCGTCATCGCTTCCAACTGATCGTGGGTGACATAAATCATTGTGCTGCCGAGTGTTTCATGTAAACGGGCAATCTCAATGCGCATCTTAAGACGCAGCTCGGCATCAAGGTTGGAAAGCGGTTCGTCGAACAGAAATATATTAGGCTGACGGATGATAGCGCGCCCGATAGCCACACGTTGACGCTGGCCACCGGAAAGCGCGCGCGGCAGACGGGAGAGATATTCCTTCAGGTGTAATTTTTGTGCGATGTCATCCACTTTTTGGTTGATTTCCTCCCTGGGCCGCCTGGCCATCATCAGCGGGTAGGCCAGGTTATCGCGCACGCTCATATTGGGATACAGAGCGTATGACTGGAAGACCATCGCGATACCGCGTTCAGATGCCGGCTGTCTGGTCATGTCGGCACCGGCGATGAGCAATTGCCCCTCACTAATCTCTTCCAGACCGGCAATCATGCGTAAAAGGGTTGATTTACCGCACCCTGAAGGCCCAACGAAGACCACAAATTCACCGCTATTGATGGTCAGATCAAGACCGTGGATCACGGTCAACTGATCCCAGCGTTTTTTTACATTACTCAGAACCAGATTGGTCATTTCGCTTCCCCCTCAACTACAGCAACTGCCCCATATAGATGGCATTGCGGCGGAAAATATGCCGGAAGCCCATTTTTTCGTAAAACGCGCACACCGTCTCATTTTGCAAACTCACGCCGAGGTGAACGCCGCTAACTCCTCGCGCGCGCAGCGCGGCGAGCTGATGCGCAATCAGCCGCCGTCCCCATCCGCCAGACTGGGCGACGGGCAGCAGGTTTATATGCAGATGCGCGGGCCAGGATTGCGAAAGTTCCTCGCTTGCGCGGGCAGGATGACGAATCTGTCCGAGGACTTTCATATCCAGATCCGCCAGAGGTTCCCGCTGAGCATATTTTTTTTGCAGCACCGGCCACCATTCGCTGGCCAGCTTGTTTTCGAACGCCTCCGTATCCGGTGCTGCCACGACATATCCCACCACCGCGCCGTCCAGTTCGAGGACAAACGCAAAATCAGGCTCGTATAAGGCGTAGGGCACAACATATAGCAGGCCGGGATAGTCTGGGTCGCTGTATAAACCGGTGGCATTTTTACCCGCATTGGCCGTTTCCAGGCAAATAAGGCTCAGGGCTTCGCGATCTTCGGGTCGCACCGGGCGAATAACGCCACGCAGATCTGGCTTCATGGATGCTCGCTCATTGTTGAACAGATTTACGCCAACTTAATTAAAGCGCACTTTTTTTTCAAGAAATAATAATTAGGCATTTGACGTTAAATGACCGTAGAACATTTTTTCCGTTTCACCAGCGAGAAGTCGCACTTATGACGCGAATTGTGATCGGGGTAAAATCTGTCTGAATTTATTGCTTTTCCCACTGCCGCTGCCGTTTGCAGGAACATTATCCGAGAGTGAGTATACGATTTTCATATGCCATCTATTTGAGATTAATGAATATTATTTTGTGTAGCATGAAAAACCACTATTCAATCAACTATGATTATCAGGAATGGTAAGACGTAATTTTAACCAGTTTATTATTCTGATTATCAGCGGATAAGGTACGGCTTCACCAGATTATGACCGCGATCTAACCGTGGCAAATGGAGTTTGACTTTGTTTTTTATATAAAGTAAGTGTATTCGTGATGTTGAATTGTGCATCGCCAGTTGCCGAGTGCGGGAAGTACTCAAGGCAGATTCGCAGGGAGGTTTGTCCTGTTTGTGTCCATGAGAGTCCAGTCCTATGTGTGATTCATATAAGGTTTGCCGTTCCCGTATGACAGGTATTACCGCGCTCGCGACGCTGGTTTTCGCTGCGCTCTCGTCCCCGGCTATCGCCGCGACGGTGACGCTCTCTGCGTGGGATATTTATAACTATCCTGAACAGAGCGCGGTCATTGATAATGCGATTAAAACGTTCACCGCTGCCCATCCCGGTATTCAGATCGATCGTTCCGTACATGCGTTTGAAGATACCCGCATCCCGCTAAAACTGGCGCTCTCCTCCGGCGACGGGCCGCAGGTGGCGCAAGTCAATCAGGGCGGTGGCGATATGGGCGCGCTGGTGAAAGAGCACCTGCTGGCTCCGCTTGATGAGTATGCGACCAAGTACCAGTGGACCACGCGTTTTCCTGATTCCATTCTCAAACGTAACCGCTGGTCGGAGAAACAGGACTTTGGCAGCGGCCATCTTTACGGCGTCGCGAGTCTGGGGGAGATGGTGGGGCTGTATTACAACAAAGCCTTGCTGGATAAAGCTGGGATCCCGGTGCCGAAGACCATGGCTGAATTTAATCAGGCGCTGGAAAAACTGAAGCAGGCCGGCACGCCTGGGCTGATGCTGGGATTACTCGATGGTAACGCCGGGCAGCAGATGCTCAGCACCTTATGGGAGGTGCAGATCGATAGCAGTAAACGTCAGGCTCTGGATAAGCTTATCTATGATGTCGGTGGTAGCTTTAAAGATCCGGCGCTGGCTAAGGCGGCGGGAATGATGCAGGAGTGGAACCATAAGGGGTATTTCTTCCAGGGGTTCCAGGGGATTGGTCATGACGATGCGGCGACGCTGTTCCAGAGTGGCCAGGCCGCCTTCTTTATCAGCGGGACCTGGTATATGGGGCAATTTAAGGCCAATAAAGATATCCATTTTGCCGCGCTGCCGACGGTGCCGGGGGTCAATAAACCGCTGATGGTCGGCGGGACCGACCTGCCATTCTCCATCACCAGTACGGCAAAAACCGCGGAGCAAAAAGCGGCTGCTGCACAATACATTGATTATATTGTTTCCGATAGCGTCGCCAATGAGTGGCTGAAAGCCGGTTTTCTGCCAGCAACCTCCTCAGCCAGCGCTACGCTGCCGAAGGACAATCCGCTGCTTGCCGATGTCTACCAGACGTGGGTGACCGTCAACAAAAACGATGCGCTAGGGCATTATCTGGACTGGGCGACTCCGACGATGTTAACCACCCTGAACCAGAACGTACAGTTGCTGATGGCTGACAAAATCACGCCAAAACAGCTGACTGAAAATGCCGATCAGGACTACCAAAAATATCTGGCTTCATTAAAACACTAATTACGGTGAGGTGAAAACTGCGCCATGCTCAATCGCTCACGTTTGAGTAATACGGTCTATATTCTGCCGGCATTACTGGTTTATACCATTTTTCTGCTTTTCCCGCTGCTCGCCTCGCTGGCGATTGCTTTTACCGACTGGGATGGCAGTACCCGACCGCTGTTTATCGGGTTGAGTAATTTCGTGCAGATTTTCAAAGACGGTCAATTCTGGACGGCGGTTGGCAACAACGTCATCTTCATGTTGTTCTACACGTTGTTGCCCGTGAGCCTGGGCCTGGCACTGTGCAGTTTTCTGAGCCAGTTACGCAACAATAAAGAGCTTACCGTACTCCGCGTACTCTTTTTCCTTCCCTATATCATGCCGATGGCAGTGCTTGGGGTGGTGTGGCGCTGGTTGTATAACCCCGCGATGGGGCCAATTAACCAGTTTTTGCGTGCTGTCGGTTTACCCCATCTGGCTCTCGCCTGGCTGGGGGATTTCGACTGGGCTCTGCCGGCCACCGGGATGGTGGCGGTCTGGTACTTCTTTGGCTTTTGTCTGATCTTATTCATGGCAGGCATTCAACGTATGGATCCCTCGATTCATGAAGCGGCGGAGCTGGACGGCTCATCGCACTGGCAGAAATTCCGCCGCATTACCTTGCCTGCGCTGTTGCCTGAGATTCGTATCGCGCTGATTATTACGATTATCGCCAGCCTGAAAGCGTTCGATCTAGTTTATGTCATGACCCAGGGTGGTCCAGGAACCTCCACACTGGTGACAAATATGTATATGTATCAACAAGGGTTCGATTTACGCCATTTTGGCTATGCGTCGGCGGTGGCTATCGTCAGCCTGATCATTGTGCTCGGTATTAACGGCATATTGCATATCGTTATGCGGGAGAAAAAATAATGCCTCAGCGATCGCCCATTTTCTCGCGTGCCTTTCTCTGGCTGCTGGCGTTACTGACTATCGCCCCTTTCCTGATGGCGCTGCTGACCTCTTTTAAAACCCAGATGGAGCTGTTTCAGGGGGTCTTTAGCCTTCCTCAGTCGTTTAGTTTTAAAAATTATGTATCCGCCTGGGAAGATGGTCACTTCCGCATTTATTTTGTTAACTCGGTGCTGGTGGTGTTCCCGGTTGTGATAATGAGTATCCTGCTCGGCGTGCTTTCGGGCTTTGGCTTTGCATTTCTACGCATCCCCGGGAAAACGCTCTTTGCCTTACTCATGGCGCTGGGAATGATCCTGCCCTCCGAGTCGTTCATTATCCCGCTGTATCATGAATTGCGCTGGATGGGGCTGACCAATACCTACCTTGCGTTAATTTTACCGCAGGTCGCGCTGTCGATCCCGTTTACCACCCTGATGGTGGCGACGGCGCTGCAGCAGGTGCCGAAGGAGCTGATTGAAGCGGCGATTATGGATAACACCCCGCGTAAGCGTATTTTGTGGAAAATTTTGCTGCCGGCTATCTGGCCGACCCTGTCAACGCTGGCGCTGCTGCTGTTTATCTGGACGTGGAACGAATTTCTTATTCCACTGATTCTGGTCAATCAGGAAGAGCTGCGGACGCTGCCGATTGGTATGATGTTCTTTCAAAATAAAAACACCATTAACATTCCTGTGCTGATGGCGGGCGCGATGATCGTTATTTTACCGCTGGTGGTCATTTTCCTGATTTTTCAGCGTAAATTTATCAGCGGCGTTACTGAAGGGGCGGTGAAATAATATGCATATTACGCTCAGCGAGCGGCCTGATGTTCCCGATGACGCGCCGGTCACGGCATGGATTCAGCAGGCGATAGATCATATTGCCGCAGCAGGAGGCGGGATGCTGACCCTTCCCGCAGGCCGCTATGTGACGGGGGCGCTGGTTCTGCCCTCGCATTTTCATCTGTACCTGCAGCGCGGGGCTGAACTGATCGCCAGCCCGGATTATGCCGATTATCAGGCCGGGGAAACGCTGACGGTAGCGGAGCAGTCGCAACGGGGGCTGATTTATGCTTACGATCAGTGCAATATCACGCTTAGCGGCGCCGGTTCGATCAACGGTAACGCTGATTTCTGGTTCTCTCCGGTGCGCGACGAGCAGGGGTACCGGATGCCGGCCAGGGAGCGCCCGAGGATGATCGTGCTGGAGTCCTGCCAGCATGTTTGTCTGCGCGGGATACGCCTGTTTAACGCCCCGATGTGGACTGTGCATCTGGTCAGCTGCCAGCATGTGGTAGTCAGCCAGTTGACGATTGACAATGATATGACCATGGCTAACACCGATGCGCTGGATATTGACAGCTGTCAGTTTGTGCACATTAGCGATTCGCTGTTTAGCGCCGCTGATGATGGCATTTGCCTGAAAACCACCAACAAACCTGGCAACCTGCGCGGCCCGACCCGCCATGTCACCATAACGAACTGCACGCTGCGCTCTTACAGCTCGGCGTTTAAAATTGGTACTGAGACCGTTGACGATATTGAAGATATCACCCTGCGCGATTGCACGATTATCGACAGCAACCGGGCGATTGGCATTATCAGCCGCGATGGCGGGTGGTTCCGGCGCCTGCATTTTCACAATATCTCTTTTGTCTGCCGCTACGTTAACGCCTGTCACTGGGGACGCGCCGACCCTGTTTTTATCTCCAGCCGACGTCGCGACCCCGTTGTGGCGCCGGGCGCGATAAGCCAGGTGCGTTTCAGCGCGTTGCGCGGACATGCCCAGGGGGCGATTAACCTGCATGCAGAAACGGCAGGGGAAATCGACGATATTCATTTCAGCGAGATCCAACTGCAGCAGCGATTTAGTGAAAACGCGCAACAGGGCAGTTACGATATCCGGCCTCCCTGTAACCCGGCACAACCGACGGGTAGCGGTCTGGATAACGCCTTTTTACTCAATCCGCTAACGGGTGAGCCTTACGGCGTCGAACGCTACCCTGGCGGTATGCCGGCGCTGTTTGCCAGCGGCGTGACCGGGCTGCGGCTGGACAACTGCCTGTTTGAGCGTCCGACACCGATTCCTGAAGGCTGGAATCATGAGGCTGTAGTGGTGGAACGGATAAGCGCCGTCGAAAACTTGTCGCGCAACGGTAACGGGAGTTAACGCCCTTAAAAGGCGAGGGTCACGGCTTCGCAGTTCCGCTAGCTTGTATGCCTTGGGTTCCTGGCATTGCATGGGGCTACCTGGTCTGTCAGAACAAAGAAACTATTAATTCAAAGATGCTACTCTTATGATTTTAATCCAGTCTTTTCAGGTGCCTTTTAATGGTGAAACTATCTATGCTGAAAGTACATTTGGCCGCAATGGACATATCTTGATGCTTCATGGCGGCGGTAAAGATCGAAAGGTTTTCTACAAGTACCGCGTTCTTATGGATGAGTTAGGCGTTGGAACGACTGTGTTTGATTTTTTAGGTCATGGTGAGACTGGTGGTGACATGCATGAGTCCTCTCTTTTTAGTCGTACGATGCAAGCAAAGGCGGTGATTGCTTATCAGGGGCTGGCGCTGACAGGCTGTATGGGCGTAAGTATGGGGGCGTATAATGCACTTCAACTGAGTAAAGAGGTTCGACTACAATCTCTAATCCTCATGGTGCCCGGTGTCTATTCAATGCCTGCTTATAAGGTTAATTTTGGTCCTGATTTTTCTGCAATCATACGCCAGTTCCGAAATTGGGAAGAGACGGATGCCTGGGATATAGCCGCTGAATTCACGGGGAATTTACTTGTTATTGCCGCCGAAAATGACACAATAATTCCATCTGAAATACCGAAAAGACTAGTTTCTTCAGCCTCCCGCACCTCACAGAAAAAACTTCTGACTATTCCTGATGCTGGCCATAATAATATATGGCAGAATTTAATGTTCTCACCAGACTTATATGAAAAGGTATGCTCTGCTTTTGATGAATGCCTGGTAAATCAAATTGACAGGCTCCCAGTTGATTAATGAGTTTTAACGCTGCATTAAAGCTGACAGAATGACAATGATCGCGTCATGGTGAATATCAACCGTTATTTTTTCTGTAACGATAGTTCCTTTATTGATTAACCGTCATGCTGGCCAGGCGTGCTTATCACCGACTCAACCCTGCATTCGGAGGCAAGTGCTGCAAACTGCCGGTCCGCCACTGGGCGAAGCAGGGAATAACATTGCCAGAATATTATTCTGGAACGGTCTGAGTCCCGGTCCGGCCCTGTAGGGTACGCAGGCAGACCTGGATCGTTTCGCAGCAGTAGCGTCCAGTCATTGACCAGTTCAATCAGCCGAAATAGTGCCGTATCGCTTTGCTGCGGTGCCTTATCCCAGCGTGTCTGGAAATCCAGATGTGCTGCCCGGATACTTTCAATGTCCCATGTCTGCCGGACCAGCGCGAAAAAGCGGCCGGCATCCGGCGCTTTGCCATGAAAGAACTGAATATCGTCCAGTATTTCCACAGGAAGTATATCGGTCAGCAAACGAACGGCGTCAATCCGTCCCGGCGCCAGCCATAAACGAGGATCAATCTTACTAAACCCGGCCCAGTCAAGTCGTGTGTGAAACTGATAGCGGGACGTCTCCTTGTAGGATGCGTCCATGAAGAACAAAAAGGTCCAGATGTCTTCGCCACAACCGAAGGGAGTGGTCGAGAAGATCCGATCCCGTCCCTGGGTCAACTGCATTCTGCACATGTCGGTTAGGGAATAATGGGCAGTGCGGCCATGTTTAACACGGTTTAACAGCCCGCGTTCGACCATGCGGGTCAGCGTCATGCGCACGGTGATTTCCGGTAGCTTGGCTGGAGACAGTGCGTCAAGAAAAAAGCGGGTCGGAAGAAAAATCGGCGCCGGTTGTTCGAGCAAATAAAGTCCCAGCAGGCCGAGGATGAGACTTTGAGTCGATCCCGAAATAGAGGTGGTTATGGTTGTCATCGATCCCCTTAAACTTTACATTTTTTTCTTAAAGTCTATTATCAGTATAATATTAAATGGCCCTTGATGAAAACCAGACACTTCAGGATGGTTCTATGAGCACAATATTGCCCGATCATCGTTTTGGTCTTGATGTTATCTACCGCCCGGCAAATCCGCCGGAAACGCCCGATTCTCATGCTGAACCGTTGCATCGGGATTCGCGAATCCTGCCGCAAGGGTATGTTCATCAACCGGATGCTATGCCGTTGCCATGCGCCATTCGTCAGGATCGGGATGCGGTGGTCAAACTGACAAGCGGCGCTGATATTTATGTCGACATCTATCGACCTGTTGATAGCAGACCGGTTCCCGCTATTCTGGTGTGGTCTCCGTATGGTAAGACAGGAGGCTGGTGGACGGTTAATCTGCCCCCAGCCAAATTTGGCGTACCTGCGAACGCGGTGTCAGGATTGCAGTGTTTTGAAGCGCCCGATCCCGCTTTCTGGGTAAACCGTGGCTATGCGGTCGTTATTGCTGATGCGCCAGGCTCCATGCAATCGGGCGGTGATATGTTGTGGTGGGGCGCAGCCGGTGCGGCCGACTCTCACGATATGGTTGAATGGATTGCCGTACAGGACTGGTGCACGGGCAAAGTTGGTATGTCGGGTAATTCGCAACTGGCGATTATGCAATGGTTTACGGCCGCTGTCCGGCCACCACATCTGACTGCGATTGCCCCGTGGGAAGGATTGATTGACATGTACAGGGATAATCTCGCGCAAGGCGGCATTCCTGATCCGCTGTTTCAGCGTGATGAAATCTACCCCCGGCTTTACGGACTCAATCGTATGGAAGACCCCTCGGCGATGATCGAACGCTATCCGCTGATGAATGATTACTGGGCAGACAAACGCGTGCAGCTTAGCGCTATCGATATACCCGCCTATGTTGTCGCGAGCTACACTAATCCCCTGCATGCGCGCGGTACGCTGGAGGCCTTCAACGGCATCGCCTCTCAGGAAAAATGGTTACGTATTCATAACAGTATGGAATGGCCCGATCTCTACGACCCACGCAATGTTGAGGATCTGGCACATTTTTTCGATCATTTCCTTAAAGGCGAAGAGAACGGCTGGGAAGAAACGCCGAAAGTGCGGATGTCGGTTCTCGATCCGGGCGGTACAGATGAAATCGGGCGGATCGAAACCGCCTGGCCACCGGAAAGGGCAGTCGCGCAAACTTTCTTCCTCGATGCTGCGCAAAGAACATTTACCACTACACCTGCGGCAGAATCGGCAAGTGCCGACTACCTCAGCAGCGATATTCAGCAGTCGCTGGTTTTTGAATTTTCGGTCGATGAGGAGATGGAGTTACTGGGATCTTCCCGACTCCGTCTCTGGGTTGAGTCGGACGGGGCTGATGATATGGATCTCTTCGTTCAGCTTTACAAAACCAGCGCTGATGGACATAAGCGCTATCATATCTGCGTCCCTGGCGAAGAAGCGCAGACCGGCATTCGACATCTGGAACGGGATGGGCGTTTGCCAGCCATGCTGAGCTATGCCGGGCCAGAGGGGCGTCTGCGTGTTTCCCATCGCGCACTCGATGAGACGATTTCCGGGCCATTACAACCCCATCACCGCCATGATCGTGAGGAACGCCTTGTTCCCGGTGACATTGTGCCTGTGGATATCGCGATTTGGCCGACGGCACTGAAGATCCATTGTGGAGAAACGTTACGGCTGGAGATCGCCGGACTGCCGCTTGGTGGTTACGCGCTGCCCGGTATGCCTGGGGGTTTTAACATTCCGACCCGTAATACAGGGCGGCATATTATCCATACAGGTGGGCAATATCCGAGTTGCCTTGTGATGGCACTTGTTCCTGCCAATAGAGGAGCCGATGCATGAGCACATTCGAAATACGTACTTATACCTTGAAGTCTGCTGCCGCAGCGATGGCTTATCAGACGATCTGGCTCAAACATATAGAAAGTCTTCACCACTTTGGCGTTACCACTCATGGCGTCTTCTCTGCGCCCGACGATCCGCGACGGGTTATTGCCCTGGTGAGCTATGAGGAAGGGGCGTCAGCGGGTGACGTTACCGAGCGCTATATGGCAAGTGAACTCTTTCAGGCCGACATGGCCGGTTTTGACTTTTCAGATTTCGTTTCTGTAGAGGCAACGGCATTGCTTCCCGCACCGTTTTCACCCCTGAAATAGCGTTTTCCATCGCTCAATACGGCGGTATGGAGCTCTTCTCTGCTGGAAAAGGGCGTGTCAGACATCCCGCCGCGTTATTCTGCTGCAGCTACAGGTCTGGAATAAATTCTACCTGTATATTGCGTCAGTTATTCGTAACTATGACCAACATTCGGAAAAGAAATTAACCGGGAATTATCATGATGATTAATAATTTTGAAATGAAATATTCATTGAACGGTATTATTACACGTTGCTTGCGATCCAGTAAACGTCAACAATAGCTGGTGCATGGTTAACGTGTCACTGCCTGTAACAAGCTGTTTTTTTGGTTCTTTTTGCCACTGTTGATCTGATTTGTAAAAAAATAGGATGTATAGCAAAAAAAATGTGATGTAAAACGCAAATATTTTTCTATATGTTCGATAATATTTAACACGAATTCAGCAATCCTGTGGCTGTTCCATACTCATAATATTTAACACCTGCCGCTTATCGCCTCTCGTAGCATAAGAGACGTCTTGCGATTACATAAAAAGTATCGGAAAGCGTACAGAATTATCCATTCCACATCATCCAAATTGCGGGTGTCTGCAAGCGCGCAAGTCAGCAGAGGCATAACTGGTGCTATGAGTGGCTATTGCTTACCGCTGGCAAGAGGATGATCTGGTGCAGCAGGTCGTTACTTAAATCAGGTGAGGGGAAAATGCCTACATATTATTTTTTACCCACGAGAAACGTTTTCGGTGAGGGCAGCGTAAAAGAAGCTGGCCAATTGGCAGCGACGCTAAATGTTAAAAAGATATTGATTGTGACCGATAAATTCCTCGCGCAAAACGGTATGGCGGAAAGGGTTGCGGGGATCTACCATGACGCTGGTATAGAGACCCATATTTTTGGTGGGGCAGAACCCAACCCCACGGACAGAAACGTTGAGGCCGGTATCATTTCTTATCGGGAGAACGGCTGTAATGCCATTGTTTCACTTGGTGGCGGATCTTCTCACGACTGTGCCAAAGGTATCGGTCTGGTGGCCGCTAACGGCGGCAATATCAAAGACTATGAAGGTGTTGATAAATCCAGCAATGATATGATCCCGCTAATGGCGATCAATACCACCGCCGGGACGGCTTCTGAAATTACGCGTTTTTGTATTATCACCGACACTGAGCGCAAAGTGAAAATGGCCATTGTTGACTGGCGCGTGACACCGCAGATTTCCATTAACGACCCGGAACTGATGGTAGGAATGCCGCCTTCGCTGACCGCCGCAACCGGTATGGATGCGCTGACGCATGCTATTGAAGCTTATGTGTCGACTATGGCTAATCCGCTTACCGATGCGGCGGCATTAAAAGCCATCAGGATGATCACGCAATATCTCCCTAAAGCGGTGGCCAACGGCGAGTATATGAAAGCAAGGGACAACATGGCCTACGCGCAATATCTGGCCGGCATTGCGTTTAATAATGCCTCTCTGGGGTATGTTCACGCGATGGCGCACCAGCTCGGTGGTTTCTATAATCTTCCTCATGGCGTTTGTAATGCCATATTGCTTCCCTATGTACAGTCGTTCAATTTAATGAGTAATCTCAATCGGTTCAGGGATATTGCCGAAGCAATGGGGGAACATGTCAACGGCATTTCCACGGATGAGGCCGCGGTTAAAGCTATTGTGGCTATCCAACGATTAAGCAAACAAGTGGGTATTCCGCGTGATTTGAAGAGCCTTGGTGTGCGGCCGGAAGATTTCGCCATCATGGCCGATAACGCTAAAAAGGATGTTTGCCAGTTGACTAATCCCCGTAAAGCCTCCAAAGAGGAAGTCATTGAATTGTATCGGCGGGCATATGAAGGTGAACCCGCTCTGTAACGCTTGCCATGAGGTGCGATACGACACCAGGCGAGGTGTTTGTCCACATCCCGCTGCAGGGATTGTCCGGCGAGGCGGAACTTCTTTCCTGAGCGGCGGCGATTAAAACACCGTCATTTCACTGTTTTTGACAAGAATAAAGGCGCCGGATATGTTGCTGGCGCCTTGTGTTGGTCATTCAGTGTGCGCTTTTCCCGTTTCAGCCACTCAGACTTATTGGAATACACTCGCTGCTGTTATCCGTCTGAATCCGTGCCGGCACGCGGTTATCCAGCACCTGAGAGCATCCATTATGCTGACCGCATCCTTGCCTTTCAGCGATTTTCCGTTATGTGAGAGGCTGGATTTGACCCTATATATCCAGATGTCTTTTCTCTCTTACGGTTTCGTTTTCTGCTGACGTTAAGCAAGGCGCTGCTCCATAAGCATTTCTCTTACATTCGCCTCAATGGTGTACAGTCCGCCGCTCCATTCCCGTACTTCTTCTGTCAGGGGGAACTGGCCGCGAATGTGCGCATCATGTATCTCACGGCGGGCATGTGCCCGGCAGGCCGCCTCTGTTATCTGGCCACTGCGGCATAGCTCATTAACCCCGGCATATGCATCCATCTGTAGCCCAGCGGTGAAACCGGTAGATGGGGCTGCCGGGGATACCTCTTCTGTCTGGTGGGAGAGTCGGGGAACCACATTGCCGCTGGCAGTGCTGGCCCGGCGTCACGAACATACGTCCATAGCCGCCTGGCCCTCATTTTCTTATTGCCTGGCAGTTAGACCCGTATCTTCTCTCGTCCTGAAACGAGGAAAATTTACTGATGTTTTGAGCGTACCGCGTAAGAAAGAAGAACTGGCAAATCAGTGTTGTTATGTTATAACATAACAATAAAAATGAAGGGTCATGTTTTCGTACTGGAAAAGCATAAGCAGGTGCAGTGTTTAAACTTGAAGATATTCTGGCATCAATCTACGGGGATTCTCATGGATTGATCGCTGCAATTTCACAGCAATATGACAGACATTAGAGAAGTGTGAATGCTTGCCTGGATGGATCAACAGACCCTTGATGAAACCTTATTGACTGCAGAGAGTGGCGCACCAGTCAGCAGAGTTGTTTTGATAACGCCATTAAAGAAGAAGAACTCATCGTGCGCAACGATTCAGGTTAATCCGGACACAACGAATATTTGAGGAGATGTAAGGTAATGTCTGAAGTCAGTGCAAGTTTTCATGGAGATAAACGCCTGCCGGTTACTGTACTTTCGGGATTTTTGGGAGCAGGGAAAACGACCCTGCTTAACCATATTCTGAACAACCGGGAGGGCCGTCGCGTTGCCGTCATTGTGAATGATATGTCTGAGGTAAATATTGATGCAGCCCTGGTGAGGGAAGGTGGTGCGGAACTCTCCCGTACGGATGAAAAATTAGTGGAAATGAGCAACGGTTGCATTTGTTGCACATTGCGTGAAGATCTTCTTCTCGAAGTTAATCGTCTGGCAAAAGAAGGGCGTTTTGATCAGCTAGTCATTGAGTCTACAGGTATTTCTGAGCCCCTTCCTGTTGCTGAAACGTTTACCTTTGCGGGGGATGACGGTGAGAGTCTTTCGACGGTGGCTCGCCTTGATACCATGGTTACCGTGGTGGATGCGTACAATTTTCTGAAAGACTACGGTTCGAAAGACAGCATTCAGTCACGCGGGGAATCGTTAGGTGAAGGTGATGGAAGGCGCGTTGTTGACCTGCTGATCGATCAGATTGAATTCTGTGATGTGCTGGTCCTTAATAAAGTTGATCTTATCAGTGAAGCGCAAAAAGAAAAACTGATGGCGGTTTTACGTTCGCTTAATCCACGGTCAAGAATCGTTGTTTCACAGTTTGGACAGGTTCCGCTGGGCAATATACTTAATACCGGGCTATTTGATTTCGAGCAAGCCGCTCAGGCGCCTGGCTGGCTTAAAGAACTCCGGGGCGAACATACGCCGGAGACAGAAGAATATGGGATTACCAGCTTTGTCTTTCGCGCCCGCCGACCTTTTCATCCAGCCCGTTTCTGCCAGGTGATGGAAAATAAGCTGGATGGAGTTATCAGGTCAAAAGGTTACTTCTGGCTGGCCAGTCGTCCGGAATTCGCTGGTTCATGGTCGCAGGCTGGCGGTATCGCTCGGCAGGGACTGGGGGGAATGTGGTGGGCAAGTGTGCCGAAAGAACGTTGGCCAGAGGACGCTGAGTCATTGAAGTTTATCATGTCTAACTGGATAGATGGCATTGGTGATGCCCGTCAGGAACTCGTTTTTATTGGGATGGATATGAATGAATCAGAACTGCGCAACAAACTGGCTTCCGCCCTGTTAACGGATGCTGAAATGGCGGAAGGGCCTCAAAAGTGGCAGCATTATCCCGACCCTATGGAACCCTGGTTCGAGGAATGAATTGAAGACCCCGCTTTTTAGCTCATATCTGATATTAGCGACAATGTCCTTCGACACTTTTTAAAATGAACGGTGTTGAGCACCGTTTTTAATCACCTCACCAGAACCTACCGAAATATGGTGCAGGTTTATTAGCGCTGATTTATGGGGATCCCGCAGCGCTGTTGCGGGGGGATTAATATTCAGCGCCAGCATTTTACAGATACCTTCACGCTGCTGGCGGGCGTCAGAAAGGGAGACGGCAGGCCAGGCACCCAGCGCAATACGGGTCTTTTGCCGTTTATACGGTACTTGAGATCCCAGAGACGGGAACCACCAGGCTTGACTAGCAGATACAGACCGTGGGAATCGGAGACTTTAAAAGGTTTTGCGGATGGTTTTAAGTTGCGGATTCTCGCGTCGGACAGGGACATTTGGGGGTCACTCCGTCATCGAACCAACTTGACCCCAAATCTGACCACCAAATTCTCCCGATGCGGAGGGTAAACTGAAAATGCATCGGAAAGACTTTTCACGCTAACCTCTTGAATCAACATCAGATAAGGATTCGCAAAGATGCATGAAAACAGGAAATTGGCTCCTCTGACTGGACTCGAACCAGTGACATACGGATTAACAGTCCGCCGTTCTACCGACTGAACTACAGAGGAATCGTTGTGGAGTCGTATCTTAGCGGCGAAAAAACTTTTGTCAAACATCAATTCACCGTCCGGTGTTTGACTGGCGTATCCATCAACAATTTGTCGTTATTACCAACAATTTATCGGGAAAAACGCTTTGCAGGATTACCTTTTCTCTATCATCATTTGAAATGTAGTTTCAACTTTTCTCACTAAGGTCTCCCTTGAACGTCACTTCCACATTACGCCAGTCCGTCGAACGTACGTCCTGGTTCAAAAAACGTAAGAGCTACAGCGTCCTCTACTGGCGTGAAATCAGCCCTCTTGCGGTCCCTATTTTGCTGGAAAACGCCTGTGTGTTGCTGATGGGCGTATTGAGTACATTTTTGGTCAGTTGGTTGGGGAAGGAGGCAATGGCGGGAGCAGGTCTGGCCGATAGCTTCAACATGGTGATCATGTCCTTTTTTGCTGCCATCGATCTTGGAACCACGGTGGTGGTGGCCTTTAGCCTCGGTAAACGAGACCGCCGTCGGGCAAGGGCGGCAGCCCGACAGTCGCTGGCAATAATGACGCTGTTTTCTGTTGTTCTGACGGCAATAATTCACGCTTTTGGTGAAGAGATCATTGATTTTGTTGCCGGAGATGCCACCACACAAGTAAAAGATCTGGCATTAACCTATCTGGAACTGACGGCTCTAAGTTACCCGGCTGCGGCAATCGCCCTTATTGGTAGCGGTGCGTTGCGTGGGGCAGGAACCACTAAAATTCCGTTGTTGATTAATGGTGGAATGAACATTCTGAATATCATTATCAGCAGTATTCTTATTTATGGCATTTTTTCCTGGCCTGGATTGGGATTTGTCGGGGCAGGACTTGGCTTAACGATTGCCCGCTATATTGGCGCACTGGCAACCATCTGGGTGTTAATGATCGGTTTTAACCCGGCGTTGCGGATTTCGCTAAAGAGCTATTTCAGGCCGTTTAATTTCGCCATTATCTGGGAAGTCATGGGGATTGGTATTCCCGCCAGTATTGAATCTGTCTTGTTCAATGGCGGTAAATTGTTGACGCAGATGTTTGTTGCCGGAATGGGGACGAACGTGATTGCGGGTAACTTTATTGCCTTCTCAGTGGCGGCGCTGATCAACCTGCCGGGGAACGCGCTCGGATCGGCGTCGACAATTATTACCGGCAAACGACTGGGTAAAGGGCAAATTGGTCAGGCGGAACGTCAGGCATGGCACGTTTTCTGGCTATCAACAATCGTTTTGACGATCATTGCCTGGGGAACCGCACCATTTGCCGGCCTGATAGCCTCGTTCTATACCAGCGAAAATGATGTCAAAGTCGTGGTGAAGGAACTGTTATGGCTAAATGCCTTTTTTATGCCAATTTGGGCGATGGCCTGGACACTGCCTTGCGCTTTTAAAGGCGCGCGTGATGTGCGTTATACCATGTGGGTGTCGATGCTGGGCATGTGGGGCTGTCGCGTGGTCGCGGGCTACACTCTGGGGATTGTGCTCGGTATGGGGGTAATTGGCGTCTGGCTGGGGATGGTACTCGACTGGGCTGTGCGTGGTGTACTGTTTTATTGTCGGATGGTCAGCGGGCGCTGGTTGTGGAAGTATCCGCGAAACAAGATACGCACAGAGGATGCTGCGACCTAAAGCAGTAAAACCAGGTTCTGACGGGTGGCGAATGCGACTTTTTGTCCAATATGGAGAAAAAGTCGGCAAACGGTTTGAAATGTGAAATCAGCCTTTGACAAGGTGGGGCGTCATCGTTAATATGCGCCCCGTTCACACGATTCCTCTGTAGTTCAGTCGGTAGAACGGCGGACTGTTAATCCGTATGTCACTGGTTCGAGTCCAGTCAGAGGAGCCATATTCCTGTTTTCATGCGTGCTTATAAGTCCCTATTCGATTAGGTTTCAATAAGTTAGCGTGAAAATTTTTCCCGATGCGTATCTGGTTCTCCCTGCGCATCCGGCGAAATTGGTGGTCTGATTTGGGGTCATTTCAGTTCGATAATGGAGTGACCACCATATGTCCCTGTCCGACGCGAAAATCCGTAGTATCAAGCCTTCTGATAAACCCTTTAAACTGACCGATTCTCATGGTCTGTATCTGCTTGTCAATCCGGGCGGTTCACGCCTCTGGTATCTTAAATATCGCTTCAACCGAAAAGAATCCCGCATTGCCTTAGGTGCCTATCCGCAGGTTTCACTTTCCGACGCCCGCCGGCAGCGCGACGGTATCCGTAAACTGCTGGCGCAGAATATCAATCCTGCACAACAACGCATAACTGAAAAAGCCGCCGCGTCACCGGAAAAATGCTTTGAGGCCGTTGCGGTGGCATGGCACAAAACCAACAAGAAATGGTCGGCTGACTATGCAGAGCGCATCCTCGCCAGTATGAAAAATCATATCTTCCCGGCAATTGGTCATGTGCCTGCCACAATGCTGAAAACGCAGCATTTCACGGCGTTACTGAAAGTTATCGAGGATAAAGGCTTTCTGGAAGTCGCGTCCCGAACCCGGCAACAGCTTTGCAACATCATGCGTTACGCCGTACAGCAGGGACTGACTGAAAACAATCCGGCGATGCATCTGGAAGGCGTCACCGCGCCGCCGGTTAAAAATCACTATCCCGCCCTGTCGCTGGAGCGGTTGCCCGAGCTGCTGGAACGTATCGGTGACTATCAGCAGGGACGGCAGTTAACAAGGCTGGCGGTAGCGCTGACCCTGCATCTGTTTATCCGTTCCAGCGAACTGCGCTTTGCCCGCTGGAGCGAGATTGATTTCAGAAACAAAATCTGGACCATTCCCGCCACTCGCGAGACCATAGAGAAAGTCCGTTTCTCTGGTCGTGGCGCAAAAATGCGTACCCCGCATATTGTGCCGCTTTCTCATCAAGCTATCGCCATTCTGAAGAAGATAAATGAAATCTCCGGTCATCTGGAACTGGTGTTCCCCGGTGATCACAATCCTTACAAACCGATGAGTGAAAACACCATCAACCGGGCGTTACGTCTGATGGGCTACGATACCAAAACCGACATCTGCGGGCATGGCGTCCGGGCAATGGCCTGTAGCGCACTGGTGGAATCTGAACTCTGGTCGCGGGATGCGGTGGAGCGTCAGATGAGCCATCAGGAGCGTAACAGCGTGCGGGCGGCATATATTCACCGCGCCGAACACCTCGACGCCCGCAAGGCTATGATGCAATGGTGGTCGGATTATCTGGATGTCAGCCGCGAGGGATACGTTGCGCCCTATATTTATGCCCGGCGGCATGAGGCAGCCTGAGCCAGTAGCAGTATGATTTGTTAAAAATGAAAAAGCAGATCCTGATTGAATCCGGATCTGCTTTTTGCATCGAGAGGATTTGACTTCAATTTTATAGTTACTAATCAGAAAGCGTACAAAATTATTCCACGTCGAATAATTTCAGGCGATAACTGCCAGATAATCTGTACCAGAAACCGATTTACCGATACGCCATAACTGCACCAGTTCAATGTCACCGTTTACCTGCACCAGTCTACCGTAGCCTGTTAATATCAGGACTGCACCAGTTAAAGCCCTTTCAGTCCCTGGCCCTTTCCGGTCTGGCGCTGTTACCCTTCGTCACCCTTTACCGGGCCTTTTCCTTTTGCTGGCGCAATCATCAGCAAGAGTACTGTGATGCTGCACCAGAGACGAATAATAGGCTATACCGTTCAGAATCATCGTTATTGAGAGGAAAACGTACAAAAAATTTCTGGGTGGAAATTTTTTGTACGAAAACCGATTAATCACCCAATTTTTTAAGACAACGACTATCAATCGCTCTTGTCTGCATATTTTACAAGTTAAAAACTATTATTGTTTGTCAGTCAACTTCCCGCCCGTAAACCTGCGCCACATACCGCCCACGTCCGTCGCCGTGACCCAAATCCATCGCCGTCATTGCCAGCGCTTCCTTCTCACAAAATCCCTGCGCCAGATAATGACGAATGGCATCCTGCGCCCACGCATAGCGCAGTGAATGTGGGGAATATGCGCCCGTTAACCCGAGACGTGACGCCTGACTGTGCCAGTATTTCATAGCGCTTTTCAGGTCCGGCTTATCGATCAGCCTGCCGTGACGATCTTCTGCCACGGTCAGCGCATTATCCAGCGCTTTTCTGACAGCATCAGCATCAAGAATAATCGTCTCGCGGGGTCGTCCGCCTTTGGTGCCGAACACCACGGTTAACCGGGTATCACAGCGCTCCAGCGCCTGCCGCCACGTTTTCAGCGACTGTACGCTCTGCACCGCCTCCTGCGAACGCAGCCCCATCAGCCTTGAGAGTTCCAGCGCTGCCGCTATCCCCGGATCTTTTGCATGGGCCGTCTCCAGCACGTCGCGATAGTGCTCCGGCGTGATAGCCAGCTTTGTACCGTTACGGGATGCGCCAGACAGACCAAGAGAACGGTTGTTCAGCCGCTCACTCTGCGCCAGCCTGTCACGTCCGGCCTGTTCCAGAATGCAGCGCACCGCCGCCATCTCGTTTTGCAGGGAACGTTTTGTAATGCCCTGCGCGAGTCGTTCACGGATATAACCCTCTATATGCCGCGCCTTAAGCTGCTCCACCCGGCGAATTTGCACATTCTGCGCCAGTACCAGACGTTCACAAAACCGCTGCGCCAGCTTAACGCGGTCGTGAACGGTCTTATGGCTACCGCCTGCCTGCTGCGCAAGCCGCTTCATTTCCTGCTCCAGAATCCCCATATTTTCCCCCTTTCATGATTGCCGCAAACTCATCTCCAAAAAACCAACACTGATACAGCTTTCCCCGGCGCACAGGCCGATAGCCCCTGTTTTTTGTCGGGGCTGCGAACGATACCTGAGCGCCGGGGCGGCAGCCGTTGAGGTGTGGTGGGGCTTCGGTTGTGCTCTCTGAGCAGCCGCCCGCTTGCACGGGTTATCCCCCGGATCGTCCAGATCCGCCTCGGTATCGGTTCATGTTCTCCTTATTGGGTAAAATGGCCTGAAAAGGCAGTGTCAGAATCCAGCCATGAGCTGGCGCAGTTGAGTTGTCTGGTGCAGGTCGAAAGGGCTGCGTGCGTCACTTTCCCGCTTTGCGCGGTTAAAGTGACGCACTGGACTGATGCAGTGTTTTTAAAATCACAGACTGGTGCAGTTTTACGGTCACGCGGCAGCAAAGCCTTCCGGCAATGCAGGCCACAGCCCGTAAGGTAAAAGGCGCTGAGGGTGTCAGCAGATACAGGTTAGTCGGGAGAATTCCGGCGCGGTGCAGATTCAGACCAGCAGGCTGGCGCAGTAAAAGGACGTATCGTGTTAAAACTCGGGCCTCCGTTGCGATGCTCTGCGACCCGGTGTTTGCAGAGGTCTGCACCGGTAAACGGATCAACCTTCCTGATAACAGGCGCTTCTTTCAGGTTGTGAAGCGTGGCGCTGTCAACGACAGCATAGAGCAAGGGGGAGGCTACGCCAGTACCGCTGGCGCGGAAAGGAGAAACTGTTTTTACCTGCAAAAAATTTTTTAATCACTTGTCGTTATAAAAAATGAGGGCGCGGTATGTGACAGCGCCCTCGTTCAGGTTACATAAAAAGCATCAGCTCAGAATGGCTTCCAGTCGGGCCAGTACTTCATTCACGACAGCATCGGGTATACGTTCCAGCCGCTTACCGTTACGGGCTCCCATATCAATGGTTCTGGGCTGGTCGCAGCGAATAACGCCCGTTGTTTTTGTTCCCGCGCCGTCCAGTGAGACGGTAAAACCGGCTGCGTGGGCGAAGTTTCCACCGCTGGTGACGGGAACAACAACGGGCAGCCGGGTCAGCTTGTTAAACGATGCCTTCGATACGATAAGCACCGGACGTTTTCCGCTTTGCTCGTGACCAGCAATCGGATCCAGTGAAACGAGCCAGATTTCCCCTCTGTCCATTTACAGGATCTCCTTGCCCACCGCAGGCGCATCAATCCATTCCCGATCCTCTTCACTCATTTCGGCGTGCGGATCGCACTGCGCCAGCAGTTCTTCGAGCGAATAGCGGGGACGTTTTTGAGGTTCAATAATCAAGCAGCCATTATCAATGATCATGCCCACTTCGCTGTCCGTCGACAGCCCCAGCGTTTTTAGCACGGCGGGAGGAACCGCCAGCATGACGGATCCGCCAACCTTTTTCAGACGAGTGGTATACATAGCGCACCTCCGGATATTATATTTTAATATAACATCTACGGCAGGCGATGCACAATTATTCATCAGATTCATTGTGATTTCCTTAGCGTAATAAAGCGTGAAGAAAGCCTTAATCCATCAGAGGACAGATCCGGCAGTTTTCAAAGGCGACATTGCCGGTAAAAGGGCAACCATCCTGATACCTCAGGCGCTTCTTTCAGGTCATGAAGCATTTCGTGCAGGCGGGAGCTTAGTGGGTAACAAAGAAGGCTGATAATAGGAAACTGTTTTTGCGATTCAAAGGATTATGACGGATCGGATAAACAAAATGCGGCGCAGCTTCCGTATCCGGGCTGCGCCGGGGGGATATCAGCGGTAGCGCGAAAGCCAGTTTTGTTCCGGCGTGACACCCAGCGCGTCGGCAATCAGTTTTTCACCTTTGGGCCAGTGGCGGTAGAGTGCATTTTCCAGCGTGGAAGAGGCCAGACCCGCCTGACGAGAAAGTGCCGCCAGTGAGGTTCCCTTTTTTCTTACGGCCGCGATAATGTCGGCAGGATGCCAGTCAGACTGCATCATGCTTTGGCCTCCACCCCGTCAATAAACTTCACGCCGTCGGCGGTACGTAACCAGCGTGGAGCAGTGATTTCATCAGAGAAATAGTGGATCAGGTCGTACAGCAGGCAGCCAAGGTAATTTCGGGTTTCCGGTAATAGCCCCTGTCCCGTCAGCACCTGCGTCAGGGCAAGGCAGTAGTGGCAAAGTTCGGTACATTCGGGATCGAAACGCGGTGAGCTGGCAGGGAGTGTATCAACGGTCAGACTGTCCATCATGTGATCCGGGATCGGATCGAGCAGCGAGGGCTGGAGCAGCCTCAGACAGGCGTTAAGCCTGCCGCAGAGCGCCATTTTCAGCGTGGGATCGTCGTGTTCGATCAGGATTTCGGCGAACTGTTTGCAGTGTTCTGCCAGTACGGTGAAATCCGTGGCAGCGTTGAAGGGAACGGAAAGTTGCTCAGAGTTTCGTTATTTGTGATTTGTCTCTCCTCATTATCGAGAGGAATTTTAAGGTCATAGAACTGGACATTTTTTGTAAGCTCTAATCTGTCAATCATTAAATTATCCCTTATGAATTTTACAAGTCTAATTTCTTTTTTCTACACATCTTGTTCAATTGAGCTTTCCGTCGATTCGATAAGTACTATTTCATCACCAGAATGATTAACCAACCTCTGCATCGCTGCATTAAAACGATAGTCCACAACCAGCACCTCCTGTTCAATCCAGCGCTGTTCCTGCCTTAATTGCGTAAGTTGAGGACAATCCGGCGCGGTATCCCAGGCATGTTTTCCGGCCCCAATCACCTCATTAACCTGGTGTGCTGACGGCCAAAAGTCCGGTAACCAGATCCGGCAGGCTCGGGCCAATGAGTGGGATAGTTGTCGGGCAATCGTCAATCCATTCGGATCGAGATCGGGAAAATGTACCCAAGGTATATCCTGCCCGTATTGCGAAATCCACCGGCAGGCGGGTTGATAATTCAGACCGGGAGCAAAAATCAGTATCAAACCATCAACAAGCGGCATATCAACATAAGCACCTAAATTTTCAACGGTCATGATCAGTTGTGCCGATGACATGTCCACAGAGAGTAAATCAAGTAGCATTCGTTCTGGCAAACAACACTCCGAACGCCATCGACTTTCATCATCGGCAAACAAAACGTTTTCCCTATTATTGCCGGTAAACGTTAGCCGCAGCGCCGTCCCCTGGCTACGAAGTCGTAAGATATCATCATAGGTAACGGTCTGCCCTTTGACTAAGGGTTGGCTCAGACTTGCTTTACTGTTACCTCGCCATGCCGACGCTGATTTATGATGGATCCTCTGCATTCGCCGTGGGATAGCCGGACGATGCTCTTTTCTGCCAATGATCTGTTGTTGTATCTGTTGCTGCACCTGCACCAGCAGGATTTCCAGGCGTTCACTTTCCACCAGCCGCCAGCGATTGCGCGTGAAAGGGATGATAATACCCAGTTCAGCCAGATAATTTCGTAGCAACTTTTCCTTATCATTTTCGAACATCATTTGCCGTTCTTTCAGTTGCTGAAGAATATCGCCAAGTTCACTGACCGGGAAACCTAACTGAAACAGTTGCTTATGCATTAAATTGCTTTCACCTCGTCACTTTCAGCATTCTCTGCTGTAGCCAGATAGCTATCAACGTCAAATGGCAACTGCTGGGCGTCGCGGACACCGGTAATTTTCACCTGATGGTGCGTAACACTTTGCCCGTTGGCTCCCGTGTCCTCTGTCCTGACTATGCGCACCAACTGGTAGCCGGTTCCGGTAATTTTTCCTAACGTTTCCGGGGCCGCAACCAACATCTGGCACCCGGTTCTTACCGCCAGTTCATGGACTGTCGCCTGAGAGGCGGCATCCAGACGGGAAACCTCGTCCATCACCAGCGGCAAAGTGAAAGGCTCTTTGTTACCGTGAGAGCTACGTCCCCAGTGCCTGAGCACGGCAATCAGCACCGCCAGCCCGGAGCCGATTCGTTCCCCGGTTGACAGGCTGGAAGCGTTCAGTGGTTCAAACTGCTCTGCGCCACGACGCTGTATTAGCGTTTTTACATCCAGATAATTACGGTGATCCAGCAAATGTGAACCATCAATTTCATGTTGATTGATTTTTTTATACAGGCCAGCCAGCGCTTCGGTAACGGTTCCTGCCGTGGAAAAGAGATCGTCCATACCATATCCGCCTGATTTCAGGGCGTTCAGGGTATCCTGAAAATGCTTAACCGTCCTGGCTTCCAGACGCACACTGGCAACCTGCCCAAAGCCAATTCCGGTAAGTTCAGCGCTTAACCGGCTTATCGCCCTTTTTTCATCGTTAATCCGGCGCGATAGAGCGTCGGCCAGTTCATCCCGGCGCATCTGGAACGCAGCCTCGGTTTCAACCAACATGATCTGTGCGTCTTTCGCCGCCTTAGATAACGCCTGCAACATTTCTCTTGGCTGTGTAGTGCGCTGGATATCCTGCCGTGCACGGCGGCGAAACAGCGCCACTGCGCGGCTGTAAAGCGTGGCACAGACTTCAGCGATGTCAGATGTATCCTGACCGCAGGACGCTAATTGCCGCATAAAGGGGTCGGCTGAAGAAATAGAATATTCAATAGTTAACCGGGTCAGTTGAGTCAGCAATGATTGATCAACTAGCAAAAGCGCTCCCGGTGATGGTACTTTGCCATTGATCAGCATTTCGCGCATTACAGGTTCCAGCTCACCATAAGAGCCATCGGCTTTTAATGCACTTATAATTCCGTTGCGCTGCTTAGTTATCTGTTCAATTTTTTCTGTCAGGGCAGTAAGTTTGTTATTTTGATTTGTCAGGTTTAATTCTTCTTTTGAGCGTTGCTGATGCAACGCAGCCGTTTTTGTATAGCACTCTCTTAAATTGTTATTCAGTTTTTCAAGTTGGCTCTGTAAATGCGCGAGCTGTGAGGCAAGTTTAATTTCCAGACCGAATGTGTAGGGAAATGGCAAATTATCCAGATCATTTTTAGCCTCATCACGATTCTGGCGGTAGCGAGTAATCGCGGATATCATATCTGAATAAAACTTATTTTTTTCAGCTAACTCATTTTTTGCATTTCTGAGTTCCTGTTTAATCCGTTCGCCATCCTGTTCCAGTCGTTTTTGATCGTCTGATAAGAGGATTTGCGCTTGGGCTTCATCTTCCAGTATTTTCTGAGCATTAGCATATTCCTGGTTAAGGTGAGCACGCACACTGTCTAACTCTTTCACCAGTCGAACTCGCATTGCAGAGGTTTGCCAGACTTTCTCGTTCTGCTCAACCTGCTGACGTACTTGCGCTATATTCTCCGGGTATTCTTCCCGTAGTAACGGATACTCTTTTTCTATCTGATTAATTAACGGCTGATAGCGTTTAATATCACGCCCGGCAGCTTCAGCCCGCTTTATCTGATCACCAATCTCGGTCAGTTCCTGTGGAAAATCCCGAAACAGGATTTTACTCTCTGGTTCACATTCCTGTAGCGCCAGTAAGAGATTCCGGCTTTTTTTCCACTGACTGGACACGCTTCTCTGTTTTTCTTCAATATCTGTCAGAGCGGTATGACGATGACTTCGCTGTCGGCGAGTATCCTCCAGCGGTGGTTCGTCATCCCAGATAAATGGGGGGGCCGCGCTAACGGCCTTGAGATGTTCGTTGTGGCGTTCAACGTCTTCAATCTCACGTTCCAGCGTCTCGCTCTTTTCTTCCGCCAGTTGAATCTGTTGGTCCAACTGAAGGATAAGCGCCTCGCGGGCTTTATCACCTAATACGGGCTCTGAACGTATCTGACTGATACGGCGGTAACGCGATTCATCTATAACACACCAGGGCGGGAGGATACTCTCCTCCGTGTTATATTGGTCGGTGATATCTTTAAAAAGTAATTCCGACTCGAACGGTTCGTTGCGCAAAACGTCTATAGGCTGGGTGACACTGATCAACAAAATATCGGGAAGCGGCCATTGCTCATCGTATTGTGTAAGCAATTGTCTGGCGGCATCATCGACATCACCATTGACAAGTATAGCGAACATTAACGGCCCTAATGCCGCCTCAAAATACCCGGCGTCCTGTACTTCGATATCTGCGTACAGTTCAGCAACCGATATTCCCGATACGTCAGCGGCAAGAGTCCGTAAATACTCAAGACTCCCAGCTTCTCTTCCACTCAGTTTGTCACGACGCCCCTGGCATTGTTTTATTTCCGTTTCGTAGCCAATGACTATCTGCCGAAGTGATTTAATGCGTAACGCATGGTCAAGAATAAGTTGTTCGCAGCGTTGCGGTGTCAAATCATCATCAGGAAAAATAGTACGTAAATAGCTAACTGATGGCTGATATTGGTGCCACTGCTGACTCTGTTGCTCATAGCGTGCAATATCGATATCAAGCTGCTTAATTTGTTCCTGTACTTCGGTCTGACGTTGCGCTAATTGTTCCTTTTGTTCATTTAAGCGCAATTCGTGCTCTTGTTGCATCACCAGTTGCTGCGCAAAATCCTCATCGCTCAATGGCAGCGATAGCATGCCTGCATCGCGAAGCCGCTGCTGGAGACGCCGCTGTTTTTGATGATCGCTCAATAACGTTTTATGATGCTGTTGTCGCCCACTAAGTTGAGCGTCTTCGATACGCCATTTTTCCAGTTGAGCACATTTTTCCCTAAACCAGCGCTGAGCGTCTGGAGGAGAGATATTATCCCCCAATTTTCGCGCGCTGTTTGCGGCGAAAGTATAAGCATTCAGGATTTCCTGATGAGATCGTAATTGGCGCTCTGCATGGTTGAGGGCATTCCCTGCCTCTTTTTCCTGATTCGCTAACTGTTCAATGAATGTGGTTAATTCAGACAGCGTAAAAGCCATATTCCATTGGTTAATCTCATCATAGAGCTGTTTTGCGTGGTTATATTGCGATGCCATTTTCTGAGCAACGTCATAACGCGACACGACATTAGACAGCTGTTTGGCTGTGCGTAGCTGGCTTTCTTCATTCTCACTTTTTTTTCTTTCCAGCTCATCAACAATGCCTTGCTGGAGTTTGCTTGTTTCTTCCGCACTCTCTAACTGAGGTTCAAGTTTATTCAGTTCACCAATTGCTCTTTGCTCGTGATCAAAGTAAATCCTACCATCACGAGCACATAACAGCCGGGGCTCAATATCACTCATCTGTTGTTGCGCTATTGACTGTTCCGATTTTATGGCGTCTTCCTTACGCCTTAGGGAACTCAGGCTTTCCTCAATTTTTTCCAGCTCACGTTCAATCCGATATTTTTCTTTCTGAATAATAGTGCGCTCTTCATCATTCATCGCCAGCGTTTTCTCAATAACTGACCACGTATTGGCTGAAAATGATAAGCTCAACGTAAGTAATGAATTAAAAAATTGATAATCCTTTTGATAACTTTGCAGGTCTTGCTGCGTAAGCCTGACTTTGATCATGGACTCATGCACCATATTCACTACGGAATGTATATTCCCGCGAGTATGAGCCATTAAATAAGCGCTGAGATGTTTTTCTATCGATTTATCCAGACGCCCGGCCATTGCCGAATGAAGGATCTGGGCCAGACGGTATTTATCATCGGGTGACTGACAGGCTCGGGGTAAAATGCCATGCTGAAACAGTGCCAACATGTAGGCATTTGGGTCTTTAAATGACTGAATAGCGCATCCTAATAGTGCTGCTTTATCGCGTAACTGATCTGTTGTTACCGGGTGAGCCACTTGTCCCTTACGATCAAGTAAACAATCCAGTGGGTTAACGCTATCGGGAAGTTTCAAACAAAATAGCTGGGTTTCTAGTGTTGTTCCTGTCTTTTTTTCAGCCCTAACGACGTACAGATGCCGGTGGCCTGTCCCTCGGGCCTCAATCTCCAGAGCAACAATACTGGGCTGCCCTAAGCGTGGAAACATTTCGCTGTCTTTTATTGATGTTGAAACTTTGAAATCATCCTTAGTCCCTAAACTAATGTAGCGAATATCAGGGATCTGGCTGAACATAAACGCGCCCAACAAAGACGTTTTTCCCGCACCATTATTGCCCAACAATGAAACGGTGCCACCATACTGTCGCGATGTACGCAGTGCGTGAGGATTCACCAGATTTAACGTTCGGGCCATAATGCCATTAATGTTGACAATACTAAGGCTACGTATCAGAGGGTAATGGTTCACAATTGTTCCCCTTCATGAGTCCCGGAAGCAAATAAATCACCCGTTGCATCCATTTCTTCTTCGGCAGAGAAACGATCGCTCTCTGCCAAATCTTCATCTACACTATCCCGCGCTGCCTCATCAATATTGACCAGATAACCCTCTTGAATCAGTTCAGCCAGGCGTTGTGGAATTTCTGACTCTTGCTGTAATCCTCGCAGCGGTTCAATAAAACGATAAATAGCGGGTGTTGTCTGGAAGGATTGCCGATCCTTAGAGAGTTGAATAAAAGCATAGCGATCGAATACTATAAGCGCCTTTCTGATTTCATCCTGGATTTTAGATAAATCGTATTGGGTCTGTTGCCCAGGACGACGGCGGAATAACTCCAGCATTCTGGTTTCAGATAATTGATTACTCATTCGCTCCAGTAGTTGATTCGTTGTGAACCACTCTTTTTGGCTAAGCTGTTTTTCGAGTTCCATTGCAACAATAATCAAACCAGTGACCATCTGCAACTCATTAAATCGCTCTAATGGTATTTTCCCACGGCGCTGAGGCAGTAAGTAATAAACAGATTCATTGGAAAAGCATAGAGATAAAGACAAGCAGTCGTAATATTCACAAAGCGGATTAAATGCCTGATTAACAAATGAATACAGCATATAATCCGCAGGTAATATATTAACCCCTCTACGTAATTTATAATCTACAACGGGGAATAGAGGTGATTTCATCACATCCAGAAATGTATTAAATTGATCACCCTGTGTGGATTCAAGCTCAGTCATTGAGATCACCTTGTGAAATTAGCCATTGCTCTTCGATTTCGTAATTTGCTGACTCATCCATTAAAACCCATTCCGGGGAAATATCATCCTGGATATTGTCACTCTGTTTCATCAGTTCTTTTATTGTACACTGTGCCAAGCGAAAGCGAACCGTTTCATTGAATGGGAATTTACTTAAAATATTTCTGATAACAGAAACGTTACTCACCGGTTTATTATCACTTAATGCCTTTTCAACAAACTCCCTTGCGAAACTCTCTAACTGAAACGCAGGCATCTCCCGCACCAATTCTTCATCATCATTATCATCGAGGAACAACGCATTATCCGCCGGAGGCGGCGGTGTGTCCCATTCACGTAATTGCATTAGCTTAACGGTCGAAGGTAATGCTAACGACCATGATGACCGACCAAACAACTCGATAGTACGATCGATTAAATACCCCAGATTAGCATTGGGATCTAACGCGATACGGATGCGTATACGGTCCAGTACGCTGCTAAAGAATCCGGATAAATCCCTTAAGGAATGATTAGCGAATTCTCGGACATCCATTAATGAACCAAACAAAGAGGATAATGTATTTTTTAATCGCTGAGCCCCACCTTTTTTTACGACTGTATTTTGCAAAATTTCCAGTTGTATTAATACCGCATCGGCACGGTTCATTACTAACATTCTCAAATCGTTGATCTGACCAGCCAGCGTACGTATTATTTCCAGAAGTTGCTGAATTTCCATTTCCAGAGAAACACCAATTTCATTTTGTATCTCGGAGCGCATTGAATGAAATTTAGAGATAAGGAATTCCTGATTTTTAAAAACGCCCGTCAGCAGATCCTTCAAGCTCGGTAAAAAAAGGTCTACCTTCACCAACCATTCACTATCAGTAATTTTTTCTCCATCGCTGGCAGCATTTAAACTGGACAGTTCCTGATCAATTCTCAGATAACGTTGGCTTAATGTTTCTTTATCCTCTAATTCATCAGATTGTTGGAAAGGTTTTAACAAATCATGCGCTAACTGAGTCAGACGATATGTTCCACCCACATCAGCGACAGACATTCCGGCCAGTGACAACAATCCCTGCTCCAGCGCTCGTTTCAGAAAGTTATTAACCCGAACATCGGAGGTATTAGGATCCTCATTTATTCTTTCATCAACGTAACGGATGATGCTGTGACATGTGGCCTCATCGTAGCCGGATTGTACAAAGTAATGCTCACTATTTGATTCGACACCTGACTCCTCCATACCCCACATCGCCATCGCCGCCAGATAACTAAACTCATTAGGGGTAAGATGCAAATTCGGCTGGTATTTACTGATTTTTAACAATATGCAGCTTAGTGGGCTAGTAAACTGCTGCGGTGTAGGTGTGACATTGTCCATGATAAAGCTCACCTCGGCTTTTCTCGTTCAGTATCCATGCTGTTATATCAGATTAATAGCTGGAGATCCTTTTTTCTCGCTGAAACAGTGACATAAATTCAACCTCTGCCTCAAGATCATTACAGAAATCGATAACAACTTAAACGCCGCTGCTATCCCGGCAAATCACTCCACATAAGCGCAACTCCGGCGGCTCTGCCAGTGTAATAACCCCAATCCTGAGTGGCAAAGAACTCTCATTTTGGCATCGTTTTTTGATAAGTTGCCAGTTTTCGGTTTCAGACTCCATGTGGGTAATCAGGGAATCAAAGGCCCCATCGGCAACTTCTATTTTTAGCTGTTTATCTTCTCCACCGTCAGTGAGATTAGATTCAGTCTCCTTCGATACCTCGCTTTCCAGTCCATTGAGACTATTTTTTAATCCGTCAAAGCAGCTCGTAGCAGCACTTGGGGTATAGAAGAACAAACCGCTAATGAAAATGGCTTCCATCACTTCATAGAAGGAAAAAGAGGTATCCCCATAAACGAAACGGCTACGATCGGTACTATTCACCCCAGAGACACTTTCTCTTAGCAACTCATCCTTCTGCAAGGTCATCAGCGTTTGCTTGTTGTAGAGGATTACAGGTAGGTTTTTAATTTCGTGGACATTTTCGCTAAGGCTCCAGCGTTCTTTATCACCTTTGATAAAACCGGAAGCATCGCAGCTACTTTCTATATCAAACTCGTCGGTGGGGATCCGCTCACGATTGAACCAAGCTGTAAAATCCTCACCGTCTCCCATATCCTGATGCTGATATGCGCGGTAAACAGAGCTTCGGCGATCAATGCCAATCCACTCCAGATTCCATGTGGTGGGTTTGGATGGTTTTCTTACTTCGTCAATATAGGCCCCAACATCCCGATCCAAATAAGCAGTTAGCAGTTCCTTCCAAGGCTCAATGGCAAAAAAGATATTCGCCAGTGTTGTTCCTTCTTCAATCATCACGGTATGACGAAAGAACCTGAGAAGAAAAAAGGGATCGGTATCTGAAATAGTTTTCTGGATTGATAGCAACGGAAGTGCTGTTGTTTCATCATAGTCAGAGCGAAAGCGCAGGATCGAATCCGAACAGAAAATTAGTTGACCTTCCATCATTTATCTGGCTCCTGATGTTATGTAGCAATCCTTGGCTTATCTACCGCAGCTTTTTTGCGCTTTATCTGAGTTTGAAGGAAAGCATAGATAAGGTGGTGTACAAACCATAGTACTCGACTTAAATACAGAAAGGAAAAACCAGAAAAAATAGGTGGTCATTCTGGTGGTCTTGACAACCCATAATTTTTACTTTAGCTTACTAAACAGCCAGTTACTGGCAAAGGCGATCCCAGTCAGAGGAGCCAATTTAAAGAAACCAGATGTCTACTGACGTCTGGTTTTTTGCCTTTTATTAAAGGGTTATTCCCTTTCCAACGCTTACTCACATCTGTTAAACAGCCTCATGACTCTTTCAGTGACCGGCAATCTCCAGTGTGGACTGAAAATAAATCAGGCGGGTATTTGCATTGTTCGCTGTTTCCAGCCGGTGATTATTCGGTTTAATCAAACTGGACTGCTGGCGGAGCAGTGACGGTGTAAATTGTCATTTACCTGATCTTCCATTCCGATACTGTAAGTTCGGCCCTCAGTACAGCATACAGATTGATGTGCAGATCCCGCGTCCGCCTCCCTGACTCATCGACATGAGAACCTTCTCGTGTAAATCCTGTTCTGGCGTCTGTTTGATGCCAGCATATCTCCCCACAGCATAAAATTTCTTTTCCTGCCGCAAAACACCTGGCTATGTTATTTCGTTATCGCAGAAAAACATCCTGCGCTGTGTCATCGCGTTAAAGTAAAGTGACACAGATACAGGGGCAGAGCATGTCACGAATTCAACTGAAAGATCCGGAGTTATTGCGCCAACAGGCGCTATTTGGTGGCCGTTGGCAGGATGCGCGAGATGAATCGACGTTAACGGTAATTGATCCTGCAACTAAAGAGATGCTGGCGTCCATTCCGGCATTGGGCACTGATGAAACAGAACAGGCGATAGAGTATGCCGAATCGGTACGTATCCGTTGGGGTAAAACCCCGAATGCCACCCGCGCCGCGCTGCTGGAGAAATGGCATCAGTTGATCCTCGATAATGCAGATGACCTGTCGATCATTATGACCGCCGAGCAGGGTAAGCCACTCCAGGAGGCCAAAGGCGAAGTGCTGTACGGGGCCAGTTTTGTGAAATGGTTTGCCGAAGAAGCTCGCCGTATCTATGGCGACACCATTCCGGCACCAGCTGAAGGCAGCCGTATTATCGTACTGAAGCAACCTGTGGGGGTGTCAGCGGCGATAACGCCATGGAATTTCCCGATTGCCATGATCACCCGCAAAGTGGCTCCGGCGCTGGCTGCGGGTTGTCCAATTATTGTTAAGCCCTCTGAGCTGACACCGCTCTCTGCACTGGCGCTGGCGGTGCTGGCGGAACGGGCGGGATTCCCGAGTGGCGTGCTGCAGATATTGACCGGACTGCCTACCGAGATTGGTAAGACATTGACGGCTAGCCGCACGGTGCGCAAAATTTCCTTTACGGGGTCTACGCGGGTCGGACAATTACTGATGCAACAAAGTGCCGACAGCGTAAAGCGTTTGAGCCTGGAACTGGGCGGCAACGCGCCGTTAATCATCTTTGATGACGCTGATTTAGATATTGCCGTCTCCGGCGTCATGGCGAGTAAATTCCGTAATGCCGGTCAGACCTGTGTCTGCGCCAACCGCATTCTGGTGCAGCGTGGTATTTATGAACGTTTCAGCCAGCGTTTGCTGGAGGCGGTGGATGCCCTGAAAGTGGGGGACGGCTTTGAGGCGCAAACCACCATCGGGCCACTGATCAATGACCGCGCGGTCGAAAAAGTCAATAGCCATATTGACGATGCGTTGAGTCAGGGCGCAATTTTGCTGAAAGGGGGTGTCAGCCAGTCAAATGGCACTTTCGTCCAGCCAACTGTGCTTGGTAATGTCACCAGTAAAATGCGTATCGCCCATGAAGAAACTTTTGGCCCTGTGGTGCCGTTATTTATTTTTGATGAAGAAGACGAGGCGCTGGCAATGGCCAATGATACACCTTACGGTCTTGGCGCTTATTTCTTCACCGAAAATATTCGTCGGGCCTGGCGTGTAGCTGAAGCGCTGGAATTTGGTATGGTTGGATTTAATACTGGCGCCATTTCATTGGATGCCGCGCCATTTGGAGGGATTAAATTATCCGGATTAGGACGTGAGGGATCACGTTATGGAATTGAAGAGTACCTGGAGCAAAAAACTTTCCATATTGGCAATCTCTGATTAAATTCTCAACAGCCATCCGAACGCCTGTTACTTTTAGTAACAGGCGTTTTTATATCTGCATAAATATCTCCTGTCGAGCTGGCCAGTAACAGTGCTTTATTTTTGCGGATTTAGATCTTTAAAAACAGGCGGAGACCTATTGTCAGGGCATTTAGTACGCACCAGTGAGGCGGACTCAATACCACCTGTAACCCCGATTTTTTACTTTGTACTTAACCTTAAACATTTTTGCTAATTCTCCATTCTGGTGCAAAATCCCGGTAAATCGCACCAAAGTAATGCGTCATGTTTGTTAATAAAATCATCTATTTAATCGCTCGGCAATTCCGTGAGATTTCCCTTGCCAATTCGGCAGAAAATTTTTTTTGCGCTGTTTTTATGCATTAATATTTTTTTCTGTGCTGGCATGCTTTCTGCATTAGAACACTAGCAGCATACATCCTGCGTAATCATACCGAAATAATTCGCTTTACAGGACGATAGTAAGAAAGTGAATCCCGGAAGCCCGGAGAGTTATATGAAGGGAGTGAGAAAAGAGTGCGGCCAATACTTATGCAACTTGAAGTGTGACGGTTATGAGCATTTTAATTAACACACTAATGATGGGTGTGAAAAATAAGGATTTTTCATGTTAAGTTTCGACCCTGAAAAAGTTTCTTTACCCGCCGGGCATTATATCGATGGTCAACACCAGTATAGCCAGGGCGTACAGTTTGCGGTTAAGCGTCCGTCGGATGGCAAAGTCTACGCCACGCTGAGCGAAGCCTCTGCGGCAGATGTCGATCGTGCCGTCAGTATCGCTCATCGTGCGCTCACCGTCAGTGGCTGGCGCAGTTGTCCACCGCGTGAGCGCGGCAAGGTATTGCGTCGCTGGGCAGATTTGATTGAGAGCGATCGGCAACTGGCGCAACTCGAAGCACTCGGTTCAACCCGCCCCATCAGCGACGTGGTGCAACATGAAATTCCGTTCACTGCAGAGGCTATTCGTTTCTACGCCGAGTGTGCGGATAAATACAGTGGTGATCTGTTCCCCACCCAGCAGAGCAGTCTTGGCATGCTGATCTCCGAGCCCTATGGCGTGATTGGCGCTATTACGCCGTGGAATTTCCCGTTGTCGATGGCGTCGTGGAAATGTGGCCCGGCGCTGGCGGCAGGTAATGCGGTGGTGCTGAAACCCTCTGAGCTGACACCTTTCTCCACCGTGCGTATGGCGGAACTGGCGGTACAGGCCGGTTTACCCGCAGGCATTCTGAATATTGTACAGGGTAGTGGTGCCGTCACCGGTAGCGCGCTGGTGAAGCACCCGCTGGTGCGTAAAGTCTCGTTCACGGGATCCACTGTCACGGGTTCGCGCATTATGAGCGACGCGGCACAGCATGGTATGAAACCGGTGACTCTTGAGCTGGGCGGTAAAAGTCCGCAGGTCGTGTTTGATGATGCAGGGGATGTCGAGGTGGTGGCGCAACGCATTCTGCGTGGTTTTACCGCTAACGGCGGCCAGGCCTGTGTGGCCGGGACGCGCCTGATCGTACAGCGTGGCATCGCCGGACCATTACTCGACAGACTGGTGGCGCTGTGCCAGCAGCCGCGGCCAGGCCTCACCTGGCGGGCTGACAGCCGCTATTCACCACTGATCGATGAGCGTCAGGGTCATAAAGTGGCGTCCGTGGTTGCCGCGGCGCAAGCCGAGGGCGCGGAGGTGCTGGTGGGGGGCGAGCGTTTTGCCGACACCGACGAAGGCTGGTTCTGGCAGCCAACGCTGTTATGCCGTGTTGCGCCGGACAACCCGGCAGTGCAGCAGGAGATCTTTGGTCCAGTGCTCACCGTGCAGGAGTTCGATGATGAAGATGAAGGGCTCCACCTTGCCGCACATGAAACTTATGGCCTGTGCGCCGGGGTGCACACCCTGAGTCTTCCACGAGCGATGCGCGCCATGCGCGCCATTGAATCGGGCACCGTCTGGATCAACCGCTATGGTCGCTCCGGCGATTTTATCATCCCTACCGGCGGTTTTCTCGGTTCCGGTGTCGGCAAAGACCTGGGGCGCCAGGCATTTCAGGCCTGTCAGCGCCAGAAAAGCGTATTAATCGATTTTTAATTTACGTATCAGACAACGACGAGGTCGAGTCATGGCATTGTGTAAACCAAAATACATCACCTTTGATTGCTACGGCACCTTAATCAACTTTGACATGGCGGGTGCAGCTGAGCGTTGCTTCAAAGAGCGTGTGACGCCGGATGTTATGCCGTCTTTTATCATCGATTTTGCCCGCTACCGCCTCGATGAAGTGCTGGGCGCATGGAAGCCATATTACGAGGTGGTGAGCAATGCGCTACAGCGTACCTGCAAAAAGTGGGGAGTCCACTGGGACAAGGCAGACAGCGATTTTATCTACACCGACTGCGCCACCTGGGGCCCCCACCCGGATGTGCCCGCAGGGCTGGCAAAGGTGGCCCAGGCGTTTCCGTTGGTACTGCTCTCCAACTCAATGACTGACCTGCTGTCGCATCACATTCCTCGTCTGGGCGCGCCGATCCATATGGCGATCACCGCCGAAGAAGTTGGGGCATACAAACCGCAAATGAAGGGCTTCGAGTACATGCTGGAAAAACTCGACTGTGGCCCGGAAGAGATCCTGCATGTCTCATCCAGTCTGCGTTACGACTTGATGACCTGTCATGACATGGGGATTACCCACAAAGTGTGGGTTAATCGCGGTCACGATCCGGCCAACCCCGCTTACGGTTACACCGAGATTAAAGATATTGGCGGATTGCCCGCAGTGGTTGGCCTCTGAGCCGGGAGGGCAGCCCAATGAAACTCGAATCCTTCTGGCAGGCAACTGCACCGCAATTTCATGGTGCGGCAAGAGAGACGCTGCCCGGAACCGCCTCCGTGGTGGTCATTGGTGGCGGTTTTACTGGCATCTCGGCTGCGCTTAATCTGGCGCGTGCTGGCATTGATGTGGTGCTGCTGGAGAGTGGCGACATAATGAGTCAGGCGTCGGCACGCAACGGTGGCCACTGCAACACCGGCGTGGCGCAAAACTTCGCCTCGCTGGTCGCCAGCCAGGGGCTGGAGCAGGCCAGCCGCTTTTATCGCGCGTACGATGATGCGGTGAGCTACGTTGAGCAACTGGTCCGTGAAGAACAGATCGATTGTGATTTTCGTCTGTGCGGCAAGCTGAAGCTCGCCAGCAAAGCCACGCATTTTTCTGGGCTACGCAGCGCCTGGCAATTGATGCGCGATACCGTCGATCCGGAGATCGAGCTTATCAGCAAAGACGAGATTCGTCGTGAAGTCGGTAGCGATGCTTTTCACGGCGGCCTGCTGCAAAAACGTGGTGGTCAGATGCATATGGGAAAATTTGGCATCGGTCTGGCGGAGGCTGCCGCGCGTAGTGGCGCAAAGATCTTCCCCCACCATAAAGTCAGCGATATGACTCGCCTTGATGGATATCGTCATCGTATCACCACCCGCAAAGGCGAGATTATTGCTGACAAAGTATTGATGGCGACAGGCGTCTCTAACGAAGGGCCATTCCGGTGGTTTCAGCGTCGTATTGTGCCGGTGGGCAGCTTCATTGTAGTGACCGAACCGTTGGACGATGGCCTGCTGAATCAGATACTGCCTCGGGATCGCACCTATGTCACCTCGCTGAATATCGGCAACTATTTCCGCACGACCGCCGATCGTCGCCTGGTATTTGGCGGACGCGCCCGTTTTGCTGTGAGCAATCCAACCTCAGATACCCGCAGCGGCCAGGTGTTACGGGCCGCGATGACGGCACTGTTTCCACAACTGGGCAATGTGGACATTGATTACTGCTGGGGAGGCATGGTGGATATGACTGCCGATCGACTGCCGCATGCCGGTGAGCACGACGGCGTGTTCTATTCCCTTGGCTACAGCGGGCATGGCACGCAGATGTCAACATGGATGGGCAGGGTAATGGCCGATGTGATAGCAGAAAAACGGAATGAAAATCCCTGGCTGCGCGAGGCATGGCCCGCGTTGCCCGGTTACCACGGGAAACCCTGGTTTTTACCTCTCGCGGGTTTGTACTACAAAGCGAAGGATCGGATCTCCTGATTATTTCTGCGCTCTGGTTACGCGATAAATCGTGTCGTGACAAACCGTTACGCGACATTGTCGCAAGGCGATTGATTGAACCATGATGATGACCGCGCCAGGGCGTCAGTAACGACTATCTAAATAGCAGCAGTTCATATTGAGGGTGTGCAGATGAGTAAATTCAAGAAACAATCTGACGCTGTAAATCCGGCTCTGACGCAAGTGCTGACCGAAGGTTCGCTGTCCCGTCGTAGCCTGATGAAGTTGTTGTGCGCTGGAGCAGTAATGAGTACCGGAGTAATCGGTTTCCCGGAAATGGGCTTTGCGGCCGAAACGCCGGTTAAGGGAGGTAAGTTACGTGCGGCGATGTCCAATGCCTCGGCAACCGATACTCTCGATCCCGCCAAAGGCAACAACAGTGCCGATTACACACGTCAGTTTATGTTTTACAGTGGCCTGACTGAGCTGGATAAAAACATGCAGGTACATCCGGCACTGGCTGAATCCGTTGAATCAAGTGACGGTATCACCTGGCAGATTAAGCTGCGTAAAGACGTCACTTTCCACGATGGTAAACCGCTCAACGCGAAAGATGTGATTTATTCTCTGAGCCGTCACAAAGATCCGGCGGTAGCCTCCAATGCGTTTAAACTGGCGGAACAGTTCTCCAACTTAAGTGCAATCAATGATAACGAAGTACAACTGGTGCTGAGCCAGGCTAACTTCGACATCCCCTATATGCTGGCGACAGCGCCTTTCCTGATCGTGCAGGATAACACCAAAGATTTCAGTAAAGGTATCGGCACCGGACCATTCAAACTGAAAGAATTCACGCCGGGTGTGCGTTCCGTGGGGGTGAAGAACCCTGACTACTTCAAACCCGGATTACCGCACCTCGACGAAGTGGAACTGCTGGGCGTGACCGATCAGGCCGCGCGCGTCAATGCACTGATGTCGGGCGATCTGCACATGGTCTCCACGCTGGGCGCGGCTGATTGCAAACGTATCAAAGCCACCTCTGATTTTGGCGTTCTGGAGAGCAAGTCCGGAATGTACACCAATCTGATAGTGCGTACCGACATGAAACCGGGCAGCAGCGAAGATTTCGTCCTGGGTATGAAATATCTGCAACCGCGAGAGATGCTGGTGAAAACCGTGCTTCAGGGCTATGGAGACGTAGCGAACGATACTCCAGTTCCGCCATGGCATCCGCTGTACAACGCCGATCTGAAACCACGTCCGCTGGATGTGGAAAAAGCCAAATTTCACTTCAAGAAAGCGGGGATGGTCGGCGCTAACGTCGAAATTATCACCACGCCGAATATCGAAGGCGCGGTGGAGGGCGGTCAATTGATTCAGCAGGTCGCGCGCAATACTGGCGTCAATTTTAAGGTAGGCCGTGTCCCTTACGATGGCTACTGGTCAACTCACTGGACCAAAGATCCGGTTGGTTACGGCTCTATCAACCCGCGTCCTACTCTGGATATGTTGTTCTCGCAGTTCTATCTCTCCAATGGCGCCAATAACGAGTCGGGTTGGAAGAATAAACAGTTTGACCAACTGGTGGTGGCAGCCCGGGGCGAACGCGATCAGGCGAAACGTAAGCAGATGTACGGCGATATGCAGACTCTGATTTACGACCACTGTGGCACCATTATCCCGACATTCATCAGCTCAACCGATGGTTACAGTAAGAAGGTCAAAGGAGTGGAAGCCTGGCCGACAGGCATGATGATGGGATACCGCTTCCATGAATTTGCCTGGCTTTCCGCCTGATATCTGAACCTCATAGAGGAGTACGCCGATGAACCGATACATGATGTTTCTGATTGCCCGTCGCGTCGGCGCGGGCATTCTAACTTTGCTTATCGTCTCGGCGGTGGTGTTTTTTATCACCAGCCTGCTGCCCGGAGATGCGGCGCAAATGATTTTGGGGCAAAACGCCACAGCGGAAACGGTGGCGGCGTTACGTCAGCAGCTCGGCCTCGATCAGTCGCTGCCGGTGCGATATTTCAGTTGGCTTAGCGGAATGTTGCATGGCGATTTTGGGATATCGTTTGCCAGCCATTTACCGGTCGTGCAGTTGGTCGCCCGACGCATTCCGGCCACATTCGAACTTGCGGCGATAACCACGCTGATCTGCGTACCGCTGGCGCTGGTGAGCGGTATTGCGGCCGCCATGAACCGGGGCTCGCTGATCGACAGATTTCTGGTGGTTAGCACTATGGCGACGGTGGCTGTTCCGGAATTTCTTGTCGCGACGGTGGCGGTGCTGATTTTTGCCGTGAAGCTGCATTGGGTATCGGCCATGTCGTTCGGTAGCTCGGATATGGATTTGCTTAGCTATCTGAAATCTTACGCCTTGCCGGTGCTGACGTTATGCTGCGTGCTGGCTGCGCAGATGGCGCGCATGACGCGCGCTGCCATCATCAATCAGCTCGATAGCCCGTACCTGGAAATGGCGCGGTTGAAAGGCGTGTCGCCATTGCGTGCGGTACTGCGTCACGCGCTGCCGAATGCCGTCGGGCCGATTGCTAACTCCATTTCACTTAGCCTCTCGTATCTGTTTGGCGGCGTGATCATCATCGAAACGATTTTCAGTTATCCCGGCCTCGCCAGTGCCATGGTGGATGCGGTGAGCAACCGTGACCTGCCCGTGGTGCAGTTCTGCGTGATGCTGTTTGCCGCAAGCTATCTGCTGTTGCTGTTGGCGGCCGACATTCTCACCATCGCTTTTAACCCGAAATGGAGGAACTGATGAATAGCTTGCTTCTTCCCTGGCGCTTTTTCCAGGCGCTATCGGTCTCAGGACGCATCGGCCTGCTGATCTCGCTGTTCTGGATTGCGATGGCGCTATTCGGTACGCAACTGGCACCGCACCGCATCGATGATATTGGCGGTGGTCCGATGCTCGGCGGCATGACTGCGGATAACATCCTCGGTACCGACTATCTCGGGCGCGATATCCTCAGCCGAATTCTGTACGGCGCCAGGTTCTCCATCGGCCTGGCGTTAACCGCCGCACTAGGAGCCAGCCTGATTGGCACCGTGCTGGCTCTGCTGGCAGCCGTTGCCGGCCGTTGGCTGGAGGAAGTGCTGGGGCGTGTTAACGATGCGCTGCTGGTGCTGCCGGGCAAAGTGTTGTCGCTGATGATCGTAGCGGTATTTGGTTCTTCGTTGCCGATTCTGATCCTCACCGCGGTTTTCACCTACTGGCCGGGGGCATTTCGAATCGCCTTTGCTATGGCCAGCAGCTTGCGAAATATGGATTACGTGCGGGCATCGAAATTACGTGGCGAGAGCCGTTGGTATATCGCGGTCCACGATATCCTGCCGAACATGGTGCATCCGATGCTGACTGACTTTGGTCTGCGTTTTGTCTATATCGTGCTGCTGCTCAGTGGCCTGAGTTTTCTCGGCCTGGGTGTGCAGCCACCTTATGCTGACTGGGGAACGCTGGTGCGAGAAAACATTCAGGGGTTGTTTGATGGCTCGCCAGCGGTACTGATGCCTGCGGTGGCAATTGCCAGCCTGACCGTTGGTGCCAATCTGTTTATTGATAGCCTGCAGATGATGCGACCGCTGACCCTTGCGAAGGAGGGGGCATGAACGTGACTCTACACACCGCGTTGCCAGTGATCGCCGTCGAGAATCTGCGCGTTACGGCGCATACGGACAAAGGCGAAGAGATCGATCTGGTTTCCGATATACGTTTTACCGTGCAAAAAGGGGAAGTGTTGGCGCTGATTGGCGAATCCGGCTCTGGCAAAACCACCATCGCGATGGCACTGATGGGCTATGCTCGCCATGGCTGTCGTATCGCTGATGGCATTATCCATGTTGCCGGCACCGATGTGCACCGTCTCTCTCCGGGCCAATTGCGCGAATTTCGCGGTAATAAGGTGGCTTATATCGCGCAGAGCGCAGCGGCTTCGTTTAACCCTGGCATGCGTATTCTCGATCAGGTTATTGAGCCTGCGGTGATCCACGGCACCATGAGGCGTAAGGAAGCGAAAAAGAAAGCGATAGCCCTGTTTCGTGAACTGGCGTTGCCTGATCCGGAAAGCATCGGCGACCGTTTCCCGCATCAGGTGTCCGGAGGACAACTGCAACGTTTGATGACGGCGATGGCATTGATTGGCGATCCTGACGTTGTGATCCTCGACGAACCAACTACCGCACTGGATGTGACCACGCAGGTGGAAGTGTTGAAAGCTTTCCGGCGGGTGGTGGCGCAGCGTGGGGTAACCGCCATTTACGTCAGCCACGATTTGGCTGTGGTGGCGCAAATGGCCGATCGCATTCTGGTACTGCTACGTGGCCAAATAGCTGAATACGGCACGACTGAACGGTTGATTGGTTCGCCGCAGGCGGAATACACCCGGTTGTTGATGGATGCCGCGCGCCAGAGTGAACGCCTGAGTAACTGGTGCCCCGCCACAGCTGAGCGGCAGCCGCTGCTGGAAGTGCGCGATATGTGTGCCGGTTATGGTCCACGGGACAGAGAAGGACAACCGAAAATCCGCATCCTTGAAGACATCAACCTGAAGCTGTGGAAAGGGCAGGCGATTGGCATTATCGGAGAATCCGGTTCCGGAAAAACGACGCTTGCACATGCCATTGCCGGGCTGAACGCGCCGAGTCAGGGCCATATATTGTTTAACGGTCACTACATTGACGGTGATATGCATAAGCGGCCTGACGATGAGCTGCGTCGTATTCAGTATGTTTTCCAGATGGCAGACACCGCGCTTAACCCGGCACACAGCATTGAGCGCATTCTGTCTCGTCCACTGGCACTGTTCCACGGGTTGCAGGGGGCGGCGCTCACGCAGCGCCTGCACCGGTTGCTCGATCTGGTCAAACTGCCGCACAGCGTATTGTGGCGGCGTCCTGGGGCGCTGTCTGGTGGTCAGAAACAACGCGTCAATCTGGCTCGCGCGCTGGCCGCAGAACCGGATTTGATATTGTGTGATGAGGTCACTTCCGCGCTCGATACCGTGGTGGCGGCGGCGGTTTTGGATCTGATAAGCGAACTACGTCGTGAACTTGGCCTGTCGGTGTTGTTTATCAGCCATGACATGCATGCGGTGCGTTCGGTATGTGATGATATCGTGGTGATGAAGAGCGGTCGCATCATGACGCAAATCGCGCGTGCGGACTATGACAAACCCGGCAGCGATCTCTATTTTGAGCGGCTGAAGCGTGCGGTGCCAGAGCTACGCCAGGGCTGGCTTGATGAGCATGAAGAAATCCTGAAAGCAGAATAAAAATTGTACACGCCGCTGCGGTGCGATTTGCCGCGCGGTATTTAATGTTTACAACATCGAGGTAGTAACGTTATGCCTGCACCGATTCGTTATGTACAGGACAGTGCTGATTTCCCGGCGTCTGCTGATGTGGTGGTGATTGGCGCCGGTATTGCCGGTTCCGCCGCCATCTGGGAACTGGCGAAACAGGGGTTAAAGGTGGTGCTGGTAGAGAAAGGGTTAGTAGGTGCCGAACAGTCCAGCCGCAACTGGGGGTGGTGCCGCCAACAAAACCGTGACGAGCGCGAGTTGCCGCTGATCATTCATGCCCTGCAACGCTGGGGCGAACTTAACGCTGAAACCGGTGAAGAGCTGGGATTTCGTCGTAGCGGGCTGGTGTACGCCACACGCAATCTGGACGATCTCGCCGCCTGGGAGGCGTGGGGGAAGATGGCGAAAAACTATGGCGTGCGCAGCGATATGCTCAGTGCCGAACAGGCAAAAGCGATGACGCCGGGCAGCACGACTCAGTGGCTGGGGGGCGTCTCATCGCCCACCGACGGTCATGCCGAGCCGCGGCTGGCGTCTGCCGGTCTGGTGATCGGAGCACAACGTCTGGGCGCGCTGGTGTTCCAGCAGTGCGCTGTACGTGGTCTGGATATCGCAGCCGGGCGGGTCAGCGGCGTCTGGACGGAACGCGGCTTAATCAAAACCAGCCGGGTAATTTGCGCCGCCGGCGCCTGGACGTCGATGTTCTGCCGCCGCCACGGCATCGATCTGCCGCTCGGCAATGTAATTGGTACAGCCTTCCGTACTCAGCCAATTGAGCAGGCGATTGCAATACCCTTATACACCCCTGGCTTTGCCTGTCGGCCGCAGCTTGACGGTAGCTATACCGTCTCGGTTTCAGGCCGTGGCCGTCTGGAGCCTGGGGCACAGGGCCTTCGTTATGCGCGCCAGTTCTATCCGACTTTCAAAAGTCGACGTAAGAACCTGAAACTCAATATTGGCATCAGGCCTTTCCTGTCTGGCCCGGAGGCGCTGGGAAGCTGGGAGTTTGATCGCCAGTCGCCGTTTGAGCGGGTGCGCATTCTCGATCCCGTAGCGGATCGCAGCACCATAGAAGATGGCCTGGCAGCGATGCGTAAAGAGTATCCGGCGTTGGCGAATCTGAAGCTGGCGCAGGCGTGGGGAGGGATGATTGACAGCACGCCGGATGCGATCCCGGTGATATCAACGGTGGAAAAAATGCCGGGGCTGGTGTTGTCCGCAGGCTTTAGCGCGCACGGCTTTGGTATCGGACCGGGCGCCGGTCGCCTGGCGGCGGATCTTGCCACCGACAGTACGCCAGTTGTGGATCCCACACCTTATCGCTATTCCCGTCTGGTTGATGGCAGCGGCCTTGACGCGCCAGGCATGATGTGAGGAGCACGCATGAATATTACATTACGCGCGATGATCACGGATGACATCGAACCGGCGTTTGCCATGACACAGCATCTGAAATGGCCACATCGCCGTGAAGACTGGGCCCAGGCGCTATCTTTAGGAGAAGGCGTGGTGGCGGAAGAAGAGGGCGCTTTCCTCGGGTGCGCTATTGGCTGGCGTTGGGGTGAGCAGGCTGCCACTATTGGGCTGGTGATGGTTAACGACCAGTATCAGGGGCGTGGCATCGGTAGACAACTGATGTTGGCGCAACTGGAAAAATTTCCCGGCTACAACGTGCGGCTGCATGCTACGGAAATGGGGAAAGGTCTGTATGCCAAATTGGGGTTTAACGTGACCGGGCATATCCAGCAGCACCAGACCCGCGCGCTGGCGACCGTGCCCGCTGTGACTCTGCCAACCGAATTGACGCTGGGTAAAGCCGACGTCAGCGATGCCAGCCTGCTGACCGAGCTCGATCATCAGGCACATGGGATGTGGCGTCCACACTTGATAAATCAACTAATTAGCGAGCATCAGACCGTGATAGCGCGAGATGCGCAGCAGCGCATCCACGGTTTCGCGAGTTTGCGTCGTTTCGGTCACGGTTGGGCGATTGGACCGTTGATTGCCGAAACCTTGTCGGTGGCGCAACCTCTGGTTGCGGTGCTGATGCAAGGGTTGGGCGGCGAGTTTGTGCGTATTGATACCGATGGCGCATTGCCGCTGGCGGAATGGCTGGAAACGTTGGGAATGGCGCAGGTTGACGCACCGGTAACGATGATTCGGGGAACGGTCTGGTCGCCGCTGGACGGTGGTATGCAGGCGTTTGGGTTAATGACCCAGGCGATGGCGTGATGCATATTGTTTATAAATCTGATCCGCTACGCGGCGCACACTGGCAACGCTGGCTGGCCGAGCATGCGCCGGATATCCAGTTGCATATCTGGCCGGAAACCGGCCCGACAGAACAGGTGGAGATGCTGATTGCCTGGCAACTGCCGGAAAATCTGCTGGCAACCTTTCCCAACCTGAAAGCATTGATGTCGGTTGGCGCGGGTGCCGATCAGTTCGATCTCAGCGAGATACCGCCGGACTTGCCGGTGGTGCGCATGATTGAGCCGGGTCTGACGCAGGGTATGGTGGAATACGTCACCTTCGCGGTGCTTGGCTTGCATCGTGATATACCGCGTTACTTGCGTCAACAGCGTGAGCAGCAGTGGCACCCCCACAAAATTCATACCGCCGGGGAGCGTCGTATTGGGGTAATGGGCCTCGGTGAACTGGGGCAAGCCTGTCTGAAACAACTGGTGGCGCTTGGTTTTGATTGTGCGGGCTGGAGCCGAACGCAACATAAGATCGACGGCGTACGTTGCTGGCATGGTGACGAACAACTGGCGGTATTTCTCGCACGCAGCGATATCCTGGTGTGTCTGCTGCCGCTGACCGACGATACGCGTGGATTGTTGAATGCCGAACTTTTTGCTCAACTGCCTTCTGGCGCTGCGCTGGTACAGGTTGGACGCGGGCCACAGCTTAATGACGATCATCTCCTGGCGGCGCTGGATAGCGGGCAGCTCAGTGCCGCAGTAATCGATGTCACCGCTCCCGAACCGCTGCCAGTCGGGCATCCGTTCTGGCGCCATCCGGCCATCTGGCTGACACCCCATATCGCCAGTGAAACACACACCGGCAGCGCCGTGGTTGCGCTGCTTGATAACCTGCGCCGCTATCAGCGTGGTGAACCGATGATCGGCATGATCGATCGTAACCGGGGATACTGAAATGCAACTGGAACAATTAGTCGCTCTGCGACGGGATCTGCATGCTCATCCCGAGCTGGGGTATAAGGAAACACGCACCAGCGACATCGTGGCGCGCGTGTTGGAGGAGCAGGGCATTGAGGTGCACCGCGGTCTGGGAGGAACGGGGGTGGTCGGTGTACTGAAACGCGGAAGCAGCGCCCGGATGATAGGGCTGCGCGCTGATATGGATGCGCTGCCAATGGCAGATAACGGTACACAGGCATGGAAAAGCACCATAAAGGGCATTTGCCACGGCTGTGGGCATGACGGGCACACGGTAATGCTGCTTGGGGCCGCGATGACGCTGGCACAGCAGGGTGATTTTGATGGCACGCTGGTGTTTATCTTTCAGCCTGCGGAAGAAGGTCTGGCGGGAGCAAAAGCGATGATCGATGACGGCCTGTTTGTTCGCTTTCCCTGTGATGCCGTTTACGCGTTGCATAACTGGCCGGATCTGCCATTGGGCGAAGTACAGACGCGCCCTGGGGCCATTATGGCAGCGGCAGATCGTTTCGATATCACTATTCGCGGCGGCGGTGGTCATGCCGCGCAGCCGCATTTGACGCGCGACACCTTACTGGCAACCAGCGAGCTGGTGGTGGCGCTCAACGCTCTGGTGGCACGAGCGCTTGATCCTTGCGAACCCGCGTTACTCAGCGTCACCCGTATGCAGGGAGGCTTCTCGCACAATATGATCCCGGCGGAAGCCAGCATTACCGGCACGGTACGCACCTTCAGCCCGGCGGCGCAGGATATTATCGAATCACGGATGCGTGAAATGGCGCAACACATCAGCGCTGCGCACGGTCTGCATGCCGAGGTCAACTACCTGCGTTATTACCCGGCGACGATCAACAGCGGCCCGGAAGCCTTGCTGGCGCTGGAGGCGTTACAACAGGCGGGGATGACAGCGAATCAGGCCGGACAACCGGCGCTGACCTCGGAAGACTTCGCCTTTATGTTACAGGCAAAACCGGGGGCGTATTTGTGGATTGGGTCGGCGCCTGGCCAGCCGCTGCACCATTCAGCGTATGACTTTAATGATGCCGTGATCCCATATGGTATCCAGGCGTTGACGGCCATCGCTCGTCATACTCTGCGTACAGAATTTCCCCGCTGAAAGACAGCCGATTTTAACAGGAAATGCTGCTGTCCCGGCAATTACGGCAGCGTGAGAAACCAACAGGTTGCGATACTTTAGTCAACCTAACGTTATGTGGATGAGGGCAAAAATGCAGAATGCCATGGTAGGACAGTACACATTTTCCGATAACAGTATGTTACTGGATGCGCGCGAGCAGCAGGTGCCTCGTGGCGTGGTCACTGCGCATCCGCTGGTGATCGAACGGGCTAAAGGCAGCGAGGTGTGGGATGTTGAGGGCAATCGCTACCTCGATTTTGTCGGCGGAATTGGTGTACTTAATGTCGGCCATAATCACCCGGCGGTGGTTAATGCCGTCACGCAGCAGCTTGGTCTGGTGTCGCATGCCTGCTTCCAGGTCGTGGCCTATCCGGGCTACATTGAACTGGCGCAGCGCCTGAATAAACTGGTGGGTAACGGCCAGCCGTTTAAGAGTGTATTTTTCACCAGCGGTGCGGAAGCGGTAGAAAATGCGGTGAAAATTGCCCGTGCGCATACCCAGCGATCCGGCATCATTGCGTTTGACGGGGCATTTCATGGCCGCACCTTACTCGGCTGCGCTCTGACCGGGATGAGCCAGCCTTATAAACAGAATTTCGGCCCCTTCCCCGGGGAAATCTATCGCCTGCCGTTTCCGAATACCTTTTATGGCATCAGCGATAATGACTGTCTGCAAGCCCTGGAACAACTGTTTGCGGTACAAATTGTGCCGGAACGCGTCGCGGCGATTATCATCGAACCGGTTCAGGGCGATGGTGGTTTCCTGCCTGCGAGCGCTGACTTTTTGCAGGCGTTGCGCCGTATCACGGAGGAACACGGGATTCTGCTGATTTGTGATGAAGTACAAACCGGGTTTGGTCGTACCGGGAAAATGTTTGGTTTCCAACATGCGGACATTACTCCGGATCTGATCACCGTGGCAAAAAGTCTCGGCGGCGGATTGCCGATTTCCGGTGTCGTGGGGAAAGCGGACATTATGGATACGCCATTACCGGGTGGGCTTGGCGGGACCTATGGCGGTAATGCGCTGGGGTGTGCGGCAGCACTGGCCGTGCTCGACCTGTTTGAAAACGAAAATCTGCTGATACGCAGTAACCAGTTAGGTGAGAAACTTAATGCCCATCTGCATCAACTGGCGGACAAGTACGCGTGTATCGGCGATGTGCGCGGCATCGGCTTTATGCAGGCGGTGGAGATCATTGATTTTGAGACCAGGCGTTCTGATGCGGCGATGACGCAGAAAATTCTCGACTGCGCCTGCCAGGAAGGGTTATTGCTGATTAAATGTGGTTTGCACCGCAGTACAATTCGCTTCCTGGCGCCGCTGATCACCACTGACGCGCAGCTGGAAGAAGCATTGCATATCTTTGATATTGCGCTGGCTCGTGCAAGCGGTCGTCTCGAATAATCACAGCTTCCTCATTGATATTGCAGCAAATTATTTTCAGGTATTCCGAAAAATGTGGCCTGCGTCAGGACTGGCGCTGTCACATTAAAGCGTGCTATACCATCGGGATAACCTGCACACCTGGTCAATAATGAGGGGGGCCATGAACGGCTTAATGAAACTAGATCGCATCGATATCAATATTCTGGTGCAACTACAAAAAGATGGCCGTATCAGCAACGTTAACCTGGCCGATGCCGTCGGACTTTCTCCCAGCCCTTGCCTGCAACGGGTAAAACGCCTGGAGCAGGCGGGTTTTATCTCCGGGTATGAAGCCCATATCAATTTGACCAAAATCACCAACTCTGTGACGGTTTTCACCGAAGTCACGCTTTCCGGCCACCGGCGAGAAGATTTTATGAAATTCGAAAACGCGATGCGCGATGTGGATGAGTTGATGGAGTGTCATTTGATTACCGGGGGCTACGACTATTTGCTGCGCTTTATTACCCGTAGCATTGAGCATTACCAGGATGTGATCGAGACGTTGCTGGATGCGCAAATCGGTATTGATAAGTATTTCAGTTATATCGTGATCAAGTCGCCGATCATGAAAAGTAGCGTGCCGTTGAGATCGCTGATCATGAAGCAGAATTCGGCTGATTTTGGCGGGTGATTCTGCGTTAATCGGGTTGCCAGCCCGGATCTCATTTCGTTCATAAAGGCAGATGGATATATTCCGGTGCGGCATTCGCGCAAAAAGAGCGAGGTCGCCGCCTTCTGCCTACGCGGATAAACCGTGCCACCCCGATCTGTCCCTCCATCTGGACAGCATAAAATTTCTCCGTCGTCCAAAATTCCCTTTATCTTCGCTGTTCAGACCGTGGATTCAACGGCGACGTTTGTGCTGAAGCCGTTACACTCATTCTATTACTTTACAAGGAGTTGCTATGACAGCCTTCACCATTCCCGACCAGATGTGGCAGCGCAATGGCTTCACTGTCTCCACCCAACGTCAGCGCCTTGATATCGACTGGATTCATTATCAACTGGCGGAGTGTTCCTACTGGGCGAAAGGCCAGACCCGGGAAAAAACAGAACGCGCAATCGCCGGGTCACTGCCCTTTGGTCTGTACCAGCAGCAGCGGCAGATCGGTTTTGCCCGGCTGGTGACCGATTACACACGTTTTGGCTGGTTATGTGACGTCATCATTGACGAGCACTGGCGCGGCCACGGTCTTGGTCGTTGGCTGGCGACTTGTGTGCGTGCGCATCAGGAATTACAAACGGTGCAGCGCTGGATGCTTTCTACCAATGATGCCCACCAGCTGTATCAGCGACTCGGCTGGCGCGTGGTGCAGGATCCCCACAAGTTGATGGAATTTCCTTCCTCCTGACAACGGAAAAAACTATGTATCGTGTTGGCGTAGATATTGGTGGCTCTTTTACCGATTTTGCCGTCCTTGATGAGCAAACGAACCAGATCCACACTTTGAAAGTGTTATCGCGGCCGGACCAGCCAGGGCGTGAAATCCTTACCGGGTTGGCACAACTGGAGCAGCGTGCCGGCATCGCCCCACAGCAGGTCAGCTACTTCACGCATGGCACCACGGTAGGTATCAACGCCGTGATCCAGCGACGAGGTGTCAAACTGGCGCTATTTGCGACGGAAGGATTCTGCGATGTGCTGGAACTGGCGCGTCTGAAAATACCGCATATTCACGATCTGTTTTCACGCCGACCCACCCCGCTGATATCTCGTGACCGGGTTTTTGCCATCAAAGAACGGACCGATCGCCACGGCAACGTGCTGCAAGCGGTCGATCATCAGAGTGTGCTGGATGCCATTGCCGGCGCAAGAGCGGCGGGGTGTCAGGGAATTGTGGTGGCGTTGCTGCACAGCTATCGCAATCGCCACAATGAAGCCCGGGTCAAGGCGATCATTAATGCACAGGCGCCTGAGCTACTGACCTCGTGCTCGGCGGATATCTGGCCAATCATCCGCGAGTATGAACGCACTATCACCGCCACCATCAACGCCTATGTGCAGCCGATGGTTATCCATTATCTCGAATCGTTTGAACGCGCCTTAAAAACCATGGGTGTTGCGCCACCGCCGAGGATAACCAAATCCAATGGGGGAGTCATGGGGGTTGAGCAGGCGAAAAGCGAATGCGTGCAGATGGTGCTGTCGGGGACGGCATCCGGAGTGATCGGCGCCAGTTTTTTCGCCAGTACCTGCGGTTTTGACAAAATTCTCAGCCTCGATATCGGTGGCACCAGCGCCGATGTGGCGGTGATCATTGACGGTAAGGTGGCGCAGGGGAACGGTGAAATCATCGGTGATTTCCCTATCTATATTCCTTCGGTGGCGGTGACCTCCGTCGGGCAAGGCGGCGGAACGCTGGCCTGGATCGATAACCAGGGCGTATTGCAGATGGGGCCGGACAGCGCGGGGTCTTTGCCGGGACCGGTTTGCTTCCAGCGCGGCGGCACGCAGCCAACTGCCACCGATGCTTTTGCCGTCTGCGGAATGATTGGTCACGGCGATCTCGGTTACAACGCCGTGCAGGTAGACGTTGGCGCGGCTCGCGCCGCCTGGCAGCCGCTGGCGGATGCCCTCAATATCACTGTAGAAGAGACGGCGGAAACCGCCATTGAGCTGGCGATCTCCAGCATGTACGGCGATACCAACGGATTGCTGTCGCGCTTTGGTCTCGATCCGCGTGAATTCTGGTTCCTTGCATTTGGTGGCGCGGGGCCGATGATGGGGTGTTTCCTGGCGCGCGAACTGAATATGAAAGGGGTGATTGTCCCGCCGACGCCAGGCGTGCTGTCAGCACTGGGCGGATTAGTGGCGGATATCCGCAATGACTTTATCCGCACTCTCTACGGCGAACTGGATGCTAACCTGGCGGACTCGCTGGCGACCGAAGCTGAAGCCCTGAATCAGCAAGCCCGGCGCTGGCTGCATGAGCAGCACGGGGCGGAGATGCCGTTCACTTTGCACTATAGCGCGGATATGCGTTATCGCGGGCAGTCCTTTGAAATTGAGGTTGCGCTTGAAGAAGCATGGTTGACACAAGCCAACGTCAATGCCCTGCACGCCGCTTTTGATCGTCAGCATCAACAAATGTTCGGTCACAGTGACGTCAGCGCACCGGTGCAGATTATCAACCTGCGTCTGGTTATCGTCTCGCCCACACCGAAGCCCGCATTGAATCGTGTGCCCGCGGCCAGCGGACCGGTAGTGGCGGCGAAACAGACCCACGTCTGGATCGACGGTGCGCAGCATCAGGTCGATGTGGTCGCCCGCGCGACTCTTGGGGCCGGGCATCAACTGACCGGCCCGGTGATTATTGCCCAGGACGACTGCACCACCTGTGTGCCGCCGCAGATGCAGGTAAGGGTCGATGAATTTGGCAATTTACTGATTACTTCGCTGGAGGTGAGCCAAGATGGCGATTGACGGACGTAACCTGCAAATTCTCGCTAACTATTGCGCGGCTGCCGCCGATGCGATGGCGTTTACCCTGATGCGAACCGCACACTCGACGTTTGTTAAAGAAACCGAAGACTTCTCATGCCAGATTGTCAGCCCGGACGGGCTGGCCTTCGCTTCACCGCGTCGCTTTGGGGCACCCTGGTACAGCGGTATTGATTACGGCCCGGTGCTGGCGCTGATCGACCAGTATGATGAAGGGGATATCTGTATCACCAACGACTCGTATGCCGGTAATGTGGCGACCCATACGCCTGATATTCATATCTGGAAACCGGTGTTTCATCAGGGAGAGATCGTCTGCTTCGTTGTTGGTCATATTCATAACACTGACGTTGGCGGGGCGGTACCGGCATCGCTCTCGCGTTCCCTTACCGATATCGTGCAGGAAGGCATACGCATTCCGCCGCTGAAAATTGTGCGCAATGGCGAGCTGAACGACGAAGTGGCGCGCATTATGCGGCTTAACGTACGCGTTCCGGATCAGAACTGGGGCGATTTCAAAGCGCAACTGGCCTCAGTGAATGTCGGGGAACGTAAAATTCATGACATTCTTGCCCGCTTTGGCGTGGAGGATTTTCGCCAGGGGATCGACGGTATCCTTGATTATGCCGAACGTCAGGCGCGTAGCATTATTGCCACCATTCCCGACGGCGAATATTTTTATGCCGACTTTGCGGATGAAGATGGCGAAGGAGGCTTCCCCTGCCGGGTAGCCATCACGCTGCGGGTGCAGGGCGAAACGCTGGAGCTGGATTACACCGGAAGCGATCCGCAACTGACCTCTTCGCTGAACATGCCGACAGGCGGACGTGAACGGCACCCGCTGGCGCTGGTAGGGGTCACTTATGTCCTGTCGACGTTGGATCGAAACCTGCTGCTGAATGCCGGTACGCTACGGCCTACGCGCGCTATCCTGCCTCCTGGTACGGTCATGAACTGCGAAGCGCCAGCCGCAGTAGGGATGCGTTCCCTGACCTGCGCGCTGTCGCAGATAGCCACTATCGGCGTGTTTTCGCAGGCGATACCTGAACGTCTGCCCGCGAATTCGCCAGGGGGAAACTCCATTATGAACATTCGTACCAGCGATGCGGCAAACCGCAGCGTGGTGGCGTCTCTGGGGCCAGTAGGCGGTGGTGCGGGCGGTACGCCGCGCCATGATGGCCCGGACGGTTCCGGCGGCTTATCCGCGTTCCTGAAAAACACGCCGATTGAAATCAACGAAGCCGAAGTCCCTATTCAGTTTCATCGCTATGGTCTGGTGCCTGACAGCGCCGGCGCCGGGCGCTATCGCGGCGGCCTGGCCACGGAAATGGTTTTCGAGATTTTTGCGCCGGATACGCTGGTTACCGCCCGCAACCGCAATCGCTCGGTATTTGCTTCACCGGGCGTGCTGGGTGGCGCGGCGGGGGGCTTGTCACACTTCCGTACCTGGCGTGATGGTGAGGTGATCGAACACGGTAACACCGATGTCATTCGCTGCCAGCCAGGCGATATTGTTGAGGTTCGGGGGCCTGGCGCGGGGGGATATGGCCTGCCCGTTGAGCGTAGTGATCAGGCGGTGCTGCAGGATGTGCGCTGTGGATTTGTCAGCGTTGATGCTGCCCGCACACTGTACGGTGTGGTTATCAATGGCGAGGATATTGATGATGTCGGGACAGCATGCTTACGCAAAGCGATGAGACAGCGAGCGGACAGTCACTTTGACTTTGGCGTGGCGCGAACGGCATTTGAAGCGGTATGGACCCCGGAACGCTACCAATTGCTGACACGATTTCTGGCTGAGGCACCCACAGGATGGCGTCATTTTCTTAAACATCAGGTGTTTAAAGCTGTGGCGGCGGAAGTAAACCAAAATCAGGTGCCCGGCGAGCAAATGTCGAGAATCTTCGCCGCGTTACGCCAACGCTATCCGGCGATGAGATCGTAACTCATTATTTTGCGAAAGGAAAATGCGGCGCAGATCAGGTATCCGGGCTGCGCCGGGGGGAAATCAGCATATTTGCGGCGTGGAAGAGGCCAGCCGCTGACTAACAAACGGGATCAAAAAGTATAGAGCACGCCGAGGGTCGCTGACGTGTTGTTACGACGAAACACAATCGGGCTGTTTTCTGCATGTTTATCCAGCCAGACGTAATCAGCGCTGACCAGGGCGCTCCAGTGAGGAGTGAACTGGTGGTTCCAGGTCAGACTGGTGTCTGTCCCGTAAAACCCTCCGGCGGCATGATATTGCGCATAGCCTGTGCCGCGACTTTGCCGGGCGCTGACGCCGTAGAAGGTGTTCATATAGCGATTGTCGCCAAACAGCGCCGCAGCGCTCAGGGCGACAGTATCGGTATCACTCTGTAGGGGAATCAGCGTGGCGGAAGCCTGATAGTTCACGCCCTGACTGTCGCTCAGGGGGAGCGTCGCTTTGCCTTCCACCGTCAACCAGGGGGCGATCGTCCAGCCCAGAGCGAAGGCGGTATTGATCGTCGCTTTTATGTTTCCCATGCCTTTAAGTTTGTTGCTCCCGTCGCGCCAGTCCGAATTCCGATCCGCACGCCCAAGGCTATAACCCAGCGTATGTTCCAGGTAAAAGCCATTTTCACTCTGCAGGTCGTAACCCAGCCCCTTTTGGCTATCGACAAAAAATGCGCCGTCACGCCCCTGGATCAGGGGAACCACCTGCCAGTGGCGCTGATCGGAACCGCTATAACGGGGCAGGCTTTGTCCGGCCAGCCCCAGTGAAAAAGTGGGCTGCGCGGGATCGCTCTCATCAGCCTGGACGACAGTGGCTGTGCCGGTCAGGGTAAAACACACCATGTACAACACTATTTTTCTGGTTATCATCATCATTCCTCCACACCTGAATCGTTAACGGACCGTGAGCCGCGGTGGCCGTAAATGCCAGGTGAGTATAGAGAGGCAGTGTCAGTAAACTGTCAGGGCTTTATGAAGAAACGGTCAGGGTGCCAGCAATGTCAGGAAAACGAATACTGATTATTGAAGATGATGCGGATGCGGCGGATGTACTCGACGCCTATCTGCGACGTGAAAACTATGAAGTGTGGGTGGCGGGCGACGGTCCTTCAGGCCTGGAAATGAGCCAGCGACTCACTCCGGATCTTATTCTTCTTGACGTCATGCTGCCGGGGATGAATGGCACCGAAGTTCTGGCAGCCATACGGCGCAAAGGCAATATCCCCGTTATTATGGTGACAGCGATGGGAGATGCGCCGGATAAAATCGGCGCCCTGCGCTACGGCGCCGATGATTATGTGGTCAAACCCTATAACCCGGGCGAAGTCGTGGCAAGGGTGCAGGCGGTGCTGAGAAGGGCGACCCAGGAGCCTGAGGTTCGTGCTTTACGCTGGCAGGGTCTGGAGGTCAACACGGCGATGATGACGGCGATGATCCGTTCAGCAGACGGAGAAGGGCAGGCGCTGGAACTCACCCCGACAGAGTTCAGCCTGCTTTCGACGCTGATGGCGGCGCCGGTGCGCCCATTTTCACGTCAGGAGCTACTGGAGCGCTGCCTGCCCGAAAGCGATGCGCTGGAAAGAGCGGTCGACACTCACGTCTATAACCTGCGTAAAAAACTGGAAACGGCCGGTATTCATCATGTGCTGGTGAACGTCCGGGGCGTAGGCTACCGGTTCCGTCAGCCATGAAGACATTACAGCAGCAGACCCTGTGGCGCTGGATTTGCGTGCGAATTCTGGCGCTGGCTGTCGGTTCCGTGGTGGTGATTGCGCTGTGCATGTGGCTGCGTTTCGCCGTGGAGAGCTTGTGGATACAGCACCATATGCCACCGGCCTTGCGCGCCGAGTTTGCGCTGTTACGCCTGCATCCGGAAACCAATCCGGCCCGCTTTCATGAAATTGTCGATGCGTGGTGGGGGATCAGTTATTCCGATCCCTCAATCGCTTCCGCGGACTGGCTGACGGTGGGCATCCTGGTGGTGGTCATCATTCCTTTCATTGTGGTGCTGGGGCTGCGCGCCGCCAGGCCGCTGTCCGTCCAGTTCAGCCACCTGGCTACGGCTGCCGGGTCGGTCTCCAAAGGCGATTTTACCGCCCGGGCGGCGCCAGTGGATAACACGCCGCTGGAAATGGCGCGGTTTACCCAGGATTTCAATGCCATGATGATGCAACTGGCCCGCTACGAGCGGGAACTGCGGGCTTCCCACGTGGCGATGGCCCATGAGCTTCGCTCGCCGTTGACGGCGGCCATTGGTCGTCTGCAGGGGATGATGGACGGCGTGTTCCTTCCGGAACCGAAGCAACTGGCGATGGTGATGAAGCAACTGCAGCTCCTTCGCCAGTTAACGGATGAACTGCACTTGTTGTCGCTGGCCGACGCCGGTCAACTTAGCCTGCATAAATCGGTAACCGACCTTACCGCGCTGCTGCGTGAACGGGCTATCTGGCTGAGTCCACAGGCGCAGAGCGTGGGTATGGTTATCACCGTTGCCTCGCAGGCTCCGTGCCTGTGCGAGGTTGATCCGGTTCGGCTGGGACAGGTGGTCACGATTGTGATGGAAAACGCCCTGCGCTATGCGGCAGAGGGGGGCGTGCTGACGGCCGTGGCCCGCAAGACGTCGGCAGGATGCGAGATGATTTTCCGTGACCACGGGCCGGGCGTACCGGCAGAGTTTCTGCCGGCGATGTTTGAGCGCTTCACCCGGGGAGAGTCTTCGCGGGCGCGGCACTCTGGCGGCAGCGGCCTGGGGTTGTCCATAGCCAGAGGGATCTGCGCGGCACACGGCGGCGGTATTCAAGCCAGACAGGGAGAAAGCGGCGGGCTGGTTATTATTATTACGCTGCCCGGTGGAAAGGCGCGGGAATAAACCTGGCGTCCTGACAGTTTCCTGACAGAATGCAGGGATCAATCCTGACACTGTTTCGGTTTAATGGCCGTGACTTTGTTAAGGAGCGCCGTCATGACGAAAAATTTCCCCGGTCTGTCCGACTGCCTGCGACAGATATTTCGCCTCCTCTCTACACCGCACCTTCCGGCATCGCTCTGTTACGGTATGTTGGCGCTGCCGGTTATCCTGGTTTTGACCGCCTGCGGCGATAAGCCACAAAAGACGCCACCTGCGCCGCGGCCGGTCAGAACTATTCTGGCGCCGCCACCCTCACGGAGCAGCATTTTCACTCAGACCGGTGAAATCCGTCCGCACGATGAGGTAACGCTCGGGTTTCGCCTTGACGGACGTTTGCTGACGCGCCCGGTTGATGTGGGTGACCCGGTGACGGCTGGCGAGACGCTCGGCACGCTGGAGAGTGGCACTTTTCAGAATCAGCTCGACAGCGCTCGCGCCGATCTGGACAGCGCCCGGGCCGCAGAGCGCCTGGCGGCGCTTAATCTACGGCGAATGAGTGCGCTGATGCCTTCCGGGGCCATTGCCCGCGTGCAGCTGGATTCGGCCCGCTCGGACTGGCAGACGGCAGTCTCACGGCGTCAGAGCGCCGAAGCCGCATTGAATACGGCCAGGGAAAATCTGAACTGGACGCATCTGATTGCGCCGTCAGCCGGCATCGTGACCGGGGTGAGCGCGGAACCGGGACAGGTGGTCAGCGCCGGGCAGACGGTAGTGACGCTGGCGGCCAGCAACGGACGAGATGCCATTATAGACGTGGCGGATCCGCAGGTGTTTTCCCACAATAGCGGTACATTCAGCGTAGCGTTAATCGCCGATCCGGCGATCCGCGCCAGCGGCCGCCTCCGCGATATCAGCCCGCAGGCGGATCCGCAGACGCGGACGTGGCGCGTTCGCATCACCCTTGATAATCCTCCTCCGGCGATGGCGCTGGGCGCCAGCGTCAACGTCGAATTACCCGGCAGCGGACCGGCCATGATGTTGCTTCCGGCCTCGGCCCTGACCAGGGAGAATGGCAAGCCCGCGGTGTTCGTGGTCGACAGGACCAGTCAGCAATTGCAGCTGCGACCGGTGACGCTCGGCGGCTATACCGCAACCGGCATTCTGGTGACGTCAGGTGTCCATCCGGGAGAGGCGGTGGTCACGGCTGGCGTCAGCAAACTTCGTCAGGGTGAAAAAGTGATCTTCGGGGAGGGGCGTGAATGAGCCAGGGATCCCTGAAGCACGCCTTCAATCTGTCGGCCTGGGCGCTGAACCATCAGCAGCTTATGACTTTCTTTATGCTGCTGGTGATGGCCACCGGCATCATGAGTTATGAACAATTACCGCGTAATGAAGACCCTGCCTTTACCATTAAAACCGCGGTGGTATCGGCGCAATGGCCCGGCGCTAACATCCAGGATACGGTTAATCTGGTAACCGATACGCTGGAGAAAAAACTGCAGGAAATCCCCTATCTGGATTATGTGGAGAGTGACACGCACGCCGGTCAGTCGGTAATTTTTGTCAATCTGCGTGACGATACCCCGCCCGGTCAGGTGGCCGGGATCTGGTATCAGGTGCGTAAAAAAATGCAGGATATTGCATCCTCGCTGCCCTCTGGCGTGCAGGGGCCTGCCGTGAATGATGAATTTGATGATACCTACGGTACCATTTACGGTTTCACCGCTGAGGGGTTTACTTCCCGTGAACTACGCGACCATGTGGAGGATATCCGCCGCAGTCTGATGTCGTTGCCGGACATCGGCAAAATCACGCTTATCGGCGTGCAGGAAGAGCAGATGGTCATTGCCTTTTCTCCGCGCAAACTTGCCGGTATGGGACTTGATCTTCAGCAGGTCAGTGACGCGCTGAAGGAACAAAACGATGTTGTGCCGTCGGGTATTCTGCGTACCGACAGAGAGAATGTGGCTCTGCGGGTCAGCGGCGCGCTGACTTCGGAGGAGAGCCTGCGCGCGGTGACGCTGCATATCAATGGGCGCTATATTCCGCTAACCGACATTGCCACTATCCGGCGCGAACCGGCGGAGCCGCCGACGCCGCTCTTCCGGGTAAACGGCGAGCCAGCTATCGGGCTGGCGATCTCCATGGCCGCGACCGGTAATATGACCGACTTTGGCCGCGCCCTCAATGAGCGTATGGGCGCGATCGGCCAGCAGTTGCCGCACGGTATTGAGATGGTGAAAGTGGCGGACCAGTCCGCCGTGGTCGCGCAGGCGGTCAGCGGATTCGTCAGGGTGCTGATTGAGGCGATCATTATTGTGCTGGCCGTGTCGTTTGTCTCACTGGGTATGCGGGCGGGTCTGGTGGTGGCCGCCGCCATACCACTGGTGCTGGCCATGACCTTTACCTGCATGATGTTCGCGGGTATTGGCCTGCAGCGTATTTCACTGGGGGCACTGATTATCGCGCTGGGATTACTGGTCGATGATGCGATGATTACCGTGGAAACGATGGTTTCTCGCCTGGAAGCCGGAGACTCCCGGTGGAAGGCGGCGACGTACGCTTTTGAAACCACCGCTTTTCCGATGCTCACCGGCACGCTGGTGATGATCGCCGGATTTATTCCGGTCGGCTTTGCGGCTTCGAGCGCCGGTGAATACTGTTTTACCCTCTTCGCGGTGATGCTGATCGCACTGCTCTGTTCATGGGGAGTCGCCATCCTGTTCTCCCCGCTGACCGGGGTCTGGATCTTGCCGGAAAAACTGAACAACCGCCATGTAAACGGCAGCCCGGGCAGGCTGCGGCGCGGATATCATCGCCTGCTGCTTGCCGTGCTGCGTCACCGACTATTGACGCTCGGAACGGCGATTGGCCTGCTGGCGCTGTCCGCCTATGGCACCACTTTTATGCAGGGGGAATTCTTCCCCACGTCTGACAGGCCGGAACTGCTGGTCAGCCTGACATTGCCGGCAAACGCTTCGCAAACGGAAACCGGGCGACAGACCGCACGTCTGGAACAGGCATTAATCCATAACCCGAATGTGGACCATTTTTCCAGCTACATCGGCTCCGGAGCAATACGTTTCTATCTGCCGATGGATGTTCTGCTGGATAATGAAAATACGGCCCAACTGGTGGTGGTGGCGAAAAATCTCCGGGCCCGCGATCGTCTCCGTAAGCAGCTCGAAGATCTGCTGGCCCGGCAGTTTAGCGACATCACTAGCCGCGTTTCGCCGCTGGAACTGGGCCCGCCGGTTGGCTGGCCGGTGAAATACCGCATCACCGGACCGGATTACGGGCGCGTTCAGGCGATAGCCCATTCCCTGGCATCGGCCCTGGGCGACAGTCCGCTCACGCGCGAGGTAAACCTCACGGCGGGTGAGCCGGAGCGGGTTATCACCCTCAAGGTTAACCAGACGGCTGCCCGGGCAGCCGGTGTTTCGTCGCAGAGTATTTCGCAGATGCTCAATACTGTCTGGTCGGGCACCACCGTAACCACGGTACGTGACCGTAACCGTCTGATCGATGTCGTGCTGCGAGGGAATAATAAGGCGCGTCAGGATATCTCGACGCTGTCTGATATGTTGCTGACCAATGACCGGGGAGAGAAAATTCCGCTCAGCCAGGTGGCGACGCTGGTATGGGGAGTGGATGACCCGGTTATCTGGCGGCGTCAACGGCTGCCCTATATTACCGTGCAGACCGATCTGGCGCCGGGGATGCGGGCGGAGTCGGTGTCACAACAGCTGAAGCCGGTCGTCGACCGGATACGCGCCTCGCTGCCGCCAGGTTATCAGATAGAGGAGGGGGGTACGGTCGCGGAATCAAATAAAGGCAACAATTCGGTGTACGCCGTGCTGCCGGTGACGCTGCTTGTCATGCTGGTATTGTTGATGATACAGCTGCAGCGTTTCTCACGCATGCTGCTGGCCCTGCTGATGGCACCCTTTGGGCTCATCGGCATTGTGCTGGCGATGCTGCCGACCGGTACGCCGATGGGATTTGTGGCATTACTGGGTATTATTGCGCTGGCAGGCATAATCATTCGTAACGCAGTCATTCTGATCAGCGAAGTGGACAGCAATATTCTCAAAGGTATGGACTACGAGGCGGCGATTATCGTTGCGGCAGAACACCGGGCCAGGCCAATCTTGCTCACGGCCTGTGCCGCGATACTGGGTATGATCCCGATTTCAACGGAAGTTTTCTGGGGGCCGATGGCGTATGCCATTATCGGCGGGTTGCTGGTGGCGACGCTGGTCACGCTGACGGTTCTGCCTGCGGCGATGAGCCTGGTGATGCAGCCGATGAGCGGAACCCGCAAGGGATGAGTCCGTTGGCCGAATCACGCGGCGACCCGTCAGGGCAAGGCTTATGGATGAGCCTGGTAACAAAGTCCGCGCAGATACAACTTGAAGTATGACGGGGATATCACAAAAATCTGCCATACAAACGGAAGAATGTTGGTCTTAAATGATGCTGCAGCTCATCGATCAACATCATGCGGCATTTTTGTTCGGCGGTGAAATCCAGAACAGAGACAGGAATTAAAAAATCAGCTTCGTTATTCCCTTGAATGAATAGTAATCCGCCACATTCGGCGCAGAAAAATCTATATCCATGAGACGCTGTGTAAAATGATTTCAGACTTTCCGTACCGGGATACACATCAGGGCGTTTTTTTGCCTTAACAAACATAAATACCCCGCCAGTATGTTTCTGGCACTCATGGCAGTAGCAGGAGTATATGTTCAGATAACCGAGTTTGATTGAGATATGAACGCTCCCGCAAAAACATTCTCCTCTGTAATTTTCCATTATGCCTCCAAAATTGCCAGTTCACGGGAACTGGCAATCCGATTAGCTTAGTTTAAAACAGATATGTTAAGCCTACGCCAACAATATTATCGGTGCTGATGTTGGCTGTTCTGGTGAAGTTGTTATCGTCAAGCAGGTTGATTTTATAATCAACATATGCCGACATATTTTTGTTGAAGTAATAATAGGTGCCAACATCCACATATTCAACTAAGTCCTGGTCGCCATAACTCCTGAAATCTTTGCCTTTAGATTTCAAATACGCAATTGACGGACGGAGGCCAAAATCGAACTGATATTGTGCGACGACTTCATAGTTTTGTGTCTTCTCAGCAATATAATCATCACCAAAACTGGTCATGTTCCTGGTTTCAGCATAGGTGGCAGCCAGGTAAATATTATTAGCATCATATTTCAAACCGACGTTCCACAACTCCGCTTTATCCCCGGAAGCGTATAAGGCGGACGTTTTCCCTTTTTCGACCTGTTCATTACTTCTGTCTGAAGCGGTATAAGATGCACCGGCACTAATCCCGGCATACTCATACGAAGCAGAAATACCAAAACCATCGCCATGTTGTTTCTGGACAGAACGATCGCTGTCGTCCGCTTTGCCCTGATATTGTAAAGCGAAGTTAAGCCCATCCACCAGGCCAAAAAAGTCCCTGTTTCGATAGGTGGCAACCCCGGTAGCACGGCCAGTCATAAAGACGTCTGTCTGCGTCGAGGTATCAGCGCCGAACTCCGGCAGCATATCCGTCCAGCTGCTAATATCATACGCGACACCATAATTACGACCATAGTCCACAGAACCAAACTCAGAGAAATTCAACCCGGCAAAAGCCATACGGGTTTTATCCCCGCCGGTTGCCCCGGTCCCTTCATCATTGTTACCCTGGAACTGGTATTCCCATTGGGCATACCCGGTCATGAGATCGTTGATCTGGGTTTCACCTTTAATGCCGATACGAACATAGGTCTGATCACCATCCTGGTTTTTATCATCCGAGAAATAGTGCTGCGCTTTTACCTTTCCGTAAAAGTCCAGTTTATTTCCGTTTTGGTTATATACTTCAGCAGAGACGGCGGAACCAGACATAATAAGCCCAGTAATAACTACGGCTATTTTTTTAATATCCATTGTTTGTACCTTTTATTGATTTAGATAACCACTACTTTCTGCTTATGGATTCACGGCATGCTTACAGAATCCTGTGTGTCAAGATATTGCAATTGTGACAATTATTTTTACCAGAAAAAGTCGTTCATCAATTTGTCAATTTATCAATCATCTGGACAATATACGATAAAAAAAGCCCGGCAGTGGCTACCGGGCAAACAAGGAATGCTTGCATAATATTAGGGTTATATGTACTGCAAAAAAAACATAGCAACTTTCTGGGTTTATTTTTATCAAAAAAAGCAATTTCGCGGAGGGAGAGGGCAAAATGATCATTCTGGTCGTTGGTGTTCACCGGTCACGTTTCTGATGTCTGAAGCGAAAGCTCATGCGGTAATGGTCAATACTGCTCGTATCTCAATTAGCAGAGTATTTGATTAATTGGCATAAAATACATCAACTTTCCGCTGGCGGAATTTTTCTTATTCATTTTCTGGAGGGGAAAGCAACGGGGCCTATTGCGTGGTATCGACATCCGTATCATTTCTTCGCCTCAGACGGGAAGGTGATACAAAGTCATATTTCAGGGAAGAGTGATTAATGTGACCCAAATCACTTTTTCTTCTTCGGCATCAAAATTCGTATTGCACTATTGGTTAATGATGATGACCAGTCGATACTGGCGTTATAGGGGTGCGAGGCGAAATGATAATACGGTTCGTGTTTCGGTAAATTCTTATTCGTATTGCGGTTTTAGAGGCGTAACAGGGCCAGAAGAATAAAGTAAGAGGTAAGGATTATCTGGCATTCAGGGCGGTGTCGTGTGAGAAAACTGAATGGGCAGCACGCACGCAATAGCCCATCGGCAGCGGCCAAAGCCGCATGCAAGGCCAGAGTGACGAAACATGCGATGCTGAGTTCGGGTACCGGATGGCACCCGATGTTTTATCTGCCGCGAAATGGGCCGGAGATTAGCGAAATGGCGGCTCGTTGAAGGTTCTCAGTTTGCGCGAGTGCATATGGTCGCCTTCGGCGCGCAGCAGGTCAATCGCCCGGATACCAATCTGTAAATGCTCGGAAATGGCCCCTTCATAGAACCGGTTGGCCTGGCCCGGCAGTTTAATTTCTCCGTGCAGCGGTTTATCGGATACGCACAGCAGAGTGCCGTAGGGGACGCGGAAGCGATAACCCTGAGCGGCAATGGTGGCGCTCTCCATATCGATGGCCACCGCGCGGCTGAGATTAAAACGCAGCGCTGAGGCGGAATAGCGCAGTTCCCAGTTACGATCGTCGGTGGTGACCACTGTCCCGGTGCGTAGCCGTTGTTTAACTTCTTCACCCGGCATGCCGCTGACCTGTTTCGTGGCGTCATAAAGCGCACGCTGGACTTCGGCGATGCTCGGAATCGGGATATCCGGCGGCAGCACCGCGTCCAGCACATGGTCGTCGCGCAGATAGGCGTGAGCCAGCACATAGTCGCCGATTGTCTGGCTTTCTCGCAGACCGCCGCAGTGGCCAATCATCAGCCAGACGTCCGGGCGCAACACCGCCAGATGATCGCAGATATTTTTGGCGTTCGCAGGCCCTACGCCGATATTAATCAATGTGATCCCCTGACCATCTTTGGTGATCAGGTGCCAGGCCGGCATCTGATGCTTCTTCCATGCGAGATCGGAAATGGCTTCTTCCGGGGCTTCTGTATCCGCAGTGATCCAGATCCCGCCCGCGCAGGATAAGGCAATATAAGGGCTATCGGGATCGAGAATTTGGCTACAGCCCCAGCGTACGAACTCATCGACGTAACGGGTGTAATTGGTAAACAGCACGTACGGCTGGAAATGGTCAACCGGGGTGCCGGTATAGTGGCGCAACCGGGCCAGAGAGAAATCCACACGGCGGGCGTCGAAGTGCGAAAGCGGATAGAACGCGGTCGAATGGAACAGGCCGTCGGCGGTCTCATCGCCAATTTGCGAAAGCTCTGTGGTCGGGAAAAAACGGGTCAACCCGGCACTCATGGAACGATCAAGTGTTAATTCAGAACCGTCAATGACATACGGATAGGGAATTTCATGCTGCGATAATCCGACGGTGATGCAGGCGTCATAATCCTGATACAACAGGGTGAGCTGCTCCAGCAAATAGGCGCGAAAAAGTGTGGGATTAGTGATAGTGGTGGTGTAGCAACCGGTGTGGGTAAAGCGACCCCAGGCGCGGGTTTTTGACGCTTTATGTTCAGCGCCATCCCATGTGACTGACAGTTGCGGATACACGAACAAGCCTTCCGCGCGTGCGCTATCATCGGGGAGCGTATTATGAGTAATATATTCGCCGATGGCTTTACGCAGCGCATTGACCGATTTTTCATACAGCGTTTCAAGTTGCGTAAGGGCTTGTTCTGGGGTCAGCCTGGCGGCATTTTGGTTCATGACTTACTCCTTGTTTTGCTCTGCCGACGTTGTGCTTAGTATGTCACAGACTGGAAAAGACGGTGGAGAATTTCACCGTTTCAACAGGAAAAGTACTGAAATTAGAATCAGTTGGCGCAGGGGAGGGCTATGACTGCGCCTCAGCGACGCCCATGGCGGCCGTGTTTGTCGCGGATGGTCTCTTTTTAACCCCGCCGCGCGGTTTGTTTAGCGCAGATCCGTTACACCCGAGAGAATGAATGTTGGTTCCCTTTTCTGACCGTCACAACGGACGGTTGGTTTATTCTATGTTTAAAAAGTGAATTGCAGGATCGGCGTCGGGCGGCGTAATTTGCCAATCGGGTGTGCAAAAGAGATAGTTCGGACAAAAATATGGCAATGATGCGCTTTACCCGGATTCTCAATAAGTCGGGCGTGAGAATGGTCTCTTTGGCGAAAAAATGTTTCATGGGCCTGCTGGTCGTGGTGGTGGTCTTTTTTATTGGGCGTATTTACGAGTCACAGCGTGGCCCCGCGCTACACCGTTGGCATACCTGGACCGCAGATGAAATGACGACCAGCGAGATAGATCATGCCACCTTTGCGCAATATCTGGCGCGGGAGGGGGCGATTTTCCGCGATCTGAAAAGCACGATCACCGATGCGCTGAATGATGATGAAAAAACGACGATTAACCGTTTTTATGCGCAAAGCCTGGTCTATCCGGATAAGTTTCATCCCAACTGGAATCGTTCTTTTATTCTGTTGCCGCAGGGCAAGCCGCGCGGCGCGGCGGTGCTGCTCCATGGCCTGACGGATTCGCCTTACAGCGTACGGTACCTGGCGCAGCGTTATCAGCAGCAGGGATTTGTTGCCGTGGTGCCGAGGTTGCCGGGGCACGGTACCGCACCTGGCGCGCTGACCGCCGTTGACCGGAATGAGTGGATAGCGACTACCCGTCTGGCGGTACGGGAAGCGACGCGACTGACGGGGCCCGATGTGCCATTGCACGTAATTGGTTACTCTAACGGCGGGGCGCTGGCGCTGAAATACGCGCTTGATAGTCTGGATGATAAATCGTTGCGCCGACCTCAGCAGATAATTTTGCTGTCGCCGATGATTGGCGTCACCGCGTTTGCCCGTTTTGCCGGGATTGCGGGCCTGCCCTCGATTTTTCCGGCCTTTGCCCGCGCCGCATGGCTTAATATTGTCCCGGAATTCAATCCCTATAAATACAATTCGTTTCCGGTCAAAGCGGCGAGGCAGTCGTGGCTGTTGTCTCAGGCGTTGCAGCAGCAGATCGTGAAAGCGTCGCAGAACAAACGGCTGGCTGAATTAGCGCCGGTGTTAACTTTTCAGTCGGTGATGGATTCAACGGTAAGCACCCGCGCGGTGGTGGATTCGCTTTATCGCTATTTGCCGGATAACGGCAGCGAACTGGTGATTTTTGATATTAATCAGGCGGCGAACCTTCGTGCGCTATTCCGTCCCTCGCTTTATTCGGCGGTGAGCAGCTTACTACCGTCGGCGCCACGGCCCTATGCAACGACGATTATCACCAATGCCGCGGCTGACACCGATGATACGGTGGCCCGCACAACGCTTGCCGGCACGCGGACGGAAACCGTGACGCCGCTGCATATTGCCTGGCCGCAGGATATGTATTCATTGTCGCACGTCGCGGTGCCGTTCCCGCTGAGCGATTCGCTCTATGGCCGGGAACCGGCGGAGAAAAATCGCTACGGGATCAGCATTGGCACGATTTCTTTGCGCGGGGAAACATCGACCCTGAGTATCGGGCTGGATACGCTGATGCGCGTCACCTCCAATCCGTTTTTCCCGTGGATGATGGCCCGGGTTGACCATCACATTGCCTGTAGCTTTCAGGCTGACGTCGTGGCCTGCCTCCGTGCGCAGGCTGCAGGATCAGAATAGCGTGAGGTGCATAATCGTGCGGATGATAATTCCGGCAATAGCGCCGGTTGCGGCGAAACGGAACAGGCGTACGAAACGCGAGCTGACGCCCAGGAAGATACCGATGCCTGGGAGATCGAACGTCTGAACTAACAGCCCGGCGGAGGCGTTAATCTGGCTCACGGTCACCTTACCCTGCTGAATGAGTTCAGAAATCACGCCAAAATAAGCCGTTCCCCCGGCAACACACTTGACCAGCGCCGGTAGCACGAAGTTAACGGGAATATTCAGCCACAACAGCAGCGGCAGCAGGAGGTGCTGGAGCATCTCAATCACGCCTGCGGCTTGCATAACGCCCACGATAGCCAGCGACAAAATCAGCATTGGCACCGCACCAAGCGCCAGTCGAATGGCGTCGGAACCGGCACTGTTGATCACGGCGATAATCCCCCGATTATTTTGCTCGGCGTTGGGGAGCGCTTCTGACCGGGGATTCTCAATCGTAGACAGCTTGCGACCGGTAATATGCCAGGTTACCGCGGCGGCACACAGCCCGCCAGCGATCGAAATGACAATAGAGGCCAGCCAGTGCAGGCCAAATGGCGTTAACGGATAGAAAACGTTACCTTGCCCCATGGCGAAAAGCATCGCCAGCGTAGCCGCCATCTGTCGATCCGACGCACCGCGTTTATCCATAATGGCCAGCGTCGCCAGCGGGGCGGCAAAGCTGACGAAATTCATCTGGATCAGAGCAAACGCGCTCATCCCGGTTAAGCCGAACGGCTTCAGCAGCGGCGCGAGCCAGCGTACGATGACGTCCAGCACCCCGCGTACTTCCAGATATTTCATTACGATGAGCATGACAACCATGATTGGCAGCAGCGTGTAAAGCGCCACATCGACGGAGCTTTTTCCCGCCGACATAATAATGCTGATGAAGTCCATCTATTTCTCAATCACTGCGAACAGAAAGGATAATTACCGCCATCATAATCCCGGAGGAGAGGAAATGAAATCGTTACAGGGGATCTCTCTGTCCTGGAAGGGGGCACTAACTGTACTGGCAATAAGCTGAATCTGATGGGGAAATTTTACCTGCGGATATTTGCAAAGCCTGTTTTTGCTTCCAGACGGAATGACAGAGGGTGATTTTCTTTGAGGATAAAACGATGCGAGGGTGTCTGCGGATAGTGTGGGTAACGCTGTTTATTTACGAATGGTGGCGGCGTGGAAACCGGCCGCTGACGGGCAAACGGAACTCACCCATCAGGATTTGCAGCAGGGCGTTATTTTGCTGGGGATTGCCGGGATGATGGATCCGCATTATCGGTTTTATGATGTTCCTGATTGTGGAAGTTGAAAAGCCGTTGACCCGGAGATGGCGCACGGTCTGAGATATGCCTGGTGGCATGACATGGACAAAATCCAGAGCAGACGTTCGGGACGTCGGCTCTGATTGCTGACAATTCGTGCCCCGGGAAAATCACCGATGACATTTTTATATCTTTATTGTTACTTGATACCTGCGTGTTTTGTCCATACCTGCATCTCCGGGTATGTCACGTTCCCCCCGCATACGATAAGTCCAATAACCGCGTTTCGGGGAAGTGTGGGGATAACGGCGCGCGCGGCCGGAATAAGTGTCCCGGTTGCAGGTTCAACCCATTGTCTGGCTTTCTCGCCAAAAGAAATCATGCCTTGTATAGCATCGCTATCCGACACAAGGATGACCTTTTCAAGGTAGCGTTGAGCGTGTTCCAGCATCAGAGGATCGATCCGAGGAACGCCCAGAGTTGAAATGGTGGAGGTGATGTCCACGTTTACTGGCCTTCCTGCCGTTAACGCGTGGTACATCGAACTGGCCCCCTCGGTTTCCACTCCCCATATGCGGATGTCAGGATTACGGGATTTCAGTACCGTTGCGATGCCAGCCAGCATGGCTCCACCGCCCACCGCAACAAATACATCGGTTAATGAAGGGCAGTCAGCAATAAGTTCGAGTGCAAGGGTTCCATATCCTTCTGCGACCAGAGTGTCGCTACAGTCATCGATAACATGATATCCCTGTTCTGCAAGTTTCCTGGCCCGTTCAAACGCGGAACTGACATCTGCCTCAATAAGCACTGTGCTACCCGAATGGCGTATTTTTTCAACTGATGAGGCCGGGGCCGTTTTGGGCATAATGACGGTCACATTTACATCAAGCGCTTTTGCGGCTTCTGCTACTGCGATACCAAAGTTGCCGCCACTGACGGTAGCGAAACAGCCCTCTTTCAGGTTGCCGGTGAAAGCGGAAAGCAGGTTCAGCACACCCCGGGGTTTAAAAGAGCCGCCAGTCTGCAAATTTTCCAGTTTGAGAAACACCTTTCTTCCCAGCATATCGGATAATCCCGGTGACAAAACCGTAGGGGTACGAATGACGGCATTTTTAATCCTTTCAGCCGCGGTAATAATTGAAGACAGGGTAAGGTAAGTGGTCATCAGTATGTCTCTTATTGAATGCGAACGGGTTAAAAGAGCATCAGGAAATGAGGGGGCAATGTCCCCCCCAGCCAGATGAGAGTCGCCTTTTCTATTTATATGCTAAATCATCAACTGATGCGGATGACGATTTTCCCGAACGGCCCTCTCTCCAGATGCGTGAAGGCGGCTCTCGCATCGAAGAAATCGTAGATTTTATCAATCACCGGTTTGATTTGATGGTGGTCAACAGCCTGACATAGCTCTTCAAGGGCGCGTCGGTGGCCCACGGTAATCCCCTGAATATTTGCTCTTTTAAGCATCAATGGCACGGCAGGAAGAATCATCTCACTACCTTTAAGAAAACCAATCTGAGCAATCCTCCCTCCCGGTGCAAGGGCTTCTGCAGACTGGCGCAGGTTGTCACCGCCGATAAGCTCCAGGATATGGTCAAATCCGCGTCCCCCGGACAACTCAGTAGCCCGCAATGCCCATTCTGGCGTCAGGCGGGTATTAACCAGACCTGATGCCCCGAGCGCCTTTGCGCGCTGTAGTTTTTCTTCACTACGCGAAATGACGGTGACTTCCGCACCCAGAGCCTGAGCCAACTGGAGCCCTGCCAGTGCCACGCCGCCGGTTCCCTGGACCAGCACTCGCTGCCCCTGTTTGAGTTTTCCTGTTTCTACAAGCGCGAACCAGGCCGTCAGGGCTGCAACCGGGAGAGTGGAGGCCTCCTCGTCACTCAGTGAGTCAGGAGAAGCGACAGCAATATCTTCGTCGAGTATGACATATTCAGCCAGCATTCCGGGGAGTGGACCACCCAGCGATCGGCCGTGCCTGACCATATCATCCGGTGCATCACCATCCAGCCACTGCGTCCAGAAATTTCCGGTGACCCGGTCCCCGGTACGGAAACGGGTCACGCCGGGGCCTGTTGCGACAATCCTACCCGCCATATCTGAAACGGGCGTGAAAGGCATTTCCGGCAGGTCTGGCAACAGTTTCCCCTCCAGCACCAGTTTATCCCGGTAGTTAAGGGAGACCGCAGAGACTTTAACCAACAACTCGTTATATCCCGGTTTCGGTAAAGGGACTTCAGTCAGGTGAAGGTTTTCAGTGCCGAACGACGACAACTGCCAGCGTTTCATCATTTGAGCCATAGTGATTTCTCCAGTAAGTGGTGAAAATCATCTTATTGACAACAATACGGCGTGTATTGCGATATAAATGAATCATATTTCCTCCCAAATGGAGACAATCGAATGGCATTCATCCTGCATTCGCAGTTACTCAGCATGGCTGCTTTTGTGCATACGGTGGAGACAGGTAGCTTTACCGCTGCCGCAGTCCGGATGGGGGTATCAAAATCGGCAACCGGTAAACATGTTGCCCGACTTGAACAACGGCTCGGTGTTAAACTGCTGAACCGGACCACCCGCAGCATCAGCCTGACCGAAGAGGGAGAATTGTATTACCGGAGCTGCCTCAGAGTTATGGATGAGCTTGATGAAACAGAATCTCTTCTGGCGTCGCGCAAAAAGGTGGTTTCAGGTACGCTGCGCATCAGTCTCCCCGTCTCATATGGCCGGATTTGTGTCATGCCTGTCCTTGCTACACTGTGTGCTGAGTATCCGGCGCTCAGACTGGATATCACTTTTACCGATCGCCGGGTCGACCTTATCGAGGAAAATATCGATCTTGCTGTACGGCTCGGTGATACAGGTAACTCTGCCAGTCTTGCCGGGCGAAAAATCGCCACTCAGCGCTCTGTCATTTGTGCTTCGCCAGCATACATTAATCGCTATGGATTGCCTGGCTGCGCAGAAGAGTTGCTTTCACATGCTTGTCTTGGCTTTTCAAGGGACGGCAGAGTCTTGCCCTGGAAAGTGCTGGATGAAAATGGTCACATGGTCCTGCTTGAACCCACTATCCGTTACATTGTCAGCCACGGGGAGGCATTGAGGGATGCGGCGGTCAGGGGGATGGGGATTGCCTTTCTGTCAACTTGGTTGGCCGGAGACGAAATCGCTAAAGGAGAACTGAGGATAATACCGGTTAAGACTCCCGAACATGATGCCCCAGTTACGGCACTATGGCCCGTTTCCAGAAATCTCTCCCCCCGGATCCGGGTGGTAGTGGATAGATTGTATGCGGATCTTGGTAAGGCGTTCTCCCGGAACCATTTGTGATGGACGCTGGAATATGATCAAGCGCGAAGCGCTCTTGTCAGAACACGCTGGATGGGGGCAGAGAGCGTGAATGTTAATTTTTACCGTTGCACCATTGCCAAAAAATTGGGGGGTAGAAAAATGCGGGGGTATTTACTCAGGCCCGGAAGGCGACTTTCCAGCTTATGGTGATAGAACGTTATCCACTGAGAACAACCTGATTGCGTATCGACATCTTGAGGGGGAACCCTCTTCCTTTGATTATGGGGCAAGAATGGGGAAAAGGTGCCAGATTTCCTGATGCATTTTCGTCATAGGCCAATGCTTAACATAATTAATTGTTAAATAAAATAAAATGTTACCTGTTGTTTCCCCTGTCTTATCGGCTTGCATGGGCCTGGACCCGCTTGTCGTCAGTACGATGGATGATTTATGGCCTGACAACTTTTCTGTTTCAGATAAATTTCAAATAAAAATGGTTCGCTGAAATAGTAGATTAACGATTTTGTCATCGCTATCTTTACGTGACGTTGCTGAAGGAGTCAACAGAGTGAATGTAATAGAATCAACCTTGCGGTCCGTTTATTGGAAGATTTTAAGTACCAGCATGGCTTTTTTCATTATTGCATGCAGCACTTCACCGAACGTTCATTTTCCACAGGGAAAATGCGACGCTATGGCGGATTACGATATCCATTTTTATCGCTTTGATGAAACCGCCCAGGCGCTGGCGCACGGAACCGGGTGTTTTATCCGGACGGATCTCAGCCGGACGGCGTCGGTGAGGGTAAACCCGGTTAAAGGTCGGATGACAATCCGTGAGGCGCTCCATGAGGCAATCGCCGGAACGGCGTTGAAAGTGACTGAACAGCAGGCTGATTCCATGACCGTCAGGTAAACGGCGCGGCAGAGGTTAAGGTATGGGCAACGCAGTAAATTTTATTCTGTTGTCTGTCCTGGTATGCTCAGTATTGAGCTACTCTGGTGAGAGGGGCATGAGTAGCGCAAACAGACTGTGGCGCTCAGATGATGCTAACGGTGGGGCCGGACTCTCCGGAAAAAATGGCCAGCCGGGCATGAACGGTTGCCCGGGAGGGACGAGGCCATTCTCTGATGGCAAATACTACCTGCCCGGGACGCATGAAGAATGTCACCCGGCACGCCGAACGGCCTCCCATCAAAGCGGGCATTTGGTGCGGGAGAGAATCTGATAAGGTTCATCACGCCGCAGCGAATATTCCCTCTTTTTCGTACAATACGGTGAAAAAAGCCGAAGATCCTTCTCAGCTTTTAATGGGGCAATCAGAAGTGATACGTTAAACCAAAACCAATCACATCATCATTGGTGATACCAAATTGTTGGTTATTGTCGAGCATGTTTATTTTGTAGTCGACATAAGTGACCATGTTGTCATTAAAGTAATACATCATGGCTAAATCAAGATAGCGAATTAAATCTACATTTCCTGTGTTTTCAATGTCAAACGCACGTGACCAAAAATAACCTACCTGAGGCCTGATTCCGTTATTAAATTGATATCCGGCTACCGCTTCCCAGTCGCGGGTTTTATTGGCAAAACCCAGTGATTTTATTGGCGTCAGATTATGGGTTTCCGCATAAATGGTCGCCAGATAGAGTTGTTTACCGGCGTATTTAATACCGCCCCCCCACATATCAGCATACTCGCCTTTACCCAGTGATAGCGCCTGTTGAGCCGCCGTACGCCGAGATGATGAGCCAGCACCAACGATACTGATTTCATCTGTGGCATGCCATGTCAGCGACATCCCGTACCCTTCTCCGTTCTGTTTTATGGCTGAACGACTACTGCCTGTTGTTTCTGAACTGTCGTTAGCGCCCTGGTACTGGACAGCAAAATCAAGACCGTCAATCAGACCAAATGTATCGTGATTACGCCATGTCAATAATCCTGTCCCCCTGCCGGTCATAAAATTATCGCCCGCACTAAAGGTCAGATTGTTAAAAATCGGCGCATAGTCTGTATAGGATGCCAGATCATAATCAACGCCCCAGTTACGACCATAATCGAGGGAACCGAATGTGCCCGCATTCAGCCCCGCGTATGCCAGACGCGTGGCATTCCCGGTTTGAGCATCGCTGCCAGATTCAGTATGGTTAGCCTGAACGTTAACTTCCCACTGGGCATAACCTGATAACCATTCATTAATTCGTGTTTGCCCTTTAAATCCGAAACGAATAAACGTGTTGTCTCCGTTCAACGACGTATCATCACTAAAATAATGTCGCGCATGCACAGCGCCCGTAAGTTGTAGCTGATTACCGTCTTTATTGTATATTTCAGCTGCAAACAACGGAAAGGAAATGCTGAATATCATGCCCGCCAGGGTTAATTTTCTGATTATCATCTCTATTATTCCAGAATTAATGTTATGGGGTGTTTTAAATTCACCATGACACAACGTTGTTGCGTTTAAGCCAACATTGGATGGACTGTCAGAACTAATTTTACAAAATGTGTTAATACTACCTGTTGCTGTCGAAGTGTGATTTTATCGAAGGGTAAAATAGTGGAAAGGCCCTGGCGATGTGACTGTGAAACATATCAATACCATTTGTACTATTATGACAGGAAATGCATGGGGATGGCATTTATGTACACTGTCAATTGTACTATCAATAATGTTATAGAAACGCATTATCCCATGAAATAAAATGATGTTTCATATTCGTGATGCAAATCAATTTATCCTGCCTCGTAAGGTCATAGATTATAAAATGTACTTCTTATCTGTTAGGCCCGGGACGCGGGGACTAAAGAGGGTTTGTTATGACACTTGTTCTTCCAAGGGATACTCATTTCCACCATCCTATGGAAAAGGTGGTATTCCACTTCTGGCAGCCAGAGAAAAGTATCAGTCGTGAACATACCCATGAATATTGTGAGCTTTTTTTGGTAGAGAGTGGGAGCGGCGTACATGTTATCAATGAAAAACCGTATTTGTTGACCGCTGGGACACTTTGCTATCTAAATCGACAGGACTACCATCTCTTTGAGAATATGAATAATTTAAACCAGGTAAATCTCCTGTATCTGGGGCGCGATCAGTTTAATATTATCAAAGGGATAGACCATTTACTTCCCGCAGAGGATGAGACAAATATCTGGCAAATAGATATGCGGATAATGAAACATGTCATTAGCCGTCTTTCAGCTCATCAAGAGGGGGCGTTTATGGATAAATTTTTTGCCGAGAGTCATAAAGAGATGGTTTTTCTTGAGGCGCTGCATATTCTCAGCGAATGGCGATACAAAACACACGATTTTAGCTCCAGTGATGATCGTATTAGCCAGATAATCATCTGGTTAAATAACCACTGGGATCGACCACTGAATATTGATGGATTATGTCAGATGTTTGCGATATCCCGTCGTACTCTGCAACGTGGTTTTGCCGAATATACCGGAATTTCCCCACAGCAATATCTTTCTCTTCTCAAACTGCTGCAGGCAAAATATTGCCTGCAGTTTTCTCAGATGACCGTCTCAGAAGTTGCGATACATTGTGGTTTTACGGATATTAGCTATTTTTCCCGTCTGTTTCGTAAGCAGTTCGGTATTTCGCCGAATCAATGTCAGTAACCCGTCGTAAGGACGGGTTTCCATCTTACTCAATACCGGTATCAATCAACTCCAGTTGCGTAGCACCCACTTCAACAGGGTGGGGAACGTCGCGGAAGATGGGTAGCGTTTCCCAGCGTAGCCAGTAGCGGTGTTGTTCGTGCCCGTCGCTGTCCAGAGCGGCAACCAGTTGAACCACCGCGTCAGGGTGAATATGCTGTCGGGGCTGGCGTTGCGTAGTGCACATGGCCCGGTAAACTGCTTTATCAGCAATGACCTGCAGTGTTTCTTCATCGATTATCCATATCCCCTGGCCAGCGTTTGCTGTCTGCCATTCAACTTCCAGTCGGGAATGCCCCACCGGACGCGGAGGACAGAGGATCACATCAGGGGGGATGGAGCCAGGGCCTTTGAAATCCCAGCGGAAATCCCATCGGCTGATTTGTTTTTTCAGCCACGTACCTTTACCGTCAGGCCTTGCGAGCCAGGCCTGGGAATAACCCTGTTCGTCGTAGCGATGGAAAATCAGCACAGGACGCCCCTGATTATCAAATCCCACTTCCTGAACCATATTGATCAGACCCTCTTCCGGTGCGGCAGGGTCGACAATTTCTCCTGTTGAACGGGAAATGGGTAATGTCAGTGGCTTGCCAGCAGAGGTTTCCCAGTGCAGCAGATCCCGACTGCGGGCATAGGACAAATTGTTGTTGGTTTCACAATGGGGCGTTTCTCTCCACATCCAGATCATGTGCCAGTAACCATCTGGCCCGACTACCGGTGGTCTGGCATAACCATTACGTTCCCCGTCACCATTGAGTAGCGGCGTGTCCAGCAACCGGCCCCAGGTTTTACTCTGGTCATCCCAGCGGTTGTATATATCATCGCCGTTGCCGCTGCATCCATCCCGGTAGCGAAACAGCAATCGTCCGTTGCTGTCTTTAAAAAAGAGTGGATAGGTGGCTCGATTTTCGCGCTCGCCCACCATTGATAACACAGGTTGTATTGAGCAGATATCCAGCGGCTTTTGTGAGCGATAATAAATTAACGGATCGACATGCATGTTACCGGCCAAATGAATATAACCTTCAGCATCAATAGCCAGTGTCAGATAATTGTGTGAATCATAATCCGTTATATTTGAGAAGCGATGTCGCTCCTCAATCCAGAAGCCCTCCGGCTGGAACGTCTCCCATTCTTCAGCGAACGGTGCCCGACAGCCAATGGTTATACGGTGGGACGGGTCATACCATGCGGCAAACAAATATTCCTCATGCGTAACCAGACAGTACAGAACGGTAAAATCTGCACATGCCTCACCAATTAGCGAGGGAATAACATCTTGTTTCATAAACTACGCTCCTGATGGACTAAGGTGTTTTTTTTGGATAAAAAATAGATTGCAAGAATAATGGCTCCCAGGGGATGAAGTAGTGCGCCGGCATAAATCGGTACGGAATAACCAAAGTGGTCAATAATTGTCCCTACAAACCCATTGAAAATAATGGAACTGATTCCACCTAATGCACTCATAATGCCAATAGCGGTGGCAATGGCTATTCTTGGGGCAAGGCCGCCCATCATAATGGTTGCCATGCTTAGCCAGGCCGTACACATAAAATTGATAACCGTCATAATACCCGTTGCGGCAATGTCATTGGTGACAGAAGGTAAAAGGAAGACCAGTGGAGAAAGACAGGTGACCGACCAGATAATAATCAGTCGCGCACGTGTTGGCTCAATGCCACGCGCCACCAGACGGTCTGAAATTTTGCACACCAGAAGTACGCCAAATACGGCGGCAAGCGGTGGGAACCACATTAATTCCCCCACACGGGATAATGAGAGCCCTAGCTTTTCTTGCATAAATCCAACCTGCCAGTACTGATAGAAAAACCAGAATGGATCGGTCAACAGACGGGCGAAAATCAGTACCCAGATAGGTTTAGAAGTGAGTACCAACCTGTAGCGTTGAGCCATTGTGATGTGGGTCTCGTCAGGCCTAACCGGTGCATTGTCTACGGCAACCGGTGAGCGACGACTGGCCATAAACCACAAGAATCCAATAACCACCCCGGCGATGGCCGGAATAAAGAACGCCCAACGCCAACCGGTAGAAAGGGTGACCCAGGCGACAAAGGGCGGTGCAATAATAAGCCCAAGGGACTGGATAATATTTGTTAACTGAAAGGCAAAGGCCCGCTGTTCTGCTTTAAACCAGGTAAATACCGCCAGGGTTAATGCCGGTACGACACCGGATTCAGCAATACCTAATAATACCCGTCCGGCTAACAAACCAGTCAGTGAAGTTGCAAGTCCGGTAATTAATGTGGCGGTCGCCATTAATACCATCAACCCCGTAATAACAAATCGACTGCCATATCTGTCGACCAGCACACCGGAGAAGAAATACATGATGGTATAAGGTATCATAAATGCGGTGATCAGTAATGAATAATCGGTATTGCTGACATTCATTTGATGCATCAGGGTGGTTTTCAGTATCGAAACGATTTGTCTGTCAAAAGAAAAGAAGAAAAGTACGCAACCCAATAATACCAGCAGTATGGCGACCGGAAGATCGAATTGCCTTATTTTTTGTAATGATGCTGTGCTGCTATTCATAACTACTCCGCATTAAGTTTCAGGGCTCAGGTAAGTAATAACAGTAGCGAGTATAGGGAGAGGGAGTCGGCTGTAATCCGCCTGCTGCGTGCTCTGTGAATGACGTCATTGTGATTTGAAGATTTATGACAAAAATTGTCAGTGGCTGGCGTTTTTGTGAAAAAGGGATGGTCGCCTACGCGCTTGTAATTGTGTCGCCGCTCGTTGGGTTTCTTATCGCTTGATACCTGGACCGTCAGCCATGAAAACCACAGATGCTTATCGTGAGATAAATAGCTTTTTACAGTGGTGAGGAGGAGAGATTCACGGCCGGTGTAAGTACCGTTTTGCGCAGTGATAAACATTTAGTCATGGCAGGCCCACCTGTACGATAAACAATCAATTACACGATCGCCTGTTTCTGCTTCCATTGGCGAAGGTCTATTTCGGACGATGAATCAGGGGCAGCTTCCGTTCCTTCGTGAATATCGCTCTTCCACGTCTCCATTTTGATACGGCGAGCTTCTGCTGAGGACCTCATTAAGCAGACCAGACATCCGTGAGAGATGATTCAACAACCCACCCGATGCGGGGAAAAGGCATGAGCAGATGATAAATGGCCGCAAGCCAATGCGCCCCTGAGGGAAGATCAGTCATGATGGTTAAGTGGTCTGGATTCGTTCCAGAGGCGGTTAAATTCCTGCTGATATTTTGCCGCCAGTTCGGGGGCATTGCGGATCAACAAAGCATTTTCAGCGTTGTGTTTGTCTGCACTGATGGTGTAGTTAAAGGAGCCGGTTTCTACCGACCGGCGGTCGGCGACAATAAATTTGTTATGCATGGTGGCGTAATGTCCGTCAAGACGTACCGGGATATGGTGATTGGCCAGAAATGTTGCTGCCGTATACCGATCGCTGTTGGCTTTTTTATCCGCCACAACTCGTACCGACACACCGCGCTGCCTGGCATTTAGCAGTGCTATCGCGATTGGTTTGCTGGTGAACAGGTAGGCTGCCACGTCAAGGCTGTGTCGGGCGCTGTTAATGATGCTTAAAACGTTGTTCTGCGCATCATGAGAAGTGGAGGGTGAAAAGCCTACCACAATTTCTGGCGGCTGCCTCGCCATAACGGGCATGACCATCGCAAAGGTCAGGGCAAAAATGAGCTTACGCATCGTGCTTTCACTCCGGTTGCTGCGGTTCGTCAAGAGTATATACCCTAAATAATTCGCGTTGCAGAACAAAACTGTTAACCGTTTTGTACAGCGATTGCGCTGTTCACGAAGGGGGCGGTCCGGGAATGGCGCCCGTTATTGCCAGCACATAAGCAACGTAAAGTATGACGGGTATAAACCGGAAAACAGAGTATATGGCTAAATAACGAATTGATTTTAATCAGTCCAGAAAGTTGATATCCCGACAGGTAGAACCCTGCTGGCAGATCAACAAGCAAGAGGCCATTCTCCCTCATGCTGAGAACTAAATTGATACCCTGCGGCCCGGCAACTGACGGTGCAAACCATAACACACCGCGATAATTATCTGAGCAGCAATCAATGACAGCAAGGTTCCCTCTGCAAACGGGCCATACCGTCTGAACAACACGCACAATACACCAAAAATGAACGCATGCGCATATTGATACCCAGGACTCAGTTGATTCAGAAAACGGTTGCGCAGCATAAAGATTAATGCAAACAGAAAACTTCCCATCAGCATCTGTTGGCCGATAACCTGCCAGAAATTTGTATCGGCGCGGAAGAATGACCAGGTCATCGTAAACCCCAGCAGGCCGAAGATAATCGGGCGCAACCGTAGCGACCCGCACCACAACAACAACAGCGCGCCAGCCAGAATCGCAATTTTCGACGTTTCGCCGGGCGCGCCATTCCATGTCCCCAGTAGTACTGTTTTGAGCGACACAGCAGGACAGAGATGGTGTGAGAATGCACATATACGCTGCATCTGGAGCGGCGTCGCACCTGAATAACCCTCAATATGCTGCTGCCAAAGCGTATTATCGGTCTGTGGCAGATGGCAGAGAAAGACAATAAAACGGGCAGCAATTGCCGCATTAATCGAATGCGTCAGCCCACCGATGTTGACTGATTTACACGATAAAATAAACCCGGCGAAGGTTGCCAGCAACACCAGCCAGGGTGGCGTTGTCAACGGCGTTATTGCCGCGATAATAAAAACACAATAGATCAGCGTCTGCGGCGGGTGAGAGCTGTTAAAACAGTGCGTGGCCAGGATAAATAGCAATGCGCCGGAGACGATTGCGCCAAGAAAAGGTAATACAGACGTGACCAGGTAATGAACAGGAGGCTCCCCATGTTGCGCCTGTATTAAAAAAAGATTAATAAACCCACTTAACAATGCGGGTGTAATTGACACAATGAAAATAATGAGGTTCTTATTGCGCATTTTATTTCAGACCTTGCCACAACAGGCATAATTTGTATGTTCATTCGAGAGAAAATATCGTTATATACCCCAAATAATGCGTCTTGCAGGACGTATGCAATGCAGAAATCCCCGGGAGCCGATTGTCGTCAGCGGCCGGGGGGCGAGAAAAACCAACACATCTGCAAGCTGAAGTATGAACGGTAGATAATCAGATACCGAATACTTCCGATACAGGACATGAAACAGGACTAATGCAGCAGACGCCTGACAGGAATACCTTTCTCCTGAATCACACCGTGTTATTACGCCTGGGGATATTTAAAAGTAAATGTCTCAACAAAGGGTTTAAACCAGGGACCCAGGCCCGTCTCTTTATCAATATGCCGGGCATATCCTTTTTCATCTGGCGGCGTGTATTTAATAAAGACTTTATATGTCCCTGGACCAGCCATTTGTACTGAATGCGCATAATGAGAGCCATCTTTAGCAGACATCGGCAGCATCTGGCCAAATTCCATATAATTACTGTCTCCGACTTTCTGAACAACATAATCGATGGTCAAATAAGGTATCCATGCATCAGGCGGATATCCCCATTTATTATCCTGAGTCGCATGAACATCTGTTTCCAGATGCACGACATCTTTCCCCATCACCATTGAAGTCGGCATGGGCGATGTTTCAATATTCAGCAGATAAGAGGAAGCTATTTCCATTCCATCTTTATACACAGGTCCTCCGACAGGGTACTCTTTTGCATAAGCACTGCCTGCCATCATGCCCCCGGCTATCATCACACAGCCGATAATTTTCTTCTGCATAGCGCTAACTCCTGTTTATTGAGTGACTGAATATTTGCGTTTTAAATAAAAACGTAGTGTGTAAACCACGACAAAAACCAATACCCACGAACAAATCTGGATCCCCATCGGAGTGGCAGTGTAGCCAAAAATAGTGCGCGCAAGGTTCCCCGCCCAACTGTTATCAGACAACAGAAATGCGCTATTCCAGACCTGAGCGCCCAGATCAGGCAATATGTCAACACTGGCCAGTATTCCCACGGCCTGGCTGGCGAGGCCTGCGGCAATAATCACCAGAACAAAATTACTCACCATAAAAATATAACGTAACGGGATCAGTATCAGGCCAGAATACAGCGCCCATGATACCAGCGCGCCGCAGACAATACCTGCAATGCCACCCGCCAGCATACTGGTGTGAGAAATACCAGAGGACAGTGACAGGCTATAAAGAAATAACACAATCTCTGAACCTTCCCGTAATACTGCTATTGCGACAATAACCGTGATAGCAAAATAACGGCCTCCGCGCGCCAGAATTTTCTCCGCTTCGCTGCGACTCTCGTTTGCCAGTTGCTTCCCTTTAATTGACATCCACAATACTTGCCAGGAAAGCATCACAACGGCAAGGAGAAGGATAACCGCATTAAAAACTTCCTGCCCAATACCATAGAGCATGTTTTCCAGTTGGTTAGTAAATAATGCCAGCAACACAGCTCCGCAGATCCCGGCCAGAATACCGGTTATTATCTGCATTTTAATTGTCACCCCTTTACAGGCAGCGAGAATAATAGAAATAACTAAACCTGCTTCCAGCACTTCCCGAAAAACGATTAAAAGTGTCGCCAGCATAAGATTAATTCCCGCTAACAGTTAACCAACCGCTCACACCTGTGGTGCTGTAGTCATCGAAAAATTTATATTTACCGCTCTGAAGTGGCCCGGCGAAAACAGTGATGGTATTGCCGGGGGTCGCTATTTTTTCAAACTTCATGTCATAGCTTTCCAGTTCAGCTACACGTTGTGTTTGATTCGTCATCCGTATCATGAGTCGTTGCCCTGGTTTTGCCGTTAATGTCGCGGGGGAAAAGCCATTATTGGTTAACATTAACGTCAGAATCACACGATCTGCAGCCTCCGTTGTTCCTGCAAATAATAAGCAGGCGGACAGGACTACTCTGGTTAACTGTATTTTCATTGCCGGATATACCGTGCTGCAAATGGATAAATAGCATTTAAATGAAAAGAGAAATCATTATCAAACCAATTACTGTTTCTTTGCAACAGCATGTGTAACAACACGCCATCAAATGTAATAAACTGTATTGCCTCGTATAAAAGGTCCGGCGTAAGTGTTTGCACTGAAATTTACCGTTTCGTAATAGATGGCACTGGCGACAAACAGTTGCTGGTTGGCGGCGCTGAACGAGCTGGTGGTCACAGCCATAAAGTAGTGAATCTCAGTGTTGTGCACAGGGCCTCCATGATGTCAGCCTTGCCGATCGATCATGACTTTCCGGCCCTGCTCAGCCAGATCCCAATACAGACCAGTCATGATTTGCAGCGCTTCGCAGGCGATATCGGCGAGCAGATGCTCATCGGGTGAATGCTGGGAACGTGTCGGATACGAGTGGGGTAGTCACAATATGGGCACATCAAACGTATCAAGAAAGCAGGCATTGGGTAAGCTGCCGCCGAAATTTGGCAGCACTGCGGCTTCCTTTCCAGTTGAACGCCGAATGGAGACGAGACTCCAGCCGACCCGGGGATCGTCAGGATCAATACGCGTGGCTTTAAAACAGTTTATCGGCGCCACCACTGCTACATCGTGAAAACCTTGCTGGTCAAGATGTTGGCGAATATGGCGGGCAAAGTTGTCCACACTGCTATGGGCGGATTTATCCAGCACTACTGTCAGTTTGGCAGGTGTGAAATCCAGACCACAAAACCAGGATGTAGCCATAACGTTTTCAATGCCATCATGGATGGCAGATACCAGTGTGGCTGGCCCATGATTTATCAAGCGGTAGGTCTTTTTAAGCTCGGCTGAGGTGAAATAGGGGGGCATTGTGTCTTCGTGTCACCGTTGGCGGAAAAATAAGGTAACGACCTGAGTCATTTTACATTTTCCTCGACAAACATCGCACCCACTGGCGCATTGGCTTTTATTTATCTGAACAAGGGAGCTGAAGTAACTGTTGGTTTGCGCAGATTTAAACTCGCTGCTTATCAGACAACCTAATCCGCAAAGCCCTTTGAGGCAGAATAGCAAACAATATCCCACCCACAATCAGCGCAGCCCCACCGAGCTTGGCGTGATCAAGTCGCTCACTAAATACCCATACCCCCATCATCATCGCCAGTGCAGGACTAAGCAGTGACCACGGCAACAATTGGCTGGCGGGGTAGCGTTTCAGTAAGCCATACCATAAGGAATAGGCCAGCAGCGAAGATCCCAGCGCACTATAAATCACGCCGAGCCAGCCACGCCAACCCGCAGCCAACAGCAAGGGTAACTGATTGGTCTCAAGCAACGCGGATGCCAGTGCCACCATCGGTAAAGCAAACAGCGACAACCAGCCGGTCATCGCCATCGGCTTAATTGGTGGCGCAAGCTTTACCAGCATAGTGGTGACGGACCAGCCGGAGGCGCTGATAAGCAGCAGAAACACACTCCGCCAGGATGCCAGAGAAGGACTACCTGCAAGGACAATAACCCCGCTCAGTGCCAGCAACACTCCAAAGATGCGCCGCAGTGTCAGGGTTTCTTTTAGCCACACCGCAGCAAGAATCATGGCAAACGGTGTGCCCATCTGGATCAACACGGCGGTGCTGCCTGCATCAGTGCTGCGCATGCCGAGCACCATTAATCCGAAGTGAATAAAACCAAAAGTGAATGCCAACAATACCAGCCAGGGCAGTTGCTGCCGCGTCACGGGATGAAACGGCACCAGCAACAGCGCCACTAACAGAAAACGCAGCGCCAGCATAAACAATGGCGGCAGCTCCATCAGGCCAAACTTCATGGCTATCACATTAAACGCCCAGCCACAGACGATCAACAGCAGGATCAGCACATCGCGTGTTCCGGGTGCCATCACTCCGCCAGCCGGGCTGGCTTCTGCAGATGATAGTCATGCTGCTGCTGGAACAGCCGTGCCAGCGCCAGCAGACGTGTTTCGCTGCCATCAGCGCCGATAAACTGCATCCCTGTCGGCAATCCGCTTTCGTCAAAACCGGCAGGTAAACTGACGGCAGGCAGCGCGGAGAGACTGGCGAGCGCGTTGTAGCGCATATTCCCGGTAAGCACGTTGTCGTGACGATCGCCAATCTGTACCTCATGTACATCTTTGGGCGGTGCCGTAAAGGGCAGCGTCGGCACCATGATCATGTCAACATACTGAAGTTGTTGCATCAGTTGCAGTCGGATACCGGTACGGAAACGCTGCGCCTGAAGATACTCTACTGCCGTGATGCCCAGCCCGGCCTGCAACAGCTTGCGCACATCATCGCCGTAGTCCTGCGGACGCTCCTGCAACCAGGCGGTGTGCAACGCGGCGGGTTCCGCAAGGTTGATCAGCATCAGCGCATTTACCGCTTGTTCCAGGCCCATCAGATTGATGGTTTTGCACTCGGCACCCGCATCCGTCAGCCAGCGGATCATCGACTGGTAGGCTCTGGCGACTCCGGGTTGAACTTCAATCTCGCCCTCCGGTAACAGTCCAATACGCAAACCACGTAACTGCGGCAGCGGTGCCAACGTGGAGGCCGATACGCCAAGCATCACATTAAACATCAGCTCACACTCTTCGGCGTAACGTGCCAGTGGTCCGACGGTGTCGAGGCTGGTAGCCAACGGAAATATTCCTTGGGTGGAGAGGCGCCCCACACCTGGCCGAAGTCCGGTAATGCCGTTCATTGACGAGGGCAGGCGAATCGAGCCGCCAGTATCCGTTCCGAGCGTGCCAATGGCACTGCGCACCGCGGCGGCAACCCCCGATCCGCCGCTGGAGCCTGCCGGAATACGTGATTCATCCCATGGATTACTGCACGCACCGTAATGCGGATTTGCAGTGGTGCCACCCCAGGCAAATTCATGCATATTGGTGCTGCCAATGATGATGGCACCAGCCTGTTTCAGGCGGCCCACGACTTCAGCGTCCTGTTGGGCAATCGACCCGCTCAGAATTTTGCTGCCGGCGTGCATTTCTTCACCCGCAAGGTCAATATTCGCTTTGATTGCCAACGGAATACCATGCAACGGCCCCATATCGTATCCTTGATCCAGCAACTTCTGGCTGGCTTCCGCCAGGGCAAGCGCTTTGTCTTCATACACCTCGGTAAAGGCATTCAGATCCCGGGTGGCACGCTCGCGTGTCAGGCAGGCGGTGACCAGTTCGGGAACACTGAGCTGACGGGTACGTAATTGTTGACCGATCATCAGCATCGAGTTATCAAGCAGATTCATTGCGCCTCCGTTTTTATCAGTGTGGCGACAGGTGCATGCAGAGGAGACACCCAGGCCGTTGCGGGCAGCAGGGTCGGCGTAAAATGCCGGGTAGCAAATGCCGAAACACTCGTCGCTCGCCTTTCACTATCCTCCAGTAATGAGGTTAGGGACCCGGCTTCCACCGGGCAGGCATGTTGAATTAACGCGAGGCGCAGGGCGACAGGATCATTCATACCAGCTCCTTATTGATCGCCCATGGCGTCAACCACCGCTTTGGCTTTGGTTGCCAGCACCGTATTGACGTTGTTCTGGTACGAGGTGGCATCGGAGGGATAGGCTTTAATGTTTTTCGCGTACAGCGCGATGTTCATGTTGTTGTCCCATGCCTGCTGAGAAACCAGAACGTTTTCCGGATACCCTTTGGCATCAATCTCGCGTTGTACCGCTTTCTGCACCACTTCAACTGGCAATGACGGGAAGTATTTATGGGCGATAGTCACCGCTTCTTCTGGATGCTTGTAAATAAAGCGAGATGCTTGCTCAAATGCGGTCACTACCGCTTGCGCTGATTGCGGGTTTTTGTCGATATAGGCTTGGGTGGTGGTCAGGCTGGAGAAGGCGAACGGATACCAGGATTGCGCGGCCGAGAAGGAGTACACAACGTGCAAGCCGTTCTGTTGCTCGGCCATAGTGACCTGCGGTTCTGCCGCCAGCGCATAATCGGCACGACCTGCAGCCACCGCCGGGATCTCGTTACCAATCGCCACATGTACCAGCTTCACGTCTTTCAGGTTCTGCTGTTTGATCAGATAACTCATAAACGCCCAGGTGGTATCAGGTTGCGGGCTGGTCACCACGCGTTTTCCTGACAGATGCGCGAGATTGTTCTGGAGCGGGGTGCTGTCTTTGCCGAAGACAAAGATTGTGGGGGCATTCTGCACCCCGGCCACGACCACGCCGTTACCACCATTCTCCCGTGATTTCGGCACAAACACAGGATCCTGAATGGAAAAATCTGCCGAGCCGCCAATTACCGCAGCCCATGACTGCGCACCACCACCGCCGGTGCTGATCTTCACATTTACACCCTGTTTTTTAAAGAATCCCTGCTCCTGCGCGACATACAGCGGCAGGTAAAGTAATGACTGAAAGGCCTGGTTGATACGGACCGGCGTTTCAGCAGCGAAAGCTGATGATGCCAGAGTGAACAACGAGAGAGCGACACATACACGGCGAAGACGAAAAGTTTTCATGATTATTTCCTGTCCCAGGAGAGAATGAGGCGTTCAATAAAGGCAACCAGAGCGTTAAAACAGAGCATCATCAGCATGACCAGCACGATGCCAGCCAGTACAGTGTTCATACCGAAGTTGGAACTGCCCAGCAGGATCATATGACCCACACCGTTATCCGAAGAGATGTACTCGCCGACAATCGCGCCTACCAGCGCAAAGCCAACGTTGAGGCGTAAACCCGACAGAACCCACAGCATTGCAGAGGGCACCACCAGCTTGATAAAAATGGTGCCGCGACCAGCGTTGAACGAACGCAGCAGGTTGATCAGATCCGGATCGGTACGCAACGCGCCTTTATAGGAGGTGGTCAGCGAAACCACCACGCAGGAGAACGCGACGATAACCACTTTGGACAGCATGTCGGTACCGAACCAGATGATGGTGATCGGTGCAATCGCCAGAACCGGGATGGCCCCAATGGCGGCGATAAAGGGCGCGGCGAGATCGGAGATAAAACGCGAATACCACAGCAGCAGGCCAAGTACGGAACCCCCTACCGCCCCGACCACGAAACCAATCAGCGTTTCACTGGCGGTAACACGGATGTCGTTCAGCATTTCACCCGACTGGAAACGTGTGACCAGCACCTCCCACACCCGTGACGGGCTGGAGAACAGGAAAGGGTTGATACCGCCGCTGCGCACGCCGAGTTCCCAGCCACCCAGCAGACAAACAACAATCAGCACTTGCAAAGCCAGCAAGGTATAGCGCCGCGCATTGAGGGTGCGGAAAAAGGCTTCGTGTGGCGTGCGACCACCGTGGCTGGCGACCGCAGGACGAGAGGAGAGGGCGCTCATGATGCTGCTCCTGCAGTGGTTGGTTGTGCGCCGATACTGCGCCAGATCTGCTCGTAATAATCGTTAAAGCGTGGCGACAGTCGGCGCTCAGGAATGGAGAGGCTGTCAGTACCAAGATCGACCTCAATCTCCTGCACAATCTCGCCTGGACGGGCTTTCATCACATATACCCGGTCAGAGAGCGTGACCGCCTCTTCAATATCGTGGGTAATGAAAATTACCGTCTTATGTTGCTGCTTCACCACCGCGAGCAGTTCACTCTCCAGCGAGATCTTCAACGGATAATCGAGCGCTTTGTAGGCTTCATCCATCAGGATGATTTCCGGGTTGGTAACCATAGTGCGCATCAGTGCGACGCGCTGGCGCATGCCGCCGGAGAGCTGAGACGGGTACTTTTGTTCGTAACCTTGCATATGATAAAGGTCAAACAGCACCCGGGCGCGTTCACGGGCCTGGGCCTTTGGCGTGCCACGTACTTCCAGACCGAGGATCACGTTGTCCACCACGGTACGCCAGGGAAATAGCAGATCCTTTTGCAGCACGTAACCCAATTCCGGCGATGGTGTACCGGTAGTTTCGCGGTTTTTCAGTAGGATGCTGCCACTGTCTGGCATCAATAGTCCGGTGATGATATTGAACAGTGTCGACTTGCCGCAGCCGCTCGGCCCGACAAAGGACACAAACTCTTCACGATTAGCGTGGAAATTGAGGTTACGAAGCACAGTGACATCCCCGTTCGGCGCGGGATAGTTTTTATGTATTCCCACCGCTTCCAGCACTTTACTCATAGCTCTCTCCCAAAGGCTGAGCGTGACGGTTAAAAACGGTCAGCGGCGATGCGGGTGCGCTGACCGGAACGTAATCTTTCAGGAAGAAGTAACCGAGATAATCAGTGCTGCGCGCGGCACGAATGTCGGCACGCACATCAACAGTGGCGAGGGCCATTCCTTCTTCGCTACCGCTGTCGGCAATGATGTTGCCGCGAGGATTGATGATACGGCTGTGACCATGGTAATGCAGATTGCCGTGCTGACCGCACAGATTGGATTCGATCATCCAGCATTGATTTTCCAGTGCACGTATGCGGCCAAACAGGGTGTAACTGTCGACCATGGGATCGGCATCGCCGAGGCTACCATCGCCGCTATAACCCCAGGCCGTAGGCATAATCATGATGTCTGCCCCTTTCAGCGCCAGCTCACGGGTGCTCTCAGGGAAAACTTTATCGTAGCAAATTAGCATGCCGATACGACCGAGCGCGGTGTCAAATACCGGGAAATCACTGCCGGGATAATAAACATGCTTTTCGTCCCCAGGCTGATGCACCTTGCGATAGACACCGATCAGACCATCCGGCCCCGCCAGCACCGCGCTGTTGAACAGCACCTCGTCATGCTGTGGGTGATGTTCCGTCATGCCGAACACAACATGAATATTCAGGCTGTGTGCCTTTGTCAGTAGCGCCCGGACGCTTTCGCCGTGAGGGATGACTTCTGCCTGCGCCATCTGCCAACTGACCACATCACCATTCCAGCTCAGCGTGTCGGGCAGATAGCCTTGCAACACCTGTTCAGGAAATACCACCAGATCCGCACTGCTATCAGCAGCGCGTTTCATCCACTTCAGCAGATTGCTGAGGTTGCGAGCTTTATCATAATAAGCGGGTAAGGTTATGCTGGCGATTGTGATCTGGCTCATAATTCCTCCGACTTTTTTCTTAAACTGCGATGAAGGAGAGCTTTTCGCTAATATTTTTTTCTTATATGAAAATTTTTATCGCATGTGAGAAACTACATCTCAAGGTCACGCGAATAGGGAAAAGACGCTGATGAAAACGCCAAGACAACATGAAAAAACCGGGCTAGGGGCGGCCCAGACTAGTGAGATGGATTTTGGTCAGCGCATAAAAACGTTACGCCTGACGCGCGAGTTAACCCTGGAGCAGGTAGCAGAGCTGAGTAGCGTGTCGATTTCCACGCTCTCCAAAATCGAAAAGGGACAGGTATCGGCCTCATTCGATACCATCGCAAAAATCGCCGGAGCCTTTGACTATTCTCTGGCGGAGCTGTTTGCTGAAGAGTTACCGCCGCAGCGGCAGGCGGTGATGATTCCGACCATCCATGGCCGACGAACCTCGACCCTGTCTGGAAAAGGGTTGAAGTTCAGCAACCCTTGGTTTGATTATGAGGTGCATTCAGCTGAGCTGCTGATGAAGGGCATGACACCGGTGGTGATGGAGATCGGCACCCGAGAGATCCCACCGCAGAGCGCATGGTCGCAGCATGAGGGTGAAGAGTTTATCTATGTGTTATCTGGCAAAGTCAGCCTGCATACCCAACTGTACACACCGCTGACGCTGGAAAAAGGCGATAGCGCCTACATTGACAGTACCATGCCGCACACCTTTGTACGGGAAAGCAGCGAAAGCGCTAGCCTGTTATCGATTTGTCTGACGGAGAAATTGGATTTTCCTGAAGCAAATTGAGAACTGAGCAACCAAATCTAAAACAGGAATTTTTTACAATCGATGATACTGTAACATGTGCTTTGTTGACCACTTCACTGACAGTGCGCTTGAATCCTTGCCAGCAGAAGCAGGTAAAGTCGCAATACTTGCCACCGGGCCAACGCATGAAGCCGGTTTTTATCAGCAACGGATAAGAGATTCAGGCAGAGAGGTGATTGATTCGCAGGAGCTTCGTTCCACAACCACATCGTTAATTGGGTTAGTAAAAGCAAAAGGCTTCAGGGACCCGGAGGTTCAGGCCAGATGGCATAATTTAATGTCGATGGTGGGGAGCACTCAGGCCGATGCTGTTCTTATTGCATGTACAGATCTTAGCCCACTGATATCGAGGAATTCTTTTAACTTTGCCATCATGGATACCGCGACAAGCCTCTCCCGAGCGACAATAAGGCACTACAGACGACTGATTGAGGAAAAAAATGATTCTGGTACGGCACGTTAACTGGTTCATATTCAGTGATTATTGATCCTCGTTAAAATTTATTGTATTACACCATCAGGTGTTTTAGAGCTGCGAAACACGCTACGGCCACGTTCTCGCGGTGTGATGTGCTGATTATGGCCATAAAAAAGTCATACATCGTTTAATTCAGCACGCAATAACGTTTCAAACGCATTACGTGAGTGATGAAGGTCTATTCTGCTATTTTTTATAAAGTAATTTTGTACGGGAAATAACTCGTTAAAAGTATACCCCCTGATATTACCTGTTCTTTTGAACTGCTCAAAAAAGCCAGCAGGTACCAGCGAGACACCGGCTCCGGAGCTGACACATCCAAGAATAGTTCCGTAGCTTGCAATGCTGGTGATATCGACCGTGACCTGATGCTGATTGACCCAACGCTCCAGGGCCTGTCGGTAAGGACACCCGTGCGGCCACATATAAATCCGTTTACCTTTCAGGTCCTGAGGGGCAGAGATCTCTCCCGTAAAAGGAGAGGCAATGAATACCAGTGATTCCTGGTGAGCATTCACATAAGTGATATCCGGATGGTCATCTTTTGTCGCGATAACAGCACAATCGAGTTTATGCCCGGCGACATCACTGACTAACTGTTGCCATGTCCCTGTACAGAACTGCACCTGGACTGCAGGATAGTTCTGGTGGAATTTTGAGAGAACCATTGGTAGCCGTCCTGTTGCGGCAGATTCAATCGCTCCGATCCGTAGGATCCCGGCAGGTTCTGATGAGGGCTCAAGTGCCCGGCGGGCTTCCTGGCAGTAAGTCAGTATTTTGCTGGCGTACTCAAGCAGTATTTCTCCCGAAGGTGTGATGACCAGGCCGCGCCCCTTGCGGATGAAAAGAGAAACACCCAGTTCCGTTTCCAGGAGCTTGATTCTGTTTGTGATATTTGAAGGAACGCAGTGCAGTATTTCGGATGCTCTGGCAATGCTACCCTGCTCGGCGACGGTTTTAAACATTTTCAGCTGAGATAAATCCATCCCTTCACACCTCACTAAAAGTGAATAATTAACTCACTATAAGTCAGTTGTAGTGTGTTAATCAATCATCCTACAATGCCAGGAGCAGGTGGAATCAGACATTATTTTTTAAACGCCGTAATGAAAACCGGAAATAGTCAATTTTTCATTCATTTACCAATGAATGGTTCAGGAGTCTTTAAATACTTTCAGTCCGTGAATAACAGAGGTGAATATATGACTTCCTTATCTTTGCAAGGCTGTGATGACATATCGAAAAAATCTTATTCTATGCAGGAACTGGGTGAGATATTCATCGATGGTTTGCCTGAACATATCGCAATGTTAAAAATTCCTGGTCGCTGGATAGCCGGAGATGTTCGCAGGTCACCCGTGCCCGTGCATATTGATCATGTCAAAGACATTCAGAATATGATGTATGAAGTTCTTTGTCATGAGATAACCCAGGAGGCACTGGCTTATGCGGAAGGGACTTCTTTTGCCTTTCTGCAAAAGGATAAAGTTGATCCCGGTGTCCTCAGCTTCTTTAACGGCTGGAATGAAACGCACAAAACGACAAGCCTGGTATCCGGAAAAATAATCATGCGCCTGTCCGCTGATGCACTTTATATTTCACATGAAGATCAGGCTATCTATCATAACGTTCTGGCTCATATGCATGAAGTAACAAAAGATGACTTTGGACTTGGCCAGAAGGGGCATGACGGAATGTATAAATATATGACAAATGCTTTCAGGGCCGCAGCCTGGGTTGATGATCAATATAAAATCAATGAGTGTAATGAATTCTCTGATTTCCTCTACAATACTGGCATTGCAAAACATAAGTCTGCAATGCGTTCTCCTGAATATCTGCAGTCTGTCATGGATGCCATGATGGTCTCTGTCGCTTCTGAACTCTGGAACGGACGCGAATACAATTTTCTTGCTCAGTTTATAGAGGGGAAATTATTGTCCTTCAATGCGTCGTTAAATGAGGACACTAAAACTCTGCGTAACGCCAAAGGTTATGTCATGGGCCATGCCGGGGAGGTGGAAAACAGGCATGGCTTGCATGCGCTGGCCGCGTTACAAGCCTTTGGCCGTATCGCGGGGCTGTCATTCGATACAGAACGACTTAAACATGTCATGCTTGATTATAACAGGAGAGTTGGCGTGGCTTTTTCTGCATTACAAAACGTTCTGACTCACTGAAATACGGAACTGGCTATCCTATTGTTCGTTGCCTGTTATGGGGCAGGTAATGATGCCTCAGGTGTTACAAGAGAAATAAGTTTAAAATATGTCTTTATTGCTTTTGCGGGGGACTGTAATAAGTTATGAATGTTGATATTTCTCTTTTTGCTCTGGGAGGCTTCGCTTTCTGTGGTGGTCTGATCGATGCTGCTGTTGGTGGTGGAGGGCTTGTTCAAATTCCTGCGCTTATTCATGCGCTACCTGGCTCCAGTCTGGCAACTATTTTTGGCACCAACAAACTGGCAGTTCTGCTCGGGAACGCATTTTCTGTCTCAGGTTATCTCCGCAGGGTAAAGATTATATGGAAGCTTATTATTCCGACAATGGGCGCTGCATTTGTTTTTTCATTCGCTGGCGCATACACTGTCTCTCTTATACCACGAGAGTTTATGGAATATCTGGTTTTTGTAGTCCTTATTATTATGGCAGTCTATACGTTCATAAAAAAAGATCTGGGACGACTACATACTGATATCAGGATTGGTCTGAAAGAGATACTGTTGGGGATAGTGTTAGGCGCTTTTATCGGATTCTATGATGGTATATTCGGAGCAGGCAGCGGAAGTCTTTTATTGTTTGCCTTTGTTAAATATTTTGGTTTTGATTTTCTGAATGCTTCTGCATCAGCCAAATTAATAAATCTTGGGACTTTTACTGCTGCACTGCTTTTTTTTGTGCCGTCAGGAAATGTGTTGTGGATAACCGGAGGTATAGTCGGTATTTGTAATGTTGCAGGGGCGATTACGGGCGTATTTTTAGCCTTGCGGTATGGCAGTGGGTTTATCAGAGTTTTTTTCCTGATACTATTACTGTTTCTCATCGGACGTATGGGGGTTTCCATTCTCTGAATCAGTCTGAAAGTAATTTTCATACTGTACAGATTGTTTCATTAATGTTTATAATGGAGATGAAAACCCAGCCGCTTCCAGCACAATATCCTCTATAGATAACACGGGTTCAGGCGTGGTTTCCCAGAATTGTTTTTTAATCGTGCGCCATTCTTCATCTGCCATAAATTCTGCCCATGAGTTGTTCATGGCTGTTTTGTCTGTCCATGAAAGCAGGTATATAAACCGGAGTCTGGCACTTTCACCGGATAACCACATAGCCAGTATATTAAAACCATACTTATCTCTCATGATTCTGGCAGCGTGTTTTTCAAATCTTGCCAGAAATTTATCACGTAAATCCGGGTTTATTGTATAAAGACGAAGCTGATTAATCATTATACCTGTCCTCGTAATTCTGCATTTGCCTGTAACGGGAGTCAGGGTGGCTGCATGTGATATCAGGGCCTGATGGAGCAGACTGTAATCAGACGAATTCAGCCCTGAGTAGACCCGTGCCACCGAAATACCGGTTAGTTTGTGTCCTGTGCCCATTGAACAACTGCCCCTCAATACATAGCACCAGAAACGGCCAGGCGCAACGAGAGGTTTTCATACACAGAAACAAAGCTTCGGCACTGGTCCGGGGCAGAGATGAGTCACCTGTCTGGTCAGCGGAGCGCATTCAGACGGTCATCGCGGCAACCTGCTACAAAAGCAGGTTCTTCTAAATTTGGCTCATCTGACTGGCATAGCCTTTCCCTGTAACTGGCTAATAAGCTTGACCCTTACCCGAAATCCTGCTCCATTTAGAAACAGAATTCCGGCATGATAATGACTCTTCTGAACGAAGATGGTGCCGATGAACAAGAACCGCTATCCCGAAGAACAAATTCAGGCGGCGGTATCGCGCTTTTCCCGGCACTGAATATAGGGCGGGACGTAATATTCACAGCACGTATTCAGATAATCTGACCACCACTGCATCATCGCCTTACGGGCTTCCAGATGCTCAGCCTTATGAATGTAAGCCAGACGCACGGTGTTGCGCTCCTGATGACTCATCTGGCGTTCCACCGCATCCTGCGACCATAAACCGGATTCCATCAGGGCACTGCATGCCATTGCCCGAAAGCCATGACCGCAGATATCCTGTTTCGTGTTGTATCCCATCAGGCGCAGTGCTTTATTGACCGCGTTTTCGCTCATCGGCCTGTACGGGTTATGGTCGCCGGGGAAGACCAGTTCATAAGCATCGGATATTTCCTTAATCCGTTTCAGAATGGCGATGGCCTGTTCTGAGAGGGGAACAATATGCGGCGTGCGCATTTTGGCACCACGCCCGGAATAACGCACACCGGTAATAGCTTCACGTGTGGCGGGTATGGTCCAGAGCCGGTGTCTGAAATCAATCTCTGACCAGCGGGCAAAGCGCAGTTCACTGGAACGGATGAACAGATGCAGCGTCAGCAGGACAGCCAGCCGGGTGAGTTTCCGTCCCTGGTGATATGCCTCAATGCGTTCAATCAGTTCAGGCAGCCGCTCCAGGGGCAGGGCAGGATAATGCCGTCTGACGGGAGGAGCCGTCACACCGTCAAGGTTTGCCGCCGGGTTGCTGTCGATTAACCCCTGATAAACTGCATGACGCATGATATTGCTGAGGTGCTGCCGCGTGCGGGACGCAACTTCAAGCAGGCCTTATTCCTCAATCCCTTTCAGCAGGTCAATGAAATGCCGGGGTTTAAGCTCCGTAACGGGCAGATATGCCTGTTCAGGCTGGCAAGCAGACGGTCGGCAGTGTTCTGCGACCATTTCTTATTGCTTTTATGCCACGCCAGCACCACGGTTTTAAACAACTTCTCCGGTGTGCAGGCTCCGCGTTCAGCGGCACGTTGCTTTGCGGGATTGATGTTCAGCGCCAGCATCTTGCGGATACCGTCACGTTGCTGTCGAGCATCGGCCAAAGATACTGCGGGATAGGAACCCAAGCCGAGACGAGATTCTTTTCTATTAATACGATATTTGAGATACCAGAGACGTGAACCGCCTGGATTAACCAGCAGGTACAGACCGTGAGAATCAGAAACTTTGAAGGGTTTTGCGGATGGTTTTAAGTTGCGGATTTTTGAGTCGTTAAGAGACATTTGGGGGGCACTCCGTCATCGAACCAACTTGACCCCAAATCTGACCACCAGGTTTTCCCGATGCGGAGGGTAAAATCAAAATGCACCGGGAAGAGTTTTCACGCTAACCTCTTGAATCAACATCAGATAAGGATTCGCAAAGATGCATGAAAACAGGAAATTGGCTCCTCTGACTGGGATCGCCTTCGCCAGTAACTGGCTAATAAGTAAGCTAAATCAGAATCCCCTTTCTGTCAAGACCACCAGAATGACCACCAATCGAAGCTGGTTATATAAAACTGATTTGAGCGGTCTCGTGCATTTGGTGATCGTTACAATGATCATATCTACAAGGGCAGTCTGCTCGGTGCCTGATGTAGTTATTCGAGCCCTGAGAGTTACACTTTTGAGTGATTCAGGGTATGCACTTATTGGTTACGAATATTGTGCCAGAATCATGTGATTTGATGATTTCCGCTTTGCTTTCGAGTCAGTATCGGCCCCAACGACACGGCGATCGCCGCGCACGTCATTGCCGCCGGCGCCGCAAAGGTGACCAATAATGTGAGAAAGTTTGAGCGGGTACCGGGCCTTATACTGGAGACTGGGTTAATTAGCAGCAGACAGGTCACAGTGCTAAAGCACCTTCCTGTGACTATGCTGGAGTTCAATACCTTAGAGCATGCCGCAGTCCATGTGAGGGAGTGTGGCTACTTTGTGCATGATTACATCATGAGTCCCTGCGAGAAGTTCCGAGATTGCGTGAATTGCACCGAGCAGGTGAGAAGTTGGACCGAATCAAGAAACGTCTCGTGAAGTCGGAGCGACTGTTTTTGCTTGCTGATGCTTCGGTGAAAAGTGATGAGATGGGAGCGAATCGCTGGTATCAGTACTACAAGAAAACTGTCACCCGGCTTCGTGAGTTAGTCGCTAACTTAGAGAATTCATACATTGAGAATGGTACCCAGATAAAGCTTCGAGGAAAGGATTTTAGCCAGCTTCGATGTGTTGCCGATAAAAGTATATTGATACCATTGTGCAAAAAGGCAATAAAAGCAACGAAGCTGTGACAAATTTGTTAGGAGATAGTTGTGGCTAATCATCTGGTAAATAAAGATATTAACACCATAGTGAACCTGATTCGAGGGGGGCAGGAACTAAAACTAACTTGGTTAGCAATCTGTGAGTCGGCAGAGCCTTTGATCGGAAAATTGCCTTCAAGACAGTCCCTCAATGCACATGAGGCAATAGTGGCTGCCTATCAAACGAAGAAAGAGGCGCTTAGAGGCCTGGAGCCCAAAAATCCGCGTCCAGCTAGTTTGAACATTGCTGCTGATAGGATCGTGAATCTAGAAAACGAAGTCGAAGAGCTTAAGGAAGAGAACCGGGGGTTCAAACAGCAATTTGTGATCTGTCAATACAATGCACACAAACATGGAATTACAGAACATCAACTTAATACACAGTTGATAAAGATTGACTGGGAACGTTCTGACGGTGAAAAACGATGATAATCATGGTAGAAAAATTTTTCATAATATTGGTCATAAAGGAGAGTGAAAATGATTGACCAGTCTTTTTCAACAAAAAATTTTAGAAGAATATACGACCTAGATAGGAAAAATAAAGGTGCTATAGAAGTTGAACACTTTCCTGATGCTTATAAAATTAGGAAGAAAATTACAAGGTTAAAAGGTTTTATTTATTGGCACGCAAAAAAACTTAAAAGTGGTCAGATTAGCGTTGCGAAATTTGATGAAAAGAAAAGCATAATTAATGCGCACATTAAACTAAGGAAAGAGCAATATAATAATGAAGTAAATGGAAAATTGAAGGTTATTGCAAGCAATGTCAGTGTAAAAGGATACGCTTTACCTTTGACATTATTGCCACAACAAGTGAAAAATAAAAGAGTATATTCAATTGGAAATTCAGTTGAAGCACTATTTGTGTCTCGGCAAATAAAATATATTTTAAGTACGTTATATACAATAAAATCAAATAATAGGGATCTGATTATCAGTCGCCTAAGCGCTTTGGCTAAGGAAATGAGTCCAAAGTATATTATTAGGGCCGATGTTGAAAGTTTTTATGAATCTATAAATCACAAGTCTTTATTAGATATATTACATTCATCACCTAAATTATCTGTTCCTCCACGTCGGGTGATTACTCAGTTAATTAGAAAATATCAGGCTTTAACTGGATTAGATAAAGGGGTGCCTCGTGGTGTAGGCATAAGTTCGTATTTGTCTGAGTTATATATGAGTGTTGTAGATGATAAAATAAGAACCTTACCTGATCTTACCTATTATGAACGATTTGTAGATGATTTGATAGTAATATTTTCGCCAAATAAAGTTGGGAATACAGATGACTATCTTCCCAAAATCACTAATATTATAAATGATCGTGGCTTGTGTCTTAATAATAAAACAAAAGAATTGGACTTATTTACACAATCTAATAAAAACTTTGAGTATCTAGGTTATAAATTTCAGTTAACAGGTGGAGGTTGTAGTATCAAAATGAGTTCTAATAAAGTTCAAAAAATTAGAGGTCGAATTGATAAAGCATTTGATGAATATAATCAGAGTGTTAGTAAAACACCGAAGAGAGCAGCAAAAAATATTTTGCTTAGAATGAAGTTTCTTACCGGAAATACTCGGCTTTATAATAGTAAGTCAAAAGCTTTTGTGGGCATATATTTTAGCAATCGATTCATAACTGATTTATCTGACTTAAGTGGATTAGATGCTTATTTGTCTAATAAAATAAATGGATTGCAAGATCGGAAACTAAAAAAAAGAATTAATAGATTATCTTTTTATAAAGGGTTCGAAAATAAAGTTTTCAGGAAATTTAGTTTCATCGAGTTCAGCAATATATCTAAGGGATGGTCACATGTCTAAAAAAGCATTATCTATAAATTTCCCTATAGAGCGAGTAGTTCTTTCCGATTTTTTACCATATGAAGTTCCTATTATTTTTTCAAATAGGCATTTCTACAACTTTATTGTTAAGTATCAATTAAAACACGATGGATTGAATTTTATATGGTTAAAGAGAGATGACTGTTTAAATAGTTTAATTCTACTTTTATTGGGTCTTGAAAAGGACACTGCAACAATTGAAACAGTTATTGATGGAATTAGTTATACTAAAACAAATATCGAGCATGCTAAACTACCTAGTATTGCCTTTACTTTTCCAATTTCGCATAAACATAAAGAATACAGGTACTTGTCTCTAATGCATCCTAAGGGGCAGTTATTAGGTGTTGATTTTTATAGAAATTATAAAGATTTAATAACATATTATTCTAATGTTAGCCCATTTAGCCTCAGATCAGCAAAAAGAGTCGCTGGTTGTACTTACATCGATTCCAAGTCTCTTATTGAAAGTTTTGAGAAAGAAGATTTAAGTATTGAGGTTGAAGGCCAGGATTATGAAAATTTAAAATCTTTTTTTGTTTATAAGAAATATCGTAATATTTTTGAGTTTTATGAGTCTGAAGATCATCATTGGTGTGAAAAACGTTTTAATTTCCTGTCCAAATTAGATGTGTCGAACTGTTTTGATTCAATTTACACCCATTCAATTTCATGGGCTGTTTTGCAAAAAAATTATGCAAAACAACAGTTAAATAAGACAAAATCGACATTCCCTTTTAAATTTGATCAATTAATGCAGAGGTCGAACTACAACGAAACAAATGGCATAATAATTGGTCCAGAATTATCTAGAATTTTTGCGGAGATAATAATGCAGTCAGTGGATAACAATATCATCAGTGATCTTAATAAAGACGGTTTAGTTCTTGGGGGGGATTACCAAATATACCGCTATGTTGATGACTATTTCATTTTTTATAATGACGATGATGTGTTTAATAAGATTAGAATAAGTACGCAAACAAACCTAAAAACTTACAAGCTGAGTTTGAATAAATATAAAGAAGAGAAGTTTTCCCGTCCAATAATAACGCCAATAACTATTGCCAAGAAGAAAATAGCGAACTTGATATCTGAAAGAATATCTTATGTCATTACTGACAGTGGTTCTCTTGACGAAGATTCAAAGAAAGGTAATGTCTATATACATCAAAACAGTTTATCTACCGACTTTAAATCGATACTTTCCGTATCAGGCATAACATATTCGGATATCTTAAACTATTCATTGTCTATAATTGAAAGGAAAATCAAGACACTTTTTAAAGATTATAAGGAACTATCAAAAGAGGAAAGTAGTGACCGTCAACTAATTAATGCTATTGTATCTGTGGTGAATTTTACATATTTTATATACGCAGTTGCCCCTAAAGTGAATAGCACCATAAAATTATGCAGAATAATTCAGCAAGTAATTATGTTTATTAAAGATCAAAAACTAGGCGAGGAATATCAACATATTATATTTAAGTGTATATTCGATAACTCGTGTTCTATTTTAGATAAATATTCTGTCGATAAAACAACACCTATCGAAACTTTGTATTTGTTGGTGCTTATCAGGCAGCTTGGTAAATATTATTGGCTAGGCGAAAAAAGCTTGATGAAGTATTTTAATATCGGTTTTGATGGCGGCATCTACTCATTTGATGATAACCTGAATTACTTTTCTATTACTTCTCTATTATTTTATATGAGTGACAAAAAGAGATATGATGGAGTCAGGAAACATCTTTTGCTTCATATTGAAAATATTTATAGCATGAAGATTGATACTCTTCTAAATGAGTCTGAACTGGTTCACTTAACGTTGGATCTAATTGCTTGTCCATACATACCTGTTTCTTTTAAAAAAGCTTTGCTTTCTCGTTATGGTATTGATAAATCGTATGTGAAAAGAATTATCTCATTAAATGAATATTGGTTTACTAAATGGAATGACTTTGATTTTGCAAAGGAACTGGACGCGAAACTTAGCAATGCTGTATACTGAAAGAGAGCGCATCAGGCACCCTTAATGGCTGTTGGCAGCCGCACACACCAGCGCTAACAGGTATGATTGCCCTATGCATGGGGGTTATGCTTGGCGAGATTCGTCTGAGTCTTTCCGTTGAGATACCCCCCTACTACACAGCTTTTGGCCTATGTTGTAGGGGGTTGTCAAGACTAAAGATACCTAGATGCCATTCTCTCCAGCTTGGAGATATGCTGGGGTCAAAACTAGCCTGACAATCTTCTTAAATGCTTAATCTAAATTAATCAGTGTGCCGTGACTTTGCACAGCGTTCTTACATGTTTTCGCCATGGTTGATTCGTTGATTACCTCAAATATAACAAGAACCTGAACAAGGTGTTTGGTAAATTTTACCTACAATTTTCGGTGTTTTAGCTACCGCAGTTCGATATGTTTTTCTCTTGGATTTTAACCGAGATATGTGGTGGCGACGCCAGGCCCGATTCCTAACTATTTCCATTCATTCCAATTTTCGAACGCGGCGTCATTAAGTATCCCGCTAAAACGAACCATTCACTTTTGTAGAACTTCCGGCATACTGACTATGTCCCTGAGGAGATCGCCATGCGTAAAACCCGTTTCACCGGACACCAGATCATTGCCGTTCTGAAGTCCGTCTAAGCCGGACGTACCGTCAAGGATGTCTGCCGCGAAGCCGGGATCACTGAGGCCTCGTATTACAACTGGAAAGCGAAGTTCTGCGGAATGGAAGCCTCTGATATCAAAAAGGTGAAAGATCTGGAAGATGAAAACCGTCGCCTCAAACAAATGTTTGCTGATCTCAGCCTTGAATGCCGGGCACTTAAAGACGTCATCGAAAAAAAACTTTAAAACCAGCGATAAAGCGTGAGCTGGTCAGCTATCTGACTGAGCAGTTTGCCATGAGCTTACGCCAGGCCTGCAGGAAATTGTCGCTGAGCAGGACGGTATTTCGTTATCCGCCGGATACGCGACGTGATGAGCCGGTGATTATGGCGCTGACCGTGGCGGCTGAACGCTATCCGCGATACGGATTTAAAAAGCTGTTTCAGGTAATTCGCAGTCAGGGCAATAGCTGGAACCATAAAAGAGTTCACCGTATTTTCTGCCTGCTGAAACTGAATTTTCGCCGTTAGGGAAAACAGCGCCTGCCGGTACGTAATCCGGCTCCGCTGGCGACGCCGGAAGCGATGAACCAGAACTGGTCCATCGATTTTATGCACGATGCGCTGGTGTGCGGCAGACGCTTCCGGACCTTCAACGTGGTGGATGATTTTAACCGCGAGGCCCTCGCAATAGAAATCGACCTAAATATCCCGGCTCAGCGTGTCGTCCGGGTTCTGGACAGAATAGTGGCAAACCGCGGATACCCGCTGAAGATTAGGATGGATAACGGGCCGGAATTAGTCTCACTGGCTCTGGCGCAATGGGCTGAAGAGCATGGGGTGATGATGGCGTTTATTAAACCGGGTAAACCAACGCAGAATGCCTTTATCGAACGTTTTAACCGGACCTACCGGACAGAGATACTGGATTTTTATCTGTTCAGGACCCTGAATGAAGCACGGGAAATTACAGAGCGCTGGCTGACAGAATATAACAGCGAGCGACCTTATGAATCCCTGAATAACTTGACGCCGGAAGAGTACCGGCTGATGGCTGAAAAACCGGAACAAAAGTGCGTGGAACTAAAATGGGTGCGCTTACAATCGAAGTGGCGCCCGATTGGGTCGGCTTGACCGATGTAGCCGACATCATAGGCATGTCACGGCAGAACATGCGCAAACTGATGCTTGCGCATCCAGGCAGTTTCCCTGCACTCGTACATGAGGGAAGCGCGTCGATCTGGCATCTAGCGGACGTGCTGACCTGGTTACAGGCCAAGGGCCGCAATTCGTTAGGCAAAGGCGTGTTAGGCGTGGCGCAAATAGCCTTGCAGGTGAATCTGGCAAAGGAAGGACAGCGCTTGTCGCGCTCGGCTTACAGCGAGTTGGAAGCATTAGTTTAGGGGCGGTAGAGGTCCACGCTTGACGTAGAAGTGCATGGCGACATTCGAACATTTTCTTCGCATGTATACGATGGCGGAACTCGTATTTAAGAGGCAATGAATGGCTGAAAGAGAACAAGACAAAGGGGTGATGCCATCAAAATTCATGCGCGAACTGCGCCCTGAATTTTACTCGGACACCAGCGACCGCACAGCATATCAACTCGATGCCCCGGTACTTGAGTACCATCTCAATAGTATTACATCGCGCAACCAGACCCATGACTTTGAAATATTTTGTCGCAAGTTGTGCGAACGCACGATCTGCCCAAACTTGAAGCCTGCTACCGGTCCGGAGGGAGGAGGAGACAGCAAAGCCGATTCAGAAACTATTCCGATTGCCGACGAGATTGCTACTCTCACGTATGTGGGTGACGCAAATGCCGCCCAGGAACGTTGGGCATTCGCTTTCAGTGCCAAGAGAAAGTGGGCGGAGAAAGTTCGCAATGACGTCGCAGGTATTGTGGCGACGCATCGCGGCTATCAGAAAGTTTATTGTGTAACCGCGCAGTTCGCTCGTGCGAAGGATCGCGCTCGCGTCGAGGATGAACTTACGAAACAGTACGGTGTGGCCATCACTATTCTTGACCGGAGTTGGATTGTTGATCAGGTCGTCAGTAATGATCGTAAGGACCTCGCCTTTAATTACCTTGGTGTAGGGCAGGAGGTTGTAGGCTCAAGGCGTCTGGGGCCCACGGATTACTCCCGCTTGCAGCAACTTGAAGACATCGAGAAAACGCTCGGCAATCCGGAGGCATTTTCCGGGATGGAAATGCAACGAGTTACGGAATCTCTGGTGGCAGCTAAGTTGTCGCGCAATCTAGAGCTCTCACGAATCGAGACGGATGGTCGGTTTGCTCGTGCAATTCGACTCGCTGAACAAGATGGAACTTATCGCCAGAAGTTGGAAGCGCACTACGAGTCCATCTGGACCGCCTTTTGGTGGTTCGATGACATCGCGTATTTGAATGGAAGGTACGACGCGTTCGCGAATCTGGTGATTGACACGGATCACGCCATAAACCTTGAGTTTCTTTGTAATCTCGTACAATTGCTATTCAACTCGGTCATTCATCAGCATTTGACGGTCGACGAGGCTAAGCTTGAAGAGCGAGTATCTAGATTGACCGAGAGGTTAAAGCTAATTGCTGAGAATAAAGAACGTCCAAATAATGCATTGGAGGCCCTGTCGTCGTTACTCGTCATAGAAGTCAATCAGGCGATACTCAAAAAAGACAATGAAAAACTGAGATCTCTATGGCCTCAGTTTTCGGATGTCGTCAAGCGTGCGAGAGGTCTCGGTGAGTTTTCTGCTGAGCGTTTGACTAAAATGATTGAGGTGTTCGGGCTCGTCGCTGGTAAGGACAGTGGTTATGTCCAACTGGTTGACGAGGTGGCGGCGTTTGTTTCTGAGCGTACCGGTGAGGCTCAGGGTGCGTTAGTGCTTCTCAAACGAGCGCAACAACTCGATTTCGAAGATAACTTCGAAATGATTCGTTTACTGGGCAAAGCCGCGCGGCAACTCACAAAAAAAGAATATGCCGACTCTCTGATCGAAGCGCTGCAACTGCTTACGTTTGCTTATCGTAGTGCCGGATTGCTCTGGGCTGCGCGGGCTACATGCATTTTTGCAATGGCTTCGATGTTCATCGAAGCCGAGGAGGACAGTGACCTTTCGGCTTCGATCGTACCCATGATCATGGCCCTCGCTTGGATTGCTGTCGAACTTCGGCATCTTCCAGACGCTCTCGAAGCTGTTCGGTTAGTTCGAAGTTGTACGGCGATGCTTCCGCTCGACGACTCATCAAAAGAGCGTGTCGCGAAGCGACTTACGGAGTTAGACCTTATCCTGGCGAGCCAAATCCTAAATTTCACAGCGGAAGAACTTCAACACGTTGTACGATTACCTGACGTTCTTGGTGGACTCGGTCTGCAACAGAGTCGAAACTCGCTGATTTACGCGCTCGGCCATGAAGCTGAACTTCGTCGGGAGGGATCAATACCGCAAGAAGAGACGCCAGAGAATGTGGCCGAGTTATTTACTTTGCTTGCTAGCCAACCAGCATCTAGCAACCTGCATGCTCCTGTCATCTTTAATGAGGCAGACTCGCAGTGTCTTGTCTCAAGAGTGCAAGGCATTCGTGTGGCAGTCTTTCACCCGTGCTCCGATGTCTTAATTCTTGCCGCAGAAGCAGTAATAGGTTCAGTTGAAGCATTTTTTGCAACCGCAATCGAAAGCGGCGCCGCAGCGCATACAGAGAACTTCACTATCTCACTTCATGATAGTTCTGAAGTGCTGGCACCTGAATACACGATCAATACTGATGAAATGACGGCGATAGTTCGCTGGCCGACTGGACTGAAACCCGCTACATTTGCCCGACAAGCCGACGTCCAGAAGATGCTGATCGGATTGGCCGCTGCAATTTTTGCTGCCACTTGCTACGTAGAGGATATGCGAAAAACGATCGAACATCTCTTCGGTAATGAGGCGGTGCTTGACCGCATCAGCATGGTCGTAATTGTCGGCAATAGTCGGCAACGCGTATTCAAGGAAGGGCTATCGAAGCTCAGTGATTGGACGCAGATGGCGATATCGGAGTTCACTCTTGAGCCGTCGCGTCCCGTAATCACCCGCCGTTTATTAGACACGGTTGAGGATCAAGAAAGTTGCTCGATGGTAGGAAAACGAAGTGCCCCGTCCCTAACAAGCGATCATCGCGATCTGGGTGTTCGCTCAGTTATAGATGTTCATCTTTGGGATCAAGCAGGTTGGAACGGAACTGCTTTTACTCATTGGGGGCCCTCGTATCCTCCAGCGGTTGCGCTCATGTTTAAGCACGAGGATGCCGCCAGGAAGATCTTTTCACGTTGGCGTGAACGTCTAGGAACGGTCGATAAGCAGGACGAAATTTACTTGGCGATTCTGCGTGGAATCTCCGTTGAACATCCGGCGCATTACCGTGTTCTTATCACTTCTAGGCTTTCTAATGATGAGGGCGAAACGTCAGGCAAGATCTTCATGATGGCATCACGTATGCAAACCATGCATGCAGAAACTGATGTCAACCTGAGCCGCTTTCTTGATATTTACAGGCAGTCACGCGCGTATTTGCTTCTTCCCGCGATATTTAATGGAGGGGCTGAGCCGAAGCTTATTCCAGAGCTTGCAATCCTAAAGCGGGAGCTTAGCGTAAAGAACGCTATCGACGTGAACGAACATGACGTTGAGGTGATGGCACTTGGGGCGAAAGAGTATGGCCGTCGGTTCGGAACGTCTGGGCCCAGCAACAGAAGTTAGGTGCTGTTATCTGGTACTGCAATGAGCCCATTGACGGGACGAGTCCTTCGTAGTGTGACGTCTGGCCATGTTGATCTGCTGCCGGAGCGCGAGGATTGTTTGCGTTCCTCGATCCACGCTTCTACTTCGGCTAAGACCCACACTACGTAGCGTCGCGTCAGATTGAAGCGACGCGGAAACTCGCCGCGGCGTTCCATCTCGTAGAGCGTCGTTTCGGCTAGCACGTCGCCACAGTCGCGACAGGTACGCGCTTCTGGTCGTAGATCCACGCAGACAGCATCTTGACCGTTCCCTTTTAGGCGTCGGCAGCCGGCCAACGCAACTTTCCGCGGCCGACGCGTAGAGCATCCACTAGCCGGGTTTTGCCCGGCAACCGTCCCGAGAATAGGCTGGGCTTGGGATCAACCACTGGCTTCTTGAAGACGGCGATCCGCTGATAGTCGGGGGTTGCCAGCCAAGTCCGCGCGTCCCCTTCGTCGGTGACGATTCGATAGAGGCCAGCGGGCGGGGAGGGCTCGGTATCGAGTAGGCGCTTGTAGCGTTCGACGGACCATTTCTGGATGCCTCCGCTGAGAGCTTCGGTTCGGAAGCGGGCCCATAACGCGGAGGTGTCGGGTGTTGGCCAGTTGCCTGCGTCGGTTTTGGCCGTAATCTCGTCGGATTCAAGCCAGGCCCGCATTTCTGCGGGCGTGACGAAGACTGGCTCAGCATCTTCGATGGCCGCCATTGCCGCACGCCGTGACGGCAGGCCTGCGCGGATCAGCATCGCCATCATTAATTGGGGGACACCGGTTTCTACCGCAGCCGCAGCACCGCCCGCCACCGTATCCGGCGACCAGCCGAAGGACATGCGCCGGGTGCGGACGGCTTCTAGCGCCCAGACTAGCCGATAGGTGAAGGCATCTTCGACCGCCCGCATGTTCTGTGGTCCGATCTTGGAGACTTCTTCCCCGGACACCCAACTACGTAGGATAGCTTTCCAGTTCGGCGGCAGCGCGTTCGCCTTGTCAGGGATGAAAGGCCGCATGAACAGCAGGCGTTCGCCGAGTCCGCCGAGAGCATCGGCGAGTTCGTTGATGTCGCCGCTCAACGCTGCACTGTCTGCCCTGTCGATGAGTTCGGCCAGCTCGTCCGCCATAGCGTCGATGAGGAGGCCAGCTTCGAGCCCGACTCCCATCGCGAAATGCCCGCGTCGCGTTGGGGTGGTGGTGGCTTTCCAGATGAGACCAGCGCGTGCTTCGAATACCTTCCGGTGCAGGGAAGCGACATCCTCGTCCTCCCGAGCAATTTGGCGAGCCCAGAGTGACCCCCTGAGCGCCTCGTCTAGAAGCTTAGGTAGATCGGCGCGATCAACGTCTAGGGCTTCGATCAGACCGAATACGGTGGCGTCGAGGCGTTCGACGAGCTGAGACAGGGGCTCCTCGTCGATGGTTTCCTCCTCGTCGTCCGTCTCGTCTTCATCGTCGGTGGTAGCGTCGTATTCCACTGCGGCGGCCAGTCGTTCTGCCACCCCTGCTTCTTCGTCAGGTGACCTCCAAGCCTCGCGGGCGTTGGCGAGATATTCCCAGGCATCATCTCGATCCAGGACCCCCTCGCGCGATAGACGCTTAAGGATTTCGGCAACGATCTGGATAAGGCCGCTTTTAAGCGTCCTGGCCTTGGCAGAGGCGACCAGTTCCCTCCATTCTTTCTTTCGCCATTTGATTTTGTCGAACATGACATGGACGATCAGCCCCTCGACATCGACGAATGCACGTCCGGCGCGGCCAGCCACGTTCGCGAACTCCTCACCTTTGATCTTCTCTGAGGCGCGATATAGCGCGGGCACGAGCAGCACGGCAGCGTTGAGATTGAGGCCCTGCGAGAGCGTCGGCGAAGCGACAATGACCTTTAGCGTTCCTTCGGATAGGAGCAGTTCCAGTTCGCGTAGGAACGGGCTCGGCAGTCGGCCGTGATGAATGGCAACCCCCACCTTCAGGCTGGCCACGGCTGGGTGATCCTCGCCCAACCATTCCTTGCCGACTTCCAGGGCGCGGGCGATCGGAGCCTCGTCTTCCAGCAACGAGTCCAGATAGCCTCGCTTGCAGAGGTCCACGACTTGTTTGCCGTAGCTCTCGACCCAGTTCGCTTGGGTAGAGAAGATCAAGGTGCGCTTGCCCTGGCTCGCGAACTCCCATGCCGCGAACAGAGCGAGGTGCGAGTTCTTGCGTGGATAGGGCTTCTTCTCCTTCCCTAGCGCTGGTTTTTCCGCGACGAATTTGTCAAGGAAGGGGCCATCGTCGTCTAGATCGAGCCGTAGCAACGCGTCCTTACCTCGCCAGGTAAGTGCGCCGAATCTCTGGCGCGTTGGGCGCCAGTCGGAACGCACAGGCTCCCCGGGTTCGTCGGAACGAATCCATGCGGTAAGGTCGTCGAGTTCGTCGCCGCTTGGCAGGATCGCGGAAAGGCAAACTATTCGGCGCTCTGCCGCATCCGTGCGCCGAAGTAGGCGCTGCACGAGCGTCTCATAGCGGATTTCGCGCTCACTAGGACCGATCATGTGGCCTTCGTCGAGGACGATCAGGCCGACATCGTCAATCAGCGTCTGGTCGCTTCTCAGAGCGAAGTCGAGTTTTTCGGGCGTCGCAATGATGATCTCCCGTGTGCGGAGGGCGTCTTCATCACCGGCCGAAAGGCCGCTGGCGCCGTAAAGAGAAGAGACACTAAACCCTAGTGGCGCGAAGGTCTTCCTGAAAGATCGTTCGGTCTGGGCCGAAAGAGCGCGCAGCGGTGTGACGATTAGCACCCGGCGTGCGGAGGATAGGGTCATTAACACGGCAATCTCTGCTACTCGTGTTTTGCCCGCGCTGGTCGGCAGGGCGACGACCAGATCGTCTGTGACGTCTGTGGAGCGCTGGGCGGCTTCGCGCTGCGATGGCCATAGCTCCACCTCTGAGGTCTTGCGGGCGTAAAGTGAAGATATAAACAACCGCCGTAGGTCGGGATATTTTTCCTCCGCACCCTCAGGTGGCTCAGTCGGCAAATTCTGGTGTAGTGAATGTTGCCACAGGTCGTCGATCAGGTGACGGCAGAGGTTCGAGATCCACCACAGAGGGACGTTCTCAGCATTGTCGGCAAGCCCGACAGCGGTGGTAAGGAGCCCTCGTGCGGCTTCGATCGGCTCGACTTCACCCGTTTCAAGCGCGAAGTCAAAAAATGCCAAGGCACGGCAGATCGTCGTATTGAGAATTGTCGACAGCACTTCGTCGACGTCAGTGTCTTCGCCCTGCAGCGCCGCCGCGATCTGCTCATCGCCGTGAGCCCCGTCATCCAACCAGTTGCGGACGAAGCGGCGAAGTTGATCGAGATCGCGCAGTATAAGGTGTCGGATCGCTATTTCGCCGGGTGAGACGTTAAGGTCTTCCTCTGTCTCGTTGAAGATTGAAAAGGCGACGGCCGAGAAACCGGCTAGATGGTAGGCTGCAGCAGCAATGGTGCGGCGGAATCCGCGATCAGGCGACTCTGGATTACCATTACGCACCAGGGCTTCGAAGGCGTTGGCTGCGCGCTCAAAGGCCTTGCCAGTGAGTTTCGAAGCACCAGCCTGAGCCCGCAGTGCCATTGCGCCTCGAAGCAGGGCAAAACCGTGCTCGGCAAGATCTGTTTCGATGGTTGCGCCAAGCGGCGGAGCGTTTTGCGGCAATACGCCATCCTTGCGCATCAACGACCAAGCTGCACCGCGATAGAGGAGGCGCCCGAGAATACCGTCAACTGTAGCGGCCGTCAGGAAGGTGCTTAATTCTTCAGTCGTCTCCAAGAGCTTCCGCCTCTAAGTACATTGCCGCAATGAAATCCTGATGGTCTTCGATGTGAATGTTCACGACGTAGTGGTCCCTGTTGACTCCAGCGGCTTCAAGGTTCTCTTTCAGGGAAGCGTGAGGGCCGTTACCCGACACGGTGAAGAGCATGTGGTCGATGCGATCGGCTTGCATGGACTTAAGACCCACTTCGTCGCGAAGGTCGCGACCTAGTGAGTTATCGCCAGCGTCGTTGCTCTCCAACAGGCGATTGGCGACGAACAGCAGCGAGTCAGGCGTGCAGCGGCCATTGTCGCGGTCTAGGACCTTGCGGGCGGCGATGACCGTGGTTTTGCCAAGCTTCTGGTTACTTTTAGCTTCACCTTTCAGTAGCCAGAGCTTATTGCCTTGGTAGCCCGCGGCGATGAAGTCATCGCCGCGCATGGCCATGTTACGGCCGTCCTTGTATCGGAGCCGGCGCACGGGTACCCGCAGACCGATTTCTTCCTCCACTAGTTCAGTCGCAAGGATTTCGCCGAGGTCGCCAGAGCGGCCCTTGGGGGTATTAGGCATTGCCTCGCTGAGGATCTTGGCAGCAACCTTGTATCCTAGTCGCCCTACGTCATCGGCGATGCGTTCAAGTCGGTCGTAGTGCGAGCGAATGGTCTCAGCAAGGTCCTCGCGGATATCATCGCGGCCGCCGTCCTTCTCGACATACGTCCAGTAATACTTGCGTTCGTCATTTTCTTTAATGGACTCACACCACTTCTCATATAGGCCCACGGTGTTTCTCCCGATCAATCAGTTATGATAACGTCAAGATTTTCCCGATTCGAAATCGGCTTATTGAAAGAATCCATCGTCAGCGCTTTCCCACGTATCTTGCAAAATGGCGTCAATCTCTTCCCGTTCAGTTTCAGTCGCGCCAATCAATGGGAAGCAGCTCAGATTTTTTCAATCACCAACAGGCAAAGATTTCTGATAATGTACCCCATTGGAGGGGAGATGCAATGTCAGAGATTAATTCACACGATGCCGAGCAGACTTTGCTCCAGGATCGGGAAACACATCTATAAAACCCTGGATCTGGCCCGGACGGATATCTTCGATTACATTGAAGTGTTCTACAACCGGGCCCAGCGCCACAATCATCTCGGCGGTGTCAGTCCGGAGGCCTTTGAACAGGCCTCGTCGTGAGGACAGAATTTGTCTACGGCCGTGGGGTCAGTCCATCAACGACTCGGAAGTGTCTAGATTATCCGTGGCGATTCAATGTCAGTTATTGACATAGCTACTCTGTAGACACATCTACGTTTGGTACTGGGTCAATTAAACCTCTACTGCGCCATCGATTTCCATTGACTAATGATTCAAATTCAGTTCCATTGGATAGGATTAGATCATCTGCATGGTCCGTAACAATTATTTGAGGTGAGAATCCATTAGCGATCTTAATTTCATTACAATAAGAAGATAACTGGCTGAATAAATTTTCCACAGCCTTAATATCGTCATCTAGGTCTCGTTCGTTTTTTCCTCGGTCAATCCTTTCTGCTGCTTTTGTTTCATTAAATGTTACCGATTCGTCTCGTCTAAAATTTGGGAAATAGACTTGAGTTGGTTGATCTAAGAATAATATTGATGGGATCGAACATTGATTTCCCAGCTCAGCGAAAAAACGATGTAGAGCTAAAAATAAACTAATGTGACTATATAACCAATTGGCACCACTTCCCATAGATCTTAAATAAATTTTTTCATTTTTCTCAGTTAAATGATAAAGGTCGAAAGTCTCAAAGGAAAAGTGCAAGTTAATTGGCTTGTAACTTTCTTCAAACTCAAAGTTTTTGCCTATTGTATTCATGTAGTTATTTACTTCTGTATTTGCATTTTCAATTCCTTTTTTTATATCATAACCTTTTAATTTTTCATCTATTTTATAAATATCATTTTTAACATTTTTAATGTTCCTGTCTAGTTCAATATCATCCCCTAAACTTATTCCTTCCAATAACATAAATAATCTTGCCTTTATTATAAGGATGTTCTCATATAGACTTTTTTGCGCAGATATTTGTTTCTCTGATGTTTCTATAACTAAGATTTGTTCATTTAGCGGTGTTATCTCATTTTTTAATTCTTCAATTTTTCGTTTTACTTCAACTAACGATGATTCAAATTTTGCCTTTATAGGTTTAATATGAGAAAGATTATGAACTACTTTAGTAATTGCATCCTGTAATTTTTTTGCACTATGTAATAACTCATTGTTTTGAGTATGGCAGAATGGACAAACAGAAGAAGCTACCTGTATTTTATCTTCCCATTTCAATTTGCGACCATTAACAAATAAACGTTTTTCTTCTTCTATATTTTTAGCAATGGAAGATGCTTGCCTTTGGAGTTTTCTTAATTCTGAAATTTTTAAGTTAAGCTGTTTTTTTAAGTTGTTATAAAGCTCAGTGGTTGCATTGGAGTTATAATTTATTTTCTCAGGAATTATTATTTTGTCTAATTTTTCTTTTGCATCACGTGGATTGAGCAGAATTACATTTAATGAGATTGGTTCGCTTTCAAAACCCATTAAAGCATACAATTGATTAAGCACGGGGGAAAGGCGTTGTTTTTGCTTCGTAGAGACACGTGAATTATTTTCTTTTTCTCGAAGTAGTTTATTTAACTCTAAGGTTAGTCTTTCCTTTTCTTGCGATTGAATAAAAAATTCTTGGTCGACTAAACCGAGAAAAATCTTTGTATGTTCTATAACTTGATCCCTTTTTTCTTTTTCATCAAATCGATAGAATAATGCATGTTTGTTAGCCACAAGGTTTTGATGTTGCAGCATAAAGGAGGTAAAACTCCTAATAGATGGAGTAGGTGCCTTACGATTAAACTTCCGATTAGACTTAGCCGTTAATGAGATATCGACATCGTCTATGTCCAGAAAAAAACCAGTAATGAATTTTTTATATCTTTCTATGTCGATATAAAGATTCGTAACAAAGTAATCAGCATTGATTATTTCCGTAGAATAATGCTCCTCCCTTCTAAAAAAAGCCTTGTTATTAATATCAGGACACCTCGCCATTACTATATTTTGTTTGTCTATCTTTATGAAAATATAGTAAACGGCTGCGCTATCTGTAATCACTCCCTTAGGAACAGTATATTCATCACTACCAAAGCAATAATCAAATATCTCTATTAATGCACTTTTCCCGGTAGATGATTTACCTGTTACAATATTAAGTCCTTCTTTGAAATAAACTGGATGTTTATTTCCTATTTTGTCAATGACGCCCATTTCATGGATTAATGTATTCATTGTGGTTGTACTCCCAAGAAGTCGAATATTTCCATTACTGAATGGCTGCTAAATAATTTTGCCAAATTTATGGCACTTTTTTGTGATGTTATTGATTTATTCTGATTTTTTTCACTATATAATGTAAGGTTCTCGGTGTCTATTATTAGCCAGTCGTTAATTAGACAATACTGAATGCTTTGCGCTGTGATATATCTAAATTCTTCAATTCGTTCTTGTAGATCATAAAACTTGGCTTTATCATTAAATATTGACCACATAGTGCTTTTTTTGTTTTCCCCAAAAATAGCGCCTTGAAGCCTACTTTCAAATATTGAATGAGTACATAGCGGAATGACAATTGGCGCGAGTATTAAATTATGTTCCACTTGATTTATTGAGGAATAAAATGAGATTAAATACTCGCTAAATCTAAAAGGGTTGTACTTCAATAGATATAATGAATCGATAATGCTACTCATAGCTCAATCTTCCATTTAATATTTTTATCATCATCGTCCATTGCATCATGGATGAGTCCGTTTTTATATTCAATTGGTGGGGTTTCATTTCCCATGTTAAATGGAATTTCATTAATTGTATTATTATATAATATTTTTGAATCTTTCAGTTGGTCTTTTATATTTAGCTGTGCCGAAGAATAATTAATAATAAAACGTTTCACAATCTGTTTTTGATATGCCTTGGTTTTTTTTTGCATATAATGGATATTCATCAAGTTCTTCAATCAATGAGTTTTGTAATTCAACCCAGTTACCTATAGCATCAGGGATCATAGCATGATGTTCGATGTCTATGATTTTCTTAACAAAAAGTTTGTCCTGATATTTTTCTATCTCAAGGTCGGTTGGTTCATAACCATTGAATGGTGGGAAAGTAAACTCTTTTTTATGAAGTAGTGAAGTGAGTTCTTCACATTTTGCATTGAATAATTTACTGCTGATTTCCCATGAGGAGTTATTGGCCTGTTCATAAACAAATCCAACAAGACACTCTAAATAGCGTTCTAAATTATATTTTGGTATGCCAATTGGGCGCTTTAGAATTTTATTCTTCAAAGCTTTGAGGTCATCAGCTTCAGTGAAAATTGACATCTTCTTAATTATGTCCATCAATTTTTTGGATGGAGATTCCATCACTGCTTTCTGCAATTTGACAATGTTTTTGGGCTTGTCTGATTCTAACTCTTCTTTAGAACGCTCTGAAAATATATCTTTAAGAATTTGAAGTCGATCTTCTGGAGAACAATAATTCCATTTTGCTAGCCGGGTTGTAGAGCCAAAAGCTTGAGTAGTATGTAGGATCAAAAAACCATAATTTTCATGCTTGAAGTGGGCATCGAGCCAGTTCTTCAATGTATTCCACAAATTTTCATGATGATCTGTCAGAGGTGCCGCATAGTTCTTCGCCTCTGTCTGTGTAGATTCATCAATCTTATTGCTAACAAGACTGATATCGCCATCTTTTTCAAACCAAATGGATTGCTCATCTTGTAGTGAAAAACACTTATCAAGTCCTATCAAGACCTGGTAATGAAATGCTAAAGCGGTTGTAAGCGCTGCGTTTTTGGTTTGGCTACCATTCATACACAACTCTCCCTAGAGCTCTTTCAAAGATAAGCATATTTTGCCAAAAATGTCTTGAAGTTACGAGTGTGTTCTATTGTGTCTTAACAAAAAGCCATAAGATTTAGATGAAAATAATGGGCATTACATTGACAAAATGATGCAAAAGCCATTTCACCTCTGCGGAGTAAGGGGCGCTACGTCCGGCTATGCATGGACAAGTTTTTTATCCCGTGCGCTTTCCGTTCTCCATATCGGCTTCCGGCTAATCGTTTCCCAACACAACCAGTCCCGCAAGGGTAAATGGCACGCATGCTGCGCCCTTGCAGGACAGAACGATGTCGGGAAAGCGAACCGTCAGGCGATACGAAGACGAAAATCACACACTGACGGAGAAAAACCATGACGATATCCCTGCATACCACCCGGACAAGCGCCCCTAACACCGCAGCGGCGACCAGCGTATCCCCGCTGGACCCGTCAGGCTCCACAAAAACGAAATTTTCTAAAACCAGAACCGACATTTACCAGACTGTTACTGACAACATCATTGCAGCGCTGGAAGCTGGTGTAAAACCGTGGTCCTGCCCGTGGCAGCGTGTAGATGGCATGTCTGGTCTGCCTTCCAATTACGCCACTGGTGCGGCTTATAGTGGCATGAATATCATGTTGCTGTGGTGCAGCGCATCTAAACAAGGTTTCAGCGATTACCGCTGGATGACCTACAAACAGGCACAGGCAGCAGGTGGACAGGTTCGTAAGGGTGAACGTGGCACAACAGCCATTTTCTACACCACACTCGAAAAGGAAAACGACACCGGAGACGTTGAACATATCCCGATGCTGAAAACCTTCACCGTGTTTAACGTTCAGCAAATCGACGGCTTGGCCCTGACAACTGAAACAGTCAGCCCGCAAGCAACCTTTGACCCGTTGCCGCAGGCTGAAAACCTGTTACGGAAGAGTGGGGCAAACATCATCGAGAAAGGACAAAACGCTTTTTTCAGCCCATCAACTGATGAAGTCTGGTTACCGGAGCGCCATCTGTTTTCGGATGCGGCTAACTTCTACGCTACCGGTCTGCATGAGCTGGTTCACTGGAGTGGTGGTAAAAAACGCCTGAACCGTGAAATGAAAGGGAAGTTTGGCAGTGCGGATTATGCAGAGGAAGAACTTGTCGCGGAGCTGGGAAGTGCCTTTCTGATGGCGGATTTGGGGATCGATGGCGAAGTACAACATGAAAGCTACATCGCTTCCTGGCTGAAAGCGCTGAAAAACGACAAGCGCTATATTTTCAAAGCGGCCAGCGCAGCCTCTAAAGCGCATTGTTATTTGATGAATAAACTCTGAGGCCGGAGCCGGATAACCGCAAGGGAATGCGGTTACATGGTTTTTAACCAGCAACGCTGCAAGGCGCAGACTGAGGCGGAACGCAGCATAGCGAGTACCGAACAGTCTCCGACTTGCAGTGGAATAAAAAATCGTCCGGCCTGGCAGTATCGCCGCCAGGCCGGTGAGGCCATCACGATGGCCTGAGTAAAAGCTTACGTATAGCTACCTAATGACAGTTGTTTCAGTTCATCAACGGTATAAATGCGAAACACCCGACGGTGGCGTTCTTCCAGCGGGACGTGCTGATGGTTAATGATGACATGCCTGATGCTGTCAAACAGCAGTGCAAGCGCACGTTTTTTCTGTGGGTCTGGCACAACATAAAAAACATAAATCCACTTTTTGTGAGTACGGGCCAGCAGGTGGCTGGCAATTATCGACTGGTAGCGGACTCGGGTTTTCAGGCGGCGCTCGGTTTCAATGGCAATAACGTTACCATCAGGCAGGGTTAGTAACCCGTCCGGGCGATGTTTCACCTGATACTGGCTGATAAAGGTGGCCCGGTCGCCGTTAATCCATCCCGAAGCGCCTTTCTTCTCCAGAATAAGCCTGGCGGCCTGATTATCAAGATGGTGCTCCAGCGTCCAGCCGGTAATTCTGGACGGTTCAAATCGCGCGGGAAAGATTTTATCATTTGGGGTTAACACCACCGCCAGCCCGTCGCTGGTGATCCCCCATAATGAAATCTTCATTGTTCGTGATTTAAGTACATGCTTCTGGATTAACCCCATTTGCTCCGTTTTTGCCAGCAGCGAATAAAGCGATTTATGATCCTGGAAACCAAATAGCAGCATCAGCGTCTTAAAATCGCTGTAGATTTCTTCTTTCAGGAAATTCAGCAGCTGTTTTATTTTTTCTCTGTTGCGTGTCTGGCGCTCGTGATATGTCGAAATCAGCATAACCGCTCCTTAAAAATCCAGCGGGGACAGGTGTTCTTTATCATCAGATTTCGGCTTTCCCGGTTTTACTTCGCTTTCGTCGAAGAAAAGATCCGGGTGCGTTGTCATTACATCCGGTATGGCTCGTTTATCATCCTCGCTAAAGTCCAGTGTGATTTTCACCGGTGCCGCCGTTGCGGCAATATCAGGGGAAACCGAGAAGATTTTTAGCTGACGCTTTCTGACCTTTATCGGTGAAATCAGTGAAGCAGAAGGTAGAGTTTTTGTCGTAAAGATAAAGCTGACAAAATCGGGCAGGTTCAGGATCATATTGCTGTCAATAAAGAAACGTTCGGCCTGGCGGATTGTGCGCTCACTGTCGATGGTCTCCGTCAGCATATTATCCGTTTTAGCCTTACGAAGTTCATCATCCACCAGAATCGTGCCTGACATTCTGGCCACCCAGTCCGCCGTATCCGGGTCCATAACCCGATAAACCAGTTTGAATTTGGCATTTTCAACGACCGCACCGACAACGGCGTCGCCTTTCAAATCTGCCGGGCAGTCTTTTAAATCGGCAATGGACTGGTGATCCATAATAATATGCACGCCTTTATCCCGAGCCGCGCCTAAACCTTCCAGCGCTGGCCTGGATAAATGGTATTTCAGTTCGGAAAGATAAATAGCAATGGGGCGGGGTACGTCTGTTACACGTTCGCGCCTTTCTGCTAACTGGTAAAGGCGAACCAGCAGCATACGCTGAGCGGTAATGATTTTGCTGTTTCGCATGGAGCCGATAACATAACAGCAGCCACCTTCATCAAATATTTTTTTGAGTGAAAAACCCTCCGGTGAATTAATGGCATTGAGTAATGCCAGCTCCTCAATCTTGCCAAAAAATGCTTTGATTTTTTCGGCAATACCCTGAACGTAATCACCGTTATAAACATCCCGGATTGTTGTCGATGGATTATCGCTGACAAATTGTGCGGCCATACGGGCGGCTTTCCGGTCGTCGATCCGATAAAAGTCAGATTCCTGACCTTTTTCCGCCAGACTGAAACCTGCAACGAACAATTCTTCCAGTTCATCTGGCGTAATATCTTCAATCAGGTTTAGCTGGTATTGCTGTTTTCGCAGGTCAATTAAGGCAAAGGGTTTTCCTGCATCCTCGCAGGCTTTCCGGTAAAGGTGTGGAGCCCATTCATCATCCTTGGGGTCCATAACAAACACACCTTCACCGGCCAGAATACTTTGATAAAGCAATATGCCGGTGGCAACCCCTTTCCCAGCTCCAGTGGTGCCAATAATATCCGCGTGTTGTTTCTGCCAGTCTTTTAACGGGAGATACATTGGTTCGTTCTCCCTGTCCATGCCAGTAAAAATGCCTTTATTCAGGTCAATATAATCCAGCGGATCATAATGCAGTGTTTCCGGCAGCAGGGACTTTACGGTGCGGACATCGGTGCGCAATTCGCGTTCAAGGGTGGTTTTTTTAACAAGATGTTTCTTTATTTTGTCCAGTTCCGGCGTGAATACCCGGCGAAGCATAATATGAAAAATAATTCCGGTTACAGTGAAAGCAATACGTACTGACCAGGCCAGTACCGTATTATCACTGGTGAGTCTGGTCTTATACAGCCACTGGAAGGATCCGATAACTATCGGGGCCAGTGTGCCAGAGAGAAAACACAGCAGGGAAAAAGCGATAATCAACCTTTTCCATAACGGGGCTTTCTGCCGTTCATCGCTTTTCATTGATGCAAAAAACGGCATCGTCAGCCCCGCTAATAATGCCAGCACCAGTTGTTTCTGTTGCACAAAAGCCAGCACCGCCAGCATCCCGTTCACTATCGGGGACAGTGAAGCGGTAAGCTTATTTAAAATCATGATGCCTCCTTCGTCAGCGATTCGCCCCATGACATCGCCCCATCAGTTCGCCCCACGATGTCGGGCGAGAAGACGGGGCGAGCGTATGGGGTAAAGAAGGTGGCCGCTGTGCGGCCATGTGCAGGAAAGCATGCTTCCCTGCACGAAACGGCGTGCGCCGGTACATGCGGGCTGGACGCCCTTATTGCCCGGTGCATTGGGGTAATGTCGCGGCTGGACGCCACGCCAAAACCCCCAGGGTCAAAGGCGGCACACCGTCGTCCGCTACGCGCGACCACCCCCTTTAAGACGGTCGCTTTCGCCTTTTTCTTCCCTTTGCTCGTTCCTCGCAGCGGGAATAAAAGGGAAGCTGACCTTTAAAGAGGGTGGTCGCGCCACGCTACCGGCTTTGGGCCGGAGACTTAGCCGCGACGGTGTGCGGGGCTGTGCCCCCCGGGTAAACCGCTGTCGTGGGCGACAGCTTTTCGCTCGCCGGGGCGGCGAAATTTATCCGGCTCCCCCGGCCTGCAAAATCCGCGTGGGCGCGGCTGTTTGCAGGTGAGGCGCGGTGCCTGAATTATTTTCGCTCCTTAACCCGCGAAAATATTTCTGTCCGCTGCCTCATTTTTGCGGCCCCTGTTTCTTCGCTCCTTAATCCGCGAAAAACAGAAGCCGTAAAAACCTGAAAACCGTCACGCTCTGTGCCCGTCTCGCCAGTATTAACCACGAACGCGGCCATATTTACTGATGATCTGACCGATAGCCGCCGGGTCTGCCGAATCACATTCTCTTAAAAACGATTTTCTGGCATCGGCCGTATGGTCAGGCAGAAAACCATGCCTGTTCTTTTTTACGATATTAAAGAATGCCCGTTCAGCGGAATGACATTCACTGCCGCCGCCATTTCCGGTTGCTTTACCGTACATACATAACACCACTTCGCAGGCATCAGCAGCCAGTACAGATGTTGAACATAACGCCATAATGCAGAGCAATAATACGGAGGATATTGCTTTTTTCATTTCAGTCACCGTTATGATTAATGAAAGGTTACGTATTTTGGATAATGTTATTTGCCGGAGCTATTTTCTGAATGCCTCTTTCATGCCATTTAAATGAACTGGCTTGAAGTAAATGTCGCGCATCCGGCGCACATCGCCGTGTATATCAATGCTGACGATGACATCAATGCTTTTAAGTACCTTGCGTAACAGCACATCAAAAGGAACGTTCCGGCAGTCCGGGTTTTCATAACAGCGGTCAATGATCCCTTCTATACATTCTTCCGGGTTGCCCGCATGCAGGGAGGTAATTAATCCTTCATGTCCTGATCCGACAATTTTCAGCGCGTCCCACGCTTCCTGCCCACGAATTTCCGCCAGTAATATCCGGTCAGGGTTCATACGATAATTAGCCCGGATCAGTCTGCCAGGTGTGACAATAGCATTATCCCCGGCATCCGCCGGATAAAAAAGATGCACATAATTGGTATGGTGATAAAAACGGATTTCGGGATTATCCTCAATCGTTACCAGCCGGAGATGCAGCGGAATATAATGCAGCAGCGTTTTCATATAGGTGGTTTTGCCGGAGCCGGTTTCACCCACAATAAAAATCGTTTTGCCGTATTCCACCGCCTTTTCCATAAAGCGGGGAATGTCCCCGCTGTGGTATAACCGTATCAGTGCCTCATCCTGACTTTCCGTTTTCTCCTGACCGCTCACCCGCTGGTAAAATCCCGCATCAATCCATGACTGATGCGTTTTCTGCTCAAACGAGGGTTTGCGCAGCGTAACGGACACCGTATGACGTTCGCTAGCCGGGGGAATAATCACCTGAATACGCTCGCCGGATCCTGATGTTGCAGAAAGGATGGGTGACGTATCGTCGATATTATCGTCATGCCAGGACGCCAGCGCTCTGGCAAAAGCATGACACTGACGCAACGTGATGGGAGATGCCTGTTTTTGCCATTTCCCCCGGATTTTCGTATGCAGTTCACCCGGCCGGTTAATGGCAATTTCCGTCAGGCCCTCCTGCGCGAGGAAATCACCAAACAACCGGTTTTTCATAAACTCCAGTGACAGGTTTTCAGTGTTCATACCATTTCTTTTTCAGTCGCAGTTGATAAACAGAGGAAAAATCAATATCCGAGCCGGTCATGATGCCGATCACATCACCCTGGTTCAGGTACATCGTGGGCGGGATACTGATGCTGTTTTCCAGCGTCGTTTTCGCCATTTCCGCCGTGGCGGCGCGGGTGTTTTCGGTGTAGTCGGTATTGCGGTCTTTCCCCGGTGCGGCCTCTGACGCCGCTGCCGCCACGTCCTGCACGGTACTCAGCATCAGGGCGTTGCCGAAACGCTCCCAGAAATGGCTGTCGATCCAGCCCGCAATCCCCGCCTCGCCGAGCGGGCCGGTGGCCTGCGTATCGGTGAGCGGGATTTGCAGACTGCCGGGCTCCGGCGTGCGCAGCTCCGTCCACAGCACAAACATTCGGCTGCGCCCGTGTTGCAGTGCCCCGGTGCGGTAGACGCCACGGGCGACCGTTCCCGCCGGGATCAGCTTCACATGGTTGCTGGCGCTCCAGACATCCTCCCCAATCAGGCAGGAGATATGGCCGCCGACATCGGACACAAAGCGCCGCATCATCGAACAGGGAATATAACGATCCACCGGGATATAGAGATCAGGATCGAGGCCCAGCCGTCTGACGCCGGTGACACGGGCGACGCCCGGATTGTCGCTGTCAGCCGTATCCGGCGCGGTTTCCGGTGCGGCGGGATCCGGGCAACGCAGGCGGCCATCCGCCCCTCTGACCAGTACCGACCGACAGGACGTGTACGCCGTGGAGACTGGCGGGCTCTCCGACATTCCCGCGCGGTTGCGCGGTTCGCTACGGGACGTGCGGGCATTGCCGCCAGCCGTTGTACTGCCGCTGTTCAGCCCGTCTGCCAGTGCTGCCGCTTTGTTCAGGGCGGGCGGCTCTGCTGGCAGGGCGGGTGCGCTGGTGACGGTCTGACTGGCCGGGTCTGCGCCTTGCTGTTTGCGCTGTCCGAACAGGCCAAACGGGTTACTGTCCATGCCCAGATTTTTACGCTCATGCTGCGCCGCCCCGGTGGAGAGCGGCGGCGCGGTGTCGGCTTCCTTCTCATCGCCCCTTTTCAGGGCGCTGAGAAGACGATCGCCGCCGGATGCGAGGGCGATCACCAGCGCCAGACTCAGCAGGCTGACGATCAGCGTGCGGTGACCGGACGCCTTACGGAAACGGGTCACTTCCGGCTGGCCGGGCGGTGTTTTTTGCTCCGGCGTCTGCGTCGCCATTGCCGCACGGGCGCGTTCACGGGCTTCCGCTTCCCGCTCTGCGGTGGTTTTTTCCGGTTCGTCCGGGAAAGCTCTGTCAGTCATTTTGCCTCCAGCGTAACGGACGGTGAAACGGTGTCACTGCGGGTTACCGGGATACGCCCGGATCCGGCGTTTTCCACGCCCACCACCGAGGTGCCGTAACGCAGTACCAGTTGCGGCGATGCCGGAACCACCATCACGGTGTAATTGCCCTGTTGAACTGTCTGCGGCGTGACCGCCTGCTCCTGACCATTAACCACCCGGAAAACGGAAGGCAGGGTTTTCGTGGGGGAAAAACCGATATACGCAAAACGACCGTCATCCCAGGTAAAGTCCGGGGCGATGGCGGCGGAACCGGCGGCCACTCGTTTGCTGTAACGCCAGTTCCGCGGCGAGGCCGGTTGCCGGAATGCTGCCGCTATCCGCTGCCGGTCCAGTGCTCCCTGCTGTCGTTGCTGGCGGGTGGCGCTGGCGACAGCTGATTTTTTCCGCTGCTCATCAGGATAGTGGTAGCGGATAACAAAGGCCTGAGCGGGCGAGTCGCGGTCCAGCACGTTCAGCTCCAGGCTGTAATCGCGCTTCGAGGTCACCACGAACAGGTTGGTTTTCCAGTCTTTCTCTGTCGGCAGAAACACCTGACTGATGTTGTTGCCGCTGGCGTCCGTGACCGGCTGGGTAATCGGGTTCGGGCTGACGCCCACCCGGTTGTCGCTTTTCGTCACGGGCCAGCCTTTGGGAAATCCCGCCTGCGCATCGATAACGGTTTCATCATCGTCAAACACCAGCATGGTGACGTAGCCGGGGCGGGTACGGACGACCGTGGCATTCTGGCTGTTGTACGTGACGTTCTGCATCCGGCTGTCATACGTGCTGCCGCGTGGTGTCGCCGCGCTCCATGCCACGCATGACGCCAGTAACCCCGTGAGGAGCAGAATGTGTTTCAGCATCATTCCCCCCTCAGCTCTTTATCGCGCTGGTAGCTGGTGACGATGAAGCCCAGCGGATTCACTTCACGCTGGCTGTCGGTCAGTTGCTGGTGTGGCACATAGCGGTAAGTGAGACGGATATTCCAGACATCCGTTTTCACGGAATTATCGGCAATGCGGCGGATCGTGCGTTTAATTCTCAGGGTCGCCAGATTATCCGGCCCGGTGGCGGGCGCATGCACATTGGAAATAATATCGATATAAACGACATATTCCGCCTTGTTAAAAATCACGTCCGGTGCCTGGTCGCCGTTAAACCCGTCCAGATAGTCCCGGTTCACGCTGTCGCTGTTAAATAACTGTACGTCGTCATAATCACGCTGAAGGGAGAAATAATTGTATCCCTCGCGGAGTCTGACATAGTGTGCTGCCAGTGAGTGCGCCAGTGCCTTTTCAGAAGAAATATCCCGCTCCTTCACGCGGGTCATATATTCATAACGGCCGGTCTGTTTATCCACCGACCATAACTCAATGTCGGTGGTTTTCAGCGGCAGCAGAATAATAATGGCCGCAATCGCCATTGCGGCCAGCATCAGCCCGACAGCAGCCACCCGCCAGGCGGTTTTTCGGGAACGCTCCTCCTTTTCCAGCAGGATGGATTCAAAAGAGCGGGAAACATTAACAATGTTCTGAATATCAGACATGGTGAGTCAGCTCCTGAATGATGGCGGGGGAATTCACCGGCTCGGGTTCGCCGGATACCGGCGGGAGGTCGCCCTGATGCCGTGCGCAGCCCGTGAGCACGCACAGCATCAGAAGGAAGATGCTGAATTTCATGGAAGCCCCTTATCGTATGGATGCAGGAATGCCGCACCGGTGGCGCAGGCCACGGCGTGACGGGGAAAGGAAATTTAGGGTCGGGAGGATTAACGGTGACGCTGCCGGTTCAGGCGTTTCATACTTTCGATGGCGGCGGCGCGTTTCTGCCAGGCGCTCACGGTTTTACCCGCGCCTGCGCCGGTGAGCCTGCCGGTCACCGCGGCGACGGCCATGCCGCTTTTCGCAGCCAGGCGGGCACCACCCTTTACACCCGGCCCGGCGAGGTCGGCGGATTTCTTTGCCAGTCCGCTCAGGCCACTCATGGCTGCACCCTGCAGCACCGCCTGTACGGCGGCACCGCTGAGTGCGCTGGCGAGCTTCGCGGAGAACCAGACCACCACACCCGCCGCTATCCCGGCCAGCAGGCACTGTGCTGCCAGCGTAACCATGTTGCTGACATTGGATGTACGGGTCGCTGCATCAAGGATTTTATTCAGGTAATTGATGGCGATACGGATTGATAAGGCGGAAAACATGATCGTTAATATTGCCGCGAAAATCGTTTTCAGCCAGTTATCAAACATCGGTTTAAGAAAACCGTACAGCAGGCAGAAAATAAAGAGCGGCGCGGTGGTCGTCATTAACAGGAGGGTGATTTCGGCGAGCAGGTTCACAAAGGTGGCTGCCATCAGCAGGGCAATAGAGCCGCCCCATACCAGGACTTCGGCAAGGCCGCCATTCAGTTTGACGTAAGTCGAGGTGTCCATACTGAACAGCGTCTGCCCCAGTGTCTGCGCCTTTTCCCAGACGGTATCAAGCAGCGCCCAGACGTTATCATCGCCGCTGACACCCTCTTTGAGTCCCTGGATAGCCGCTACCGCCATATCCAGCCAGCCATCCCGGTTTAACGCAAAGGTGGTGATCAGCAACATTCGCCCCACATCCCAGACGACATCTTCAACCGGGGTCCGGAGTTTGCCAGCCAGCGTCTGGTAACCGCGAAACAGTATAAACAGGGTAAAAGAGCTGGTGATGATGACGCTGATCATCGTGCCGTAAGTGGAAGACTGACCTTCCAGTACGGCATTCAGTCCATCCATGATGTTTTTGTCCATACCAACAAAAATACCACCGGACATGGTGCCTCACCTGATATATAAAGAAAGGAAATAAAAAACAGGGAGAATTCCCTGTTTTGCTGAAGGAGATATTACCGGGTGACGGATTTTCTCTTTTCGGCTTCCTGCTGAAAGAGTGTCTCAAATTTTTCTTTTATTCCGGGCTTGCCAATTTGAGCAAACATAATGGCAGCCCGTTGAGCAAAATCACAGTTATCGCTTGCCTCGCCATCCTTCAGACATTGTGTATAAACCGCATAAGTTTCGTCAGGATGCTGCTTATACCAGGCCTCGGATTTGGTTTCCTTGCAGCCGGACAGTAATATCACGCCTGAGAGTGTGTATAAGGTGAATAAGGATCTGAGCACGGATAACCTCCTTATAAATTATTAAGGTCAGCAACAGGTGCCGTTAGCTGCTGCTGTTCAAAGGCTTTCTGTCTTTGCTGTTCCAGCAATGTCGTTCGCTGTTCAGCCTGTCTGACAGACATCTCCCACTGATTCGTCAGCGCATTTAACTGTACGCTTTTCGCCGCGATGGCGTTAGCCAGATCCTGAGACTCTTTCGAGTCCTGCGCATTCGATATACGGTCAGATAAGTCTGATATATCGCTGAGTGTGCTGTTGATCCTGTTTTCAACGTCAGTGGTATTCTCAATCGCCATTGCCTGATTGAGGATTATCTGTTTGCAACTGTCGGTCAGGGCCTGAGATTTTATTCCTTCCTGTTCCTCGCTGCATACGCTGAACGATTTGTATTTACTATAAAGGTGTTGCAGTTCAGAAGAATATGAACTGTTCTGCGTGGTCAGCAGATCATCCAGTGAAATACCGCTCTTACGGAGATTATCAATATCGGTTTTCAGGCTCCTGGCATCACTGAGAAAACCCTGAATATCCCGCACGCCGGTTGCGGTAGCCAGTTGCTTCTTATATGCATCAAGTTCACTTTTATAATGGGTAACGGTATCCTCCCATTGCTGTAGTTTCTGCATCCACTGGTTAATGGATTCGGTATTCTGCACGGCGTCGAAAACCGGTATTCCGGCGCTGAACGCCTGCGTCGAGAAAAATAACGATAATGCCAGAAGATGATCCCGGGTACGCATTGATATTACCTCCGGTTGGCTTTCAGATTGCCCGCTCAAGGAAAGCGTCTTTCCATTCATCAGGTCGCAAACCGTCCTGATAAATGGCATCGAATATTTTCAGGTTGTCCTCACTGCCGCTGAGAAGCCGGGTGAGTTTACCCAGCCCGGACAGATCCATTTTCGCCATTGCCACAAACCGGCGGGTTTCTCCGGCCTGTAATGGTGTTTTCAGGATGACCATATAATGCTCGCCCGGATCCAGGTTCCTGACCGTGTCATAAACACTTTCCGGTACTTTCATTTTCTCCACGTAATCTGTATAGCTGGCTTTCGGATTGGCGAGGAAAATCTGGGTACCGCACTGCTCAATAATCGCCGGGGCGATGGGGTGTCTGACGATTTCATCCGGTGACTGTGTTGCCGGAACGAAGATACCGTTCAGCTTGCGGATGACTTTCAGCATATTGAGCGAGAAGCGGGAAAATTCGACATCGGCCAGCCAGCGCCAGAACTCATCCATAAACATCACCAGGCGGCGACCGTCCAGCAGGCTGGTCACGCGATACAGCAGGTAAAAGGTCACGGGGCCGCGAATATCGTCATCATCCAGAAATTCGGTGCCGTCGATACCAACGTTATCGACATCGCTGATGGTGAATGTATCGGCCTCGTTATCAAACACCCAGCCGAACTCGCCCCCCTGCGCCCACTGTTTCAGGCGAATACGCAGCCCGTTGGTGCGGGCGTCTGTGGTCGGCGGCTCCGGCAGCACTTCCAGCAGCCGGGTGATCCCGAACCGGCGGTACTCCGGCGGATAGTCCAGCATGATGGTGTCAACGGCGGCACTGATCCGCTCCTCATCGCGCGGATCGAGCGGCTTACCGTTGCGGCGGCACAGCATCCGTACAAGCCGTTTGATAAAACTGATGTTCCGGCGGGTTGGCTCCAGCGCAAACGGGTTGAAGCCGGTGGGCTCGCCGGTACGGATACGGAAATAACGCCCGCCCGCCTGGCGGATCGCCATCTCCGCCGCCCGGTCCTTATCGAAATACACCGTGGTCAGCCGTTTGAGGGTGGCAGAAGGTGCAAACGACGCCGGGTTACGGTATTTCTGCATCAGTTGTTGCATGACGGTCATCAGCAGGGTTTTGCCGGAGCCGGTTTTCCCGATAATCGCCGTATTCCCCGGCGTTTTCTCACCGGTGTCATCCCGCCCGGCCTGGCTGTCATGCAGGTTGAGGTAATACCCGCCACCGCCGGGAGATGTGAGGATGGCGATGGCTTCCCCCCACGGATTACCGCTGCGTTTGTGGGGATGGAAGTTATGCAGGCAGGCCATATCGGCAAAATTCTGGCTGCTGACGGCCACCAGTCGGGGACGCAGCGTATAGACTCCCGGCAGTTGCGCCAGATATGCGGCGGGCAGTGACAGGGTGGAGAGCGTCGTCATAATACCAAGATCGGCGAAGGGTTGGGCCAGAACGTTAGTGTCCTTCACCACCTGTCCGGCATTGTCTGAGGAGATCAGCAGGGAAAAGTGGAATTTACCGCACGACACATGTCCGGACTGAAGCAGGTCGCGCAGGACAATCAACTCTTCGCGCTGGGAAATCGCGTCGTCGTCCGTGGAGTTAAGCCGTTTTTCCGCCAGCCGGATATGATTCTGCGCCTCATCCCGTGCCATACAGGTAAAGGACTGCGTCAGAACATACTCGCTTTCGGCGTACAGCAGCGCATCCAGCATACCGGTATGGGTTTCCGGGGAATAATCCTTAATCTCCAGGCTGCGGAAGAAGCGGGAACCGCTGACCGTCTGGCATTCGCCGGTGTCGGTGGTGAAAAACACGTCCGGCGTGCTTAATGTTTCATAAAACGGCGAGCGCGTTACGGCCACCTTCTGCCACTGTCCGGTGATCAGGCGGTGGAAGAACGCCAGTTGCGAGGAATACACCCGCCCGTTTTCTTCATATATCCCCAGCGGCGTTGCCATGTAGCGGGATAATGAGGATCCCAGTGCTTCACGGTATTCCAGCATGATTTTGAGCGCGTCATCCAGAACTGACTGGCGTTTACCGTGCGACTGCGCTTTCATTGTTTTCTTCTCGATCTGAGAGAACGGTGCGTAGCAGACGGTGAAAAACAGCCGGTGCCGCCAGAACGGTTTTTCTTTTACCGGCTGGTAATACCGCCGGGTCACGTCATCGGAAAAGGGAATACCCGAACAGGCTTCAAAAGCATCATGGTATTTTTCACGGAGCCGGTGAATATAAAATGTTACCGGCAGACCTTCATACGAGCGGATAATATTGTTCAGATGTGTGGCCATCAGGGTCAGGTGATGTTCGTCTTCACATTCAAAGACTGTGCCGCCCAGCTCCCAGGTGGCAATAAAATCACGGTGACGGTTTCTGATGATGTGAGGGTGAATATGGGAGGAATACGGAATATATTTATCCAGCGTAATACGCTCGTTTAATTTCATTTTCTGAATAAACTCCGAGACATCAACATTATCGTACTGATTCGCCAGAAGGGCATTCGCGCCAAAATGGGTATTGGTGAAAAGTCGTCCACGGGTTTTAAACGCAAGCCAGAGCAGACTGAAATAATGAATGTCCTTTCGGGCTTTATTTTTCATTTCCGCCCAGGCCGGGATCAGCAACAGTGCCAGGTAATAGCTGACATAGACCGCCAGCAGGACGATGGCCCCGCTGACGAGAACGAACGGCACAAGAGGAATACCCATAATGGCGGCAGGCCGCGTGAGTGCTTTATTCAGCGTAGCCATCGTTACCTCGCTTATGACGCCCAGTAGGCACCGAAGCCGGACGCGCCGACAATCAGGATCGCGCCGATGATGACGTTACGCATGTCGTGCAGGCTCTTGCCGTCGAACAGCACCTTGTAGCCCACCCACATGGTCGCCAGTGTGATAGTGACAGCGGCCAGTCCCAGCAGGCCGGTCGAGGTATTGCTCAGTGTCTCATTGGCCTTGTTAAATCCGCTGTCTGCCGCCAGCAGCGGGGCAGGCAGCAGCACGGAAGCAACAACGGAGTAACGGCATTTACGCATGATCATTTCTCCTCATCAGGGATAACAGGGATAACAGGGATAGCGCCGCGAATGACGGAACCGGGATAATGCAGGGAAGTCAGGACCGGCGCAGTGGCACCGGCAGGCTCGCCACGCAGCACAACGGCGGGATAACGGACAGGCGGTTGCGCGTTCCGGTCAGGGTCACGCTGCCGGTCTTCCCGGGTGGACGGGACGACATAGCCAATGCGCTGCACGTAGCTGGTCCGGTTAAAGGCGGATTCCGGTCGCTGGCCGGTTTCAAAGTTGCCGGAGTAGTAACAACTGAGCGCCCGTTTCAGGGTGCCGCCGCGCCGGTAACAGTCGGCGAGAATGCGCTCAAATACCGACAAATTGATACAGGGGTTAAGCAGGTCGCTGGCCGTGACGCCGCAATGGCGGAAATTAGTACTGGTTATTTGCATCAGGCCGACCGAATAGCGTCGCTCCTGTGTCGCCAGCTGTCTGGTGAGGCGGATCGCCTCCGGCAGGCTCGTGGGGAAATGTGAAATCACGCCCCGGCTGTCTGGCAGGATTTCAGCAATGGCGTAAGGGTGGAAACCGGATTCGACCCGTGCGACATCAAGCGACGTGGAAGGGTGAATACTGGCGGCGCACTGCACCGCCAGTGCCATAAAGGCAGTGGTGGAAAGCATGATGGCCTCGTAACAGAGAGACCGGTGGCTTACAGAAAAGTACGCCGCCGGGGGAGAAGAAGAGAAAATGGATTAAACGGCAGTGGCATCCTGTGAAATGTCGCTTTCTTCTCTCGGTTCGAGCAGTACCAGCCTGCCGGAAACCGCAATACCAGGTATCAGCACGATATTAAGACCGGGCTTGCCGTTATGTGCGAAGGCCACCCCAACTTTTGTCCAGTACGTGTTTTTTTCGCCCTGAGAATCGGGCTGACTTTCCTGGGTAACAAAAACGTGATAAGTGGGTTTTCTCATGGAATTTCCTTTGATCAAAAACAGTAAATGAAATAAACCAGTCACATCCCGGTTCTGCATTCCGGTTTTAACGGGTCAGCGAGAACATTCAGCGGCACCCTGAATTGTGGTTACGTGACAGCCCGATCCATTTTGTTAAAGAGCAATACCCTGTCAGGACGAATTAATATCCATAGGGGCGACTATGCTGTAATGGCGTTCTCAGATTCGAATATCTGGTGAGGGATATAAATGAGAAACTCAAAACAAAAAGAAGAGAGAAAAATAGTGGAGTATTTAAGATGCAGTGAGAATAATGAGGATTTAAAAAACACGAGAGAGTTGTATTAACATTCACCGTGAATAATAAAGACGTGCAGAGATATAACATCTCCACACGTCCTTTTTATCCTGTCAGCGGCTACTACGTTCAAGTTTTTCCTGACATTCCGTACAGGTGGTTACACCCGGCAGTGCTTGCCGTCGCTTTTCTGGAATGGGTTTACCACATACACGACAGTGAAATAATGATGGTGTCGACCCCGGCTTAAAACGACTATGTTCAATCATCTCCTCCAGGCGCTGCTCATTAAATTCCTGATTGCGATCGATCTCATCCGGCATCTGGTGCCCTCCTGTTAGCGGCAACTTCCTTTTCACAAAGCGTGATACGTCTCCATACCATGGTGAGTGACAGTCCCAGGAACCTTGGTAGCAAGAGTTCAGTAACCTGCATAATGGCCATCAGCGCGTCGGGGGATTCAAGGTTTTCCATCCGGCACTTCTGCCATTGCCGCCAGATCTCGGCATCTGTCTCTTCATCCGGCTCAGGTGTACGTCCATATGGCACGCTGACACCCAGCAACCGTCGGCGAAGGCAGACATCATTAGACGTCAGGCCAAAGTAGTGGTTGAGCAACGCGATAGAACCGCCCAGCCGGATAGCCCGGTTAATCTGCTGCTGTTGTCGGTATTCCTGTCGGGCCTGCGCCAGTAAATGATGCAGAACATCATGGCGGACACTGACCGAAACAAAGGGAGCCGCCGCCCGGCTGACAGCAAACAGTTCATCGAGTGATAACTCATTAAGAGCATTCATTTCGTCGAAAGTGAATCCGAGGGACTCGCAGTGACGAATATCCCCAACTTTCAGAGCGTGCAACGCATCAGTTAAGATGGTGTAATTAATTAATGGAATCATTCTGTTATCTCCTCAATCTATATGGAAAAGTTGAGCAAATAAACGGACATTTTTAACTGATTGAACGTCCGGCCAATTTAAGGCTGATCCATTCATCAATTTCCGATTCGAGCCAGGCCACACTGGCCGGGCCAATTTTTATTGAACGTGGAAAGGTTCCATTTTTCATATACAGGTAAATCTGAGAGCGTTTCAGGCCAGTTTTTTCTTCAACTTGCTTCAGGCGTAATAGCTGATGTGCTGTCATTGTTTTCTCCTGTGGTTAAATAACCGGTGGACGCCCGGCGTTCTCAAAAGAAGCACAGGAAAGATTAGGATGGAAGTTAATAAATCCATATCAAGGAGGCTATTATCCTTAATACGGATTTAAACTTTAGCATGATAAATATCATGCTATCTTAGATGATGGTGAAACTGGGGAGCCTCGTTCTAGCGCGGTTTTTAGTGTGTCTCCGCTGAGTCGATCTGTGATGCCATCGTCTGAGGCCCATTGCTCGAAGATGGATAAGAGTTTATAAGGTTGTCGAAGTAAAGGCCTTATATCCTCATTATGATAACAGGCAAGCCAGAAAAGACGTGATAGAGGCGTTGAAATACGGGGTTTAACGGCCAACGACTTGGTTGGGATGTTTATAAGCTTTCCAAGTTCTGAATGGCGTATAACAAAACATGCATCAGTAGGTAAATTATAGAGTGGAAAGTACGCTTTTCTCAGCGTGTTGTTTACTTCAATATGGGATATTTTTTCGGAAATATCCAGAATGATATCTTCGGGGAGCAACGCTGTTTGTTGTCGTATTCTTTCATTCCATGTGGAATTTATAAATATTTGATATATTTCCCCTGAAATAGTAACCGTCAGCCCATAATTGAATTCATTAGCTCCAGTTATCGGCGCTGGGATTTTAAGTGATTGTGATAGTAGACGTTGTACAAGAACATATTCATACCCAGCCAGGCTGGTATCTATAATTCTTTGCGCAGTGCGTAAATATCTTCCTTCTGTGCTGAGTATCAGATTGTTTTCTTCGATAAAGCTTTTTTTTCGAGGGCGCAAAGGCGGGAGGTTAATGAGTTTTCTATAGGTCTAAATTTTAATTTATTTTTTAATTTTTGAATTTTTCTTAATGTAATAGGTGACTGAAAATAAATGGAAAGGATGATGTTTCCTCTCAGCGCATTCTTGTAGATATCACTTTTTGTTAATCTAAACTTCAATTTGTGTTGAGCCAGTTGTATGGCTTCAGGTATAGTTAACCACTCAGTTATCGGGTATTTAATGTCAGTGCGATTATTTTCTTTTTTCATAATGAAGCTCCACTTGTATTGCAAGGTAATGGTACTTGGTTTAAATGCTGTTAACATTACTCAGTGCTCTTACTTCAGGCATGCTAGTTCAAGTTCAATTAATAAGAGTTTCCACGTAATAAACTTCGTTTGGATGATATTTAAGAGGGACTGGTCGCGCCTTAGAAACACGGGAAAAAGCTGACAACATTCATACTGTATGTTGGTTATTAATTTGAATGATATATGTCCAGTCTTTGATTTTTACTTTTGCCAGAATCAAAGAAATACTCCATGCGAATATAGCGATAATGTAAACTGACTCAGAGCATTCTAAGATGAAATTGGGTTGGAGATTATTATATATGCCAAACGTATCAGATCTCATTTATCCCAAATCGTCACGCAGGTATTGAATTTCAGCATCGGCAGTTAGCCTATACTGACGTCGCTGATGATGCGGAAAAAAGAGTTTATAGACTGGCGTGAAAGCAATTTATTATTAATTACTCAACATACCTGGCGCAGAGGTGGCGATCCTTGCGAAGAAAAATATATCGTATGGTGTTGTACATGCTATAAACAAAGTTGTCTTTCATGTCCTTTTCTTCAATCGCCTTGGCAATGGCATTTCTCATCATCAGTAGAATAATACCTCTGAATATGGACGTTAAACCGATGGTAAAGAAAACAGTAACAGCGAGGTCAACTAACCAAAATCCTGAATTAAGGAGAACAGGCCTGTAGATTGCCATACCCACTAAAACCACCCAGTGACTGAAACAATAAAAGCAACTGAGGAGACAACCTGTCATGGCATTTATCTTGACCATTCGTTCTCGCAAAAGACGGAACATTTCCTGTTGCGTGACGGTGATTGAAGTACAACTGGACATCAGCGCTAGTACCATGCAAACCCAGAACTGCTCTAAAACGTTATCGAATGACATAGTATGTACCCCTCATAAGACCTTCATGTAATGATATAAGATACATGAAAACAAGATTCTTATGCAACAACAAAAGTGTCATAAGTGAAAGTGCAGCAATCGAGTATTAACAACGGGAATGTCAACCGGCTACTCTGGGATTACTTGTAATGATTCATATGTATACAATTCAAGGTGCCGTTACCTCTGAAGATATATCCTTGATGATCAATACGAATCCGGTTTAAGTCAGATGTCTGTTCCAACGGATAAAATTGCAGGTACTGCCCATTCTGAGAATGTCCAGGGAGGGGGGCACTTCAAAAATCCCTCACTTCTAACACCGTTATGCTGGTTTTGTAATGGCAGATTGAATTTAACCACCTGAACAGAGGAGATAGCCTTACTTCAAGACAAGTCAGGTGTCTTAAATAAAAAAGAAATTTCATCTCAGCTTTTAGGTGAATGTTCGTTCCTAATGGCAAAATAAATAACCCAATGAGATAGGCTATTGCGCATCTGCAGTGAAATTGACTGACAGCAGTGATGCCTAAGTGAGATTGCTGTTATTAAAAGGCTTAGCGGAATAATTAGCTAAGATGTTCATACAATTCGTCAATAAAAACTTTATACCGGTTTTCGTTAGCCCGAGAAGGGTCATACAATAAATGCATTTCCCGAGGAGGAATATTAAAATCTTCCAGAACAGGAACGAGTTTTCCCATTTTAATAAATCGTTCAAGTCCCTTTTCATAACCAAATAGCAAGCCAGTACCTCTTAATGCCGCCTCAAGGATTGCTCCCCAGTCGTTAATAGCCAGACGAGAGTTTACCATCACTTCCGCATATCCCTCACTGCTGGAAAAAGGCCAGTAATGGCTTAATCCCGCAGACCAAGGTGCAAAAACCAGACACTCATGATGTTTCAGATCAGAAGGTTGTTCTGGATGACCGTACTTTGCCAGGTATTGAGGAGCAGCGCATGCAATAAATCGGTACGCAGGCAACGGTTTTGCCGCAAGTCTGAGTTTCTTATCAAGCTCGCCGATGCGTATCACCAGGTCAAAATCTTCTGAAGCAGGATTAATAACGTCATCAGAAAGAATAAGTTCAATACGCATTTGCGGATAACGCTCAAGAAATATGCTCAAAAAATCCACTAAGACATAACGGCCGAATGTTACCGGCGCATTCAGCCGTAGCGTACCTGCAAGAATCGCACTCGAACTGCTTGCTTCCCGTTCTGCACTGTTGATGGCTTGTAAAATTGTTTCACACCGCCTGTAGTACAGCGAGCCTGCCGGCGTCAGGCTTTGCCTGCGCGTCGTTCGGTTAAGCAGGCGCGTTTCAAGCTGCTTCTCAAGTGTGGCGATATGGCGGGCCACCATCTGAGGCGACATATCGAGCCGGTCTGCGGCCGCAACAAAAGAGCCTGTCTGAACCACAACAACGAAGGCCCGCATTCCGGTAAGTTTATCCAGCATTCGCTACTCCTGGTTGTTTCAGAACTCAATATTGGCGAATTTTAAAAACTGCTAATACTTATTATGCTTATTTTTTGTCTCATGAACAGGACAGCAAAAACGATGCACATTTATATTGTCAGAATGGACCATCCGGATGGCACCGGCTGGAATACCTTTGTGCGCGAGCATGTGATTTATCTGAAAGGTCTGATAGAACAGGGCAAACTGTTAGCGTCCGGTCCGCTCAAAAACACGCCGCTGCGGGCGGGATTTCTTATTTTCAGGGCTGAGACGCGCGATGAAGTCCAGTCCATGATCAGTGCGGACCCTTTTGCTCGTGAAGGTCTCATCGCTAAACTTGAAATCCATGAATGGGACCCGTTGTTTGGTCTGCTTGACAGGTACTCAAGCCACAATACGGTCAGTGAGTTGCAGGACTTAATTGGCTGAAAATTTGAGCCACGAGAAAAATACTATCAGTATCCTGTAGTATTCATATATCGGGTGTGAGGTGAGTAGCCACGCCAGTTACTCGCCTCTCTACCTGACGGTAATTTTTAAATTTCACAACCGTACAAATTATTATAAATTATCAGATTACAGAACTAAACATTATTTGGTTTCCATTAAATCATTATTTTGTTTAACAGGCACCTTACATCCTGATTTTATTTAGGACAAAATCTTATGTGACTTTTTTAGTTACGCAATGATATCTGCCTGCAAGCAGTCCCCAGGCATTCAGAACAGGTCATTCAGATATGCCGGGTGTGTAAGTCATTCGCAATTTTCTGAACTAGGTATCCGCAAGTACTGCTGCAGGGGGGGAGACTGGAGTTGCTGTACATGATGGTGGGGGAGTTTTACCTGACACGTACGGTAAAACTCTCAGTTACCCACCCGTTATACTTTATAAATTTATTGACGAATCAAAATAAAAACCTCCAGTATGTAATACGATATAAATATCCTTGACTGCGTCGACAGCCATACCTGGTAAATTCAAGGGGCTGTTTCACCCAGAACTATTTATTCCGGCAGGACTTTTTCTGCTGTGATATATACTTTATTTCCCATGCGGGCTTCGGTGATTTTATAATCCCTGTCAGCCTGCTGGCGAATTTTTTTCTTCCGTCTGCTCCGTATCGCCTGTTGCCGTCACGGTTTGAGCACAGACTGAAAAAGGCAGGACTATAGAGACGAATAACAACGTCATGGTAGTTTTCATTGATAATCCCTTGATTAATAATTAAATGGATGACTTAAGCCAGGCTGCGATATTCTGCGTGGGAATATTGTTCTGCACGTTCCAGGTGTCGTTCATCGGCCACCACATACCGTCTCCTCGGGCGAAGGCCGCACGATAGCGAAGCATCTGGTCATCCGGGTTGGCCTGTAATTCCTCCAGCAAGGTTGGCAGGGTCAGAACCTTTTTTGCAAAGGTTTGTTGTGTCACTCGCTCGACCGTTTCTGCCAGTTCACCATAGGAAGTCGTTTCTCCTGCAACAAACACTACTTCGTTGGCAATACGCGGTTGATGTAGATAAATGTCGGTGGTGAGTCGGCCGATATCTTCCGGAGAAGTTACTGTAACCTGTGTGTCCCATCCCCCCAGCGCATTGATAGTCCGTTCGGATAAATTCACCACATCGAATGCAGGCTCGAAGAGAAAGCTGGTAAACATACCGGTGGAGATAATGATCCATTCGGTATTGTGTTGTTCTCGCAGTAGGGTTCTTACATCATACTGTTCGTCCCAGACCGGCTGGCCGCTTCCTTTGCCAACGACATCGTAGTTAACACCAAACTGCCATGGAAAGTAGCGGTTAACTCCGGCTTCCAGCACTGCGCGGGTGATTTTTATCTGAGTACCAGCGCCTGCAACAAACCCCATGCAATTGATAACGGTATCAAACTCTTTAAATTGATCCTTCAGGGAGTCCGTTGTGCAGGCGGCGATATCCAGAGGGATTAATTTTGCACCGGCATCCACATATTTTTGATGCGTGGAAGCTCTCAGTTGACCTTGTTCATCCCAGGCACGAGGCGAAACGATAACGCACACAGTGCCCTCGCGCTGAGTGACTGCCGGGAGCAGATGCTGCAGTACAGCCGCCCCGAGTTGTCCGGCACCCAGGACCAGTACTTTTTCACCTGAGTGTAATTTATGCTCTGCCATATTGGTTCCTTATACGCTGTTAGACTTGTTCATTGAGTGGGAGTAAGAGTAAGGCAGCGATGGACCTTCGATAAGATCACGGAACCGGGTTAGACTATTCGCTGTTATGGGATAATAGACGTGTACAGGCAAGAGAGGACGGGATGGATAAACTGGGAGCAATGCAGGTCTATGTCAGCGTGGTGGACTCGCATGGCTTTGCAAGAGCGGCAGAAGTGCTTGGCCTGCCACGCTCTACGGTTTCCAGGGTTATCCGGGAGCTGGAGTCCTGGCTTGGTATCCAGCTTTTGCAGCGTACTACCCGCAAACTCAGCATCACGGCGGAGGGCCAGCGCTACTACGACGAATGCAAAAGGATCCTGACGGATATTGCCGCCATGGAGTCGTCTTTTCCCGCACGATCTGAGCAGCCAGGAGGCCGTTTCAAAGTGGGGATGCCCCATTCCCTCGCCCGACATTGCATTATCCCCGGGCTCCCGTCGTTTCTCCGCCAGTACCCCGGGCTGGAAGTGATGCTGTGCTCAAGCGATAATGTTGAGGATATCATCAGGGAAGGGTATGACTGCGTGATCCGTACTGGCAGGATCGAAGATTCAACAACCCTGGTTGCCCGCCCACTGCCTGGTTTTACCTGGGTCGTTCTGGCCGCGCCGTCTTATATTGATGCTTTCGGCAAGCCGCAAAAACTGGATGAACTGGAAAAGCATCACGCGGTTGGCTATCTGAATCACCGCACCGGACGCACAACTGAATGGTTTTTTACCCTTGATGATGGGGAGCGGGCGATCCGTATGAGAGAGGCGCTAATCGTTGACGATACCGATGCATATATTCAGGCCGGGATACAGGGGGTTGGGTTGATCCGTGTCGCCAGTTATCTGGCTACGCCATACCTGCAAAGCGGGGAACTGGTCTCCTGTCTGGAGAACAGCACCTCTGAATTACCGCTATCCCTGGTATACCCCTATAGCCGATATATACCACCGTCAGTTCGCGCTTTTTATGACTGGAGCAGAACGATGTTAAGTCACCTGGATAATCGTCAGTAAAGTAAAAAGAGAGTTAACTTTTTTAGCGTACATTTTCATTCTGTTGGCCGTCAGATCCTGCTACGGGATGGATCACAAGACCGGCGTCCTTTTTCATGGTAATACATTACCGGCTTTTGCCGGTAATGTATTACCAACAAGCACTAGTAAAAATTCAGTTCATCAGGTCGCGCCATTTTACCATCCTGTCACTGAGGTCAAGCGTCTCTCCGTCGACACTGAAACGGCCATCACCCTGATGGTGGAGCAGGCGCAGTTCCTGCCATGCGCTGTCAAGCCAAATCCGCCGAACTTCCAGCACCCACAGGTTATAGCGACGCACCTGTCGGTCATCCACCACTCTGCACTCCAGGTTAGCCACGCATTCATCTACCAGAGGCGCACTGACCGATTGCGCGGCAACGGGGGTCAGGCCGAAACGCGCAAATTTGTCGTCTGTTTCTCCCGAGCAATTACCGATGTCCACAACGGCCTTTGCCATCCCGGCTGGCGGTACAGCCAGAACACATTCCCCGGTATCTGACAGCGCCTGATAGCTGTAATCCCAGGGGCCGATAATAACACCGACCAGCGGTGGGGCATGCTGCATCATCATGTGGAAACCTGCGGTCATCAGATTCGTTCGGCCATCTGTCCCCCTCGTGGACACCAGAATAACGGGACCAGCTTCAAGAATACGGTACGCTTTTTCCGCAGGCAGGCTGTCATGCATGAGATATCCTCCAGAAAGAAAATCAGGGACCGTGTGGTTCACATGTCCCCGGAGAATGGGTTATTACTCTTCAAAATCCGTGGCGTCTGACGCTCTTCGCCAGACATCAAGGTCCTGACTCACTGCATGCATTTTTTGTTCAGCAAGGGTGTTAGCAATCTTACCTGCAAAAAGATGCACGGGTGGGGCGTCAGCACTGGCCGCCTGCAGTATCAGAGAAGCGACTTTATCAGGATTGCCCGCCTGTTTGCCGTCCAGACCGTTCAGATGGAGGTCCAGCGAGGCCTGAGCTTCGGTATAATCAGCGATTGTGCGCTGGGCCACGACCAGCGTCTCCTTCGACAGGAACCCGGTGCGCACCGGTCCAGGATAGACCACTGTGGCTCTGATGTTCAGCTCGGCCAGTTCGGCCGCCAGGGTTTCGGTCAGACCGGCCAGTGCGAATTTGCTGGCGACATAGCTGCCCCAGCCCGCGTAACCGCCCTGAAAGCCCACGATCGACGCCACGTTGAAGATATGGCCGCTGCGCCGCGTACGCATATGCGGCAGGGCATGGCGCAGTACATGCAGGGGAGCAAACACATTAACATCGAAATTGCGACGCAATTCGCTGTCAGTTAATGCTTCAATGGTGCCCTGCTGGCCGTAGCCTGCGTTGTTGACCACACAGTCAATGCGCCCGAAGGCGGCAATGGTGCTGTCGATGGCTTTTTGAACGCTGGCTTCGTTCACCAGGTCCACCTCCAGCGCCAGCAGTCGCGCGTTATCGTCGCCGAATGCCTGACGCAGACTGGTCAGGGTGCGGGAGGTTGCGGCTACGGCATCGCCTCGCGCCAGTAACTGGCGTGCCAGCGAAAGGCCAATACCACGAGCAGCGCCGGTGATAAACCAGACTTTTGCAGGGGAGGTTTGTTGTTGCATTGATGAAGACTCCTGTTGTTGAAAAATGAATTGCATCACTGAATGGCGACACTCATGCCACCGTCGGCCATAACTACTGCGCCGACAATGTAACTGGCCCTGTCTGAAGCCAGAAAGGCGGCGACTTCTGCGATTTCATCGGGGTGGGCTGCACGGCCAACCGGCGCTTTACGACCATGCTCTGCCAGATATGCCTGCCCGTCGGGCTGGATTGTATTCGTGATGTTTGTCACCGCATCTCCGGAGCCGACTGCATTAACACGAATACCGTGAGTGATAGCTTCCAGCGCGAGTGTACGGGTTAACTGTGCCAGCGCCCCCTTGGAAGCTGCATAGGCGGCGATACCGGGAAAAGACTGATAACAGGCGTAAGAACCAATATTAACGATTGCACCCGATTTTGCCGCCATCATTGGGCGCATGGCTTCCCTTGAGAAAAGAAATGCGCCCGTGGCATTAACAGCCATGACCTGGTTCCATTCCCTGAGCGTCATTTCTGCCACCGGCTGGTTGATGATGATGCCAGCGTTGTTGATTAAGACGTCGAGGCGACCGAACTGTTCTGTTGCAGTCCGCACGGCCAGTTCCGCACTGGCTTCCTGAGTCACGTCGGCGACAACGGGGACAATACCTTCACGTGCAAGCGCATTGACATTATCCCCCCGGCCAACGGCGACGATACGTGCGCCCTGGCGGTGCAACAGTTCGACGGTCGCCAGGCCGATACCGCTGGCGGCACCGGTGACGATCGCAACACGGCCTGCAAAGGGCATAGCCCTGGAAAAAGAGCCTGACTCTGACATGAACACTCCTGAATAAATGAAAACATGTTTACGGTTAATGAGGACTGGCCACAGGACGGACGATGAGTTCGCTGATATCAACGCCAGCGGGTTGTTCGATGGCATAGGCGATTGCCTGCGCCACGGGCTCCGGAGGTAAGGCGATGCGCCGGAATTCGCGCATGGCAGTCCGGGCTGTTTCGTCCGTAATATGATCGGCAAGTTCTGACTCGACCACTCCCGGGCTGACCAGCGTCACCCGGATCGCATCGGTCTCCTGCCGAAGCCCGTCAGAAATAGCGCGCACGGCAAACTTGCTGGCGCAATAGACAGCGGCTGTGGGCGAGACCGTATACGCGCCTGTGGAGGCAATATTAATGATGTGACCATAACCCTGCTCCTGCATGATCGGCAGGACGGCGGCTATCCCGTGCAGAACGCCCCGAACATTGACATCCAGCATGCGGTTCCACTCTTCGACCTTCAACGCTGCCAGCGGTGAGAGTGGCATAACGCCAGCGTTATTTATGAGCGCGTCAATACGTCCGTGCTTCTCCAGCGCCCTGGCTGCGATGCGTTGCAAATCTTCTTGTCGCGTGACGTCAATTGCCATGGCATCAACACTACCCCCCGTTGCCCGCAACTCTGTCGCCAGTGCGGTCAGTTTTTCAATACGTCTGGCACCGATAAACAAATGATGCCCCTTCCGGGAAAGATGACGGGCTGTGGCCTCACCTATACCACTACTGGCACCGGTAAGAATGACCACTTTAGACGTTTCTGATACCACTGTTTTCATCACTCCTCCTTGCCTGTCACCGGGCGGGACAGGGAATGTCATTGGAATATCAAACAGGCAGGTATCATAAAGAGAGGGCACATACGACGACAGGCCTGACACTCTTGCATCATTGCCTAATCCTATTTTCTTTATTGATTTTTAAGCATGCAGGGAGTGAAAATATAATCATTAAATTCAATTAGCAGGTCTGCTGTATGCCAGAAAGATTGCCCTCCATATCTCAACAGTCCGAAATGGCGGCTATGATTTGCCAGCTCGCCCCTCATGAAGGTCACACCCGTACGTTGCTGGATGGCGTGCGTCTGATGCGTGCTGACGGCGCGCTGGGGCGTACCCCCGTGTTGTACGAACCAGGCATTGTTATTGTCTGTCAGGGGCACAAAAGAGGTTACCTGGCCGACAGGGTTTACCACTACGACCCATTGCACTACCTGGTGCTGTCAGTACCTCTGCCATTTTCAAGCGAGACAGATGCCAGTCCGGCAGAGCCTTTGCTTGCTGTGTCCATTCGTCTGGATATGACAGCTGTGGCAGACCTGGTTATGGCTGTCGATCACCATGCCACTGCATCAGGTTCACCCGTTGGCATTGTCTCCACACCACTTGACGACACGCTGGCAGATACGACAGTTCGTCTTCTGAAGGTATTATTTTCACCACTTGAAGCGCGGGTTCTGGGCCCGGGGATTGTGCGGGAGCTGATTTTTCGTGTGCTGCTGGGTGAACAGGGCGGAGCCATTCGTGCTGCGCTGGCCTGTCATGGCAACTTTGGACGTATTGCACGTACGTTACGGCGTATCCACCTCGATTACGCCCGTCCACTGGATGTGGCTTCACTTGCGCACGAAGCTGGCCTGAGCGTTCCGGCTTTTCATGCGCATTTCAAAGCCGTGGCGGCGACTTCTCCCATTCAGTACATCAAGTCAGTGCGTCTTCATCAGGCGCGACTGATGATGATACGGGATAACGTTACTGCAGCAGGGGCAGCAGCGCGGGTCGGCTACGAAAGTGCGTCGCAGTTCAATCGGGAGTTCAAAAGACTGTTTGGTCGCAGCCCCGGAGAGGAGACACGTAAAATGCGCACAGCATTCGCACTGATGGAACCTGCGCAACTCGAAGCAGCGACGTCGACACACTAATCTGCAACTGTCGATATTCATGCGCAAATGTTCACTGTAAACCGGACTGAGACGCCAGGACGCTAACAGTTCATGCTGATATGAAGGTTATCTGAATAACCTGTAGGATTTTCGTTCGTAACAAAAATGTCAGCTACACCTGCCGGCACATCAACACCGGCAGCCAGAACCAGTATGTACCTGTACCTCTGTGAACTGCGTGGAAGACGAACGTAAAACATCGCAAAACCTGGTGCGAAAGCGTAAAGCAGTCGTGCCATTTTTATGCGCAGATTGCCGGGCTAACCGTCCTGCTTTCATCACCAGGTTTTCAGGCCCGTTCGAGTTACAAACCCAGCTTGTCTTTCATTTCTTTTTCTTCAATCGCCTTGGCAATAGCGTTTCTCATCACTTTCAGAATGATCCCGCTGAACATGGCCGTTAAACCGATGGTAAAGAATGCCGTAACCGCAAGGTCAATTAACCAGAATCCTGAATGAACAAGAACGGGCCTGTAAATTGCAACACCGGCAAAAACCACCCAGTGACTGAAACAATAAAAACAACTGAACAGGTAACCTGCCATGGCATTTTTTTTGACCATCCATTCACGCAACGGGCGAAACATTTCCTGCTGTGTGACGGTGATTGAAATGCAACTGGACATCAGTGCAATGACGAGGCAGACCCATAACTGTTCTGACACATTATCGAATGACATAAAAAATACTCTCTGTATGGATTTCATGTAATAGTATAAGATACATGATATCGCACCGCTTATGCAACAACGAAAGTTTCATAAGAAGCTTCGCAGTAAACAGGATAAAAAATGAGAAAAGACCACCGGCTGTCCCGTGCATTACACGTGCTGATACATATGGATAAAATACGCGATCCCGTTACCTCGGAAGATATAGCATTGATGATCAATACGAATCCGGTCGTGGTCAGACGCCTTTTCCAGGGGCTCAAACAGGCGGGTATCATTCATTCTGAAAAAGGGCATGGAGGTGGCTGGACACTCCAGAAATCTCTCGGAGACATCACTCTCCTTCAGGTTTTCCACGCTATTGGCAGCACTGAACTTTTTTCAATAGGCTGGGCGACTGAGCATGACAAATGCCAGATAGAGGATGCAGTTAACAATGAAATAAGTGATACGCTTGAAGAGGCGAGACGTCTGATTACGAACCGCTTTGCTGAACTTACCCTTGATAAGCTTGTGCCGGAAGTTCTTAAACATAAATAAATTCAACAGCCGGGCATCATATAATGTCCGGCTGTTGAAAGGTCACCATAAATTTTAGTCTGAAGCCTGTTCTGTTATCGGCCGTTCCTCAGGCGCATCCGGTAAAGTGGCCGAGTGCAGTGGTTTCCCTGATATTTGTCGGGCTAACAGGTAGAACACGGGGGTCATAAACAAGCCAAAAAGGGTGACGCCGAGCATGCCAAAGAATACTGATATCCCAATTGCCTGACGCATCTCAGCGCCTGCTCCATGCGATACCATCAGGGGGATTACACCCATGATGAAAGCCAGTGAGGTCATCAGAATTGGACGCAGCCTGAGACGGCATGCCTCTTTCACCGCGTTAAAGGCAGACTTACCTGAAAACTCAAGTTCACGGGAAAATTCAACGATAAGAATGGCATTTTTAGATGCGAGCCCGACCAGGATGATAAATCCAATTTGCGTAAAGATATTATTGTCCCCATGAGTCAGCCACACCCCGGTAAGTGCAGAAAGGATACTCATTGGGACAATCATAATGACAGCCAAAGGGAGCGTAAGGCTTTCATACTGGGCAGCCAGCACCAGGAATACCAATAATACACAGAGTGGAAAAATCCAGACGGCACTGTTGCCTGCAAGAATTTGCTGGTAGGTCAGGTCTGTCCACTCATACTCTACGCCGGGTGGAAGTGTTTTCATCGCTATACGTTCAATCTCTTCCATCGCCTGACTTGAAGAATAGCCTGGAGCAGGAGTGCCACTAAGATCGACCGCTGTAAAACCGTTATAACGGGTAACCAGCTCAGGACCGTGTGTCGGCTCAATACGGGCTATGGCAGACAGCGGTACCATATTGCCATCGGCATTTCGGGTCTGTAGTTTCAGTATATCCTCCGGGGTCGCCCTGAACTCTGCGTCGGCCTGCATTCTTACCTGATATACACGACCTATTATATTGAAATCATTTATATAATATGAGCCAAGATAGGATTGTAATGTCTCGGTGATATCACTGATGTTCACCCCAAGTTGTTTGGCGCGATTACGGTCAATATCGACATTAATTTGTGGAAAATTATTCTGGTATGTTGAAAAAAGTGGCGTCAGCACAGGTGATTTAGCTGCTTCTGCCTGAAAGCGTCGAAGTACTTCGGCCATTCCGTCGTAACCGATATTTCCTCTGTCTTCAAGCTGCAATTTGAATCCCCCCAGGGAACCCAGACCCATAACGGGTGGTGCCGGGAAAACGGCCGCAAAATCTGTGCCAGGAAGTGACTGATATCTGGCATTCAGAGAGGCGGCAACATCATCTGCGCTAATGCCAGGCCGTTGCTCAAAAGGCTTGAGGAGGACAAATGTCAGACCGGAACCAGGGCTTGTGGTGGTTCCGTTTACAGACAATCCAGCATAAGAAGATGTGGAAGATACTCCTGGCTCACTTCGTGCTATTTCATTCATTTTTTCCAGTACCCGGTCTGTTCTGGACAATGATGTGCCAGCAGGAAGCTGCACAAAACTGATAAGGTATTCTTTATCCTGAGCAGGGATAAACCCCCCAGGTACAGACCTGCCCAGTAACAGCGTAATTGCCAGCAGAATGCCATAAATCACCATAATCAGAATCTTGCGCTGGCCAAGCGCGCCAACACCTTTTTCATATCGCCTGGCACTACTGTTGAACAGGCGGTTGAAAACAGTAAAGAACCGTCCACAACTACGATACATAATGCGCGTAAGCCAGTCGCTGTCTGAATCACGTGACTTCAGCAGCATGGCAGAGAGAGCCGGTGAGAGCGTAAGGGAGTTAATAGCGGAGATAATCGTTGAAACTGCTATTGTCACTGCAAACTGCTGATAAAACCTCCCGGTCAGGCCACTCATAAAAGCCAGCGGAACAAATACGGCACTCAGCGTCAGCGCGATCGCAATAATGGGACTACTGACTTCCTGCATAGCCTTGCAGGCGGCATGATATGGCGTCATGCCTCTTTCTATGTTTCTTTCTACATTTTCAACAACAACAATGGCATCATCAACGACAATGCCAATAGCCAGGACGAGGCCAAAAAGGCTCAGGGCATTGATTGAAAACCCAAAAAGGTACAGAAATGCCATTGTGCCGGTTATCGAAACGGGAACAGCCAGCAGAGGAATGATTGATGCTCGCCAGGTCTGGAGGAAAAGAAAAACAACCAGTACCACGAGGAGTATGGCCTCAAAAAGAGTATGAAGCACAGCTTCTATACCCGCCCTGACTGATTTGGTTGGATTATAAACTATCTGGTAATCCAGTCCTTCAGGGAACTGTTTTTTCAGATCTTTCATTGTGCGACTTACTTGTGAGGCAATTTCCAGAGCATTTGCGCCCGGAGACTCCTGTATGGCCAGCGCTACCGCAGGCTTTTTATCCAGGTAAGTACGCATGGCATAATTTTCAGCGGCCAGTTCAATACGGGCGACATCCTTCAATAATGTCGTTCTGGTATCCTGTCGGGCATGGAGCACAATGTTGCCAAATTCTTCAGCCGTTTTAAGCCGACCGCTGGCATTAACTGACAACTGTAACGGTGTTTCTTCTGCCATAGGGGCTGCGCCAACGCTTCCCACTGGTGACTGGGCGTTTTGTTCACGGATAGCAGAGGCGACATCTGATGTCGTCAGTCCGCGAGCAGCCATAGCATCAGGATTAAGCCAGATTCGCATCGCGTAACCACCGGGGCCCCATACTGATACCTGGCCAACTCCCTCAATACGCGAGAGCTGGTCTTTGATGTTACGTATGGCGTAATTACTGATGTAATTATCGTTATATCTGCCATCAGGCGATATCATATGAACGGCAAGTGTGATATTCGGCGAGCTTTTATTCGTTGTGACACCCAGTCGCTGGACATCTTCAGGTAACCGGGGCAGAGCCTGCGACACCCGGTTCTGCACCCATTGCTGAGCCTGATCGGGATCTGTGCCCAGTTTGAAGGTCACTGTCAGATAGAGATTGCCATCCTCATTTGAAAGTGACTGCATATACAGCATATTCTCTACGCCGTTCACAGTTTCCTCTATTGGAGCTGCAACCGTCTGTGCAATCGTGGTGGCATTAGCTCCGGGATACTGGGCATGAACGATAACGGATGGGGGGACAACCGGTGGGTATTCCGATACCGGTAGACGAAATATGGCGATAATCCCTGCCAGAATGAACAACGCAGACAGTACTCCAGCAAAAACCGGCCTGTCGATAAAGAATTTTGATACTTTCATGATGACTTATTTCCTTCCCGGGATTTTGAAGAAGGGGATTCGTCTTTGCTGACAACGACTGTTTCACCGGGACTGACCAACTGCGCCCCACCGGAAATAACTCTGTCACCCTTATTTAGGCCTTTTTTCACAACAATCAGTTCCCCCTGTCTGTTTCCCAGTTCGAGGGGGCGATATTCAACTTTGTCATTGTTTCCGACTACCAGAACATAGCGTCTGTCCTGGTCGGTGCGGATCAGTGTCTGGTCAATCAATACTGCTGTATAAGATTTGCTTGCCTGGAGTCTGACCCGGGCCTGTAAACCGGGAAGCAACCTTGATGATGGATTATCAAGAAGTGCGCGCATCCTGATAGTGCCGGTTTCAGTACTGAGATGATTATCCACAGAATGAAGAATGGCTTTATGTGGATAATCTTTTTCATCGGCCAGTCCTACCAGCACTTCAGGTTTGTCTTTATTTGAAAGCTTGTCGATATAATTAAGATAGGTTCGTTCATCCGCATTAAAAGCGACATACAAGGGATCAAGAGCAACAATGGATGCAAGAACTGGACTGTCAATACCGGCTGCGACCAGATTACCGACTGTCAGTTCTGCTCTGGAAATACGGCCAGTTACCGGTGCGGTGATCCGGGTATAGCTTTCGCTGAGCCTGGCGCTCTCGACCTCAGCTTCGGCAATCTCCCTGGCTGCTTTCGATTCCCGGGCGGCATTGTTCAGAACGTCATAATCGCGCTGTGAGATAGCATGGGTCCCGATAAGTTTTTTCCCCCGGGACAGATCCAGCAATGCCAAGTCCTGCTTCGCTTTTGCCTGCGCGTATGCTGCACGAGCCCGGGCCAGTTCAGTCTTATAAGGGGCTGGATCGATAATAAATAAAATATCGCCTTTCCTGACCAACTGACCATCCCTGAACTTAACATCCACAATCGAGCCTGTAACTTTTGAACGTACAGTGACCTCATCGGTGGCTTCCAGTTTTCCCGAGAATTCGACCCAGTCGTTTACCGTATGAACAACTGCGGACGTAGTTCGCACCGTTTTAAAGTTTGATGTCTCAAGTGCATACGCGCCGGGTATGACGCTCTGTTTTGAAAGGAACAGCCCGATGACAGCCAGTGTACCGGTTAAGCACAACATGCGAAGTTTGAACGATACAGTCATAAATCATTCCAAAAATCATGTGGTTATAAAGGTAAAGTTAAGTTGTTTGTTGGCCCCTACATGTCACAGCGTTTACCTGCGTTACTTTGTGATGTGTGCGAACCATAAGACGTTGCAAACTCGCATCGGAAAGATAAACTCATGTAACTTTACAAGGGACATGAGTCAGCTTATCACATGAAACCATGAAAGTTACATGATATTTTGCGTGTGATGTTTTCAATTCCGTTAAAGTGAATGCAATCTTTCACGAGAAAGTTGTTTTTATTTGCTATTTAATCAGTCTTGATAACATTCCGGTTTTACCGGGAGAATGAGTGGGGCTGGGAAGCAAACACAGTAATGTTCACGTCAAGTTAATAACCGAGTACCTTCTCGCCCTAAACCAGCAGCGTGTTCGATACGTCAGGAGCCTGATCTGCATTTCTTAGAGTTTTCCTTTGTCGGCCGTTTTAAGACTATGGAATGTTCTGTAGAGAACATCCGCAATAGCCTTTTTCAAAGGCAAATAGCTTACAGGAGTCATTACTCCTTCGCAGTCATGGGATTTAAACTAAAAAAAACCATATCAATTGACGCCGATATGGGGTTGATTTGTTACGCCAGATAGTTCATGAACTATCTGGCGTAATGCTTTATTTTCTGATAAGGAAATATGGTGGAACGTAGGCTTCACGGCATATATCCAGATAATCGGACCACCACTGCATCATCGCCTTGCGGGCTTCCAGATGTTCTGCCTTGTGAATATAAGCCATGCGCACGGTATTGCGCTCCTGATGACTCATCTGGCGTTCTACTGCGTCCTTTGACCATAAACCCGATTCCATCAGCGCACTGCATGCCATCGCCCGAAAGCCGTGGCCACAGATATCCTTTTTTGTGTCGTAGCCCATCACCCGCAATGCCTTGTTGACCGTGTTTTCACACATTGGCTTATACGGGTTATGGTCGCCGGGGAAGACCAGTTCATTATTACCGGTGATATCTTTAATCTGTTTCAGAATGGCGATGACATGTTCTGAGAGGGGGACGATATGCGGCATTCGCATTTTGGCCCCGCGCTCGGAATAACGCACGCCAATAATGGGTTCTCGCGTCGCGGGTATCGTCCAGACCCGGTTTGTGAAATCAATCTCTGACCAGCGGGCGAAACGCAGTTCACTGGAGCGAATGAACACATGCAGCATCAGCAGGACGGCAAGCCGGGTAAGTTCGCGGCCCTGATGATATGCCTCAATACGTTCAAGCAGTTCAGGCAGCCGCTCCAGTGGCAGGGCAGGATAGTGCCGTCTGACAGGAGGTGTGGTCACGCCGCCAAGGTTTGCTGCCGGGTTAGTATCGATTAACCCCTGATGGACCGCATGGCGCATTATGTTACTCAAGTGCTGCCGCGTGCGGGACGCAACTTCCAGCAGACCTTTTTCCTCGATCCCTTTCAGCAGGTCAATGAAATGACGGGGTTTAAGTTCTGATACAGGCAGGTTCCCGATAACCGGAAAGATGTGATTGTTCAGGCTGGCAAGCAGACGGTCAGCGGTGTTCTGCGACCATTTCCGGTTACTTTTATGCCACGCCAGCGCCACGTTTTTAAAAGCTTTATCCGGTGTTCGTGAGCCACGTTCAGCAGCCCGCTGCTGTACCGGGTTGATATTCAGCGCCAGCATTTTACGGACACCTTCACGCTGCTGTCGCGCATCAGAGAGGGAGACGGCAGGATAGGCACCCAGCGCAATGCGGGATTCTTTACCGTTAATACGGTACTTGAGATACCAGTGACGTGAGCCACCCGGCTTGACCAGCAGATACAGACCGTGGGAATCGGAGACTTTAAAGGGTTTGTCAGAAGGCTTGAGAGTGCGGATTTTCGCGTCGGTAAGGGACATATGGGGGTCACTCCATTATCGAACTAACCTGACCCCAGATTTGACCACCAATTTTTCCCGATGCGGAGGGTAAAATCAAAATGCACCGGGAAGAATTTTCACGCTAACCTGTTGAACCAACATCATATAATGATTCGCAAGGATGCATGAAAACAGGAAATTGGCTCCTCTGACTGGACTCGAACCAGTGACATACGGATTAACAGTCCGCCGTTCTACCGACTGAACTACAGAGGAATCGTGTGAACGAGGCGCATATTAACGATGGCGCCTAACCTTGTCAAAGGCTGAATAAGCGAACCTGGTTCGTTTGCTGACTATTTCAGCAGGGCGTTTATTTTTTCATCATTGCGCGGTTTTGTGCACCGCTATGGTGCATTTATACCTCTAATGGGGCATACCACAATCCGCTTACCGGGCAACAAAATCACGGTTTGCTATCAGTATCCCTTATTATGCGGCTTGCAGAGGTATTTGCATCATAAGTTAAAAGCTGGCAAGTAAATTGCAAAACCTTCTGCATCTAAACGACTGGTGATGGTACTGGTGTTCCTTACAGGAGGCAAAATGAACTTAAGACGACTGAAGTATTTTGTAAAAATCGTCGATATCGGCAGTCTGACCCAGGCCGCTGAAGTCTTGCACATCGCACAACCGGCATTAAGCCAGCAGGTTGCGACCCTGGAAGGTGAGTTGGACCAGCAACTGTTGATCCGAACTAAACGCGGTGTCACGCCAACCGAGGCAGGTAAAATCCTCTATACTCACGCACGCACTATTCTGCGGCAGTGTGAGCAGGCGCAACTGGCGGTTAATAACGTTGGTCAGACACTAAGCGGCCAGGTGTCTATTGGCCTGGCCCCGGGGACGGCTGCGTCAGCAATTACTATGCCATTATTGCAAACCGTGCGTAATGAACTTCCTGAAGTCATGGTGTATTTGCAGGAAAGCAGCGGCACGATCCTCAACGATAAGCTGATTGACGGCCAGCTGGATATGGCGGTGCTCTATGAACGTTCGCCTGTCGCCGGGATCATCAGTCAGCCATTGCTGAAAGAGGACCTCTACCTGGTTGGTACGCGGAATTGCCCGGGGCAAAGTGTGGATCTGACAGCGGTGGCGGAGATGAATCTGTTCCTGCCGCGCGATTATAGTGCCGTTCGCGCACGGGTTACCGAAGCTTTCACCCTACGGCGGCTGTCGGCAAAAATTATTGGTGAAATTGAATCGATCACCACTTTAACCGCGGCAATTGCCAGCGGTATGGGGGTCACTGTTCTGCCGGAGTCTGCCGCCCGTTCGCTGTGCGGTGCAGCTAATGGCTGGATGGCGCGAATCAGCACGCCTTCCATGAGTCTGTCGCTGTCCCTCAATATGTCGGCTCGCGGTAGTTTGTCGCCGCAGGCGCAGGCGGTGAAAGAGATTTTGATGTCGCTGGTGAGCCGACCATCGCTGGAAAATCGTGAATTATTGTTAGTGAGCTAAGCCATATTTCGGGATGGAATTTTTATTGTTGATCAGCAGGAATAACAGACTGTCAACAATAGAAGATACAGGCGGCCTGGTGGCGCAGGTGAAAGGGTTATTTCTGGTAAATTCAATATTATTCGTACCGCGGCCCGTCAGGATTATTGCCTGACGGAAGTCGTCAGCCCGCTGGTTGCCAATGCGTTGGTAATAATATCGGGTCTTATTCCGGTTTTCGCGGCTGCGAGAGGCGTACAAATCCGCTTTTGGCGGATTTGTCGTTGATTTCCGTTATCTTTTTTCTCTGCTCATTGAAGGTATATAAGCGAATTTCTGTTTCTCACCATGGCTCAGCCTCTGGTTGAGCAAATTCGTTGTTGACCAATTGGGTGCCCGCCTGTCGCATGAACCGGTCTTTGTCCTCATCCTTTCGCGTCCAGTGTCCGTGCTATTCAACATCATTAACCGTTTTATCTGGCGACGGGAATGCGTTATCAGGGGCTAAATCAGAAATGAAATAATAAACGCAGCTATAATTTATTCACGGTTGTCGCCACAGAGGAAGGGAAAGAGTGCGACGAGTGAAACGGTTTTACGTGCTTATTATGATCTTTACCTGCCCGAGCGTTCTGGCGGTGAGCTACCCGTTACCTCCGGAAGGAAGTCGCCTGGTTGGCACTCCCTTGATCATCACTATTCCGCAAAGCAACACTCAGCCCCTGGAAACATTTTCTGCTCAGTATGGCCAGGGACTGAGTAATATGCTGGAGGCCAACCCTGGGGTCGATGTCTTTTTGCCGAAACCGGGCTCCACGCTGGTGGTGCCCCGACAGCTTATTCTGCCCGCCACGGTACGCAGCGGCATTGTGATTAACGTTGCGGAAATGCGCCTCTACTATTATCCACCTGATGGCGCAACGGTAGAGGTTCTGCCGATTGGTATTGGTCAGGCGGGGCGTGAAACGCCGCGTAACTGGGTTACCGCGGTGGAGCGCAAGCAGGAAGCGCCGACCTGGACTCCGACGGCCAATACTCGCCGTGAATATGCCAGACGAGGTGAAAGTCTGCCCGCTTTTGTTCCAGCCGGGCCAGATAATCCGATGGGGCTATATGCAATTTATATCGGCAGGCTCTACGCTATCCATGGTACTAACGCCAGTTTCGGCATTGGCCTGCGTGTCAGTCAGGGCTGTATTCGCTTACGTAATGATGATATCAAATATCTATTTGATACTGTTCCGGTGGGCACGCGCGTACAAATCATCGATCAACCGGTGAAATACACGGTTGAACCGGACGGTAGCCGCTGGGTTGAGGTCCACGAGCCATTGTCGCGTAATCGTGCGGAGTATGAGTCCGGCAGGAAGGTTCCGCTCCCCATAACACCAGCCATTCAGGCATTTATAAAAGGGGAAGGGGTCGATATCGATCGCGTCAGCCAGGCGCTTGAGCGCCGCTCTGGTATGCCGGTGGAGATCGCATCGTTGCCCCTGCCTGCTGGTAGCGGATTTTAGCTTTAGTCTGGTATAGCCGAGCCGTTTTGTGTCGTCGTCACAGGGCCATGGCCGCCAGTCAAACAGATTCCCCTGCCGGAGAGGTGATTCGTGTGGCGGGCTTTACTGTTACACAGCCTCTCCGTATCTGATGTGCAAATTTATTGCTTTCGTAAGCCTGGGAGGTCGTTTTTGAAATAATTAGTAGATAGAAAGTTTAATATTGACTGGTGAATTATCGTTTTCACTGCTAAATTTTTCATCAGGAGATGGCATTCCTCCGTTAACCGCCTTCCAGGCTGATGATGCCTACACATCCAGGTTTTTCCTCATTGGGAAAAACGTGAATCTGTGTAGGAGGTCACTATGCTGCAATATTCTTCCGTATCTGTTTTTGATCAAGTTATCCGCATTTCCTGTGGCGCTGTAAGCAGGAGGCATATGATCGACATCTGGTTTCAACCAGCGTGGTGGCTGGAGTCGGCGTTTATCGTTTCCCTGTTGTTTATGCGTATATCTATAACCACCAGACCCTTCGAAACAATGGTTTTCTGTGTTGACCGGCAATCTGTCGGTCCTCGAACAGGAGAGGCTATGCTGAAGAAGAATGTCTCTCAGGACAAATGTTTGTTCGGCGCTGGTCTCGTTTTATTGGCAAGCTTTTTCTGCGATGTACTAGCGATTCGCACACTGATGAAACAGAGTCTGGCTGCTGCTGTACCTGTGTGGCGCGCGTATCCACGGATAGATAAAATGCAATATTTTACACAAGTCGCCATGCGCAGTGGTCGCTCGGTCATGCCAATGTTGAGTGCTTGTCAATTTTTGGGGCCATGTTGTCTGTTTACAGAAAAAATGTGGGCAATACCGCAATAAATGGAATAGGCATGAAAATGAAGACATTTCAGTAGAAGCCTGACATTGACATTGTGCTTGATGAGGGCTGCATTATGATTAATAAAATTTTAATCGCCTACGATGGTTCAGAATCTGCGAAAGAGGCAATGAATTTTGCTTTTGAGCTGGTACACCATTTTAACTGTGAACTGCATATTATTGCGGTTTGTCAAATGTCTGAATTTGCTGGTGCGCTGGAAATGCAGGATTTTATCAATCGGACTCAGTCTTATTTTAATCAGTTGATGAGACGTCAGAAAAAACAATATCCAGAGCTAAAAAAAGAGGTCAAATACCATGTGGCAGTAGGACATCCGGCTGAACAGATACTTCGTTACGCTGACGGACATGGCGTTGACCATATTGTTGTTGGGCACAGGGGGAACACACATTTTGCTCACTGGGTATTGGGATCGGTGGCCCGACAGGTTGTCGATCACGCATGCTGCCCTGTGACGGTAATCAGAAAATGACAACCAGAAAAAAAACAGGTTTTATCGATGGTTATTTCTTTACATGTTTCCTGCGTGATATCCGGTGTTGCGACCATAATGAAAACGCAAACACACAAATAATACCGAGGATACAAAGAATTAACGTTATAATGACATAACCCATGTTTGTCTCCATCATTAATAATGAAAAAAGAAGTATAGCACACGGCAAGTATTATTTTTTCAATAGTATGTAGTAAATTACTTAAGATGCGTCAGATATCTGTCAGGAGAGAGAATTATGGAGTTTTATAGCATTTTGTATGCATCACTTAGTGGAAATCAAAAACATCAACTCGCTCACGATACACCTGAGTATTTTATTGATCTTAATCTTGATCAAATAGTCAGTGCTATTATTCATGGGCGAGATGAGTACGATTTAGCACCCTATTTTTATACCCCACTACGGTACCTGGAGGATATCTATTACCGTCAGGATATTATCCAGGATGTGATCGAAAACTCTCTTTATAACACCCTTATGGATTTTTCTGGAATGATGAGGAAAATCAGAGAAATAGCAGGTAAAAAGGAATATAAATACTATCATTTTCAACAGAGGCGCTGGGAACTTGAGTGTGTTTTGCTTTATTGTAAGGCGGTGGCGGTACTGGATGAACAACTGACTACAGCCTCGTTGAACTCTTGTGGAATGACAAATTTTAAAAACTATCTTAAACAATACACTACTAGCAATAGTTTCATCGAGTTATACGCGACGGCGCGAAAAATTAGTCATTCGCTTAGTGGTATTCAGTACAATCTGAATATTAAAGGTGACACGATATCGGTTGAGCATTATACGAATGAAACAAATTACAGTGATCAAGTTCTCAATGTTTTCTCAAAATTCAAACAGCGCAATGTCAACGTAGACGTGGACTTTAAAAGTCACGATGGCATCATGAATGATGTTGAAGCGAGGATTCTGGATTGTGTCACCAGACTCTTTCCGACTATATTTGAAGAACTTGATACCTTTATTAAATATAATGAAAATTACCAATCTGTGGTGCTAAAGGTTTTCGAACGTGAAATACAGTTTTACCTTTCGAGTGTGGAATATATTCGTAAGTTTCAGGCCGCAGGATTGTCATTTTGCATTCCACAGATTAATCAACATAATCAGGATGTTTTTGCTAACACGGCATTTGATCTGGCCCTTGCTAATACTCTTATAGAGAAAAAGGTCAGTATGGTCTGTAATAGCTTTAGGTTACAGGGACGTGAACGCATTATTGTCGTTTCTGGCCCCAACCAGGGCGGTAAAACAACATTCGCCAGAATGATCGGTCAACTTCATTATCTGGCGTTACTGGGTTTATATGTGCCGGCAGAAGAAGCACATTTAAATCTTATCGATCATATCTTTACGCATTTTGAGAAAAGTGAAGATATCCATAATCTTAGAGGTAAATTATATGATGATTTGGTTCGTATAAAGGCCATCCTTGACCAGGCTACAGCAAAAAGTCTCATTATTATGAATGAGATTTTTACATCGACTACCTCGCACGATGCAATATATTTAGGCACCCAGATTATCGAAAAAATCTTGCGACTGGACGCGCTTTGTGTCTGTGTGACATTTATCGATGAACTCACCCTTATCGATCGCGCCATTGTCAGCATGATGAGTACGGTTGAGGATGAAGATAAAGCTACGCGTACCTATAAAATTATTAAGCAACCCGCCAATGGTAAGGCCTGTTCAGTAACGCTTGTACAGAAATACGGGCTGACATATGAAAAAATAAAAGCGAGGTTAAATGCATGAAAACGTATCTGATGTATAAAAATAAGGATTTTATTGTCGATGATAGTTTTCCTGAACATTTCAATATCATGATGAAAGATCTTGAACTTAATGTTCTATTACAGTCACTGTCTGCGGGAGATGATTTTTTATATTCAGTAGTTAAAAAAGCTATCTCACAATTGTTATGCGAAGTTCCAGACATTGAATACCGACAGGCTATTCTGAAGGATTGTCTGAGTCATCCTGATATTATCCGTGATTTTTACAGCGTGGTGGTTGAATGTCTGTCAAAGGAAAAAGATAATCTTCATTATGGCGTTTTTGGGCATTATCCTTCGGCGGTACTTCATCAGTCTATTTCCTTTACCAGATATTTACTGGTCAGTTTGCGAAAAGTCAGGTGCATAGCAGAAGCAAATCTTTCCCATTTCGCATCTACTGGCATGGCCAGATTATTTGCGATGATTATTCAGGAGTTAAATGAAGAATATCTGGCAATGATAGAAGAACATCTCAAAAAAATGAGTTTCAAAAAAGGAATATTGATCAGTGCACGTCCAGGTGAGGGCAATCGGGGAGAGGACTATGTGCTCAGGCAACCTAATCGCCAAGAAAAAGGATGGTTCAGGCGGCTTTTTGTCAGAAAACCTGAGCATTATACGGTGCAGATAGCACCACGGGATGAAAATGGTTTCAGGGCGCTGAGTAATTTACAGGATGAGGGACTGGTTCTGGTTGCCAGAGCAATGGCGCAATCCACAGCTCATTTGCTCAACTTTTTTAAATCATTGCGCACGGAACTTGGATTCTATATAGCCTGTATTAATTTGTCGGAAACATTAAATATGCGTCATATTCCGCAGTGTTTCCCGGTTCCTGCTTATAAATGTGAACGTTATCTGTCTTTTGATTCCTTGTATGACATCTGTCTGGTGTTGACCGCTGATAAAACAGTTATTGCGAATACTTTAAAGGCTGATAATAAAAATACGTTTATTATTACCGGCGCTAATCAAGGCGGAAAATCGACTTTCTTACGGAGTCTTGGCCTGGCTCAGGTGATGATGCAAAGTGGCATGTTTGTTACGTCTGAATCTTTTTGTACCGATATTTGCCGTCATATTTTTACTCATTATAAATGTGAAGAAGACAGTCATATGATCAGCGGAAAACTTGATGAAGAGCTCAGACGTATGCGCGATATTATCGATCTGCTCGAAAAGGATGATTTGGTCCTGTTCAATGAGTCTTTTTCAGCAACCAATAGCCGGGAAGGGGCTGATATTATCAGAGGGATTGTGGCCGCGCTGGCAGAATGTAAAGTGAAACTATTTTTGGTCACCCACAGTTCAGAATTTGCTTGTACCTACTACCAGGAGCATCATCAGGATGCCATTTATTTGTGTGCCGAAAGACGAGACGGTGGTGAACGAACCTTCAGGCTCACAGAGGGGGTACCACTGGATACCAGCTATGGTGAAGATCTGTTCGAGGAAGTATTTACCCGGGATATGCCGTCAGTGAGTTAATCCCGTCTGGAGCCTCCGCAGCGAAATTGTCGTACGGAGGTGCCGTAGTTAGATCAGGGTCATAACAAAAAAGCCGGCAGCGGTCATCAGTAATGAGCCGATAACATGCGTCAATACCGAAATGACAGCCCACGAATAATTACCATTCTGCAATAGCACCACGACTTCAGCAGAAAACGTGGAAAACGTTGTCATTCCGCCACACAATCCGGTGGTGATAAAAAACTTCCATGAAGGGTCAAGCTGCGGTTGTCTGATAAAAAAGGCCAGTGCCAGTCCAATAATAAAGCCACCGATCAGATTAACCAGCAACGTTCCCGGCGGGAGATTCGGAAATGTGCTATTAAGACGCATTGACAAAATCCAGCGGATTACGCAACCGATGGAACCGCCAATAATAACTGCAAATAACGATTTGTACATACAACCTCACGAGCAAAAAGAGCCTCAGATCAGGGCGCTACGTCCACCAATAATGTTACTTCCGTTCATTTCATATAAGACCGGGATCCCCGTCGGGATAGTCAGGTCGACAATCTCATTCTCATCCGTTTTTTCGAGAAACATGGTCAATGCTCTGAGCATATTAGCGTGGCCGACCAGTAATATGCTCTCACCGCTGATCACCCGCGGCGCGATGGCGTGTTGCCAGTAGGGCAGCACTCTGCGCTGGGTCATTTCCAGACTTTCTCCACCGGGAAGGTCTGACAACGCGATATGGCGATAACGTGGTTCCTGATGAAGGCGACGCGGATCGCCAGTCAATGGCGGCGGGATCCCGTGGTAACTTCGGCGCCAATGATAAACCAGCTTTTCGCCAAATCGATGTGCGGCTTCATCTTTGTTCATTCCCTGGAGAGCGCCATAATGGCGTTCATTCAGGCGCCATGATTTGTTCACCGGTAGCCAAAGTCGATCCAGTGTTTCCATCACCAGCCACAGGGAATAGACAGCGCGGCTAAGAACAGATGTAAAGGCGGCATCTATTTCAATGCCCGTCTGTTTTATCAGCCTGGCAGCATGCCGTGCTTCCTCCATTCCCTTCAGGGATAATGGAACATCTGTCCAGCCTGTAAAAAGGTTTTGCTGGTTCCAGATACTTTCTCCATGCCGGAGTAAGACAATTTTTCCCATATCAGAAACCTGTGGTAATTGGCAACCGTCAGTTATTTAACTGAAATTTGTTATCGCTATATTCAGTATTTCGGCTTATTTTCCGTCTTATTCAGGAAATAACGGACCAGAAAATGCGCGCAGCTACCGATAAATAAAGCAATAACGATGGTTTCGGTATCATCCGTAACCACACCAAAAACGAGATCTGATATCAGAAAAACCAGGTACGTAACCAGGATACCGACGACTGTCGATATAAAAAGTATTCTGAGATTCACAGACGATGTCCTCCATCACCTTCCGTACCATCGGTACGGAAGGCATGTACAGGATTAGCGTTTTTTAAAGGCGGATTTACCGGCAAAGATGGCAGCATTGCCCAGTTCATCTTCAATACGCATTAGCTGGTTATATTTCTCTATGCGCTCTCCACGACTGGGGGCACCGGTTTTCAGATGTCCGGCGCGTAGACCAACTGTCATATCGGCAATAAAGCTGTCAATGGTTTCCCCGCTGCGGTGCGAGATAAAGGTTCCCCAGTTGTTATCTTTGCACAACTGGACTGCTTCAATGGTTTCACTCAGCGTGCCGATTTGATTGAGTTTAATCAACGCGGCATTCGCCAGGTTTTCATCAATACCACGCTGAATATATTTCACATTGGTGACAAAGATATCATCACCAACCAATTCGACTTTATCACCGAGTACACTGTGCAGGACTTTCCAGCCAGCCCAGTCATCCTCCGCCAGACCGTCTTCAATCAGGGCAATCGGGAATTCACTCACTAATTGCTCATAGTAACGGGTCATTTCTTCCGCACTCAGCTGTGTTTTTTCGGTACGAAGTATGTATTTACCATCTTTGTAAAACTCACTGGATGCCGGATCGACACAAATCACAATATCTTCACCGGGCCTGTAACCTGCCTTCTTAATGGCTTCGACAATCAATTCCAGCGGCTGTCGGTTGGAACTGACCGTTGGCGCGAACCCGCCTTCATCACCGACACCCGTAGACAGGCCTTTTTCGAGTAAAACCTGACGCAGATTCTGGTATACCTCGCTTCCCCAACGGATAGCTTCGCGTACGGAGCTGGCTCCCCATGGTGCGATCATAAACTCCTGGAAATCGGCGCCTTGCCAGCGAGCATGGACACCGCCATTAATGATATTCATGCAGGGGACAGGCAGAAGGTTAGCGCCAACGCCACCCAGATAGCGGTAAAGCGGAATGCCGGACAGTTGAGCAGCCAGACGTGCTACCGCCAGCGATACGCCAAGAATGGCATTGGCGCCAATCCGGCCTTTATTTTCCGTTCCATCGAGGGCAATCAGCGCGTTATCAATATCCTTCTGGCGGCGTACGTCATAGCCCTGCAGAGCATCATGAATCTCAGTATTGATGCTGCGGACGGCATCAAGTACTCCTTTGCCGCCAAAACGTTGTTTATCGCCGTCACGAAGTTCAATAGCTTCGCGTGAACCGGTACTGGCACCGGAAGGAACTGACGCCCGAGCAACATGACCATCAACCGAGATCACTTCCACTTCTACGGTCGGATTTCCCCGGGAGTCCAGAATTTCTCTTGCGAGCACACGTTCGATTTCATAGCTCATATAAATGACCTTATTTTAAGGAGTGGATATATGTTTAATCAGTACATCAATAGAAAGATGATTGATAAATTCAAAAGAGAACGATGAGTATTCACCAAATAGACGATTTTTATGCCCCAGCATAACCAGATCGATGTTCTCTCGCTGGATAATAGCCTCAACATCTTTGAAACGATGGATAGTGACAATGGATCTGACTTCAATATCAATACTGCAGGATTCCACCAGGCGACTCAGCATGGCTTTTGCGTCGATAATCTCGCGCGCCTGAAGGTCCCTGGTGAGTGAATCACTCGTGAAATCCATTTCCCGATAATCAGTACTGATATGACCGACCGTAATAAGGGTTCCCGTTTCTTTTGCCAGACATTCGGCATGCTGGAGCAGTAGCTGACCATCGGTTTCATTCTGAACAAGTACCAATGCGTGCCGGTAGATTTGCATACCTCACCTCTTAGTTGATACAAAACGTTGCGTAAGCCAGGGCAGAATCTCTTTTTTTCTGCTTGTCATGCCGGGCAAAAAGACCTGACGTGCGCCTGTCAGACTGTTATCTGAAAAATACAGCATGGAATTATGGTGCGTAATGTCCGTTACCATCAGCACAACCATATCCAGATCGCTATGTTGACAACTGTGGTCAATCTCCTGCTGCAGGGCAGCAAGGTGGGGAGTAATATCGGCCATGTCGTGAACCTCGATCTGCGATAACAGCAAAGAGATACCGTGGATTTGATAATTCTTGGCATCGCGATGAAGCAGTACGAAAGCCGATTGACCGGTTAAATCTGTTTTGGCGGTAAGTAGCCCGGCAACGAATTTGTCATAATCCACACCTGCGATTTCCCGTAACATGGCAACGGCTTTTCGATCTTCGGCGGTGGTGGTTGGACCGCTAAGTGCGACAGTGTCGCTGAGAATTGCGCCCATAAGCAGTATAGCCTGCGCCGCAGTAAGCGGCATTGGGCTCTCTATGCTCAGGATATGTAGAATTACCGTCCCACAGCAGCCGACCGCGCGGATCCACACATCTGGCGGATTTCTGGTAATAATAGTTCCGAGCCGATGGTGGTCAATGATGCCGATAACGTTGCTGTCCGTCAGTGTGGGCGGTCCTTGTTCAACATCGGTGAAATCGACCAGCCAGACCGTTTTATCCGTCAAATTTTCAGTGAGCAATTCGGGCTGCGTGACGCCTGCCGCTTGCAGTATGTATTGGGTTTCCGGTGTGATTTCACCGAGGCGATAAGGCCGCGAGAGTTGACCGCGGTAGTTGAGCCAGTCGGCAACAACCAGTGCGCTGCAGATCGTGTCGCTGTCAGGATTGCGATGACCAAAAACGCGAATGAAAGAATCGCTTTCAACGGTGGGTGTAGCCGGAAGTACGGAAATAGTGGTTAAGTTTTGCATATGAACACCTGACATACCTGCGTATAGAAAAACAGCAACAGTTGTATATCAGGCGTCATCATCCGGTTCGAATGAACCGGCGGTTGGGAAAGGTGGAACACCATCACCTTATGGATCGAGCATATCTGAGGTTGCTCCTGAACGCAATATTTATTGCGTCAGGCCAGTAAAAGCATGGTAGCGAAAGGCGGAAGAATGATTTGCGTCTCACGTGATGCGTTTACCGCTATTGCTCTGTGCAAAACATAAGCCAGAGATAATCTGACAGACACCAGTATACTAACCGGTAACTGTCAGATCGAATATGTGTTAATGCACACAGCTATCACTGTGCGGGTTGTTTGTTTTTATTTCGTTCATTGAGATCCGCGATGATTTCATTAAAGGGTTTTTCATATTTAAAGAATAATAAGATCAGCACGCATATAAGTGCAAAAGCAATAGGTACCCAAATATAACTTGCGACAATTGCATTCATTGACTCCTGGCTTTGTGGTTGATTGGCAACATAACCACCGGAAGCTAAAATCCACATCGGAATGGCTCCGCCAAGCCCGGCGCCTAGTTTGATACCAATGCCGGCAGCGGTTGAGACTAATAATCCTTGCGCCCGAATCCCTGATTTCCACTCGCCAAAATCAACAGTATCGGCAATCATGACAAATAATAAACCTGAAGTAAATCCTTTGCCTATAGCACCAAAAACAGTTCCAAAATAGATAATCCAAAGGTTTTTATCACCTAAGAATATAATAAACTGCCCCAATGCAAATACAGCATAACCTACCAGGATTACCCAGCGCTTATCGAAATGGCGGGTTAAAAATGGCACCATGAATAAACCTAAAATACTACACATCGCTAATGAGTTTACAATTGGCACAACATCTGGTTGCCCAATATAATAAGTCAAATAATAGATGGCAGCAGTCGAACGCTGTGTATAACAGATATAACAGAAAATTGTTAATAATAGAGCCATCAGCCAGGGTGTATTCCCTTTGATAGATTTAATACCCTCCTTAAAAGGTAAGGATTGTTTACTCGATGATGTTTCTACTCTTTCGCGAGTGTTAAAGAATGTAATTAGTAACAAAGCCACACCCACTACTGCATAAAGGCAGAGAGTGGCAAAAAATCCTTTTTGCATATCCCCGGCACCCAAAAATGCAACTAAAGGCAGGAGTGTCATATTAACGATAAGGCCACCAAATTGTCCGCCCAGCATACGGAAAGTATTAGCCACTGTTCTTTCTTGCTGATCGCTCGTTAAGCTTGGTAACATGGTCGATAGTGGATTATTTACGCATGAATAAAATACGCTAACCATGACATAAGCAGCGAATGCGTAAATCATTTTTCCGGTTGCGCTTAAGTCTGGCCCCCAAAAGAGCATGATACAGGATGCGGCAAAGGGTATGCAAAACCATAAAATCCAGGGCCTGGATTTTCCCCAGCGGGTATTGGTTTTATCAATTAAAATGCCTAATACTGGACTATCTATCATATCGAGAAAGCGTACCGCCAGCATTAATACCCCAACAACTGTTACGCTAATTCCATAAACATCAGTGAAATAGAAAGTAAGATAAGTGGTTACCACCATATAAATTAGGTTACATGCAGTATCGCCTAACCCATAACTGATTTTTTCATATAAAGGTATTTTTTGATTATTATGCATGTTGCTAAGCCTCTTATTGTGTCATCGCTATTTTGCGAATAATGTTAAGGAAAGCTTTCATTGAAAATAGCATTGATTCTTCTTGAATATTAAATCGGGGGTGGTGATGAGGGTAGTCAGAGTTTTCAGCCCGAGTGCCAATAAATAAAAAACAAGCGGGAATACCATGTTTGGTATATTGGGAAAAATCTTCGCCGGCTAAGGTTGGATCGGTACGTTGGCAATGGTTTTGTCCAATACCTTCGATTAACGCTTCTTCAACCATTTGGGTTACTGCAATATTATTAACCAGCGGAGCTGCATTTGGACGACTATCAAAGCTGACAGAAACGGTAGCGCCATGTGCCTGGGCAATTTGTTGACTAAGTTTTTCAATTCCTCGATAGAGTTGCTCCATTGTCTCCATATCTAATGAACGCAATGTACCGCCTAAATTAACTGTTTCGGGGATAGTGTTATATGATGAACTGGCGTCAAATTTAGTCACTGAGATTAGACCGGTTCTAATCGGATTAATTTTACGGGAAACAATGGATTGTAATGCTAAAACTATTTCAGAACCAATGACCACCGGGTCAATGGCTTCTTGTGGTATCGCGCCATGACCCCCTTTACCTTTTATTTCAATTTTAAAAAAGTCGCCAGCGGCCATCATTGGCCCATAGCAAATACCTATTTTCCCCAACTCAAGCGGTGACCATATATGTATGCCAAATAGATAGTCCAGCCCATTTAAAATACCTTTATCAATTAATCTGATTGCACCGGAACCAATTTCTTCAGCAGGTTGAAATATCAGTTTTATCGAACCCTGAATCAGGTGTTTATACCTGGCTAAAATATATGCCACACCGAGTAATGCTGCGGCATGGCCATCATGAGCACAGGCGTGCATTATCCCTTTGTTGACCGAACAGTAATCAACATCATTTTCTTCGTTAACGGGAAGAGCATCAATATCAGCACGTAAAGCAATCGCTTTACCCGGAGCGGAACCTTTTAGTGTAGCAACAACAGCCGTTTCAAGCGGCCTCTCAATCTCAAAACAGTTTAATGCCAATAGTTTTTGGTAAATAAATTCAGCCGTCTTATATTCTTTAAATGAGAGCTCCGGATACTGGTGGAAATGTCTTCGCCACTGAACCACTTCAGGATAGATTTCAGTAACAGAATCATTGATTATCGATATAAAAGCAGGCATGGCGCACTCCTTTAATGGTGATAAGGATTAGTTTGAATAAGTCGCTCAAATGCTTCTTTGAGCAGGGAGAGCGGGGTCGCGATATTGATTCTAAAGAACCCATTCCCGGTGTAGCCAAAGTCACGGCCAAAACTCATCTCAACTTTGGCTAAATTGATAAACCAGTATTTTAACTGTGATTCAGTAATATTCATTTTTTGATAGTTTACCCATAACATATAGGTTCCTTGACTGTCGGTGATATGCCATTCTGGAAAATATTTTTTACACGCGCTTATCATCCAGCTTTTATTATGCTGCAGCTGTTTCTTTACTTCTGTTAACCAGAAGTCGCCTTGAGTATAGGCAGCGATAAAAGCAGGCACGGAAAAATAATTTGGATTGTGAATGCCAGAAGCAATTAAGCAGTTTTTAAATTTATTGCGATGCTTTTCATTAGCAATAACAATATTGGCGACTTCTAATCCTGCCATATTGAATGTTTTTGATGGCGACGTGCAAATAAATGAGTTGTGTTCAACGAACTCACTCACTGATGATATGGTTTGATGTTTTTGTTCAGTAAAGTTAAAATCGGCATGTACATCATCCGAAATAACGAAAACCTGGTATTGTTCGGCAAGTTTCGCTATTTTTCTCAGATCTTGTGTTGACCAGACGGTGCCTGTTGGATTGTGTGGTGATAGCAGAATAAAACACACTGATACGCTGAATTTATTTTCAAGATCGTCAAAGTCAATTAGATAGCGATTGTTTGAGTAAATTAGAGGGCTTTCTAACAATGTTCTTTGATTTGCCGAAACTGAATGGCGAATGGGGTCATAGGCTGGCGATAATAGGGTTATTTTGTCTCCGGCATGCGTATAGTTTTGTATGTAAAGCGATATGGCCTGAATGATTCGGGGGCAAAATAAAATATGATCGGGGTTAACATGCCAGTTATAATGCCGTTTAAACCAGTCTGAGGTGATTTTATTCCAGTCATCACTCAATAACGTATAACCATAAATTTTCTTTTGCGCAAATTGTATAAGTGCTGCAGTGATAAATGCTGGAGTGGCAAAATCCATATCAGCAATCGATAAAGAGATGACATCTCTATCATAGTTATGCCATTTTGCACTATAAGTATCATAACGATGAATGATTTCGCTAAAATTATATTCATGCATTATATAACTCCAGATTATCTGATATGTAATCTGGCCAGGATACTATGTCGCAGAATTGGTCGTTATTCTGGTTTCTTTTAACGTTATTATGAAAATTGGTTTATGTGATATTAATCACAATGAAGGGTATTTAAAAAATATTTATTTAAAAATATTTTTTAAATATTAACGATTAAAATATTTATACCCTAAATTATTCGAGTTGCAGGAAGGCGGCGACGCAGTGAATCCCCGGGAGCGTACCCCAGTACGTGACTGGGGTGAACGAGGAAAGCCAACGCACATGCAACTTGAAGTATGACGGGTATATAACGACTAATTTATTAGAGTTGAATATATGACATGAATAATTGCATGTTGCGGGACAGGAAAAGATCGCTGCTGTTCCCTGAACAGCGCGTGCGCTGTTCAGTATGATTAACCGTTTTGGGATATGTCTCGAATTATTGGTGAAGATATTATAACGCGGCGAGAACGTCCTCGGTGCTGCGCACGCGGGCGATACGCGGGAAAATATATGTCATGCTGCTCTGGTGCTGCTCGGCAGTGGCCGCGCTGCAGGCGTCTTCAACAATGATCAGATTGAAGCCCAGCTCCCAGGCATTGCGCGCCGTAGACTCGACGCCGATATTGGTGGAGATACCGCACAGAATAATGGTGTCGATACCGCGGCGACGAAGCTGTAGCTCAAGATCGGTGCCATAGAAGGCCCCCCACTGGCGTTTTGTCACTTCAATATCGCTTGCCTCTTTTTCCAGCGCGCGCGGGTAGGTCCACCAGTTATCCGGCAGGGCGTGGGCGCCGCTCTGCGCATCAACCGGTTGTTTTAGCGCTTCGGCGAAATCAGCCGACCAGCCGACGCGAACCATTATCACAGGGGTATCTCGCTGGCGGCATTTTTTCGCCAGTGCTGCTGCCCGGGCAACCACCTCATCGGCATGATGTGGGCCGCCGGCGAAAGGTAAAATACCTTCCTGCAGATCGATAACGACCAGCGCGGTGTTTTTTGCATTAAGTTCTAACATGAAATCCCCCTATGTTCGCTTGCTGTCAGGCCGTTACCATACCGTTGTTCCTCCTGTCGGCGGGTAACAAATTTTGTTAACGTTTATGTGTGTGGGCAATAAGCGTACAGCAAAGCAACGTACAGGCTGTGCCGGGCTTATCGTGCGGCATTATTTCCAGTATAATAGCCGCCTTTTTTCATTCAGTTGTGACATCAGCTAAAGCTGCGACCTCGTCGCCTGCAAGGCAGGCAACAATCCGCCTGCGGCTAAGTTAAGGGATATCTCATGCGTACAGAATATTGCGGACAGCTCAGTCTGTCCCACGTAGGGCAGCAAGTGACTCTGTGTGGTTGGGTCAACCGTCGTCGTGATCTTGGTAGCCTTATCTTTATCGATATGCGTGACCGCGAAGGCATCGTGCAGGTGTTTTTCGATCCGGATCGTGCGGATGCATTAAAGCTGGCCTCCGAACTGCGTAATGAGTTCTGCATCCAGGTCACCGGCACCGTGCGTGCGCGTGACGAAAAAAACGTCAATAGCGATATGGCCACCGGCGCTATTGAAGTATTGGCCTCAGACCTGACGATTATTAACCGTGCCGAAGCGCTGCCGCTGGATCCTAATCACGTCAATACTGAAGAAGCGCGTCTGAAATATCGCTACCTGGATCTGCGTCGTCCGGAGATGGCTCAGCGCCTGAAGACGCGCGCCAGAATCACCAGCTTTGTGCGCCGCTTTATGGACGACCACGGCTTCCTCGACATCGAAACGCCGATGCTGACGAAAGCCACGCCGGAAGGCGCGCGCGACTATCTGGTGCCATCACGCGTTCATAAGGGTAAATTCTACGCGCTGCCGCAGTCTCCTCAGTTGTTTAAACAACTGCTGATGATGTCTGGTTTTGACCGTTACTATCAGATTGTAAAATGCTTCCGCGATGAAGACTTGCGTGCGGACCGTCAGCCGGAATTCACCCAGATTGATGTTGAAACCTCCTTTATGACCGCCCCTCAGGTGCGTGAAGTGATGGAAGATCTGGTGCGTAATTTGTGGCTGGAAGTGAAAGGCGTGGATCTGGGAAATTTCCCGATCATGACTTTTGCCGAGGCCGAGCGTCGCTATGGTTCCGACAAACCAGACCTGCGTAACCCGATGGAGCTGGTGGACGTAGCCGATCTGGTGAAAGCGGTGGAATTCGCCGTCTTCGCTGGTCCTGCTAACGACGTCAAAGGCCGCGTTGCTGCGCTGCGCGTTCCCGGTGGCGCCGCTCTGACCCGTAAACAAATTGATGAGTATGGCAAGTTCGTGCAGATCTACGGTGCGAAAGGGCTAGCCTATATTAAAGTGGTTGAGCGTGCGAAAGGCCTCGAAGGTATCAATAGTCCGGTGGCGAAATTCCTTAACGCTGAAATCGTTGCCGCGATCCTTGAGCGCACCGGCGCACAAGATGGCGATATGATTTTCTTCGGCGCGGATAATAAAAAAATCGTTGCTGATGCGCTGGGCGCGCTGCGTCTGAAGCTGGGCAATGATCTGAAACTGACCGATGAAGCAAAATGGGCGCCGCTGTGGGTTATCGACTTCCCGATGTTTGAAGATGATGGCGAAGGTGGCCTGACGGCGATGCACCATCCCTTCACTTCGCCGAAAGATCTAACCGCCGCAGAGCTGAAAGCCTCACCAGAAGAGGCGGTGGCTAATGCTTACGATATGGTTATCAACGGTTATGAAGTCGGCGGTGGTTCCGTGCGTATTCACAATAGCGAGATGCAGCAGGCCGTATTTGGCATTCTGGGTATTAATGAGCAAGAGCAGCGTGAGAAATTTGGTTTCCTGTTGGATGCGCTGAAATACGGTACGCCGCCGCATGCGGGTCTGGCATTTGGTCTTGACCGTTTGACCATGCTGCTGACCGGCACCGATAATATTCGTGATGTCATCGCGTTCCCGAAAACCACCGCCGCGGCCTGTCTGATGACTGAAGCGCCAAGCTTCGCTAACCCGGCGTCGCTGGGCGAGCTGGGTATTCAGGTTGTGGCGAAAGAGGCAAAAGCGTCTCCGGAGAATAAGTAAGATGTCATTCAAGCTTCCCGTTTCCGTGCTGGTGGTGATTTATGCCGAGGATACGAAGCGGGTGCTGATGTTGCAGCGTCGCGATGATCCCGCTTTCTGGCAGTCGGTAACCGGCAGTCTGGAAGCGGGTGAAACCGCATCGCAGGCTGCCGCACGTGAAGTAAAGGAAGAGGTTGCCATTGACGTTGCCTGCGAGCGACTGTCTCTGATCGACTGTCAGCGTACGGTAGAATTCGAGATATTTTCTCATTTACGTCATCGCTATGCGCCGGGCGTTGAGCGCAATACGGAATTCTGGTTCCGCCTTGCGCTTCCCCATGAACGCCAGATTGTCTTTACGGAACATCTGGACTATCGCTGGGTTGATGCCCCGGAAGCCGCCATGTTGACCAAGTCCTGGAGCAACCGGCAGGCGATTGAAGAATTTGTAATTAACGCCGCCTGAAAAGGCGCGCTTTTTTGGAGAGTTTTTTATGGCAGGTCATAGTAAATGGGCCAATACCAAACATCGCAAAGCGGCACAGGATGCCAAGCGCGGTAAGATTTTCACTAAAATTATTCGTGAGCTGGTCACTGCTGCGCGTCTGGGCGGCGGCGACGCGGGTTCCAACCCGCGTCTGCGCGCGGCGATTGATAAAGCGCTGTCCAACAACATGACGCGCGATACGCTGAACCGCGCTATCGCCCGTGGCGTTGGCGGTGATGATGACGCCAACATGGAAACCATCATTTATGAAGGTTACGGTCCAGGCGGTACGGCGGTGATGGTTGAATGCCTGTCTGACAACCGTAACCGTACCGTTGCCGAAGTGCGTCACGCGTTCAGCAAAACCGGCGGCAATCTGGGGACTGATGGTTCCGTTGCCTATCTGTTCAGCAAAAAAGGAGTTATCTCCTTCGAAGCTGGCGATGAAGATGTCATTATGGAAGCGGCGCTGGAAGCGGGTGCAGAAGATATCGTGACCTATGACGACGGTGCAATTGATGTATACACCGCATGGGAAGAGATGGGCGCCGTCCGCGACGCACTGGAGGCCGCAGGCCTGAAAGCGGACGCGGCGGAAGTGTCGATGATCCCGTCGACAAAAGCGGATATGGATGCAGAGACAGCGCCGAAACTGCTGCGCCTGATCGATATGCTGGAAGATTGTGACGACGTGCAGGAAGTTTATCACAACGGTGAGATCTCTGATGAGGTCGCCGCAACCCTGTGATACCCGTAATCTTTCAGCCCACTGCGGTGTTGGCTCTCCTCGCTTACCCCGGTCACGTAGTGAATCTACGCTCCCGGGGATGCGCTGCGTGGCCGCCTGGCTGTGAACTGAAATCTTTAGGGTCTCACGGGTTAGTTATGACCGGAGGCGCGTGATGACCATTATTCTCGGTATTGACCCGGGGTCGCGCGTCACGGGCTACGGCGTTATCCGCCAGGTGGGACGGCAGTTAAGCTATCTGGGCAGCGGCTGTATTCGCACGAAAGTCGATGATTTACCGTCGCGCCTGAAGCTTATCTACGCGGGTGTGACGGAAATTATCACTCAGTTCCGGCCTGACTATTTCGCCATCGAACAAGTGTTTATGGCGAAGAACGCCGATTCTGCACTGAAGCTCGGGCAGGCTCGCGGCGTGGCGATTGTCGCCGCGACCAATCAGGGGCTGCCGGTGTTTGAATACGCGGCCAGGCAGGTGAAGCAGACCGTTGTCGGCATTGGCAGCGCGGAAAAAAGCCAGGTGCAGCATATGGTGCGGAGATTGCTTAAGCTGCCGGCAAACCCGCAGGCGGATGCGGCAGACGCGTTGGCGATTGCCATCACCCACTGCCACGTTAGCCAGAATGCGACGCAGGTCAGCGAAAGCAGCTTGATCCTTGCTCGCGGGCGGCTACGATAACGTCAAATCAGGCTGGATATCTATCCAGCCTTTTTTTATGATACCGCATTAGACTTTCAGTTCTTCATTCAGGAGCTCCATGTGATAGGCAGACTCAGAGGCATTATTCTCGAAAAACAACCCCCGCTGGTTTTACTTGAAACCGGCGGTGTAGGCTATGAAGTTCATATGCCGATGACTTGCTTCTATGAGCTGCCGGATGTGGGCAAAGAAGCGATAATTTTTACCCACTTTATCGTTCGTGAAGATGCTCAACAGCTGTTCGGTTTCAATAACAAACAGGAGAGGACGCTGTTTAAAGAGCTGATTAAGACCAACGGCGTTGGTCCGAAACTGGCGCTGGCGATCCTCTCGGGGATGTCAGCGCAACAATTCGTCAACGCCGTTGAACGGGAAGAACTGGCGGCGCTGGTAAAATTACCGGGGATCGGTAAGAAAACCGCAGAACGCTTGATTGTCGAAATGAAGGATCGTTTTAAAGGGTTACACGGCGATCTGTTCACCTCGGCCGTTGATCTGGTACTGACATCGCCTGCCGGGCCGACAGATGATGATGCGGAACAGGAAGCGGTTGCGGCGCTGGTGGCGCTGGGCTATAAACCACAGGAGGCCAGCCGGATGGTCAGTAAAATTGCGCGCCCGGATGCCAACAGTGAAACGCTAATTCGCGAAGCGCTCCGCGCCGCGTTGTGAGGTAAGGGATGATTGAAGCAGACAGGCTGGTATCGGCGGACAGCACCGGGTATGAAGAGGCGGCTGACCGCGCCATCCGTCCCAAATTGCTGGAAGAGTACGTGGGCCAGCCACACGTTCGTTCGCAAATGGAGATCTTTATCCAGGCGGCGAAGCTGCGTGGCGATGCGCTTGATCATTTGCTGATTTTTGGTCCTCCGGGGCTGGGGAAAACGACGCTGGCGAACATTGTCGCCAATGAAATGGGCGTCAACCTGCGTACCACCTCTGGCCCGGTGCTGGAAAAGGCGGGCGATCTGGCCGCGATGTTAACCAACCTTGAACCGCACGATGTGCTGTTTATCGATGAGATCCACCGCCTTTCACCGGTAGTCGAAGAAGTGCTGTATCCGGCAATGGAAGATTACCAACTGGATATTATGATCGGCGAAGGGCCGGCGGCGCGTTCGATAAAAATCGACCTGCCGCCGTTTACCCTGATTGGCGCCACCACCCGCGCAGGCTCGCTGACATCGCCGCTGCGCGATCGCTTCGGCATTGTGCAGCGCCTTGAATTTTACCAGATCCCTGATCTGCAGCATATTGTCAGCCGCAGCGCCCGTTATATGGGGCTGGAGATGAGCGAAGCGGGGGCGCTGGAAGTTGCGCGCCGCTCGCGAGGGACGCCGCGAATCGCAAACCGTCTGCTACGTAGGGTGCGGGATTTTGCCGAAGTTCGCTATGATGGGCGTATCTCGGAAGATATTGCCGCTCAGGCGCTGGATATGCTCAACGTGGATGCGGAAGGTTTCGATTATATGGATCGTAAACTGCTGTTGGCCGTCATCGATAAATTCTTCGGCGGGCCGGTAGGGCTGGATAACCTCGCGGCAGCAATCGGCGAAGAGCGGGAAACCATTGAAGATGTGCTGGAGCCGTATCTCATCCAGCAGGGTTTTTTGCAGCGCACGCCGCGCGGGCGGATGGCGACGGCGAGAGCCTGGACTCATTTCGGCATCTCGCCACCGGAAATGCCGTAATTGCCTGCCGGGCGATGGCCCGGACAGGGCGTCGTCATGGCAGCCAGTCAGGCTGCCGCTTTCTTGCTCATACTGAGTATAAACAGCAGCGCGGCGCACAGTACCACCGAAGGGCCCGCTGGCGTGTCGTAGAACGCCGAGAAGGTCAGGCCGCCGGTTACCGCAATCATCCCCACGCCACCCGCCACACCCGCCATTTGCTCCGGCGTGCGGGCGAAACGGCGAGCCGTCGCGGCGGGAATAATTAGCAGTGACGTGATAATCAGCGCCCCGACAAATTTCATCGCGACGCCGATTGTCAGCGCAGTGACCAGCATCAATAGCAGTTTCACCCGTTGTAGCTTCACGCCATCAACAAAGGCCAGATCCGGGCTGATAGTCATTGACAGCAAATTGCGCCATTGCCAGAACAGAATTGCCAGCACCGTCACCACGCCAATAGTGATTGAAACCAAATCTGCCGGCGTGACGGCCAGCAGGTCGCCGAACAGATAGGCCATCAGATCGACGCGCACGTTTGACATCAGGCTGACCACCACCAGACCCAGGGACAGGGCGCTATGTGCCATGATGCCGAGCAATGTATCGACCGCCAGATGGGGACGCTTTTCCAGCCATACCAGCCCGCCGGCCAGCAGCAGAGTTACGACGATAACAGCATAAAAAGGATTGACGTTCAGCAGCAAACCAAAAGCGACGCCGAGCAGCGAGGCGTGAGCCAGGGTATCGCCGAAATAGGACATGCGACGCCAGACGACAAACGAACCCAGCGGGCCAGCCGCGCAGGCGAGCATCATCCCGGCTAACCAGCCTGGAAGGAGTAATTCAATCATTAACGGTCATTTCCCCGACGCAATACAATCCGCCCCTGCAGGTCGTGGCGGTGATTATGATGATGGCGATAAATCCCCAGTTGTTCCGCGCCGCGCTGGCCGAACATAGAGATAAATTCCGGATGCATGGAGACCACTTCCGGCGTGCCGGAACAGCAGATATGTTGGTTCAGACACAGCACTTCATCCGTTTTCGCCATGACCAGGTGCAGGTCATGGGAAACCATCAGCACCGCGCAATCCAGTTCCTGGCGTAGCTGATTAATGAGGCCGTACAGCGCCACCTGGCCGTTAACATCAACACCCTGGGTCGGCTCATCGAGCACCAGTAACTGTGGTTGATTGAGCAAAGCGCGCGCCAGCAATACGCGCTGGGTTTCTCCACCGGAAAGCTTTTGCATGGGGGCGTCAATCAGGTGTCCTGCCTGTACGCGTTTCAGCGCGGGCAGAATATCCCGTTTGTGAGTACCGGGACGCAGGCGCATAAAGCGGCTGACGGTCAGCGGCATCGTGGCGTCAAGATGCAGTTTTTGCGGGACATAGCCGATACGCAGGCGCCCCTCGCGTTTGATAATACCTTCGGTTGGTGCTACCAGCCCAAGCACGACCCGTACAAGGGTCGATTTACCGGCGCCATTCGGGCCCAGCAGGGTTAAAATTTTGCCTGGCTTTAGTGTGAGCGAAATGTCAGACAGCACGCGCCTTTGGCCATAGACCACCGCGACGTTTTCCAGTGTTACAAGATTTGTCATATCAAATTAGGGGTTGCACAAGCTAGTGAATGTTATAATATCACATCTTTCATATTCATTACGATGATTAGACGCATTATGTTACATAAAAATACGCTTCTTTGCGCTGGATTTAGCGCCGCTTTTGTATTCGCAACAATGCCGTCGGCAAACGCCGCGGTGGTCGCCTCGCTCAAACCTCTGGGGTTTATCGCTTCAGCTATTACAGATGGGGTAACGGATACCCAGGTTTTGCTGCCTGATGGGGCATCAGCACATGATTATTCACTGCGTCCATCAGATGCAAAACGCTTACAGAACGCAGACTTAGTGGTCTGGATCGGCCCAGAGATGGAAGCCTTTATGGACAAGTCAACGCAAGGCATTGCACCCAATAAAAAAGTGACGATTGCCGAGCTGGGGAGCGTGAAACCGTTACTCATGAAAGGGGACGATGACGACGACGATCATCATGGTCACGATCATGGCGCGGGGGAAAACAGTGACGATGATCACCATCATGGTATCTATAACATGCATTTATGGCTTTCCCCAGAGATAGCGCGGCTTACCGCGGTTGCAATCCACGATAAATTATTGGAACTTATGCCGCAGAGTCGAGACAAACTTAACGCCAACCTGAAGGATTTTGAGGCAAAATTAGCCGCTACCGACAAACAGGTTACTACCGGGCTGGCACCACTGAAAGGGAAGGGATATTTCGTTTTTCATGACGCCTACGGCTACTTTGAAAAGCATTACGGTTTGACCTCATTGGGTCACTTTACTGTCAACCCTGAAATCCAGCCTGGTGCACAGCGTTTACACGAAATCAGAACACAGCTGGTTGAGCAAAAAGCAACTTGCGTTTTTGCTGAGCCACAGTTCAGGCCAGCGGTTATAGAAGCTGTTGCCAGGGGGACATCCGTGCGCATGGGAACCCTGGATCCACTGGGTATCGGAATTAAGCTGGGTAAAGAGAGTTATCCGCAGTTTCTGAGCCAGATGGCGAATCAGTATTCAAGTTGCCTGAAAGGAGATTAACGAGGAAGTGAATACGTGCAACAGATAGCCCGCGCTGTCACTCAGGCATTTAATAATCTGCCACGACCTCACCGCGTTATGCTGGGGTCGCTTAGCGTTCTAACTTTAGCGGTCGCTGTCTGGCGACCCTACATCTACCACCATCCCGATTCGGCCCCCATCAGCAAAACAATTGAACTGGAGCAAAGCGACATTCGTTCTCTGCTGCCGGAAGCCTCTGAGCCTATCGATCAGGCGCTTCAGGAAGAGGAAAGCATCCCGCAGGATGAGCTGGATGATAAAGCGGATACCGATTCCGGCGGTCATGAGTATGTCGTGTCGGCCGGGGATACGCTCAGCAGCATCCTTAATCAATACGGTATTGATATGGGGGATATTGCGCAACTCTCCTCGGTGGATAAAGATCTGCGTAACCTGAAAATAGGTCAACAGCTTTCATGGACTCTGACGGCGGATGGCGATTTGCAAAGTCTGACCTGGGAGATGTCGCGCCGTGAAACCCGGACTTATAACCGGGTTGCCAATGGTTTCAAAATGAGCAGCGAGCTGCAAAAAGGCGATTGGGTCAACAGCGTGCTGAAAGGGACCGTTGGCGGCAGCTTTATCGCCAGCGCGCGCGATGCGGGCCTGACCAGCACTGAAATCAGCGCGGTGATCAAAGCTATGCAGTGGCAAATGGACTTCCGTAAGCTGAAAAAAGGCGATGAGTTTTCCGCACTGTTATCGCGTGAGATGCTGGACGGTAAACGCGAGCAAAGCCAGTTGCTTGGCGTGCGCCTGCGCTCAGGCGGGAAAGACTACTATGCGATCCGCGCTGAGGATGGCAAATTCTATGACCGCAACGGTAACGGCCTGGCGAAGGGTTTTCTGCGCTTCCCCACCGCGCGCCAGTTCCGCGTGTCGTCCAACTTTAACCCGCGTCGGCTGAATCCGGTCACCGGGCGCATTGCCCCGCATCGTGGCGTCGATTTTGCGATGCCGCAGGGGACGCCGGTGCTGTCGGTGGGGGATGGCGAAGTGGTGGTGGCTAAACGTAGCGGTGCGGCAGGTTATTACATTGCCATCCGTCATGGGCGCACCTATACCACCCGCTATATGCACCTGCGTAAACTGCTGGTGAAGCCGGGGCAGAAGGTGAAACGCGGCGATCGCATCGCGCTGTCGGGCAACACGGGGCGTTCTACGGGCCCGCATCTGCATTATGAGGTCTGGGTTAACCAGCAGGCGGTGAATCCGCTGACGGTGAAGCTGCCGCGTACCGAAGGGCTTAGCGGCGCTGAGCGGACCGATTACCTGGCGCAGGTAAAACAAGTGATGCCGCAACTGCGTTTTGACTAATCTCCCGCCAGTTAAGGCCGGTGCCATGAGCGCACCGGCTTTTTCTTTTGTGCGTTATCCAACGTATCGTTAAACTAACCCCATTATTTATACTGAGCGAAACTTTCGCGGATTGGGCATGGAAACGAAAAAAAATAATAGTGAGTTTATTCCAAAATTTGAAAAATCCTTTTTACTGCCGCGTTACTGGGGAGCATGGTCAGGCGTTTTGGCGTTTGCCGGTATTGCTCTGACGCCCGCCTCTTTCCGCGATCCGATCCTCGGCAAACTGGGGCGTTTTGTTGGCAGGTTAGCAAAGAGTTCGCGCCGTCGTGCGCAGATTAACCTGCTGTACTGTTTCCCGGAAAAGAGCGAGCAGGAGCGTGAACAAATTATTGATGAAATGTATGCTTCCGCGCCGCAGGCAATGGTAATGATGGCGGAACTTGGCCTGCGCGATCCGCAGCGCATTCTTTCCCGCGTCGACTGGCAGGGTAAAGAGATCATTGATGAAATGCAGCGGAATAACGAGAAGGTGATCTTTCTGGTTCCCCATGCCTGGGGCGTGGATATTCCGGCGATGCTAATGGCTGCCGGCGGGCAAAAAATGGCGGCGATGTTCCATAATCAGGGCAATCCGGTATTTGATTATGTCTGGAATACCGTGCGGCGTCGTTTTGGCGGGCGAATGCATGCGCGTAACGATGGCATTAAACCGTTTATTCAGTCGGTGCGTCAGGGGTACTGGGGCTACTATCTGCCGGATCAGGATCATGGCGCAGAGCACAGCGAATTTGTTGATTTTTTTGCTACCTATAAAGCGACGTTACCAGCGATTGGTCGTTTAATGAAAGTGTGTCGCGCCCGTGTTGTGCCATTGTTTCCGGTCTATGATGGCAAAACGCATCGTCTGGCGGTGCTGGTGCGTCCGCCGATGGATGATTTGCTGGACGCTGACGATAACACCATCGCCCGGCGAATGAATGAAGAGGTGGAGATTTTTGTTAAGCCGCATACCGAGCAGTACACCTGGATCCTCAAGTTGTTGAAAACCCGTAAGCCCGGAGAAATGGAGCCGTACAAGCGTAAGGAACTGTATCCGAAAAAGAAGTAGTTCGGGCAGACGGTCAGGATTGCATACGCTGGCCAATGGGTCATCCGGTTCATTGGCTATAGTGTTTGAGCAACGTCAGATGTTCGGCGACCAGTTGGTAGCGATACTCCGGGCGGCCGGTCAGGCCGTAGTGATTGCTGACGTAGAGAATGTTTATCTGCTCCAGCCAAATGAGATATTTTCGGCACGAAACCCGCGATATTTGTAACGCCGCAGCCAGTTCGTTGGTTGAAAAATTACTCTCCTGATGGGCATCAATCCATTGACACACCAGACGAAGCGTTTGCGGCGTGAGCCCTTTCGGTAAACGGCGGGCGCTGTCCTGATACCGGACCCCACCGCGCAGCAGGCGATCAATATCCGCTTGAACGTAGCAGGGTTTTCCACGCTTTAAGTCGCGTTTTTTGCGCCATGATAACAGCGCTTCTTCCAGACGTGGAAACTGGAATGGTTTAATCAGATAATCGACCACTCCGTAACGCAGGGCGGTATTCACCGTTAATGCATCGGCAGCGGAGGTAATCATGATGACATCAATGTTTAGCGAGTTCTGGCGCAGAACGGGCAATAAGTCCAGCCCGTTCTCGTGCTGCATATAGACATCCAGCAATACCAGATCGATCTGCGATAAATGGCGGAGTAGCGCTTGCGCTTCGTGAACCGACCGGGCAATGCCGCAGCAGTGAAAATCGGTGACGCGACTGATAAACAGGCGGTTCAGTTCAGCCACCATTGAATCATCATCGACAATCAATACATTGATCATGCAACGTTTCTCGACCTGGCGGGAAGCCGGACTTCCCGCACTATTGACGCTGGAACGCCTGTCAGAATGGCGATCGTTTATATGAGGTATAACGGGCGTGCCAGAAGGTTTTATCGATATTCTCAGCAAGTTGCTCCTCGCTTAGCATGGGGGCGAGGCCTTCCTGCATCGCGATGTGCGCAACCGCGGTGGCAATGGCCCGGGAAATCATCTCAATCTCCTCTACCGGAGGCAGTAAGCTGCCTGTTTCTCCGGTGGCTAAAGGTGAACAGGCGGCCAGAGTTTTACTGCAGGCGCTCAGCATGGCATTGCTAACACGTTCCGCTTTACTGGCCAGAATACCTAATCCCAGACCGGGGAAAATATAAGCATTGTTACACTGGGCAATTTCATAACTCTTGCCGTCATAAAAAACCGGCTCAAATGGGCTACCGGTGGCGATTAGCGCGCTCCCCTCGGTCCATTCCAGTAAATCCTTAGGCTGGGCTTCGGCGCGGGAGGTCGGGTTAGAGAGCGGCATAATAATGGGGCGCGGGCAGTGCCGATACATCTCTTTAATAATCTCTTCACTAAACAGTCCCGGCTGGCCTGATACGCCAATCAGTACCGTTGGGTGGGCGTTACGTACCACGTCCATCAACGAGAGATGAGCGGCATCGCTATCCCAGTGGCTGATATTTTCCCGTGACGTGACATGATCTTGCTGAAAATCCAGTAAATTGGGCATCTCATCAGTGAGCAGACCAAAACGATCGACCATGAAAATGCGGTTGCGCGCTTCAGGTTCTGACAGCCCGTCATCAACCATCAGCGCAATGATTTTTTCGGCGATGCCGCATCCGGCGGAGCCACTGCCGAGAAAAACCACTCTCTGGTCGCGAATGCGTGTACCGGCCGCCGTGGCCGCAGCGATCAGCGTACCTGACGTGACGGCAGCGGTACCCTGAATGTCATCGTTGAAACAGCAAAGCTGGTTACGATAGCGATTAAGTAAGCGGGTCGCATTTTTTTGCGCGAAATCTTCGAACTGTAACAAGACATTTGGCCAGCGTTGCTTAATGGCGTAAATAAACATATCCATAAATTCAAGATACTGTTCGTCACTAATGCGCGGATGACGCCAGCCCATATACAGCGGATCTTCGAGATGCTGGGTATTGTTGGTTCCTACATCAAGCATGATAGGGAGCGTTGAGGCCGGATGAATACCACCGCAAGCCGTATACAAAGAGAGTTTGCCAATCGGGATCCCCATTCCGCCGATACCCTGGTCGCCAAGACCAAGGATTCGTTCGCCGTCGGTCACAACGATGACGTTAATATCATTGCGGGAGAACCCCTGAAGCATTTCGTCAATATTGTGACGGTTCGGCCATGAAATAAACAAACCGCGACCCCGGCGATAAATTTCCGAAAAATGTTCGCATGCTTCACCGACCGTCGGGGTATAAATGATCGGTAGCGTTTCTTTCATATGGGTACGTAACAAATTATAGAATAGTGTTTCGTTAGTATCCTGGATGTTTCTGAGATAGATATGGCGAGCAATATCGTGCTTAAACTGGCAAAATTGTTTCCATGCGCGTTCTGTTTGTTCTTCAATGGTTTCAACGTTATGGGGGAGTAATCCCTGAAGGTTGAACGCTGTTCGTTCACCTTCGGTAAAAGCGAGACCTTTATTCAATAACGGATTTTCCAGCAGAACAGCACCGTTATAGGGCGTATATAAGGTTTCTTTGACTAGCATTTCACGACTCCTGAATATCATTTCAAATGATTATTTAGCTTCTGGGGAATATTTTTGTTTCAGTGATTAGGAAATTAAATAAATCATGATTCCTTCGGTGACGACGCCGATCGCAGTGCCCAGCAAAATGGAGGATGAGGCGGGGTCAATATACGTGTCGCTGCGGAGTGCGAACATGCCTGCGGCAATGGCGGAAGGCGTCGCGCCGATGATAATGACCTGCTGCATCAGACTATGGCTTAGACCGAAAGCCAGGCCGGCTATAGCCATCATCGCCGGTTGAATCAGATTTTTAATACTGATATTGGTACAGGTTTGAATATTGACTGCAGGACGCTCACCGTAAAATAACAGTCCAAGAGCGAACAGTGAGAGCCCGCCGGCGATTTTTCCCACCATCTCAATGGGCATACTAAGCATATGCGGCAACTGTACGCCCGCAAGACTGAGCAGTACCCCGGTAATTGGGATCCAGACAATAGGGTTACGGATAGCGTTGAACAGATTTTGTAGAATAAGCTGCCCGGCATTGAGCTGTTCCTCATCAGCGAGGCTGTGTTTGTCTCCCATCCGAATCAGAATGATGGTCAGGGGGATCATAAATATGCTGGTGACCAGGTTACCGATAAGCACCCCGAGAAACCCCTCAGGGCCAACCAGTACAGCGAGAACAGGGGCGCCAAAATAGGCCATATCGGGGAAAGCGCATACCAGGGATTGAATTGCGCTGGTTTTAATATCATGACGGAAAACATAGCGGGAGATCAGTAGCGTGAGGAAATATGACCCCATAAGGCCAATGACTAATACCGCCATAAAAGTGAAGTTTTTAATTTTATCGGGATGAGTATTTAATGCGCCAATAAAAAGATGAAAGGGGAGAGCAAAGCGAATTACCACGGTGGCCAGAACCGATGCATCCTCGCGACGGGTATAGCCAAGTTTGCCACTCAGCCATCCGAGTAGCATGATAAATACCAATGGAAAAAGGGATTGCAATAGCAATGAAGGCATAGAATGTCCTGACGTATATTATCGGGTTCGTTGTGTTTTTTAATCTAACGGGGCGATAATATGTAAAAGGTGATTATCATCACAATTATCATGGTTTAAATAATTTCACATTAAATACTTTAATTACAAATAGAGTAGGCTTGATCAAATCGCCAGGTTATATTTATGATATTAATATATTTCCTGAACAGTGACTTTAGCTACGTAAAAATAAATTAAATTACTTAATGTGAGTTTTATAACCAGGTCACAAAGTGGGTATTAAAAATACAATGAGCTGTGTTTAATTTGAAATGATTGTGCTAACGTTTTTGCGTGTTTGATTTACATTGTGTTTCTTATTCTTTTCTTTAATTATTGCGCAGTTTTAATATTGCGTCGGTATCTTACGCTTATGTGACTTCATTATAATTCAGGTGACAATATGGAAAATAATACATTCAACCAACCAATGGATAAAACACAGCCGAAGCAGAAAGCAGTACGCTTTTTATCAAATATTGAAGTCGGCACCGTTCCGTTAACACTATTTATCGGTATCGCGGCCATTGTCACGCTCTCCGCAACCGCAGGCTTGCTGCCGAAGAACATGATCGGTGGCCTGGCGGTGATTATGACGTTAGGGTTCGCACTGGCTACCCTGGGCCGGATGGTACCGGTGCTCAAAGATGTTGGCGGCCCGGCTATTTTGTGCCTGATGACACCCTCCGTATTAGTCTATTTCGGTATGTTTGAGGCGCATACCCTTGAGACCGTGCATTTGCTGATGAAAGAAGCCAACCTGCTCTATTTCGTCATCGCCTGTCTGGTGGTCGGCAGTATTCTGGGTATGAACAGAACCATTTTGATTCAGGGGATGGTACGCATGTTCGTGCCGCTGATGGTGGGGACCGGAGCGGCTATTCTAACCGGACTGCTGGTGGGGCGCTTGTTCGGCTACAGCATCTACCACTCTTTCTTCTTTATCATCGTGCCGATCATCGGCGGCGGTATCGGTGAGGGGATCTTGCCGCTGTCGCTGGCCTATTCAGCGATTCTTGGACAAACGCCAGATGTTTATGTCGCGCAACTGGCTCCGGCGGCCGTGGTGGGCAATATCTTTGCTATTATCTGCGCAGGGTTTCTGGCGCGTATGGGCATTCGTCGTCCTTCGCTTTCCGGAAACGGCATGCTGATTCGTAGCCCCGAAGACAACAGCGTCTTTGCGCAGAACCAGAGTACGCAGCCTACCGACTTCCAGCGGATGGGCGCCGGGCTGTTAATGATTTGCGCGTTTTTCATCGTTGGCGGCCTGTTGGAGAAAGTGGTGCATATACCCGGACCGGTGCTGATGATTCTGGCTGCGGTATTCTGTAAATACACCAAAGTTATCCCGGCGTCGATGGAGTCGGGGGCACACAGCTGCTACAAATTTGTCTCTGCCGCGCTGGTCTGGCCGCTAATGATAGGTCTCGGGATGCTGTATGTTCCGCTGGAAAGCGTGGTGGCCGTTTTCTCCGTTGGTTATGTCGTGGTTTGCGGTTCTGTCGTGATGGCGATGGCGTTAAGCGGCTTTTTTATCGCTTCCTGGCTGAATATGTATCCGGTTGAAGCCGCCATTGTGACCTGTTGCCATAGCGGGCTGGGCGGAACCGGTGATGTGGCTATCCTGTCGGCATCAAACAGGATGGGGTTGATGCCTTTTGCTCAGATTGCAACCCGTATCGGCGGTGCGTCAACGGTCATTACCGCGACGATTTTGTTGAGCTGGCTTGTATAGATTAATGCGGACAGGCAAAAAAACACCTGCCAGCGGTGACGCGGGCAGGTGAGGAACGTGATAACCGCAACGTTTACTCGACGGTCAGAATACGCGTGGTGTTGGTGCTGCCGATAGTGCTCATGACATCGCCCTGGGTCACGATGACCAGATCGCCAGTAACCAGATAGCCTTTATCACGCAGCAGGTTTACCGCATCATGGGCTGCGGCTACGCCGTCATTTGCGCTATCGAAATAAACCGGCGTCACGCCGCGGTAGAGCGCCGTCAGGTTCAGCGTGCGCTCATGGCGAGACAGCGCGAAAATTGGCAGACCGGAACTGATGCGTGATGTCATCAGCGCGGTACGGCCTGATTCGGTCATAGTGATGATAGCGGTGACGCCTTTCAGATGGTTAGCCGCGTACATCGCTGACATGGCAATCGCTTCTTCGACATTGTCGAACTGAATGTCCAGGCGGTGTTTGGAAACGTTAAGGCTGGGGATTTTTTCTGCCCCAAGGCAGACACGGGCCATTGCCGCAACGGTTTCTGATGGATATTGCCCCGCGGCGGTTTCCGCGGAAAGCATCACCGCGTCTGTGCCATCCAGCACGGCGTTTGCCACGTCCATAACTTCCGCGCGGGTTGGCATCGGGTTGGTGATCATGGATTCCATCATTTGCGTCGCGGTAATGACTGAACGGTTCAGTTGACGAGCGCGGCGGATTAACGTTTTCTGAATACCGACCAGTTCCGGGTCGCCAATTTCTACGCCGAGGTCGCCCCGGGCTACCATGACGACGTCGGATGCCAGAATCACATCATCCATCGCATCCTGATCGCACACGGCCTCCGCGCGTTCGACTTTCGCGACAATTTTTGCATCACAGCCTGCATCGCGGGCCAGACGACGGGCATAATTCAGGTCTTCACCGCAGCGTGGGAAGGAAACAGCCAGGTAATCGACGCCGATTTTTGCGGCCGTGATGATGTCGGCTTTATCTTTTTCCGTCAGCGCTTCGGCGGAGAGACCGCCGCCCAGTTTGTTGATCCCCTTATTGTTGGACAAGGGCCCGCCAACGGTAACTTCGGTGAACACTTTCATGCCCTGGACTTCCAGCACTTTCAACTGTACGCGACCGTCGTCAAGCAGCAGAATATCGCCTGGCACCACGTCACCCGGCAGTCCTTTATAATCGATGCCCACTCTCTCTTTATCGCCTTCACCCTTACCCAGGTTAGCATCGAGCAGGAATTTGTCGCCGACGTTGAGGAAAATTTTGCCTTCTTTGAAGGTGGATACGCGAATTTTCGGTCCCTGCAGGTCACCGAGAATCGCAACATGACGACCCAGTTTTGCCGCAATCTCACGGACCTTATCCGCACGGATCTGGTGATCTTCCGCGGTTCCGTGAGAGAAGTTCATACGTACCACGTTAGCGCCAGCGGCGATAACCTTTTCCAGGTTGTTATCGCGATCGGTAGCCGGACCTAAAGTGGTGACGATTTTGGTTCTGCGAAGCCTTCTGGACATGTAATACTCCGTTGACTAAAACAACTTTGGTGTTGCGTGAACATGGATTCGGTAACGCCAGCGAGCAAAGCCGCTATACCTGAACATTACCGACGGTGTAATAGGATACTGCGTTGTTTCTGCTTTTATTGGTCATTGCTGTGTACACTGAGTTCTTTATCAAAGCGCGATTCCTTAAGCGCTTCCTTGACCCTCTTCAAGTTATCTCTGAATTTTGCGCCCCGGCGCAGGGTAAAGCCCGTCGCCAGCACGTCGATCACCGTCAACTGCGCCAGCCGGGAAACCATTGGCATGTAGATGTCGGTATCCTCCGGAACATCCAGCGTAATCGCCAGGGTTGATTCACGGCAAAGCGGCGTATTGGGGGAGGTAAGGGCGATGACCATGGCATCGTTTTCGCGGGCCAATTGCGCCAGCTCCACCAGACTTTTGGTTCTGCCCGTGTGCGAGATAATCACCACCACATCGTTATCACTACAATTCATACAGCTCATGCGCTGCAGGACAATATCGTCGGAGTAAATGACCGGCACATTAAAGCGGAAAAATTTGTTCATCGCATCATGTGCGACGGCGGCGGAAGACCCCAGACCAAAAAAAGCGATCTTCTTGGCCTGGGTGAGCAGGTCAACGGCGCGATTAATCGCCGTCATGTCGAGAGAATGGTGAACCTGATCTAAACTGGCCATAGCGGACTCAAATATCTTCCCGGTATAGGATTCGACGCTGTCGTCTTCATCGACATTGCGATTCACATAGAGCGTGCCGTGCGCCAGGCTCTGCGCCAGGTGCAGTTTGAAATCGGGGAAGCCGCGGGTATCCAGACTGCGACAAAACCGGTTGACGGTCGGTTCGCTGACGCTGGCCTCCAGTGCCAGGGCCGCGATACTTGAATGAATGGCCTGCGTGGGGTTCGCAAGAATGACTTCCGCCACTTTGCGCTCAGATTTGCTAAGGTTTTCCAGTCGGGACTGGATTTTTTCCAGCATATTCATTGTTAATTGGGTGCTCATTAATGGAAACGATTTCATTAATGGGTGAAATCATCAGGCGTTTTAGCAAGAATATACGCCACCGTCGGCGGAAACAGTGAGGAATGACCTTAAAATATGTTGTTTTTTTTCATTACATGATCAGAGTCGTATTTTACTCACTGAGAATCAGCCGAAACAACAAACAAAATTAGCCATATGCCTGAAGTCCTGCGCCGTAGTTTCCCCCTTGTGCGATTTTGCCGCGGGAAGCGGCGCTGAGGGTTTCGGGAATTTCGTAAACACAGTACGATGCAGTGAAAGAAAATTACAAATATAGCCCGGCATAAGCATCAGGCTATCAACTAAGGAGAATGACATGGCGGTAACGCAAACGGCCCAGGCATGCGATCTGGTCATTTTTGGCGCGAAGGGTGACCTGGCGCGTCGTAAATTGCTGCCTTCCCTGTATCAGCTTGAAAAAGCAGGCCAGCTTCACCCTGACACCCGCATTATCGGGGTTGGGCGTGCTGACTGGGACAAAGACGCTTATACCAGCGTGGTGCGTGAAGCGATGGAAACCTTCATGAAGGAAAAAATTGATGAAGGTTTGTGGGCGACCCTGAGTGGACGTCTGGATTTTTGTAACCTTGATGTGAATGACACCAAAGGGTTTAGTCGTCTGGGAAAAATGCTCGATCAGCAAAATCGCGTTACGGTTAACTATTTCGCCATGCCTCCAGGTACTTTTGGCGCGATTTGCAAAGGGCTGGGGGAAGCAAAGTTGAACGCGAAACCGGCGCGTGTGGTCATGGAAAAACCGCTGGGGACCTCGCTGGAAAGCTCTCGTGAGATCAACGATCAGGTGGGAGAGTTTTTTGAAGAGTGCCAGGTCTATCGTATTGACCACTACCTGGGGAAAGAGACGGTACTGAACCTGCTGGCGCTGCGCTTTGCCAACTCATTGTTCATCAATAACTGGGATTGTCGCACCATCGATCACGTTGAGATTACGGTGGCGGAAGAAGTTGGCATTGAAGGACGCTGGGGCTACTTCGATCAGGCCGGGCAGATGCGTGACATGATTCAGAACCACCTGCTGCAAATTCTGTGCATGATTGCGATGTCCCCGCCGTCAGACTTATCCGCCGACAGCATTCGCGATGAAAAAGTGAAGGTGCTGAAATCCCTTCGCCGTATTGATCGCGCTAACGTGCGTGAGAAAACGGTGCGCGGTCAGTATACCGCCGGGTTTGCGCAAGGGAAAAAAGTGCCGGGTTACCTCGAAGAGGAGGGGGCGAACAAATCCAGTCATACCGAGACGTTTGTGGCCATTCGCGTCGATATTGATAACTGGCGCTGGGCGGGCGTGCCGTTCTACCTGCGTACCGGCAAACGCCTGCCGACCAAATGTTCTGAAGTCGTGGTTTACTTCAAAACGCCGGAACTGAACCTGTTCAAAGAGACCTGGCAAGAGCTGCCGCAGAACAAGCTGACCATTCGCCTGCAACCGGATGAAGGGGTTGATATTCAGGTGCTTAACAAGGTGCCAGGCCTCGATCACAAGCATAATCTGCAAATCACCAAGCTGGATCTGAGCTACTCGGAAACCTTTAACCAAACGCATCTGGCGGATGCCTATGAGCGTTTGTTGCTGGAGACCATGCGCGGTATTCAGGCGCTGTTTGTCCGTCGTGATGAAGTGGAAGAGGCGTGGAAGTGGGTTGACTCCATTACTGAAGCCTGGGCGGCCGATCGCGATGCGCCGAAGCCTTACCAGGCTGGCACCTGGGGACCTGTCGCCTCCGTGGCGATGATCACCCGCGACGGTCGCTCGTGGAATGAGTTTGAATAACCGGAAAGCGACGCTGGTGGGGTTATTTTACCGGTAACATGATCTACCGCACTAAGTCGCATGATTTTTAATCTTTTAAGCCCCGCAGGATTCACCCTCGGGGCTTTTTTTATTACACTGCTCACAGATATTTTGCCTCTGAGCCGCAGCACTGTTGCCTTAATTAGCGAAAAAGCTTCCCAACGCGCTGTGATCGGACAGATAAAATTTGAGGAGCCGTTATGAATTCTGAAATGTTACGGGTAACAAATCGTGTTGTTGAACGCTCGCGCGCGACCCGCGGGGCCTACCTCGACAGGATTAATCAGGCCAAAACCGATACCGTCCATCGCGCCCAACTGGCGTGCGGCAACCTGGCCCACGGTTTCGCCGCCTGTCAGGCGGATGATAAAGCCTCGTTGAAAAGCATGCTGCGCAATAACATCGCCATTATCACCTCTTACAACGATATGCTGTCCGCGCATCAACCCTACGAGCACTACCCGGAAATTATTCGCCAGGCTCTGCATTCCGCGAACGCGGTCGGCCAGGTAGCCGGTGGCGTCCCGGCGATGTGCGATGGCGTGACCCAGGGGCAGGATGGCATGGAACTGTCGCTGCTGAGCCGGGAAGTCATTGCCATGTCCGCCGCGATTGGCCTGTCGCATAATATGTTTGACGGGGCGCTCTATCTTGGGGTCTGCGATAAAATTGTCCCTGGTCTGGCGATGGCGGCGCTGTCGTTTGGCCATCTGCCATCCATTTTCATTCCATCCGGTCCAATGGCCAGCGGTCTGGCGAACAAAGAAAAAGTGCGAATTCGTCAGCTTTACGCCGAAGGGAAGGTGGATCGCATGGCGCTGCTGGAGTCCGAAGCCGCCTCATACCATGCGCCGGGTACCTGTACCTTTTATGGTACGGCCAATACCAATCAGATGGTGGTTGAATTTATGGGGATGCAGTTACCAGGATCATCATTTGTGCATCCCGATGCCCCGCTGCGCCACGCGCTGACCGCCGCCGCCGCCCGACAGGTGACCCGCATGACCGGCAACGGTAACGAATGGATGCCGCTGGGTAAAATGTTTGACGAAAAAGTGGTCGTTAACGGGATTGTCGCGTTGCTGGCGACTGGCGGATCCACCAATCATACTATGCACCTTGTCGCCATGGCGCGGGCCGCGGGGATCATTATCAACTGGGATGATTTCTCTGACCTCTCTGACGTGGTGCCGCTACTGGCGCGTCTCTACCCGAATGGCCCGGCGGATATCAATCACTTCCAGGCGGCGGGCGGCGTGCCAGTATTGGTACGCGAGCTGCTGAAAGGCGGCCTGTTGCATGAAGACGTCAATACCGTTGCCGGTTTTGGCCTTTCGCGCTACACCATGGAGCCGTGGCTGAATAACGGCGAGCTTGACTGGCGCGAAGGAGCGACAGCGCCGCTGGACGATCAGGTTATCGCCACCTTTGAAAAACCATTTTCTCGCCATGGCGGCACGAAGGTGCTGAGCGGTAATCTTGGTCGAGCGGTGATGAAAACCTCAGCCGTGCCGGTTGAAAACCAGGTGATTGAAGCGCCTGCGGTAGTTTTCGAGAGCCAGCATGATGTATTGCCGGCCTTTGAAGCCGGGCTACTGGACAAAGATTGCGTGGTGGTGGTCCGTCATCAGGGACCAAAAGCGAATGGCATGCCAGAATTACATAAACTTATGCCGCCACTTGGTGTATTATTGGACCGCCGTTTCAAAATTGCGCTGGTGACCGATGGTCGACTCTCCGGCGCATCAGGCAAAGTTCCATCAGCAATCCATGTGACGCCTGAAGCGTATGATGGTGGTCTGCTGGCGAAGGTGCGCGATGGCGATATCATTCGCGTTAACGGCCAGACGGGCGAACTGACGTTGCTGGTGGATGACGCGGAGCTGGCTGTGCGCCAGCCGCATATTCCTGACCTGAGCGGTTCGCGTGTAGGAGCCGGCCGGGAAATGTTCGGTGCGCTGCGTGAGAAACTCTCCGGAGCAGAACAGGGCGCAACCTGCATCAATTTTTAAGATGATTCGATTTGTAGATCTGGCGAGAGAAAATCTGATGAAAAACTGGAAAACAACTGCAGAAGCAATCCTCACCTCCGGCCCGGTTGTCCCGGTCATCGTGGTGAAAAAACTGGAACACGCTGTGCCGATGGCGAAAGCGCTGGTTGCGGGCGGCGTACGCGTTCTTGAAGTGACCCTGCGTACCGACTGTGCGATAGATGCAATCCGCGCGATTGCCAAAGACGTTCCGGAAGCGATTGTTGGCGCCGGTACCGTCACCAACGTTGAACAACTGAAAGAGGTGACTGAGGCGGGGGCGCAGTTCGCTATCAGCCCGGGGCTCACCGAATCCCTGCTGAAAGCGGCGACCGGCGAAGGCACCATCCCGCTGATCCCAGGGATTAGCACCGTATCCGAACTGATGCTGGGTATGCAGTATGGTCTGAAAGAGTTCAAATTCTTCCCGGCGGAAGCGAACGGCGGCGTGAAAGCGCTGCAGGCGATTGGCGGTCCGTTCGCCAACATCCGTTTCTGCCCGACGGGCGGCATCTCTCCGGCAAACTACCGTGATTATCTGGCGCTGAACAGCGTGCTGTGCATCGGCGGCTCCTGGCTGGTGCCTGCGGACGCGCTGGAAGCGGGGGATTTCGACCGTATCACCAAACTGGCGCGTGAAGCGGTAGAAGGCGCGAAGTAATCTTCGCGCGTTAACTCGCAAAGCCCGGTCTGCGCTAACGTGACCGGGTTTTTTTTATCAGTTTGCGCCGCAAAACCTTTGCGCAACTGACCTGTATTACCGGCCTGTCGCGGCGGAGATTTATCCCGTGACCACTACCGCAGACGCAGCCGCTTTGGCGCGAGCAACCGCTTCATCGACGTTGTCCGCTACCGCCAGGGTCACGCCTAAACGACGCGAGCCATCAATTTCCGGCTTGCCGAACAGGCGCAGTTGCAGACCCGCACCGACTGCTGCCTGGATATGGCTAAAGGTGACGTTCTGGCTGGTCAGTTGCGGCAGGATCACCGCCGAGGCCGCCGGGCCGTACTGGCGAATGGCGCCAACGGGCAGGCCAAGGAAGGCGCGGACGTGGAGGGCGAACTCAGACAGATCCTGGGAAATCAACGTGACCATGCCGGTATCGTGCGGGCGCGGCGACACTTCGCTAAAAATGACCTCATCGCCGCAAACAAACAGCTCAACGCCAAACAGACCATAACCGCCCAGCGCCAACACGACTTTGCGGGCTATCTCCTGGGCGCGCTCTAAGGCCAGCGCACTCATCTGCTGCGGCTGCCAGGATTCGCGGTAATCGCCATCTTCCTGACGGTGGCCAACTGGCGCACAGAAATGCACGCCATCGACGGCGCTGACGGTCAGCAGGGTGATTTCAAAATCAAAGTTGACTACGCCTTCGACAATCACGCGCCCGGCGCCGGCGCGACCACCTTGCTGCGCGTAGTGCCATGCTTCGGTTAACTGCTCTTCGGAACGAATAAAGCTTTGGCCTTTGCCTGATGAACTCATCACAGGCTTAACGATGCACGGCAAACCGATCCCGGCAACGGCTTCCCGAAATGCGGTCTCACTGTCGGCAAAACGGTAGGCGGAAGTGGGCAGCTTGAGTTCTTCGGCAGCCAGGCGACGGATCCCTTCACGGTTCATGGTGAGTTTCGCCGCGCGCGCGGTAGGAACGACTTTTTGCCCTGCTTGCTCCAGGATGACCAGCGTATCGGTGGCGATGGCCTCGATTTCCGGCACGATGAAATCGGGTTTTTCCTGTTCGATCAGCGCCTGTAACGTTTCGCCATGCAGCATATTGATGACATGTGAACGGTGTGCGACCTGCATTGCCGGGGCATCAGGGTAACGATCGACGGCGATGGTCTCAATTCCCAGACGCTGACACTCGATGGCCACTTCTTTACCCAGTTCGCCGGAACCTAACAACATGACTTTTGTTGCCGCAGGGCGCAGCGCCGTGCCTAATACAGTCATAACTCTCTTCCACAGTGAAAAAACATGCGCCGCATTATAAACGAAAACGTTTGCGCGTGTCTTTATGCGCGTCGATTGAGATTAGGGGCAAAATTTGTTACACTGTATAAAAATACAGTGTACAAGGGGCTGCATTATGGCGGTTGAAATTAAATATGTGGTAATTCGCGAAGGTGAGGAAAAAATGTCTTTTGCCAGCAAAAAAGAGGCCGATGCTTATGACAAAATGCTCGATCTGGCGGAAGTCCTTAACGACTGGCTGGTCGCGTGTCCGCTTACCCTTGATGAAGAGCAGCGCGATAGCATGGCGATGTGGCTGGCCGAGCGTAAAGAGACTCTGAATCATATTCTGCGTTCGGGGAAATTGCCTGAGGTCCATGACCACAGCGATCGGCAACACGCCGGACCGGAAGAGGGCGACAACAGCGAAGCCGTCGCTGAATCTGAAGCTCCGGTGAAGCCGCGTAAAGTGAAAGCCGCCTGAGTTCCCTTTGCACAGGGAGTTCTGGCGGTATAATGAGGATTATGCGCTTTTCAGTATCAGATTTGCGCATCTTTAGCTGGTCATACATTTCCTGACACCTCCTCGTTTAGGCTGATGGTATCGCTTATCGCGCAACGAGGAAAAATATGTCGAACTGGCTAAATCAACTGCAGTCTCTGCTGGGGCAGCAGGGACGATCTTCTTTATCTGACGAGCAATCAAGCGGAAAAAATGTGCTGCTGCCGGGGGCGCTTGGCGGGCTGGCAGGCTTGCTGGTCGCCAGTAAATCATCGCGCAAGCTGTTGGCGAAATATGGCACCGGCGCACTGCTGGTTGGCGGTGGCGCAGTAGCGGGAACCGTGCTGTGGAACAAGTACCAACAGAAAATGCGCGCCAGTTCGCCGCAGGAACCTGATGATTCCGCTTTGCCCGCCGGGCTGACGCACTCAGCAGACTCCGTTGAACTCGATGCCCGCAGTGAACGGCTGATTATGGCGCTGATCTTTGCGGCCAAAAGCGATGGACACATTGACGAGCGTGAGCGGGCAAGTATCGAAGAGCAATTGCGCGCGGCAAATATTGATGTTCAGGGACGGGTGTTAATCGACCAGGCGCTGGCTCAGCCACTTGATCCCCGGCGGCTGGCAGAGAGCATTAACAGCGAGCAAGAGGCGCTGGAGGTTTACTACATCAGCTGTGCGGTCATTGATATTGACCATTTTATGGAGCGCAGCTATCTGAATGCTCTCGGCGAAGCCCTTAAACTGCCACTGGATGTCCGTAAGGATATTGAGCAGGACATTCAGGCGCAAAAACAGGCTATAGAGGACTAAATCCTCAGGTTTTGCTTGCATCGCGGGTGACATTTGCCACTCTTATACCTGTCATCCTTCAGCGTGTTTTGCTGCGTGCTGAAGGGCAACTAATATAAGCCGCAGAAGACTAAGTAGATGCCGCCAAAAGCCAAACGGATCCCCCATGCCATGACCTTACATGGCGATACCCGAATCGATAATTATTACTGGCTGCGTGATGATCAACGCTCGCAGCCGGATGTGCTTGATTATCTGAAGCAGGAAAATGAATACGGTAAAAAAGTGATGTCCTCGCAAAGTAGCCTGCAGAACAGGGTACTTAAGGAGATTATTGACCGAATACCGCAGCGCGAAGTGTCGGCGCCCTACAGCAAAAATGGCTATCGTTACCGTCAGGTGTATGAACCAGGATGCGAGTATGCGATTTATCAACGCCAGTCGGTGCTGAAAGAAGAGTGGGATCAATGGGATGTGTTGCTGGACGGCAATCAGCGTGCGGCGGGCAGCGAATTTTACACACTGGGTGGTCTGGGGGTTTCACCCGACAATAATATCATGGCCGTGGCGGAAGATTATCTCTCCCGGCGGCAATATAGTCTGCGTTTTTACCCTTTATACAACGGTGATGAATATCAGGAGGTGCTGGAAAACGTCTCCCCTGATTTTGCGTGGAGTAATGATTCGCAAACGTTGTGGTATGTGCGCAAACACCCGACCACGCTGCTGCCGTATCAGGTCTGGCGTCATCGCCTCGGAACGGCTGCCAGTTCAGATGTTCTGGTATATGAAGAACAGGACGATACGTTTTATGTCAGCGTTCACAAAACCACCTCTCAGCAGTTTGTGGTGATTTATCTGGCCAGCGCGACGACCAGCGAAGTGCTGCTGCTGAATGCTGAAATGGCCGACGCCGAGCCGATCTGCTTTCTGCCGCGACGTAAAGATCATGAATATAGTCTCGATCACTATCAGCATACCTTTTATCTGCGATCGAATCGCGAAGGTAAAAACTTCGGCCTTTATCGTAGTACGCTGCGCGATGAACAACAGTGGGAGACGTTAATTCCTCCCCGTCCTGAGGTGATGCTTGAAGGTTTTACCCTGTTTACCGACTGGCTGGTCGTTGAGGAGCGCCAGCGTGGACTTACCAGCTTGCGACAGATTAACCGCAAAACGAGCGCGTCTCAGGGCATTGCTTTTGATGATCCGGCCTATGTGACCTGGCTTGCCTATAACCCTGAGCCGGAAACCTCCCGTTTGCGCTACGGATATTCTTCGATGACGACGCCGGATACGCTGTTTGAACTGGATATGAACACCGGCGAGCGGCGAGTGCTGAAACAACAGGAAGTGAAAGGGTTTGAGGCCAGCCATTATCGCAGCGAGCATCTGTGGATCACTGCCCGCGATGGCGTTGAAGTTCCGGTATCGTTGGTTTATCGCCATGATCATTTCCGAAAAGGCGGCAGTCCGCTGCTGGTGTACGGCTATGGTTCCTACGGCGCCAGTATGGATGCGGATTTCAGCACCAGTCGGCTAAGTTTGCTCGATCGCGGTTTTGTGTTTGCTATCGCCCATATTCGCGGCGGCGGCGAACTGGGCCAGCAGTGGTATGAAGACGGCAAATTTCTGTGTAAGAAAAATACCTTCAACGATTACCTTGATGTCTGCGATGCGCTGCTGGCGCAGGGCTACGGCGACCCGCGTCTGTGCTATGGGATGGGAGGCAGCGCGGGGGGCATGTTGATGGGCGTGGCGATTAACCAGCGACCGGAACTGTTTCATGGCGTGGTAGCTCAGGTTCCCTTTGTGGATGTGTTGACAACGATGCTTGATGAGTCGATCCCACTGACGACCGGTGAGTTTGAAGAGTGGGGTAATCCGCAGGATCAAGTGTATTACCGCTATATAAAAAGCTACAGCCCTTATGACGGCATCCTGGCGCAGGCGTATCCGCATCTGCTGGTTACCACGGGCTTGCATGACTCGCAGGTTCAATACTGGGAGCCGGCAAAATGGGTGGCAAAATTGCGCGAGCTGAAAACCGATGACAATCTGCTGCTGCTGTGTACGGATATGGATTCCGGACACGGCGGTAAATCCGGGCGTTTCAAAAGTTACGAAGGCGTGGCGCTGGAGTTTGCGTTTCTCATTGGCCTGGCGCAGGGAACACTGCCAGGCATGGCGGAAGTATAAGGCGGGTTACTCACCGAGGTAGTGCTTAAGCGTCAGGCGCAGTTCGGGGCTCATTCGATCCAGGTTATTGAATAACCAGCGTAAATAGCCGGGATCGTTTTCCGCCACTTCTGAGACAGGCTTACCGCGATACTTACCGAAGGTAAAGGTAGAGAGCAGCGTCGGGCGGCCGGTTATGGCCGCCATCTCGTCCGGTGACCAGCCGGACGTTTTGATAATATCAAGCAGCAGAGCGGCGGTAATATAGCAGTCATACAGCGCCCGGTGGTGGTGCAGACCTGGCGGGGTGGCGACGCTGAGCTTGCGCGATTTATACAACCCCATGTTGCTGTACTTAATTCCTGGCCACAGGCGGCGGGCCAGCTTCATCGTGCAAATCCACTCGCCCTGCATTTCCGGTAATACCCGGCGGTCAAAGCTGGCGTTATGCGCGACATACCACTGACTCCCCCTGTATAACGGCACAATCTCTTCGATCCACGGCTTATCCGCGACCATCTCTTCAGTTATACGATGGATTGCCATTGCCTGCGGGGTGATGGGGCGGTCGGGGCGAACCAGGTGGCTCATGGGGTTGGTGATTTGCCCGTCGACAATATCTACCGAGGCGATTTCAACGATGCCTCCCTGCAATCCGCAGGTTTCTGTATCAATTACGCGTAGCATGGCTCGCTCCAGGCCAAAGGAACCAGCGTAATGGAATGTGCGGGGCTTGCCAACCGGGATACCAGCAAGTGACGGGAATTATTTCTGTTTCGGTTCATAGGGCAGGCGAGAGAGCGAAACCGAAGCCAGACGATGAGCGGTCAGACGTTCGCGAAACCAGTCGCGCAGATTTTCGGGCTGCTCTCTTTCGACGAGATCGGCGACCACCGGCATATTGTAGCGTTCTTTAAACGCGACGCCTGCCGCGGCGAGATCGACATTGACTTTGTCCATCTCATGCTGGGAAATCTTCGCCAGATTCTTTTCCATTGGTTTCTCCTCTGATAATGCCGCAAAAAGTACTCAGCACGCGGCAAAAAGGCAAGTCTCATACGCTTAGCTCGACTGCATCATTATACAGGGTTATTCTCTGTGCTACATACATAACAAAAAGGAATGTTGACTATGCCAACCATCGCTGGACGCATGCTGCGTCTGTCCGTATTTCTCGCCGGCGGCCTGACCGCTGCTGGCGCACTGGCTCATGCCCATCTGCAACAACCGCTTCCGGCGGCCGGGGCCGTTGTGGAGGCGTCACCGCAGGCGCTGACGCTGAACTTTTCAGAAGGGATCGAAACACAGTTTAGCGGAGTTACCCTTAGCGGGCCGCAGCATAAGTCCATCGCCCTTGGCAAACTGCGCCGCAGCGACAGTAATAAAGCCCAACTGACGGTGCCTGTCGAACAGACATTAACCTCGGGCGAGTATACCGTTGAGTGGCACGTGGTCTCCGTGGATGGCCACAAAACGAAAGGACACTATACCTTTCGCGTGAAATAGCCTCATGCTTAGCGGCATTTATGTCTGCCTGCGCTTTATCCATTTCCTCTCGCTGATGGTCACTTTTGGCTGTGTGCTTTATGGTGCGTGGTGGGCGCCTTCGGCACTTCGCCGTTTGCTGATGCGGCGTTTCTATCCGCTGATGCGCCATCTGTTACTGATCAACGCTCTGTCGGCGTTGCTGATGTTGATGGCGCAGGGCGGTTTGATGGGCAATGGCTGGCAGGATGTCTGGCAGCCTGCTATCTGGCAGGCGGTTGCCGGGACGCAGTTCGGCGGCGTGTGGGTGTGGCAAATTTTGCTGGCTTTCGTGGCGCTGGTTGTGGTGTGGCTGAAGCCCCGGCGTCCGGCCCGTTTGCTGCTGATACTTCTTGCTGCGCAATTGCTGTTGTTGGCGGCTGTCGGCCATGCGGCGATGAATGAGGGGCTCCGGGGAGTCGCCCAGCGGACAAACCACGCGGCGCATCTGTTTTTTGTCGCCAGTTGGTTTGGCGGTTTACTGCCGTTTCTCTACTGTCTGCGCCTGGCACATGGCCGCTGGCGGCAGTTAGCCATTTCGACCATGATGCGCTTTTCTCGCTATGGGCATCTGGCGGTCGCCGGTACCATCGTCAGCGGGATGGTGAATGCGTTGTTTATTCAGGGCGGGCTTATCAGCGCGTCGCCCTGGGGACGAATGCTGTTGTTCAAATGTGTTCTGGTGGCGGCAATGGTGGCAATTGCGCTGGTGAACCGGTATGTTCTGGTGCCCCGCTTGTCGGTAAACGGAACGCGGGCGCAGCGGCTCATTGTGCGTACAACGCAGATAGAAATCGCGCTGGGCGCGCTGGCGCTGTTTGCCGTCAGCCTGTTTGCCACCTGGGAGCCTTACTGAATTAACGGGTTAAATCATGAAAAAAATCGTTCTGACAATGTTGTTACTGGCAAGTTCTGGCGCCGCGCTGGCCGCGCCGCAGGTGATTACCGTGAGCCGCTTTGAAGTGGGTAAGGAGAACTGGGCGTTTAATCGGGAAGAGGTGATGCTGACCTGCCGTCCGGGCAATGCGCTATTCGCGATTAACCCCAGCACTTTGGTGCAGTATCCGCTGAATGAAGTGGCCGAGCAGCAGATGAAAGCGGGCACGATCAACGCGCAGCCGATTTCGGTGATCCAGATTGACGATCCGCAGCGACCAGGACACAAAATGCCTCTCACGCCATTTATTGCGCGTGCGCAGAAACTCTGTTGATCGATATTTGCATCTGGCTATATTCGCAGTCTTCGCAGTCAAAAAACCGCCATTATCCCTGTTCGGGAGGGGCGGTTTTTTTGTTGCTCCTGGCGCATATGTCAGGAATTATTCGTCCACTTTTGTCGCGGACTGGAAAACCTGACGCGGTAAACTACGCTTATAAGGCAAGGCGACTTAGCCTGCATTAATGCCAACTTTTAGCGCACGGCTCTCTCCCAAGAGCCATTTCCCTGGACCGAATACAGGAATCGTGTTCGGTCTCTTTTTATCTGTATGTTTTTAATGCTTTTCTGGAACTGAGCAATATTACCCGAATATCCGTATTCGGTCTGACCATACTCTGCTCCGCGCCGTGAGAGTGCGGATATTCTGTGAGCATGGGGAATTCTTGAGAGCAGACCATCCTTCGGTGGTTTGTTAATGGTCTTCGATTTGGCGGATTAACGCGCAGTTTTGCTGCGAAAAGGCGTGATTTCTCATGTTGGTTTTTGTTTTACCGGCGGGGAGAGGCAAGGTGAGAATTTGTAAGTGGACCCTGGACAGCATTGCAACAAAAAACTGACTAAAAAGAGTTAAGAAGAAAAGAAAACACCTGCACGTAATCAGGCCCATAGTGCAGGTGAAGTTTATGGGCCAACATCGGAAGTCGCTCAGTATACACATTTGTATGACAAATAAAACAGCGGACAGGAAAATGCGTTAACACTTCATGCGGTTATTTCATCAGGGTGTTTATTACCCGAACGGTACGGCAGGATACGGCGGGCATACAAATTGCCACAGGGCCTTTATTCTGGCACCACAAAAGTCGGATATAGCCAGCTTTCGAGATAACTCACCAGGATCCAGATTTCATTGCTAAGAATAAACCAGAGCGCAGAGGCTAAAATAGTCAACAGGATAGCCAGAAGGAGGATTTCTGTTTTGCTCATAACGGCAATAGGTGCTCGGGAAGCGTGCAATGAAGTCATGATAGTAACGAAAACCTCGTAACGGATGCAAACGCCGCGACACCAAACGGCATTTATCCTGTGGAACAGGCACTGTTAAGGATGGCGGGGGCGCGCTGGCGTGTCATGTTAATCCATGAGCCTCGTCATCCGGGAAGCCATATCGTCCAGCAACTGGAAGCGACGGCGATATTCGGCGCGTTTTTTACTGGCAATATTTTCCAGTTTCTTTCTTTCCAGCCGGAGCGGTAAACGCCAGCACAGATCCCCATCCGCAATACCCTCAATAGATTGCCAGAACTCATCGTAGCTGGCGTGAAAGTGGCGTCCTTTGCTCAGCCTGTAGCGTAGCGCACGGAAAACGTGACCGTTATCGCTCACCCCGTAAATGCGCTGAATGTTGCAATGCGCGGCCAGCAGCCAGATGAATTCCAGCAGTAAACGTTTCGGAAACAGACCATAGCAGGCGCGAGTCGCCCGTTTAATGACCTCATGGGGGATATGACTGCGCGGGCCCTGTAGACCGCCGATGATCAATTGCCATTGCGCCTGCTGGCGGATAACGCTGAAGGTGGCGCTGGCGAGCAGGGTTTGATCGCTATCGTGCAGCCACAGGGTCGTCTCTCCCTCGCGCTCCGCTTTTCCCGCCGAGGAGGCGGAGAGGGTAAACCGGTGATCATCTTTGCCTGTGAGTATAAGCAGCGGCATCTCTTTTGCCGCGGTCATCGCGCAGGCAAGACGTGAACCGGGGAGTGAATCGATAAACTGATAGTGGCTAATAATTGCCTGCGCACGCTGGCGAGCGCTGAATCCGCGAATCAAATACTGGCGATGGACTTTTCCCGGCAAGGTTCCCTGGGCGGAGAGGAGCTGGTTGAAGTCCGCGCGCGCTGACAAATTATCCAGCATATCGCGCGTTGGCGCATAAAATAAAGCCGTGCGCAGCAAAAACTTAAGCCGGTAATGACGTTTGAGCCAGATCGGCGCGGGAGTCAGTCGGCCCATTACCAGGTCGGCAATAAGATTTTGATGTCGTTCAACGACATTAGCTGAATGCAGGCTGTTATCCGTCACGGTGAATACCTCGTTGTTATCTGGCCTGTATTCTATGGATATAGCGTGATGAGCTTAATGTCCTGGCGAACTATATTTTGTTTTCGTTTAAAATTGATTGAGGTGTAAAGATTATCGGCGGGAAGTGGAGTAATTTCCCCGTCATTATGCCAGGAGGATGAAATATGTATCAGCGCATTGACGGTTCCGCGTGGCGTAATATCTGGCTGGTCGGCGATCTGCATGGCTGCTTTACGCCGCTTGTTGCTGCGCTGCGTGAGCGAAAGTTTAACCCTTACCAGGATCTGCTTCTCTCGGTAGGCGATCTGATCGATCGCGGGCCGCAAAGTGCGCAGTGTCTGAATTTACTGGGCTGCCGCTGGTTTTACGCGGTGCGCGGAAACCATGAGCAGATGGCGCTGGAGGCGCTGGCGAGCAGCGACATGATGCTCTGGGAGATGAACGGCGGAAACTGGTACAGGCAAAGTTCGCCGAACCAGCGGCGGCGGCTCGCGGAGATGATTGGCCGTTGCCGCCGTCTGCCGCTGATTATTGAACTTCACAGCGGCGAGCAGGTGCATGTGATTGCCCATGCTGATTATCCGGCAGCGGTGTATTGCTGGCAGCAGCCGGTGGATGAGCTGCAGGTATTGTGGAATCGGCAACGCCTTAACAACCATCTGGCCGGGCGTCACCACGCGATGACCGGCGCGGACCATTTCTGGTTCGGTCATACGCCGCTTAAACGGCGCTATGACTATGATAACCAGCACTATATTGACACCGGGGTGGTGTTTGGCGGGGCGCTAACCCTGGTGGCGCTACAGCAGGCAGGTTAAAAGTCGCTGTATTCGCGGGCGGGAAGCCAGAAACGATCAATAAAATCTTCTACAGGAAAGCAGCCGCCGTGGCGTATCCGCTGATCGTTCATCGCGTTGATACACTGCCGTTCGTTATCGTAAACATCCACGACGATGTCTTCGCAGCCGCCATCCAGGTAGCAAATAAACAGCACTAAGGCAAACATTCTGCCCTCATCTCTGAGAAAACATATGAATAAGTGTAGGAGATGTCAGGTTAAGGGGGAACAAATAACCCGTCTGAAGCGACGGGTTCATTGGGTCAGGCAAGGCGCATGACCCAGGCGTCGGACTGGCGGTCATAGTGCTTACGGTAGAGGACGGAATGTTCGCCATCAAGTATGGCGGGTATGCTGGTGTCTGCGTCCCATGCATCAAGCTGCATGCATAAATCCGGATCGGATTTACAGGGAATGCTTAACGTTCGCTCTCCCTGCTGTTCGCCATGCAGTTCGGCGTCATCGATTTCAAACGCGCCGATACGTACGCTGGTTTTAGTCATAAATTAACCCCGTTTATCTGCTGAATTGTGGTACGACCAGTCAAGGGCCGACACTTTTCAGCGTAGACAAACGTGCGAAAACCGCCAGTGAAAAAATGCGGTTTTTATGCGCCGCATCACGACTTGCCGCTAAACAGCTTCCCGTCGCGGACCAGTTCGCGGGGATAGCTATTTTTTAAACGCGATCCCACTTTTTTCGCCAGTCCCAGCGGCGCGCCCTGAAAAGTGACAATGACATCGTCCTGCAGCGGGAGCGTTTCAGGGTAGATGTCGCGACCGCGATACCACTCTTCCGCCTCGGCCTGGGTCAGTTCAAAAGGCGCAGCTGGCGCGGCAAAGGCAATAATCGCTTCATGTTGCCAGCGGTAGCCTTTATTGTGCGTTTCGGCAAGACGAATCCCGATACGGGAGAAACGAACTTTACCAAATAATGCGTCGAGCGCCCGGGGAAACAGCCAGATTTCTTTATCACGCTGCCAGAGTGTATGGCTGGCGTCCCACCGCAGGCCAATAGCGGCGGCAGCGGCGGTAACGGCGGCAGATTCACGATTTTTCAGCGGGGTGAACGGAAATTTGCCAACCTTATAGCCGGGCGTGGGGAGTGGTTCGATGGCGGCGGTTTTACGCAGTCGGGCGACAAAGAAGCCTTCGCAGTCAAAAATCTGCGGGAAGACGTGCAGGAATCCCTCTTCGGTCAGCGCCTCGTTAGCCTGCGGGAACAGCGAACCGAGCGGCAACACTTCCGCGGCCTGCGGGAAGCGGGCTAATAGTCCGTTGACCACATCTTCGTTTTCCTGCCGGTTCAGGGTACAGGTGGAGTAGACCAGCGTGCCGCCCGGGCGAAGCGCGTGGAATGCGCTATCGATCAGCTCACGCTGGGTCCGCGCGATTTCCTCGTTGCTTTCCGGCGACCAGTTTTTCAGCGCATCGGGATCTTTACGCACCACGCCTTCGCCGGAGCAGGGCGCATCGAGCAGAATAGCGTCAAAACACTCCGGCAGCGCGGCGCCGAATACCCGGCCATCAAAATGCGTTAGCGCCACGTTGCCGATACCGCAGCGGCTGATATTGGCATGCAGCACTTTGACCCGACTGGCGGAATATTCATTCGCCAGAATCCCGCCTTCATTGTTCATCCGTGCGGCAATTTGCGTCGTTTTGGACCCCGGCGCGGCGGCGACGTCCATTACTCGCTGCGGCATTTCATTGTCCGCAAACAGCGCGGCGACCGGCAGCATGGAGCTGGCTTCCTGAATATAAAACAGCCCGCTGAGATGTTCCGCCGTACTGCCAAGCGGCACGGCGTCAGTGTCTTCGCGTTCGATCCAGAAACCTTCTTCGCACCAGGGCACTGGCGTCAGTTGCCAGCCGTAGGGGGCAACCCGTTGCAAAAAGTCAGCGACGGTGATTTTCAGCGTATTGACACGAATGCTTCGGCGCAGCGGACGCTGGCAGGCGTCGATAAAGTCAGCGAAAGAGAGATGCGCTGGCATCGCCGCACGCATTTGAGCGAGGAATTCTTCAGGGAGATAGACAGGGTTTTGAGCCACGAGGTGCGCACCACAACAAAATAAGGGGACGCAGTTTACCATAAAGGCTCCGGCATCGGACACCGGAGCCTTTGGTGTTAACGTGGCAGAGCGGTACCCCATTCGCGCCACTCTTTTGGTTCACTCTCCAGCAGCAGGAAATGTTTGCCATCCTGTGCTTTCGGCGCCAGCGGCGTACCCGGCGGCGTCGCAAAAGCGATACCGCCGCGAATAAACTGATTAAAGGTTCCGGTTTTTACCACTCCGCCAATCAGGCCAAAATCGAGGCTATAGCCGGAAGCCAGCCAGAATACGGAGTTGTTGCGTACCAGATACTGATAACGTTTACTGATGCGCAGTTTCACCATCACCCGATCCGACATTGAGCCAAGCGTCAGACCGGTCACCGTCCCGACTTCAAGCCCACGGAATAGCACCGGCGTACCGATACCCAGTGAACCCGCTTCCGGGGCTTCCACGATAATGCTCAGACCGTCGATATAACGTGAATCGCTAATCGTGGTTTCCTGAATTTCGAAATCACGACTCGGTGCGCCACGGCCGGGTTCGACGTTGATATAGGCCTGGAACAGGGTATCGAGATTCTCGACACCGGCTGCGGAAATTTGCGGCGTAATCACGGAGAAACGGGTCCCTGCGCGGGCAAACGTATTAACGTATTCCGGGTACAGAACGGCCTTCGCCTGTACTTCGTTTTTGGCGGTAATTAAATTCAATGATTGGATCTGGCCGATATCAATCCCCAGATAGCGAATCGGCATACCTTCCTTCATTTTTCCGGCGTCGAACGCATGCAGGGTGATTTGTCCGCCGACCGCACGGGCGGCGGTTTCCGATGCATACAGAATGCGTTTATTATCGATACGCGCGCCGGAACTGGCGCCGCTGAGGTTATCAAAACTGATTGCCCCTTTCAGCGCGCGGGAAAGCGGGGAGGCCTGGACCGTCAGACCGCTGCCGTTAAGCTGAACTTTGGCGCCGCCTTCGGCCCAGAATACGCTGTTGCTGGTCAGCAAATGACGGTATTCCGGCTGGATATGGATATCGATCTCAAAGGCGTTTTTCCGTGGACGGACGCTGATGATTTCGCCTACCGCAAATTTACGATACAGCACCACGGAGCCTGCCTGTATGTCCGGCAGCGTCTCTGCGGAGAGGCTGAGGGTGGTGGTGGGCACGTCGCTCAGGCTGTTTTCCTGCGCTTTTTCCTGATTAGCGTACAGCGGATAGTGGCGTTGCATCTCCCCTTTACTGCCCGGAATAATGCGAATGCCGCCGTTGAGCCACTCGCTGGCGCTGGCGCCAAGGAGCTGTACGCCGTCGAGGCCAACTTTGACATCAATACGGCTGTTGACCACGAATTTGCTGTCGCCATGAATCAGAGAACGATATTCCGGCATCACGGCCACCTGGAAGGTTACGCCATCGGCGTGCAGTTCGCGTTCCAGCACCTGACCGATTTGCACGCCGTGCAGGATCAACGGCTGTCCGACATTGATACCATAGCTTTCCGACGCGTTCAGCGTCACCGTCGCGACATTCGGCTCTTCGAGCAGCGATTTATCGGCCGGCAGAACCACAAAGTGGTCGCGCGGCTCGCCTTCACCGGGAATCAGTTCGAAGGTCGCTCCGGTCAACAGCGCGCTGATATCAGGATTCTCCAGAGAAATTTTCGGTTTTTTCATCTGAATCAATGTCTTCTCACGCAGCAGTCCGACGACGCTCGGGTCGACAGTCATTTCACCGGTCACTTTCCCGTCGGCATTCAGATTCAGCTTGCTAAGCAGACCAACCTCCAGGCCCTGATACATCAGCGGCGTGGAGCCCGCTTTGAGTCCCGCGCCATCGGTAAGTTCCAGTTTAATTACGACGCCGCGCTGGCTGTGGGCCAGATCGTCATATAGCCGGTAGTCGCTATTTTGTTGGGCCTGTGGCGAATTATTCGGTGAATCAAAGGCAATAGCGCCGTTAACCAGCGCGGAAAGACTTTCCAACTGGACTTTCGCGCCGCTTAAGCTGATGTCTGCCTTAACCCCGGAAACGTTCCAGAAACGGCTGTCTTTTTTCACCAGATTGGTGAACCGACGTTCAATCAGAACATCAATCGTCACGCCCTGATTGTTGGGATTAATGGCGAAGTCATAAACCCGGCCGACGGGAATCTTGCGGAAATAGACCAGTGAGCCGCTGGTTAACGCGCCTAAATCCGCCGACTTGAGGTGAATCATCAGCTCGCCGTTATTAATGTGGTATTGCGGCTGAGTATCGAGGGCGACAAAGTGATCTTCCGGATCGCCCTGGCCGGGCATCATGCCGATATAGTTCCCGCCGACCAGCGCATCAAGGCCTGAGACGCCGGCAAGAGAGGCTTTCGGCGTCACCAGCCAGAATTGTGTATCCTTGCGCAATGCATCTTTCATATCCCCTTTGATGCTGGCTGAAACTTCGATCTTGCTCAGATCTCTGCTCAGAGAGATATTCTCTACCGTGCCGACTTCCACCCCCTGGTAGCGGATGGGCGTGCGCCCCGGCACGATACCATTAGCTGACTGGAAGTCGATGGTGATCGTCGTGCCGTGATTTTGGTAGCTGGTCCAGATGAGCCAACCGGCAATCAGGAGCGCAATGACCGGCAGTAACCAGAATGGCGAGATGCGGCGTTTAGTTTTGATTTTGGCTTCAGTCGTCGAAGCGGGCGTTTCCTGACTCATGTGCGTCCCAAAGTAAGCGGCTGTCCAGCCATTCTACAGCGAGGATAGTTAATATCACTGCGGCGCCAAAATAGACCGCGGCGGGCCCCATCGTAAACGCGAGGAGCTGATCGCGATTGATTAGCGACATGGTTAATGCAATGACAAAAAGATCCAGCATTGACCAGCGACCAATCCAGGTAATCAGCCGCAATAGCCGGATGCGGGTACGTAGCCCCTGTTCGCATTTAAATTGTATGCTGAGCAGTAGCGTAAATAACACAATAACTTTAGTGAACGGCACCAGAATACTGGCAATAAAAACCACGCCAGCGATGGCGATGTTGTTGTTCGCCAGCGACATAATGCCGGAAATGATAGTGTCATCCTGGCGGGTACCGTTGATGTAGATAATCGATATCGGCAGCAGGTTCGCCGGAATCAAAAAAACCATCGAGGCAAGCAGCGCCGCCCAACTCTTTTGCAGGCTCTGTGGTTTCCTGTGGTGCAGAGGCGTATGGCAGCGGCGGCAGCGGCCACGGTTATCGCGATGGCCGGTATAATGGCAGCCAGGGCAAACTTGTAAGCGACTATCCGGCTGCTGCGCCGGGCGAGTGGGGTAAAAACGCGTCCATAGCTCCTCGACATTCAGATGAATGAGCGTCAGGATACTGAGCAACGTCAGGGAGATAAACGCGATAAGCCCGATTCCCGGTTGCAGGAACGCATAATCCTGCACCTTGATGGCGGCGACGCCGATGCCGACCAGATAAATGTCTAACATGACCCACTCTTTGAGCCGCTCCAGCATCAGCAAAACCGGGCGCAGATTCATTCCCAGCACGTTACCTAGCCACAGATAAGCGATGGAGACGACCAGCAGAACCGGCGCGACGATAGCGCAAAACAGCACCATCGCCGCCGTCAGCGGATCGCCCTGGCTGGTCATTTGCCAGATCCCCTGAAGTACGTTAGCGTCAATACGGACACCAAGCAGGTGCAAATGGAGAAGCGGCTCGGTCCAGGCAAAAGGCATTAGCAGTAGCATGGTGATAGCCATGCTACCCAGCCGAGAGAGCGACCAGTCACGACCATCACGGATTTTAGCGTTGCAGCGAGGGCACCATGCGCTTTGATTCCTTTTAAGGACCGGTAAGTGGAAGAGCAGATCGCACTGCGCGCAGCGCTGGTAATGGGCGTGCAGAATGGGCTCGCTTACCGCGTGGACGACGATCTTTTTCGCTGGCGTAATCCGGGATATTTTTAGTGGCATTTATAACGTGCGTGAATGAGTGTATCTCTCTATCTTAACCCAGGAATGAATTCATCTTGAGCATGAACGCATTTAAAGCTTATTTTATTAGAGTGTACGTGTCAGGTAGTAAGGCAACTAAGCGAATAAATAATGAACAAATCAGAATTTTACGCGGATCTGAACCGCGATTTTCAGGCGTTAATGGCAGGTGAAAGCAGTTTTTTGGCGATGATGGCCAATACCAGCGCGCTGCTGTTTGAGCGGCTGGCTAATGTGAACTGGGCGGGTTTCTATCTGCTGGAAGGCAATACGCTGGTTCTTGGCCCGTTCCAGGGCAAGCTGGCCTGCGTGCGTATTCCGGTTGGCCGCGGTGTCTGCGGTACTGCGGTTGCACAGAATCGCGTGCAGCGCGTAGCGGACGTGCACGCGTTTGACGGACACATTGCCTGTGATGCCGCCAGTAATTCTGAGATCGTCTTTCCGCTGCGGGTGCATAATCAGGTGATCGGCGTCCTGGACATTGATAGTACGGACTACTCTCGTTTCACCGCTGAAGATGAACAGGGGCTTACCGAACTGGTTGCGCAGCTTGAAAAATGCATTTCTGCGACTGATTATCAAAAAATATTTACCCACGCCGCAGGATAATCAACGGATAACGTAGCATTTAGCGATGGCGTCATTATAATGACGCCTGTTCATGCCTGCGGCTTGTTGGCGACGTCCGTTGTAATCAGGAAATTTCATGGAAAATCAACCTAAGTTGAATAGCAGTAAAGAAGTCATTGCGTTTCTGGCCGAACGTTTTCCTCAGTGTTTTAGCGCTGAAGGGGAAGCGCGCCCCCTGAAAGTCGGTATTTTTCAGGATCTCGTCGAACGTGTTGGCGGAGAGATGAATCTCAGTAAAACCCAACTTCGCGCTGCTTTGCGTCTCTATACTTCGAGCTGGCGTTATCTCTACGGCGTTAAACCCGGCGCTGTCCGCGTCGATCTCGACGGCAATCCTTGCGGCGAACTGGAAGAGCAGCATGTCGCTCATGCCCGCCAGCAACTGGAAGAAGCAAAAGCCCGCGTTCAGGCGCAGCGTGAGGCCCAGCAGGCGAAAAAACGTGAAGCCGCCGCCGCCGCAGGTCAGTCGGAAGAGGGCGCTCGCCGTCAACGCAAACCGCGTCCTCAGATGCGTCGCAAAGAAGGCGCTGAACAATCGCGTAAACCGCGCCCGGCGGTGGCCAGGGCACCCCGTGAAGAGCGTCATACCCCTGTATCAGATGTGTCAGTATTGACCGTAGGTCAGGCGCTGAAGGTGAAAGCCGGTAATAATGCAATGGACGCCACCGTCCTGGAAATCACCAAAGATGGCGTTCGTGTACAGCTGACTTCTGGTATGTCAATGATTGTACGCGCAGAACACCTGGTGTTCTGAAACGGAGGCCGGGGCAGGCATGAACAAATTCTTTAAGCTCACCGCGTTGGCGGGCCTGCTGGTTATAGCAGGCCATGCGTTCGCCATAGATGATATCACCCGGATTGATCAAATCCCCTTGCTGAAAGAAGAGCCGCAGCATGCGACGGTGAGCGAGCGCGTGACATCGCGCTTTACCCGTTCTCACTACCGCCAGTTTGATCTCGATAATGCCTTTTCGGCGAAAATTTTCGATCGTTATCTGAATCTGCTTGATTACAGTCACAATGTGCTGTTAGCCAGCGATGTCGCGCAGTTCGCCACCAGGAAGGACCAAATCGGTGATGAACTGCGCAGCGGCAAGCTGGATGTCTTTTACGATCTGTATAACCTGGCGCAGAAGCGGCGTTTCGAGCGCTATCAGTATGCGCTGAAGGTGCTGGAGCGTCCGATGGACTTCACCGGCAATGACACCTTCAATCTTGATCGCAGCAAGGCGCCCTGGCCGAAAAACGAGGCTGAGTTGAACGCGCTGTGGGATGCGAAAGTGAAGTTTGACCAGCTTAGCCTGAAGCTGGCGGGCAAAAACGATAAAGAGATTCGTGAAACCTTAACCCGTCGCTACAAATTTGCCATTCGTCGTCTGGCGCAAACCAACAGCGAAGACGTTTTTTCGCTGGCAATGACCGCTTTTGCCCGCGAGATCGATCCGCACACTAACTACCTTTCACCGCGTAATACCGAGCAGTTCAACACGGAAATGAGCCTGTCTCTGGAAGGTATCGGCGCAGTGTTGCAGATGGATGATGACTACACGGTGATCAACTCTCTGGTTGCTGGAGGTCCTGCGGCGAAAAGCAAAGCGCTCAGTGTGGGGGACCGCATTGTTGGCGTTGGACAGCCGGGTAAAAGCATCGTTGACGTGATTGGCTGGCGTCTTGATGATGTCGTCGCGTTGATTAAGGGGCCGAAGGGAAGCAAGGTCCGTCTGGAAATTCTGCCTGCCGGTAAAGGCGCGAAAACGCGTATTATCACTTTGACGCGCGAACGTATTCGCCTTGAAGACCGTGCGGTGAAAATGTCAGTCAAAACCGTCGGCAAGGAAAAAGTTGGCGTGCTGGATATCCCGGGGTTCTATGTCGGCCTGACGGATGACGTGAAGGTGCAACTGCAGAAGCTGGAGAAACAGAACGTCAGCAGCATTGTTATCGACCTGCGCAGTAACGGCGGTGGCGCGCTGACCGAAGCGGTTTCGCTTTCCGGCCTGTTTATTCCATCCGGTCCGATTGTTCAGGTACGCGATAACAACGGTAAGGTACGCGAAGACAGCGATACAGACGGTGTGGTGTATTACAAAGGTCCGCTGGTTGTGCTGGTTGACCGCTTCAGCGCCTCGGCGTCTGAAATTTTCGCCGCAGCGATGCAGGACTACGGTCGCGCGCTGATCGTCGGTGAGCCGACCTTCGGCAAGGGGACCGTCCAGCAGTATCGTTCTCTGAACCGAATTTACGATCAGATGCTGCGTCCGGACTGGCCGGCTCTGGGCTCTGTACAGTACACCATTCAGAAATTCTATCGTATCAATGGCGGCAGTACGCAGCGTAAGGGCGTCACGCCGGATATTATGATGCCGACCGGTACCGAAGAACGCGAAACCGGCGAGAAGTATGAAGATAACGCGCTGCCGTGGGATAGCGTCAACGCCGCAAGCTATGTGAAATATGGCGATCTGACGCCGTTTGAGCCGGAACTGCGGAGGCTCCACGATCAGCGTATCGCGAAAGATCCAGAGTTCCAGTACATCATCAAGGATATTGCGCGCTATAACGCGATGAAAGACAACCGCAACATCGTTTCTCTGAACTACGCGAAGCGTGAAAAGGAGAATGAGGAAGATGATGCGATTCGTCTGGCGCGCATTAACGATCGCTTGAAACGGGAAGGCAAACCGTTACTGAAGAAACTGGAAGATTTACCGAAGGATTACCAGGAGCCGGATCCGTATCTCGATGAAACGGTTGATATTGCGCTTGACCTGGCTCATCTGGAAAAGGAACCGCCAGCCGGTAAATAAGCATACAACGGGCACAAGTGATTGTGCCCGTTTTCATTTCACTCACTGCTGCGCGTCCTGTGGGCACAATGTCGGTCAGTTCAGTCGCTCTCCGGGATTTTACGCCGGTTTATTCGCCTGGGTAATTATCCTTTTTCTTGCCGTGCTTTGGCGAAATAGCGCATTTTTCCCCATGTAGATCTGTGGCCTGTGAACGGCATCGCGCGTTTCGCTCGCACCATGATCCGGATGTTTTTTGCTTAATCTCAACAAAATGTCAACCTCTCTTCCGGGCGTCAGCAAGATGCTACAAAATGTAAAGTTGTGTCTTTCTGGTGACTTAGCCGCCCCTGATAGTTGAAAATTGGTGTTCTACCCATACCATGTGGGTAATCGCATAGTGCGTTTTGTTAAATTGAGGTTAAAAGAAAATTATGATGCGAATCGCGCTTTTCCTGCTGACCAACCTGGCAGTGATGGTGGTATTCGGGCTGGTGCTAAGTCTGACGGGAATTCAGTCAAGCAGCATGACCGGGCTGCTGATCATGGCGCTGTTGTTTGGTTTTGGCGGTTCTGTTGTTTCGCTGCTGATGTCGAAATGGATGGCGCTAAAATCGGTGGGTGGAGAAGTTATTGAGCAACCGCGTAACGAAACCGAACGCTGGTTAATGAATACTGTCGCACAGCAGGCACAGCAGGTGGGAATCGCTATGCCGCAGGTGGCTATCTACCATGCGCCAGATATTAACGCTTTTGCAACTGGCGCACGTCGCGATGCGTCTCTGGTCGCCGTGAGCACCGGGCTGTTGCAGAATATGAGTCGTGATGAAGCAGAAGCGGTTATTGCCCACGAAATCAGCCACGTAGCAAATGGTGATATGGTCACCATGACGTTGATTCAGGGGATCGTAAACACCTTCGTTATCTTTATCTCGCGTGTTATCGCGCAGATTGCGGCCGGTTTCCTCGGCGGCAACCGTGATGAAGGGGAAAGCAGCAACGGTAACCCGCTGATCTACTTCGCGGTTGCCACGGTACTGGAGCTGGTATTTGGTATTCTGGCCAGCATTATCACTATGTGGTTCTCCCGCTACCGTGAGTTCCACGCGGATGCCGGTTCAGCAAAACTGGTGGGGCGTGAGAAGATGATCGCCGCGTTGCAGCGACTGAAAACCAGCTACGAGCCGCAGGAAGCCAGCAGTATGATGGCGTTTTGCATCAATGGTAAAGCGAAATCTATGAGCGAGCTGTTTATGACGCACCCGCCGCTGGATAAACGTATCGAAGCGCTGCGTAGCGGAGAATATCTGAAATAACGCTTCGCGTCGGGAACAGGCACTAAAATCCGCAACTTTCGGGCCTAATGCCGTTCACTTAAGCAAATCATCGGTGTTATCTTTTGTTTTATTTGCCTGTGGCAAACGCATTATCGGTGGTTTAAACGAAAATCTGATTCGGTTGATTCACTAACTGAGCTGATACGGGCTGAAATATAAAGGATATAATTTTTTATGACTTTCAGCCTCTGAAAAGCCACTGACGAATAACGGACTCACCGCATGGGGGTTGGGCGCATCAAGGAAACCTGGCGAGAACGCAGGCGCGCATCCAGGACTGGCCGCCAGGACGGCGGCCAGAGGGCGGGTCGAGACAGGGACGTCGAGTCCCGTCCGGTCCGCCAGATGAAGCCGGAGTGGAGCGGACCGCGCAGCGGCAGGTTTTCAGCGCCATGCCGGGGGTGCAGGGGGACGGGCGAAACGTCCCCCTGCCCGTTCACACGCTGTGGATATAACGACTATCCGCGTATTTATCGTGAACGGAACAGACCACGGAATCTGAATGGGTGAAAATGAAAAATGCATCATGCTCGCCATAACCACCGATTGACAGAACCGCTCAGCCAGCCATAAACGCAACTGACAGCCCTTAACTGACCAGCATTACAACCTTCGGGCTATCCCTTTTCTACAGTCCGGTGCGTGGCTGCGTGACGCGAAGTCCGCTGACGGCGGCGGCAACAACCGCAAGTGAACCAGCCAGCACAAGCGCGGTGTGGGTTCCGTCTGTGTCCAGCAGATTAAACAGAAGCGCCACCAGCGCCGCGCCGATGCTTTGCCCAAGCAGACGCGCGGTACCCAGCATGCCGCTTGCGCCACCGCTACGATGCGCGGGCGCTGATGAGACGATGGTGTGATTATTGGGAGATTGAAACAGACCAAAGCCAGCGCCGCAGAGCGCCATTCGCCAGATGATATCCAGATCGGCAGGCGCAGAGGGCAGTAACGCAAGACCGAACAGACCTCCGGACATCACGAGGAGTCCGATCGCGCCCAGCAGACCCGCATGAACTTTTTCAATCAAATATCCCGCCAGCGGCGCCATGACCATGGTAGCCAGTGGCCACGGTGTCAGGAGCAGGCCCGTCTCCACTTCGCTGCGGCCCATCGTTGATTGTAAGAAGAACGGCAGCGAAACCAGTGCCAGCATCTGCGCGCAGAAAGAGCAGATTGAGGTACAAATCGAGAGAGAGAATAGCGGGATCCGCAGCAGATCCACGGGCAACAGAGGAACCGGCATCTGTAGCTGACGGCGGACAAAAAAGACGCCAACGACCAGCATTACAGCGAGTTCCAGCAAAACCCGTTGGGTGGATTGGCCCTGGGCGAATCCGCCGAGAGCGGTGATCAGCAAGCCAAAAGTGAGCGCATTCATGATCGCGCTTGGCAGGTCGAAGCGGGTTATTTTACTTCGCCCGGCATTCGCTGGCAGAAAACGCAGTGCGAGAATCAGCGAAATAATACCCAGAGGTACGTTAATCAGAAACAGCCACTGCCATGAAGCTATTGCGAGAATGGCTGCCGCAATTGTTGGCCCCAGCGCCGAAGAGACCGCCACAACGAAAGAGTTGATCCCCATTCCGCGACCGAGGAAGCGTTGAGGGTAAATCAGACGTATCAGCGCGGTATTGACGCTCATTAACGCAGCACCGCCGAGGCCCTGCGCGACACGCGCCAGCGTAAGCATCTCCAGACTACGTGAGAGCGCGCAGGTCAGTGAGGTAAAAGTGAAAACCACCAGTCCGATTTTATAGATACGCCGGTAGCCGACCATATCGCCGAGGAACGACAGCGGCAGTAACGCGATTACAATGGCGATTTGATAGGCGTTAACTATCCAGATTGAGGACGCTGGCGAGGCATTCAAATCGCTGGCGATTGTCGGAAGTGCAACGTTGGCGATTGCGCCATCCAGCACCGCCATGGTTAAACCTAATATGATGGTCAGAATGGCGCCGTAACGCTGTGGTAAAGGCAGGCCATCTGGGATGTTATTATTCATGCGAAATGTATGTCTTTATAGAAACTATTTACTGGATAATGATTTTAGCATTGATTATTCAGCGGTATGTCGCAGATTTGTAACGAAGACGCAGAAGAACGATTGCGGGTATCGGGATGCGAATTTATAATAAAAACTGGTTCTGATTTTTATAAAACAGTTGCGATGAGGTGATAAATGGCAGTTGCGGATTTGGATAAACAGCCAGATTCTGTCTCTTCGGTATTGAAGGTTTTTGGCATTTTGCAGGCGCTTGGTGAAGAGCGTGAAATCGGCATTACTGAACTGTCCCAGCGCGTTATGATGTCAAAAAGCACCGTTTATCGCTTTTTGCAGACCATGAAATCGTTGGGTTATGTGGCGCAGGAAGGTGAATCGGAGAAATATTCTCTGACCCTGAAGCTCTTTGAACTGGGGGCGCGGGCATTGCAGAATGTCGATCTGGTGCGCAGCGCAGACATTCAGATGCGTGAGCTTTCTCGTCTGACGAAAGAGACTATCCATCTGGGCGCGCTTGATGAAGACAGTATTGTCTATATCCATAAAATCGACTCAATGTACAATTTGCGCATGTACTCGCGTATTGGTCGTCGTAATCCGTTGTACAGCACGGCAATCGGTAAAGTGCTGCTGGCATGGCGCGACCGCGCGGAAGTCGAGCAGATTCTGCAGGGCGTAGAGTACAAGCGCAGCACGGAGCGAACCATCGCCAGCACCGACGCGTTACTGGCGGTTCTGGATAAAGTTCGTGAACAGGGGTATGGCGAAGATAACGAAGAGCAGGAAGAAGGGTTGCGCTGCATCGGCGTACCGGTCTTCGACCGTTTCGGCGTGGTCATCGCCGGGCTGAGTATCTCTTTCCCGACGCTGCGTTTTTCTGAAGAACGCCTGAACGAGTATGTGGCGATGCTGCATACGGCGGCGCGTAAGATTTCTGAACAGATGGGCTACAACGATTATCCGTTCTGACCTCGTCTCGCTTGTCATTCGGGCTACGCTGTAGCCCGGATCATGACTAACCGTTGTCAACAACTATGGCGCTTTTTCGCAGAATAGGGCAATCGGTAATGCCGATAATACCGCTGCTGGAATGAACATATTGTGCGGTACTGATGCCGCGGGCGGTAAGATATTTGCACTGTAACCCTAATCCGCCGACATTTTTACTGCTACCCATTAAAACACCATAACCGCTTAATAACACGGCAATCCACAGGATAGCCAGTACCATAATGGTACGAATGAACAATCGCATTATTGCCTCAAGATTTATATTATCCCGGCGTTTATTCTCTCATGAACACGCGCTGAAACAAGTCCATGATTCCTAAACGTGCCTTTCGTCTTACAGTTAGCCGCGGTTTAAGAAGGTCATGTTATCCTGGCGACATCTGATACTGACGCGGAGAGTGGAGTGAAAAAATTACGGTGGGTTTTGCTGATAGTCATCATAGCGGGCTGTCTGCTGCTATGGACTCAGATGCTTAACGTAATGTGCGATCAGGATGTGCAATTCTTCAACGGCATCTGCACTATCAACAAGTTTATCCCCTGGTAAGACAATTTTAATCTGACTGATTTTCTTCTGCCATGTGAGTGGTAGAATGTACGCCTTCTCTTTGAGGTGGTGAAATGAGTGAATTACTAAATTCTGGCGTCGTAAGTCTGGCATCGATGGTACTTTCCATTGTGCTGTTACTCGTCGGCCTGTTGTTATGGTTTTTTGTTAATCGCGCCAGTTCGCGCGCCAATGAGCAAATTGAGCTGCTGCAAGCGTTGCTGGATCAGCAAAAACGGCAGACCGCGTTGCTTCGCCGTCTCTGCGAGGCCAATGAACCGGAGAAAGAGAGCGTGGCTGAATCTTCCTCCGCAGAGACGCGCAAAGGTGACGACGACCTTATCCGCCTGGTCGCTGAGAGGTAGTTTTGCTGAGCAGGCGTGCATCAGCGTGGTGTGTGCCTGCATATCACCCCTTCCTATAACTTATTCTTATCTGTTCTCTTTATCCCTCTTGCCGTGCGGTAAAGGGGCGGCCATTCTCTTTTCATCCTTATGTTTCAGCACGTTGCTTCGGCAAAAAAATAAAAGGAATAACCAGACTCATCTTGTGCCTGATAGTAAAACCTTGTCATCAATACTTCATTATTAACATTTAATATCGCAACACTATTTCAGTGCTTTTAGTTAGCGTATTTCATTATTACGGATGACCAGGGTGTTTCGCAAATTTCCAGCTATAGATATGAGCAATTTGGTGCATCGTTATGCAGTTGTCCGGTTGTTTTTTAAGCCTGATCGTGGGTGTCCTCGGCAGGATGATCGGAGTGAAGTTGTTGAGCTATAGTAAAAAAGTTAACGATACAGGCCCTGTTTTCTGACGGATGGCAGGGCGGCGTGAAGTCGATGGAGAGGCGAGCTAAGGCGCATAAATGTGCAGGCGATCAAATGATTACCTTATATTATGTGCGAGCGATCGTGAGCCGTCTAAAAATGGCTTGCCATTATTTACGTAGTATGTGATAACACATTTCGGGTCAAACGAGGTACAGTTCTGTTTATGTGTGGCATTTTCAGTAAAGAAGTCCTGAGTAAACACGTTGTCGTTGAATACCGCTTCTCTGCCGAACCTTAATATTAGTGCCTCATGCAGTGATGTGTCAGTTTTATCTATGTAAGTGCCTAAGGGCGAAGAAAACAGTCTAAGGAATTTTGCAAATGGCAAAGATTAAAGGTCAAGTTAAGTGGTTCAACGAGTCTAAAGGTTTTGGTTTCATTACTCCGGCTGATGGCAGCAAAGATGTGTTCGTACACTTCTCCGCTATCCAGGGTAACGGTTTCAAAACGCTGGCTGAAGGCCAGAACGTTGAGTTCGAAATTCAGGACGGCCAGAAAGGTCCAGCTGCAGTTAACGTAACTGCTATCTGATTAAGACCAATGAATCTTGTGAGAAAGCCTTGCGTTTGCGAGGCTTTTTAGTTTTTATTGCAAAACATTTCATTTTCGCCTCCTCCGTTGCGCTTTGTTGCAAAACAACACCTTTATTAGCACTGTTTAGCAGTCTGTTTTGTATATTTTCTGTTAAATCAGGTGGTTGCAAAATAATGCTGGAGCTAAGGTGCAAAAGAACAAAAATAAATCAGCCGCCAATTTTACCCCTCTTCGGTTTGGGTTGTTGTGCGTTGCTATTCTCGCATGTCTTGGGCTGCTGCTCGCCCGGGTCGGCTGGCTGCAGATTGTCTCCCCTGACAATCTGGTGAAACAAGAAGATATGCGTTCTTTGCGTGAAGAGCCCATTGATGTGCCACGTGGAATGATCAGTGACCGCGAGGGGCGGCCACTGGCGGTCAGCGTTCCGGTGAGCGCTATCTGGATCGATCCGCAAACGACCCTTGAAAAAGGAGGAGTAGGGTATAGCCCGCGCTGGCAGGCGATGGCTGAAGCTTTACATCTTAACCTTAGTGAACTGGCCCGTCGCATCGCCGCGCATCCTCATGCGCGCTTTCTCTATCTGGCGCGCCAGATAAATCCTGAACAGGCGGAATGGATTGATAAACTTCACCTACCGGGGATCAACCTGCGCGATGAATCGCGTCGTTTCTACCCGGCGGGCCATGTCGCCGCTAACCTGCTGGGCTTTACCAATATTGATAATCAGGGAATTGAAGGGGTTGAGAAGAGTTTTAATGCCCAGTTAACCGGTCAGCCTGGGCGTCGGCTGGTACGTAAGGATCGCCACGGCAACGTTATCGAAAATATTACGGAAGTGCCTGCTGTTCCTGCCCACAATTTGCAGTTAAGTATTGATGAGCGTCTGCAAACGGTAACCGAAGATGCCCTGGATAATGCCGTACGCTGGAACAAAGCGGAATCCGGCGCGGCGGTATTGATTAAAATCGATACCGGCGAGATCCTGTCGATGGCCAGCTACCCGGATTTCAATCCCAATAATCGCGATGACGCGAAACTGGATGATTTCCGCAATCGTGCCATCAGCGACACGTTTGAGCCCGGCTCAACGGTGAAACCGCTGGTGGTGATGACCGCTCTGCAGCAGGGGATCGTTCAACCGGATAGCGTCGTGGATACCCACCCCTTTGTTATTGATGGTCACCGTATTCGTGACGTAGGTTACTATCCTGAACTGAGCCTCACCGGTATTCTGCAAAAATCCAGCGATACCGGCGTTTCGCATTTATCTCTGGCTATGCCGGTACAGCATCTTATTGATACATATAAGGCATTTGGCTTCGGTGAATCGACCGGATTAGGGCTGACCGGCGAAAGTGCGGGGCTGATGCCTAATCGCCGCTATTGGGGGCAACTGGACCGGGCAACCTTCGCCTTTGGGTATGGTCTGATGGTGACACCTCTACAGTTGGCACATGTTTACGCCACGATCGGCAGTTTCGGTATCAAGCGGCCGCTATCGATTACCCGCATCGACCCGCCGGTAATGGGGACCAGGGTGATGCCTGAGAAAATCGTACACGAGGTCGAACACATGATGGAAAGTGTCGCTTTACCGGGCGGTGGTGGCGTCAAAGCCGCGGTACGCGACTACCGGGTTGCGGTAAAAACCGGAACCGCAAAAAAAATCGGCCCGGATGGGAAATATATCGATAAGTATATTGCCTACACTGCGGGCGTTGCTCCTGCCAGTAACCCGAAATTTGCGCTGGTGGTGGTGATGAATAACCCAAGCAATGGATCGTATTACGGCGGGGCGGTTTCGGCGCCGGTATTCAGCCAGATTATGGGCGATGTTCTGCGTCTGGAAAACGTCATCCCGGACGGGATGCCGCAGGGCTCAGAGAACCTCATCGTGATGCATAATGATAAGGTGCAGTCGCCTGCGTTGTAACGGTGGTCTGTGGGGAAGAATAGCGCTACACTTTCGCCCTTTCTGCAACACCGGAGTTGTTATGTCTTACAGTTGCCCGCTTTGCCACGCGGCGCTTACTCGCCGCGATAATAGCTATATCTGCCCGCAGCGGCATCAGTTTGATCTGGCGAAGGAGGGATACGTTAATTTACTGCCGGTGCAGTTTAAGCGCTCCCGCGATCCGGGCGACAGCGCTGAGATGATGCAGGCCCGGCGAGCCTTTCTTGATGCCGGGCATTATCAGCCGCTGCGCGAGGCTATCTGCGCATATTTGCAGACGTTCGCGCCGACAGATTTACTGGATATCGGCTGCGGTGAAGGGTACTACACACACGCTTTTGCGGCTATCGCCAGTCATTGCTGGGGGCTGGATGTATCAAAACCTGCGGTCCGCGCGGCGGCAAAGCGTTATCCGCAGGCTAATTTTTGCGTTGCCTCCAGCCAGCGTCTGCCATTTGAGAATGAAAGCCTTGATGCGATTGTGCGAATTTATGCGCCCTGTAATGCCCAGGAGCTGGCGCGTGTGGTCAGGCCTGGAGGCTGGGTGATTACCGCCACGCCAGGGCCTCGCCATTTGCTTGAGCTGAAAGGCGTGATATACGACGATGTGCGCTTGCATGAGCAGAATTCTGAAGCGATGCCAGGGTTCACGTTACGTCATCAGCAGCGGCTGGCCTATCCGATGCAGCTGAGCGGCCATGAGGCGGAAGCGTTACTACAGATGACGCCGTTCGCGTGGCGGGCGAAGCCAGAGGTTCGTGAAATGCTGCGCCAGCAGCTATCATTTGACTGCCAGACCGATTTTGCTATTCACTGCTGGCAGCGCGACGTCTGAGTCATCAGCCGATGAAATGTCCCCAAAGTATTTGAACGCCAATACCAATCAGTACGATACCGCCGAGTATTTCAGCCCGTTTGCCGAGCAGCGGGCCGATAAAACGTCCTACCATAATACCGAGTGTTGACATTATCAGCGTGGCGCAGCCGATGGCCAGTGCGGTAGCGATAATGTTGACTTGCAGAAACGCCAGACCTACGCCGACGGCCATTGCGTCCAGACTGGTAGCGAAGGCGGTGGTGACCAGCAGCCAGAAACTATGGCGGCGGGGAACGTCACACTCCGGGATATCGCTGCTGCGGAATCCTTCGATAAGCATGCGTCCGCCAAGAAACACCAGCAATACAAAGGCAATCCAGTGATTCCATTCCAGAATGAACTGGCTGGCGATCATTCCCAGTCCCCAGCCAACCAGAGGGGTAAGCGTTTCGATAGCGCCAAAGATAAGTCCCGTACGCAGGGCTTCGGAAAATTTAGGTTTATGGAGGGTCGCACCTTTACCGATAGAAGCCGCGAAGGCGTCCATCGACATGCCGAAGGCAAGAAGAATTGTAGCGGATACATTCATAAGAGCGTCCTGACCGGGGATAATCCATATGACACATCGCCGCCCCCAGTAAATATATGTCGCGTTTCCTGATGATGAAACGCCACATACAGCAGTGATGCGTCTATGGTCTCGCCTGGTTGAATATCTTCTTCAACCCGCACGTGCCACGTTTTGCAACGAGTATGTTGACACGTACATTTCCTGACGGGCAGGAAACTGGCTACTCCCCAACGACGGGCGCAACCTTAACATAATTTTAGAATATAAAACAATAACAGAAGCAGGTTATTTTGCTAACCAAATGATAACGATTTTCATTTCTTTTTTAAAGTGAATAATTCGTTAATGAATATCGTTAAAGAAACTGAATGAAATATAGCAGTGGCTATATTTCATTCGTTAAAAAAGGCAAAAAACATAGCGATGGCTATATTTTAACTTATTGAATTGAAATAAGAAGCTTGTATATCATTTCCAGATCGTCGATATTTCGTACACGAATAAGCAAGCGCCGTTGCTCTAATTGCATGACCAGTACACCATCTTCCGATAAATTCATCGCTTTAATTCGCTTATATTCAATCCAGATATTGGCGAAGAAAAAACCCTCTTTTTTGAAGATGATTTTGGGTATGCGGATCGCGAAAAGATATACCCCCATTAATGCCAGGGCAGATAATAGCCAGGAGGTGATAAGCGCTCCCTGGTTGGCAATATTGTTATAAATCAGTATGGCGATGAGGCCGACAAAAATAATGCCATCAACGCGATTGCGACGGAGCAGGGGGATAGTCAGCAGAACCGGGCCATGACGATGCGGCGTAATGAACTGGTCGTAAACCGCAAAGACGAGCAAGGCGAGAATAAACAGGATTAGCACCCAATCCGTGATTGTCATCGATCCTCCAAATAAAAAACCGGGGGCAAGCCCCCGGCGCACAACACGATGATTACTGACCCAGCAGGCCGATAGCGTAACCCACGATACCAATGACGAAGAAGCCAACGATGATCCACAGGGCGTTCACTTTCTTCCTCAACAGCCACATACAGGCGAAAGTCAACAGCAGCGGCACCAGTCCGGGCATCAACTGGTCAAGGATAGTCTGCACAGTGGTCACGCGCGTCTGACCATCTTGTCCGGTGATGGTGGACACCACCAGTGGAATATTCACGTGTGTCCACTTGTTAACCAGCGCCCCCATAACAAACAGGCCGAGAATGGACGCGCCTTCGGTCAGTTTTTGCAGGAAGCCGCCGCCCATGTCTTTAACGATATTGATACCTTTACGGTAACCATAGGCTACGCCGTAGTAACGCGTCAGCAGACGCACTGCGTTAAACAGGATGAAGAACAGCAGAGGGCCGAGCAGGCTGCCGCTCATCGCGATACCTGCGCCGAGCGCGGCGAATACCGGGCGGACGGTCCCCCAGAAGATAGGGTCGCCGACGCCGGCCAGCGGCCCCATCAGACCGACTTTGATACCGTTGATGGCGGCATCATCGATTTCCGCGCCGTTGGCACGCTGTTCTTCCATGGCCAGCGTGACGCCAAGAACCGGCGCCGCAACGTATGGGTGGGTATTGAAGAACTCAAGGTGACGTTTAATCGCCTGTTTACGCGCATCGTTGTTCTCCGGGTAGAGTCGACGAATCGCCGGCACCATAGAGAAGCAGAAGCCCAGGGCCTGCATACGTTCGAAGTTCCATGAACCCTGAAACAGGTTAGAACGAATGAACACGCCACGAATATCACTATGAGTGAGTTTTTTCTCGCTGGTAGTTTTAGTCATATCAACCATTTCGCTCACCTGTTAGTCCAGTTCGTTATCGAGATCGTTAGTACCAGCCGCCTGCGCTGGCGCACCCGCGACGCGGTTATATTTCGGGCTCAGCTGGATGTAGAGGATAGCCATCACCGTACCGATCACACCCAGAGCAACGAGGTTGAAATTGGTGAAGGCAGCGGTAACAAAGCCCAGATAGAAGAACGGCATCAGGTAGCCCGCACGCATCATATTGATGACCATCGCGTAACCAACTACCACGATCATGCCACCCGCAATGTTCAGCCCCCCGGTAACCACTTCCGGAATCGCGTTCAACATGCCCTGTACTTCGCTGGTACCGACGGATATCGCCACAATAACGGCGGGAATGGCGATACGCATGGCCTGCAGGAACAGGGATGACACGTGAATCCAGGAAATCGCCGTCAGGTTGCCGTTTTCTGCGGCTTTATCCGCAGCGTGCTGGAAGGCAACGGTGATGGTACGAACGATAATTGTCAGAACCTGGCCTGCCGCGGCCAGCGGGATAGCCAGCGCGATACCGGCGCCAATGCTTTGATGGCCAGCGATAACCAGCACGGTAGAGATGATGGAGGCGAGGGCAGCATCCGGCGCAACGGCGGCACCGATATTCATCCAGCCCAGGGCGATCATTTCCAGGGTACCCCCGATAATGATACCGGTTTTCATATCTCCGAGAACGGCGCCAATCAGCGTACAGGCCACCAGAGGACGGTGAAACTGAAATTCATCAAGTACCGACTCCATACCCGCAATACACGCGACGATGAACACCAGCACAATCTGAAGAAAGGTAATCTCCATTGTACTTCTCCTGTTGATTAAGTGTTAAGTTGAAAATTGGGCTGTTGTCCGCAAGATGGCTTATTTCACCTTGCTGATCAGATCCATCATTTTCAGTTTCTGGTCGGTGGAAACTTTGCGGGCTTCCAGTTCGATACCGCGCGCATTCAGCTTTTTGAATGCTTCAATATCTTTCTCATCGACCGAAATGGCGTTGTTCACCTGCGTTTTGCCCTGACGGAAAGCCATACCGCCAATATTAACGCTGGTGATTTTCACGCCGCCTTCAACAACGCGCTCAACATCCGTTGGGTTGGTAAATAGCAGCATAATGCGCTCGCCTGCGTATTTCGGGTTGTTATAGACGCGAATCATCTTCGCAACGTCTACAACGTGGGCGGTCACGCCCGGAGGTGCAACTTGAGTCAGCAACGTCTTACGCACGGTGTCCGCCGCAACTTCATCGCTGACGACGATAATGCGGGTCACATTCGTTTCTTTGGTCCAGCGCGTGGCGACCTGACCGTGAATTAAACGGTCATCGATACGCGCAAGCCCAATCACCATATAGTCGTCCGGACCCATTGGTTTCACCGGTGCGGCCGCTTTTGGCGCTGCGGCCTGCGCCGGCGCGGCCTTCTCTGCCGGCTTGGCCTTCAGCGCTTTTACACCTTCGCGACCGGTTTCCACCGCCAGGGCGACCAGTTCATCAAACGACGGGTTATCGTCACGCGCCATCAGCGTTTCTACCAGCATCGGGATGTTGACACCCGCGATGACCTCATAATGTTCTTTATCGACGACAATGCGGCTGGCGGCGTTAAACGGGCTGCCTCCCCATGTATCGACGAGAAATAACACGCCTTCTGCCGTATTCAGCGTTGCCAGTTGAGCGTTGTACTTTTCGATTAACGTTTCTGCGTTCTCCCCGGGAACGAAATCGATCCAGCCAACGTTTTCCTGTTCGCCCAGCAGCATTTCTGCTGTTTTCAACAGCTGTTCTGCAGCCCAACCATGTGTGCCTATTACAATAGCAATCGTCACTTGCTACCTCCTTTATAATCGTGAATGCATCATCTGTAGTGATACATCCTGAATCACTCTTGCGGACAAAATCGATTCAGTAAGGGTGTGAGATATAAAGTAATTACTACAGCGAATTATTTTAGATAGTGAAAAAATAAATAATGTGATGAAGCTCCGTTAATTATGCATCTACCGACAATTATTTTTTGGCGCAAAAAAATGGCCTGACTATTGCAAATTCAGGTAAATTTTTGCCAATCAGCCACGTTGTTTTGCTATGTTTATCTTTCGTTTAACTACTCAGGAGTATAGGGCATAGCCCGCTATATGGACCGTCACCGACGCCTTTTCACCTTCAGGCACCTGGCTGCCTCTTCCACCTGCTACGTTTCTTTACCAGCAACAACTATCCCGTCTGAATATGAAACAGGGATGACTACGCCTGTCTTTAACTGGAGTTGCTCATGGAATTCTTAATGGATCCCTCTATCTGGGCCGGCTTACTGACGCTGGTCGTCCTCGAAATCGTGTTAGGTATCGACAACCTGGTATTTATCGCCATCCTTGCTGACAAGCTGCCGCCTAAGCAGCGTGATAAAGCGCGCCTGATTGGCCTTACGCTGGCGTTGTTTATGCGCCTGGGTCTGCTGTCCGTCATTTCATGGATGGTGACGCTGACCAAACCGCTGTTCAGCGTTGCCGATTTCTCGTTTTCCGGGCGCGATCTGATCATGTTGCTCGGCGGGATATTCTTGTTGTTTAAGGCTACCACCGAACTGCATGAACGGCTGGAAAACCGCCAGCATGATGGGGGGCATGGTAAAGGGTATGCCAGTTTTTGGGTGGTTGTATTGCAAATTGTCGTCCTCGATGCTGTGTTCTCGCTCGATGCGGTGATCACTGCCGTCGGGATGGTAAACCATCTACCGGTAATGATGGCGGCGGTGGTCATTGCAATGGCGATGATGCTGTTGGCGTCGAAGCCGTTGACGAATTTTGTCAATCAGCATCCGACGGTGGTCGTGCTTTGTCTGAGTTTCCTGCTGATGATTGGCCTGAGCCTGGTGGCGGAAGGTTTTGGTTTCCACATACCAAAAGGGTATCTGTACGCCGCGATTGGTTTCTCGATAACCATTGAGTTCTTTAATCAGATCGCGCGGCGTAACTTTATCCGCCATCAGTCAACGTTGCCATTGCGCGCCCGTACTGCAGACGCGATCCTGCGTCTGATGGGCGGGCGTAAACAGCATGCCGCGGTACACGATAGCGATAGTGCCGCCGTGGTGCCGGTACCGGAAGGGGCATTTGCTGAAGAAGAGCGCTATATGATTAATGGCGTGTTGACGCTGGCGCAGCGTTCGTTGCGCAGCATTATGACGCCCCGTGGTGAAATTAGCTGGGTGAACGCCGAGCAAAGCGAAGACGAAATTCGTCGCCAGTTGCTCTCGTCACCACACAGCCTGTTCCCGGTGTGCCGTGGCGAACTGGATGAAATCATTGGTATTGTGCGGGCGAAAGAGATGCTGGTGGCGCTGGAAGCCGGTGAAAACGTTGCCGCTCTGGCTTCGGCCTCTCCGGCGATTGTGGTTCCGGAAACGCTTGACCCGATCAATCTATTGGGGGTTCTGCGCCGTGCCCGCGGTAGCTTTGTGATCGTGACCAATGAATTTGGCGTTGTGCAGGGGCTGGTGACGCCGCTGGACGTGCTGGAGGCGATTGCCGGCGAGTTTCCGGATGCTGACGAAACGCCAGAAATTATCCTTGATGGTGACGGCTGGCTGGTGAAAGGGTCAACTGATCTGCATGCGCTACAACAGGCTCTTGGCGTAGATGATTTGGTCGATGAGGACGAAGATATCGCGACGGTTGCCGGCCTGGTGATTGCCGTTAATGGGCATATTCCTCGTCCCGGCGATGAGCTTGAACTGCCGCCTTTACAGTTCACGATTGTGGAGGCTAATGACTATCGGGTCGATCTGGTGCGTGTTGTCAAAGTGCATCAGTACAGCGACGAAGAAGAGTAACCTTCATCTGTCGGTCTCATCGTGAGGCCGACAGATGCGCTCTACGACGATATGTTGCGACGTTTTGCGCTCGCCAGCCATTGTGGAAATTCATCTATCGGCATCGGGCGGGCGTAATAAAATCCCTGCAGTAAATTGACACCATTATCCCGCAGATACGCTTCCTGCTCGCGGGTCTCTACGCCTTCCGCAACCGTCACGATATTGAGTCGATGGGCCAGGGCGATGATCATGTCGGTTACCGTCGCGTTGACGCTATCAATACCAATCGCGCTAGTGAATGATTTATCAATTTTCAACACATCAGGGCGCAGCTTTTCCAGCCATGAGAGGGAACTGTTCCCGGTACCGAAGTCATCAACAGCCAGGAGCGCGCCCGCATTGTGCAGGTGCTCGGCCATGTGCTGATCGCCTTCCTGCAGCATGTCACGTTCGGTGAGCTCCACCACCAGTTGCTGCGGTGGATGGATGCTAAACCAGTAATGCTGTAAATCGCGCAGCAGCTCACCGTTGGCGAAATGGCGGGCGGCGACGTTAATGCCGATGTGAAAATGTTTGTCCTGAGGGAAAAGGGCCAGATTGCTCGCCGTGTGGGCGATGACATAACGCGTAAGCGGAACAATCAGGTTATGGGCTTCAGCGATCGGAATAAATACATCCGGTGAGATAGCGCCTTTGCGCGGATTATTCCATCTCAGCAGTATTTCAACGCCACAGCACTGACGGGTACGCAGGTCCTGCAGGGGTTGGCACCAGAGCGCAAACTCTTGCGCAGTAATACCGAGATTAATTTCACGAGAAAAGCTCATTCTTCCCGCGGTAGCCAGCCAGGCAATACCGGTCATTAGCAGGCTGATGATCAGCGCCAGGGGGAGCTCGCCGGGCAGTTCATGAAGGGCAACCGCCGAGGCGCCGGGACCGCTGACATTAATCGTAAAAGGAAATGCTGTTGATCGTTGACGGTAGATGATGCGCTCTCCCGATAATGCATCCTGATTAATTAGCCCTGTGCCGCTAATTAAGCTTTTTTCACCGACTTTAAGGCCAATACCGCTGATCAGCGGCGATTTCACGTTGAAAATTAACTTACCCAATAGCTCAATATTGATCACCAGCATTACGCCATCGGTACCGTTGCGCGAGTCGGGATACCACTGGATAAGAACCGGAGAACCTTTAAGCAGCGAGGCGTCGTTACTGAAGGTGAGTAAAGGGTGCGCGGTTGGCAACGCTGGCTGTAGTTGATTTATCGGGATATGACGTTGGCCGAAAATACTTGAACAGTAGAGTATTTTCGACTGGACCAGCGCGATGGATCGCACCGTTTGCAGCGTAGCTGCCAGTTTGCGTAGCGTCAGTTTCGCATCCTGACAGGGCGTGTTTATCAATTGCAGTAGCGTCGTGTGCTGTGCCTCAAGAGGGCGTAAAATGTTGTCCATCGCCACTACCATTTTGTCGGTGGCGGTCTGGACTTCTTGCTGATTTAAGCTACGCTGCGAAATAAATCGTATCACTAACGTTGTTGTCAGTGAGAATAGCGCGACCAGTAAGCAAACCAGGATGCGTCTTCTGCGATATGCTGTTATAAACTTTTGTGCAGTCTGCATGCATGACGCCCTGTCGACGAAAAATATTGATCAGAGTAACAGTCGTTATAGAGCAAGTGTAGCCGGGCGCAGGTAATATAGAGAGGAAAAAGAAGAATATAGAGGGGAAAAAAGAAGAATGCGCCGGCTGGCGCACTCGATGGCGCAATGATTAATCGCACTGAACTTTAATCGCCAGGCCGCCGCGCGACGTTTCCCGATATTTGGCGTTCATATCTTTACCGGTCTCATACATGGTCTCAATAACTTTATCGAGTGAGACGCGGGGTTCGCTGGTCCGGCGCATTGCCATTCGGCTGGCATTGATCGCTTTAACGGAGGCAATCGCGTTGCGTTCGATGCAGGGTACCTGAACCTGTCCGGCTACCGGGTCACAGGTCAGACCAAGATTGTGCTCCATACCAATTTCCGCCGCGATGCAAACCTGCTCCGGACTGGCGCCAAGAATCTCTGCCAGGCCCGCCGCCGCCATTGAACAGGCAACGCCGACCTCGCCCTGGCAACCGACCTCCGCGCCGGAAATGGAGGCGTTCATCTTGTACAGCGCGCCAATTGCGCCCGCGGCCAGAAAGTAGCGAATATAGATATCCGGGCTTACGGACTCGATAAAGTGATCATAGTAGGCCAGCACCGCCGGAACGATACCGCAGGCGCCGTTGGTTGGTGCTGTCACCACCCTTCCGCCAGCGGCGTTCTCTTCATTGACCGCCAGTGCGAACATATTTACCCAATCCACCACGTTCATTGGATCGCTGGAGAGTTTATCGCTGGCCACCAGCATCCGGCGCAGCGCCGAAGCACGGCGCGGGACCCGTAGTGGGCCAGGCAGGACGCCTTCGGTATTCATCCCGCGATCGATACAGGCGCGCATGGTCTGCCAGATATGCGCAAAATAGTCTTCAATCTCTTTTTTGCTGTGCAGCGCCAGCTCGTTTTGCATCACCATGCCGGAGAGCGACATCCCGGTCTCTTTACAGAAGCCCAGCATCTCCTGCGCGGATTTAAACGGATATGGAACGGCGAGCTCATTAACGTTCTCTTTGCCGAAATGTTCCTCATCAACGATAAAACCACCGCCGATGGAATAATAGGTTTTACTGTAGATTTCCCGGTCGCCAGCCCAGGCGTGGATGGTCATGCCGTTTTCATGTAGCGGCAGGTTGTCGCTACGAAAGCGCATGCCGTCATCATGGGGAAAGTCGACTTCATGCTGCCCTTGCGCCAGCAGCAGGCGACCGCGCGCTTCAACGTCGCGGATAAATGCCGGAATCGCGTCAATATCGACCGTATCGGGCTGATTGCCCGCCAGTCCCATGATAATGGCGACATCCGTATGGTGGCCTTTGCCGGTTAATGACAGTGAGCCGTAGACATCAACCGCCACGCGCGTCACCGCATTAAGCAATCCTTTTTCGACCAGGTCATCGACGAACTGTTTCCCGGCTTTCATCGGGCCTACAGTATGGGAAGATGAGGGACCGATCCCCACCTTGAACATGTCGAATAGACTAATCACGCTAACACTCCTGACAGGGTTACCGCAGGTACGGTAACGATGTAATAATTGCGCATAGTGTAAGAGGGAACCGTGCTATCAGCTGAAGTATTCACATGAATTAAACTAATGGATAACTGCGGATTTACTAATACTGACCGCCCCGTTTGCATTTAAGTATAGCTAAGGTCGGGAACCTATCTGTAGCGCCAGCTCGCGAATGATACCGGCGGTCATTCCCCAGACAAAATAGTGCTGATACCACGATAACCAGACACGATGGGCATTGCCGCGACGATAGATATCCAGCGGATGGTAGCGGCCCAGACGCAGCGCCTCCGCAAGCGGCATTTCGAAAACCGCCGCCACTTCATCCTGGCTGGCGTGGTAGTGCAGATTGGATGGAATAATACCTACCACCGGTGTGACCTGAAAACCCGTCACGCTATCGACCGGCGGCAGAACGCCGATAACGTCAACCGACTCTGGCGGGATCGCCACCTCTTCCTGCGCCTCGCGCAGCGCGGCGGCAATCAGCGTAGCATCGCTGTTATCCACCGCGCCGCCGGGGAAGGCCACCTGACCGGCATGTTTACGCAACCATGGTGAACGCTGGGTCAGCAGTAACCCCGGCTGTGGACGACGGACAATCGGCACCAGCACCGCCGCCTGACGCGGATTGAGCGCGTGACGCGAAGGATGCGGCCGCAGAAGCTGGAAACGGGAAAGAAAGTCGTCAAGTCCGAGGGCGCTGTCCGCCATGTTCTAGCTCTCCAGTTGATGCAGGATACGGTTAACTTTATCAAACGTTTCCTGATATTCTGCCGCTTCTTCGCTATCGGCGACAATACCGCCGCCTGCGGAGCAGTGGATCTGTCCGTGGCAGGCCGTCAGCGTACGGATGGTAATACTGGTATCCATATTGCCGCAGAAGCTGAGGTATCCGATGCTCCCGCACCAGGCGTTACGCCGTTGCGGCTCCAGCTCATCAATGATCGCCATCGCTCTGACCTTCGGTGCGCCGGTTATGGAACCGCCGGGAAAGGCCGCGCGTAGTAAATCAGCGGCGTGTAGATGGGAAGGGAGTCTGGCAGTAATGGTGCTGACCAGATGATGTATGGCCGGGAATGGCTCAACCACAAACAGCTCAGGGACGTGAACGCTGCCGGGTACGGCAACCCGGCCAATATCGTTACGCATTAAATCGACGATCATCAAATTTTCCGCGCGGTCTTTTGGCGAATTCGCCAGCTTTCGCGCCTGTTGGTCGTCCTGCTCAGGGTCGCTAAGTCTTGGCAGGGTGCCCTTAATTGGCCGGGTCTGTATTTCACCTTGTTGCAGTTGTATAAAACGCTCTGGCGACAGGCTTAATATGGCGCCTTCATGCAGACGGATAAAGGCGCTGAAGGGGGCGCGATTGGCGTGGTTAAGCTGACAGAAAGCCTGCCACTCATCTCCGCGATAGTGTGCGGTAAACCGCTGCGCCAGGTTAACCTGATAGCAGTCGCCGCTGTGCAGATAAGCCTGAATCTGGCGAAACTTTTCGCCGTATTCTTCGCGGCTCATATTTGAGCACCATTCAGATGTCAGTTCAAAAGGTGCGGCGGTGACGGCGGTTTGAGCTTCCAGCCACGCCAGACGGGTTTGCGGGTCGTCATAACTGAACAGCGAGACTTCCTGGCGCTGATGATCGACAATCAGCGCCCAGTCATAGATCCCGACCGCCATATCGGGCAGGGAGATATCCGCCTCCGCTTGAGACGGCAGGGTTTCAAAGCGGCGGCCAAGATCGTAGCCGAACAGCCCCAGCGCGCCGCCGAGAAACGGCAGATGCGGGTGAGCCGACGGTTGCAGGTGATAATGCGTCAGTTGCTGATTCAGCAATGCCAGCGGATCGGCCATTGACGTCGAGACGGCTTCCCCCTCGACCATCGCGGTAGTTTGGCCGTGAGTAACCAGCGTTGCGCGCGGTTGGGCGACGATAATGTCGAACCGGCTATGCGCATGTTCGGCAAAACCGGAGTGCAGCAGCATTGCCCAGGGCTGCGAACTTAATGGGGCAAAATAGTGTTCAGCGGCATCCGGACGCCAGGGCAGGGAGATAATCGCGGGGGACAACATCGTCTTCTTCTTATCCTGATCGTTACCGCCCGCTGGTATCCAGCAGGACGGCGTGAAATAATTACGCCCCACAATGTAGCAGGAGTGCGTGATGTTTGCAGGTTTACCTTCGCTGAGCCATGAGCAACAGCAGAAAGCAGTCGAACGAATTCAGGAGTTGATGTCGCAGGGGATGAGCAGCGGCCAGGCTATCGCTTTAGTGGCAGACGAACTGCGCGCCTCGCATACCGGCGATCGGATTGTGGCGCGCTTTGAGGATGAAGACGAGTAAGTTAATTGTGTAGCGCTCCGCTAATGCTCCTCGAACGCTGATACTGGCGACAGCGGGGCGATGAGCGTGGTGATATCGTCGGGGTATTTTGCCCGTAACCACTGCGCTTTTTCGCGAAATAGCGGATCGTCAGGCCAGACGTGCGCGGCGGTAGCGATATTGCGCAGCGCTTTTTTATCATCCATTTTATCGAGATCTTTCCAGGGCCACGGTGTGTCGCTGTTAATAAACCCGGCGACGTACTGATAGCCTTTACGCAGGCTATGATCGTCACGGGTGACGTTCCAGATATTGATGCCCACTCTCTCACCCAGATGCCCCAGGCGATTGTAGGCCTCAAGGTTGAAATTACTGTAGTGCCACGAGCGAGTGCGCTCCAGTTCGGCCATCTGGCGGCCTTCCGCGTCAAACTGTCCGGTAATCCGCTGTAACCGGGTAAGCTCAAGGCGCTTTTTGGCTTCGTCCGTTTTCCCGCAGAACAGCGCAAAGGCGACCGCCTGCATGTCGAACCAGGTGCCGTGGTTGTTATGCCTGTTCCCCTCTTCAATGCCATTCTGGCTGGTGGTCATCCAGTAGTAAAACTTAGCAAACCACTGCTTCAACGCGGTCACATCCTTCTCGTTGAGCGCGTCGGACGATTGCAGCACGGCGATAGCGTCAACCACCTCGACCAGGGCGCGGCTATCAATAATACCGATGCCGCGTCCGGTATTAATACCGGGAATGGCCTGCGCGTATTGCAGGTTGGGGGTCATACGCGTCTTTGGCGCGAGAAACCAGGTCTTCAGTTGCTCAACCGCCTTTTGCGCGTAACGATTGTCCCGGGAGAAGTACCATGCCAGCGCCAGCGTTGACACATCGTTGCTCATCTTCACCAGCCGGTTTTTGTCGGTGGCGTTGTTACTGGCGTCCGGATTGATTTGCCCATCTTTGCGGATATACGGCAGACCGTCTTTGGTGTCAGGGTTCGGCCACCAGTATGGCGGGAAGCTGTAATAGTCGTGCTTATTGCCGCTGGCGGCGACCAGCGTTTTGTCCATCACTGAGAACAGTGGGTGCCTGAGCGCCAGATCGGCTTTTTTCAGCAGCGCCGCTTGCGCCTGGATAAATAGCGGATCGTTGGCGGCGATCCGCTGACGGCTAAAGGCCAAATCCTTTTCATCAAGCGTATACGGTTCTGCGGCATACAGTATGGCGCTAAGGCTGGAACAGCACAGCGCAACACATAATAAACCTCGGCGAAGTATCGAGTTCATCGTGATAACCCTGCTGCAAATATGCGACAACATAACAAAGTAACAGAAGGGTGTCTGTTGTGTATTTACATAATACCGGGCGCGGCGTTTGCCCCGCCCCTGATAGCTCCGGAACGCTTACACCGCCGCGATAATCTTAATCTCGACTTTATAACGCGGGTTCATCAGCTTCGCCTGTACTGTACAGCGAACTGGCGCATGCCCTGCGACGACCCAGGCATCCCAGGCCTGGTTCATGGCCGCAAAATCGTCGCCGTCGGCGAGAAAAATGGTGGCATCAAGAATACGCGACTTGTCGCTGCCCTGTTTTTCCAGCACCGCGTCAATCTGCACCAGTGTGTCGGCGGTTTGCGCGCAGGCGTCGGCGTCAAGGTTTGATGGTACGCCGGTGTAGTACAGCGTCTGGTTGTGAATAACAACATCAGACCAGCGGGCTTCGGCATCGATACGCGTAATAGTCATGTTCATTTCCTCGTTGTTCCGGTTCATTAAGCTGCGGCAAGACTGCCACAATGTTTCTCCTGCGTCACTACCCGTGCTGGCGAAAACCACGCCACCCTGACATAATCACTGTCCAAATAACCAGGGGGTAATGTGATCGACGATTTTGCAGCAGACGGCCAGTTGGCCAGCGCGATTGCGGGATTTAAACCACGCGAACCGCAGCGCCAGATGGCTTTCGCCGTCGCCAGCGCGATTGAAGAAACCCGCCCGCTGGTGGTTGAGGCGGGCACCGGGACCGGCAAAACCTACGCTTATCTGGCGCCTGCGCTACGGGCCAACAAGAAAGTCATTATCTCCACCGGCTCGAAAGCATTGCAGGATCAGCTCTACAGCCGGGATTTGCCCACCGTCGCCAACGCGCTGAAGTTCACCGGCAAACTGGCCTTGCTGAAAGGGCGTTCCAACTACCTCTGCCTTGAGCGTCTTGAGCAACAGGCGCTTGCCGGAGGGGATCTGCCGGTACAAACCCTCAGCGATGTGATTCTGCTGCGCTCGTGGTCGAATCAAACCGTGGATGGCGATATCAGCACCTGCGTGAGCGTTGCCGAAGACTCGCTGGCCTGGCCGCTGGTGACCAGCACCAACGATAATTGCCTCGGTAGCGACTGCCCGCTATATAAAGAGTGCTTTGTGGTGAAAGCGCGTAAAAAGGCGATGGATGCCGACGTGGTGGTCGTTAACCACCATCTGTTTCTTGCCGATATGGTGGTGAAAGAGAGCGGCTTTGCCGAGCTTATTCCGGAGGCGGAAGTGATGATCTTCGATGAAGCGCATCAGTTGCCGGATATCGCCAGCCAGTACTTTGGCCAGTCGCTCTCCAGCCGCCAGTTGCTGGATCTGGCGAAAGATATCACTATTGCTTATCGCACCGAGTTAAAAGATACCCGGCAGTTGCAGAAATGCGCTGACCGTCTTGCCCAGAGCACGCAGGATTTTCGCCTGCAGCTCGGGGAGCCAGGCTATCGCGGCAATTTGCGCGATCTGCTGGCGGATAACAATATTCAGCGCGCGTTGCTGCTCCTCGATGATGCGCTGGAGCTGTGCTACGACGTGGCAAAGCTGTCGCTGGGGCGCTCAGCGTTGCTGGATGCCGCTTTCGAACGGGCAACGATTTACCGTGGCCGCCTCAAACGGCTGAAAGAGACCAACCAGCCGGGTTTTAGCTACTGGTATGAATGCACTTCCCGTCACTTCACCCTGGCGCTGACCCCGCTCACGGTGGCGGATAAATTTAAAGACGTTATGACGCAAAAGTCCGGGAGCTGGATCTTTACCTCGGCGACGCTGTCGGTAAACGACGATTTGCACCATTTCACCGATCGTCTGGGGATTAGCGAAGCGCAAACGCTGCTGCTGCCCAGCCCCTTTGACTATGCCCATCAGGCGCTGCTCTGCGTGCCGCGTAATTTACCTTTGCCGAACAAGCCCGGCGCAGCGCGGCATCTGGCGGCAATGCTTAAACCGCTGATTGAAGCCAATGACGGGCGCTGTTTTATGCTGTGTACCTCGCACGCCATGATGCGCGATCTGGCGGAACACTTCCGCGCGACCATGACCCTGCCGGTGCTGTTACAAGGGGAAACCAGTAAGGGCCAGCTTTTGCAGCAGTTCGTGAGCGCCGGGAATGCGTTGCTGGTGGCGACCAGCAGCTTCTGGGAAGGGGTGGACGTGCGCGGCGATACCCTCTCGCTGGTGATTATCGACAAACTGCCGTTCACCTCGCCGGACGATCCGCTCCTCAAAGCGCGCATGGAAGATTGTCGTCTGCGCGGCGGCGATCCTTTCGATGAGGTCCAGCTACCGGATGCGGTGATTACGCTAAAACAGGGGGTGGGGCGCCTGATCCGCGACATTGACGATCGCGGGGTGCTGGTGATCTGCGATAACCGTCTGGTGATGCGCCCCTATGGCGCGGTGTTTCTCGCCAGCTTACCGCCCGCGCCGCGGACTCGCGATATCCGCCGGGCGATACGTTTTCTTGCGCTGCCGCCAGCGAGGTAATCTGGCGCAATATGTGGTAAGCTGCGCGCCATTTTGTGAATCTGCTATACCCAATGCATTTCGAGTGGCTTTGCGGCGGCAAGGGTGTGGTTCCCCGGAACATAGATAACGATGTGACGGGGATGAATGCACATAGCCCTGGCAAAATGTTGCTGGAAATACGAAGGGTATATAACGAGAGCGTGACGATCCATGCGAATTCTGGCTATCGATACCGCCACGGAAGCTTGCTCCGCGGCGCTGTGGAATGATGGCACCCTTAGTGCTCATTTTGAAATCTGTCCCCGTGAACATACGCAACGAATCCTGCCGCTGGTGCAGGATCTCCTCACTGAAAGCGGCATCCTACTGACCGGGCTTAATGCGCTGGCCTTTGGCCGCGGGCCGGGCAGTTTTACCGGCGTGCGTATCGGTATCGGTATCGCGCAGGGGCTGGCGCTGGGCGCTGAGTTGCCGATGATTGGCGTCTCTTCGCTGGCGACTATGGCCCAGGGGGCATGGCGCAAAACCGGCGCAACGCGCGTTCTGGCGGCGATTGACGCCAGAATGGGGGAAGTCTACTGGGCAGAATATCAGCGCGACGCGCAGGGCGTCTGGCACGGCGAAGCGAGTGAGTCGGTGCTCAAGCCTGAAGCGGTGAGCGAGCGGCTACAGCGGCTGGAAGGTGAGTGGGCGACAGTCGGAACTGGCTGGCAGGCGTGGCCGGAGATGGCTAAGGGCTCCGGTTTGACGCTGGTTGACGGGGAGATTCAGCTTCCTGAAGCTCAGGATATGCTGCCGCTGGCTTGTTACCTGTTTACGGCGGGTAAAACCGTGGCGGTTGAACACGCGGAACCAGTTTATTTGCGTAATGAAGTGGCCTGGAAGAAACTTCCAGGCCGCGAATGAATCTCAGTAACACCAGGCCTGAGAAGAAGGAGTTGCATCATGGCGGATCAAAAAACCGCAGTGCGTTGGTTAGTGGCGGCAGCGGTTGTCGCCGCGCTGAGTGGGTGCGCTTCGGTACCGGATGCCATTAAAGGCACCAGCCCGACGCCACAGCAGGATTTAATTCGGGTGATGAACGCGCCGCAGCTGTATGTTGGCCAGGAAGCGCGTTTTGGCGGTAAAGTTGTCAGCGTGCAGAATCAGCAGGGTAAAACCCGTTTAGAGATCGCGACTGTCAAGCTGGACAACGCTGCGCGTCCGGAACTGGGGGAACCTTCGCGCGGGCGCATTTTTGCCGATGTGAACGGGTTTCTCGATCCGGTAGATTTTCGTGGTCAACTGGTGACCGTCGTTGGCCCGATCACCGGTGTCGTGAATGGTAAAGTGGGCAGTACGCCATATAAATTCATGCTGATGAATGCGACCGGCTATAAGCGCTGGAACGTCGTGCAGCAGGTGGTGATGCCGCCGCAGCCATTTGACCCGTGGCTGTTCGGCCCACGACCCTGGGGTTACGGATACGGTGGTTGGGGCTGGGGCTGGTATAATCCGGGCCCGGCAGAAGTGAGAAACATTGTAACTGAATGATTTTGTAGTTTTTATAAGTTAAAAGAAACAGCGGCTGGTCCGCTGTTTCTTCGTTTTCAGTCAAATAAGAAAAATAAATAGTGACGCGCTTCGCAACCTGTAAAACGGCTGATTAATAAACTGGTACGCTGAGTTAATATAATGTTAACAGAATGTTTTCAATCAGGGGCTGTGATGACGACGAATAGCTATTTCAGAGGTGATGCAGTGAAAAAGGTTTGGCTAAACCGTTATCCCGCAGATGTTCCCGCGGAGATAAACCCTGACCGCTATCAATCCCTGGTTGAACTGTTTGAACAATCCGTAACCCGTTATGCTGACCAACCGGCATTTATCAATATGGGTGAGGTGATGACCTACCGGAAGCTGGAGGAGCGCAGCCGGGCGTTCGCCGCTTATCTTCAGGAGGGATTAGGTTTACAAAAAGGCGACCGTGTTGCCCTGATGATGCCTAACTTATTGCAATATCCGGTGGCGCTGTTTGGTATCCTGCGCGCAGGGATGATCGTGGTAAACGTCAACCCGCTATACACGCCGCGTGAACTGGAGCACCAGCTTAATGACAGCGGGGCGGCGGCCATTGTGATTGTCTCTAACTTTGCACACACCCTGGAGAAGGTGGTCGATAAAACCCAGGTGAAGCACGTAATTTTAACGCGTATGGGCGATCAGCTCTCTACGGCAAAAGGGACGCTGGTGAACTTTGTGGTGAAGTACATTAAGCGGCTGGTGCCCAAATACCATCTGCCGGACGCGATTTCATTTCGTCGTGCGTTGCAGCACGGCTACCGAATGCAGTACATCAAACCGGAAATTGTTTCACAGGATCTCGCTTTCCTCCAGTATACCGGCGGGACAACCGGCGTGGCGAAAGGGGCAATGCTGACTCACCGCAATATGCTGGCGAACCTTGAGCAGGTGAATGCCACCTACGGGCCGCTGCTGCATCGCGGGAAAGAGCTGGTGGTCACCGCGCTGCCGCTGTATCACATCTTTGCGCTGACCATGAACTGTCTGCTGTTTATTGAACTGGGTGGGCGGAATCTGCTGATTACTAATCCGCGCGATATTCCAGGTATGGTCAAAGAGCTGGCGAAATACCCCTTCACCGCCATGACCGGGGTAAATACCCTGTTTAACGCTCTGCTTAATAACAAAGCATTTCAGGAACTCGACTTCTCCTCTCTGCATCTTTCCGCCGGTGGCGGGATGCCGGTACAGCAGGTGGTTGCTGAGCGCTGGGTGAAGCTGACCGGGCAATATCTTCTGGAAGGCTATGGCCTGACGGAGTGCGCGCCGCTGGTGAGCGTTAACCCGCACGATATTGATTATCACAGCGGCAGTATTGGTCTGCCGGTGCCCTCCACTGAAGCGAAACTGGTGGATGACGACGATAATGACGTGCCGCCGGGCGAGCCGGGCGAGCTGTGTGTGAAAGGGCCGCAGGTGATGTTGGGCTACTGGCAACGCCCGGATGAGACGGCTGAAATCATTAAGGATGGCTGGCTGCATACCGGCGATATCGCGATAATGGATGAAGAGGGGTTTCTGCGCATCGTCGATCGTAAGAAAGATATGATCCTCGTATCCGGGTTCAACGTCTATCCTAATGAAATTGAAGATGTGGTCATGCAACACCCCGGCGTGCAGGAAGTCGCTGCGGTGGGCGTGCCGTCAGGTAGCAGCGGTGAAACCGTCAAAATTTTCGTGGTTAAGAAAGCCCCGGCGCTGACGGAAGAGATGCTTATTACCTTTTGCCGTCGTCAGTTGACCGGCTACAAGGTTCCGAAGCTGGTCGAGTTTCGCGATGAACTGCCAAAATCCAATGTCGGTAAAATTTTACGGCGAGAACTGCGTGACGAAGCCCGCGCTAAAGTAGACAATAAAGCCTGAGCTAAGAGTGAATCGCCAGACGCCGGCTAAGCCGGCGTTTTTTATGGGCGCAAGTTAAGAGAGTACGATTTGAACTATCAGATGATCACCACCGATGATGGCCTTCGCGCCATCTGTGAAGCGGCAAGCGCGGTTTCGGCCATTGCGCTGGATACGGAATTTGTCCGTACTCGTACCTATTATCCCCAACTCGGTCTGCTTCAGCTGTTTGATGGCGAACAGGTTTCCTTGATTGACCCACTGGTCATTACAGACTGGGCGCCGATGCGTGAACTGCTGCTGAATAAAAACGTGACTAAATATCTGCATGCCGGCAGTGAAGATCTGGAAGTGTTTCTTAATGCTTTTCATTTGATGCCGCAACCGCTAATCGACACGCAAATTCTGGCCGCGTTTTGCGGACGTCCGATGTCATGGGGATTTGCATCGATGGTCGAAGAGTATAGCGGCGTGGCGCTGGACAAAAGCGAATCACGGACCGACTGGCTGGCCCGTCCGTTAACGGAACGCCAGTGCATTTATGCTGCTGCGGATGTCTGGTACCTGCTACCTATCGCCAACAAGTTAATGGCTGAAACTGAAGGCGCCGGCTGGCTATCCGCCGCGTTGGATGAATGCCAGTTAATGCAGCAGCGTCGTCAGGAGGTTCAGGATCCGGCGCAGGCGTGGCGCGATATCGGCAATGCCTGGCAACTGCGCACTCGCCAGTTGGGGTGTCTGCAACTGCTGGCCGACTGGCGTTTACGTAAAGCGCGCGAGCGTGACCTGGCGGTCAACTTTGTCATTCGAGAGGAACATCTGTGGAACGTCGCGCGCTATATGCCTGGCAGCCTGGGGGAGCTTGATAGCCTGGGGTTATCGGGCAGCGAAATTCGCTTCCACGGTAAGACGTTGATAAGCCTCGTCGAAAAAGCGCAGGCGCTGCCGGAAGAGGCGTTGCCAGAGCCGCTACAGAACCTGGTTGATATGCCGGGGTATCGCAAGGTGTTTAAAGCGATTAAAGCGCTGGTACAGACGGTGAGCGTGGAGAAGGGCATAAGTGCGGAACTGCTGGCATCGAGAAGGCAGATTAATCAGTTGTTGAACGGGCACTGGGGGTTAAAAAACGGCAACGGGGAGCCAGAACTGATTTCCGGCTGGCGCGGTGAATTGATGGCCGATCGCCTGAAGGCGCTATTAAGCGAGTATCCGCGTTCAGAGATTTAACGCGGGTGAGCGCACAGGGAGGGAAATAACCGGCATCGCATAGCGTTGCCGGTTTTTTACCACCTCGCAGGGTCAGGATTTCGACTCTTCGGTTTCCGGCAGGGTGACGTTCAACTCCAGAATCGAGATATCGCCGTCTTTCTGCTCCAGCTGTACGCTGACCATTTCCGGGTCGATCTGCACATACTTACAAATCACTTCCAGAATGTCTTTGCGCAACTGCGGCAGATAATGCGGTTCCGCATCGCTGCGACGACGTTCCGCGACAATGATTTGCAGGCGTTCTTTCGCAATGTTGGCCGTGTTCTTTTTCCGCGAGAGAAAAAAGTCGAGTAATGCCATAATTTATCCTCCGAACAGGCGTTTGAGGAAACCTTTCTTCTCTTCTTCTACGAAGCGGAAAGGACGTTCTTCTCCGAGCAGACGTTCAACGGTATCGGCGTAGGCTTTACCCGCGTCCGAAGTCTCATCCAGAATCACCGGTTCACCCTGGTTGGATGCGCGCAATACGGACTGATCTTCAGGAATGACGCCCACCAGGTTGATGCGCAGAATTTCCAGCACGTCCTCCATGCTGAGCATATCGCCCTTGTTCACTCGACCCGGATTATAGCGGGTCAGCAGCAGATGCTCTTTGATCGGATCTTCACCTTTTTCCGCCCGGCGGGATTTCGAGGCAAGAATGCCAAGGATACGGTCGGAGTCGCGGACGGAGGAGACTTCCGGGTTGGTGGTGATAACGGCTTCATCCGCGAAATACAGCGCCATCAGCGCGCCGGTTTCGATACCAGCCGGAGAGTCGCAGATGATAAAATCAAAACCCATCTTTTTCAGTTCTTCGAGAACCTTGTCTACGCCTTCGCGGGTCAGAGCCTCTTTATCACGGGTCTGCGAGGCTGGAAGGATATAGAGGTTCTCCGTACGCTTGTCTTTGATAAGCGCCTGATTTAAGGTGGCGTCTCCCTGGATGACGTTGACGAAGTCATAAACGACGCGACGCTCACAGCCCATGATCAGGTCAAGGTTACGCAGACCGATATCGAAGTCGATGACGACCGTTTTTTTTCCCTTCTGGGCCAAACCAGTAGCGATGGCCGCGCTGGAGGTGGTCTTGCCAACGCCTCCTTTACCCGAAGTCACAACAATAATGCGTGCCATAGAAATTCCTTGTTAAAAGGGATTAATTCAACGATTGAATTGTCAAAGCGCTATCGCCTAAACGCAGGCGCGCCGCTTTGCCATAAAATTCGGCCGGAATGTTATCACTCAGCCAGTATTCCCCCGCGATGGACACCAGTTCCGCCGAGAGGTGGGTACAAAATATCTGGACGTCTCTGTCGCCGCCCGCGCCAGCAAGCGCGCGTCCCCGCATCATGCCATATACATGGATATTACCATCAGCGATAAGTTCCGCGCCGGCACTCACATGGTTTGTCACAATGAGATCACAGTGTGGTGCATAAATACGCTGTCCGGAACGTACCGGCTGATCTATCAAACGCGTTTTTGTGATCTGATTAACAACTGGCGGCGGCGCTGGCGGTTCAGCAACCGCCTGACGGGGAATATGTTCTTTCCCTTCAGTTAATAAAGGAATGCCCGCACGGTCAATGTCTGCTTTCAGGCGAGGGAGCTTACATCCGCTTACGCCCATGATACGCAAACCCGTGCTCGCAATAGCTTCATGCAGCGCGCGCCAGTCGACGGCCTCTTCAATGCCGCTAATATTCACAACCACCGGAGCATGACGTAAAAAGGCGGGGGCCTGGGCGATTTTTTCTTCTAACGCCTGACGAATAACCTCGGGACTTGCATCGTGCAAATGAACAACGGATAAGGTGAAGCTACTTCCCTTAAGTTCGATTGGCGTATTTGACATCCTGGCCTTACTCAATTTGCTGTTTATCAACCGGCGAAGTGCGGTGATATTCCGAAGACTAAAAGGCATGTTATAGTCACTCATATATTGAGGCAAGTGACCATAGGTCTAATTCCGAGTAAAACTATGTTTTGTGTGATCTATCGAAGTACTAAACGTGAGCAAACCTATTTATATGTCGAAAAAAAGGACGATTTTTCCCGCGTTCCCGACGAATTAATGCGTAGCTTCGGTATGCCTAAACTGGCAATGATTCTGCCGCTCGATGGACGGAAAAAACTGATTCAAGCCGATTTAGAGAACGTGAAGCAGGCGCTGACCGATCAGGGCTACTACCTGCAACTTCCTCCTCCACCTGAAAATTTACTCAAGAAACACCTGGCGGAACAGGGGAATAAATCTGATTAACCCACTGAGGGCAAATAAATAATGTACCAACATCATAACTGGCAGGGCGCGTTACTGGATTATCCGGTAAGCAAAGTGGTTTGCGTAGGTAGCAACTATGCTAAACATATCAAAGAGATGGGCAGTGCGACGCCGGAAGAGCCGGTGCTGTTTATTAAACCTGAGACGGCGCTGTGCGACATTCGCCAGCCGTTAGTGCTTCCAGAAGGTCTGGGGTCGGTGCATCATGAAGTCGAGCTGGCGGTGCTGATTGGCGGCACCTTACGGCAGGCGACGGAAGAGCACGTGTTGAAGGCTATCGCAGGCTATGGCGTGGCCCTTGATTTGACCCTTCGCGATTTGCAGGGAAAAATGAAAAAGGCTGGTCAGCCCTGGGAAAAAGCGAAAGGCTTTGATAACGCCTGTCCAATTTCCGGGTTTATTCCGGTGGCGGAATTTCATGGCGATGTGCAGAATACGCCGCTGAGCCTGAAGGTAAATGGTGAAGTGCGTCAGCACGGCACAACGGCTGATATGATCCACAAAATCGCGCCGTTGATTGCGTATATGTCGCGTTTCTTCACGCTGAAAGCCGGTGACGTGGTGCTGACTGGCACGCCGGAAGGTGTTGGCCCGCTGAACGGCGGCGACGAACTGGAGATTGGTTTTAATGGATTATCGTTGACCACTCGTGTGTTGTAACGTCCGTTTGCCGCCTTTTCAGGGCGGCAAAACTTGCAACGGCGTGCCAGAGTGGTTATAAGGTGCACCCTGAATTGCAATGACGGACATCCTAATGAGCGACCAACCTTTCTGGCAACAAAAAACACTGGATGAAATGAGCGATGCGGAGTGGGAATCACTCTGCGATGGCTGTGGACAGTGCTGCCTGCATAAGCTGATGGATGAGGATACCGACGAGATTTATTTCACTAACGTCGCTTGCCGTCAGCTCAATATTAAAACCTGCCAGTGTCGTAACTATGCGCGCCGTTTCGAATATGAGCCGGATTGCATTAAGTTAACGCGCGACAATTTGCCAACGTTTGAATGGCTGCCGATGACCTGCGCGTATCGTCTGCTGGCGGAAGGAAAGCCGTTACCCTCCTGGCATCCGCTATTGACGGGTTCGAAGGCCGCTATGCACGGTGAGCGGATTTCCGTTCGCCATATCGCGGTAAAAGAGTCCAGCGTGGTTGACTGGCAGGATCATATCCTCAATAAGCCGGATTGGGCCAGTTGATGTCATGATTTATACGCTATTTTTCCTGCACAGAAATGGTGTGGGGTAGCCTATTGGTTTTATCCTCAAACAATGATCATCCCGCTGGTTTAGCCGCGTCGAGGGCGCCGGGTGTATGAACGGACGAAGATGGATTATGACACCTGCAGTCGGTTATGGCGCATTTACTATGGCCGCACTGGATGTCGCGGCGCCATCTGACTGGATGTTTGCTGCAGAATTCCAGTCCTTGCCCATAAGCGTGCTGTCGGATTCACTGGACGAAGAGTGGGTTACATCGTCATCGTTTGGTAGCGTCGAGCCTTCAATATCTTCTTTCGTACCCGCCAGATCTGGCATAGTGCTTGACCATTTTCCGTCGCTTGAGTAAGTATCGAACCCGTTGACCCCATTTGGAATACTGCTGGATGTCGTTCCATCATCATGAAAGCACAACTGCCCGCCTATATTATTAGATTCGCAATATGACGCTGCCGAGGAGAACGATACAGAGGACAGCGTAGCCAACAACAAAACAAATTTAACTTTACCCATCGCTGTCACCCTCAGTTGACTGTACAGGATAACTATCATGCACGGGCTGTTGTAAATGTGTTTGAATTTGTAATTCAACATGTCGGAGGGGGCCACTGTCACTAACGGATCGAAAATGGGCTTTCGCATTTTCAGACGGTTAACATGCTCCTTGACAACACGATTACGCAGTTGCAGGTGATGGCTTCACACATCAGACTCATAAAACGGAAGGCATAATTTTCTTCCGCCTGATTCGCGGAAGGCCCGCTTTTTATCCGTTGTTGACAGCAATACATGTTATCAACGGCTGCCTGTTTGATGATGAGGAAAAAAAACCGCCAGGAATATGGCGGCGTCAAATCTGACAAGAGATATGCAACACATCATCATTCCGTGGTTAACCACGATCCTCAAGGGTGTGAGGTATGTAAATCATAATCCAACAATCCGGTAACAAAATGGATAATTTATGGAATCGTCAGCTTCCCGGCTGGTAGCCGTGGCAAGAACGACTGAGCGAGCAATCGCTAACGACAGATAACATGGTTGAGGTCGGGACAGGTGACGGGTGTCGATAGCGCGCGCAAAGTGGAGTACGGGATATTGGCATTCCGGCCAGATTTGCAAGGGCGGCCGGTGGTCGTCCTGTCAAACAATGGTGGTCGCGTGGTCTGCTGATGCTATGGGATTGAAAGGCAATGGCCCTTATGGCCTTAAGTGTATTTGCTCAAACCTTATCGCAAGAGAATTCCTCAAGTGAGAAATTGGAATTTCGTGCTTTCTGCTTTCACGTTTCCACTCAAACCAACCATCGGCAAAGCAAATAGCCCGGCCGTGCTGCCAGAGAGGGATAAACATCCTGCTTGTCGCTGCGGTTTCCAGGCGAGCATTAATGAGTGGAGGCTTATCCCACTACGTCAGCGCATATCCCCAGTGAACCGAATCGAGGTGAAGTTGCTTATCACGTTCGCTCAGCAACAAAACTTTGGTACCGGGTGAGACGTTATACCGGCCAATGGGGTCAGGATCATAAGCAATATCGCACTCGCCCTCTTCAGCCAGATAAGCCAGGTATGCGTTGCGTGCCTGTGACTGGGCAAAACGTGCGCACATGATCACCTCCAGTCTTCAAACTGAAACGACAGGATATGGGAAAGGCGGTGGGCATGGATGGAAAATAAAAGCACCACAGATATCGCGCACTAAAACAGAGAATGTGAAATCGGCCGCAGTAAGGCGCGAATTACTCTTTCTTCCCGTGGAACAGCCCGCTTTCGCCATCGGCATCGTCTGCGACCCAAAAGTTAATATTGAACTGCGCATCGTCGCTTAGCTCGATACGGTGCCAGTACTGCGGTGGACTGGTGGCAAACTGACCGGCGTTTATCACCACTTTCACTTCCGGTTCAGTCGCCTGTTCATCAGCAAAACCGTAGTAGATGACAGTGCCTTCCATCACACAAAGCTGGCCAAAAACACCGGCGGCGGTGTTGTGGTGAGTCAACAGGGCAGCGGGAACATTCCGTTTGGTGAAAAACGGCGTGGAACGTTTTATTTTCCAGTCAGCGGGAATTCGCAGATGAGACATCATGTGCTCCTGAGTGAAGATAAATAAGTTGTATTTAATGTGCAACTTTTAGGGGCCGACGTCAATACGCAAAAAAAACGCTCCCGAAGGAGCGCTTTACCCGCAATCACTCTTAGCGTCCAAAAAGATCGCGTCTTTTCGGTTTAAATGGCTGAGCAATAAGCACCAGCACGCCAACAATCAGATAGGCGGCGAAAATCCCGACCAGCCATTGCGGCATCTCCAGGGTCAGGAACTCCCATTGGCGTACGGCGCAGTCACCGGTTGCAACGAAAATCTGAGGCAGCCATTTATCCAGCGGTAACCAGCCGGGAAAGCGTGCGGCAAAATCGCAGGTCTGGAAAGGGGAAGGGTGGAGCTGAATCATGGTATGCTCCCACGACAACTGCAGCCCACGGAAGGCGCTGTAAAGCCAGATAACGATTGCTACATAGCGCAGCGGGGATTTCGGGGCGATCGCGCCGACAATACCGGCTCCCATCACGCCGAAAAGCGCGCAGCGTTCGTAAATGCACAGCACGCATGGCTGCAGCAACATCACGTGCTGGAACCACAATGCAACCAATTCAAGAATAAACGCGGTTAGCGCCATCAGGAGCCAGGCACCGCGTCCCCTTGAGCACTGGTTTAGATATCGCAACATAATCATTTCCCTGGAACATGCTAAATCATGGCAGTGTAAACGAAAACCGCACCGACGCCATCAACTCGTCTGAAAATATTCCGTAAACAAATCCTGCGTACCCGGTGAGTGCGCCGGGTACGCGCCGCGCTATTTTTATAACTGGGGCGTAACCAGCCAGCCGTGGTCGAGCATCCACTGCGTGGCCGGCATTAAGGTAAACTCGACGCACGCCAGACCAACCAGCGTCAGGACAAGGGTGTACGGCAGCGCCATCCATACCATCCGGCCGTATGAGAGACGTATCAATGGCGCCAGGGCGGATGTGAGCAGGAACAAGAACGCCGCCTGGCCGTTCGGTGTCGCCACCGATGGCAGGTTGGTGCCGGTGTTGATCGCCACCGCCAGCATCTCAAACTGCGGTAGGCCAATGGTGCCCTGTGCCAGAGCCGCCTTCACCTCATTGATGTAGACCGTGCCGACAAAAACGTTGTCGGAAATCGATGACAGCAGGCCGTTAAACAGATAAAACAGCGAAAGCTGAGCATGCGGCGACGCTTGCAGGACAAATTCAATCACCGGGGCGAACAGATGTTGATCGATAATCACCGCGACCACGGCAAAAAAGACGGTAAGCAGAGCGGTAAATGGCAGAGCTTCGGTAAACGCTTTGCCGATCGCATGTTCATCCGTGATCCCGGAGAAAGTGGTGGCCAGAATAATCACCGACAGGCCAATCAGACCGACTTCCGCAAGGTGCAGCGCCAGCGCGACGATCAGCCAGACGCCGATAATGCCCTGCGCGATAAGCCGCAGGCGATCCTGGCGGCTACGGCTCTGACGGCTACGATCGTCAAAATCCTGCAGCACTTTGCGCACGGTTGGCGGCAGCGGTTCGCCATAGCCAAAAAGGTGGAATTTTTCCAGCAGCAGACAGGTTGCCAGGCCGCAGGCCAGCACAGGCAGCGTGACGGGTAACATGCGTAAGAAAAATTCACTAAAGTGCCAGCCAGCGGCTTTAGCGATAATCAGGTTTTGCGGCTCACCGACCATCGTCATCACGCCGCCGAGCGCCGTACCGACCCCCGCATGCATCATCAGGCTGCGTAAGAAACCGCGAAACTGTTCCAGCACATCGCGGTAGTGCTGTTCGATATGGTTATCATCAAGGAGATCGTGATCATCCGGGCGCGCTGAAGCAACCTGGTGATAGATACCATAAAAACCGACGGCGACGCTAATGACCACCGCCACGACGGTCAGCGCGTCCAGAAAGGCGGAGAGGAAGGCGGACGCAATACAGAATGCCAACGACAGCAACATTTTACTGCGTATACCCAACAGCAGGCGAGTGAAGATGAACAACAGCAGCTGTTTCATGAAGTAAATCCCCGCCACCATGAACATCAGCAGCAACAGGACTTCCAGGTTAGCGGCAACTTCTTCCCGGATATGGTCGGGGGTTGTCATACCAATAAAGACAGCTTCAATCGCCAGCAGTCCCCCCGGCAGCAGCGGATAACACTTAAGCGCCATTGCCAGGGTAAAGATGAATTCAACCACCAGCAGCCATCCGGCGATAAACGGGTTGAGGTGAAAGACTAAGGGATTAATAATTAAGAAAATAATAAGCGCGAGCTTATACCAGTCCGGAGACTGGCCCAGAAAATTGCGCCAAAGGGCGCGGCCATAAGACATTTCCATGACAGCCATTCTTTCTCCGTCAAAAATTCAACACACTTTTATACGTGACTATGCGCAAGATTGCCAGTTGGGTAAAAAACTTGTAATCCGCTTTATATCACCTTCTTCAACAAGAAAAAGCGTGAAATGAAAAGTCTAAAATGAAACAGCGATCCCTTTTTAATTGCTCTCTGGCGCTATCTGCCTCAAGGGTGCTCTGGTATGATGAGTAAAATTGCAACGCTGTGTAATGGAAATATTATTATGGTCATTAAGGCGCAAAGCCCTGCGGGTTTCGCTGAAGAGTACATCATTGAGAGTATCTGGAATAACCGCTTTCCTCCTGGTTCAATTCTTCCCGCTGAACGTGAGCTTTCTGAACTGATTGGTGTGACCCGTACAACCTTACGTGAAGTGTTGCAACGCCTGGCCCGCGATGGCTGGTTAACTATTCAGCACGGGAAACCCACGAAGGTGAATAATTTCTGGGAAACATCGGGCCTGAATATTCTCGAAACCCTGGCGCGTCTCGATCATGACAGCGTACCGCAGCTCATTGATAACCTGCTGTCGGTGAGGACGAATATTTCGACTATATTTATTCGCACCGCATTCCGCCAGCATCCGGACAAGGCGCTGGACGTGCTGGCGAGCGCGCATGAGGTGAAAGATCATGCGGATGCCTTTGCCGAGCTGGATTACAACATTTTCCGCGGTCTGGCTTTTGCGTCCGGTAACCCGATCTACGGCCTGATCCTCAATGGTATGAAAGGGTTGTATACGCGCATTGGTCGCCACTATTTCTCCAGTCCGGAAGCGCGTAGTCTGGCGTTGGGCTTCTATCATCAACTGGCGAAAGTTTGTGAAGAGGGCCTTTACGAGCAGGTTTATGAGATTGTGCGCCGCTATGGGCGCGACAGCGGTGAGATTTGGCACCGTATGCAAAAAAGCCTGCCAGGCGATTTAGCTATCAATATGCGCTAAACCCGGTGAATGATAAAAAATGCCCGGCGTGACTGCCGGGCGTTTTGCTTTCAATCATTACAGCGCATTTTGCCGCGGAGGAACGCGATCCAGCAATTCAACGCTGCCATCGGCGTTTTGCTGCTCCAGAAGAACATCAAATCCCCACAGGCGGTGAACATGCTTAAGAACTTCACGGCGGCCTTTATCTAACGGTACGCGGTTATGCGGCACGTAGCGCAGGGTTAAGGAGCGGTCACCGCGCAGGTCAACATTCCAGACCTGAATATTGGGCTCAAGATTGCTCAGATTGTACTGTGCTGAAAGTTTCGAGCGGATCTCACGGTATCCCTCTTCGTTATGAATAGCGGATATCTCCAGATAGTTGTTGTGATCGTCATCGAGCACGGTAAAGAAGCGGAAATCGCGCATGACTTTCGGCGACAGGAACTGGCTGATAAAGCTCTCATCCTTAAAATCCCGCATGGCGAAATGCAGCGTTTCAAGCCAGTCAGAACCGGCAATATCCGGGAACCAGTATCTGTCCTCTTCCGTCGGCGACTGGCAAATACGTTTAATATCCTGGAACATGGCGAAGCCCAGTGCGTACGGGTTAATGCCGCTATACCACTGGCTATTGTAGGGCGGCTGGAACACGACATTGGTATGGCTGTGGAGGAACTCAAGCATAAAGCGCTCCGTCACTTTTCCTTCATCGTAAAGATGATTGAGGATGGTGTAGTGCCAGAAAGTTGCCCAGCCTTCGTTCATGACCTGAGTCTGCTTCTGCGGATAAAAGTACTGACTGACCTTACGCACGATGCGCAGGATTTCACGCTGCCAGGGCTCCAGTAACGGCGCGTTTTTCTCCATAAAGTAGAGCAAATTTTCCTGCGGTTCCGAAGGATACCGGCGTTTGGCTTCTACGATTTTTTCCTCTTCGCGCTTCGGTAAAGTACGCCACAGCATATTCACCTGGCTTTGCAGATACTCTTCGCGACTTTTTTGCCGTGCTTTCTCCTCTTGTAAGGAAATTTTTTGTGGGCGTTTGTAACGGTCGACACCATAGTTCATTAAGGCATGGCAGGAGTCGAGCAGTTTCTCGACTTCATCAACGCCGTAGCGCTCTTCACATTCGGTGATGTATTTACGTGCGAAGATCAGATAATCAATGATTGAGCTGGCATCTGTCCAGCTGCGGAACAGATAGTTGTTTTTGAAGAAGGAGTTATGCCCGTAGCAGGCATGAGCCATCACCAGCGCCTGCATGGTAATGGTGTTCTCTTCCATTAAATAGGCGATGCAGGGGTTGGAATTAATCACAATCTCATAGGCCAGGCCCTGTTGACCGTGCTTATAAGCTTGTTCGGTTTCAATGAATTTTTTACCAAATGACCAGTGCGGGTAGTTGATAGGCATCCCGACGCTGGAGTACGCATCCATCATCTGCTCGGAAGTAATCACTTCAATTTGGTGCGGATAGGTATCAAGACGGTACAGTTTCGCCACCCGGTCGACTTCTGCCAGATAAGTCTCCAGCAGTTCAAAAGTCCAGTCGGGTCCATCGCTTAAACGGGTTGCGTCCTTGTTCATGGAATCAATCGTAGCCATTAGCGCGCCCTCATTGTTGGTGGTTCTCTCTGTACGGAAAACCTCTAAACAAGCATAGAACACGGTGCCGTAAACTGCGTTGATGAGCAATTTCTTTTCTTCGCGATTTCACAATCTTAAAGGCGTTATTTTGCGCTTTAATCAGAATTTTATTCTGAAGAAAAAGGGAGCGTAGCAGGAGATTGTAAATCAGTGGGGCCACTACTGGCGGTGAATCCTGTGAAGCGGGTCATCATAAATAAAGCGTATGTTGAATAATATTTTCATCTGGGTTATCAATTTGTAATTAGATGATTGTTCTTTAACGATTACGGAGCCGATATGCGCGTCGTTATACTGGGAAGTGGGGTCGTTGGGGTCGCAAGCGCCTGGTATTTAAGCCAGGCAGGACATCAGGTGACGGTAATTGACCGTCAGCCGGGAGCCGCTGAGGAGACAAGCGCTGCAAATGCCGGACAGATCTCTCCGGGCTATGCTGCGCCGTGGGCAGCGCCTGGCGTGCCGCTGAAAGCAATCAAATGGCTATTCCAGCGTCATGCGCCGCTGGCGATTGGTTTTGACGGGACGCAGTTCCAGTTGAGATGGATGTGGCAGATGCTGCGCAACTGCGATACCCGTCACTACATGGAGAATAAAGGACGCATGGTGCGTCTGGCCGAATACAGCCGCGATTGCCTGAAAGCGCTGCGTGAAAGTACCGGTATCCAGTATGAAGGCCGCCAGGGCGGGACTCTGCAGCTTTTTCGCACGGCTAAACAGTTTGAAAACGCCACCCGTGATATTGCCGTGCTGCAAGAGGCGGGTGTGCCTTATCAACTGATGGAAGCGCAGCATCTGCGGGAGGTTGAACCCGGGCTCGCCGAGGTCAGTCATAAGCTGACCGGCGGTTTACGTTTACCCAACGATGAAACCGGCGACTGCCAGCTGTTTACCACGCGTCTGGCGGCGATGGCGGAGCAGGCGGGGGTGACCTTCAGATTTAATACGGCAGCGGATGCGTTGTTATATGAAGGGGAGCAGATCTCCGGTGTGAAATGCGGGTCTGAAATCATCAAAGCTGATGCATACGTTATGGCATTAGGTTCATATTCAACGGCTATGCTGAAAGGGCGGGTGGATATTCCGGTTTATCCGCTGAAGGGCTATTCACTCACGATTCCGCTGGCGGAAGAAGACGGCGCGCCAGTATCGACTATTCTGGATGAAACTTACAAAATCGCCATAACCCGCTTCGATAAGCGTATTCGCGTCGGGGGCATGGCGGAGATTGTCGGTTTTAATAAAACACTGCTGCCGTCGCGGCGTGAGACTCTGGAGATGGTGGTACGCGATCTGTTCCCCCGCGGCGGTCATATTGAGCAAGCGACCTTCTGGACCGGATTGCGGCCGATGACGCCGGATGGTACGCCGGTGGTAGGCCGTACGGCGTATAAAAATCTGTGGCTCAACACCGGGCATGGCACGTTAGGGTGGACCATGGCTTGTGGCTCAGGGCAACTGCTTAGCGATTTGATCTCCGGACGAACCCCGGCGATTCCGTATGACGATCTTGCGGTCACTCGCTATCAGCGTGGGTTTTCCCCGGCTCGTGCCCGACATTTGCACGGTGTTCATAATTAACAAGGAGTTTTTATGTCCCGTCCTGTAAAGGCCAGTATTGATCTCTCAGCTTTGCGGCAAAATCTGCAAATTGTTCGCCGCGCCGCGCCCGGCTCGCGCCTGTGGGCGGTGGTCAAAGCAAATGCTTATGGCCACGGTCTGGCGAGAGTCTGGGGCGCGCTGAGCGCCGCTGAGGGGTTTGCGATGCTGAATCTGGAAGAGGCGATCCTGCTGCGCGAGCTGGGCTGGAAAGGGCCGATACTGATGCTGGAAGGCTTCTTCCATGCCGATGAACTGGTGTTGTTTGATAAATATCGTCTGACAACCAGCGTACACAGCAACTGGCAAATCAAGGCGCTTCAGCAGGCGAAACTGCATGCGCCGCTTGATATCTACGTTAAGGTGAACAGCGGGATGAATCGGCTGGGCTTTATGCCGGAACGTCTGCCGATTGTCTGGCAGCAACTGCGGGCACTCGATAACGTCAGTGACATGACGTTAATGTCGCACTTTGCTGAAGCGGAAAAAGCGGAAGGCATTGTGGAACCGATGCGCCGTATCGAACAGGCGGCGGAAGGTCTCGATTGCCCGCGCTCGCTGGCAAATTCCGCCGCCACGTTATGGCACCCGGAAACCCATTATAATTGGGTAAGACCGGGTATCGTGTTGTATGGCGCTTCACCTTCCGGCCTGTGGCAGGATGTGGCCAATACCGGGTTGAAACCCGTGATGACCCTAAGCAGCGAGATTATTGCCGTGCAGAATCTGAAGGCCGGAGACGCGGTAGGCTATGGCGGGATCTGGAAAGCGACGCAAGAACAGAGAATCGGAATCGTCGCCTGTGGCTATGCGGATGGCTATCCTCGCCTGGCGCCGACCGGCACGCCGGTACTGGTTGACGGTGTGCGTACCACCACGGTAGGGCGCATCTCAATGGATATGCTGGTGGTCGATTTAACCCCTTGCCCACAGGCGGGGATTGGCGCGCCGGTTGAGCTGTGGGGCAAAGAGATTAAAATTGACGACGTTGCCGCCGCCTGCGGCACCGTCGGCTATGAATTAATGTGCGCTCTGGCGCCGCGCGTTCCGGTTGTGACAGCGTAACGGAAGGTGAGGCGGATCACTCCGTCTCACCTTCCGCCATACGGACACCGACTCTGAGTACGTGATCTTCTTCTTTTTCTGCCACCGTCCACACCATTCCGGCAAACTCCACCTGGTCACCGACAACCGGGGCGGCGCCTAACAACTGCTGAATGACATCCCCGAGTGAATGCTGATGCTCGCGGAACTCTTCGCCGCCGTCGATACCGTAAATTTGTGCCACATCGGCGAATTTTGCATCCGCATCAAGGATGAAATCACCGAAGAAGCGCTGATCAAGCGACACGGGCGGCGACTGACTGAACAATTTCCCCAGCGCCGGCAAATCGCGTTCGCGGCCAATAACGCAGAGAATATCCCCTTCCAGCAGCCGCGTGCTGCCCGTCGGGTGCAGCAGAACATTATCGCGAAACAGCGCGGCAATACGCGTTTCAGGTGGCATATGCAGGTCGCGTAGCGCCGCGCCGACGCACCATTTCTCGGCGCTAAGCTGGTAAACAAACTGCTCCCACGGGTTCTTCGGATGAATATCCAGCCCCACCCGGGAAATGGGATACCCCACCAGCGGCACGACGACTTTGGCTTTTTTTGCCGCCCACGATAGCGACGTGCCCTGCAAAAGCAGCGAGACCAGGACAACGAAGAAGGCCACATTAAAGAATAACCGCGCGTTTTCCAGACCGGCCATCATCGGAAAGACGGCGAGAATAATTGGCACCGCGCCACGCAGACCGACCCAACTGATAAACATCCGTTCGCGGAGATTAAAGCCGCGAAAGGGTAACAGACCGGCAAATACCGATAGCGGGCGGGCGATGAATATCATCCACATCGACAGAATGAGCGCCGGGATAGCGATGGGCCATAAATCGGATGGCGTCACCAGCAGACCGAGTACCAGGAACATGGCAATCTGCGCCAGCCATGCCAGACCGTCAAAGTTCTGCAGGATGCCGTGGCGGTTGCGAATCGGCCTGTTACCAAGCAGGAAGCCGCACAGATAAACCGCAAGGATGCCGCTGCCATTCAGCGATGTGGTTGCGGCAAAAATCATGATCCCGCCGCTCAGCGCCAGCAAGGGATAAAGACCAGTTGGCAGTACGATGCGGTTGATCATCTGCAGCAGCAGATAACCGCCTGCCAGACCAATGGCGATACCTAATCCAAACTGCTGCACGAGATGGACCACGAACAGCCAGCTCAGGCCAGTCTGATGCTGTTCGATCATCTCAATAAGCGTAATGGTCAGGAACACCGCCATCGGATCGTTGCTGCCGGATTCAATTTCCAGCGTGGAGCCGACGCGTTCGTTCAGGCCCTTACCGCCGAGCAATGAAAACACCGCAGCCGCATCGGTGGAGCCAACGATTGCGCCGATCAGCATGCCTTCAATAAGATTGAGATGAAATAACCAGGCCGCCATCGCACCGGTGAGAATGGAAGTAATCAGAACGCCCACCGTGGCGAGTGAAAGCGCAGGCCACAGCGCAACGCGAAAGGAGCTGGCCTGGGTTCTCATCCCGCCATCCAGCAGAATGATCGCCAGCGCCAGGTTGCTCACCATATAAGCGAATGGATAGTTGTCAAAAGGAATACCGCCGATACCATCAACGCCCGCCAGCATCCCGATGGCCAAAAAGATAACCAGAATGGGGATGCCGAGGCGTGAGGAAAAAGAACTTAATAAGATGCTACTGGTTACTAAAACAGAACCCAGGATAAACAAATTGATGACCGCAGCGGCGTCCAATGTTGACGTACTCCTTACCGGCATGAATATGAATTAAAAACTACACCATTTTAACAATCTCACGCTAATCAGGATATGCGTTAGAGGAATTTTTATTCCGTCAGAACCGGGTGACCGCTGATGCGCAATGTTGTGATGGATGTGTTGTTGACCAGTTGTCCTCTGGCGCCCAGCGGCAACGTGACGGTGCGCTGCTCATGACCAAATTCCAGCCCCGAAATAACGGGAATGTTAAGCTGTGCGCGAAGGTAATCGTATACCACCGGCAGGTCATATCCGGCATCATAGTCGTTAGCATTCCCCTGACTGAAGCTGCCTAAAATAATCGCCAGCTGGCGCGCCAGAATACCGCTATTAAGCAACTGCAATAGCATTCTTTCGACCCGGAAGGGATGTTCGTTAATATCTTCGACCACCAGAATTCCGTCGCTAATCTGCGGCATCCACGGCGTACCAATAAGCGATGTCAGCATGGCCAGGTTGCCGCCCCACAGGGTGCCTTCGGCGCGGCAGTCTGGCCCATCACCGTGCCATTCCAGGGTAAACGCCGGGCTACGCAACGCCTGCCAGAAATGGTGCCGGGTAAATTCGTTTAGCGTCTCCGCGCCAAAATTGCCAGCCAGCATCGGTCCGCTAAAAGTGATGACGTCTCCTTTTGCCAGTAGGCCCATCTGAATGGCGGTAAAATCGCTGTGGCCGCAAATGAGCAGCGGATCCCGCTGCTGGCGGGCGATCAGCGCCTGCCAGTCAATGTGCGGCAGCAGGCGAGTCGCGCCATAGCCGCCGCGAACCGCCAGCACAATACGGTTTTTACCGTCCAGCGTTGCAAGATGGTTGATATCGGCGAGTCGTTGATGTTCCGTTCCGGCGAAACGCCGTTCCCGGCGGGGGATTACCTCCAGATGCATGACCTGATGTCCAGCCTCCTGCAGACGTTGTACGCCGCGGTTAGCCGCCTGCTGGTTGCTGCAATAACCGGAGGGGGCGATGAGGTAAAACTGGGACATGACAATTCCTTGCTAAGAATGAAAGGGTTATCATGCCGCCTGGCGCGTTTATTGTCATCACCGCGCGGCAAACTTCAGCCAATAAGGATCGATGTGTGAAATTGAGATGGTGTATGTTTTTACTGGTCTTGCTGGCCGGTTGTAGCTCAAAACAAGATTATCGTAATCCGCCGTGGAACCCGGAAATCCCGGTTAAGCGAGCCATGCAGTGGATGCCTGTCAGTGAAAAAGCCGGTGCGGCGTGGGGAGTGGATCCGCAGTTGATCACCGCGATTATCGCCATTGAGTCCGGCGGTAACCCGACGGTTATCAGTCAATCTGGCGCGGTTGGCCTGATGCAACTGAAACCATCGACATCAGGTCGTGATGTGTACCGGCGGATGGGCTGGAGCGGCGTTCCTTCAGTGAGCGAGCTGAAAAATCCTGAGCGCAATATCTCCATGGGGGCCGCGTATCTGAGCATTCTTGAAACCGGTCCGCTGGCGGGGATTAAAGATCCGCAGGTGATGCGCTATGCGCTGGTGGTCGCCTATGCCAATGGCGCGGGGGCGCTGCTGCGGACATTCTCGTCGAGTCGGCAGGATGCGATTGACGAAATTAATGAGATGGATGCGGATGACTTCTTTGAGCACGTTGTGAAAAAACATCCGGCACCACAGGCCCCGCGTTATATCTGGAAATTACAGAAAGCGTTGGATGCCATGTAATCCCGCATTCTCCCCGCAGGCTGTATTGCGGGGAGGAATTTTTCCTTCCTTATCGTCAGACTGAGGCCTTTTTCCCTTTCAGTCCGTTTGCCGGAAAAGAGGCACTGTCGCCGAATGCGCCATGTCAGGTAGTTTTCTCGCGCTATTTCCGCTACTGTAAGCGCCATTTTTCTACGAGCATGAGCCTGGTTATGAACAGCGGACCCCTGAATGAAAGCGAAATTGAATGGCTGGACGAGATCCTGTCGAAATATGCTGAAGAAGGCACCATCCTTGATGTTGCCGAACTTGATGGATTGCTGACGGCGATTCTCTCCGGGCCGACGGAGATCGAACCCGCGCAGTGCCTGCTGGCTATCTGGGGAGGGGCGGATAACGTACCGCGCTGGGCTAACGACCGGGAACGGGACCGATTTGTGGATCTGACGCTGCGGCAGATGAGCGATATTGCGGAGCGTCTAAGCGATTACCCCGATCAGTTTGAGCCGATGTTTGGCAGCCGTGAAGAGCAAGGGCAGGAACTGACTATCGTCGAGGAGTGGTGCTTCGGCTATATGCGCGGTGTGGGCCTGAGCGACTGGTCCGCCTTACCGGCACCGTTGCAGGCCGAACTGGATGCTATCGCTTTGCATGGCTCCGAGGCGCACTTTGAGGCGCTTGATAACTTATCTGCTGACGAGTTTGTCGCCAGCGTAGAGCGAATTCGTCCGGCGGCTCTGGCGCTCTATAACTACTGGACCGAGCATGCTCAGCCCATAGCGGGTCAACAGCCGGTCAGAAATGAGGCGAAGATCGGGCGCAACGATCCTTGTTCCTGCGGCAGCAACAAGAAATACAAACAGTGCTGCTTAGCGAAATAAAATCAGGGGCCGCACAGGCCCCTGAAGATTACCCCACCGCAGGCAGCAACCCCGTGGCAATAGCGAACTGAATGCCCACGATACCGATCCCGCACAGCAGAACCAGCCACAGAGCCGGGGTCCCTCCGGCCACTCGCCACGCGGCATCAGGATGCTGTCTACGGCTCTTGATGGCCAGCAATGCAGGGAGCATGAGCGCCAGTACCGCCAGCGCGACACCGGCATAACCTAAAGCCATTACGAACCCGCGCGGGTAGAACAGGGCGAAGGCCAGAGGCGGCAGAAAGGTGATTGCACCGCTCTGTATACGTCCGCTGACGCTGTTGTTACGTTGAAACAGATCGGCCAGGTAGTCGAATAACCCAAGCGCTACGCCGAGGAATGAGGTAGCCAGCGCCAGATCGGCAAACAGATGGACGGCCACTTCAACGTGCGATGAAACCACCACTCCGCGGATTGTTTCTAACAGTCCGTTAAGCCCGGCATTTTTTGCCAGCAGGTGGGTAAAGGTGGTCGAATCAATACTGCCAAGGGTCGCCAGTTGCCAGAAAATATAGGCGACCAGCGGAATAAAGCTACCGATAATAAATACCCGACGCAGCTTTCGAACATCCCCGTTAAGGTAGCTGACGATACTGGGTATGCTGCCGTGAAAGCCAAAAGAAGTGAACATCACCGGTATTGCCGATAGCGCCAGCCCTTGTTGTAAGGGCAGAGTCAACAGGTTCATCTGATGAATGTGCGGCAGGAGAAGCGCCAGCATAACCGCAAGGAAGATAATTTTGGCGCTGAATAAAAAACGGTTAAAAAGGTCGACCAGCGATGTTCCGATACACACCACCGTCCCGCCGATGCCGGTAAACAGCGCAACGCCGACAGCAGGCGACAGGGGCCAGTTCAGCCACTGATTGAGACTCGCGGCCAGTAGTTCGCCAGCCCCGCTTATATAGGCGGCGGTCAGGGCGTACAATAAGAACAGCATGCAAAAACCGGTTACCCATTGCCCATAACGCCCCAGATAGCGGGCCGCGAGAGAGCCCAGCCCCATGTCAGCCGGTACATGCTGGTAAACCTCCAGCAACAATAACGCGGTGTAGCACATCAACGCCCAAAGCGTGATGAGCAAACCTAACGTAACGGCGAAACCGACGCCTGCCGATGCTAATGGCATCGCTAACATTCCGGCGCCGATAGTGGTCCCGGCGACGATTAAAATACTGCCAAGAGTGCGATTCTTCACGCTTTCATCTATCCATAACGGAATACACAATTGATTATGCCGCGCAGGGTATGTGAAATCCGCGTGTTCGTCAAACCAGTGGTACAGGGGGTGTAATGATTGGTTTACGGATGTCGCGATTTTGCGTTAAAGCTGCGCTGGCGCAAGAATCGCTTATCCCGACGAGTTTATGCTTTGTGTTTTACGGGAGGCATTATGCAATCAATTCATGGCCACGAAGTTTTACAAATGATGCTCGCGTCAGGTGAGCCTTATACTGCCGCCAGCCTGGAGGCGGCGATTACCGCGCGTTTCGGCACGGAGGCGCGATTCCATACCTGTTCGGCTGAGGGGCTGAGTGCGGCGGAACTGGTGGCGTTTTTGCAGAAAAAGGGTAAGTTTATTGCCAGAGAAAATGGGTTTAATACCCATGAAAGTAAAATTTGCCATCATTAATACGGCGACGTTTGTTACACGTCGCCATTATTTTGCTTAATTCTGCGTATCGAGCGTTGCCAGTTCTTTATCAATAAAGTACAGACCTTCGCCGCTTTTTCCTGCGAGGGTCAGTTTATCAATAACAGATTTAAACAGTTTCTCTTCTTCATGTTGCTCTGCAACGTACCATTGCAGGAAATTAAAGGTCGGATAATCCTGACCGGTCATCGCCGCATGCGCCAGTTCGTTAATTTTCTGCGTAATTAACTGTTCGTGTTTATAGGTGGCGCGGAAGAGTTCGTCCAGTGAAGCATATTCCGCCGCCGGTGATTCGATAGCTGCGATGCAGGGCAGGCTACCGGTATCCGTCAGATAATCGAACAGGCGCTGCATATGGGTCATCTCTTCCTGCGCGTGGCGACGCAGAAATGCCGCGGCGCCTTCAAAACTGTGGTAGCTGCACCATGCACTCATTTGCTGATAAAGCAGAGAGGAGTAAAGTTCAAGGTTCATCTGTGCATTGAGCTTGTCGATCATTTCTGTTTTTAGCATCAGGTTTTCTCCGCAAATAAAATAAAAGCATATTTTGTCGTCACTATAATTTGTTATTAATTTATTTGCAAAAAGTAAATTAATAAAATGATTTATTAATAATGCAAATGGGAATAACACGCATTGGCACTTTAATAAATAATGAGAATGGTTTTAATTTAATATTTGACGTTATTCATTATCACCGCAGATCTCGTGCTAAAAACGGGCACCCGCAGACAACGTGTCGGAAATGGTTTGAGCAGCAACGGGGAGAGTCAGGCTGTGCAGGGGGGAGAATGAAAAGTGTGAGGGGATATGCAATTTATAAAACAACTTTTCATAAAATTTGAAAGTATGTTTATGTGGTGCTATCGTTAAGGGCAACGCTAACGAACTATCGCGGGCGAACCCGCACAGCATTCAGGAGAGTAAAGCATGAAAATCGCACTGATGATGGAAAATAGCCAGGCGAACAAAAACGCCATTATCCTCAATGAGTTAAACACCGTTGCTGAGGAAAAAGGCTTCCCGGTTTACAACGTCGGTATGAGCGATGAAAACGACCACCACCTGACTTATATTCATTTGGGTATTATGGCCAGCATTTTGCTGAACTCGAAAGCGGTAGATTTTGTAGTTACCGGCTGCGGTACCGGCCAGGGGGCCATGATGTCGTTGAATATTCATCCGGGAGTGGTTTGCGGCTACTGTATCGATCCGGCTGATGCTTTCCTTTTTGCGCAGATCAACAACGGGAATGCGCTTTCTCTGCCGTTTGCAAAAGGTTTTGGCTGGGGAGCCGAATTGAACGTTCGCTTTATCTTTGAGAAAGCGTTTACTGGCCGTAAAGGTGAAGGTTATCCGCCTGAACGTAAAGAACCGCAGGTTCGCAATGCCGGAATACTGAACACCGTTAAAGCCGCTGTTGTGAAAGATAACTATCTGGATACACTGCGCGCGATCGATCCCGAACTGGTGAAAACCGCTGTTTCCGGTCCGCGCTTCCAGCAGTGCTTCTTTGAAAACTGCCAGGATAAAGAGATCGAAGCGTTTGTTCGTCAGATTGTCGGCTGATCTTCAGTCAACTTAACATGGGCCAGCGTGGCTGGCCCGTTCATTTTTTTTTGTTCGACACACTGCTGCCCGCCTCTCTTGTCAAATGCAAACTATCGATCATTCCCAACAGGCAAATCAGCGCAATAAAGATAAATGACAGGCGAAAGCTGATCCCCGGCTGATTTGCAAGACTGAACCATTCACTGAATTTTTCCCCAATACGAATACCGATTGCTCCGAGGGTAATTCCGAGCCCGGCAGCCAGCTGTGAAGCCGTGCTGAACAGGGTATTGGCATAGCTCATCTGGGCTGACGGCACATCGGCAAAAGCGAGCGTGCTGACACCGGTAAACTGGATTGAGCGAAAGACGCCCCCGAGATAGAGAATCATAAAGATCAGCCAAACCGGCGTTTGTGGGGTTAAAAAGGCGCACGCAAGTAACGAGAGTACGTTTAATGCACCATTGATTAGCAGCAGGCGCCGAAAACCGAGCCTGCGAATCAGTGGTGTCGTCGCCGGTTTGATGGTTAAGTTGCCGACGAATACTGCCAGCACCAGCAGCCCGGAGTGGAACGGGTCCATGCCAAATCCGACCTGAAACAGCAGGGGTAACAGAAAGGGGACCGCGCTAATTGAGGCCCTGAACAGGGAGCCGCCGTACATGGTGACCCGGAAGGTGGGAATTTGCAGCGCATCAAGGCGCACCATTGGGCACTCTGCCCGGCGAAAATGCCGCAAGGAGAAGAGCATACAGCCAAACCCTGGTAGCAACAGCGCCAGCAGTTGCCAGCTCAATGGCTGGCGATCGCCGAGAACCTCCATCGCGGCGACCAGGCACACCATAGCGACGGCAGTAGCAACGAAGCCTGGAAGATCGAAGGGGCGCCTTTCCTCATCGCGAATATTTGGGATGATGCGTAACGACAGGGCGATAGCGATGAGTCCGATCGGCACATTAATAAAGAAGATCCAGTGCCAACTGGTGTAATTCGTGATGAATCCGCCCAGTGCCGGGCCAATAATGGGGGCGACCAGCGCGGGCCAGGTCAGGGTGGCAATGGCTTTAATCAGCTGATGCTTGGGCGTGCTACGCAGAACGGCCAGTCGGCCAACAGGGACCATCAGCGCACCGCCTGTTCCCTGAAGAATTCGCATTGCCACGAAGGTATCGACATTGGTTGACAACCCGCAAAAAACGGACGACAGGGTGAAGATTGCCAGCGCAAGGGTAAAGACTTTGCGCGCGCCAAAGCGGTCCGCTATCCAGCCGCTGGCGGGTATCAGGACGGCGAGAGTGATAAGATACGCGCTGATGCCGATGTTCAGGTCGACCGCAGCAACACCAAAATCTTTCGCCATGTCAGGCAGGGCGGTAGCGATAACCGTACCGTCCAGGTATTCCATAAAAAATGCGCCAGCCACCAATAATGCCGGGGCGGAAAAGGAACGGTCGTCGCTGGAGGAAATATCTGCGCTCATTGTTGTGTCACTGCAAGAGAAAGGGGTGAACCACGACAGGGCATGGTTGCTATAACTATCCGATTTTGTTTGTTTTTTTTAATTCTTAAATTTATTTTGATGGTAAAGTGTGATTTAGCGCACATTTCTATTGATTTAATGTGATGCAGATCATATTATAACCACATAGAGATTAACATCGGCATAACAAAAAGTGGAGTCACTCATGAAACTGCGCAAAATCCTGAAAAACATTTTCAGAAACTACTGCAATACCTTCAAAGACGTACCTCCTGGCGGTATGTTCTGATAAAAAACCTGCTGCGGCAGGTTTTTTTATCTCTCAAGATTTAGGTTACTATTATGCTCCTGAAAAAAGGAGTAAAAAATGTCTCAACCGCTCACCGAACATGACGAACTGGTTTCCGACGTGGTCGCCTGCCAGTTAGTTATCAAACAAATTCTTGATGTCATTGATATTATTGCCCCTGTTGAGGTGCGTGAAAAAATGACCACCCAGTTAAAAGCTATCGATTTTGCCAGTCATCCCGCCTCTGCCGATCCGGTGACGCTGCGGGCAGTGCAAAAAGCCATTGCCCTGATTGAACTGAAGTTTACCCCGCAGGAAGACGCGCACTAAACGTCTGTCGTCCCGCTATCGTCAGGATAGCGGGAGCAATATCATTGGGTTAGTGGGAAACCGCGGCGCGGGTCGGCGTCTCCCCGGTATTTCTGAACAGTTTGTTGTTACCCCAGCACTCTTCATAGCGATGGCCAACTAAATCTTCAACAACAAGGCGAACATCCGGTGCGATATCAGCAATTTTTCCCCCCGCTTTAATGCGCGCAACCTCCTGCAGAACCAACATATGTGCTTTACGATCGAGCTTCATCTGCTTACTAAAGACAATTGCCGCCAGAGCCAGCAGAATCACTCCCACACAGAACACCACCGCAATAGCGGTTACTGCGCTTTCCGGTTGCGTATGCGCTTTTGACTGGAAGCCATAAAAGCTGAGTATAGCGCCCATGGTGAAGACGATAATTGAGCGTAAAATTTTGCCAGAAAAGGTCATTGCCCCTGCATAAATACCTTCACGACGGCGGCCGGTATAGATCTCATCAACATCGGCTAAAAAAGTGTATACGGTCCACGGAATGTAATACACGCCACCGGTCCCCAGGCCGAACAGTACGGTGATACCAAACATCAGGATGGTGGCCAGGTGAGCAGGCAAATGGAAGAACCATAACGACGTATAAAGCATCACGGAAAAGATAACCACGCCCAATGCCAGAATGTAGGGTTTACTGAACCCTTTTTTCACGCACAGGCCGATAAACAGCGCGGTAGAGATCAGTTGCAGAATAGAGTTCAGGCTGTTAAGACCGGCGACCATCGCCGGATCGTGTTGCAGAACGAAAATAACAAAGTAGGTAAAGATAGAGGCAAACAGCCATTCGGCGCCAAACCCACACAGATACATACCGAGGTGTTTACGGAATACGCGCAGATAAAATGTCGAGCGAATATCTTTCGCCAGCATAAGGAGAGTATTGAGTAATCCTTTTCTCTCTTCGCGGCGGTTTTCCTCTTCGCGCGGTCGCTCCCAACTGCAATACCATAAGCAGGAGATCGCGATAATGAGAATGACGCCGTAGGTCAGGCCGGTCAGGAAGAACGGCGTAGCGGATTCTTTGCCGTAAAGCAGGATGTACTGACCGGGAATAAATGCCGCCAGAAAGTTAGCCAGTTTACCGAAAATCGCTTTGTAACCTGTGAGTTTCGACCGCAACGAGAAATCGTCGGTCATCTCGGTCGCCAGCGTTTCGTATGGGACCATAATTGACGTGTATATAATTTCAAAGGCCACGTAGGTGCACAGGTAGTACCAAAAGCCGAGTCCGTCTATCCATAACAGTGGATAAAACATCATCAGCGGGATACCGATTAATAAAAAGAAACGACGACGGCCAAAGCGTTTACCGAGGCGCGTTTTGCCAAAGTTATCGGTGAGATACCCCATTAGCGGGTTACTGATCGCGTCGATAATGCTGGCGACGGAGAAAATAAAAGAGGCTTCGATCAGCGTCAGCCCACAAAATGTTGTATAAAAATAGAGTAGCCACGCGCCGCTGATCGCCAGTGCGCCGCTTCCCAGTAAATTTCCGCCGCCGTAGGCTAACTGATGGCGTAACAAAATCGGTCTTCCCTGCAGCCCTTCAGAGGCTGAAGCCGTGTATCTTGCCATTAAAATAAACTCCAAGTTTTTAATTTTTGAAACGCTGTTTTTATATTATTAGATTATGGTTTTAAATGTGATCGAGATCACCAATAGTTTTCATAACCTGTCTGTTGCACATTAATGTGATCTGGTTAAAAATTTTTAATTCATTTTTTGAATTTAAAAGCGGGTTATTAGCGAAAAATGTTTTTAAAACGATGGCGATGAGTAACGATAGTGATGGTGATAATGCGTCTGTTTTACGCTAAAGCGTCGACACAGAATATGCAGGTGCGGCACTGGCTGCGCGCGGTATTCAGCGAACTAAATTGATTCGCCTTCCGTCTGAATTTGTGCGTACCGTGCAGTCTGTTTGCTGGGGAAGGTGCCTCGTATACTCAGTCATACGGGACATACTCAATGTACCCACAAGGATAAGCCTGCTGGTGATATAGATGATACTGCTATTATGAGCGTCAATTGTATGATAATTGGCGCTTTTTTTATGGCTTTTTTCGCTGTTTTTATGTACGCAATTACTGTAATTCCGCGATGTGATTGCGCTCTCGTATGGAGAAATAATTTCCGGTTAATACTGTTTTAACAATGGCAGTCATGATCGAGATTTTTCTAATGCCTTGTTTTTCGTCTGATTTAAAAATTAATTCCGATTTTTCCCTACATAAGAGCGAATAAAAGCTGGAGTTTACCATGCACATATTTACTAAAGCCCTGGCGGCGATTGGTCTCGCCGCAGTTATGTCACAATCAGCTATGGCTGAGACGCTTAAGCTGGGTTTTCTGGTGAAACAACCCGAAGAGCCATGGTTTCAAACCGAGTGGAAATTTGCCGATAAGGCCGGTAAAGATTTAGGTTTCGATGTGATTAAGATTGCCGTACCCGACGGCGAGAAAACCCTGAACGCCATTGATAGTCTGGCGGCCAGCGGAGCGAAAGGTTTCGTGATCTGTACGCCGGACCCGAAACTTGGGCCTGCGATTGTCGCTAAGGCACGCGGCTATGATATGAAAGTCATTACCGTCGATGACCAGTTTGTCAATGCTAAGGGTAAACCGATGGACAGCGTGCCACTGGTAATGATGGCCGCCAGCGAAATTGGCGCACGTCAGGGACAGGAGCTGTATAAAGAGATGCAGAAACGGGGTTGGGATGTGAAGGATACGGCGGTGATGGCGATCACGGCTGATGAACTCGATACCGCCCGCCGTCGTACCACCGGCTCAATGGATGCGCTGAAAGCCGCCGGTTTCCCGGAAAAGCAGATCTATCGTGTGCCAACCAAATCTAACGATATCCCCGGCGCTTTTGATGCCGGTAACTCCATGCTGGTTCAACATCCTGAAGTAAAACACTGGCTGATTGTCGGCATGAATGACAATACCGTGCTGGGCGGCGTGCGCGCCACCGAAGGCCAGGGTTTTAAAGCATCTGACGTCATTGGTATCGGCATTAACGGGGTGGATGCGGTGAATGAGTTGTCTAAGGCGCAGGCAACCGGTTTCTATGGCTCTCTGTTGCCGAGCCCGGATATCCACGGCTATAAAACCAGCGAGATGCTTTACAACTGGGTGACGAAAGGCGTTGAACCGCCGAAATTCACCGCCGTGACCGACGTGGTGTTGATTACCCGCGACAACTATAAAGAAGAGCTGGCGAAAAAGGGGCTATAAGGCCTGATTGATCGGGCCCCTCGTCATCAACGGGAGGCCCAGTCCAGAAAAGCGGAGTCGTTATGCAACAGTCAACCCCTTATCTCTCATTTCACGGCATTACCATGACCTTCCCGGGCGTTAAAGCGCTGTCCGATATTAGCTTTGACTGCTATGCCGGACAGATTCACGCTTTGATGGGAGAAAACGGCGCCGGGAAATCCACGCTGCTGAAAATTCTCAGCGGTAACTACATACCGACTGCCGGCAGTCTGCAAATCAGAGGCCAGCAGATGGTATTTAATAATACCACCGAGGCATTGAACGCCGGCGTGGCGATTATCTATCAGGAACTGCATCTGATCCCGGAAATGACCGTGGCGGAAAATATCTACCTCGGACAGCTTCCGCACAAAGGCGGGATCGTCAACCGTTCGCTGCTCAACTATGAGGCGCGTTTGCAACTTGAGCATCTGGGACTCGATATCGACCCGGAAACGCCGCTGAAATATCTCTCCATTGGCCAGTGGCAAATGGTGGAGATTGCCAAGGCGCTGGCGCGTAACGCCAAAATCATCGCCTTTGACGAACCGACGAGTTCGCTTTCAGCCCGGGAAATCGAAAACCTGTTCCGGGTGATTCGCGAACTGCGTCAGGAAGGGCGGGTTATTATTTACGTCTCCCACCGTATAGCTGAGATTTTCGCGCTAAGCGATGCCATTACGGTATTCAAAGATGGCCGCTACGTGCGCACCTTCGACAATATGCAGGAAGTTAACCACGACGCTCTGGTTCAGGCGATGGTCGGGCGTGATTTGGGGGATATTTACGGTTGGCGGCCGCGTGAATATGGTCAAGAGCGTTTGCGTCTGGAGCAGGTGAAAGCGCCGGGAGTACGACAGCCAGTCAGTCTGTCGGTCCGCAGCGGCGAAATCGTCGGCCTGTTTGGTCTGGTGGGGGCCGGGCGCAGTGAGCTGATGAAAGGCATATTTGGTGGCAGCAGAATTACCGGCGGTCAGGTGTATATCGACGGCCAGGCCATTGATATTCGCAAACCTGCGCAGGCGATTCAGGCCGGTATGATGCTGTGCCCGGAAGACCGCAAAGCGGAAGGGATTATTCCGGTCCACTCGGTACGCGAGAATATCAATATCAGCGCCAGGCGTAAGCATATTCTCGCGGGCTGCATCATCAATACGGCCTGGGAAGCGGAAAACGCCGATCAGCATATCAAGTCGCTCAATATTAAAACGCCAGGTCCGGAACAACTGATTATGAACCTCTCCGGCGGCAACCAGCAGAAGGCGATTCTCGGACGTTGGTTATCGGAGGAGATGAAAGTCATCCTGCTTGATGAGCCGACCCGGGGTATTGATGTGGGCGCTAAGCATGAGATTTACAACGTCATCTATTCATTAGCAGACTCTGGCGTCGCGGTGGTATTTGCGTCCAGCGACTTACCTGAAGTCCTTGGCGTGGCAGACCGTATCGTCGTGATGCGCGAAGGTGAAATCGCCGGAGAGCTGCTGCATGAACATGCCAACGAACAGCAGGCATTAAGCCTTGCAATGCCAAAAGTGAGCCAGGCCGTCGCCTGAGTAAGGAGTTTATGATGTCATCAATTACCACTTCAGGTTCCGGCCGCACGGCTTTCAGTTTTTCCCGCGTCTGGGATCAGTTCGGCATGCTGGTCGTTTTTGCGGTGCTGTTTATCGCCTGCGTGATTTTTGTGCCTAATTTTGCCTCATTTATTAATATGAAAGGCCTGGGACTGGCCATTTCTATGTCCGGGATGGTGGCCTGTGGAATGCTGTTTTGCCTGTCATCCGGTGATTTTGACCTGTCGATAGCCTCGGTTATCGCCTGTGCCGGGGTGACCACGGCGGTGGTGATTAACCTCACCGAAAGCATGTGGATTGGTATTGCCGCCGGCCTGCTGCTGGGCGCGTTGTGCGGTCTGATAAATGGTTTTGTCATTGCCCGTTTAAAGATTAACGCGCTGATCACCACTCTGGCCACGATGCAGATCGTTCGCGGTCTGGCCTATATTATTTCTGACGGTAAAGCCGTTGGGATTGAAGACGAGCGCTTCTTTGCCCTTGGTTATGCCAACTGGTTTGGTTTGCCTGCGCCTATCTGGCTGACCGTTGCCTGCCTGATTATTTTTGGCCTGCTGCTGAATAAAACCACCTTCGGCCGCAATACGCTGGCGATTGGCGGTAACGAAGAAGCGGCGCGCCTGGCGGGAGTCCCGGTTGTTCGCACCAAGATTATTATTTTTGTCCTCTCTGGGCTGGTTTCGGCTGCTGCGGGCATCATTCTGGCATCGCGCATGACCAGCGGTCAGCCGATGACGTCGATTGGCTATGAGATGATTGTGATTTCGGCCTGCGTGCTGGGGGGCGTATCGCTGAAAGGCGGGATCGGTAAAATCTCCTATGTGGTTGCCGGGATTCTGATCCTGGGCACGGTAGAGAATGCGATGAATTTGCTGAATATTTCGCCATTCTCGCAGTATGTGGTACGCGGGTTGATTTTGCTGGCGGCAGTCATCTTCGACCGCTACAAACAGAAAGCGAAGCGTATCGCTTGATTATTCCCAATCTTTTAGTGTAATCCTGAATCATCGCTGGCGCCCGCTGCGCCGGCGATGATAAGCAAAAATGGCGAGGCTCGTCACACTGTCTATACTTACATGGCTAACTTTCGTTACTACTCAGCATGTCGCTGACCATGATAAGGAGGACACAGGGTGGATGACCAGATTTCTGTACCGCCTGCGTTAACCGGAAACTACGCGTATTTCTTTGACCTCGACGGTACCCTTGCCGGTATCAAACCCCATCCCGATCAGGTCGTTATTCCTGCTGACGTTCTTCAGACGCTGCAACGGCTTACGCAGCAGCACAACGGCGCGGTGGCATTGATTTCAGGGCGCTCAATGGTTGAGCTGGATGCACTTACCCGTCCTTACCGGCTGCCGCTTGCCGGTGTCCACGGGGCTGAGCGCCGTGATATCAATGGTAAAACGCATATTGTCGCCTTACCTGATGCGCTTCTCGACAGGCTCTCTGCGCAGCTGACCGCGGCAGTGGCGGCGCTGCCCGGCTGCGAACTGGAATGCAAAGGAATGGCTTTTGCGGTGCATTACCGGCAGGCGCCACAGCAGCAGCAGGCGGTGCTGGCGTTGGCGCAAGAGGTGGTGCAACGCTATCCGATTCTGGCGTTACAGCCAGGTAAATGCGTGATAGAGATCAAACCGCATGGCGTGGATAAAGGGGAGGCGATCGCCGCGTTTATGCAGGAAACGCCCTTCAAAGGGCGCAAGCCGGTTTTTGTCGGTGATGACTTAACCGATGAAGCAGGCTTTGCCGTCGTCAATCGATTGGGTGGTGTATCGGTCAAAGTCGGCAGCGGCGAAACGCAGGCGCGTTGGCGCTTGCCGGATGTGACCGCAGTACATCTTTGGATAAGTGATATCGCGAATCATGGGCAACAACCAGATGCGCTAACCGACAGGAGAAATGATCATGGGTCGCTTAGTCGTAGTATCTAATCGTATTGCCCCTCCAGATGATAAAAAGGCCAGCGCCGGAGGTCTGGCGGTAGGGATTATGGGGGCGTTAAAAGCAGCCGGAGGATTATGGTTTGGCTGGAGCGGGGAAATTGGCGATGACCAGCAGCCGTTGAAAAAAGTGACGCGGGGGAATATTACCTGGGCGTCATTCAACCTCAGCGAGCAAGACCATGATGAATACTACAATCGCTTTTCTAACGCCGTGTTGTGGCCCGCATTCCATTACCGCCTCGATCTGGTGGATTTTCAGCGTGATGCCTGGGAAGGATACCAACGCGTGAATGCCAGCCTGGCAGACAAGCTGCTGCCGCTGATTGAACCTGATGACATCGTATGGGTCCACGATTACCACCTGCTGCCGCTGGCTGCTGAGTTGCGTCAACGCGGCGTGAACAATCGCATCGGCTTCTTTTTGCATATCCCGTTCCCGACGCCGGAAATTTTCAATGCCTTACCCCCAAATGCGGAACTGCTTGAACAGCTCTGTGATTACGATCTGTTGGGGTTTCAGACCGAGAACGACCGGCTGGCGTTTCTCGACTGCGTATCAACGCAGACCCGGGTGACCACGCGCAGCGGGAAAAATCACGTTGCCTGGGGTAAACCCTTCCGCAGCGAAGTTTACCCGATAGGTATCGATCCCGACGAAATCGCGCGTAACGCAAAAGGGCCGTTACCGCCAAAACTGGCGCAGTTGAAAAGCGAACTTAAGAGCGTACAGAATATTTTTTCCGTTGAACGACTGGATTACTCAAAAGGTTTGCCTGAACGTTTTCTCGCCTATGAAGCGCTGCTGGAAAACTATCCGCAGCATCACGGTAAGATCCGCTATACCCAGATTGCGCCGACCTCGCGTGGCGATGTTCAGGCGTATCAGGATATTCGTCACCAGCTGGAAAACGCGGCCGGCCGCATCAATGGTCGATACGGCCAACTGGGCTGGACGCCGCTTTACTACCTGAACCAACATTTTGAACGCAAGCTGCTGATGAAAATCTTCCGCTACTCGGATGTCGGCCTGGTCACACCGCTGCGCGATGGGATGAATCTGGTGGCAAAAGAGTATGTTGCCGCGCAGGATCCGCAAAATCCGGGCGTGCTGGTTCTGTCGCAGTTTGCCGGCGCGGCGAATGAGCTACCAACGGCATTGATCGTCAACCCTTACGATCGTGATGAGGTGGCGGCGGCGCTGGATCGGGCGCTAACCATGCCGCTGGCTGAGCGTATTGCTCGCCATTCGGCAATGCTGGCGGTCATCAAGGATAATGATATTCAGCGCTGGCAGGAGAGGTTTATTACCGATCTAAAGGCGGTTGAGCCGGGGAGTGAGAAAAGCCATTTAGAACGTAAGGTCGCGACTTTCCCTAAACTTGCCTGAGACGAAAACGTTAGCGCCGCGCTGGCGCTAACGTTTTTCGAGACAAACCAGCAGCACATCAACGCCACTACAGCCGACAATACTCTTCGCCGAGCAGGTCGCACGAGAAAACAGACTCTGGTTGTGGTTACCGCAAATAACCAGATCAACGTGATACTGCTGGCAGAAATCTTTCACATGATGGCCAAGTTCGCCGCTGGCGATGGTCATATTCGCAATTGGATAATCAGCGTGGCGGGCGAGCTCCGCCAGAAATCCGCGCGTTTCCTCCTGCATCAATTCGCGTAAGTTTTCCATCATTGGCGCCGCGAATTGATTATACAGTTCCGGGTCCGTCGCCAGCGTAATCAGGCTGACTTTTGCATTGACGGGACGGGCGATGGAAACCGCTTTCTGAAGAAGCATCCGGCTTTCCGGGGTTGGGGCAACGGCGACCAGCAGATGTGAGTAGGGCATTGAACCTCCCTGAGATACGCAAATAACCCTTTTTATTGTCTTTACTCCGATTACTCTGTTTTCGCAAGGGGTATTCGCGACTGAAAATAGGGGGGAAACGTATGGCGGGATAACGATTTTGTTTTTAACGGCGTTCCTGGTGCGCATCCGGAATCAGGGACGGATGCAAGAGGAGACTAACCGGCAAACACGAGACGATAAAAATGCCGATGATCGGGTTAAATCATCGGCATTTAGCGCTATTTTGTCGAGAATTACATCCGTTCTACGGTTTCAATACCCAGCGTATCGAGCCCCAGTTTGAGGGTTTTCGCGGTCAGCAGAGCCAGCTTCAGGCGGCTGTTGCGCGTCTCTTCGCTTTCAGCGCTCAGGATCGGGCAGTGCTCGTAGAAGCCGGAGAACAGGCCCGCCAGATCGTACAGATAAGAACACATGACGTGCGGCGTTCCTTCACGCGCGACAACTGACAGGGTTTCTTCAAATTGCAGCAGGCGCGCAGCCAACTGGGCTTCACGATCTTCGGTAATGAGGACCGGCGCAGCCGCCAGCGCGCTTTCATCGATTTCCGCTTTGCGGAATACGGAAAGCACCCGGGTATAGGCATATTGCATATAAGGCGCGGTGTTGCCCTCAAATGCCAGCATATTATCCCAGTCGAAGATGTAGTCGGTGGTGCGGTTTTTGGACAAGTCAGCGTATTTTACTGCGCCAATCCCGACGGCGTTAGCCAGTTTTTCCAGCTCGTCGGCAGGCATATCCGGGTTTTTCTCGGCAACCAGGCGACGGGCGCGTTCCAGCGCTTCGTCCAGCAGATCGGCAAGCTTCACGGTACCGCCCGCGCGGGTTTTAAACGGTTTGCCGTCTTTGCCGAGCATCATACCGAACATATGGTGTTCCAGCGGGACGGAATCTGGTACGTAACCCGCTTTACGGACGATGGTCCATGCCTGCATCAGGTGCTGATGCTGGCGAGAGTCGATATAGTACAGCACCCGATCGGCATGCAGTTTTTCGTAACGGTATTTCGCACAAGCGATATCGGTGGTGGTGTAGAGATAGCCGCCATCTTTTTTCTGGATGATGACGCCCATCGGTTCGCCTTCCTTGTTTTTATACTCATCAAGGAAAACAACGGTAGCACCTTCGCTTTCAACGGCCAGACCTTTGGCTTTCAGATCGGCAACGATCTCCGGCAGCATCGGGTTATACAGGCTTTCACCCATCACATCGTCACGGGTGAGAGTGACGTTCAGGCGGTTATAGGTGAGCTGGTTTTGCGACATGGTAATGTCCACCAGTTTGCGCCACATGTCGCGGAAATAGTCGTCACCGCTCTGCAGCTTAACCACATAGCTGCGTGCGCGCTCGGCGAAGGCTTCATCTTCATCGTAGTGTTTTTTCGCTTCGCGATAGAAACCTTCGAGATCCGCCAGCGCCATGTCACCGGCATTTTCCTGCTGTTGTTTTTCCAGGTAGGCGATGAGCATGCCGAACTGGGTACCCCAGTCGCCCACGTGGTTAGCACGGATGACGTTATGGCCAAGAAACTCCAGCGTTCGCACGGCGGCATCGCCGATGATGGTGGAACGCAGATGCCCGACGTGCATCTCTTTTGCAACGTTTGGCGCGGAGTAGTCAATAACCACGGTCTGCGCCTGCGGCTGCGAAACGCCCAGGCGCTCAGATTTCAGCGCGCTGCTGACGTTTTCCGCCAGGAATGCCGGGTCGAGGAAAATATTGATAAAGCCCGGACCGGCGATTTCAACTTTGCTGGCAATCCCGTTCAGGTCGAGATGAGACAGAACCTGCTCTGCAAGTTGTCGCGGCGCCATGCCCAGTTTTTTAGCAATGGCCATCACGCCGTTGGCCTGATAGTCACCGAACTGGACTTTTGCTGACTGGCGGACCTGAGGTTCGCAATCGGCAGGCGCACCTGCTGCGATCAGGGCCTGGCTGACTTTTTCTGAGAGAAGAGCCTGAATATTCACCGAAATACCTTACGTTTACACGCTATCGCCCTGACGGGGCGGCGCTGGAATGTGGACAAATAAGGGCGGAAGTATACTGTATTTACGCCTGTGCGTCAGCATTGCGCGCGGGCGTTGACGAAGACTTTATTTTTATTTTCGCCGCCATTTTGCGTGTCAATACAACGTAAGCTTACCTTACACCGGGCATGCTTAACGAATAACCGTCCACTGATGATGACTGCAGATTGCCGGTTGGTCTGCCCGGCGAAACGCGATAGATTAGCGCTTTTTGGTACGAACCGAGGCTTACAATGGCGAACTGGCAGCAGATTGATAAACTGAACGATATTTCCGCGGACCTGGTGCATTTCACCGAGGCGTTAAATGCGCTTGCCAGTCGGCTTGGTCTGGATATGGCGCTGCATGATGCTGACCATATTTCTCTGCGCTGCCATCAGAATACCACGGCGGAGCGCTGGCGTAGCGGGTTTGAACAATGCGGCACGCTGCTGTCGGAAAATATTATTAATGGTCGCCCTATCTGCTTATTCAAACTGGATGAGCCGATTTGCGTCGCACACTGGCGCCTGCATATTGTGGAACTGCCGTGGCCGGGTGAAAAGCGTTATCCCCATGAGGGCTGGGAGCATATTGAAATCGTCCTGCCGGGCGAACCTGACACGCTGAACGCCCGGGCGCTGGCGCTGCTTTCCGATGAAGGTCTTAGCCAGCCGGGTATTTTTGTCAAAACCAGCTCGCCAAAAGGGGAACGCGAGCGCTTACCCAACCCGACTCTGGCGATCACGGATGGCAATGTGACGATTAAATTTCATCCGTGGTCGATTGAACAAATTGTCGCCAGTGAGCAGGCTGAAGGGTGACAGTGTGAAGTCGTGCGGTGTCGGCGCGGATAAATCGTGACACGCTATGGCGTCTGTTATGTCAACGGAGAAAAGAATGACTTTACTGGAAGTCTGTTGTTACAGCATGGCGTGCGCGCTGGAGGCCCAGCATCACGGCGCCGATCGCATCGAGCTGTGCGCCGCGCCGCAGGAGGGAGGGCTGACGCCGTCGCTGGGCGTACTGAAATCGGTGCGTGAAAGGGTGACGATCCCCGTGCATCCCATTATTCGTCCGCGCGGCGGTGATTTTTGTTATAGCGCTGGCGAGTTCGCCGCCATGCTTGACGATATCGCCGCCGTGAAGGAACTGGGTTTTCCCGGACTGGCGATCGGTATTCTGGATGCTGACGGCCAGGTCGATCGCGCACGAATGGAAAAAATTATGACGGCGGCAGGCCCGCTGGCCGTGACCTTTCACCGGGCATTTGATATGTGTGCAAACCCGCGCCAGGCCTGTGCTGAACTATTCGAACTCGGCGTTAAGCGAATCCTGACATCGGGCCAGCAGGCGACGGCTGAAAAAGGAATTTCACTTATCAGGGAACTTATTACCCTAACCCGTACTCCAATCATTATGGCAGGGGCAGGCGTGCGTGCCGCCAACTTACCGCTGTTTATCCAGGCAGGGGTAAAAGAAGTGCACAGTTCGGCAGGTCAGTGGTTACCGTCCCCGATGCGTTTTCGCCATCCTGGATTATCGATGTCAACCGGCACTGACGCCGCAGAATATTTACGTTACGCCGTGAACGGCGAAGCGGTAGCGAAAATGAAGAATACGATTCTCGCGCGGAGAGATTAGCCCGTTTTTACTGCACATCATGTCGCCCAATATGATGATTGCCCGTACCAGGCCCCTGCCCATTAAACAGGGGCCTTTTTTTGTGCACAATATGGGGCTTGTCCAGGCGGAAGATTATCGTCCTGCTTTTTTCGCCGCTAAAGATTGCTGGGTTTCCGGCTTTGTTGCAATGAGCACGGCCCGCAGCGGGGCGGGATAACCTTCAAGGGTTTTGCTGCTATCGTTCGGGTCAAGGAAGTCGGCCAGCGATTCGGTAGTCATCCACGGGGTGCGGCGCTGTTCATCAGTGGTGGTTATGCACGCATCAACAATTCGCACGTCAATAAACCCGCACTTCTCCAGCCACTGTTTTAAGGCGTTCGCAGAAGGAATAAAGTAGACGTTACGCATTTGCGCATAGCGGTCGCCGGGCACCAGAACGCGATTTTCGTCGCCTTCCACCACCAGCGTCTCCAGCACCAGCTCGCCGCCGGGAACCAGCTGATCTTTTAGCTGCCACAGATGATCGAGCGGGGAACGGCGATGGTACAGCACCCCCATCGAAAACACGGTATCAAAGGCATTCAGCGCCGGAAGTTGCTCAATCCCCAGCGGCAACAGATGTGCGCGCGGGTCGTTGCCCAGCAGCTTACGCACCGCTTCAAACTGGCAGAGGAACAGTTGCGTCGGGTCGATACCGACCGCCAGCCGGGCGCCAGCGCCGATCATTCGCCACATGTGATATCCGCTGCCGCAACCGACGTCAAGGATGGTACGCCCGGTAAGATCGGAAAGATGCGGTAGCACGCGCTCCCACTTCCAGTCAGAACGCCACTCGGTATCAATATGCACGCCGTAGAGGGAATAGGGCCCTTTACGCCAGGGCATCAGATTTTTCAGCAGATTTTCAATGCGCAGACGCTGGCCGTCGCCGAGCGGCGTTTCGCTCTCGGCGGTAACGCTGTGCAATAAATCCAGACGCCAGGGCGCAAATTCAGGCAAAAATTCGACGGCGCGTTCCCATTCACGATATTTCCCGTGCAGCGCGTCACGTTGCCAGGCGGCTACCTGCGCGGGAAGGGTCTCCAGCCAGTGCGAGAGGGGACCTTTGGCAATCAATTGATAAAAATTACTGAAGTCAATCATCCCTGTTCTCCGGATTTGACGGCAATTAACGATCCGAAGTTAAAGCACTGGAACCAGAGTTCGGCATGTTCGAAACCGGCTTTGCGCAGACGCGCTTTATGGGTTTCCACGGAGTCGGTCAGCATCACGTTTTCCAGCATGCTGCGTTTCTGGCTGATTTCCAGTTCGCTGTAGCCGTTGGCGCGTTTGAAATCATGATGCATGTTGAAGAGCAGTTCGCCGACGTTATCATCTTCAAAGCTGAATTTTTCCGACAGCACCAGCGCGCCGCCAGGGTTCAGCCCCTGATAAACTTTATCAAGAATGGCCTGGCGTTCGCCCGGCTCAAGAAATTGAATCGTGAAATTGAGTACCACCAGTGAGGCGTTTGTTATGGCGACGTGACGAATATCGCCTTCGATCACCTCGACCGGCGTCGGCGCTTTATAGGCGTCAATATGGAGACGGCAGCGTTCAATCATCGCCGGAGAGTTATCAATGGCGATAATTTTGCACCCGGAATGCGCAATATTGCGGCGGATGGACAGCGTCGCCGCGCCAAGCGAACAGCCAAGATCGTAGACCTGGGTATCCGGCTGAACGAAACGCTCAGCCAGCATGCCGATCATCGAAATAATATTAGAATAGCCGGGAACAGAGCGCTGAATCATATCCGGGAAGACTTCAGCAACCCGTTCATCAAAGGTCCAGTCGCCGAGACTGGCAATCGGCGCGGAAAAGAGCGTATCGCGATGAGACATAACCTTAAACCCGAAAAATCGAAAACGGCGTATTGTGCGCTAACGGACGGAGAAAACCAACTCCCAGGGCATATACCAGATATTCGCGATGACCATCAGCAATAACGAACACCAGGTCGCGCTCATACCGGAGCGACGCCAGCGATAAAGACGATGATGAAATCCATAAGCGTGCATCAGACGCCCGGCGATCAGTAAAATACCGCAGAGATGAATCATCCAGGTCTGTGCGCCGTTCATTTCCATAAACAGCAGCAGAACCAGACCGATGGGGACATATTCAACCGCGTTCCCGTGTACACGGATAGCCACCTGCAGTTCGCTGAAACCGCCATCGCCGTAGCTGACGTGATATTGCATTCGCAAGCGCACGACATCATAAGAAAACTTAATGAGCAATAACGCACCTAAAACCGCATATAGCGCGCTGATCATACTAAAAACTCCCTTTTCATTCTGTCCGGTAGCGCCGATTAGGATAGCAGAAAAAAGCGGCTTACTGCGTAATTGATAGCGTATCCCTTTTTCCACCAGGATAATGCGGGGATTATTTACGCGTTAATCACTGACTTCAACAATATATTTGATGTATTCGGTTAAACAAACCGTATTTATTCTCCGCAGATAATGCGTAGAGTAAGCGAATAATCCGACAAAAATAGAATGAGGATCAGTTAAGCAGCGTGTTGAGATTGTTACGCGGGGTGTTTGCCCATATGGCGCTCTGCTTCCGGCTGGCGAAAAAGCGTATGTGTGTTTTTGTCAGTGGTCTGTTCCGCTCACGATAAATACGGTGGAATTCGTTATACCCGCTGTATATAAAAGGCCTGGGTGCGGTGTTGTTCCCCGGCTTTCCCCTGAAAATCAGGATATACTCGTCATACTTCAAGTTGCATGTGTGTTGGCTGCGCTCGCTCACCCCAGTCACATAGCTATCTATGTTCCTGGGGATTTGCTCTCTTGCCGCCTTCCTGCAACTCTAATTATTTAGAGTATACCTACGTTATGAAAAAAATCGGTTTTTTGTCATTTGGCCACTGGACACCGTCGCCGCACTCCGCAACGCGTTCCGCCGCGGATGCGCTATTGCAATCCATCGATCTGGCCGTCGCCGCTGAAGAATTGGGCGCGGATGGCGCTTATTTTCGGGTGCATCATTTTGCCCGTCAGCTCAGTTCTCCATTTCCTTTGCTGGCCGCGATAGGGGCGAAAACACGGCGTATTGAAATGGGTACGGGCGTTATTGATATGCGCTATGAAAATCCGCTGTATATGGTCGAAGATGCGGGCGCGGCGGATTTAATCTCCGGCGGGCGTTTACAGTTAGGGATCAGCCGTGGCTCGCCGGAGCAGGTGATGGATGGCTGGCGCTATTTTGGTTACGTCCCCGCGGAAGGGGAAAACGCGTCTGATATGGCGCGCCGCCATACTGAAGTTCTGCTTGACGCCCTGCGAGGGGAGGGTTTTGCGAAGCCTAATCCGCAGCCAATGTTCCCCAACCCGCCGGGCCTGTTGCGCCCCGAACCCTATTCAGAAGGTTTGCGCGAGCGTATCTGGTGGGGAGCCGGTTCGAACGCCACGGCAATATGGGCGGCGAGACTGGGGATGAATCTGCAAAGTTCGACGCTGAAAGATGATGAAACCGGCGAGCCTTTTCATATTCAGCAGGCAAAACAGATCCGGGCTTATCGCGAGGCCTGGGCGGCGGCTGGACACACGCGTACGCCTCGCGTTTCGGTCAGCCGCAGCATTTTTGCCCTGATGGACGATCGCGATCGCATGTATTTCGGCTCAGGCGGCGAGAGTAGCGATTCGGTTGGTTTCCTTGATCAAAATACAAGAGCGATTTTTGGGCGCAGCTATGCCGCAGAGCCGGATAAGCTGATCGCACAGTTGAAACAGGATGAAGCGATTGCCGAAGCGGATACGTTATTGCTCACCGTACCGAATCAGTTGGGGGTGGATTATAATATCCATGTGATTGAGTCCATTCTGCAACATGTCGCACCGGCAATGGGCTGGCGCGACGAGTAACTGTGAAATGGATAACGCCCCGCAGCTTTACGTGATGCGGGGCAGACATATTTACGGATTATTTTTCGGCTGTAGCTGATAGATCCACGCGGTCACCTGCTGACCCTCATCGAGGGTCACTTCAGTGGCAACGCGATCGTAGCCATCTTCAAATTCATCCAGCATGGGCCAGTGCGCGGTAAGGTGCGCGGACAGGAACAGATAACCCGAAATACGCGCGCCGTTTTTATCAAGAACGACTCCCGGAAAATCCGCCGCCGCCCCCCAGCCGCGTTCATAAAACGTGCCGGTCACATAACCTGGCAACCATTCTCCACCTATATCTTCCAGAATATGAGCATTACACTGGCCCGGGCGGAGCGTACCGTAGACAAATAAGCGTTCCATTATTCCTCGTTAACGCAAGCGATGAACGCCCTGATGGGCAAAGGAAGTGCCAAAATACGAGGTAAAAACAGGTCTGGCAAGACGTCCGTGGATTGGCGGTAAGATAAAGCGTACTTTTGGTTATCTTCTGGCAACGTTTTGTTTATATCGGCGGGCTGACTGCGGTTGGTGCGCCTCTTATTTATATCATCGCCTGTATATTGTTGGCGATGGATTTGTACTTGCCATAATCCAGGTTGCTGTCGCCTTCCTTGATATTGCAGTAAGAATTTACTTATTAGGATTAATTCGCGTGTTTTTCAGAAATTTCATTGTTTTTTGTGTGGTATTATAACTCGTTCCAGGAGTGAACGAAGGGAAATATAATGCTGTATCGTTACGCCATTTTTTCCAGGAAACACAATACACTGCATATTGTTTTGCTTTTTTCTATTTTGCTAATAAGTTTCATACATTTAAGCGTGCTGCTGGAAACAGATAACACATGGCTACTGTTGCCGATGGTGATTTATCTGCCCATCTTTTTTCTTTGGCAAAAGGTCTCAGTGTTACGAAGCAGAATCGCTGATTAATGTGCTGGTGGAGTTGCCAACATGAACGACAATATAATATTTAAACCAACCGCAGAACCGAAAGATCTGCAACCCGTATTGCGGAAAGTGGATCTTAATCTTCTGACTATCTTTGATATTGTGATGCGGGAACAAAGCTTAACCAAAGCTGCGCATGTGCTGGGAATGTCGCAACCCGCGGTCAGCAGCGCGGTTTCCCGCCTGAAAAAGTTGTTTAAGGATGAGCTGTTTGTCCGCAATGGCCGAGGGATCAAACCCACAGATCGCGCTTTTCAGCTTTGCAGTTCGGTTCGTCGCGCGCTACAGCTGGTGCAAAACGAGTTGCCGGATACGCTTTTTGATCCGCAGGACTATGAGCATATTTATAATCTTTGCGTTTGTAGCCCTCTGGATAACGCTTTGACCCCGTTGATATTCAATAAAATTAGCCAGACAGCGCCGCGGGTCAAATTAACATTTAAATCTTCACTGAGTCAGCAGGTTATCAACCAGTTGCGCTACCAGGAAGTTGAGTTTGTTATCGACTACAACAAATTTAATCACCCGGAATTTACCAGCGTTCCGTTGTTTAACGATGAGATGGTATTAGTTGCCCGGCGCAAGCATCCGCGCATCGCAGCGCCGTTGACTGAACAGGGTATTTATCAAGAGCAGCATGCCGCGGTGGCACTGGATCGCTATGCTTCTTTTAGCTATCCCTGGTATAGCTCCGCGGAACAACAGGCCTGCATCGCTTTTCACGGTAACGCCATGGTGAGCGTGCTGAATATTGTCTCGCGAACCGACATGGTGGCTATCGCCCCGGAGTGGCTGGCCAGAGAGTTTGCCGGGCAATTTGCGCTGGAACTGCTGCCGCTGCCTTTAGACATGAACAATCGAACCTGTTACCTCTCATGGCATGAAACGGCGGGACAGGAAAAATGTCACCGCTGGATGGCGGAGCAACTGATAGAAATCTGCCAGCGCCAGGATAGGCCAAAGGCGGACGATGCCTACTGGCAATGACACAATGATGCGGCCCGTTCCGGGCCGCGCTGCGGTAGGGCATGCGGCAAACCGGGCGGCATGTCATGCCTGGCGCCCGATAACGCAAGACGCTCCGCTCCTCAGCGCCGCGGATTTTACCGGTAGTTTGTCAACGTAACCCTGGCGATCGCCCGTCGGCGAGAACGGCGGAACGTCAATGTCGCCAGCCCGTCTGACCGGAGAGCGGAGCGAAGGATATCGACGTTACGGGCGAGGCATGACTTTTCGTTGGCTAAGGCAGTCGTCATAAATCAATGCATAAAGTCGCCGATCGACTGCGGGAACAACACAGGGCAATCTGCTGCGCGCTGGCGGATTTTTCCGCCTCTGACTGCACGGTATCGCGATGGTCGACAATCCCTTCGATGACCGGCGTCAGGCAGGCACCGCAAATCCCCATTTCGCAGGAGAGCGGAACCGCGACGCCATTCTCCTGTAGTACCTGAGCAATGGTTTTGTCTGCAGGCACTGGCCACTGTTCGCCCGACGAAGCAAGGGTCACGATAAAGGCGTCCCCCTCCTGCGCAGTGGATGCCGTGGCGGTGGGCTGAAATGCTTCACTATGGATTTGGCTTTCTGACCAGCCTTTATCCAGCGCGACCTGGCGCGCGGTGGCCATAAATCCCGTCGGCCCGCAGAGATAAAGAGCCTGTCCGCTATCCGCATCAATCAGCGCCGGGGCCAGATTATGCCGTGCGCTGTCCCCGTCGCTGGAGCAGTGAATGATTACCCTGTCGGCGCTGAAGCGTTGCTGCAGTTCGCGCACAAAGGCCCCCTGTGCGCGGCTTTTCAGATAATAGTGCAGCGTAAAAGGCACCCCTTGCGCGTCCAGTTTGAGCGCCATCGCATACAGCGGCGTAATACCGATCCCGGCGGCCAGCAGCGTCACCCGTTGCGCAGGGCATAAAGGAAACAGATTTCGCGGGCGAGAAATCAGCAGCGTCTGGCCGGGACGTAACTGCTGGTGAATGTAACGAGAGCCGCCGCGAGAGGCGTTCTCCAGCGCCACGCAAATCAGGTAGCCATCGTCAACAGTCTCAGGACCGGTGAGCGAATACTGGCGAATCATCCCGCAGGGCAGGTGAACATCAATATGCGCGCCGGGCTGCCACGCCGGAAGCGGCTGGCCGCTCTGCGCCACCAGCCGGACGGCGAGGCTCTGGCTCCCCTGGCGCCAGAGGCCGTCAACGATAACCTCGATTACATCACTCATTATTTTCTCCACTTACACGAGGAAAAAGTCGCCGAAGCCCATTTTCTTCAGCCCGCGTCGATAGGCGATGGAGCTGCGATCGGCGGGAATATGCGCTTCGAGTGTTAAATCCAGCGGTAATCTTTCCGGACGCTGAGTCTCCACCATCAGGCGATCTTCCTCAAAGACGCGCAGATTAAACGCGTGAACCTCTTCCACCGGCACATGGAGGTCGTAATTGCGCGCGATAGGCGCGAACATCCGGGTTATCCGCGATGAAACCGGCGAGGCGGCGTTCATAATTACCAGCCTGGCGTCACCGGGAAAATGAATCGTCAGGGTGGCGGTAAACGGCAGATGCATTTCGAAATGGCGCAGCCACTGAAAGCCCTCAGGCGCACGAAATCCGGCACTGGCAGGATAGTTGCCGACGGAACTCCAGTAATCGGCAATAAAACCAAATTCGGTCTCCTGCGGATTGTAGTCCGGTACGACCTGGTTATCCGGGTCGGCGAAGGTATCGGTATGGATCCATGCAAAATGGGCGACATCGAGGAATCCCTCGACCTGGCGACCGGCAAAACCGTTGACGTCAAATGCCGGACAGTTGATTTGCTGAAAGCCATCGTCGTGCCAGTGCGGCATCACCGGCAGCGGCATTGGATTGTCCGGGTCGAACGCCAGGCAGGTCCAGATCAGGCCATAACGCTCTTCCACCGCAAAACTGGTGAGATTGAGCTTTGCCGGCACTGGCTGATTGGGGCTGGAAGGGATGCGATTACAGCGGCCTCCTTCGCCGAAGCGCAGACCGTGATAGGGACAGACGATCCCTTCTTCATCGTGAAATCCCAGCGTCAGCGGCACGCCACGATGAGGGCAAACATCGCGAGCGACAACCACCTGATCTTTAATGCGATAAATAACCAACTGCTCATCAAGCAGCGTGGCCTTCACTGGCGCAGGCCCGACATCGCAGGCGCGGGCCACCGGGTGCCAGCATTTTGCCAGCCGTAGCCAGTCCTCAGGCTCAAAAGTGCAATGGGCGGGGGGCGTGGGGTGCTGTCTGTTCATGGCTTCTCTTCCTGCTCACAAAAACATTTGTTTAATTGTTGTGAGTTTATTGTTGCCATATTAGGGTGTTGACATCCATCAGCATTAATTCAGCAATCCGTTGCAAAAAAGAGAACAGGTAAAAGATGAGCCCATTTTCGCGTTTTGCTATCTACTTTGCCGAAGTGGCCCGCTGCGGGAGTCTGCGGCGAGCGGCGGAAAAACTGCACATTTCCGCTTCGGCCATTAACCGGCAAATTTTGCAGGCGGAAGACGCATTTGGCACCGCGCTGTTTGAGCGCCTGCCGGAAGGGTTGCGTATGACGACCGCCGGGGAACTGCTATACGATAATCTGTTGCGCTGGCAAAAGGAGTTCCGTCTGACGCGACAAAAGTTTGATGAGCTTCAGGGGCTTAAGCGGGGCACCGTCAGCGTCGGGATGGTTCAGGCGCTGGCGGAGGGATGCTTTGCCACCGCGCTGGCGGATATTATTGCCCACTGGCCGTGGCTGGAGCTGAATCTGCAGGTGGCGGATAGTCACACGGTCAGCCAGAAGGTGCGCCAGGCGGATCTCGATTTTGGTTTGATTCTTGATCCGGAAGGCCAGGCGGGGCTGAGCGTGCTGGCTTTTGCTGAACTGGCGATGGGCGTGATCATGTCGCCTGCCCATCCTCTGGCACAGAGCGCGAGGCTGTCATTGGGGGAGTTGAGTGAAGCACGACATATCGTCCCCGGCGCGCCGCTGATTGTGCACGAACGCGTGGCGATGCTCTATCGCCACTACGATTTTTCTCCGGCGAACAGCATCAACTGCAACGATATCCGGCTGATAAAATCGCTGGTGCTTAAAGGCAGTGGCGTGACGATCCTCAGTCGCCTGGACGTTTTCGATGAGGTAAAAAGCGGGCAACTGGCGTTTGTCCCGCTGCGTAATACGCTGCTGCGGCCGTTGACCCTGGCCTTATGCACAGCCCCCTCGCGTCAGCTTTCCCGCCCGGCGCAAATGGCCATCCAGAAACTGACGGTGGTTATTGAGGAGATGCAGGCCGGGGCGATGGAGCGATCGTAACACCGTACTCGTACTTAACCGGCGGACTTACAACGCTTACCCCAGCGGACCGCCCTGAATGGTTTCGCACAGGCCGTTGATAATTCGCTCCCCGGTCTCGGTTTTCAGCTCCTGATACCAGGCTTCCGTCAGCGCCATATCCTTACCGTGCGTTACATCACAACGTTTACGTGCCTTCAGCACCAGATCGCGAACCCGGTCACAGCGCAGTACGTTGTACTGCTGCAACACATTGGCAATGTCGTGGCTCTGGCGGAACAGATCTCCCAGTACCACCGCATCTTCCATCGCCGCGCAGCCGCCCTGGCCGATATCCGGCGTGGTGCTGTGCCCGGCGTCGCCCAGCAGCGCCACCTTGCCGCGCACCAGCTTATCAAACGGCTCGATATCATGGATTTCAATCCGGTTGGTGGTTTGCGGGTCAAGGGAGGCAATCAGTTTCTGCACCTGGGGCGCCCAACCGCTGAAGTAACGGCTAAGATCCGCCCGCAGGGTGCTGCGATCCTCGGCAAGCCCCGCCGGTAGCGGAACATCAAAGAAAAAGTAAAATCGTCCACTGGAAACCGGCATCAGCGAGACGCGTTTCCCCTCACCGACAAAGGTGGTCCATTGATTGCCGGGGGCAATCGCTTCATCAATTTCCACCAGACCGTTCCAGTTCACGTAGCCTGCATAGCGGCGCTCGGGGGTATAGCCGAGCACATACGGACGCAGCGCCGAATGGCTACCGTCGGCGGCAATCAGAAAATCCCCCTGCGCCGTTGAACCATCGGTAAACCAGACGCGAACGCCGTCAGCATTTTCTTCGCAGCGGGTGACGCGTTTACCAAACTGCACGCTATCGCGTCCCCAGAAATTGAGCATTTCACGTTGTAATTCGGCGCGGGAAACCGGGCAGGGGCGGCCCCCGGTTCGCGCCACCAGAGGGGAGAGGCTGAATTGAGTAAGGATCTCCCCTCGCTGATAATCCTTGTAAGCCAGAAAATGCATCGGGCCGCCGTAGCTCTCAATAATATCGCCCATGCCTAAATGTTTCATACACTTAACGCCATTAGGCCAGATGGAGATCGCCGCGCCGACCGGCTTAATTTCTTTTACTGCCTCAAAAACGTCGCAGTCGATACCTGCGTTTTTCAATGCAACCGCCGCGCTCAGGCCGCCAATTCCGCCGCCGATAACTAATGCTTTCATTTACTTCTCCTTTACATACGTCGTTACAGGCTTGAGCAATTTGCGTACCACAATGTCACAGGCGCGCATTTCACGGGCTGGTGCTTTCGGTAACGGTGCGGATGCTTTAAATTGGTGCATAAAAGCGTTTTTATTGCCTTTTTATGAATCAATAATTTCTTTACTGGCCATTAAGAATCTAATGTTTCACTGGCGTTATGGCCGCCTAGTGGACGATGGGGCGGCGCGGAAACATTCTATTTGGTTGAAAAATATAAAAAAGAAGCAAATGTTGCTCAGATGTGAGCGATTTTGGCCTGTTTTGTGCACCCGACACAGTACGCTTATTGGTAACAGGGTGGAACGACCATGTCAGATGAAAAGAACGGTGGCTTACTGTATGGCCTGGATCAGCGGATTCTGCCGCTTCCGGCATTTTTTAGCGCCTTACAGCACGTGCTGGCCGGGCTGGTGGGTATCATCACGCCGCCGTTGATTATCGGCACCTCTCTGGGGCTGGGGGAGTGGCTGCCCTGGTTAATCAGTATGTCTCTGCTGGCATCCGGTATTGGCACCTTTTTACAATCTAACCGGGTCTGGGGAATCGGCGCCGGGATGATCTGTATGCAGGGCACCAGCTTCGCGTTTCTCGGTGTGGCGATTGCGGGGGGGATGTGGGTCAAGGGGCAGGGGGGAACGCCGCAGGATATTATGGCTATGCTGTTTGGCGTGAATTTCGTTGCCGCGTTGGTTCCCTGCGTTGTCAGCCGCTTTATTGAACCGCTGAAGCGGATTTTTACGCCAATTATTACCGGTAGCGTGATTGCGCTGATCGGTATGAGCCTGATTAAAGTCAGCGTGATTAACTGGTGCGGCGGTGAACAGACAAAAGCGTTCGCCAGTATGGGCAATATCGCCCTCGGAGCGGCCACGCTGGGGACGATTGTTTTGCTGAGTTGCGCGAAAAACCGCTGGCTGCGTCTCTCTTCGGTGGTGGTGGGGATCGCCGTGGGCTGCCTGGCGGCGGCGCTTAGCGGCACATTTCAGCTTAAAGGTATTGGCGATGTCTGGTTCCGTATGCCGCAACTGTTTCCGTTTGGTTTTCAGTTTAACAGCGCCATCTTTTTACCCGTTGCGCTGGTGTCGCTGGTCTGCATTCTTGAAGCAGTCGGCGACTTAACTGCCAACTGCCTTATCTCTAAGCAGTCTATTGATGACGGCGCTTTTCGTTCGCGACTGAAAGGCGGTATTCTTGCCGACGGGATCAGCTGTATGGTGGCAGCGATGCTGTGCGCGTTCCCTAATACTACTTTTGCGCAAAATAACGGCGTGATTCAGATGACTGGTGTCGCCAGCCGCTATGTCGGACGTTATATCGGCGTAATTTTGATTCTGCTCGGCCTGTTTCCGCCGTTTGGCGATGTTCTGCGCCAGATCCCGGCCCCGGTGCTCGGCGGCGCGACGATGGTGATGTTTGGCTGCGTCGTCGCGGCGGGGATCCGCATCATTACCCAGAATCCATTGACCCGCCGCGATATGCTGATTGTCGGCCTGGCCTTTGGGTTTGGTCTGGGGATTGAGGCCGTTCCCGCGTCGCTGTCCCATTTTCCGTCGATTGTGGGTAACCTGTTCGGTTCCGCGGCGACCAGCGGCGGTCTGGTGGCCATTGTGCTGAACCTGATTATTCCGCAAGAGAAACAGGCCGTGGGGGCGACAACAAGGAGCAACGATGATCGCGCTGAATCACTTTAACCAGCTTAGCGGGGAAGAAGCGGCCTCACTGCTGGCGCCCTGCGTTGCCGTTCCCGGCTGGACGGCGGCGCTGGTTGACGGCCGTCCCTGGCGTAACCGCCACGAGTTGCTCACCGCCGCGCGGCAGCTGATGGCTGAGTGGGGCGAAGCGGAGTTAACTCAGGCGCTGAGCGCGCATCCGCGTATCGGCGAGAAACCCGTCGGGCAACAGGCGCACGCGGCGTTATCGCGTCAGGAGCAGGGGGACGTTGATGACCGCGACGCCCGCCTGACGCAGGCGCTTCTGGCGGGTAACGCCCGCTATGAAGCCCGATTCGGGCGGGTATTTTTGATTCGCGCGAAAGGGCGCAGCGGGGAGGCGATTTTACAGGCGCTGTCGCGGCGTTTGCATAACAGTGATAGCGAAGAGGTACAGGAAGCGTTAGCGCAGTTGCGCGAAATCACCTTATTAAGACTGCAAGGAGTCATTGGCGAATGAGTACGTTAAGCACCCATATTCTGGATATCTCCACGGGCCTGCCGGCACAGGGGGTGAAAGTTGTGCTGGAACGGGAAGGGGCGCGGATAGCCAGCGGTATTACTGATGATAATGGTCGTATTGGTGAACTGAGCGGTGGGTCGCTGGCGACAGGGCGCTACCGGCTGACGGCGGAGATTGGCGAGTGGTTTGCCGCCAGCGGGCGCGATACGCTATATCTGAATGCGCAGATTGATTTTGCTATTCGTGAGGCGGCAGGCGATCACTATCATTTGCCGTTTTTAATTGCTCCTGGCGGTTGGTCAACCTATCGCGGCAGCTGATTTCAGTCCCCCAGTAATGCCGTGCACTTAAGCAAATCATCGGTGTTGTTTTCTGTTTTATTTGCCTGTGGCAATCGCATTATCGGTGGTTTAAACGAAAATCTGATTCGGTTACTGAGCTGATACGGGCTGAAATATAAAAGATATAACTTTTTTATGATTTTCAGCCTCTGAAAAGCCCCTGACGAATAACGGACTCACCGCATGGGGGTTGGGCGCATCAAGGAAACCTGGCGGGAACGCAGGCGCGCATCCAGGACTGGCCGCCAGGACGGCGGCCAGAGGGCGGGTCGAGACAGGGACAAAATTGCCGGGAGCAATTTTGAACAGCGCTTGCGCTGGCCCTGGAAGGGCGAGTCCCAGGGATGGGACGAGTAGCGTCGAGTCCCGCCCGGTCCGCCAGATGAAGCCGGAGTGGAGCGGACCGCGCAGCGGCAGGTTTTCAGCGCCATGCCGGGGGTGCAGGGGGACGGGCGAAACGTCCCCCTGCCCGTTCACACGCTGTGGATATAACGAATATCCGCGTATTTATAGTGAACGGAACAGGCCACTAAGCCAAACCAGGTGAAAACGAAAAATGCCATTTTCGCCAGAACCACCGATTGACAGAACCGCTCAGCCAGCCGGACACTGCACCGTCAGAGCACCGCGATGCTCCCGGAAAAAGTGTTACTCCGCAGCCGCATCTCCCCATACGCGTTCGCCGTTCACCCATGTCTCGCTGATATTTCGTTCATCTCCCAGGGTCATCAGGACGAACAACTGCTCGTAGATATCGTTGCACCGTTCGCTGCGTAAGCGCTGCAGCGGCGTGACCGCCCGGTCAATAACCACAAAATCGGCCTCTTTGCCCGGCTGAAAATTACCAATTTTCTCATCAAGACGCAGAGCATGCGCGCCGCCGAGGGTGGCATGGTAAAACGCTTCGCTGGCGCGCAGACGATAGCTTTGCAACTGGCCAACTTTGTAAGCCTCGCCCAGAGTACGCAGCATACTGAACGTTGTGCCAGCCCCGACATCGCTGCCGATGCCCATCCGTACCTTTTTCTGCCAGCAGGTGGCTAAACGAAACAGCCCGCTGCCGAGAAACAGGTTTGACGTCGGGCAAAAGGCCAGCGCTGAACCGGTTTCGTGCAGACATTGCCACTCGGCATCCGCAAGATGAATACCGTGGGCAAACACGCTGCGTTCGCCGGTGAGTCGATAGTGATGGTAGACATCAAGATAATGCTCATGCTCTGGCCACAGGCTTTTTACCCATGCCACTTCATTGAGGTTTTCGCTCAGATGCGTATGCAGCCAGGTATCAGGAAACTCTTCCCGCAATTGTTGCACCGCCGCCAGCAGCTCAGGCGTCGAGGTCGGCGCGAAGCGTGGCGTAATAGCGTAGCCGAGGCGGCCCCGCCGGTGCCAGCGCGCAATAAGCTCTCGAGTTTGTTGGTAACTTTGCTCCGCGCTTTCGCTAAGATAGTTCGGCGCGTGGCGGTCCATCATCACTTTCCCGGCGAGCAGGCGCATATTCAGCCGCAGCGCTTCGTTAAACAGCGCATCCACCGATTCAGGGTGCACGGTGCAAAATACCAGCGCGGTGGTGGTGCCGTGGCTCAGCAGCTGGTTAACGAAAAATTGGGCGATCTCCGCGGCATAGTCGGCATTGGCAAACTGGCTCTCCACCGGAAAGGTATAAGTGGTGAGCCACTCCAGCAGTTGTTCGCCAAACGCGCCAATCATCTCGGTTTGCGGGTAGTGTACGTGCGCATCGACAAAGCCGGGTAGCAACAGTTTACCGCGCAGATCGCGGTAGCCTTCCTGCGGCCGCAGGTGCTGTTCACCCGCCTGCCACGGCAGCAGCGCCTGAATGCGCCCATCCCGAAGAAACAATATCCCGTCTTCCAGATAGCGCGCATGGCGGGCAATATCATCGGCGCTATCGGCAACCGCGGCGATATCAAAAAATGCGCCGCGAATTGCGGTCTCGTAGTTAATCATCATAGCTGCCTTGTGGGTTAGCAAAAGGATAGATGAGTCAGGCAAAATTGATGCCAGTTTGCGTGGGCGGCGAATCGCCGCGACAGGGGCCGCGGCGGTGGAGAGTCATCACTCTTTCTGGGCAATGGCGCTGAATCTGGCTGCGGCGCCGACGCGTTCGTCGCGGGCAATCCAGCGATAGGCCGCGCCGCTCAGCAGTACGCCGATAAACCAGCTAAAGTTCGCTACCTCATGCAGGGCCGGAATAAAACTGATGATCAGGCCGATGGCGACGGAGGGCACCAGCGCGGCGATGGCTTTCGGGTTAACGCCGTTGCGGTACCAGTATTGGCCTTTTGGCGTGTCGTCGAACAAATCGTTGACCGACACCTGCCCGCGTTTAATTAAATAGAAGTCAACAATCAGGATGCCGAACAGCGGGCCGATAAAGGCGCCCAGCACATCAAGGGTGTAGTGGATAAGTTCCGGTGAATTAAACAGGTTCCACGGCGTCAGCAGGATTGAACCGACGGCGGCGATCATTCCCCCGGTGCGGAAGCTGATTTTCTGCGGCGAGCAGTTAGAAAAATCGAACGCCGGGGAGACAAAGTTCGCCACGATATTGATACCAATGGTGGCGGTGATCATGGTCAGCAGGCCAATCGCCACCGCCAGATCGTTGCCGACGCGGCTTACCGTCTCAATCGGGTCGGTAATCATGCGGCCAAACAGCGACTGGGTACCGGAGACAATCACCACGGTAACCACAGAGAACAGCAGGAAGTTAAATGGCAGGCCCCAGCGGTTGCCGCGGCGAATCTCGCCCATGCTTTTACCGTAGCGCGCGAAATCGCCAAAGTTGAGCAGCGGACCGGAGAAGTAGGAGACCACCAGCGCGGTGGCGGTGATCATCTGCCAGGTTTGTTCCCCGGCGCTGAGCGATTTACTGGCAAGGGTAAAGGAGATCCCGTCTAAACCGGTTTTGTATACAATCCAGCCTGCTAACGCCAGCATCACCACGTATACCGCCGGACCGGCAATATCAATAAAGCGCTTAATGGCGTTCATCCCATGCCAGAACACCATCGCCTGCAGTAGCCACATGGTGGCGAAGCAGAGCCAGCCCAGATGCGACAGGCCAAGGAAACTGGCTTCGGTCAGCGTCGACAGCGACGGCCTGAATTTCAGCAGTACCAGCATCAGCGCGTTAGCGGCGAGGTAAGTCTGAATGCCGTACCACGCAAAAGCGATCAGGCCGCGGATCACCGCCGGAATATTGGCCCCGAAGACGCCAAATGCCTGACGACAGATAACGGCGTAGGGGACGCCGGCCATCTGGCTGGGCTTCGCCACCAGATTCGCGCATAACTGGACAATACAAATCCCCACCAGCAGGCACAGTAGCACCTGCCAGCTCGCCAGTCCGAGAGTAAAGAAGCTTGCGGCGACCACGTATCCGCCCATGCTGTGCACATCGGACATCCAGAAAGAGAAAATGTTGTACCAGCTCCAGTTCTGGTCGCGCGTCGGCGCCAGATCCTCATTGCTAAGGCGTGGGCTGTAGCCGGCGTGGGGATCAGCGGCCTTAACCTGATGGGTATTGTGTGTGTTTGGCATGAAACCTGCTCCTGTCAATGAAAACCCTGTTAGATGGATCGCTGAGGCGGTTGCAGGAATCAGGCCAAAAAAGATAATCTTGTATGCAATAATTTCGTTATATGTATACGATTTGGCGTTCGAATGATTAAAACCGGAGTGGTTAATGAGTAATCAACATCGTCTGCAGACCGCGCCAGCTCTGCATGACAAAGACGAATCAATCTATCAGGCGTTGATGACCGCGATTGTCGAACATCAGTTGCCGCCGGGAAGCAAACTGCCCGAAGAGGCGCTGGCAGAGGTGTTTGGCGTGAGCCGCACCGGGATCAGAAAGGTGCTGCAACGACTCGCGACTGTGCAAATGGTCACGTTAACGCCCAAACGTGGTGCACAGGTGGCCAGTCCGACGGTTGAAGAGGCGCGGGAGATCTTCCGTACCCGGGCGCTGCTGGAAGTGGCCAATTTGCCGGATGTGCTGGCTCGCTGCCAGCCGCCGCACCTCGCCGCGCTGGAAGCGATTACCCGTCAGGAGCAGCTGGCGCACGAAAATTATGATGGCCCGGCGGCGATCCGCTACTCCGCAGAGTTCCATATTCAGATGCAGGCGATTTCCGGCAATCAGGTGCTCACTGAGATGGTGACCCGTCTGAGCCAGCGCTCTTCATTAGTGATTGCGGCATGGGGATCGCCGTGGCGTCAGGGCTGTCGCTGTGACGATCATGAACAGCTTATTCAACTGCTGCGCGACAAAGCGCTACAGCCTCTGAGCGACGCGTTAACGCACCATTTTGAGCATATCGTCGCCAGCCTTTGCTTTGAGCGATCTGGTGTCACCTTACCTGATTTTGCCCGGCTGTTCGCCGCCTATAAGGAACAATAATGCCGCCTGTTTGTATACAAGTTATTAATCCCAATACCAGTCCCGGGATGACAGAAACCATTGGCGCCGCAGCCAGAGCGGTCGCCGCGCCGGGAACCGAGATTCTGGCGGTCTGCCCTCGCGAGGGCGTGCCGTCAATAGAGGGACACTTTGACGAAGCCATTGCCGCCGTCGGCGTGCTGGAGCAGATTGCCGTTGGCCGTCGCCAGGGCGTGGATGGCCATGTGATTGCCTGTTTTGGCGATCCCGGCCTGCTGGCGGCGCGTGAACTGGCGCAAGGGCCGGTGGTGGGGATTGCGGAAGCGGCGATGCATATGGCAACGCTGGTCGCCACCCGGTTTTCTATCGTGACCACGCTACCGCGAACTTTAATTATTGCGCGCCATTTGTTGCAACAATATGGCTTTCAGCACCACTGCGCCGCTCTGCACGCCATTGATTTACCGGTGCTGGCGCTGGAAGACGGCAGCGGCATGGCGCAGGAGAAGGTGCGCGCGCGCTGTATCCAGGCGCTGAAAGAAGATGGTTGCGGGGCTATCGTACTGGGCTGCGGCGGAATGGCGACGCTGGCGCAGGAACTGACCCATGAGCTGCGGGTGCCGGTCATCGATGGCGTCAGCGCGGCGGTCAAAATGGTTGAGTCGCTGGTGGCGTTAGGGCTGTCCACCAGCAAACAGGGCGATCTGGCATTTCCGGAACCCAAGGCGTTAAGCGGCAAATTTCAGGCGCTAAACCCATTTTAAATTGAAGGAGTAGGCGATGGTATTTTTGGCAGATGATTATCCTCGCGACCTGCGCGGCTACGGCGAGCATCCGCCGCATGCGCGGTGGCCGCAAAACGCGCGGATAGCCGTGCAGTTTGTGCTGAACTATGAAGAGGGGTCGGAAAACCACGTGCTGCATGGCGATGCCGGTTCCGAACAATTCCTGTCCGATATTATTGGCGCCGCCAGTTACCCCGATCGCCACATGTCGATGGACTCGTTATATGAATATGGCAGCCGCGCCGGTTTCTGGCGCATTCATCGGGAGTTCAGCAAGCGCGGATTGCCCCTGACCGTATTTGGCGTCGCTATGGCGCTGGCGCGTCATCCCGATGTGGTTTCGGCGATTAAGGCGGCGAACTATGACGTGGTCAGCCACGGCTGGCGCTGGATTCACTATCAGAATATGTCCATTGAGCAGGAACGGGCGCACCTGAACAAGGCGGTTCAGGTATTAACCGCGCTGTTCGGCAAGCCCCCCACCGGCTGGTATACCGGGCGCGATAGCCCGAACACCCGGCAACTGGTGGTTGAGCACGGTGGCTTTGATTATGACAGCGACTATTATGGTGATGATCTGCCGTTCTGGAGCGAGGTGACGTGCAGCGACGGCACGCGTAAACCCCATCTGATTGTGCCATATACCCTTGATGCCAATGACATGCGCTTCGCCACCGCCCAGGGGTTTAATACCGCCGAGCAGTTTTACACTTATCTGAAAGATAGCTTCGATGTGCTGTATGCAGAGGGAGAACAGGCGCCGAAAATGATGTCCGTTGGCATGCATTGCCGCCTGCTGGGGCGTCCGGGCCGTTTCCGCGCATTGCAGCGTTTTCTCGACTATATTCAGCAGCATGAACGGGTATGGGTCTGTACCCGTCAGCAGATTGCCGATCACTGGCGCGAGGTGCATCCGTTCGGTGCGTAATGGCCTGCGGATGCGTGTGTCCTCCTGCCCGGAAAGTCCACAGATAAACTCTGGCTACGCTGGAGACCCTCTCTCTTTTCGGGAGAGGGCTGGCACGAGAGGGCGACTCCCGGAGGCGGGCGTTTAGCCGGTCCGGCTGCGTCACCGGAGGGACAAAAGACCTAGCTCATCAGACTGACATGGGCGGCGACGATGCGCCAGCCAAAGGGGAAACGTACCCAGGTTTGCTGCTGGCGACCAATGCGTTCGCTCCCCTCACGGGTGAATTCGGTGCTGCATACCGCGTAATCTTCGCCGAAGGTGGTGATGGTGGTGTGGCGCAGCTCGCGCTGCAACCCGGCGGCAGGCCGGGCGGCGCGAAAAGCGCGGATTTCGTCGATGCCGTACAGATTCTCTCCGGCTCCCAGACGCACCGTGCGTTTATCGTGCCAGAACAGCTCGTCCAGCACCTCGACATCATTGCTTACCAGCGCCTCCTCATAGCGGTAAAACGCCGCGGTGACCTCGGCGAGAATCAGCGGCCGGTTAATATGGTCTTGTGTCATCATGCTGCAATCTCCGCAGGGCGGGCATCGGTGATGCCCATCTCTTCCAGTACCCGCGCCACGCGCAGGCAGGCTTGTTCATTAAACGGGGCGGCAATTAACTGCACGCCGATCGGCTGCCCGTTCGGGGTGCGTAGCGGCACCGTGACCACCGGCAGTCCGAGGAAGGAGACGGGCTGAGTGAGTATCCCCATACTGGCGCGGATCGGTAACGCCTGGCCGTTTATTTCCATCAATTGGGCGCCAATGGGGGTGGCGCAGCATGGCGTAGCTGGCGCGATCAGCACATCGGCGTGGGTAAACAGGGTTTTAAACGCCTGCTGCGCATGGCGGCGAAAGCGCTGGGCCTGAATATACCATGCCGACGGGATCATCGCCCCGGCCAGCAGGCGTTCGCGGGAGTTCGGCTCAAAACGTTCGGGCTGGCGGCGGAGTTCGGGCAGATACTGATTACCGCCTTCTGAAGCGCTGATAATAAATGCCGCCGAACGGGCCAGTTCGGCCTCCGGGAAGTTCAGCTCATCATGCGCTGCAAGCGCCTGAGCGACGCGGGCGACCGCCGCGCGCGCATCGTTATCGCACCAGGTCGAAAAATAACCGCCGAGCGTGGCGCAGCGTAACCCCTCCATGCCGCGAGTTAAAAGATTAGCGGTACGTTCGCTGGCTTTGTCCGCCTGAAAACCATCGGCAGGATCGCGCCCCTGTAGCGCGTCATAAACCGCGGAGAGATCGCCAACGCAGCGGGCAAACGGGCCAATATGGTCGAGGCTGGCGACGAAGGGATGGCTACCGGAGCGCGACAAACGGCCAAATGTCGGTTTCAGACCAAAGATCCCGCATAACGAAGCCGGGACGCGAATGGAACCGTTGGTATCGCTGCCCAGCGTGAAATGCACCAGCCCCGCGGCTACTGCCGCCGCCGATCCCCCGGACGATCCCCCGGCGATTTTGGCAAGATCGTGCGGGTTATGCGTTGCGCCATAATGGCTGTTTTCCGTCGTAAACCCGTAAGCGTAGGCGTCCATATTCAGCATCCCGGACAGCAGCGCGCCAGCGCTGTGCAACTGACGCACCGCCCAGCTATCGGCGACGGCCGGAGATCGGTCGCTAAACAGCCGGGCGCCGGCAAGGGTGGTGTGACCGGCGACATCGAACAGATTTTTCACCGCATAGGGAATGCCTGCCAGCGCGGGCAGGGGCTTTTTTTCCCGTCGCAGGGTGTCAATATTCTCCGCCTCGGCGAACATGCGCTTTTCGCTGACGTGGGTCCAGGCGTTGATCCGCGGGTTAACGCGCGCAATGCTCTCCAGAGTATGGCGGGCAATCTCTCTGGCGCTGAGATCGCCGCTTGCCAGTGCGCGCTGTATGTCGTGGATAGTTAATTCATGTAGCTTCATGCTTTATACACTCCGGCGATTTCGACGCGTTCGTCGAGGGGAAAGGCCAGCAGCGGACCGGCCATGGCGGCAATGCGGCTAAACTGCAATCTGAGTTCAGCGCGTCGGGTCTCGTCCAGCTCCAGCGCCAGCAATTGTTCCATTTGTGCAAGATAAACGTCCCATTCGGCTTGCGGTATATTCATTATTGACTCCTAATATCCGGCGGCGGAGCCGTTGCTACGCGGATCGCTGGCTCCTTCAATCAGGCCATTGGGATGGCGAACAACGGCCCCTGCGTGGCCCATGACTTCACTAAAATCGGTCAGTATTTCAACGTCGTGCCCCAGTTCACGCAGACGGGCGATACTTTCGGTACTGAAGCGGCCTTCCAGCTTGAGTGAGTCGGAGGTCTGCCCCCAGGTTCGCCCCAGTAGCCAGCGCGGTCGGCTGATGCTCTCCTGTAGCGGCGCATTTTGCATCACGTAGCGGGTGAAGATAGCGGCCTGGGTCTGCGGCTGGCCGTCTCCGCCCATTGAGCCGTAAACCATCACCCGGCCATCGTTAAGTCGTGCGGCGGCGGGATTGAGCGTGTGAAACGGCTGTTTACCGGGTGCGAGAGCCAGCAGGTGAGCCGGATCGAGGCTGAACGACGCCCCGCGGTTCTGCCAGACAATGCCGCTTTCCGGTAGCACCACGCCGCTGCCGAACTCGTGATAGAGACTCTGGATAAAGGAGACCGCAAGGCCGCTTTTATCGATTACCCCCATCCACACCGTATCGCCCGGACCTTTACCCGTCCCCCACGGTGCGGCCTGCTGGTCGTTGATGGTGTCAGCCAGCGGCTGAAGCTCTGAGGGGTTCAGCAGACTTTGGATATCGACATTCAGATGGCGCGGGTCGGTGATATGCGCATCGCGCAGGCCAAAAGCCAGCTTGGTGGCTTCAACAAGGCGGTGGACGGTCATGGCCTCGTCGGCGTCGGTCATGGCCAGCCGATCGGTTATGCCGAGGATCGCCAGTGAAACCAGTCCCTGAGTGGGCGGCGCGAGATTCCACAGTTCGCCGTGCTGATGTTCAAGCCTGAGCGGTTGCACGCGCCGTGCGCGATGGTGTCGCAGGTCGCTTAAGGTGACGGGCATTCCGTACTTTTCCATACCGCGCGCCAGATGCTCCGCCAGCGGTCCGCGATAGAAACTGTCTAAGCCTTCCTCCGTCAACCGGCGCAAGGTGTTGGCCAGCGCCGGTTGCAAAAAGCGGCTACCGGCTTGCGGCGGCTGGCCATTCACCAGCCAGGTTTCGGCAAAACCGGGTTGTTCACGTAGCTCGTGGAGTTTGTCGGCTGTGGCGCTGGCCTGTGAGACGGTGACCGGGATACCGTCCGCCGCGTAGCCGATAGCATCTTCCAGCAGGCGCGTCAGCGGCAGTTCTTTACCGGTTAAATCACGGGAAATTTTCAGCGCTTCATCCCAGCCGCTGACGGTGCCCGCTACGGTCAGCGCCGCCTTTGGGCCGCGGTGGGGGATCTGCGCCAGCCCGGCATAGGCCTGGGGCGTCGCCAGCGAACCTGCAGCGCCGCTGGCATCAATGGCAATGGGGTCGCCATCGGGCGGGACGATAAGCCAGAAACCATCGCCGCCGAGGCCATTCATATGTGGGTACACCACGGCGATCGTGGCGGCGGCGGCGACCATGGCTTCTATCGCGCTCCCGCCTTCGCGCAGCACCGCCAGCGCGCTCTGGCTGGCCAGATGATGGGGGGCGACCGCCATCCCGTGGGCGGCAACATGACTTTGCATGAGTTGTCCTCAAATAAGCGGATTGTCCGTATGGGGGTTGCAAAAGCTGTTCCATGTCTGAACATAACGTTTCAACCGTGGTCTGCGATGCGTATTTTTTGCGGAACTGGCATGCATTATGAAAGCGGTTAACGCTATAGTGCGGTGAAACGAAAGTTACAGAGGTCTTATGCAACAGCTTGATGAACGACTGAAAGCGCAGTACGCGTCTTTATCGCCGCAGGAACAGCGGGTGGCGGATTTTATTTTCGACCATTTCGATGATCTGATTAGTTACAACAGCGCGGAACTGGCGCGCCTGAGCTGCGTATCGAAAGCGACCGTCAGCCGGTTGTTCAAGCGCCTGGGCTATGAGAAATATAAAGATATGCGCGATGAGCTGCGTACCTTGCGCCAGAGCGGAATGCCGCTCACCGATAATCGCGATGCGGTACAGGGTAACACGCTGCTGGCGCGCCACTATAAACAGGAGATGGCGAACCTGACGCAATGGGTCAATGCCCTGGATGTTCAGCAATTCGCCGGGGCGATTCAGGCGCTGGTCGCCGCGCGACGCATTTTTATCGTCGGTATGCGCAACTCCTGGCCGGCGGCGCTGCATCTTCGTCAGCAGCTTTTACAGGCCCGCGGACAGATTCAGGTGTTGCCGCAGCCAGGGCAAAGTTTAAGCGAAGAGCTGGTGGATTTAACCGCTGAAGACCTGGTGGTGGTGATGGCGTTTCGCCGCCGTCCGCGCATTATTCGTCCGCTGTTGCAGCAGCTTCAGAGCCGCGGCATTCCGGTATTGTTAATGTGCGAACCGCAGGCGCATGGCCTGTTTCCGCTGGCGCGGTGGCAGCTTTGCGCGCCGCTGGATAGCGTCTCGGCCTATGATAGCTACGCCTCGGTAAATAGCCTGATCAATCTGCTGGCGAATGCTTTCCTGCACGAAATCCTCGATAAAGGCCGTCCGCGTATTCACGAGATCGCCAACCTTTACCAGCACCTGGATGAGCTCGAACAGCGATAATGGGGCGCCAGCGTGGTGCTTTGCATTATTTTGGTGCAATCGACATAAAGAGGAAACGCAGTATTGTTTCCACTTTATGTCGATTTTTTTCTTGTTTTATCGTCTTTTAACTGTGAAGTGGCTGATTGCATTATCGTGATATTTACCTGGCACATTAGTTGCAAAAGTTAATTTAAAGAATCTTTTGTTTCATGCTAACGTAACGGGTAAATACGATGAAAAAACTGTTGATCGCACTGGCCGGGGTCGCCTGTCTGTTAACCAATCTGTCAGCCGCGCGGGCTGACCAGCTACAGGATATTGAAAAGCGCGGCGTTATCCGCATTGCGGTGCCGCAGGATTTCCCGCCGTTTGGCTCGGTAGGCACCGACCTTCAGCCGCAGGGCTATGACATTGATATGGCGCGCTATCTCGCCAAAGAGATGAAGCTCAAGCTGCAACTGGTGCCGGTCACCAGTGCCAACCGCGTGCCGTATCTGCAAACCGATAAGGTTGATCTGGTGATTTCCAGTCTCGGCAAAAATGCGGAACGGGAGAAGGTGATCGATTTCAGCCGCGCCTATGCGCCGTTTTTCCTTGGTGTGTTTGGCCCGAAAGGCGAGGAGCTGAAGGATCCGGCGGCGCTGAGCGGTAAAAGCGTTGGCGTGACCCGCGGCGCGGTGGAGGACATGGTACTGACCAGCGTGGCGCCGAAAGATGCGCAGATTAAACGCTACGAAGATAACAATACCACGCTGTCAGCCTGGCTTTCCGGCCAGGTACAGTATGTGGCGACCGGCAACCTGGTGGTGGCGGCCATTTCCCGCCAGAATCCCACTAAAGCGCCGGTCGTGAGCTTTATGCTGAAGGATTCGCCGTGCTTTATCGGCCTGAAAAAGAATGAACCGGCGCTGAAGGCGAAGGTGAATACGCTGATTGAACAGGGTATTAAAGACGGCACGCTGAATGGTCTGTCCGAGAAGTGGATGAAAGCGCCGCTGCCCGCCAGCCTCGGCGCATAAGGGCCGGGCATGACGGAGCAACTTCATTTCTCTGCGCTCTGGCCGCACTGGCCGGAGCTACTGGCGGGACTGTGGGTGACCATTCAACTCACGGTTCTGGCGACGATCGGCGGCCTGACGCTGGGCATCTTCGGCGCCGCCATTCGCAGCGGGCGTGCCAGTTGGTTTAGTCGGATGTGGGGCGGGTATGTTGAACTGATCCGCAATACGCCGTTTGTGGTACAGCTGTTTTTTATCGTCTTCGGTTTACCGAATCTGGGGCTAAAGATGACGGCGGGCGAGGCCGCGCTGCTGGCGATGGTGGTGAATCTCGGCGCCTACAGCACTGAGATCGTGCGCGCCGGTATTCAGGTGACGCCGAAAGGGCAGTGGGAAGCCGGTCGGGTACTGGGACTCACCCGGACGCAGACCTTTATGCAGGTGATTTTGCCGCCTGCGTTACAGCGCATTTATCCGGCGCTGGTGAGCCAGTGCATTATCGTGATGCTCGGATCATCGGTGGTGTCGCAGGTCTCTTATGAGGAACTGACCTTTGCCGCCAACCTGATTCAGTCGCGCACTTTTCTCAGCTTTGAGGTCTATCTGGTGACCACGGGGATCTATTTAGTGTTGTCGATATCGATGCGTCAGTTACTGATGGCGGCAGGGCGTAAATGGCTGGGGGTGCAGGCATGATGACCACCTTTACCGATTGGGACATTGTCCGCAATCTGCTGCTTGCCGGGCGCTGGACGGTACTGCTGTCGCTGGTGGCCTTTGTCGGAGGCGCGCTGGTGACGTTGCCGCTATTGCTGCTGCGCCTGACCGGCGGGCGGCAGGTGCAACGCCTGATTCGTGGCTATATCGAACTGTTTCAGGGTACGCCGCTGCTGATGCAACTGTTTCTCGCCTTTTTCGGCGTGGCGCTGTTTGGTATTGATGTGTCGGCGTGGACCGCGGCGTCGCTGGCGCTGACGCTGTATACCAGCGCCTTTTTGCTCGATATCTGGCACGGCAGTATTCGCGCGCTGCCAAAAGGGCAGTGGGAAGCGTCGCGCTGTCTGGGGCTGAGCTTTGCTCAGACGTTGTATCGGGTGGTCGCGCCGCAGGCGCTGCGTATTGCCATCGCCCCGACGGTAGGGTTTGCCGTTCAGGTTATCAAGGGTACGGCGCTGGCGTCGATTATCGGCTTCGTCGAACTCACGAAAGCGGGCACCATGCTGACCAACGTGACCTACCAGCCGTTTAAAGTCTTTGCGCTGGTGGCGCTGGGTTACTTCATTCTGTGTTATCCGCTGTCCCGCTACAGTCGTTATCTGGAGAACAAGTTCAATGCCTCTCATCACCATTAATCAAATGCAGAAGTATTACGGCGATAACCATGTGCTCAAGGGTGTCGATCTGGATATCGATATGGGTGAAGTTATCTCGATTATCGGCCGCAGCGGGTCAGGTAAGAGTACGCTGCTGCGCTGTATTAACGGCCTTGAAGGCTATCAGGAAGGCAGCATTAAGCTCGGCGGGATGACCATTACCGATCGCGATTCCCAGGCGCGGGAAATCAGCCGCTCTATCGGCATGGTGTTCCAGAGCTTTAATCTATTCCCGCATATGACGGCGCTGGAAAACGTGATGCTGGCCCCGCGCCGGGTGCTGAAAAAGAGCGCCGCCGAGTGCCGCGAACTGGCCCGGCAGATGCTGGAAAAAGTGGGGCTTGGCGACCGGATTGATTACTATCCGGCCAATCTTTCCGGCGGCCAGCAGCAGCGCGTGGCGATTGCCCGCGCGTTGGCGATGTCGCCAAAAGTTTTACTCTGCGACGAGATCACCTCGGCGCTGGACCCGGAACTGGTTGGCGAAGTGCTCAAAGTGCTGGAGCAACTGGCGGCGGAAGGTATGACGCTGATCCTCGTGACCCATGAAATGAATTTTGCCCGCGAAGTGGGCGACCGCGTGGTGTTTATGCATCAGGGGCGCGTCTGGGAGCAGGGTGACAGTAAAACGCTGTTCGCCAATCCGCAGACCAGTGAACTGAAGCAGTTTATTTCATCCGTGCGCGGTCTCAACTAATTAAAGGATTTTCCGATGGATATCACTCAGTTTTCGCAAATCAACCCTCCGTCGCGGCTGCTAATGGGACCGGGCCCGATCAACGCCGATCCCCGCGTGCTGCGCGCCATGTCGAGCCAGCTTATTGGCCAGTATGACCCGGCGATGACCCATTACATGAATGAGGTGATGGCGCTGTATCGCGGTGTCTTCCGTACGGAAAACCGCTGGACGATGCTGGTCGACGGTACCTCGCGGGCGGGGATTGAAGCGATTCTGCTTTCGGCGATTAGGCCAGGGGACAAAGTGCTGGTGCCGGTCTTTGGCCGCTTCGGTCATCTGCTGTGCGAAATCGCCCGCCGCTGCCGGGCGGAGGTACACACCATTGAAGTGCCGTGGGGAGAGGTCTTTACCCCGGACCGGATTGAAGACGCCATCAAAAGCGTGCGCCCGCGGCTGCTGCTGACGGTGCAGGGCGATACTTCTACTACCATGCTGCAACCGCTGGCGGAACTGGGGGAAATCTGTCGCCGCTACGATGTGCTGTTTTATACCGATGCGACCGCTTCGCTGGGCGGCAACCCGCTGGAAACCGACGCCTGGCAACTGGATGCGGTGTCGGCGGGCATGCAAAAATGCCTCGGCGGCCCGTCCGGAACTTCGCCCATTACCCTTAGCGCGCGGATGGAAGAGGCGATTCGCCGCCGCAAGTGCGTTGAAGAGGGGATCCGTACCGATGCTCACCTCGATGGCGTCGATGAGATGGTCTACTCCAACTACTTCGACCTCGGCATGATTATGGATTACTGGGGGCCGGAGCGTCTCAATCACCATACTGAAGCCACCTCGGCGCTGTTTGCCGCCCGTGAATGCGCGCGGCTGATCCTCCAGGAAGGGCTGGATAACGGCATTGCCCGCCATAAGCTGCACGGGGATGCGCTGGTAAAAGGTATTCAGGCGATGGGGCTGGAGACGTTCGGTGACCTGAAACATAAGATGAACAACGTGCTTGGCGTGGTGATCCCGCCGGGGATTAACGGCGACCAGGCGCGAAAACTGATGCTGGAAGATTTCGGCATTGAAATCGGCACCTCGTTTGGCCCGCTGCACGGCAAGGTGTGGCGTATCGGCACCATGGGCTACAACGCGCGTAAAGACTGCGTGATGACCACGCTTAGCGCGCTGGAGTCAGTGCTGAACTATCTTAAATTTCCGACCGTCCAGGGTGCGGCGATGCAGGCGGCATGGGATCACTATCGCACCGAGAGCGCGCAATGAGTCAAACAACACGCCAGCAGGCGGAGATGCAGCAGGTCGCTGCGCGGGTGATGGCCCGCGCCGATGAGCTGGCCGCGATCAGCGAAACAGCGGACGCCCTGACCCGGGTATATCTGTCGCCGCAGCATCTACAGGCTAATCAGCAGGTGGGGTTGTGGATGGCCCAGGCCGGTATGATCGTCTGGCAGGACAGCGTCGGCAATATTTGCGGGCGCTACGAGGGAGAGCGGGAAGGCGCCCCCGCCATTTTGCTGGGATCGCATCTTGACACCGTGCGCAATGCCGGTCGTTACGACGGGATGCTCGGCGTGCTGACGGCGATTGAAGTGGTGCATCGCCTGCATCAGCAGGGACGGCGTCTGACGAAGGCGATAGAAATTGTCGGTTTTGGCGATGAAGAGGGGACGCGTTTTGGTATCACGCTGCTCGGCAGTCGCGGGCTGACCGGTACCTGGCCAGATGGCTGGCTGGCGCAGACCGATGCCGACGGCGTCAGCGTGGGGCAGGCAATGGTGCTGGCCGGGCTGGATCCGTCGCGCATTCATCTTGCCGCCCGCAGCGTGGAGGAGATTGCCGCCTATCTGGAACTGCATATCGAACAGGGCCCGTGTCTGGAGCAGGAGGGGCTGGCGCTGGGCGTGGTGGAGGCGATCAACGGCGCGCGTCGCCTGAACTGCTGCTTTACCGGCGAGGCGGGGCACGCGGGGACGGTGCCGATGAACCACCGTAAAGATGCGCTGGCGGCGGCGGCAGAGTGGATGGTGCTGACAGAGACCATGACCCGCGAGTACGGGGAGAACCTTGTTGCCACGGTGGGTACGCTGCGCTGTGCGCCTGGCGCGGTCAACGTTATTCCCGGCGAAGTGACGCTGACCCTCGATATTCGCGGGCCGAACGATCGGCCGCTGGATGCGCTCCTGACCACGCTGCTGATGCGGGGGGAGGAGATCGCCGCCCGTCGTCAGTTGCGATTCCGCGCGGAAGAGTTTTACCGTATTGCCGCGACCGCCTGCGATAGCGGATTACAGCAGGTATTAAGCGCGGCGGTGCGCAGGGTTCAGGGGCGGTCGCTGACGCTGCCGAGCGGCGCCGGGCATGATGCCATCGCCATTGCCGAACGCTGGCCGTCGGCAATGCTGTTTGTTCGCTGCAAAGGTGGCGTCAGCCATCATCCTGCCGAGTCAGTTACCGTCGACGATGTGGCGCTGGCGATCGAGGCTTATTTCCTCGCGGTGTCGGAACTGGCGGCGAAATAGGTTATCCCGCAAGTGCTGGCGGCGGGTATTGTCGGGATAACGCCCTTTTCCGGGGGCGTCCCGGCATTCGCGGCGTTGGGGGGATCGTCCGCTACCCCGCGGGGTTAGCATCGCGCGAGTCAGTTTGCACTATTGTGGTGCATTTCAGGCAAGGAACATGCCATAAATAAGCAAAGCGTCTGGTTATTATTTATTCAAATATGCAAAAAGGTGTAACGGCATTGCGCCGCGGCGATACGCTGCGTTACCTGGCATAATTAATGCTTATCTCTTAGCGGAATTACCTCAAAATGAGTATAACCGGAGGAGACGGTCATGATAAAAATAACGCTTCCAGACGGGCATTATTATGATGAGATGCTTACCGCACAGGGAGAGCAGCGCCAGCACTATAACGCCTGGTGGCAATGGTTTCGCAACACCGATCAATTCTCTATCCGGCAGAAAAAAGAGCAGGCTGAGCTACTCTTTCACCGAATCGGCATCACTTTTAACGTCTACGGTGAGGATGAGGGCACTGAACGACTGATCCCTTTTGACAGCGTGCCGCGCATTATTCCCGCCACCGAGTGGCAGCGGATCGACCTTGGCATTCGCCAGCGGGTGAAAGCCCTGAATGCTTTCCTTTACGATATCTATCACGACCAGAATATCCTGCGCGCGGGGCTGATTCCGGCGGAACAGGTGCTGGCCAACGAACAGTATCAGCCCTGTATGCAGGGGATTAATTTACCCAATAACACCTATGCCCATATCACCGGGGTGGATATGGTACGCAACAGCGACGGCCAGTATTACGTGCTGGAGGACAATTTGCGAACGCCTTCCGGCGTCTCCTATATGCTGGAAAACCGCAAGATGATGATGCGGCTGTATCCCGAAATGTTCGAACAGCATCATATTGCGCCGGTAGAGCGTTATCCCAGCTATTTGCTGCAGACCCTGCGCGAAAGTTCGCCGGTGGATGATCCGTGCGTGGTGGTGATGACGCCGGGACGCTTTAACAGCGCCTATTTTGAGCACAGTTTTCTGGCTCAGCAGATGGGCGTCGAGCTGGTGGAAAGCGCCGATCTGTTTATTAAAACCGGGGCGGTGTATATGCGTACCACCGAGGGACCGCGGCGCGTGGATGTGATTTACCGGCGTATTGACGATGCGTATCTCGATCCGCTGGCCTTTCGCGCCGATTCCATGTTAGGCGTTCCCGGGCTGTTGTCGGTGTATCGCGCCGGGGGCGTGGTGCTGGCCAACGCCATCGGAACCGGCGTCGCCGATGATAAATCGATCTATCCCTACGTGCCGGAGATGATCCGCTTCTATCTGGGCGAACAGCCGATCCTGAGTAACATTCCCACCTGGCAGTGCCGCAAAGAGGACGATCTTCGCTACGTGCTGAGCAACCTTGAACGGATGGTGGTGAAGGAGGTTCACGGCGCCGGGGGCTATGGCATGCTGGTCGGCCCGCGTTCAACCAAAGAGGAGCGCGAAGTGTTTCGCCAGCGTCTGCTGGCGAACCCGGCCAACTATATTGGCCAGGACACCCTGGCGTTGTCGACTTGTCCAACGTTTATCGAGGATGGTCTGGCGCCACGCCACATTGATTTACGTCCTTTTGTTCTCTCCGGCCAGGAGATCCGCCTGGTGCCTGGCGGACTCACGCGCGTGGCGCTAACCGAAGGTTCGCTGGTAGTGAACTCGTCGCAGGGCGGCGGTACTAAGGATACCTGGGTAATGGAGGATGATGCATCATGCTAAGCCGCACAGCGAGTGAACTCTTCTGGATGGCGCGTTATCTTGAGCGCGCGGAAAGCTATGCCCGGGTACTGGATGTGACCTGGAAGCTGTCGATGATCCCCCGCCATAGCCAGCAGTCGCGGGATTTGGCCTTACCGCTAAACTTGTCGCTGACCCACGAGTTATTTCAGGCGCGACACGCGCGTTTCACCATGAGCAATCTGCTTAATTTTTTCGCCCTTGACGGGAACAATCCGTACAGCATTTTTAGCTGCGTCGAAATGGCGTGGAATAATGCCCATGCGGTGCGCGGTAGTCTGTCGGCGGAAGTGTGGGAAAGTATCAACGCCACGCGTATTGAGCTGCGCAAACTGCGCCAGCAGGGGATCGGCGAACTGGGTAACGACGCTTTTTTCGAATGGGTAAAAGAGCGGGTACATCTGTTTCGCGGGGCGATCCTCGGCACCCTGCTGCGTAACGACGCATTAAGCTTTATCGGTATCGGTACGCTGATTGAGCGGGCGTCCGCCACCGCACAACTCCTGTTGATTAAGGATCAGCAACTGAATAGCGACCCGGACCCGGTGCGTGAGTATTACCGGCTGGATACCCTGCTCAACGCGGTCAGCGCCCGCGAGGCCTACAACAGTATTTACCGTCAGCCGCTAACCCGTGAGACGGTGATGGAACTGCTGATTTTACGTAATGATGTGCCGAGATCGCTGAGAGCCAGTATTTCCGACCTGGTCGGGCAACTGGAACAGATTGCCAACGATCGTTCATACCTGCCGCTGCGCCTGGCGCATAAACTCAACGTCGATTTGCGCTTCAGCACTCGCGACGATCTGGCGCAGGCCGATTTACAGGTTACGCTCAATGGGCTGCTGGCGCGGATTAACGCGCTTTCTGACAGCATCAGACAAACTTATCTGGAGGCGTTATGAAACTGGTTATCGATCACCTGACCCGCTACGGCTACGATGAAGAAGTGAAGTTTTCGACCCAGTATCTGCGCCTGACGCCGCGCAGTAACGGGCGGCAAAAGATCACCTCCTGGACATTAACGCTGCCGGACGGCTCCACGGTTGCCACCACCGATGCGTGGGGCAACATCCTGCATGTGCTGACGCTGGATAATCCGCATAAAGAGATTGTTATTCGCGCCAGCGGGATCGTCGATATCGCGGAAGAGGGCGAGGAGATGGGCGCCGAACAACAGGAGCTGCTGTCGCCGCTGGTCTTTTTACGCAGTACGCCGCTCACCCGTGCTGATGACCAGATTCGCGAATTTGCCCGCCGTTGGTTCCTGCCGGATGCTCAGGAAGAGAGTCTTAACCGCTTAATGACGGAACTGCTGCTCAGAATGCCTTATTCGCCAGGGGCGACACAGGTCCAGGATTCCGCTGCCGATGCGTTTGCGCGGGCGAAAGGGGTTTGTCAGGATCACACCCATGTATTCCTCGCCTGCTGTCGCGCGCTGGAGATCCCGGCGCGCTATGTGAGCGGCTATGTCTATAGCGACAACGCCAGGCACGTCGCCATGCATGCCTGGGCGGAAGTGTGGTTGAACGATCGCTGGCACTCTTTTGATATCACCAATAATACCCGCAATATGAATCAACATTTGCGGTTGGCGACCGGGCTGGATTATCTTGATGCGTGTCCGGTACGCGGTACCCGTCTTGGGGGCGGGGGTGAAGTGATGTTAACTAATGCTGAAGTGCGCGAGCATTCGCAACAGGCGCAGCAGCAATAACGGCAGGAACAAAGAACGATGACCTACTGTGTGGCCATGTGTTTGTCAGATGGACTGGTATTTGCCTCAGACTCCCGCACTAATGCGGGAGTGGACCATATTGCAACATTTAAAAAACTGCACGTTTTCCATCAGGATGGCGAGCGCGTCATGGTGCTGCAATCTGCGGGCAACCTGGCCACCACGCAGAGCGTGATTAGCCTGCTCAATGCGCGCATTCGCACTCAGCAGGAGCCGAACCTGATGCAGGTCACTTCGTTATACGATGCGGCGATGTTAATCGGCAAAACGTTACAGGAGGTGATTCAGCGTGACAGCAGCAATCAGCAAAACTGCGGCAATACCAATTTCAACTGCAATCTGCTGCTCGGTGGACAGATTGCCGGGGAAACGCACCGTCTTTTTCATATCTATCCGGAAGGTAACTTTATCGAGGCGACGCGCGATACGCCCTATTTCCAGATTGGCGAGAGTAAATACGGCAAGCCGATTATTGACCGGGTACTGACGATGGATACGCCGCTGGAGCAGGCGATGTGCTGCGCGCTGATTTCAATCGATTCAACATTGCGCAGTAATCTTTCGGTTGGGCTGCCGCTGGATACGCTGCTATACCGTAGCGGCAGCCTGAGCAGCGCCGGACAGCATCGAATAACGGACAGCGATCCTTATTTCAATACTATTCGTAAAGCCTGGTCCGAGGGGCTGCTGGGTACGTTTCAGAAACTGCCGCCGTTCACGCCGGGCGGTGACTGATATGCCTTGGCCGGCTTCCGCCAGATGCGTGTCAGGCCCGCGTTCGCTTTGCCTGAGGGTTCGCGCTTTTGCTGAATGCGGATGAATTACGCGGTGGCAGTGCTGCGGGACTTTATATGGTGCCAGAAGCGTTCGGCGGACTGGTTGAGTCGTGAACCGGAACGATAGATATAGGCGCCGATCGGCAACGACAGGCTCTTATCCATAATCGCCAGGCGGCCTTCTTCAAGTTCGCGCTTTATGGAGTATTGCGGGAGCCAGCCAACCCCGTCTCCGTTAAGGATCATGCGTTTTAACAGCTCGCTCATGGATGAAACGAAAGTCAGAGAAAAGGTGATCTCAGGTTTGCGGTCAATAACCTGGTTAACCTGCCGTCCCATGTAGCTGTCGTTGGCGTATTTCATCAGCGGCAGCACGCCGCGGTGTAAATAAAAAAGCGGCCGGCCATTTTTATCGCAGGGCGAAACGAGATGCAGCGCGGAGTCGAAAATTTTGTGGTTGATAAACGGATAGTTCATCAACTCTTCGTTATAAAACGACAGAATAAAATCGCTTTTCCCTTCTTTAAGATTGAACACCGCATCGTTGACGTTAATCGATTCAACATGAAATGTTTTATTCTTTCTGTCGGTATAACCGGCGATAATCTCGGGGAGTAATAAAACAGAAAGCGAAGGTGCTGCATCGATTCTTATTTTTTGGGTTGTGTTGCTTAATCCCTTAATACGGCTGATTTGAAAATCCATATCATCAAGCATATTTCGCGCATAGCCGACAAAAATTTTGCCGCGGTTGGTCAACTGTAACGGGTTTGCCGAGCGGTCAAAGATACTAAAGCCCAGCGAGGCTTCCAGCGCCTGAATGCGCCGACTGAAGGAAGATTGTGAAATATTTCGACTTTTTGCCGCCAGGGTAAAGCTTCTGGACTCTTCCAGGGCAATCACATCGTAAAGCCATTTTACTTCAAGATTCGCCAGCACCGCTATTCCTCAACATATCATTTAAGGCTATGCAATTTTAGCATAACGCATAGAAACTATGCAATTAACATCAATAACTACAGGTGTTAACATTTTTACCGGAGTTTAGCTTATGACTTATTCTTTAAACGATATTTCTTAAGTACAGGCGCCCCCCTACGCGAGCACGATTTTAAATCGCCGGCCCTGTTTGGCCTGTTTATTTAATGCAATGCGGATTGTTTATTAAAAATAGTCTGGCGGTGGTAAATAACAGGTTGAATAAGCAAATGCATCTTATCCAGCCAATTGTTTGTCAGGAGTTCCATGTCACATATTGAATCAGTAAAAGCGGCTCTTCTTGAGCTTGGCATTCAGAATAGCAGCGAGCTGTTTTATAACCCGGATTACGACTTGCTGATTGCGCATGAAACCAGCGCGGAGTTAACCGGTGAGGCGCGCGGCGTGATGACCGGGTGCGGCGCGGTCGCGGTTGATACCGGCATTTTTACCGGGCGTTCGCCGCGTGACAAATATATTGTCAGAGATGACGTGACGCGTGACACCGTGTGGTGGTCTGATGCTGGTCTGGGGCGGAATGATAATAAACCGTTAACGACTGAGATTTGGACCGATCTCAAGGCACGGGTTGCCGGACAGCTTAGCGGCAAAAAATTGTATATTGTTGATGCCTGGTGCGGCGCCAGTCCGGCGACTCGCCTGGGGGTGCGTTTCGTGACCGAGGTGGCGTGGCAGGCGCACTTCGTTAAAAATATGTTTATTGCGCCGAACGCAGAGGAACTGGCTGAATTTACGCCGGATTTCGTTGTTCTCAACGGTGCGGGCTGTACCAACGATAAATGGCAGGAACAAGGGCTTAACTCCGAGAACTTTGTGGCTTTCAATTTGAGTGAAAATATTCAGTTGATTGGCGGCACCTGGTACGGCGGCGAAATGAAGAAAGGGCTGTTTTCGGTGATGAACTATCTGTTGCCGCAGCAGGGGATCGCGTCGATGCACTGCTCGGCGAACCGCGGTGAAGCGGGCGATGTCGCGCTGTTCTTCGGCCTTTCCGGGACCGGCAAGACCACGCTTTCCACCGACCCGCAGCGACAGCTTATCGGCGATGATGAGCATGGCTGGGATGATGAGGGCGTGTTCAACTTTGAAGGCGGTTGCTATGCCAAGACCATTAATCTTGAGCCGCAGGCCGAGCCGGAGATCTATCGCGCGATTCGCCGCAATGCGCTGCTGGAAAATGTGGTAGTCAGAGCGGACGGCAGCGTCGATTACGCCGATGGCAGCAAAACCGAAAACACACGCGTCTCTTATCCTTTATCGCATATTGAGAACATCGTTAAGCCGGTATCGCGTGCAGGCCATCCGTCGAAGGTGATTTTCCTTGCCGCCGATGCGTTTGGCGTACTGCCGCCGGTTTCTCGCCTGACGACGGAACAGATGCAGTACCACTTCCTGTCAGGATTTACCTCTAAACTGGCCGGAACTGAACGCGGTATTACACAACCGACGCCAACGTTTTCAGCCTGTTATGGCGCCGCGTTTCTGCTGCTGCATCCGACACAGTATGCCAGCGTCCTGGCGGCGAAAATGGCAGAGGTGGGCGCTGAAGCCTGGCTGGTTAACACGGGCTGGAACGGTGAAGGCAAACGTCTTTCCTTGCGTGATACACGCAATATCATTAGCGCAATTTTAAACGGCACCACCGGAGAGATGCGCGCAGAGACCGTGCCGGTATTTGACTTGTCTATTCCTCAGGCCATTGCGGGCGTGGATAGCGCGCTGCTTGATCCGCGTAGCGGTTGGTCATCTGCCGATAAGTGGCAGGAGAAAGCGGAGAGTCTGGCACAGTTGTTTATTGACAACTTTAAACAATATACGGATACCGAAGCCGGAGCTCGGTTAGCGTTAGCGGGCCCGACGCCTGCAAAATCAGTCGTTGCGGCGTAATTAATATTATCGTCGGAAGCGTCAGAGCGTCACCCGGACAGCGTCCGGGTTTTTCTTAATAAAAAACCGTTATCACACCATTTTGCCCGTCTGCGAGGGCGGTGTCGGCGTGCGTCGGCAAAATAGACGCGGTAACAGGGGCAGGATCTGTGGCCATTCCTGCCCCGAGCGATCAGTGCTGCTGCAGAATTTTCAGGAAGTCCTGCTTATTCGATATCAAGGAGAGCGCCTTTGCGATGATCTCATCACTAAAGATCGAGGCAATATCTCTCAAAACATCAATATGTTCACTCTCTTTGGCGATAACGCCAATCGCAATAAACATTACGTTATTTCTGTCCCAGATCACGCCATCCGGAAACTGATAGATTTCGATGCCGGTTTTAACAATGATGTTGGTTGCTGATTTAGGCAGATGCGGTAGCGTAATGCCATTACCTAAAAAGGTGGAGACCTGACGCTCTCTTTCACCAAGAAAAGCCACGCAATCATCACTGACGTAACCTTTGGCCTTGAAATCAGCACCGATCATTGCCAGCACTTCCGCTTTGTTTTTCGCCTGGCACGACAGATGTAGATTATCTTGCGTAATATTATCGATCATAACCCGCTTTCCTTCGTCGCAGTGTTGATTTGTGCATCGTATTTATTGGTGGACAGCTCTTCTTCGAGTTGCTCGAGCGATTTATTTGATGTTTCGGGCAGAGCTGTTACTACAAAGATAATGGCCAGGTAGTTAATCGCGGCAAAAATCAGGAATACCGGCCCTAAACCAAGTTTGGCTTGTAACAATGGGAACAGGTAGCTGACGATGGCATTCATAACCCACATGAAAAATACCGAAATGCCCATTGACAGCCCGCGAAATCTGAGCGGGAACAGTTCAGCTAATACCACCCAGGTGATAAATCCGAGGGTGCCCTGCATTACACCAACAAACAGTGCGCCAAGCAGCCAGATGGCCGTCGCTTTGATATCGCCAACAAGGGTGTAGTCGACGCCGGCAATGATAAGGTGCAGCGTGGCCATGATAGCAAAACCATAAATAATAATGGTTTTACGCTTAAACCGGTCAACGAGAAATAGCACGCCAAATAACATTCCCCCCACGGAGAACACGCCATTAAGCACGTTGCAGATTAATGAGGTTCTCTCTGAGAATCCTGCGGTGCTCAGGATCTCTGTACCATAGTACATAATGACGTTGACCCCGGTAGTCTGCTGTATGGCAGACCACACCACGCCGATCAGCAGAAGTTTAAAAATCCATGGCGTATGAATGATGGTCACAAAGGCGTTTTGCGAAGTCAGCTTGTTGTCTTCCTCAGCCTTTATTAATGTTTTGATATCATTGAATTCCTTCACCGCACGTTCAAGGGGACGAATTTGTTTCAGTATTTCCAGCGCTTCTTCCTCGCGTTTTTTGCTGATTAACCAACGAGGGCTTTCCGGTGAACGCAACATGCCAACAAAGAGACAGATAGCCGGAATGGCCTGGACCATTAACATATATCGCCAGACATCAGGGAGATGCCCCCAGACGACGCCTATAATGGCGTTTATGGCAAAGGCGGCGAGTTGACCGACAACAATTGCGACTTCATTTAACCCGGTCAGTCTACCGCGCATCTCTGTTGGCGCGACTTCGGAGATAAATGTTGGGGCGGTTACCGAGGCGCCGCCAACAGCGTAACCAAGAATAAAGCGAGAAATAAGGAGCACGGTAATATCGGGCGCAAAGGCGGACATCAGCGCGCCGATGAAAAAAAACAGTGATAAAAAGAGTAAGTACTTTCTTCTGCCAAAGAAATCTGCGAATTTCCCTCCGAAAACGCTGCCTAATGCGGCACCGATCAGCAACACGCTCATTACCAGACCTTCAGTCGTCGGGGTTAATGCCATATATTGCTTCAGTGAGGAAAATGCACCATTAATGACGCCAGTGTCATAACCGAATAGAAGGCCACCAAATGTTGCCACTAAGGTTATTTGGTGTAGTCGCTTTCTCTGTTGTAGGTTCAGATTCATAATAAGAGACATTTTTATACCTTTTGTTTTGATTAACGGCGCGAGATAAAAATGCGTCATCCCAGTCACGTTGCGTATGACTGTTATGAAACGATTTTTTGTTCCTGGTGCTACTATTTAGCGCTTACGGCAAGACGCTAAATAAAACCGGTCAAAGAGGTTTTGTATTGATCAATAATAAATCATCAGTATGTGCGATGTTCTCCGGTGGGTTGGTGTTTACACTATCCCCGGCAGATTCCTGATACCAACAGATGTGGGGATAACAAAAAACCGTATCCGTTGTACCTATAACGCCTGCGCTCACTTTCTTCATCACATCCTCCGGGGGGTAAGGATTTCTGCTTCACCAGTAAGGTGCCCAGCGTGCATGTAATCAGGGATATTATTGCCACTATTAATGAAATGTAAATGCAAATAGATCACATTTTGAAAATTTCATTTCGATTTTGGCGCACAAAGAATATGTTATCTTTATCCTGCCAAAAGGGGTTTTTTTATAATTAATTGATATGCAAAGTGATTTTTTTCATTTCAGCCAACGCTAAAATTCCGCAATAGTTAAACGAAATGTTAAAATTATGATACGTGTCACATTTGAGAATGTACTCCATTATGAAATTTATATTCCATTGTTGTATTTATTTTAATTTTTGTTCGATTTTTGAGACATCCTGGAGAAGGGAGCGGTGAGGGAATGCGTCCATGCCAGCCTGTCATCAGGCGACGTTTTTTTCACGCCGTTTATGTGGTTATTCGCGTCATCCTTTTTAGTGTCTGAGTGTTGTCTGACCCGAATGCCCGGTCCATCATTATGCATGTTGTAAGTAACTCTGCGGGCCAGACTCTGAGGAGAATAAAATGTCCACCGTGTTACGCCTGGTATTGTCAGCTTAATCCGTTATTCCATCAGGCGTAAAGGGTATGACCAGCCTGGAGGGCGCAATATAAAACATCAGAGTGGACATGTAATATGTGGGGATAATTGGCTGGCGCTGCTTATGAATCGCCCTGAAGGGCGTTCACCACGCAAAGTGTTTGCCTGTGCGCCGCGAGCGCCGACGGCGCGCAGAAAACAGGCCATATGAATTAGAAGTATCTGGCGTTTTTTATCAGTAAATTGCAGAGAGCCGTAAATTCATCCTCTGGCATGCGTTGTTGCAAATTGCAAAGGAATTCCTGGTAAACATTCCATTCCAGCGCTAATTGCGCTTTTGCTTCAGTCGTCAGTTGCAAATGAATTATTCGCCGATCTTGCTGGCTTTTAAAACGGCAAATCATGTTACGTTGTTCCAGTTTACTGACCATGGCACTGGCCGAGGATGTTTTTACCGAAACTTTTTGTGCCAGTTCTTTTAAACTCAATGGCCCATCGCGCAGCGCATTAATATAGTAATATTCATTCCAGCTAATATTTCCTATCGGGGTTTGTTGATCATAACGACGCCAGAAGTCAAGTAACGACCGGCTTAGCCGTAACAACGCCTGCTCTGTTTTTATGAAGTCGATTGATTCCGGTGCATCAGGTTTTAATTCAGTCATTTTTTTCATCTTATTGCATGCTTCGTCATTTTATAAGGCCATTAGCAACAGATTAAAGTAATATCCATAATATATAGCGTTTTATCCTACCATGTGGGCGGTGGTACTCAAATTAAAAAATAAAAAAAGTCGCACAAAAAATAAATCCCATTCAGGAACGGGTAAGTTGTCGATGACAAGGCGTTGTGAGGACGCTCAGGCTATCTCCCTCATCGTTCAGATTACGGATGCCCTGGCGAGGGCGCCTGAACGCCGCTCGTCGTCACTGGGGAATCCACGCAAATCCTTTCAGCATACCGCCAGGATTATTTTATAAAATAATTCAATAAGATAAATGCAACTTTTCGACGTTGTCGATAATTATTCAGAGGGGACACAGCGTGACAGGGAAAAATAAACCGAGAGTCAAACTATGACGGTACGTAAAACTGAGATCGTCCGATCCACGAAGTAGGGGCGTGAAAATGCGGCCTGTTCTATCATTTTTACTATTAATAATAGTTAGACTAACTAACTTTTGATTAAAATCAAAATATTCCGAAAGGTAAGGGTGCTAAAAGTGGTCGACCTACTGTTATCACGCGATGTTAACTTCAACGGTAGGTGTGTAACCAGCCACACAGTATCTATCTGTGAGCCTTTGGCGCTCTTGTCCATCAGCTTTAGTTTGCTCGTTATACGGAGTAAATAATATGTCCGAAACAGCCACTAAGAGATCGGATCCACGTTCTTTTCTGGATCGCTGGTTTTCCCTTAAAGAAAAAGGTACCTGTGTTAAAACCGAACTGATAGCCAGTTTCACAACGTTTCTAACGATGGTTTATGTGATTTTCGTGAACCCGCAAATTTTGTCACATGCCGGGATGAACGAGCAGGCGGTATTTGTCACAACCTGTATGATTACGGCTATTGGTTGCATTTTGATGGGGCTAATTGCGAAGTTACCGATAGCGCTTGCGCCGGGGATGGGGATCAACGCTTATTTCGCGTTTGTGCTCGCCGGAGGCATGGGGCTTTCATGGCAAACAGGAATGGCTATTATTTTTCTTGGCGCCAGCGGTTTTTTTCTTTTATCGCTATTTCGCGTTCGTTACTGGATGGTTGCTAATATACCTCTTTCACTACGTATTGGCATCGGTAGTGGCTGCGGATTACTCATTGCACTGATAGGCTTGCATAACGCCGGTATTATTGTTGCCAATCCGGATACAATGGTGACCATTGGCGATGTTAAATCTATTCCTTTCGCACTGAGCGCACTGGGTTTTCTCCTGATATGCATATTCGCATACCGTGGACTTCATGCCGCCATCCTTATCTCTTTCGTCGTAATCACTCTCATCGGTTGGTTGCTTGGTGATGTAACGTATCAGGGGATCGCCAGTTTACCGCCTGATATTTCCCCGGTTTTTGGCCAGCTTGATTTGGCTGGTGCGCTCGATATTTCGTTAGTGGGTATCATCATTTCAGTCATGCTTATCAACCTTTTTGAGTCATCCGGAACGCTAATTGCCGTTACCGATAAAGCGGGTCTGGCCGATCGGCAAGGGCGGTATCCAAATCAACAAAAATCACTCTATATCGACAGTGTCTGTTCCATGGGCGGGGCCTTTATGGGAACGTCCGCGGTCACCGCTTACATTGAAAGCGCGTCCGGTGTTGCCGTGGGGGGGCGAAGCGGGCTGATGGCCGTTGGTGTCGGGGTATTATTTTTGCTGGCAATGTTTTTTTCCCCGTTGGCAAAAATGGTACCGGCATATGCCACCGCCGGCGCACTCATTTACGTCGGGGTGTTAATGGTGGCGGAACTGGTGCGCGTGCAGTGGGAGGATCTTACTGAAGCCGTGCCGGCATTTGTTGCAACGGTGATGATGCCTTTTTCATTCACGATTACCGAGGGCATTGCGACGGGTTTTATTGCTTATGCGGCAATGAAGCTGGGAGCAGGCCGTTGGCGTGAAATCTCGTTATGTACTGCGATTATGACCGTGCTGTTCCTTGTCCGTTATGTCTTTCTGTAAATGGAGACGTTGTTATGATTAAAGAAAATTTAGCTGACTTGATTGACGCCGGCGCAGGTAAAATTCCGGCGGATATCGTAATCTGTGGCGGTTTGCTTGTGAATGTCACCTCATCAGAAATTTATCCTGCTGATGTGGCGATATATCGATCTCGTATTGTCGCAACTGGCGATGTCGGGGACTATATTGGGCCGAATACTCAGCGAATTGATGCCACAAATAAGTATCTGGTTCCCGGCCTGATCGATGGTCATTTACATATTGAGTGCAGCAAACTGTCAATGACCAGCTTTGCTAAAGCCGTTATTCCTCATGGCACGACCAGTATTGTATCCGGGCTGGATCAGTACCTGATTACCGCGGGGCTGGATGGTGTGCGCGAAGTGCTGAATGAAATCCAGCAGGGGCCTTTAAAGGTCTTCTGGGGGCTGCCGTACACAATGCCTTACACGCTGCCAAAGTCCAATGTCGGTTTTAACATTACCGGAGAAACGCACGCGGAAGTCCAAAAATGGCCAGAAGTGTATGGCGTCTGGGAAACGGTCTCTGAATTTGTTGAAAATCAGGATCCTGATGTTCTTAAGGCCATTGAACTGGCCGGTGAAAACCGGTTGCCTGTCTTTGGCTGCGCGCCGATGTGTCGCGGTAAGCGCCTGAATGCTATTCTGAGCGCAGGTCTGAGGCTGGACCACGAGAGTTACACACATGAAGAGGCGCTGGAAAAGATCCGAAAAGGGATGTACATGCTGATTCGCGAATCCTCGATCTCGCATTTTCTTCATGAAAACATGAAAGTGGTGACGCACCTGAATCCGCGTCTGGCGCGTCGTATCAGTTTCTGTACCGATGATGTGACGGCCTCTGACATTCTGGCGAATGGTCATATGGATAAACTGGTTCGAATGGCCATTGCCGCTGGGGTTGACCCCTTGACAGCAATACAGATGGGGTCGATTAACAGTGCTGAGGCGTATCGTATCGATCATCTGGTTGGTTCTATTTCTCCAGGACGTATTGCCGATATTCTGCTCGTCAATGATTTGCGATTGTTTGACATTGAGACCGTGATTGCTAAAGGCAAGCTGACGGTGGTTAACGGTAAGATGGTATGGGATTTGTCCCCGCCGAAACGCAGTGCAACGCTTTTGCAAAGCATAAAATTGCCGGCTGTTAGTGCGGAAGAGATGAAGCTGTATACCTCACTGCAAGCGGACAAGGTTAAAGCCCTTTCTATGGAAGTCGCGTTTGACGTGCCTTTTGTCCGGACGCGTCGGGATGTCATTCTGAATGTTGATGCTGGCGTTGTCTTACCCGATTTGCAGCAGGATGTTTTGTACGCCGCAGTTGTAGAACGTTTTGGTAAAACGCAGAACAGACCCATAGCGTTGGTATCCGGCTGGAAACTGAAAGCCGGTGCGATGGCGAGTTCGTGTGCGCCGGATGATAACAACGTGGTCTGCATCGGGACCAATTCTGACGATATGGCATTGGCTATCAACCACCTTGCAGAACAGGGGGGAGGTCAGGTCATTGTTCGCGACGGGCAAATACTGGGTTTCCTGCCCTTGCCGATCTGCGGCATCGTTTCAGATTTGGATCCGCAGGCAATGGCCGATGAAGAAGCCCGACTGCTGAATATCGCCCGCGAGTTAGGTTGCGATTTGCCCGATCCCATATTTTATATGTCCTGCCTGCAAATCACCTCTATTCCGGATTACGCCATGACTGATGTTGGCGCGATTGATTATGCAACACTGAAACCCTTTGATCCGATACTCGAGGCTGCCGAATAAGCTTGACACAATACTGCACCTTTCATCCGGTGCAGTATGACGCAATTATTCTTAAAGGGGATAATAAATGGGTAAGCAGAATGATTTAGCCGCATTGATTGATATGGCTGCGGGACGAGCGCCGGTAGATTTACTCATTATCAATTGTAAGATAGTCGATGTTTTTACCCAAAGCCTGTGCGATGGTCCGCTGGCGATTGGTATGGGCAAGATAATCGGCATTGGCGAATATCACGCCCGAAAAACACTGGATGCAAAAGGGGGGTATATTCTGCCAGGTCTGATAGACGGACATGTGCATATTGAGTCTTCGTCGTTGATCCCTTCACAGTTCGCCCGCTGTATCTTGCCTCATGGTACAACCACGATTATTGCTGATCCGCACGAGATCGCTAATGTCTGCGGATTAGAGGGTATCCGTTACATGCTGGATGCCTCACGAAACCTGCCTTTGAATGTCAGGATGATGTTGCCCTCATGCGTTCCCGCCACGCCGTTTGAGGAATCCGGCGCTGAATTGTTGGCGCATGATCTGGAGATATTAATCACTGACCCCGGCGTTCACGGTCTGGGAGAAGTGATGGATTATCCGGGGGTAATTAATAATGCAGAAAAGGTCATCAATAAACTGACGATGGCGCAGCGCTATAATCGTGTTATTGATGGTCACAGCCCCGGAGTGAAAGGGCGGGAACTGACTGCCTATGCAATGGGCGGCGTGATGACGGACCATGAGTGCAGTTCACTGGAGGAAATGCAGGACAGGCTGCGTCTGGGCATGTATGTTCTGATTCGTGAAGGCTCTGCCTGCAAAGATCTGCTCTTGCTTGTACCCGGACTGACGCCGGCAAACGCCAGACGCTGCGTTTTGTGTACCGATGACAGAGAGCCGGCGGATATCCTGGCGACCGGACATATTAATAAAAGTTTGAGGCTGGCAGTAAAAGCGGGGGTTGATCCATTGCTGGCTGTCACATTAGCGACGTTGAATGCAGCCGAATGTTATCGACTGACAGGTAAGGGCGCTATTGCGCCGGGATACGATGCCGATTTACTGATCGTGGACAATCTGACGGAATTCGCCGCCCGACATGTGTTGATTGAGGGAGAGGAAATCGCGCAAAACGGTAAGCTGTTAGTTGAATTGCCGGATTATGTTGCCGAGACCGTCCTCAATACGGTGCGCCTGGCGCCGATTGGCATGGATGAGCTGACATTGCCTCTGACCAGTCAACAGGTGAGGGCGATTGGCGTCAAGCCCGGGAGCGTACTGACTGATTCACTAACGCTGACCGTGGTGCCGGATGACAACGGATGTTTCGATCCAAAACTCAATCCGGGCCTGAACAAGCTTGCCGTGATTGAGCGCCATCATGCATCAGGCAATATCGGTTTGGGTATACTGGCGAATTATGGCCTGAAAAACGGCGCTATCGCCATGACAGTCGCGCATGACTCACATAACCTGGTTGTGGTCGGCGATAACGATGCCGATATGCTGGCCGCGATTGAGGATATAAAAAAGATGGGCGGAGGGTTTACGTTGTGTCAGGCGGGAAAGGTTCTGGCGCACTTGCCGCTTCCTGTGGGCGGATTAATGTCTGAGAAAAGTGCGGTAGAGGTTGCCGCCCGGATGGAGCATATGCTCTGTCTGGCTAAGAAAACATTCGGCATCAATGAGGATATACAGCCACTTATGACGCTGGTTTTTATGACTCTGCCGGTTATTCCTGCCTTAAAACTGACGTCCACCGGGCTTTTTGACGTTACCCGTTTTGCCAGGGTTGAGGTTTGCTTGCCTGAGTAAACGCTGTTCATCATGTGGCTATTTAATAAACGGCCTGCAGGCCGTTTCCGATTGTTGACAAAGTACGCGCTTGCCGAATTGCCCGACAGCGCGTCGAGTATGCGATCTTTCCGCAAATGCATAATGGGATAACATTGTGATTTTCCCGACCGGGTAAGGCGTTACCCGCCGCCCGGCGGAAAGGTCTGCACATTCACTGTTACGTGAAATTTTCGTAATGGTGCGGTCCTAAGAGGAATATGAGACGAAATTTTGATGGATAAATTTTGCAAGTTCAATAATGGCAGGGTTTACGCTGCTTTTAAGATAAGCAACGCCATAAGAGAACGTTTCATTAATATTGAATGGCAGGCAAACAAGATCGTCTTCATTGGTATTACAAAATGCCGGAATAATTGCCACGCCCATATTGGACTTAATGTAAATTTCACCGGAGACGATTGAATCCGAGAAAATATACTGACTATCTGGTAACGTTGAAATCAGACGCTGCTGAACAACATTCCACTCTTTAGGACCATGATTAGAATCGAGAAGTATGATGGTTTCCTGACGAATATCCTCGAAATCGATCAGTGTTTTTGACGCCAACTTGCTGTTACGGTTAATCAGGCAGGTGATACCCTCATTCATTATCTCTTTATATATCACACCATCCGTATTTTCAATATCATCTTTTACCGTCATTATTATGTCACAGGCGCCTGAGAGTAATGCGTTTTTTCTTTCTTTATGATTTGTTTTTAATACCATTATTTGGACGTCGGCATTTAATGCCGTAAATCCGTTAATCATTCGCGATAGATTATCTACTTCAACATTATGTCCTTCATAACCAATTTTTATGACGCTGTGTTTTCCCCGGTTGATTAAAGATGCCTCATTAATCCCGATTTGTAAGCGCGAAAGGAACTCTTTGGCGTTATAGTAAAAATGCTTACCGGCTTTCGTTAATTCAACTTTATGGTTAGTTCTGACGAAAAGCTGAAAGCGTAACAGGCTTTCAAGTTTTTTGATTTGATGGGATATCGCGGGTTGCGTCAAATGCAGGATTTCGCCGGTTTGTGAAAAACTGAGGGTCTCACACAGGATGACAAAACATCTTAATTGTATGATTTTCATAGCATTACACCGTAATAAAAATCTTTCATAGCCTATTAATTGTTTCCATTAAACACTTCAAAATCTATCAGGTAAAGTAAAAACAAGATTAATTCAAGTGGTGAGGATGGTATGAAATATCTTGTAACGGGGTGTGACGGGAAGCTGGGGGGACGTATCGCCGAGAATATGTTGAGTAGAGTAAGCCCGCAAGAGCTGATATTTACTTGTCCAGACCCACAACGAATTCCGGCAGATAAAGTTGCTCAATGGGTTAAGAAAGGGGTTGAAATTCGTGCTGCCAATTATGACAACCCGAAGCAGATGCTTAGCGCTTTTGCCGGTGCCGACCGGATGTTTATGATTTCAGGAATATTGATCGGAGAAAAACGCGTCAAACAACACTGTAATGTGATTGACTCAGCGTTAAGCGCCGGTGTTCAACATATCACATATTGCTCTTTTGTTGGTGCTTCCGATCCGCGTTATCAGCACGTCTATGTTACTCCGGATCATACCGCAACCGAAGCTTATATTAAATTTCTGAGTAAGAAAAAAGAATTTAAATATAATATAATGCGCAATAATCTTTACATGGAAAACTATCTGACAACATCCGTGATGCTGGCACTGATGTCAGGAAATAAATGGTATACTACCGCGGGCGAAGGCAAGGGAACATTTATCGCAAAAGATGACTGCGCAAAAGCCGCCACCGCACTGCTGCTGGGCGCGGGTGAAAATAATAAGGCTTATAATATTACCGGGCGTCAGTCGGTCTCGCAGCGCGATCTCTGCGCTATTGTCAGCAAGGCTTCTGGTATTAACATTGAATATTGCCCTGTTGGTAAGGATGAATTTTATAAATATCTTGATGAAATGGGAATCCCTCGCGATACCGATCAAGATTTCTCATTATCTCCAGTTCCGTGGTGTGGTAACGATATGGTAACTAATGAAGCCAGTATTGCTGAAGGGTTGATGGATATTCGCTCCGATGATTTTTATAAACTGACATCGTCATATCCGAAAACAGCGGAAGAAATCATCGGTAATTACAGTTACATATGGGAGAAAGGGATTACCAACTGGAAAGATATCGTCTGACCACACATTTTGCTTTCCTGTTACTTCCTCACGTCCAATGGGGGAAGGTTTGCCGGCGAATATTCATGCCGGCCTTTTTCCCCCTGGAGATTTTCTCCAGGACAGACTCTTTCATCTACAACAGTGGTGGTTTTCTATGCCTGTTATCCAGTCCGCCGGAAAAATTCTGGGTGTGATCTTTCCTGTTATCTTTTTAATGACTGCTTGCGATGGCGGTAATAAAAATTCCGCATCTCAGCAGGCTGTTCCCCAGGTGGATGTCTTTACACTTAAAACTCAGCCCGTGGTGATTTCGTCCCGTCTGCCGGGGCGGACGACCGCCGTCAGAACGGCGGAAGTCAGGCCTCAGGTTAGCGGTATTATTCTTCGGCGGATGTTTGAAGAAGGGACGGAAGTCAAAGCCGGGGAGCAGCTTTATCAGATAGATCCTGCAACGTATAAGGCAGCCTATGATAAAGCGAAAGCAACCCTGACGAGCGCTGACGCCCTGGAACGCCGGTATCGCGCGCTGGTTGCAACCAATGCTATCAGCAAACAGGATTATGATGATGCGGTATCCAGCGCTGCGCAGGCCAAAGCGGATCTTGAAACCGCGCAGATAAACCTGGATTACACGAAAGTCCGGGCTCCCATCTCCGGCAGGATCGACCGCTCGCTGGTAACCGAAGGCGCGCTGGTGACTAACGGGCAATCAGATTACCTGACCACCATAACTCAGCTTGATCCAATCTATGTTGATATTAGCGAATCGTCACGCAGCCTTCTGGAGCTAAGGGCAAGAATTAAGAGCGGGCAGATAAAAACCCTTAACGATCATGAAGCGTATGTCCGTTTAGTGCTGGAGGATGGTTCGGCTTATCCGCTCGATGGTCGCCTGGATTTTTCTGAAGTGCGGGTTGATGAAAGTACCGGTTCTGTCATCTTACGGGCTACCTTTCCCAATCCGGACAGGATGCTATTGCCAGGCATGTTTGTGCATGCAGTCCTGCAGCAAGGGATCCGCGAAGAAAGTACGCTGGTTCCCCAGGAGTCGGTCGGACATGATACGAAAGGCGATCCCTACGTTTATATTGTCGGTCCGAACAATATTGTCGAATTACGTCACATAAAAACGGAGGGGACACTGGGCGATAAATGGATCGTTTCCTCAGGTGTTCGTCCCGGTGAGCGGGTAGTGACAGCGGGTATTCAGATGATAAAGCAAGGGACAAAAGTCATTCCGACTGAAATGACGCCGCGTCAGGATAATACCGCAAGTAAAACATTGTCTATGACCGATCCTTCGGCTCAATAAATGAGAAAATGTGATGTCTAAATTCTTTATTGAACGCCCAATATTTGCGTGGGTAATTGCAATCATTATTATGATTGCAGGCGCCCTTGCTATTAAGAATCTCCCTGTCAATCAGTATCCGAATATTGCGCCACCGGCCATCTCTGTTTCCGTCACATATCCGGGGGCAAATGCTGACACCACGCAAAAAACGGTAGTCCAGGTGATCGAGCAGGAGCTCAGTGGTATTGATAATCTTCGTTATATTGAATCACAAAGTAACAGTGACGGCAGTGCAACAATTATTGTGACCTTTAATCAGGGAACGAATCCAGATATTGCCCAGGTTCAGGTACAGAATAAAGTGTCACTGGCCGAATCTCAGTTACCGGATGAAGTGGTCGATCAGGGTATTGATGTCGCCAAATACCAGATGAACTATATGCTGGTTGTCGGACTCTATTCTGATGATGGAAAACTGACCGATGGCGATCTCGGTGATATTCTGGTCTCGAAATTACAGGACCCGATTTCCCGTACCAACGGCGTCGGCGACTTTCTGGTGATGGGATCGGAATATGGTATGCGTATATGGCTGGACCCGGCCAAACTCTATAAGTATTCACTTGTTCCGAGCGATGTTTCTACCGCGATCAAGGAACAAAACGTCCAGGTTTCATCTGGTAAGCTGGGAGGATTACCCACCGTTGCCAATGCCAAATTCAGCGCAACGATTATCGGGAAAACGCGCCTGACGACAGTCAAGCAGTTTGAGAATATCCTGCTCAAAGTGAACACGGACGGTTCACAGGTTCGCCTGAAAGATGTGGCGAAAGTCGCACTTGGACCTAAAACATACAGCATTTCAGGTACCTATGATGGTAAGCCGTCTGCAGGGATAGCCCTGCGTCTGGCCAGCGGCGCGAACGTACTGGATACGGTCAGGGCGGTGAAGGCAACGATCGACGGTATCAAATCCTCCTTACCGGCGGGCGTTCATGTTGTTTTCCCATATGATACGTCTCCGGTGGTTAGCGCATCCATTCATGAAGTGGTGAAAACCCTCTGCGAGGCTATTGTTCTGGTTTTCCTGGTGATGCTGCTTTTCTTGCAAAACCTGCGGGCAACAATCATTACCACCCTTGTGGTGCCGGTTGTTTTGCTTGGCGCATTTGGCGTGCTCTATGCTTTCGGTTATTCCATTAACATCCTGACCATGTTTGGTATGGTGCTCGCCATAGGGTTACTGGTGGATGACGCTATCGTGGTGGTGGAAAACGTTGAGCGTGTCATGCATGAGGATGGACTGCCACCAAAAGAAGCCACGATTAAATCAATGGAGCAGGTTCAGGGCGCACTGTTCGGTATCGCAATGGTGTTATCCGCCGTGCTTTTACCCATGGCGTTCTTCAGTGGTTCAACAGGGATAATTTATCGGCAATTCTCCGTCGCCATTGTCTCCGCCATGATCCTTTCGGTACTTGTGGCGCTGATTTTTACGCCGGCACTCTGCGCAACAATGCTGAAACCGGTAAATCCGGAAACGAAAACCCGGGGATTTTCTGGCTTCTTCAACAAAATGTTTGACCGGGGGACGCTGCGATATACCCATGGCGTTGAAAAGGTCTTAAACAAACGCGCACTGTTCATGGCCTTCTATCTCGCACTTGTGGCGGCAACGGGATACCTATTTACCCGGGTACCCACGACGTTTTTACCCGATGAAGATCAGGCTCTGATGATGCTGCAGATCACATTACCCTCGAATGCCTCTGCCGAAAGGACCCAGCAGGTGATTGATGAGGTCGAGCATTATCTGCTGACTCAGGAGAAAGACGTTGTGGATTCGATTTTTGCGGCGAATGGCTTCAGTTTTGCCGGACGTGGACAAAATACGGCAAACGCATTCGTCCGTCTAAAAGACTGGAGCTTACGTAAAAAAGACTCGCAGAGCCTGCAGGCGCTGGCCAATAGGACCATGGCGCATTTTGCGTCCATGAAGGAGGGGGTGGCGATTGCGCTCATTCCGCCTGCGGTAATGGAACTGGGGAACTCGACCGGGTTCGATTTCTACCTCCAGGATCTGAACGGTAAAGGTCATGATGCCCTGATGAAAACCATGCAGGAGTTTATCAGTCTCGCGCAGAAGGATAAGCGTCTGACAATGGTTCGGCATAACGGTATGGCTGATGAGCCTCAATATAAACTGATTATTGATGATGAACGCGCAAGAGCACTGGGCGTCAGTATTGAAGATATTAATGACACATTATCCGCGGCCTGGGGCTCAAGCTATGTAAACCAGTTTATGTATGAAGGACGTGTTAAACAGGTGTATATCCAGGGCAATGCCGGTTCGCGTGTTGTTCCGGAAGATCTGGATAAATGGTATGTCAGAAATTCATCCGGAACAATGGTGCCGTTTTCAGCGTTTGGTTCAGGTAAATGGGTATTCGATTCTCCGCGCTTTGAACGGTTCAATGGTATTTCAGCTGTGAATATTATGGGCTCACCGGCAGCGGGATACAGTAGCGGTGATGCGGTTAAAGCCGTGCAGGAAATATTCAAAAAATTGCCCGGAGGATACAAAATAATGTGGCATGGCCTGTCTTATGAAGAGCAACTGGCCGGTTCACAGACAGTCTCCTTATATCTCTTCTCGGTGTTAATCGTGTTCCTCTGCCTGGCGGCATTGTATGAAAGCTGGTCGATTCCATTTTCAGTGTTACTGGTTGTTCCGCTAGGGGTAATGGGGACAATTATTGGCGTGCTGGTAAGGGGGCTCGAAAACGATGTGTTCTTCCAGGTTGGCCTGTTAACGACGGTCGGGCTGGCGGCGAAAAACGCCATCTTGATCGTCGAGTTTGCGAAAGATATTCATGAGAAAGAGGGGAAAGATATTGTGTACGCGGCGCGTGAAGCGGCCCGCTTGCGTTTGCGGCCAATTATCATGACATCAATGGCGTTTGTGCTGGGGGTATTTCCGCTCACGATCTCGCACGGGGCAGGTGCGGCCAGTCAGCACTCTATCGGTACCGCGGTGGTGGGCGGTATGTTGTCGGCAACATTCCTGGCGATTTATTTTGTCCCACTTTTTTATGTCATTGTGGTCCGTTTTTTCAGCCGTTTTAATTCGCAAAAGTAGCGGGGATATCATGAAAATCAAACCATCGTTTGCCCCTTCGCTGCTGGCCTGGAGTCTGATTCTTTTGTCTGGCTGTTCATTACAGCCGGCATATCATCGTCCGGCGATGCCTGTTCCGGCGCAGTGGCAGGAAGGACAGCAATCCGGGGATGCGGATTCGTCAACAGACTGGAAAAAATTCTACCGCGATCGGCGGCTGGTGAATTTAATTCAGCTGGCGCTTGAAAATAACCGCGATCTGCGGGTTGCCGCGTTGAACGTCGAAAGCGCGCAGGCCCAGTTCAGAATTGAACGCTCCGCGCTGTTTCCGACGATTGAAGCCAATATGAATAAAACGTCGGAGCGTGTGCCGGCGAACCTTTATTCCACAAGAAGCACGGGGGCGGCAACCTATCAGCAATATGAACTGTCGGCCGGAATAACCAGCTGGGAGCTGGATTTCTTTGGCCGGATACGCAGTCTCCGCGATAATGCGCTGGAAACGTATCTGGCGACGGCAGCCACAGAACAGGCAACGCGGATTAGCCTGATAGCCAGCGTCGCCACCGGATATATGTCTCTGGCGGCTGATCATGATCTGCTTCGCCTCGCGACAGAGACTGCCGATAGCCAGAAAAACACCTGGCTGTTAACACAGAGGAAGTATCTTGGCGGCAATGGTGTCGTTTCAGAACAGGATGTTATGCAGGCAGAAATGTCAGTCAGATCGGCTGAAGCGGATGTTGAAAAATACACCCGTCAGCTGAAACAGGATGAAAATGCCCTGAGTCTGCTGCTCGGCGTTCCCTTGCCGGCATCGGTTAAGCAAAACATGACGCTGGAGAATTACGTTGGCTTCCCTTCCGTGAAAGCGGGTATGCCTTCTGATTTATTGACCCGAAGGCCGGACATTATTGCGGCAGAGCATACTCTTAAAGCCGCAAATGCCAATATTGGCGCCGCAAGGGCGGCATTCTTTCCCAGCATCAGCCTGACAGCATCGGGGGGCTCGTTGTCTGACAGTCTTGGCCATTTGCTGGAAGGTGGAACGGCGGGCTGGAGTTTCCTGCCAGAAATTAATATCCCGATATTTACGGGTGGGAAAAACGAGGCCAATCTTGATGTGGCCAAACTGGAAAAACGTATCGAAATTGCGAATTATGAAAAGTCAATACAACAGGCTTTTGAGGAGGTATCGGATGCGCTCGCCGGGAAAGAAACCTACAGCAAGGAAGTGGCGGCACGAATAAAGGATTTAGATGCCAACAAACGTTATTATGGCCTTGCATTGCAACGCTATCAGGCCGGCGTCGACAGCCATCTTAATGTGCTGGTGGCGCAACGGGAACTTTATTCATCGGAAGAAGATGTGATTTCTGTAAAACTGGCTAGTCTGCAGCAAGATATTACTTTATATAAAGTACTCGGCGGCGGCTGGTAAATATCATCGCCCCCGGCCCATACCCGCTATTGGCTGAGGGGCTGTTGCAGAAAACAAGAAGAATGAAAAAACTGATATTAATTAATTTATGGTATGTCTATGGCAGCGAGAGAAGTAATAATCGGTATGCTTGTATGGATCGAGGAAAATATTCGTGAGGATATTCAACTGCGGGATATAGAGACTCGCTCCGGCTATACCCGATGGTATTTTAATCGGGTTTTCTGTCAAGTGATGGATATCAATGTTGCCGAATACATTCGACGCAGGCGGCTGACGCTGGCTTTCGCTGAACTCAAAATTACGTCGCGCACGGTTTCAGAGATAGCGATTGGTCTTGGGTTCGGGACGGTACAAAGCTTCTGTCGGGCGTTTCGCTTGCAGTACGGATGTACTCCTCTACAGGCAAGGCGGGATCCGGTTACCGACTTCAGAAAGCAGCTTCCCGGGCCGGAGTCAAACGATAGGTTTTGTCTGGACAAGATTATTTATACGGAATTGAAAATACGCAGCTTAAAAATATCCATGTCAGACGAAAATGCCATTATTAACCATTCCGGGCATTATATCCAGTCAAAAGTCACGAGATTTCAGAAGCGTCTGCAGGCTGATGTGGACAGTCTCGGGTTTGCTATTGAGATAAATTCGTTGGCTTCTGAGCGACGAGGAACTCAGTATATTCATCCGGTGGAGGCGCTACGTCCTGACAGTAGAGAGGGGCAAGAGAGAATAAATTACAAAGTGCTGGATGAGGGACGATATGCGGTATTATATATGCGCGTCAGCGCTGAGGTGATACACAGGGTAACTGAATACCTGTACACCCACTATTTGCCCGCATGTCCATTGATTAAAAGAGACGGTCTCGATTTTATGCAGATCAGGGGGCAGGTGCGAGGAAGTCCCGACATGCGTAAAGTCATATATTTTATGCCCATTGATTATACCGATAATTAAGCGTAGCGAGATGATTCCTGATAATGTGTAACGGCCACTGTATTAAGGACAGTCACGCAGTTGCTCATTAAACCACACAACGCAGTGCTGGCCTATATTGACTGCCCGGAGCGGATTGACTTTTCGTTATGGGTAATCACCTCTGCATGCTGATAAGCGGCGGGATGCAATTTTAACTGCCGGGGACGCGACCGGCATGGGCCTTCCGTCTGCTACAGGAAAAGCGTCCCCGTCCCTCTTCCCTGGAAGCATAGCGCGTCGATAATGCTCTTATCCCTTTGCGTTCACTGGCCCTTTCTCCGCCGGGCGATCCGCATCCGGACTGGCCTCCTCGATGACCTCTGTAGGAACAGGCGGAGAATTTCTGACGACACGGCACGCTAATTTTGCCGTGAATGCTGCTGAGTTCCGTTGTCCGTCAGTTTACCGGGACAGGCAAAATGAAAGATAAACAGCCATTTGAGCGAAATTTTCTGTTCGTTAACATGCTAATGTTAGCTATTCAATGACACGTTTACTTCATTTTTCATATTTATATTATTATGTTACTGATTCGTTCTATTATTTACTTTTTCCTTGCTGTGATACTTGCAAGCACTGTCGTTTTAGGTTTGTGGCTTGATGTCTGTTGGCTACAGGACAAGCTCGGTGAAGTCTCGGTGACAGAAATACTTCAGGAATCGATACTGGCAGTGATCGTGTTTATCCATTTCAAATTAGTGAAAGATTCCGCGCACATGCGCGAGTGCCATCTCCTGATTGGTGGTTTTTTCCTTGCGATGCTTATTCGTGAACTGGATGGTTTGTTTGATTTAATTTCTCACGGTAGCTGGGTATGGTTTGCGCTGAGCACCTCTGTGGCGATTATTGCGTATACCGCGAGGAATTACCGTCAGGCACTCGATGATCTCGCTCGTTACCCACTGATGCCTTACTATGGAATGATGATCTCCGGGCTACTGTGTATACTGGTTTTTTCACGATTATTTGGTATGCACTTATTGTGGGAGACAGTGCTCAGAGAGCAATATGTTCGGGTAGTTAAAAATATGGTGGAAGAGGGGGCAGAATCGTTTGGCTATGTGCTATGCCTGACGTCGAGCATTGGCTATTATTTCTACCAGCGTAAAGCAGAGCACAATTCGTATAACGAACGTCCGACAGAATAAGTTCGCAGAGCGAGTGTAAAATATTGCCATGCGCAGAGATATGCTCACTGTAGAATGCGCTGGCTTATTTGAAAGCGCTGCGTCTTGTCGATGAGTTGCCTGAATATTCCACTTTAATCCTTACCGTCAGTTCGTGCTACCAGCAGCTGCGGCTGGTGGTTTGCACGACATTCAGCCGGGTAAGTTTGCGGGCGTACCCTCCGCCTGTATCAGCAGGATCGGCCAGAGAATCACCTTAGTGCCAGCAAATTGAACCACCAATGAGGCGCTAATATAATATTATTAGCATGTGAGCGGAGGCCATGTGCCATTGCGCTGTGTTCGAGAATCATGATTGACTGAGCGCCGTTTCGTGAATGACAGCGTCATTGTCCGTGATGCCGAAAGAGGTTTCCTGGTGGCGATGTGCTGAGTAATGATTAATAAAATATTTCTGTTTTTATTGTAATAAATATATTGTACATATTTTGTAATAGTACAATATTTCCATCATGCAAAAGGTTGTATATGTATTGGCTGTGTTACCTGACCCATTCAGGTGCCTCATCCTTATTGGCTGCCGCTGCGCGGCGTTCTAATTTGTTCCCGACAATCTGTGAGTTGTTTTATTCTGCAGGTTGCATTAATTAAAATATAAATATAATTCCCTGGGCTTTATCTTTTAATTGTATGAATAACTGTTGTCTCTTTTATTTATAGTGTGGTATTTTTGTGTTTTTTTATGCTAAATGATTTAAATGGTGAGGATCGCTGACAGTATATATTATGCATTCAAAAACATCCCTGTTCTTCAGGTTTCAATAAGGAGATATTCTATTACCTCTGTTTTTGTTAAAATGTATCACCACAGCGTTGATAATGATTGGTTGAGAGCAATTGTATGCTTTTGGGACTTAATTTATCACCTTCATTTATTTGTATTCGACATTGAATACCAGCATCATAACACTTTTTATACCATTCAGCGATCTGCAATGCATCGCCTTCTAGTTTGACAGGTTTTCCATTTGACCGCCATAACTGTAAACAGGTTGTTTTATTCAGTCGTATAACATAAGCACAACGGTATACGGAATAACATTTATCATTAATTTCGATCTCAGTTTCGTTAATATCAGTGGTCACTATAGACGCGGGTAAAACGTGGCATTCCTGCGTACGCGCTTTTGCCTGTTCTTCACGTTTTTCTCGCTCAAGTAAGGGGTATGCAGTTGCTTTGCCTGTCTCTGTCAGTTCGACAGCAAGTTGTAAATTCCTGGCCCTTAATGTGCAAACAAATCCGGCTTCCTCGAGTTTTCTACAGGCGGCTCTTAAGTTCGAACCGTATACGGGCTTTTCTCCTCCTTGTTCAAGTACGCGTTCAATATCCTTAGTTGCGACTGGCATATGCTTACGTTGATCTAAAGCGGCAAGCACAATGAGAATGTTTTTCTGTAACGCAGACATTCTGCGTGCAGATTTACTAATATCGGGCATGATATGTTATACCTTTCACCAGTGTTATTTACGGTTGTACGTGACGAAAGTTATCCGACTGAAATAAATTTATTGCACCCTGCATCACGATAATAACCGTGATTCTGAATTGAATGCTTTTTTACCATCTGATGGTGTAAAAATTGGGTTTATTTTGTGATAATGATATTGGATTGCTATCATCCGATAATGACAGGAATGAATAGTGACGTTTATTTTATTCATATCTTGATTGTTTTGCCGTTCTGTGTGTAAATCATATGCAGATTGATTTATTTACGGAAATCGTTAATCATCCGTCTTACCTTCTTCTGCTTTGAAATGTTTTTTTGATTCTTCGTCTGTCTCTGATGTATGACATAAAAGATGCTATTGAAATGATTAAAAGTACAATAGCGAGCCCAAGGAAAAATAGGTTTCCCATTTCATACCTCATACGTGTGTCGTTAATGTCAGAGCGAGTGCTGGCTGGCATGAACTAATATATAATAAGATTAAGAAAAATCCTATTGTCGTAAAATGAAAATATGAAATAAATTTCGCTGGTGAGGATGTGAACTGTATTGATAAGTAATTGCAATGAATGGATAACGCGCTTTTTGTTAATCAGTCATTGTGACCGCTTATTTTGCTGAATAATCATTTTTCTCTCAATTCATTCAATGAATTTTTAAGACGTCGTCGTTATTCACTTATTAAGTGAGGTATGTCGGTATAACGTGTCGGTGGTGATTATTATGGCTATTGGTATTTATGGGGGGAATTAGTTTTAATTTTTCTCGGGGAGCGAATCATGACATTACGAATTAATGTTGCGATTGTAATATAAACCTGTGCAAGCCAGTGAGTCATCCTGGTTTACATATTCCCGAACATTAATTCGTTCCTGCTGCATTCATTTTGTGCGGGGAAGAGAAGGGGGTTGCATCAGAAGTGCTATGTCCGGGCGTTTGCCCCCGGCGGGCGAATAATTCTCATAACCGCGGAGCGGAGTTAGAACTTCGGATGATAAACGCGGCTGCAACCGATCGGTCGATATCCGGGAGAGAGAAAATACGGTGTTATACGGCCAGATATATGATGGTGTAATGATTTATCGGCGGTATTTTAAGGCTAGCCGCTGCTGAAGATACGGCAATAGGGAAGGAAATGTATAAAAAATCCACGCAATAGCGTGGATTTTACCGATTCTGGCGTTTTCATGAGATTGGATAAAACCTCATGAGACGAGCCATTCTCATTAGACGTTAAACAAGAAGTTCATAATATCGCCATCCTTCACGATATAATCTTTACCTTCTGCACGCATTTTCCCGGCTTCTTTCGCGCCTTGTTCGCCTTTATAGGTAATAAAGTCTTCAAAGGCGATCGTCTGCGCGCGGATAAAGCCTTTCTCGAAATCGGTATGGATTTTTCCCGCTGCCTGAGGGGCGGTTGCGCCAACCGGGATAGTCCATGCGCGAACTTCTTTCACGCCGGCGGTGAAGTAGGTCTGTAGGTTCAGCAGCTCGTAACCGGCACGGATAACCCGGTTCAAACCCGGTTCTTCCAGACCCATCTCAGCCATAAATTCATCGCGATCGGCATCGTCCAGCTCAGCGATATCGGCCTCAACGGCCGCACACACCGCAACCACCACGGAACCTTCGGCGGCGGCAATTTCACGAACTTTGTCGAGATAGGGATTGTTCTCAAAGCCATCTTCGTTGACGTTTGCGATATACATAGTTGGCTTCAGCGTCAGGAAGCTCAGGTATTTGATGGCGGCTTTGTCTTCATCGGTCAGGTCTTTCAGGGCACGCAGCATACCGGCGTTCTCCAGATGCGGGAGGCATTTTTCCAGCGCCGCCAGTTCTGCTTTAGCGTCTTTATCGCCGCCTTTCGCTTTTTTCTGCACCCGGTGGATAGCGCGCTCGCAGGTGTCCAGATCGGACAGCGCCAGCTCAGTGTTGATCACGTCGATGTCGTTAGCCGGGTCCACTTTGTTATTTACGTGGATGATGTTGTCGTTTTCAAAGCAGCGCACCACATGGCCGATAGCTTCGGTTTCGCGGATGTTGGTCAGAAACTGGTTACCCAGACCTTCACCTTTAGAGGCTCCTTTTACCAGACCTGCGATATCAACGAATTCCATTGTCGTGGGCAAAATACGCTGCGGTTTGACGATTTCAGCCAGTTTGTCCAGACGCGGATCGGGCATCGGCACGACACCGGTGTTCGGCTCAATGGTACAGAAGGGGAAGTTGGCCGCTTCAATACCCGCTTTAGTGAGCGCATTGAACAGGGTGGATTTGCCGACGTTGGGCAAACCGACGATACCGCATTTGAATCCCATGATTTAAATCACCTTAATCTTTGGATAATCAATCTGTTACGATGAACAGATTGCAGAAAAGTTAATAACTACGCCTATTATACACGGTGCGTGATAAAAATTCCGCACGTCGACCGGTTATTGCGCTTTAAATGCGTGTAAACGATTGGTCGCTTTGGTGAGCCCATCTTTCATCCACACTTCAGTGCAGCGAGCCGCTTCGTCAACGGCTTCATCAATCAGCTTCTGTTCACCGGCTGGCGGTTTGCCCAGGACGAAACCGACGACTTTATTTTTATCACCTGGATGACCGATTCCCACGCGTAAGCGGTGAAAGTTCGGGTTATTACCCAGCTTGCTGATGATATCCTTCAGTCCATTATGTCCCCCATGACCGCCGCCAAGTTTGAACTTAGCAACGCCGGGGGGTAAGTCGAGCTCATCGTGGGCGACCAGAATTTCATCCGGGTTGATACGAAAGAAGGTCGCCATCGCGGCGACGGCTTTACCGCTAAGGTTCATAAAGGTCGTCGGGACCAGCAAACGAATATCCTCACCCGCAAGGGTAATCCGCGAGGTGTAGCCGAAGAATTTGCTCTCTTCACGTAGCGGCGCACGATGACGCTCAGCCAGTAAATCCACATACCAGGCACCCGCGTTATGGCGGGTTGCCGCGTACTCAGCGCCGGGGTTCGCCAGGCCGACAATCAGTTTTATCGTCACTTTTTTATCCTGCATGGATCGTTCTCTGTGGCGTAGTGTACTGTCTGCGCGCACGGTTGACAAAACTCTGCCAACGAAGCGCGGCGGATAAGGATAATTACCCGGTTGAATAATTAGAATTTGATATTGTTCAGGGGCTTATTTGTAAATTTTTGTTAGCGCGCGGTGTGCTTATGTGATCGCTCACGCAATCAGCAGATTGGTCATTGTCTATACTATACCCATAGGATTTGGGGATATTCCCATGCAACCCAAGGTTCCGGAGGTGACATATGAAACGCAGAAACGCTTCGTTACTCGGTAATGTGCTGATGGGGATGGGGTTGGTCGTCATGGTTGTCGGCGTTGGCTACTCTATTTTAAACCAGCTTCCACAGCTTGACCTGCCGCAGATTTTCGCGCATGGCGCGATCCTGAGTATTTTTGTTGGCGCGGTGCTGTGGCTGGCGGGCGCACGTATCGGCGGTCATGAGCAGGTCAGCGACAGATACTGGTGGGTTCGCCACTATGATAAACGCTGCCGTCGCGATCAGCATCGCCACAGTTAAGTAAATTCCTTTCACCAGCCGTTGATAACGGCTGGTGCGTTTTAATGTAGCCTGTTCAGGCAGTCCACTTATTGTCCCCTGTATTGGTCATCATATTGTGAGCGCACTTTCGTGGCGATGCTATTGAACGGATTACCCATGGTGTCTTACTCCCTGGATCACTATTGCCTGCATCGGCGGACATCCAGATGCGCGGTGATGCAGGGCATTCGGATGTGCGTAATCTACACAGATACCATGCGTAAATCAGCTGACGCTTCGTTATACCATAGAGCAGGAACCGCATTGGCGAAGGAGATATGGAGGAGAGCCAGGTGCCCGGCAAGATGGTGCGGCAGGCGCGGGGCCTGCCGCCGGGTAATTAAAGATCCACCAGCGCGGCGTTACGGTCCGGGTAGAAGCTCAGGCGACCCGGAATCGGTTTGACGCCGGCACGGGCCAGCGTACGCAGCGGCTGGAATTCGAGGTTGGAGACGCGCAGTTCGCAGCCTTCAGGCAGCTTTTTCACGAAGCGCTGGAAGGCATCCAGCCCGCCGGCATCCAGCACCGGCACCGCATCCCATTTCAGCACCACGATGCGTTTGCCCGTGATTCGCGTCTCCAGATCGGTAAACAGCCCCTCAGCGGCGGCGAAAAACAGCGGCCCTATGACGCGCAGCACCAGCACGTCATCCGGAACCTCGACATTAACTGGCGCAAGGCGGGTCATACGCGCAATCCGCCGCATAAACAGCAGGGAGGCCAGCACAATACCGATGCTGATGGCGATGACCATATCAAATAGCACGGTCAGCGACATACACAACAGCATCACAATGATGTCGTCTTTTGGCGCGTAGCGCAGCAGGTTAATCACCTTATGCGCTTCACTCATATTCCATGCCACCATCAGCAGCAACGCCGCCATTGCGGAAAGCGGTAGCCAGGAGAGCAGGGGCGCGAGGACCAGCAGCGCCATGATCACCAGCAGCGCGTGGATCACAGCGGAAATCGGCGAGGTCGCGCCAGCACGGACGTTAGCGGCGGAACGGGCGATGGCTGCGGTGGCAGTAATTCCCCCGAAGAAGGGGGCGACAATGTTCCCCAGACCCTGACCAATCAGTTCGCTGTTGGCTTTATGCTTGGTGCCTGTCATACCATCCAGCACCACGGCGCAGAGTAGAGATTCAATCGCCCCGAGCATGGCCATTGAGAACGCAGCGGGGAGCAGCGCCTGTAATGAAGACCAGTTAAGCGTGAAGTCTGAACCTGGCATATTCCACGGCAGTACCAGTTGCGGCAGTAACTGAGGAATACCGTTACCCTGGCTACCATCGGCGAGAATATAGTGGAACTGCGAGCCAATGGTGGCGACGTTGTCGCCAAGCAGGTTAGCCACGCCCATAACCATACAGCCCGCCAGCAAGGCCGGGAGGTGTCCTGGCAACCGGATACCAAGGCGAGGCCAGATAATCAGCGTGCCCAGTGTGACAATGCCAATGACGGCATCACCCAGATTAATGGTCGGCAGCGCCATGACCAGTGCGGCGACTTTCTGCAAATAATGTTCAGGTACATGCGCCATCTGCAAACCAAGAAAATCTTTAATTTGCATGGTACCAATGGTAATACCGATCCCTGAGGTGAAGCCGAGCGTGACCGATAGCGGAATATATTCAATCAGGCGACCAAAGCGCGCCAGACCAAAAAAAATCAAGAACAACCCCGACATTAATGTCGCCACCAGCAGCCCTGAAAGGCCGAACTGTTGCGAGACGGGATACAGAATGACCACGAAAGCGGCGGTCGGACCGGAAACGCTAAAGCGCGACCCGCCGGTTAACGCAATGACGATCCCCGCCACCGCCGAGGTATAAAGACCGTACTGAGGCGCCACGCCACTGCCAATAGCCAGCGCCATTGCCAGCGGAATAGCGATAATCCCAACGGTTATCCCGGCAATGACATCGCGAGTAAACCGCGAAACGGTATATTTTTCTTTCCAGCAAGCGTCGATGAGGGCGCGGAAAGGCATCACATGTGAGGAAAATAATCTGTTCACAATAATGTTTGATCCATAAGCGCATCATCTGTCAACTGAATGGCAGGTGAAGGAGGCATTAGTCATTCCCACGTCATTATTCCGAAAGCCAGTACTGGCGGCGGTCGCCGGCTGATCTGGACCTTGCTGGCCGTAACGCGCCGCATGACTCCCCGCGCGTCAGCCACCTGTTGCCAGTCATTTTCGTTGCCGCCTTACTGTGTCCGAAATGATTTTGTGGAATAAAAGTTCAGGGACAAAAAAAACCCGCCGCAGCGGGTTTTTATGCCAGGCTCGATTAATGTTCGAACATAGCAGAAATAGATTCTTCGTTGCTGATACGACGAATCGCTTCGGCCAACATACCAGACAGCGTCAGGGTACGAACTTTATCCAGCGCTTTGATTTCTGGCGTCAGCGGAATAGTATCGCAGACGACAAATTCGTCAATCACCGAATTTTTGATGTTCTGAATGGCGTTGCCAGAGAAGATCGGGTGCGTCGCGTAGGCGAAGACCCGTTTTGCACCACGCTCTTTCAGCGCTTCCGCCGCTTTACACAGCGTACCACCGGTATCAATCATATCATCGACCATAACGCAGTCACGGCCTGCAACGTCACCAATGATGTGCATCACCTGAGAAACGTTAGCGCGCGGACGACGTTTATCGATGATCGCCATGTCGGTATCGTTCAGCAGTTTGGCGATCGCGCGGGCGCGAACAACGCCACCGATGTCCGGAGAAACCACGATCGGGTTATCCAGGTTCAGCTGCAGCATATCCTCCAGCAGGATTGGGCTGCCGAATACGTTATCAACCGGAACGTCAAAGAAGCCCTGAATTTGCTCGGCGTGCAGGTCAACGGTCAGCACGCGGTCGACGCCAACGCTGGAGAGGAAATCGGCAACCACTTTTGCGGTGATAGGCACACGAGCAGAACGAACACGACGGTCCTGACGAGCGTAACCGAAGTAAGGGATAACGGCGGTGATACGACCTGCCGAAGCACGACGCAGAGCATCGACCATAACAACCAGTTCCATCAGGTTGTCATTGGTGGGAGCACAAGTGGACTGGATGATGAAAATATCACCACCGCGTACGTTTTCATTGATTTGTACGCTGACTTCGCCGTCGCTAAAACGACCTACAGCGGCGTCGCCAAGAGAAGTGTACAGACGGTTGGCAATACGTTGTGCTAGTTCCGGGGTGGCGTTACCAGCAAAAAGCTTCATATCAGGCACGAGAAGAACCTCAGGCATGCGTCCAGTGGTGGATGAAATGAGCCAAAAAAAAGTGCGGGTGGGCACGATTTCATCCAGGCGGTGTATTTAAAGAGCCCGATGCAACGTCTGGAACAAGGTGACGTTGTCACCGTAACTCAGTTTCCCCGGCGTTTTCTCCATCGTTGCTGAAATCAGCAGGCCTGGAGCAGCGCTTGCTTGAGCGGAGAGATGTTAACACCTCGCGCCACAAAGCCATGCAGCCATGCCGGGGCTTTTTCAAGCACCTGACGAGCGGCGGATTCCGTGTTAAATTCAGCAAACACACAGGCACCGGTGCCAGTCAGGCGCGACGGCGCATATTCTAGCAGCCAGGAAAGCGCCGCATCAACCTCACGAAAACGTTTTCTTGCGATAACCTCGCAATCATTACCGAATTTACATTTTAATAACGTCTCAAGTGACCGCCGGGGTGTATTGCGGGGGAGTTCAGGATCGCGAAATATGATCGGCGTAGGGATACTGATGCCGGGATGGGCCACCAGATACCACTTCTCTTCGGGATCGGCGGGGGTCAGAATTTCACCGACGCCTTCGGCAAAAGCCGCATGGCCGTGGACAAATACCGGCACATCGGCACCCAGCTGCAAACCTAAATCCGCCAACTGATTTTCGCTCAGGCCGCAACCCCATAAGTGATTGAGCGCTACCAGCACGGTCGCGGCGTTGGACGAACCGCCGCCGAGACCGCCGCCCATCGGCAGAATTTTGTCGATACGGATATCGGCGCCGCTACCGGCCGGAAGCTTCCCGGCGTGTTTCGCCGTTTGCATCAGTAGCCTGGCCGCGCGGATAATCAGATTCTCTTCATCAGGCACGCCGTCAACCGGCGTCAGCAGTTGCAGTTTGCCATCGTCACGCGGTTCAATAGTCAGCGTATCGCCATAGTCAAGAAACTGAAATAGCGTCTGCAGCCTGTGATAACCATCGGCGCGCTGGCCGGTAATATATAAAAACAGGTTCAATTTTGCGGGAGAAGGCCAGCGGGTCATCATTTCACAATCCAGTTATCCATTTTCAGCTTGAGGCGCTGATGACCATCGTTGAGTTCCATATTGGTCGGTAGCGAAGGTTTCGTGTCGGTGGAGTAGCTGTCCCAGGTGACGCGCCAGGTTTTACCGTTTTGCCTGTAGCTCAGTTTGCGCAGGCGGTACTGGTCATCCAGCGCGTAATCGGTGGCCGCGCCAGGCAGGCCAATAATCCACTGGCGCAGGCTGTTAAGCGGGATCGGCATGCCGGTCAGGCGGGCGAGCATCTCTTCCGCATTGGTCGCCGTGTAGGTCTGGCCTTTATTATCAATAATTTGTACGCTACCGGGCTGTGCGGTTAACGAGAGCTCGGTGCTGCCGAGCGGGTTAGTCAGTAGCAGGCGATAGCGGTCCTGGCCGGTTTGTTGCCAGAAGAAGCGGGCATACACCTTTTGCTCATCAGAAAGATAAGCAAAGGCTCCGCGCGTCTGGAACTGGCTGAGGTTGCGGACATCTTGCTGGTGCTGACGCCACTGCGGAGAGTCCGGACTTTTGCCCGGTCCCTGCGGCGCATTAATGGTACAGGCGGTCAGAACGAGGCTTGCCAGCGGCAACAGACGGAACAGTCGATTCATAATGATGACAAATCCTTGATGTCTACAGTGAAATGCGGCGAATGGAATAAAGAGGCGGCCGATTTGTGTAGCGGGTTGCAATAATAGCCTTTAATGCTAGCGTTGACGGGCGGTAGCGTCTACGTTCAAGTTGTCTGAAATCAAAAAATTACTGTTAATGGCTATTACTCCAAAAGGGGGGCCTCTCTTTTATTGATTACGCGCATCCTGTATGATGCCTGCAGACTAACCTTAGCAACGCTGGTACTACTCCCTCACAATGACCCTTTTAGCTCTTGGTATTAATCACAAAACAGCCCCGGTAGCGCTGCGAGAACGTGTAACGTTTTCGCCGGATACGCTCGATCAGGCGCTGGAGAGCTTACTGGCTCAACCCATGGTGCAGGGTGGGGTGGTGCTGTCGACCTGTAACCGTACGGAACTCTATCTCAGCGTTGAAGAGCAGGATAACCTCCAGCAAGCGCTTATTCGCTGGCTGTGCGATTACCATGGCTTAAACGAAGACGATCTGCGCAAAAGTCTCTACTGGCATCAGGACAACGATGCGGTCAGTCATCTGATGCGTGTCGCCAGCGGTCTTGATTCGCTGGTGCTGGGCGAACCGCAGATCCTCGGGCAGGTAAAAAAAGCCTTCGCTGATTCCAGCCGTGGGCATCTGAACGTCAGCGAACTGGAGCGTATGTTCCAGAAATCGTTCTCGGTGGCCAAACGCGTGCGTACCGAAACCGATATTGGCGCCAGCGCAGTCTCCGTGGCGTTTGCCGCCTGCACCCTGGCGCGACAAATCTTTGAATCACTCACAAGTGTTACCGTGTTGCTGGTTGGCGCCGGGGAAACCATTGAACTGGTGGCCCGCCATTTGCGCGAGCATAAGGTGCGTAAAATGGTGATTGCTAACCGCACTCGCGAGCGTGCTCAGGCGCTGGCTGATGAAGTCGGCGCCGAAGTGATCGCATTAAGCGATATTGATGAAAGGTTGAAAGACGCCGATATCATCATTAGTTCCACCGCCAGCCCGCTGCCGATCATCGGCAAGGGGATGATGGAGCGGGCGCTGAAGGCGCGCCGCAATCAGCCGATGTTGCTGGTGGATATTGCCGTGCCGCGTGATGTTGAACCGGAAGTCGGTAAACTGGCCAACGCCTATCTCTATAGCGTGGATGATTTGCAAAATATCATTCAGCATAACCTGGCCCAGCGTCAGGCTGCGGCGGTGCAGGCGGAAACCATTGTCGAGCAGGAAACCAGCGAATTTATGGCCTGGCTGCGCGCTCAGAGCGCCAGCGAGACGATTCGTGAATATCGCGCCCAGGCCGAGCAGGTTCGAGAGGAACTGACGGCAAAAGCGCTGGCGGCGCTGAGTCAGGGCGGCGATGCGCAGGAAATCATGCAGGATCTGGCGCGTAAGTTGACTAATCGCCTGATCCACTCGCCAACGAAATCTCTTCAGCAGGCTGCCCGTGACGGGGATGATGAACGCCTGCATATTCTGCGCAACAGCCTCGGGCTGGAATAGCGCACCTTATCTCTCTTTTTTCAGGACAGGGTGAATTCACGCCTATGAAGCCTTCTATTGTTGCCAAACTGGAAGCCCTTTACGAACGCCATGAGGAAGTTCAGGCGTTACTCGGCGATGCCTCGACCATTGCCGATCAGGATAAATTCCGCGCGCTGTCGCGGGAATATGCACAGCTCAGCGACGTCGCCCGCTGCTATACCAACTGGCGTCAGTTGCAGGATGATATTGACGCCGCGCAGCTGATGCTTGACGATCCGGAAATGCGCGAAATGGCGCAGGAAGAACTACGCGAAGCGAAAGAAAAAGGCGAGCAGATGGAACAGCAACTGCAGGTGCTGCTGTTGCCAAAAGATCCCGATGATGAACGTAACGCATTTGTGGAAGTCCGCGCCGGAACCGGCGGCGATGAAGCGGCGTTGTTCGCCGGCGATCTGTTCCGCATGTACAGCCGCTATGCGGAATCTCGCCGCTGGCGCGTCGAAATCATGAGCGCTAATGAAGGCGAACATGGCGGTTTTAAAGAAGTGATCGCCAAGATCAGCGGCGACGGCGTCTATGGGCGCCTGAAGTTCGAGTCTGGCGGCCATCGCGTGCAGCGTGTACCGGCCACCGAATCTCAGGGGCGTATCCATACTTCCGCCTGTACCGTGGCGGTGATGCCGGAGCTGCCGGAAGCGGAACTGCCGGATATCAGCCCGGCGGATCTGCGTATTGATACCTTCCGCTCTTCCGGGGCAGGCGGTCAGCACGTTAACACCACCGACTCGGCTATCCGTATTACCCACTTGCCGACCGGTATTGTCGTTGAGTGCCAGGATGAACGCTCCCAGCACAAAAACAAAGCTAAAGCACTATCGGTACTAGGGGCACGTATTCATGCCGCCGAAATGGCTAAACGTCAGCAGGCGGAAGCCTCTGAACGGCGTAACCTGCTGGGCAGTGGCGATCGCAGCGATCGTAACCGCACCTATAACTATCCGCAGGGGCGCGTTACCGATCACCGCATCAACCTGACGCTTTACCGGCTGGATGAGGCAATGGAAGGTAAGCTGGATATGCTGATTGAGCCGATCGTTCAGGAATATCAGGCCGACCAGCTGGCCGCGCTTTCCGAGCAGGAATGATGACTTTTCAGCAGTGGTTGATCCAGGCTATCGCTCGTCTTGGCCAAAGTGAAAGTCCGCGCCGGGATGCCGAAATTTTGCTCGGTCACGTGACCGGCAAAGCGCGGACCTGGATTCTCGCATTTGGAGAAACGGTTCTGACAGGGCAACAAGCGGCGGAACTTGAAACGCTGCTGAGCCGTCGCGAGCAGGGCGAGCCGGTAGCCCACCTGGTGGGGCAGCGCGAGTTCTGGTCGTTACCGCTGTTTGTTTCTCCCGCCACGCTGATCCCGCGTCCGGATACCGAATGCCTGGTTGAACAGGCGCTCGCGCGGCTACCGTCGACGCCGTGCCGAATCCTCGATTTAGGCACCGGCACCGGGGCTATCGCTCTGGCGCTGGCCAGCGAACGTCCGGATTGCGACGTCACCGCCGTTGACTTTATACCTGACGCGGTTGCCCTGGCCGCGCGCAATGCCGCTCATCTTGCGATTACCAATGTTAATGTGTTGCAGAGCAACTGGTTCAGCGCGCTCGAAGGCCAGCGGTTCGACATCATCGTCGGCAATCCGCCTTATATCGACGAAATCGATCCGCATCTTGAACAGGGTGATGTGCGTTTTGAACCGAAAACGGCGCTGGTCGCCGCCGATTCAGGTCTGGCCGATCTGGCGCATATCATCCGCGAAGGCCGCCGTTTCCTTGAGCACAACGGTGTTATGCTGCTGGAACATGGCTGGATGCAGGGGGAAGCGGTGCGCGGCATTTTCCGCGAGGCGGGATATCGTCATGTTGCTACCTGCCGTGATTATGGCGACAACGAGCGCCTGACGATCGGGCAATATCAGGGGACATATGAATCTGTTTAACACGGTACTGTATCTGCATATCGCCTGCGTGGTGGTATCGGTCAGCCTGTTCATCCTGCGCTACTGGTGGAGCTGGAGCGATAACCCTCTGCGCCACCAGCGCTGGGTACGCATTACACCGCACTGTAGCGATACGCTGCTGTTTCTCAGCGGCGCCGCGTTAATGGCAATAACGCACTATCTGCCGTTCACCGACGACGGGACATGGCTGACTGAGAAGCTGTTTGGCGTTATCATTTATATCGCATTGGGTTTTATCGCGCTGGGCCGTCGTCGTCCGCGCAGTCAGCAGAGCCGGTTTATCGCCTTTCTGCTGGCTCTGGTGGTGTTGTTTATCATTATTCAACTCGCCATCACAAGAATACCGTTATTGGGGTAAGTCATGAGGTCGTTAGCTGATTTCGAATTTAATAAAGCGCCGTTATGTGATGGCATGGTCCTCATTTCTGAATTAATCCGCGACGATTTTCCGACGCATTATGTACAGGATGAGCTGGAGCGGCTGCTGGCGCTGGCGCAGGAAGAGATCGCCACTTCATGGGATCACGAGCGCCAGATAGCGCGGCTGCTGGAGCTTTTCTATCACGACTGGGGATTCAGCGATTCACACGGCGTTTACCGGCTGTCCGATGCGCTGTGGCTGGATAAAGTGCTGAATAATCGCCAGGGGAGCGCGGTATCGTTAGGCGCCATTTTCCTCTGGATTGCTCAGCGTCTGTCGCTGCCGGTGGTGCCGGTGATTTTTCCGACGCAGATGCTGCTTCGCGCCGATCCTGAAGAGAGCCAGGAAATGTGGCTGGTTAACCCGTTTAATGGTGAAACTCTGGACGAACACACGCTGGAAGTGTGGCTGAAGGGGAATATCAGTCCGATCGCCGAGCTGTTTAACGAAGACCTTGATGAGGCCGACAACGCAGAAGTGATTCGTAAGCTGCTCGATACCCTGAAATCGGCGCTGATGGAAGAGCGGCAGATGGAACTGGCTTTACGGACCAGCGAAACCCTGCTGCAATTCAACCCGGAAGACCCGTATGAAATTCGCGATCGCGGGCTTATATACGCGCAACTGGATTGCGATCATGTGGCGTTGCAGGATCTTAATTATTTCGTTGAACAGTGTCCGGAAGATCCCATCAGCGAAATGATCCGTGCTCAGATCAACAACATTTCACATAAACAAATTACATTGCATTAGTCTGAAACCATTCCGGTTACTCCCTGATAAGGCAAATTTATGAAACAAAAAGTGGTTAGCATTGGTGATATCAACGTAGCAAATGACCTGCCATTCGTCCTGTTTGGTGGGATGAACGTGCTGGAATCCCGCGATCTCGCGATGCGTATCTGCGAACACTATGTCACGGTCACGCAGAAGCTGGGTATTCCGTACGTATTCAAAGCCTCTTTTGATAAAGCTAACCGTTCTTCCATTCACTCCTATCGCGGGCCGGGTCTGGAAGAAGGAATGAAGATTTTCCAGGAGCTGAAACAAACTTTCGGCGTGAAAATTATCACCGACGTTCATGAGGCCAGTCAGGCGCAGCCAGTGGCTGATGTGGTTGACGTTATTCAACTCCCCGCGTTCCTTGCTCGCCAGACTGACCTGGTGGAAGCGATGGCGAAAACTGGCGCGGTTATCAACGTGAAGAAGCCGCAGTTTGTCAGCCCGGGTCAGATGGGGAATATCGTTGATAAGTTCATTGAAGGCGGCAACGATAAAGTGATTCTTTGCGATCGTGGTTCGAACTTCGGTTACGACAATCTGGTTGTCGATATGCTGGGATTTGGGGTGATGAAAAAAGCCTCCAGCAACTCACCGGTTATCTTTGACGTCACTCACTCTCTGCAATGCCGTGATCCGTTTGGCGCCGCTTCCGGCGGCCGTCGCGCGCAGGTGGCTGAACTGGCGCGCGCGGGCATGGCGGTTGGCATCGCCGGGCTGTTTATTGAAGCGCATCCGGATCCGGAACACGCAAAATGCGACGGCCCGTCCGCGCTGCCGCTGGATAAACTGGAGCCGTTCCTCAAGCAGATGAAAGCCATCGACGATCTGGTTAAAAGCTTCCCTGAGCTGGACACCAGCAAGTAATTGCTTCTGAAATGCCAAAGCCTGCCCGTTGCAAAACCGGCAGGCTTTTTTATTCCCCGCCAGGCGGGGAACACTCAGGCAAAAATGGTCATCAGATAAGCGGCGAACAGCGCCAGATGCGCCGCGCCATTCAGTACATTGGTGCGTCCGGTGGAGAAGGAGATTTTGCACAGCACCAGCGAGGCGACCATCACCACCATTTCCGGCGCGCCCAGGCCAAAGCGCAATTCGTTGCCGGTGAGGAAGGCGATAAGCGTCACGACCGGAACCGTCAGGGAAATGGTCGCCAGCACCGAACCGAAAAACAGATTCATCGCTCTCTGTACCTGATTGTTAAGTACCGCTTTCAGCGCGCCCAGGCCTTCCGGGGAGAGAATCAGCAGAGCGACCAGAAAACCGGTGAAGGCGACGGGAGCATTCATGCTGGTTAGCAGCGTCTCCAGCGGAATTGCGTTCATTTTAGTAACGGCAATGACCGCAATCAGGTGGATCAGCAGCCAGACGGTATGCCACTGGCTGCTATGTGCCGAGGGTTTGCCGTGGTGCGGATCATCGTCGTCGCCGTCATCCTCATGTTCATAAACAAACAGACTCTGGTGCGTTTTGGTCTGAATCAGCAGGAACACGCCGTACATGGCGGCGGAAATCAGCGCGACCAACAGCGACTGTGCGGTGGTAAAGTTGGCCCCGGGCAGCGCCATCGGGAACACCAGCACGATAATCGCCAGCGGAAAGAGGGCGATCAAATACTGTTTGATGCCAAACAGATTCATATACTGGGTAGCGAATTTACTGCCGCCCAGCAACAATGAAAAACCGACCAGACCGCCGGTGACAATCATAATGATCGAATAAAGCGTATCGCGCATCAGCGTGGGCGCAGTGTCGCCGGTGGCCATTAATGCAGAAATGAGGCTGACCTCAAGAATGACCACGGAGAGGCTCAAAATTAATGAGCCATAGGGTTCACCCAGCCGGTGTGCCAGGACGTCGGCGTGGCGCACGACGCTAAATGCGCTACTCAAAATCCCGATCAGCGCCAGGATATTAATGGCAATGGCGACTGGCAGTGACGGGTTGCTTCCCCAGAAAAACAGCACTGCCAGCGCCAGAAGCGGAAAAACGAGGGAAGTCTCCTTGTGGCGGGTTTTTACCGCCTCATGTGCGTCGGTCATGAACCATCTCCAGGTGTGCAGGTGTTAGAATTATAGATACCGTAACTGCATAAAATAACAGACATTGATGGAGATAATTTACTTTTTTACTTAAATTTACCCCTCTTGCCCAATAAGCAGCGTAAATCGCCATAAAATGGGGTTAGTAATTTTTTGTATTTATTATTCAGATAATTACTAAAATGTTTTTCGCATTTATCCATCCGCTTGCCAGACATAAAACCCTGTTCCAGACTGTATGTTCAGCCGTATTCTGGAGGTCAATATGCCCTATAGCTGCAAGCGTGAATTACCCGATAGCGTCCGGCACGTCCTGCCTGCGCATGCCCAGGAGATTTATAAAGAGGCTTTTAACAGCGCCTGGGAACAGTATAAGCATAAAGAAGAGCGACGAGATAACGCCAGTCGTGAAGAAACGGCGCACAAAGTCGCCTGGGCAGCGGTTAAAAATGCTTATCAAAAAGGCGATGATGATGATAAGTGGCATAAGAAAAAATAATCGCTTTGGCTACGTTATCTGCTGTCCCGGCCCTTGCCCGCGGGTCCTCCATTGCTTATTGTCAAATAAAGCCGGATAATAATTCGGCAATACTTCACGGATGGATCGGAGAATCGCGGGGAAGCGGGCAGTGGCGGAGGTAGTAGAAAGTGTTAACTCGTGATTTCTTGATCAATGCGGATTGTAAAACAGCGTTTGGCGCTATTGAGGAATCGCTTCTCTGGTCAGCAGAGCAACGAGCTGCGTCTTTGGCAGCAACGCTGGCCTGTCGTCCAGATGATGGCTCGGTGTGGATCTTTGGCTATGGCTCGCTGATGTGGAATCCGGCGCTGGAGTACCGTGAATCCTGTACCGGTACATTGCCGGGCTGGCATCGTGCGTTTTGTCTGCGGCTCACCGCCGGACGCGGTAGCGTGAATCAGCCGGGGCGCATGCTGGCGCTGAAAGAGGGCGGACGCACCACCGGCGTCGCTTACCGCCTGCCCGATGAAACCCTCGAAGAAGAACTGACGCTCCTGTGGAAGCGAGAGATGATCACCGGCTGCTATCTGCCGACCTGGTGTAAACTGGATCTTGATGATGGCCGCCAGGTTAATGCATTAGTCTTTATTATGGATCCGCGCCACCCGCTGTTTGAAGCGGATACCAGCGCGCAGGTGATCGCTCCGCTGATCGCGCGCGCCAGCGGTCCGCTTGGCACCAATGCGCAGTATCTGTTTGCGCTCGATCAGGAGCTGCGTAAACTCGGCATGTACGATGCGTGCCTCGACGATCTGGTCGGGAAGGTGCGTCATTTGCTGGGGGAAAACAGCCAGCCTGGGCTGGCTTGAGGATAAATCGCCCGGTTTGCCCCGGGCGAAGGTTATCAGGCGGGAACGTAGCTGATTGAGTGCTCCAGCGACTGGCTGTGGCTGTCGATGAGAACGTTCCAGGTGCCGCTGTACGGCACGGTCAGATACGCGCTATCTCTGTCCTGCACACTCAGAATATCCGCATGACTGTCGCCAGGCACTTTGGCGCTCATCAGATGAATATGGCAGCGCTCGGAGCAACGCACTACCAAAGTATCACCGCCAAACAACGTTAAACTTGCTTTTACCATTGCCATTTACTCTCAACCCCATTTCTGTCTACAGCGTCCTGCCAGCCCATTAACCCGCGTGATATTGTTCACACTTTGTTCTATGCATAACACCAAAGGGAAGGCGGGCTGATGCTGATTTTGATCAAAAAATGGAGTAACGATTAAACAAAAATGACATTGTGCCTGAAAGCTTTCAGCTGGCATTGTTTTCGATTAATAAACGCCGCCAGCCTGATATTAAATCCCGTTTAAAGGCCACTTTTTAGAAAGTCAAGACGTTATCCGCCGCCAGCGTCCACTGCGCCAGTTCCACAAGCGTACCAATCTCCACCCCCTCAATCAGCGGTAGCGCGCTGACTCCCCGGCCATCGGCGCAGGTTTTGCATAGCTTCACCGGTACGTTTTGCGCGGTAAGGATCTCCAGCATCTGCTGGATGTTATAGCCTTCCGTCGGCTTCTGACCGCGTAGCCCGGCCGTGACCGCATCTGACATTAAAAACAGCTTGAGCTCCAGGTCGGACTGCTGTTCGCGCAGGGCAATGGCCAGGCGCAGGCTATTAAACAGGGATTCGCTGCCGTAGGCGGCACCGTTAGCGATAATCACAATGCGTTGCATAAGGACTCCTTCTATAAGGCACGGTTATTGCTAGGTTGAAGTATAAAGCGTTAACCCGGGAGGGGGTATGAATAATACGGCTGGTGATGCGCCGGAGGCGATCGACTGGTGTGTGCGTGCGCGTCGACTACAGAAACAGCAACTGCATCAGTTGGCGGAACAGGGGGCACTGGCAAGTCAGATAAGCGCTCTGGTGCATATGTTACAGTGCGAGCGCGGCGCGTCAAATATCTGGTTGTGCTCCGATGGCCGACTTTATGCCGCAGAATGCCGGGCGGGCGCCGCCCTGGTTGATGAACAACTTATACTCTTTTATGCGGCGCTGGCGCCGGCCCGTCGCTCAGCCAGCAGCGCGTTATGCTGGCGTATCGCCGGCGCGGTGTGGCATCTCGCGCGGCTGACGGCGTTGCGCGAACGCGTGCGCGAGCGGGGGATGACCGCCGAGGAGGCGACAGAGCAGTTCAGCCGTATTATTCGCCATTTGCTGAATATCGTCCCGCAGCTTAATGAGAGCATTGACGATCCGCAAATTGCCGGGCGAATGGTGGCGCTCTACAGCTTTATGCAGGGCAAAGAACTGACCGGACAGGAGCGCGCGCTGGGCGCGCTGGGCTTTGCTCGCGGAGAGTTTAGCGATGATCTACGTCAGCAACTGGTGGATCGCATTGATGGTCAGCAGCCCTGTTTCGACAGTTTTCAGGTTTTAGCCAATCCGCCGCAAACCACCCTGTTTATTGAACAGTGTCAGGCCAGTCTGGAAATTGAGCAGCTACGGCGTATTGCCTGCACCCGTCAGCCTCCGGCGGATGACGGTGAAACAGCGCTGCGCTGGTTTAGCGCCCAGACGCAGCGCCTGGAACTGTTGCGTGGAGTGGAAGAACTGCTGATTGTCGATTTGCTTAACGCCACCGATGCTCTGCTCAATGGCGAAGAACAGGATATTCAGATCCCGCCCGCTGACTGGCTGGATAGTGAGATCGGCGACGCTCATCGACTGGATAAACAGCTTTTACCCCTGGTGCGCCAGCAGGCCCATGAGCTGCAACAGCTCTCCGCCCAGCTTGCCTCTCTGAAAGATGCGCTTGAAGAGCGCAAGCTGATTGAAAAAGCCAAAAGCGTACTGATGGCCCACCAGGGGATGCAGGAAGAGCAGGCCTGGCAGGCACTGCGTAAAATGGCGATGGATAAGAACCAACGCATGGTTGAGATCGCCCGCGCGCTGCTGACGGTGAAATCATTATGGCAGTTACCCCAAAAGGAGTAGATGCACAATCCGTGGGCATTTGCTGCCAGTCAACGGTGCAATTTTAGCGACCGCCGGACCATTGCGGCGGTGAAAACCGCGGAAAATAGCGCGGTGCGGATCTGGCATCAGGTTTGCATTATACAAAACGAGTGAATAAAGGTTTTGGGCAACGAGCCAATGGCGGTTCGTATGTCCATGGATAAAGGCGTCCTGCAGTGCGTAAGCACTGCCGGACGCTTTTTTTTTGCGTTTCTGGAGCAGGTATGGGCGAAAAATTTACGATTTCACGGCGGCGTTTATTACAGGCTGGTGCCGCGCTGGGCGGTGCGATGCTGCTGCCCGGCATGATGCAGACGGCATGGGCGGCAGGCTCGGATAAGCCGGAACAGACCACCGTGCGGGTGGGGTTTATTCCGTTGACCGACTGTGCCCCCATAGCCATTGCCTCCCTGAAAGGGTTCGATAAAAAGTACGGTATTACGCTCGTGCCGAGTAAAGAGGCCAGTTGGGCGGCGGTGCGCGACAAGCTGATCGCCGGCGAGCTTGATGCGGCGCACATTCTCTACGGCATGCTTTACGGCCTTGAACTGGGGATCGCCAGTAAACCGCAGTCGATGGCGAATCTGATGACCCTTAACCGCAACGGCCAGGGGATTAGCCTCTCCAGCGAGTTACAGGAGAAAGGAATAACCGACCTTAGCGGGCTGAAAAAAATGATCGGCCAGAGCGCGCCGGGCACCTACACCTTTGCCCATACCTTTCCCACCGGCACCCACGCGATGTGGCTCTACTACTGGCTGGCGAGCGGCGGAATTAATCCGTTTGAAGATGTACGCACCGTTGTGGTGCCACCGCCGCAAATGGTGATGAACATGCGCATCGGCAATATGAGCGGCTTCTGCGTTGGCGAGCCGTGGAACGCGCGCGCCATTAATGACCGCATCGGTTTCACCGCCGCCACATCCCAGGATATCTGGCCTGAACATCCGGAAAAAGTTCTCGGTACCCGCAGCGAATGGGTTGAACGTAACCCGAATAGTGCCCGCGCGCTGGTGGCCGCACTTATGGAGGCGCAGCGCTGGATCGCGGCCTCTGCGGATAACACCCGTGAAACGGCGCGCATTCTTGCCAGGCGCGCATGGCTGAATACCAAAGAACAGTATCTCACCGGACGAATGCTCGGCGAATACGACAACGGACTTGGCCGTCACTGGCAGGATGCGCACCCGATGCGCTTCTACGCCGGGGGAGAGGTGAGCTTCCCGTGGCTCTCGGACGGTATGTGGTTTTTAACCCAGTTCCGCCGGTGGGGAATGCTGAAATCAGCGCCGGATTATCAGGCGGTGGCCCGGCGCATTAACCGAATTGACGTCTGGAAAGAGGCGGCACAGGCGGTAGGCGGTATTAGCACGCCGACGCAGTTGCTGCGTAGCAGTACGTTACTGGACGGTAAGGTCTGGAACGGGATTGACCCTGAGGGCTACGCCCGCAGTTTCGCGATTCAATATAAGGGGGCATGAGATGAAACACGCATACAAAACGCAACCGCAGGCCAGCGCTGAAAAAGCGTCCGGTGAAGTGATCGCCATGCCGCCGGTACAGGTTCGCAAAACCACGCCGCCGGTGAGCCGCTGGCTGAGCGATATCTTCCAGCGTCTGCTGCCGCCGCTGCTGGGGCTAGGATTACTGCTGTTGGGATGGCAACTGGCGGCGATGAACAGCAAAGGTTTTCCCACGCCGCTCAGCACTCTCGATTCCGCGATGACCATTTTCGCCGACCCCTTTTATCGGGACGGACCGAACGATATGGGCATCGGCTGGAACGTCCTGGCATCGCTGCAGCGCGTGGCGGTCGGATTTGGTCTCGCCGCGCTGGCCGGTATTCCGCTGGGCTTCCTGATTGGTCGCTCACTATTCTTCGCCCGCATGTTTAACCCGTTGATTGCGCTGTTGCGTCCGGTGAGTCCGCTGGCCTGGCTGCCTATCGGTCTGCTGTTATTCCAGAAAGCGGAACCGGCTTCCAGCTGGACCATTTTTATCTGCTCCATCTGGCCGATGGTGATTAACACCGCCGAGGGCGTGCGGCGTATTCCCGAGGATTATCTCAACGTGGCCAGGGTACTGCAGCTTTCCGAATGGACGGTGATGCGCAAGATCCTCTTTCCGGCGGTTTTGCCCGCGGTGCTGACCGGCGTTCGCCTCTCTATCGGGATCGCCTGGCTGGTGATTGTCGCCGCCGAAATGCTCACCGGAGGCTTAGGAATCGGCTTCTGGATCTGGAACGAATGGAACAACCTCAACGTAGAAAACATCATCATCGCCATCATCATTATCGGCGTGGTCGGATTACTGCTGGAGCAGGGGCTGATGTTGCTCGCCCGGCGTTTCAGCTGGCAGGAAAAATAAGGAGTCGCAGATGAAACCATTAATTCAGGTCCAGGCCGTCAGCCAGCGTTTCAATACCGCCAGTGGCGAATTTCTGGCGTTGCAAAACGTCTCTTTCGATATCTATGAAGGGGAGACCATCAGCCTGATAGGTCATTCCGGCTGCGGTAAATCAACCCTGCTGAATCTGATTGCCGGTATTACCCACCCGACGGAGGGCGGCTTGTTATGTGATAACCGCGAAATTGCCGGACCGGGGCCGGAACGCGCGGTGGTGTTCCAGAACCACTCGTTGCTGCCGTGGCTGACCTGTTTCGACAATGTCGCGCTGGCGGTAGACCAGGTATTCCGTCACAGCATGAACAAAGCCGAGCGCAGGGAGTGGATTGCGCACAACCTTGAGCGTGTGCAGATGGGACATGCGCTGCACAAACGGCCGGGTGAAGTCTCCGGTGGGATGAAGCAGCGCGTCGGCATCGCCCGCGCGCTGGCGATGAAACCGAAGGTATTGCTGCTGGATGAACCCTTTGGCGCGCTCGATGCCCTGACGCGGGCGCATTTGCAGGATGCGGTCATGCAGATTCAACAGTCGCTCAATACCACCATCGTGATGATTACTCATGATGTTGACGAAGCGGTGCTGCTTTCCGATCGGGTGCTGATGATGACTAATGGTCCGGCGGCGACGGTGGGCGAGATCCTGGACGTCAATTTACCGCGCCCGCGTAATCGTGTTCAGCTGGCGGATGATAGCCGCTATCACCACCTGCGCCAGCAGATCCTGCATTTCCTCTATGAAAAACAGCCGAAAGCGGCATAAGGGGACGGTAATGACGCGGCGACTGGTGATTATCGGCAACGGCATGGCGGCGACCCGACTGGCGCAGGCGCTGGCGGAGCGCGATGCGCAGCGGTTTAGCATCACCATTATTGGCGATGAGCCGTGCCAGGCCTATAACCGCATTCAGCTGTCGCCGGTGCTTGGCGGCGAGAAAATGGCTATCCAGACTCGGCTGCTGCCTGATGAGTGGTATCGGCAGCATGGCGTAACGGTACGTAACGGCGAATCGGTAATCGCGGTCGATATTCACGCCCGCTCGCTACAAACCACCGGTGGTGAACTTTTCTGGGATGAACTGGTGTTCGCGACGGGATCGCTGCCGTTTACTCCGCCCTTGCCGGGTGTTGAGCTCCCGCATGTCTTTGCTTTCCGTACCCTGGCGGACGTCGAGGGCATTCTGGCTATCGATGGCCCGGCGGTAGTGATTGGCGGCGGCGTGCTTGGCGTGGAGGCCGCTGCGGCGCTGAGACGTCATGGTGACAATGTCACTTTACTCCATCGCGGACGCTGGCTGATGGAACAGCAAACGGATGCGTTTGCCGGTGAGCAATTGCAGATACAGCTCGCGGAGCGCGGAATTCACTGCGTGATGGAAAGCCGTATTGCGGCGATTAATGCACATCAGGTGTTGCTGGAGGATGGCCGGGCGTTTGCTGCTGCGCGGGTGGTGCTGGCAACCGGCGTCCAGCCGAATAAGCAACTGGCCGAACGCAGCGGCCTGGCCTGTGGCCGCGGCATTATCGTCAACCGTCAGTTGGCTACCGCCCTGCCGGGGATCAGCGCCATTGGCGAATGCTGCGAAATTGACGGTCAGACCTGGGGACTGGTGGCGCCGTGCCTGCGTCAGGCCGAGGTGCTCGCCGAACGTTTATGCGGCGCTCCCGGCGAGGATTTCAGCTGGCAGGATAGCGGCACGCGGCTGAAAGTCACCGGTATTGAGCTGTTCAGCGCCGGCGATCTGCGGGCGGATGAACAGGATGAAATTTGCACCAGCTGGGACCCGCTGGATCGCCACTACCGTCGCCTGTTGCTGCGTGACGGCAAGCTGCGCGGCGTCCTGTTGCTGGGCGATTGCGCCAGCGCCGCGCCGCTCACCTCTCTGCTGGGGGAATACTCTTCCGCGCCGGCAGAGTGGCTCTTCAATCCATCTTCAACGATGCAGCCGCGTGCTGCGGGGCAAACGACAATGACAAAACCTGTTTTAGCGCTGGTCGGACACGGCATGGTCGGCCACCACTTTCTTGAGCAATGCGTCAGCCGTAACCTTCATCAACAATACCGGATTGTGGTGTTCTGCGAAGAGCGCTATGCCGCTTATGACCGGGTCCATCTCTCGGAATACTTTAGCGGACGCAGCGCGGAATCACTGTCGCTGGTCGAAGGCGATTTTTTTACCCGGCACGGCATTGAGCTGCGTCTGGGCGAGGCGGTCGCCAGTATTGACCGCGAGGCGCACGTTGTGCGCGATGTGTCTGGCCACGAAACGCACTGGGATAAGCTGGTGCTGGCGACGGGTTCTTATCCGTTTGTTCCGCCGGTGCCGGGTAATAATCTTGCTGGCTGCTTTGTCTACCGCACGCTTGACGATCTCGACCAGATCGCCGCTCGCGCCGCGCATTCTCGCCGCGGGGTGGTCATCGGCGGGGGGCTGCTTGGGCTGGAAGCGGCCAACGCGCTGAAGCAACTGGGGCTGGAAACCCATGTTGTCGAGTTTGCCCCGAATCTGATGGCGGTACAACTGGATAACGGCGGCGCGGCGATGCTACGCGAGAAGATTGGCGATCTGGGCGTTGGGGTACATACCAGCAAGGCGACGACGGAAATTGTCGAGAATGAGCATGGGTTGCAGTTGAACTTTGCCGATGGCGGCTCGTTAGTGACCGATATGGTGGTGTTCTCTGCCGGTATTCGCCCGCAGGATGCGCTGGCCCGCAACAGCGATCTGAAGACGGGCGAGCGCGGCGGGATTTGCATCGACAATCAGTGTCGCACCTCCGACCCGGCTGTGCTGGCGATTGGCGAATGTGCCCTGTGGGAGAACAAAATCTATGGCCTGGTGGCCCCCGGCTATCAGATGGCACGTACCGCGGCGGCAGTGCTGGCAGGTGAAGAGGCCAGCTTCACCGGGGCTGACATGAGCACTAAACTGAAGCTGCTGGGCGTCGATGTCGCTTCTTTTGGCGATGCCCACGGGCGCACACCGGGCTGCCAGAGCTACCAGTGGTCCCACGGACCGGAGCAGATCTACAAAAAAATTGTTGTCAGCCAGGAGGGGAAAACGCTGCTTGGCGGCGTGCTGGTCGGCGATGCCAGCGACTATTCCACGCTGCTACAGATGATGCTTAACGGTATGGCATTGCCCGCACGCCCGGAAAGCTTAATCCTTCCGGCGCTGGAGGGCAGCGCGGCAAAAGCGCTCGGCGTGGCGGCGCTGCCGGACAGCGCGCAGATTTGTTCCTGTCACAACGTCAGCAAAGGCGATATCTGCCAGGCAGTGAGCAACGGCGCGAGCGATATGGCGGCGATAAAGCGCTGCACCAAAGCGGCGACCGGCTGCGGCGGCTGTAGCGCGCTGGTTAAACAAGTGATGGAGTATCAGCTTGCGGAGCAGGGTGTGGAAGTCAAAAAAGATATCTGCGAGCACTTCCCATGGTCACGCCAGGAAATCTACCACCTGGTGCGCGTCAACCATATCTGGACTTTCGACCAACTGATTGCCCGCTATGGTCAGGGGTACGGCTGTGAAATTTGTAAACCGCTGGTGGCCTCGGTGCTGGCCTCCTGCTGGAACGAATATCTGCTGAAACCAGCGCATCTGCCGCTTCAGGATACGAACGATCGCTACTTCGCCAATATCCAGAAAGATGGCACCTATTCGGTAGTGCCGCGCATGGCGGCGGGGGAAGTCACGCCGGATGGGTTGATTGCGATCGGGCAGATCGCCAAACGCTACCAGCTCTACAGTAAAGTGACCGGCGGTCAGCGTATCGATCTGTTCGGCGCGCGTCTGGAACAACTCCCGGCAATCTGGCGTGAACTGATGGAAGCGGGCTTTGAAACCGGCCACGCGTATGGTAAATCCCTGCGGACGGTGAAATCCTGCGTCGGCTCGACCTGGTGTCGCTATGGCGTACAGGATTCAACCGGTCTGGCGGTAACCCTTGAGCATCGCTACAAGGGCCTGCGCGCGCCGCACAAAATTAAAATGGCGGTCTCCGGCTGCACCCGAGAATGCGCGGAAGCCCAGGGGAAAGACATCGGCGTTATCGCCACTGAAAAGGGCTGGAACCTGTACGTTTGCGGTAATGGCGGGATGAAGCCGCGCCATGCCGACCTGTTCGCCAGCGACCTTGATGAACAGACGCTTATCCGCAGTATTGATCGCCTGCTGATGTTTTATATTCGCACTGCCGATCGTTTACAGCGCACCAGTACCTGGATGGATAATCTTGAAGGCGGAGTTGACTATCTGCGCGAGGTTATCCTCGACGACAGCCTCGGTATCGGCGAAGAGCTGGAGCAGGAGATGGCGCGGGTTGTGGAGAGCTACCAGTGCGAATGGCAAACCACCCTTAACGACCCGCAACGGCTGGCGCTGTTCCGTTCTTACGTCAATAGCGATGAGCCGGATGAAGCGGTGCAGCGGCAAACTCTGCGCGGTCAGCCGCAGTTAGCCCCTGTGACCGGACAAGGCGAACTGGCGTTGCCGTCTCGTCCCTGGCAGGCCATTTGCGATCTTGACGCCATTCCGCCGCAGGCGGGGATTGGCGCGCGGCTGGGTGAGCGACAGATTGCGCTGTTCCGTTTTGGCGATCAGGTTTACGCCCTTGATAACCGGGAGCCGGGCAGCGAGGCCAACGTGCTGTCGCGCGGCATTCTTGGTGACGCGGGCGGTGAACCGATTGTCATTTCGCCGCTGTATAAACAGCGTATTCGTCTGCGCGATGGCCGCCAGTGCGACGGCAGCGAGCAGACGGTCCGCGCCTGGCCGGTGAAAGTGGAGAACGGTAAGGTGTGGGTTGGCAACCAGCAGTTGCTGGTTCGCGCGGAGGCGTCCTGATGACAGAAACCCGGACGACGTGCCCCTACTGTGGCGTGGGCTGCGGGGTTATCGCCAGTCTGAATGAGGATGGCAAGGTGACCGTGCGCGGCGATGAGCTGCACCCGGCGAACCTGGGCCGGTTGTGCGTGAAGGGCGCAGCGCTGGGGGAAACCGTGGGCCTGGCGGGGAGGCTGCTGGCTCCTGAAGTGGACGGCGAACGGGTGTCCTGGCCGCAGGCGCTGGCGGCGGCCGGTTCGCGCCTGCGGGAGATAATCGACCAGTATGGCCCGCAGGCGGTGGCGTTCTATGCCTCCGGTCAGCTACTGACCGAGGACTACTACGCCGCGAATAAGCTGATGAAGGGATTCATCGGCGCGGCGAACATCGATACCAATTCGCGGCTGTGTATGTCTTCGGCGGTCACCGGTTATAAGCGTGCGCTGGGCGCTGATGTGGTGCCGTGCAGTTATGAAGATGTGGAAAACAGCGATCTGGTGGTGCTGGTGGGCTCGAACGCGGCCTGGGCCCATCCGGTACTTTATCAGCGGCTGGTACAGGCTAAACGCGATAATCCGCAGATGCGGGTAGTAGTGATTGACCCTCGGCGCACCGCCACCTGCGATATCGCTGATATTCATCTGGCGCTGGCGCCCGGCAGCGACGGGGGGCTGTTTGTCGGCCTGCTTAACGCCATTGCCGCCAGCGGTGATATTGCCGGCGATTTCAGCGATGCGCGGCAGGCGCTGAAAATTGCGCAGGCGTGGGATAGCGAAAAAGTGGCGCAGTTCTGCGGTCTGCCGCGACAGCAGATTGACGCTTTTTATCGCGAATTTATCGCCGCGCCGCGCGCCATCACGCTCTACACCATGGGCATTAATCAATCCGCCAGCGGCAGCGATAAATGCAATGCCATTATCAATGTTCACCTGGCAAGCGGGAAATATGGCCGTCCGGGCTGCGGACCATTTTCGCTGACCGGTCAACCCAATGCGATGGGGGGACGTGAGGTGGGCGGGATGGCGACGATGCTGGCGGCGCATATGAATTTTACAGCCGACGATTTACAGCGTCTGGCACGGTTCTGGGGCAGCGAAAGGCTGGCGCAAACGCCGGGGCTGACGGCGGTGGAGCTGTTCAGCGCTATTGGCCGCGGCGAGGTGAAAGCCGTGTGGATCATGGGCACCAATCCGGTGGTCTCTCTGCCGGACAGCCATGCGGTCAGCGAAGCGCTGGCGGCCTGTCCGCTGGTGATCGTCTCCGATGTGGTCGCCGGTACCGATACCGGACGGTTTGCCCATATCCGTTTTCCGGCGCTGGCGTGGGGGGAGAAAAACGGCACGGTGACCAACTCGGAGCGGCGGATCTCTCGCCAGCGCGCGTTCCTGTCACCGCCGGGAGAGGCAAGAGCCGACTGGTGGATCATTGCCCGCGTGGCGCAGGCGTTGGGCTTTGGCGCAGCCTTTGCCTGGCGGCATCCTCACGAGGTGTTCCGCGAACATGCGGCGCTCTCAGGTTTCGAAAATAACGGCCAGCGGGCATTTGATATTGGCGGGCTGGCGGATTTGAGCCGCGAGGCGTGGGACGATCTGGCACCGGTGCGCTGGCCGGTAAGCCGCAGTCCGGCGCAGTGGAGCCTGCATTCGGGCTGGCATCGCGACGGTAAACTGCGGATGGTGCCGGTCGCCCCGCAGCCAACCCGGGCGGCGCTCGACGCATTTTATCCGCTGATCCTCAATAGCGGGCGGATACGCGACCAGTGGCACACCATGACCCGTACCGGCGCGGTGCCGCGACTGATGCAGCATATTGCTGAACCGGTGGTGGAGGTCGCGCCGCCGGATGCGCAGCGCTATCACCTGCTGGAGGGCGAGCTGGCGCGGATCTGGTCACCGCATGGGGTGATGGTGGCCAAAGTGATTATCAGCGACGGGCAGCGTCCCGGATCGTTGTTTGTCCCGATGCACTGGAATAATCAATTTGCTCGCCAGGGACGGGTGAATAACCTGCAGTTTGCGGTTATCGACCCGTATTCCGGCCAACCGGAGAGCAAACAGGTCGCGGTCGCGATAGCCGCCTGGCTCCCGGCCTGGAAAGGGGAGCTTTTTTCTCGCCAGCCGGTTCCTCTGCCCGCATCAATACACTGGCGACGACGTGCCTTAGCGGGTATTACGCATCTGTCTCTGGCGGGGGATATCCACGCCCGTGAATGGCTTGTCGCCTGGTGCAGGCAGCAGGGATGGCAGATGCAGGTCGCCGAAGGCGGCAAGGTCTGGAATCTGCTGGCATGGCAAGAGGGCGAGCTGATGCTCGGCTGGTGGAGCGATGGGCATGAACCGTCCATCGACGCCGAATGGATTAGCGCCGCGTTTCGTACGCCGCCGCAAAATGCCGCCCAGCGTCATGCGTTATTGAGCGGCAGAAAGGGCGGGGATAGCGTGCCTCGCGGGCGTATTATTTGTAGCTGTTTTAGCGTCGGGGAACGGACGATAAATGAAGCTATCGCCGACGGCTGTCATACGCTTAACGGACTGGGCACCAAACTGAAATGTGGCACCAATTGCGGTTCCTGTATTCCGGAGCTGAAGACGTTGCTGGCGGAAAATCTGGCGCGAACGTGAGATGAGCGTGATGACTCTCCAGCCTCTGGGGGGAGGCGCGGTTCCGTTGGGCGGCTACCGGCATGCGCAGGCTGCCCGCAATCAGCGATTCAGCATATTCCTGAAATCATCCTGAAAGCTGCGTAGGGTGACAAAAGACGATAGACTGCCGGTTTGTTGTCACCCTTCGTGAGTAGATGTAACCGATTTGATCGCTTTGTTGTTCCGCATAACCCCATATTTGTCATTTCTCCTGCTGCTGACAGGTACCGTCGCGCGCGCGCAGCAGAATAACCAGCCGGACGTCAGTGCAGCGGATACGTTGCCGGACCTTGGTCTGGCGCCGCAGGTGGATGATGACGCAAAGCACTTTGCCGAGATGGTAAAAAAATTTGGCGAAGCCAGTATGAGTGATAAAGAGATGACCGCTGGCGAGCAGGCGCGGGTATTCGCCATCGACAAACTGGGGGATGAGGTCAGTCAGCAACTGGAGGACTGGCTCTCGCCATGGGGCAACACCAGTGTCGATCTGTTGATTGATAAAGAGGGGCATTTTACCGGCAGCAAGGGAAGCTGGTTTGTCCCCTTACAGGATAACGGTGACTTTCTCACCTGGAATCAATACTCGGTCACACAGCGCGACAGCGGACTGGTGGGGAATATTGGCCTCGGTCAGCGCTGGAGAATGGGCAACTGGCTGTTGGGCTATAACACGTTCTACGATCAGGCGCTGGATGACCACCTGGCGCGCGGCAGTATTGGCGCGGAAGCCTGGGGCGAGTCGATGCGTTTGTCCGCTAATTACTATCATCCGCTTGGTGGCTGGCAGCAGGGAAGTCGCCTGACTCAACTGCAGCGTATGGCGAGCGGCTACGATGTGACGGCTCAGGCGCGGCTGCCATTTTATCAGTACGTTAATACCAGCGTCAGCGTGGAACAATATTTTGGCGACAACGTCGATCTGTTCGATTCGGGAACCGGATATCATAATCCGATAGCGTTGTCGGTCGGCCTGAATTACACGCCTTTTCCGCTGGTCACGGTCACCGCCAAACATAAGCAAGGTGAGAGCGGTATCAGTCAAAACGATGTGGGGTTGAAACTCAATTATCGCTTTGGCGTCCCGTTAAAACAGCAACTGGCGGCTGATGAAGTCGCCGTCAGACGCGCGCTGCGCGGAAGCCGCTACGATCCTCCGGAACGGGATAACCTGCCGGTGATGGAGTATCGTCAGCGCAAAACCCTGGCGGTTTATCTGGCCACGCCTCCCTGGGATCTTCGGCCGGGAGAGACGGTACAACTGAAGCTACAAATTCGTAGCCTGCACGGTATTAAGTCTCTGAGCTGGCAGGGAGATACCCAGGCGTTAAGTCTGACTTCGCCGATAGAGGCCAGTAGTCCGGATGGCTGGAGCGTGATTATGCCACGCTGGAACAGCGACGCCGGCGCGGGCAATCTCTGGCATCTTTCCGTGGTGGTAGAGGATAAAAAAGGTCAGCGCGTCTCATCCAATGAGATCACCCTGGCGCTGACGGAGCCACTGGAGAGCTTACCTGCAGATGGCGTTTCGTGGCAGCAGACGCCCTAGAGCACGCGTTCCTGATGGACCCAAACCGCCGCTTCTACCCGCGATTTTAATTTCATTTTCTTCAGCATATGTTTGACGTGCACCTTGACGGTGCTTTCGGTGATATCCAGGCGGCGGGCGATCATTTTGTTCGGCAGACCCTGAGCAATCAGCTTAAGAATGTCGCGCTCGCGCGGTGTTAACTGGCTAATGTCGCGCTCGGAGGTGGCGCGATTAGCCCGTAGGCTGGCTGCCAGCACCGGCGTTAATGCTTCGCTGAGCACCATTTCGCCCGCCGCCGCCTGTTGCAGTGCTTTCAGCAGATCTTCCGGCTCCATATCTTTCAACAGGTAGCCGTCGGCGCCGCGTTTCAACGCGGTCACGACATCTTCTTCATGGTTGGAAACGCTAAATACCACCACGCGACCGGAAAGCGCTTTTTCGCGCAGCTTGTCCAGGGTTTCGAGGCCGTTCATCCCCGGCATATTGAGATCCAGCAGAATCAAATCCGGGTCCAGGGACTCCGCCATCGCAATACCCTGTTCGCCGTTACTGGCTTCACCAATCACCTGAATATCCGGTGCCATACTGATAAGCTGTTTGACGCCGGTACGCAGCATCGGGTGATCGTCAATGAGAAGGATGGTTGCTCGTTCCTGTTGACTCATAGCGTTCTCCTTATTGGATTGAAAACGATTTTTCAGGGATAAAGGTGACCACCACTTCCGTGCCGCCGGTTTTCCGACGCTGCACCTGACAGTCTCCGCGTAGGCTCTGAGCGCGATCGCGCATAATGATTAAGCCGTAATGGTTGCTGCGTTCCGCATTCTCCGGTACCCCGCGGCCGTTATCGGCCACCACCAGTCGGACCTGATTATCCTTTAGCGTTACCGTAACGCTGACTTCTGTGGCATTGGCATGCTTGAGGGCATTGCTTAGCGCCTCGCGGGCGATTTGCAGCAGGTGGATAGCCTGGTGCGAGGGCACAAAACGCGGCGGTAGTTGATAATCCAGTCGCACTGTAAAGCCGAAATGGGCGCTGTACTCCTGACAACTGGCTTCCAGCGCCGGGCGCAGACCGGTGTCGGTTAACTGCAGACGGAAGGTTGTCAGCAGTTCCCGCAGCTGTGCCCATGAGGTATTCAGTTCATTACGGATTTGCCCCAAAAGCTGGCGACTCTCTTCCGGTAGCCTGTCACCCTGCATCTGCAGGCAACTGACCTGCATTTTCATACAGGAGAGCGATTGGGCGATGGAGTCATGCAGTTCGCGGGCGATAGTCGCACGTTCCTCCATCACGATAAGCTGCTGCTGGCGCTCCTGATGCCGATCGAGGGCCAGGGTCCCGGCGATCTGCTCAACTAACGTATCGACCAGTTGCTGCTGATCGTGGCTCAGGTGAAGACCGGTAGGGAGGGTAGACAGCAGAATACCATATTGATTATGGGCATCCGACAGTCGCCATTTTAATGTGGTGCCGACATTGGGCAACGCCGGCAGGTCGCGCGGGCAGAGATAGCAGCCTCGGTCATCGCACTGAATGTCGGAGTGGCAGGAAAACTCCTGATGGTTATCTTCATCTTCGAGATCGTAAACCCGGACTTCAATATCGCGCAGCGGGGTTAACCCTTGCAAACCGTTAAGCACGGGCGAGATACGTTCGCAGAGTGGGGCGTTCGAATGCAGACGGCGGTTGGCTTGCCACAGGAATGCGAGGATCTCATTTTTTTGTTCAAGTCCGGCGGTTTTTTCCTGTACCCGCCGTTCAAGCACCGAATAGCTCTCGGCCAGTTCTTCCGACATATTATTCAGCGCCATACCCAGCGTCGCCATTTCGTTGCGTCCGCCAATTTGCGCACGCTGGGTAAAATCGCGCTGGCTCACCGCGCGGGCCATCGCCAGCAGCTGTTTCCAGGGGCGTAACAACCGGGCGCGTAGCCAGACGATAGTGAACGCCAGCAGCAGCGCCATGCCGACAGCCATCAAACGCTGGGTCCAGACAACCTGCTTTATCCGCTCTTCGGTGGTGTGATCGAAAGCGGTGACCAACTGATCTATGCGGTTGACAAAACCGGCAACGTTCGCCGCTACCGTCGCCTGATGCTGCGCACGGCGCATTTCCGGCGCCAGCTCCAGTTGCCAGTAGCGCTGTAAAGCCTGAAGCTGTTGCTGCTGATCGTCATGGCGCGCGGCGTACTGCAGTTCCGGACTGAAGACCGTCGCCGTCATTTCATCCAGCAGTTTTTGGTCATCGGCGTGCAACGGTACCGCCGCCAGCAGGCGATAGCTCTGCATACGTAGCGAACCGGCTTTATTAATGGCGTGCGCGCTGCCCTGAACGCCGTGCACCAGGCGAGAGGAAATCGCCATTCCGGCAACACCTATCACCGCAACCAATAAAACGATCAACGCGAGCTGATTCACCAGCGTTAGCGGCGTAAAAAGACGTTTCAACATGGCAAAATGGCTCCTGATCGGCCAGTCATCCGGGCGTGTGGCTTATTCTCGGACATCCTCTGGAGTATACCCATACCCCAAAAGGATTACCCCTTAATTGTCAGTCTTCGATAGCCTGGTGGCACGCATTTGTGGAATGACAGCAGCCGTGTGATAAAACACACTTTTTTGCGCAGAAATAGCTACTCATTAGGGAGGATGTGCTTTTTTTAGCGAATTTCTCGCCCGCTTTTGCTTTGATTTATATCAACTTACCGCCGCCGGTAACCCATAAGGTAGCCAGGGTTAATATGAATCATCAGAGGTGTCTATGAGTCACTCTTCAATCCCGGAGAAGACTAACAGCCCAGTCATTAGCGACTGGCGTCCTGAAGATCCTGAGTTCTGGCGGCAGCGTGGTCATCGTGTCGCCAGCCGCAATCTGTGGATCTCCGTTCCCTGTCTTTTACTGGCATTCTGCGTCTGGATGTTGTTCAGCGCCGTCGCCGTCAATCTGAATAAAGTCGGTTTTCAGTTTTCAACCGATCAGTTATTTATGCTGACCGCGCTACCCGCGTTGTCCGGCGCGCTTCTGCGCGTGCCCTATGCTTTTATGGTCCCGCTGTTCGGCGGCCGTCGCTGGACTGCATTTAGTACCGGGATCATGATCGTCCCCTGCGTATGGCTGGGCTTCGCGGTACAGGATACCGCGACACCCTTTAGCGTATTTGTGATTATCTCCCTGTTGTGTGGCTTTGCGGGGGCGAACTTTGCTTCCAGTATGGCCAATATCAGCTTCTTTTTTCCGAAACAGAAGCAGGGCGGCGCGTTGGGTATCAACGGCGGCCTCGGCAATATGGGGGTCAGCGTGATGCAACTGGTCGCTCCTCTGGTGGTATCTCTGTCGATTTTCGCCATCTTTGGCGGGAGGGGCAGCGAATTACCGGATGGATCAACGCTGTATCTGGAAAACGCGGCGTGGATTTGGGTACCGTTTCTGATTATCTTCACCCTCGCGGCATGGTTCTTTATGAACGATCTGTCGGCGTCGAAGGCTTCTCTTCGCGAACAGCTCCCGGTGCTGAAGCGTGCGCATCTGTGGATTATGGCGCTGCTCTATCTGGCGACCTTCGGTTCATTTATCGGCTTCTCCGCAGGCTTCGCGATGTTGTCGAAGACCCAGTTTCCTGATGTTCAGATCCTTCATTACGCCTTCTTTGGGCCGTTTATTGGTGCGCTGGCGCGTTCCTGCGGCGGCGCGATCTCCGACCGTCTGGGTGGAACCCGCGTGACGCTGGTGAACTTTGTGTTGATGGCAATCTTCTGCGGCCTGTTATTCCTGACGCTGCCATCTCACGGCGAGGGTGGTAATTTTATTGCCTTCTTCGCGGTATTTATGGTGCTGTTCCTGACCGCCGGGCTGGGAAGCGCCTCTACCTTCCAGATGATCTCGGTTATCTTCCGTAAAATGACCATGGATCGCGTGAAAGAGCAGGGCGGCAGCGACGCGCAGGCGATGCGTGAAGCGGCCACCGACACGGCGGCTGCGTTAGGCTTTATCTCGGCGATTGGCGCTATCGGCGGATTCTTTATCCCGAAAGCGTTTGGTATTTCACTGGATCTCACCGGTTCTCCGGCCGGAGCGATGAAAGTCTTCCTGGTGTTCTATATTGCCTGCGTGGTGATTACCTGGGCCGCTTATGGGCGGAAGCAGAAATAATTTTTTGCCTATTTTCATTCAAGAGCGCAGAAATATTTGCGCTCTTTTTTTGAGGTATTAATTAGTTACAACATACTATTTGTTTTGAATTATTTTATACCGTACTTAAATCACATAGAAATTACCCACTATGACATCTACCACTTAATACCCAGAGGAATAATAAACCTCTATTGATAGCAATGTTTTTAAATAAAAAACCATATTAATCATATAGATAAAAAATATAAATAGATACTACTTTGGTGGTAATGGTTATTTTTGACCATCTTTATAAGCTATTCCGCCTTGATCGTTATCAATTCCCAACCGCCTTCATAGCGTTACCGTCGCAGCTAATTCAGCAATGTCGATTTATCAGAGAGCCATCAGGCTCCACACAGGAGAAACCCGATGAGTAAATTCCTGGACCGGTTTCGCTACTTCAAACAGAAGGGCGAAACCTTTGCCAATGGGCACGGCCAGCTTCTCGAAACAAACCGGGACTGGGAGGATGGATACCGCCAGCGTTGGCAGCATGACAAAATCGTGCGTTCAACCCACGGGGTAAACTGTACCGGCTCTTGCAGCTGGAAAATTTATGTGAAAAACGGTCTGGTCACCTGGGAAACCCAGCAGACAGACTACCCGCGCACCCGCCCGGATATGCCGAACCATGAACCTCGCGGCTGCCCGCGCGGCGCGAGCTACTCCTGGTATCTCTACAGCGCAAACCGCCTGAAATATCCGCTGATGCGTAAGCGCCTGATGAAAATGTGGCGTGATGCGAAAAAACTGCACAGCGATCCGGTAGACGCCTGGGCTTCCATCATCGAAGACGCCGATAAAGCAAAAAGCTTCAAACAAGCGCGTGGTCGTGGTGGCTTCGTTCGTTCTTCCTGGCAGGAAGTGAACGAACTGATTGCGGCATCCAACGTTTATACCATCAAAAATTACGGTCCCGATCGCGTGGCGGGCTTCTCGCCGATTCCGGCGATGTCGATGGTCTCTTACGCATCCGGCGCGCGTTACCTGTCTCTGATCGGCGGGACTTGCCTGAGCTTCTACGACTGGTACTGCGACCTGCCGCCTGCGTCTCCGCAGACCTGGGGCGAGCAGACGGACGTACCGGAATCCGCTGACTGGTACAACTCCAGCTACATCATCGCCTGGGGCTCTAACGTTCCGCAGACCCGTACCCCGGATGCCCACTTCTTTACTGAAGTGCGTTACAAAGGCACCAAAACGGTTGCCGTTACGCCTGACTACGCTGAAATCGCCAAGCTGTGCGACCTGTGGCTGGCGCCGAAGCAGGGGACTGACGCCGCGATGGCGCTGGCGATGGGCCACGTCATGCTGCGTGAATTCCACCTTGATAACCCGAGCCAGTATTTCACCGATTACGTCCGTCGCTATACCGACATGCCGATGCTGGTGATGCTTGAAGAACGTGACGGTTACTATGCCGCTGGCCGTATGCTGCGCGCCGCCGATCTTATTGACGCGCTGGGTCAGGAAAACAACCCGGAATGGAAAACCGTTGCCATCAACACCCGAGGCGATATGGTTGCGCCGAACGGTTCTATTGGCTTCCGCTGGGGCGAGAAAGGCAAATGGAACCTCGAACAGCGTGACGGTACGTCAGGCGAGGAAACCGAACTGCAACTCAGCCTGCTGGGTAGCCAGGACGATATCGCAGAAGTGGGCTTCCCGTACTTTGGCGGTGAAGGTACTGAACACTTCAACAAAGTCGAGCTGCAAAACGTTCTGCTGCACAAGCTGCCGGTGAAACGCCTGCAACTGGCGGACGGAACCACCGCGCTGGTGACTACCGTTTACGATCTGACGATGGCGAACTATGGCCTGGAACGCGGTCTGAACGACGAAAACTGCGCAACCAGCTACGACGACATTAAAGCCTATACTCCGGCGTGGGCAGAGCAGATAACCGGCGTACCGCGTGCGCAAATCACCCGTATCGCCCGTGAATTTGCGGATAACGCCGATAAGACGCATGGTCGTTCAATGATCATTGTTGGCGCCGGTCTGAACCACTGGTATCACCTCGATATGAACTATCGTGGGCTTATCAACATGCTGGTGTTCTGCGGCTGTATCGGTCAGAGCGGCGGCGGCTGGGCGCACTATGTCGGCCAGGAAAAACTGCGTCCGCAGACCGGCTGGCAGCCGCTGGCGTTTGCTCTTGACTGGCAGCGTCCGGCGCGTCACATGAACAGCACCTCCTGGTTCTATAACCACTCCAGCCAGTGGCGCTACGAGACGGTTACCGCGCAGGAACTGCTGTCGCCGATGGCGGATAAATCCCGCTACAGCGGCAGTCTTATCGACTTCAACGTGCGTGCTGAACGCATGGGCTGGCTGCCGTCTGCGCCGCAGTTGGGCACCAACCCGCTGTACATCGCGCGTGAAGCGGAAAAAGCCGGGATGACGGCGGTGGATTACACCGTGAAATCGCTGAAAGAAGGCTCGATTCGTTTTGCGGCGGAGCAGCCGGAAAACGGGAAAAACCACCCGCGTAACCTGTTTATCTGGCGCTCGAACCTGCTGGGTTCATCCGGTAAAGGGCATGAGTACATGCTGAAGTACCTGCTGGGTACGGAAAACGGTATTCAGGGCAAAGATCTGGGTATGCAGGGCGGCGTGAAGCCGGAAGAAGTGGAATGGCAGGATAACGGTCTTGACGGCAAACTGGACCTGGTGGTGACGCTGGATTTCCGTCTGTCGAGCACCTGCCTGTACTCCGACATCGTGCTGCCGACCGCCACCTGGTATGAAAAAGACGACATGAATACTTCGGATATGCATCCGTTTATTCACCCGTTGTCTGCCGCCGTTGACCCGGCCTGGGAATCGAAAAGCGACTGGGAAATCTATAAAGGCATCGCGAAGAAATTCTCTGAAGTCTGCGTGGGACACCTTGGCAAAGAAACCGATGTGGTGACGCTGCCGATTCAGCACGACTCCGCTGCCGAACTGGCGCAGCCGCTGGACGTGAAAGACTGGAAAAAAGGCGAATGCGACCTGATCCCAGGTAAAACCGCGCCGCACATCATTCCGGTGGAACGCGACTACCCGGCGACGTATGAGCGCTTTACCTCTATCGGCCCGCTGATGGAGAAAATCGGCAACGGTGGCAAAGGCATCGCCTGGAACACTCAGAGCGAAATGGATTTGCTGCGCAAGCTCAATTACACCAAAGCTGAAGGCCCGGCAAAAGGCCAGCCGATGCTGAATACCGCGATTGATGCCGCCGAGATGATCCTCACGCTGGCGCCGGAAACTAACGGCCACGTAGCGGTGAAAGCCTGGGCGGCGCTGAGTGAGTTCACCGGTCGCGACCATACGCATCTGGCGACCAATAAAGAAGAAGAAAAAATTCGCTTCCGCGATATTCAGGCGCAGCCGCGTAAGATTATCTCCAGCCCGACCTGGTCTGGCCTGGAAGATGAACACGTCTCTTACAACGCCGGTTATACCAACGTTCACGAGCTGATTCCGTGGCGTACGCTGTCTGGTCGCCAGTCTCTGTATCAGGATCATCAATGGATGCGTGACTTTGGCGAAAGCCTGCTGGTTTACCGTCCGCCAATCGACACGCGTTCAGTGAAAGCGGTGATGGGTGAGAAATCTAACGGCAACCCGGAAAAAGCGCTCAACTTCCTGACGCCGCACCAGAAGTGGGGTATCCACTCCACCTACAGCGACAACCTGCTGATGCTGACGCTGTCGCGCGGTGGGCCGATTGTCTGGATGAGCGAAACCGATGCTAAAGATCTGGGTATTGAAGATAACGACTGGATCGAGGTCTTTAACAGCAACGGTGCGCTGACGGCACGCGCGGTGGTAAGCCAGCGTGTTCCGGCCGGGATGACCATGATGTACCACGCGCAGGAACGTATCGTTAACCTGCCGGGTTCAGAAATTACCCAGCAGCGCGGCGGTATTCACAACTCGGTAACCCGTATCACGCCGAAGCCGACCCACATGATCGGCGGCTATGCGCAGCTGGCCTACGGCTTTAACTACTACGGTACGGTCGGTTCAAACCGCGATGAGTTTGTTGTGGTGCGTAAGATGAAGAACATTAACTGGTTGGATGGCGAAGGCAATGACCAGGTACAGGAGAGCGTAAAATGAAAATTCGTTCACAAGTCGGCATGGTGCTGAATCTCGATAAATGCATCGGCTGCCACACCTGTTCAGTGACCTGTAAAAACGTCTGGACCAGCCGTGAAGGTATGGAATACGCCTGGTTCAATAACGTGGAAAGTAAGCCAGGCGTCGGTTTCCCGAACGACTGGGAAAATCAGGAAAAATGGAAAGGCGGCTGGGTCCGTAAAATTAACGGCAAACTGCAACCTCGCATGGGCAACCGCGCGATGCTGCTGGGTAAAATCTTCGCTAACCCGCATCTGCCGGGCATTGATGATTACTACGAGCCGTTTGATTACGACTACCAGAACCTGCATACCGCGCCGGAAAGCAAGCATCAGCCGATTGCGCGCCCGCGCTCGCTGATCACCGGTCAGCGGATGAACAAAATTACCAGCGGTCCGAACTGGGAAGAAATTCTGGGCGGCGAATTTGAAAAACGCGCCAAAGACCAGAACTTCGAAAACATGCAGAAGGCGATGTACGGGCAGTTCGAAAACACCTTCATGATGTATCTGCCGCGCCTGTGCGAGCACTGCCTCAACCCGGCGTGCGTGGCGACCTGCCCGAGCGGCGCGATTTATAAGCGTGAAGAGGACGGCATCGTCCTGATTGATCAGGACAAATGCCGCGGCTGGCGTATGTGCATCACCGGTTGTCCGTACAAGAAGATCTACTTCAACTGGAAGAGTGGGAAGTCCGAGAAGTGTATTTTCTGTTATCCGCGTATTGAAGCGGGTCAACCGACCGTATGCTCCGAAACCTGCGTGGGTCGTATCCGTTACCTTGGCGTGCTGCTGTATGACGCCGATGCGATTGAAAGCGCAGCCAGCACGGAGAACGAGAAAGATCTGTATCAGCGCCAACTGGATGTGTTCCTCGACCCGAACGATCCGGCGGTCATTGAACAAGCGCTGAAAGACGGCGTTCCGCAAAGCGTTATCGATGCGGCGCAGCAGTCCCCGGTTTACAAAATGGCGATGGACTGGAAGCTGGCGCTGCCGCTGCACCCGGAATACCGTACGCTGCCGATGGTCTGGTACGTGCCGCCGCTGTCGCCGATTCAGTCTGCGGCGGACGCTGGCGAACTGGGCAGCAATGGCATCCTGCCGGACGTGGAAAGCCTGCGTATCCCGGTTCAGTACCTGGCGAACCTGCTGACTGCAGGCGATACCCAGCCGGTACTGCTGGCGCTGAAACGTATGCTAGCGATGCGTCACTACAAACGTGCGGAAACCGTTGACGGTAAACTGGATACCCGCGCGCTGGAAGAGGTGGGTCTGAGCGAAGCGCAGGCGCAGGAAATGTACCGTTACCTGGCAATTGCGAACTATGAAGATCGTTTCGTTATCCCGAGCAGCCATCGTGAGCTGGCGCGTGAGGCGTTCCCGGAGAAAAGCGGTTGCGGTTTCACGTTCGGCGATGGTTGCCACGGTTCAGATACCAAATTCAACCTGTTCAACAGCCGCCGCATTGATGCCATCGATGTGAGCAGCAAAACGGAGCCGCACCAATGATTGAACTCGTCATTGTTTCGCGTCTGCTCGAGTACCCGGATGCTGCCTTATGGCAGCATCAACAGGAACTTTTCGATGCACTCGCGTCATCTGAAAACCTGGATAAAGAAGATGCCCAGAGTCTGGCGGTTTTCCTGCGCGATCTCACTGCGCAGGAGATGCTGGATGTACAGGCAAGCTACAGCGAACTGTTTGATCGCGGTCGCGCCACGTCGCTGTTGCTGTTTGAGCATGTTCATGGCGAATCCCGCGATCGCGGCCAGGCAATGGTCGATTTGATGGCGCAGTACGATCAGCACGGCCTGCAACTCGACAGTCGTGAGTTGCCTGACCATCTGCCGCTGTATCTGGAGTATCTGGCGCAGTTGCCGAAAAACGACGCGCTTGGCGGCTTGCAGGACATCGCGCCGATTCTGGCGTTGCTGGGCGCACGTCTGCAACAGCGGGAAAGTCGCTATGCGGTGCTGTTCGATCTGCTGCTGAAGCTGGCTAATACCGTTATCGACAGCGACAAAGTGGCAGAGAAAATTGCGGATGAAGTCCGTGACGATACCCCGCAAGCACTGGATGCCGTCTGGGAAGAAGAACAGGTGAAATTCTTTGCTGAGCAGGGTTGCGGCGAGTCGGAGATTTCCGCTCACCAGCGTCGTTTTGCCGGGGCTGTCGCTCCGCAATATTTGAATATCACCACCGGAGGACAGCAATAATGCACTTCCTGAATATGTTCTTCTTTGATATCTACCCGTACATTGCCGGATCAGTGTTCCTGATTGGCAGCTGGCTGCGCTATGACTACGGTCAGTACACCTGGCGTGCGGCTTCCAGCCAGATGCTGGATCGCAAAGGGATGAACCTGGCTTCGAACCTGTTCCACATAGGTATTCTGGGGATCTTCGCGGGTCACTTCCTGGGGATGCTGACACCGCATTGGATGTACGAAGCGTTTCTGCCGATTGAAGTAAAGCAAAAATTGGCGATGATTGCAGGCGGCGCCTGTGGCGTGATGACGCTGGTCGGCGGCGTACTGCTGCTCAAACGCCGTCTGTTCAGCCCACGCGTGCGCGCAACGACCACGGGAGCGGATATTTTGATCCTTTCTCTGCTGGTGATTCAGTGCGCGCTGGGACTGCTGACTATTCCGTTCTCTGCGCAACATATGGACGGTAGCGAAATGATGAAACTGGTGGGATGGGCGCAATCTGTGGTGACGTTCCACGGCGGCGCGTCTGAGCATTTAGAGGGCGTAGCGTTCATTTTCCGCCTGCACCTGGTGCTGGGGATGACGTTGTTCCTGCTGTTCCCGTTCTCGCGCCTGGTTCACATCTGGAGCGCGCCGGTCGAGTACCTGACGCGTAAATACCAGGTCGTGCGCGCCCGTCGCTGATATGGCTTTGCGTGCGGCTAAACCCTGCTTTGGCAGGGTTTTTTTATGCCTGTCTGCCGGATGGCGGCTGCGCCTTATCCGGCCTACGATCGGACGTCATCATGCGGTTATGCGATCATCCAGGCCAGGTAAACCGAGTGCCACCGGGCAAAACATAGAGCACAGGAATTTAATTTGGCTGGGGTACAACAGATAAGTAATGGTGGTGGGGGAAGGATGACTGGGCGCGTTGCGCCTCGCCCTTCGGGTCGTTGCCTGCGGCAACGCTTTCTCGCTTGCGCTCGAATCGAACCTTAGTCGAAGTTTCTCATCCTTCCCCGTGAGGGCAGAATATGGGGGTAGAGGAATTTGATTTGGCTGGGGTGCAACAGACAAGTAATGGTGGTGGAGGAAGGATGACTCGGCGCGTTGCGCCTCGCCCTTCGGGTCGTTGCCTTCGGCAACGCTTTCTCGCTTCGCTCGAATCGAACCTTAGTCGAAGCTTCTCATCCTTCCCCGTGAGGGCAGAATATGGGAGTAGAGGAATCTAATTTGGCTGGGGTGCAACAGACAAGTAATGGTGGTGGGGGAAGGATGACTCGGCGCGTTGCGCCTCGCCCTTCGGGCCGTTGCCTGTGGCAACGTTGTCTCGCTTGCGCTCGACTCGAACCCTGGTCGAAGGTTCTCATCCTTCCCCGTGAGGGCAGAATATGGGAGTAGAGGAATTTAATTTGGCTGGGGTGCAACAGACAAGTAATGGTGGTGGGGGAAGGATGACTCGGCGCGCTGCGCCTCGCCCTTCGGGTCGTTGCCTGCGGCAACGCTTTCTCGCTTCCGCTCGAATCGAACCTTAGTCGAAGCTTCTCATCCTTCCCCGTGAGGGCAGAATATGGGGCAAGGTTATTAAAAGTAGTTTGTGTGCTTTCAGGAAATAATGGTGGTGGGGGAAGGATTCGAACCTTCGAAGTCGATGACGGCAGATTTACAGTCTGCTCCCTTTGGCCGCTCGGGAACCCCACCAGGGGTAATTCAATATGCTGCAAGTATTCAATAGCAGGGAAGGATTATTCGGAGCTAAAGCTCCTCACCCTTCGGGCCGTTGCCTGTGGCAACGTTGTCTCGCTTGCGCTCGACTCGAACCCTGGTCGAAGGTTCTCACCCTTCCCGACGAGTGCAAACTTTGCTAACGCTCATCGGTGTGACCACATCATCACTGTGGTCAAAAATGGTGGTGGGGGAAGGATTCGAACCTTCGAAGTCGATGACGGCAGATTTACAGTCTGCTCCCTTTGGCCGCTCGGGAACCCCACCACGGGGTAATTCAATATGCTGTAGGCATTCAATAGCAGGGAAGGATTATTCGGAGCTAAAGTTCCTCACCCTTCGGGCCGTTGCCGTAGGCAACGTTCTCTCACTATCGCTCGAGTCGAACCTTGAAGTCGATGACCGTAGATTTTCAGTCAGCTCACCTATGAACGCTCGGGAACCCCGGCACGGGGTAATGCTTTGTACTGGCCTGCTTCCTGTTGGGAAGCGGGGCGCATCATACCAAATGATGCGCCCCTGTAAAGTATTCCTTTACTTAAAATGAACCGTTTGCGTACTTTTCATCCGTAACGAAGTAAAGCTAATCAATTCATATCGTTGATGCTTACAGAATGATAGTGCGATTCCCATAAACAAATACGCGCTGGGCCAGTACTTTATACAATGCCCGGCTTAACACATTTTTTTCAACATCACGGCCTGCACGCATCATATCCTCAGCCGTGTAGGTGTGATCAACATGAATCACGTCCTGCATAATGATTGGGCCTTCGTCCAGATTATCGTTCACGTAGTGCGCGGTCGCACCGATAATTTTCACGCCGCGCTCATAAGCCTGATGGTAAGGACGCGCGCCGATAAACGCTGGCAGGAATGAATGGTGAATATTGATAATCTTATTCGGGAAGCGGGAAACGAATTCCGGCGTCAGGACGCGCATATATTTCGCCAGCACAACATAATCCGGCTCAAACGCGGCAATGGCGTCACCCATCTGCATATCGTGTTCTTCACGGGTTAATCCCTCATGGCTTACCAACTGGAAAGGGATATCAAACCGTTCCACCAGCGGACGTAATGTGTCATGGTTGCCGATAACGGCAGCAATTTCTACATCCAGTCCGCCATAGTTGGCTTTCATCAGCAGATCGCCAAGACAGTGCGCCTCTTTGGTGACCAGGATCACTATTCGGCGACGACCAGCCGGGGTCAGTTCGCGAATTGAGCCATCCGGCAGTGCGCTGTCGAGATCGGCCAGTAGAATGGAATCATTGAAAATGCCTTCGAGCTCGGTGCGCATAAAGAAACGGCCGGTTCGATGATCGACGAACTCGTTGTTCTGCACGATGTTCAGTTCGTGCTTGTAGCAGATATTAGTGATACGCGCGATGAGGCCTTTCTGATCAGGGCAAATGGTGCGTAGTACTTTACGTTGTAGTGAATGCATCGCGGGGAAAATCCTGTAGTGTTTGCTATTTCTGCTGCTGGCTTACTGGCCGCAGCATTTTTTAAATTTTTTACCTGAACCACAAGGGCAGAGGTCGTTACGGCCGATAAGCGGTCGTGTACCGTCGATATAGTACCACTGTCCGTTTTCTTTTAAGAATCTGGATCGTTCAATAATAACGCCGGAGTGGCTATCGTCGCTAAAACGCGCGATAAAACTGACAAAACCCTCATCTGGGCTGCGACCCTCCTCGCTAGCAAAAACGGTTAAGCCTCGCCATAGAGTGCGAGTAAAACCGCTTTCAAGGTCAGCACGAAACTGTTGTGCCTGACAAGAAGAGTGCCAGGTTTTAATCAGATACTCGGCATCCTTCATGACAAATGCGCTGTAGCGCGACCGCATCAGTTGTGACGGATCTGGCGCATGCTGCGCGCCAGACAGATAACGCTGACAACATGAGCTATACTCCAGAGCGCTGCCACAGGGGCATAATGGCGACAAAATGGCCTCCATGAAGATTAAGAAAGACGGCGCAGCAACGCCAAAGCGCATTATGTTAACTGAGGTGCGGCAATGATGCTATGCCTCGAATGGAAGGATATTGTTCAGTAATAATGAGAAAACTTAAGATCGGCCTGGCTCTGGGGGCAGGCGCGGCACGCGGATGGTCACATATTGGTGTGATTAACGCACTACAAAAGGCGGGTATCGATGTTGATGTTATCGCCGGCTGTTCCATCGGCTCGCTGGTGGGCGCTGCCTATGCCTGCAATCGACTTCCGGCGCTGGAGAAATGGGTCTGTTCCTTTAGCAACTGGGACGTTCTGAAGTTAATGGACCTCTCCTGGCAGCGTGGAGGTTTATTGCGCGGAGAACGGGTGTTCAGCCACTATCGGCGGATTATGCCCATCACGGAAATTGAATCTTGCGAGCGGCGCTTTGCTGCGGTCACAACCAATTTAAGCACCGGTCGTGAATTGTGGTTTATGGAAGGGGATCTGCATATGGCGATCCGCGCGTCTTGCAGTATGCCAGGTCTGATGTCGCCGGTGAGGCATAACGGTTACTGGCTGGTGGATGGCGCGGTAGTTAATCCGGTTCCTGTGTCTCTGGCTCGCGCAATGGGAGCCGATATTGTGATTGCCGTTGACTTACAGCACGATGCACATCTGATGCAGCAGGATTTGTTATCCCTTGAGGTGCCGCGACCGGAGGCCGGGGAAAATTACTCGTGGCATTCCCGGCTGCGTTCCCGTCTGGCGCGAATGACTTCGCGTCGGGCGGCGGTAGCGCCAACGGCTATGGAGATTATGTCCACTTCGATTCAGGTTCTGGAAAATCGTCTTAAGCGAAACCGTATGGCGGGCGATCCGCCTGATATCCTGATACAACCCTTTTGCCCGCAAATCTCCACTCTTGATTTTCATCGGGCCGGTGAAGCCATCGCGGCTGGACATCTGGCGGTTGAAAAGAAAACGGACGAGCTATTACCTTTGGTGCGCACTTCCGCGTAGTGCATTTGGCAAAGACTTAAATAAATTTCTGACAGGCGATAGCGCGAATAGCATGCCACTATTAAGTTATCGTCAGCCAGGGGAGAGATCATGACGCAGCCATTGGCGGGAAAACAGATTCTGATAGTTGAAGACGAGCCCGTTTTCCGCTCTCTTATGCACAGTTGGTTAACGTCGCTAGGTGCGACTATCGTGCAGGCAGAAGATGGCGTGGATGCCCTGCAAAAAATGTCTGAGTCAACACCGGATTTGATGATTTGTGATATTTCGATGCCGCGCATGAACGGCCTGCAACTGGTAGAACATGTGCGCAATCAAGGTCAGCAGTTGCCGATTCTGATGATTTCAGCGACGGAAAATATGGCGGATATCGCCAAAGCGCTGCGTCTTGGCGTGCAGGATATTTTGCTAAAGCCGGTAAAAGATTTCGACCGTCTGCGAGAAACAGTCTATGCCTGCCTCTATCCGAATATGTTTAATTCGCGAGTTGAGGAGGAAGAGCGCTTGTTTGAAGACTGGGATGCGCTGGTCAGCGATCCCAAAGCCGCGTCAAGGCTATTGCAGGAGCTTCAGCCGCCGGTTCAACAGGAGATGTCCCGTTGCCGTATTCATTATCGTCAACTGGTTTCGGCTGATAAGTCCGGATTAGTGCTTGATATTGCGCCATTATCAGAAAACGATCTGGCGTTTTATTGTCTGGATGTTACGCGTGCCGGCGATAATGGGGTCCTCGCCGCCTTATTATTACGCGCGCTGTTCAATGGGTTGTTGCAGGAGCAGCTTGCACATCAGGGACAACGCCTGCCAGAGATGGGAAACCTGCTAAAGCAGGTTAATCAATTGCTGCGCCAGGCTAACTTACCGGGGCAATTCCCATTACTGGTAGGGTATTACCACAGCGGTTTGAAAAATTTAATTTTAGTCTCCGCTGGGTTGAATGGCACATTGAATACAGGGGAACACCAGATTCAGATTAGTAATGGCGTTCCGTTAGGGACATTGGGCAATGCTTATCTCAACCAAATTAGCCAGCGCTGTACATCATGGCAGTGCCAAATTTGGGGGGCTGGCGGGCGTTTACGCCTTATGTTGTCTGCGGTATAAGCAGTTGTATTTATTTTTACACAGGTGGGATTATCGCGCATTCTTTTGCGGTGGTACTATCACTGTGTTTAATAGGTAAAAATCCTAATTCGAAGATATCTAAACCTTTTCGGACGAGATTTGCCTGAGCAGGCTGATATACTCGATAGCATAATTATTAACGGAAAGTTTAAAAAATGAACAGTCCAGGAGATTTCAATGGCTGCCTTTAATTCAAAAGTGAGAAAAGCTGTCATCCCGGTTGCGGGATTAGGCACCAGAATGTTGCCTGCTACCAAGGCTATCCCTAAAGAAATGTTGCCGTTGGTAGATAAGCCTTTAATTCAATATGTTGTTAACGAATGTATCGCCGCCGGGATTACTGAAATTGTTCTGGTTACGCACTCTTCAAAAAATTCTATCGAAAACCATTTTGATACCAGTTTTGAGCTGGAGGCGATGCTCGAAAAACGTGTAAAACGCCAGCTGCTGGAAGAGGTGCAATCTATTTGTCCGCCGCATGTGACTATTATGCAGGTTCGTCAGGGGCTGGCTAAAGGTTTGGGACATGCAGTGCTTTGCGCGCACCCGGTTGTCGGTGATGAGCCGGTTGCGGTTATTTTACCGGACGTTATCCTGGATGAATATGAATCCGATCTGTCCCGCGATAATCTTGCGGAAATGATCGCGCGTTTTGATGAGACGGGCGCCAGCCAGATAATGGTTGAACCGGTTGCGGATGTCACCGCATATGGCGTTGTTGATTGTAAAGGCCAGTCTCTGGCGCCGGGAGAAAGCGTACCTATGGTTGGCGTAGTTGAGAAGCCTAAAGCAGACGTTGCGCCATCCAATCTTGCGGTCGTAGGGCGATATGTGCTGAGCGCGGATATCTGGCCTCTGCTGGCAAAAACCCCTCCGGGAGCCGGGGATGAAATTCAACTGACAGACGCCATTGATATGCTGATCGAAAAAGAAACAGTTGAAGCCTATCATATGAAAGGCAAAAGCCATGATTGCGGTAATAAATTGGGCTATATGCAGGCTTTTGTTGAATATGGCATACGCCACAAATCACTGGGCGCGGAATTTAAAGCCTGGCTGGAAAAAGCAGTAGCGAAGTAATCGGTTACTACAGGATGACGGGCCGGGGGCGAGATTCGTTTCCCGGTTTTTTTATGTCCGCGTCGCTCAGGTCTGGTTTATTGAAAAAACTTGCCTGGACGAAGGTATTGATCGCATTCCGTGGGGAATGGCAACGGCACCTTAATGTCTCAGGATTTGAATCGTGCGGGGCAGGCAACGCCTTTCAGGGTTTTTTTAAGCCACCGGGAGCGGTGTTAATGCAGGAATAAAAATAATCCCGCCGAAGCGGGATTTCTGTGCGGGATGCGATAGCTTATTACAGCAGGAAATCGTCCAGAGTTTTACCTTGCTCATCCATCGCTTTTTTGATGACGGCTGGCGTACGCCCCTGACCAGTCCAGGTTTTAGTTTCGCCATTTTCGTCAACGTAGCTATATTTAGCCGGACGCGCAGCGCGTTTGGTTTTCGTTCCCGATTTAACGGAAGTCATGCTGCTCAGCAGTTCATTTGGGTCAATACCGTCAGCAATCAGCATTTCACGATATTGTTGCAGTTTGCGAGTACGCTCTTCAATTTCTGCCGCAGCCGCGCTTTCTTCTTCACGACGTTCGTTAACGACAACTTCTAATTTTTCCAGCATTTCTTCGAGCGTTTCAAGGGTGCATTCTCTTGCCTGCGCACGAAGAGTACGGATGTTGTTCAAAATTTTAAGTGCTTCGCTCATTGTAGTAATCTCAAACTTATATTGTGGGGTGGTTTGTTGGTCTAATAATAGAGCGATAAATTCAGATGTGCAATAGGGGAGAATGTAAGGAAGTCAAAATAACTTGTTATTTGTCGCGGAAATTAATTCATTTAACTTAAATTTTATGTGTGGGTTCACATCTTTCCCGCTTATAGTTCGGCGGACAACATAAGCTAACACTCTGAGAGCATATGCTTTTTCTGATGCACAGAGAGAAAAATTATACTTTGCATGGATAAATATCTTTGCCTGTATTAGCCCGGTAGCGGTGATGATGGTTAATATAAAACCCTTGTCCGGTGCGGTTATAGCGGCAGAAAAATGTCCGTTGAAGCGTAACCGGACAATAGCGGCGTAAGCGTCCGGCGCCAGAGTGTACGAATTGCAGCCAACTCCATTCAATAAGTTATTTAATATTTTTTACCCGTCATACCGCTGATTACAGGCGGACGGGCAATAATTCAGCCCGCGTGTAGGCTTTGCACTAACAGTTCAGCATCTCGCGTCGTCTGGGGCGAGGCTGATGTTTTTTCCCTTGTCAGCTCTCACGGGATATCTGGAATGATTTTGCACCCAGGTCTTCGCAGACTGAGCATTCCCCGTAATACGCACGCTGCAGGGCCGATAGTTGAAGAAAATATATGATACAATTTTGCGGCGATAAAACACATTGATTGGGGTTACGCAGCCAATGGCACAACTTTATTTCTATTACTCTGCAATGAACGCGGGTAAGTCGACCGCTCTGTTACAGTCCTCTTACAATTACCAGGAGCGCGGGATGCGTACGGTAGTTTATACGGCGGAGATCGATGACCGTTTTGGCTCCGGAAAGGTGAGTTCAAGGATTGGTCTCTCATCGCCAGCTCGACTGTATAATACGCAAACTGACTTATTCTCGGATATCGCAGACGAGCATACCCGTCAGCCAGTTCATTGTGTATTAGTTGATGAGAGCCAGTTTTTGACGCGTGAGCAGGTGCTCGCGCTATCTGAAGTGGTGGACCAGCTTGATATTCCCGTGCTGTGTTATGGGCTGCGTACTGATTTTCGCGGTGAACTGTTTACTGGCAGTCAATATTTACTGGCGTGGGCCGATAAGCTGGTTGAATTAAAAACTATCTGTTTCTGTGGCCGTAAGGCGAGTATGGTTTTGCGTCTCGATCAGGAAGGGCGACCTTACAATGAAGGGGAACAGGTTGTGATAGGCGGCAATGAACGGTATGTCTCCGTTTGTCGTAAGCATTATAAAGAGGCCCTGAAGGAAGGCTCTTTGACCTTTGTGCAGAGCAAACAACACGCAGGCTAATATATTTGCCGCGCATTCTTCCTCTGGCGCGTTTGCAGCGCCTTATTGGCCCTCACAAGGGACATTATAACTCGCTGCGACGGTCTGCCAGAGACTTGCGCGGCAGATATAAAAAAGCCCCAAAATGGGGCTTATATTCGCTTTTTTTGCTGCGTTCAAATTAAGCAAGCTGCGTTCAAATTAAGCAGATTTCTTCGCTTTCTTGTCAGCTTTCGGCGCGGCAGCGTCTTTCTTCGCAGCAACTTCACCTTCAGTGAATTCACGGCCGTAGTAGGTATCCAGCAGAATCTGTTTCAGCTCGGAGATCAGCGGGTAACGCGGGTTAGCGCCGGTGCACTGGTCATCGAATGCGTCTTCAGACAGCTTGTCTACATGTGCCAGGAAGTCCGCTTCCTGTACGCCAGCTTCACGGATAGACTTAGGAATACCCAGTTCCGCTTTCACGCTTTCCAGCCATGCCAGCAGTTTCTCGATCTTAGCGGCAGTACGGTCGCCCGGTGCGCTCAGACCCAGATGGTCAGCGATTTCTGCATAGCGACGGCGAGCCTGAGGACGGTCATACTGGCTGAACGCCGTCTGCTTGGTCGGGTTGTCGTTCGCGTTATAACGGATAACGTTACAAATCAGCAGGGCGTTTGCCAGACCGTGCGGAATATGGAACTGAGAACCCAGTTTATGCGCCATAGAGTGGCATACACCCAGGAAGGCGTTGGCAAAGGCGATACCAGCGATAGTCGCTGCACTGTGAACGCGTTCGCGCGCTACCGGGTTTTTCGACCCTTCATGATAAGAAGCCGGCAGATACTCTTTCAGCAGTTTCAGTGCCTGCAGCGCCTGGCCATCGGAGAACTCAGATGCCAGTACGGAAACGTAGGCTTCCAGCGCGTGCGTGACGGCATCCAGACCACCGAAAGCACACAGGGACTTCGGCATGTCCATTACCAGATTCGCATCGACAATCGCCATATCCGGCGTCAGCGCATAGTCCGCCAGCGGATATTTCTGACCGGTCGCATCGTCGGTAACAACAGCAAACGGCGTTACTTCAGAACCGGTGCCGGAAGTGGTAGTGATGGCGATCATTTTCGCTTTTACGCCCATTTTCGGGAACTTGTAGATACGTTTACGGATGTCCATAAAGCGCAGCGCCAGTTCTTCGAAGTGGGTTTCTGGATGTTCGTACATAACCCACATGATTTTCGCCGCATCCATCGGGGAGCCGCCGCCCAGCGCGATGATCACGTCTGGTTTGAAGGAGTTCGCCAGCTCTGCGCCCTTACGAACGATAGTCAGCGTCGGGTCTGCTTCAACTTCAAAGAAAACTTCAGTTTCAACGCCAGCCGCTTTCAGCACGGAGGTGATCTGGTCAGCATAGCCATTGTTGAACAGGAAACGGTCGGTCACGATGAGCGCACGTTTGTGGCCATCGGTAATCACTTCATCCAGCGCGATGGGCAGAGAGCCACGGCGGAAGTAGATAGATTTCGGAAGTTTGTGCCACAACATGTTTTCAGCTCGCTTAGCAACGGTTTTCTTGTTGATCAGGTGTTTCGGACCAACGTTTTCAGAGATGGAGTTACCACCCCAGGAACCACAACCCAGAGTCAGGGAAGGTGCGAGTTTGAAGTTATACAGGTCACCGATACCACCCTGAGAAGCCGGGGTGTTAATCAGGATACGCGCGGTTTTCATCATTTGACCGAAGTAAGCAACGCGTGCTGGCTGGTTGTCCTGGTCGGTGTACAGGCAGGAGGTGTGGCCGATACCGCCCATTGCTACCAGTTTTTCAGCTTTATCAACCGCGTCTTCGAAGTCTTTCGCGCGATACATTGCCAGCGTCGGAGACAGTTTTTCATGAGCAAACGGTTCGCTGTCATCAACAACCGTCACTTCGCCGATCAGAATCTTAGTGGTTTCTGGTACGGTGAAGCCTGCCAGTTCAGCAATTTTATAGGCCGGTTGACCCACAATAGCCGCGTTCAGCGCGCCATTTTTCAGAATAACATCCTGAACGGCTTTCAGCTCTTTGCCCTGCAGCAGATAGCCGCCGTGGCTGGCGAAACGTTCGCGAACGGCATCATAAACGGAGTCAACAACAACAACGGACTGTTCAGATGCACAGATTACGCCGTTATCGAAGGTTTTGGACATCAGTACGGAAGCCACCGCACGTTTGATATCGGCTGTTTCATCGATAACAACCGGCGTGTTACCCGCACCAACGCCGATAGCTGGTTTACCGGAACTGTATGCGGCTTTCACCATGCCAGGGCCGCCTGTCGCCAGGATCAGGTTGATGTCAGGGTGGTGCATCAGCGCGTTAGACAATTCAACGGAAGGTTGATCGATCCAGCCAATCAGGTCTTTTGGCGCGCCCGCAGCGATCGCCGCCTGCAGAACGATATCAGCCGCCTTGTTGGTGGCGTCTTTGGCGCGCGGATGTGGAGAAAAAATGATGGCGTTACGGGTTTTCAGGCTGATCAGAGATTTAAAAATAGCGGTTGAGGTTGGGTTAGTTGTCGGGACGATACCGCAGATGATGCCAATTGGTTCAGCAATGGTGATAGTGCCGAAAGTGTCGTCTTCAGACAGCACACCACAGGTTTTTTCATCTTTATAGGCGTTATAGATGTATTCGGAAGCGAAGTGGTTTTTAATCACTTTATCTTCGATGATACCCATACCGGATTCGGCAACGGCCATCTTCGCGAGAGGGATTCGGGCATCAGCTGCGGCCAGAGCGGCGGCACGGAAGATTTTGTCGACTTGTTCTTGAGTGAAACTGGCATATTCACGCTGGGCTTTTTTCACGCGCTCGACGAGTGCGTTCAGTTCAGCGATATTAGTAACAGCCATAAATGCTCTCCTGATAATGTTAAACTTTTTTAGTAAATCAGTAGCTCAATCCGACAGTATAGACAGAGTGTTAACAGGCTGCATTTTAATGTTAACAAAAAGAATTTTGTGCTGCTGGCTCCACCGATTGACTAAAAAAGCTGTTATTTTTCCTCTCAGGTATCGCTGCTTTCCCTCCTTGCTGTGTGTCACAAAGATTACTCACTTCTGGGTACAATTTATGTGATCTAAATCAATAATTGTCAAAGCTGATACCTTTCAGCAGGCCGATTTTTGACCTTTTTGATCAAGAGTAATGATTTATTATGCTAATTAAATGAATAAATAGTATTAAGATCTATCCCGTCAGGACGATGTCGCCTGCCATTTTGCCCCGCAAGGTAAGCGAATAATTGTCACGTACAATGTCTACGCTTCGCGCTGTACGCGTTATCTGTATCCGGAGGATGGCTACGCGAATTACGCCAGGCAGGCCCGCGCTAAATATATAAATAAAACAATGTCCGAGCTTTATTGTGACTTTATGCATAATTTAGATGAATTATGCTATTAAAAGGCGTATCTTCTCGCGGATATTTCATGCTGGTAACTGGAAACAGCCATTTTTAATGATGCTGCGGAGTTCATTGTGATTCAACCGTTGTTTGATTTTTCAGCTTATTTTAAATTTTTCATTGGCTTATTTGCGCTGGTAAACCCGGTTGGCATTATTCCGGTCTTCATTAGTATGACCAGTTACCAGACGGCGGCGGCACGTAACAAAACCAATCTGACAGCTAACCTCTCTGTGGCCATTATTCTGTTGACCTCGCTGTTTCTCGGCGACGCGATTTTGCAGGTCTTCGGCATTTCCATTGATTCCTTTCGTATTGCCGGTGGGATTCTGGTCGTCACTATTGCCATGTCTATGATTAGCGGCAAACTTGGTGAGGATAAACAGAACAAACAAGAAAAATCAGAAACGGCAATTCGCGAGAGTATTGGCGTAGTACCGTTAGCATTGCCTCTGATGGCAGGGCCTGGCGCCATCAGCTCAACTATTGTCTGGGGAACGCGTTATCATACTATCGCTCATTTTTTGGGGTTTTCGATTGCCATTGCGCTTTTTGCGCTGTGCTGCTGGGGGATTTTTCGGATGGCGCCCTGGCTGGTGCGTTTGCTCGGGCAAACGGGGATTAACGTGATTACCCGTATTATGGGGTTGCTGCTGATGGCGTTAGGGATCGAATTTATTGTCACCGGGATAAAGGCGTTGTTTCCCGGACTGGTGAATTAACTCGCGCCTCCAGGCGCGGGAACATCGTTCAGTATTTGCTCATCATGTGAAAAACATATTACAAAGCCTGATTTGCCGGTCTGAGATATTATTTTGCAATGATTTGATATTCTTATTTATTATCAATTAGTTATATTTATTTGGCGTATAATCCTGTCCCGTTACGCACATTAAACAGCGTTATTTTCTTCACATCATTCTCTGATACTTGCCGTCAGTTAATTGAAATGATATTAGTAATTTCGCTAATGAAGTAGATGAATGTGCTAAATAATGAGCGATTGTTAATGCTTTGTGTAAAAAATATCCTTTTTAGCGACATTTAGTATAAAAAATAAGCATCTTATTGTATCTATATGATAAATATCGATTTATATCTCTGTTGTTTGCCCGACGAGTTGGCGGTTTTATCCACGGGAAGACGACAAAAGAGAATTCGGTAACATATTTGCAAATTCCATTGGCGGACAATAACGGGTTTTGATACTTTCCGCCGTGATCGTTAACTGAACTGATATGAGAATGAGAATTTTTATTAAATAGATCATTGCAAATTAACATTACCCCGGACAGGGGAAGAATCGACGTTAAGGTTGCCATTTGAGCTGCCGTAATAAATAAGTCGGTGATAGCAAGCAGTACTCTCTGACAGCAGCATAAACTCCTGCACTGTTCAGAATCCAGAAAGAGAAAACAGGCTGGTTAAATAGCCAGTAATTATAATGAGTGGAGTAATAACACAATGACCATCATCACGAAAAAAAGCCTGGTAGCCGCAGCGGTCTTCTCTGCGTTAATTACCGCCAACGCTGCCATGGCAGCAGATGTGCCAGCAGGGGTTCAACTGGCGGAACAACAAACGCTGGTGCGTAACAATGGCTCGGAAGTTCAGTCCCTTGACCCGCACAAAATTGAAGGTGTGCCGGAGTCTAATATTAGCCGTGATTTATTCGAAGGATTATTGGTGAGTGACCTTGATGGTCATCCGGTCGCAGGCGTTGCGGAAAAATGGGAAAATAAGGATTTTAAAGTCTGGACCTTCCATCTACGTAAAGATGCGAAGTGGTCAGATGGTTCACCGGTAACCGCGCAAGATTTCGTTTATAGCTGGCAGCGTCTGGTCGATCCGAAAACCGCTTCGCCTTATGCAAGCTATCTGCAGTATGGTCATGTGGCCAACGTTGATGACATTATCAGCGGCAAAAAACCGATTACTGATCTGGGCGTAAAAGCGCTGGACGATCACACTTTTCAAGTGACGCTCAGCGAGCCGGTACCATACTTTTATAAACTTCTGGTTCACTCGTCTCTTTCACCCGTACCGAAATCCGTTATTGATAAATTTGGTGAGAAGTGGACTCAACCGGCCAATATTGTCAGTAACGGCGCATATAAATTAAAAGATTGGGTGGTTAACGAACGTATTGTGCTGGTGCGTAATACGAATTACTGGAATAACGCCAAAACCGTTATTAATCAGGTCACTTATCTGCCGATCTCTTCAGAAGTCACCGACGTCAACCGCTATCGCAGCGGTGAAATCGATATGACCTATAACAACATGCCGATTGAATTGTTCCAGAAACTGAAAAAAGAGATCCCGAAAGAAGTTCACGTCGATCCCTATCTGTGCACCTATTACTATGAAATTAACAACCAGAAAGCGCCGTTTACCGATGTTCGCGTACGTACCGCGCTGAAACTGGCGCTGGATCGCGACATTATTGTCAACAAAGTGAAAAACCAGGGCGATCTGCCGGCCTATAGCTACACGCCTCCTTACACTGACGGTATGAAACTGATTAAGCCGGAGTGGTTCAAGTGGTCACAGGAAAAACGTAACGAAGAAGCAAAAAAATTACTGGCTGAAGCCGGTTATACCGCCAGTAAACCGCTGACGTTCAACTTACTCTATAACACTTCCGATCTGCATAAAAAACTGGCGATCGCCGTGGCGTCTATCTGGAAGAAAAACATTGGCGCAAATGTGAAGCTGGAGAATCAGGAATGGAAAACCTTCCTTGATAATCGCCACCAGGGAACCTTTGATGTTGCGCGCGCTGGCTGGTGTGCGGACTACAATGAACCGACTTCTTTCCTCAATACCATGTTAAGCGACAGCTCAAACAATACCTCACACTATAAGAGCCCGGCCTTCGACAAAATTATTGCTGAAACCCTGCAAACCAACGATGAAGCACAACGCGCAGATCTCTATGCCAGGGCTGAGCAACAGCTGGATAAAGACTCTGTCATCGTACCGGTCTTTTATTACGTTAACGCTCGCCTGGTTAAGCCGTGGGTAGGGGGGTATACCGGCAAAGATCCGCTGGATAATACGTATACAAGAAACATGTACATTGTGAAGCACTAATGGCAATACGTGGGGGGGGTATTTTTGCCCGCCCCGCGGTGTCTTATTTGATCGCACTATTGAAGGCACACTCGCCAGAAGGTATGGGCAATGTTGAAATTTATCTTACGTCGCTGTCTTGAAGCGATTCCGACGCTTTTTATTCTAATTACAATCTCGTTCTTCATGATGCGTCTCGCACCGGGTAGTCCGTTTACCGGTGAACGCACGTTACCGCCGGAAGTGATGGCGAATATTGAAGCAAAATATCATTTAAACGACCCTATCATGACCCAGTACTTCAATTATCTGAAGCAACTGGCGCATGGCGATTTCGGTCCTTCGTTTAAATATAAAGATTATTCGGTAAACGATCTGGTCGCTGCCAGTTTCCCGGTATCGGCTAAGTTAGGCTTCGCCGCGTTTGCTCTGGCGGTTCTGCTTGGCGTCACTGCCGGGGTTATTGCCGCCCTGAAGCAAAATACGAAATGGGATTTTGCTGTGATGGGCATCGCGATGACCGGGGTGGTGATACCCAGTTTTGTAGTCGCGCCGTTATTGGTAATGATATTCGCTATTACGCTGCACTGGCTGCCGGGCGGCGGCTGGAACGGGGGAGCCATACAATATATGATCCTGCCGATGGTCGCGCTTTCACTGGCCTATATTGCCAGCATCGCACGTATCACCCGCGGCTCCATGATTGAGGTTCTGCACTCTAACTTTATTCGTACCGCACGGGCGAAAGGCTTGCCGATGCGCACGATCGTCTTGCGCCACGCATTAAAGCCTGCGCTACTGCCGGTGCTTTCTTATATGGGACCCGCCTTCGTCGGCATTATTACCGGCTCGATGGTTATCGAAACCATTTATGGCCTGCCGGGAATCGGTCAACTGTTCGTCAACGGCGCGCTGAACCGCGATTACTCGCTGGTACTCAGCCTGACCATTCTGGTTGGCGCATTGACCATTCTGTTTAACGCGATCGTTGATGTGCTGTATGCCGTTATCGATCCGAAAATTCGTTACTGACGCTGGGGTTCGCCATAATGTTAAGTAAGAAAAACAGCGAGGCGCTGGAAAACTTCAGTGAAAAACTGGAAGTCGAGGGACGTAGCCTCTGGCAGGATGCTCGCCGCCGCTTTATGCATAACCGCGCAGCAGTCGCCAGCCTGATTGTGCTGGTGCTCATTGCGTTGTTTGTCATCATTGCGCCGATGGTATCGCCATTTTCCTATTACGATACCGACTGGGGCATGATGTCCAGTGCGCCTGATATCGCATCGGGCCACTACTTTGGCACCGATTCGTCCGGCCGCGACCTGCTGGTGCGGGTGGCGATCGGTGGACGTATTTCATTAATGGTCGGCGTTGCTGCTGCGCTGGTGGCGGTAATTCTGGGGACGCTGTACGGTTCGCTTTCCGGTTATCTGGGCGGGAAAGTGGATTCGGTGATGATGCGCCTGCTGGAAATCCTCAACTCCTTCCCGTTTATGTTCTTCGTTATTTTGCTGGTGACCTTCTTTGGCCAGAATATCCTGCTGATTTTCGTCGCCATTGGTATGGTGTCCTGGCTGGATATGGCGCGTATCGTTCGCGGCCAGACCCTGAGCCTGAAGCGCAAAGAGTTTATTGAAGCCGCGCAGGTTGGCGGGGTGTCAACGGGCAATATTGTGATCCGCCATATTGTACCTAACGTTCTTGGCGTGGTGGTGGTGTATGCCTCGTTGCTGGTTCCGAGCATGATTCTGTTTGAGTCATTTTTAAGCTTCCTCGGTCTGGGTACTCAGGAACCGCTAAGTAGCTGGGGCGCTCTGCTCAGCGATGGTGCGAACTCAATGGAAGTCTCGCCGTGGCTGCTACTGTTTCCTGCCGGTTTCCTGGTGGTAACGTTGTTTTGTTTTAACTTTATCGGCGATGGCCTGCGTGATGCCCTCGACCCGAAAGACCGCTAAGGAGCGCCGTCATGAGCACGATTGAAACGGCAAAAACGCCGCAGGCAGCATCACATTCCGGGCTGCTGCTGGATGTGAAAGATCTGCGCGTCACCTTTGGCACGCCCGATGGCGATGTGACCGCAGTCAACGACCTCAACTTTACGCTGCAAGCTGGGGAAACCTTAGGCATTGTCGGCGAGTCTGGTTCCGGTAAGTCGCAAACGGCTTTTGCGCTGATGGGACTGCTGGCGGCAAACGGTCGCATCGGCGGTTCAGCAACCTTTAACGGCGAGCAGATCCTGAATCTTCCTGAGCACGAACTGAATAAACTGCGCGCGAAGCAGATTTCAATGATTTTCCAGGATCCGATGACATCACTCAATCCGTATATGCGGGTCGGCGAACAGTTGATGGAAGTCCTGATGCTGCATAACGCGATGAGCAAAGCCGAAGCATTTGAAGAGTCGGTGAAAATGCTGGATGCGGTAAAAATGCCGGAGGCGCGCAAACGGATGAAAATGTATCCGCATGAATTCTCCGGTGGGATGCGTCAGCGCGTCATGATCGCGATGGCGCTGTTGTGTCGGCCTAAACTGCTGATTGCGGATGAACCGACAACCGCGCTGGACGTGACCGTACAGGCGCAAATAATGACGCTTCTGAATGAGCTTAAGCACGAGTTCAATACCGCAATCATCATGATTACCCACGATCTCGGCGTTGTTGCCGGGATCTGCGACAAGGTACTGGTGATGTATGCCGGACGAACTATGGAATATGGTCTGGCGCGAGACGTCTTTTATCACCCGTCGCATCCATACTCTATTGGTCTGCTCAATGCGGTTCCGCGACTGGATGCGGAAGGCGATGCCTTGTTAACGATTCCGGGCAACCCGCCAAACCTGCTGCGTTTACCGAAGGGCTGCCCGTTCCAGCCGCGTTGCCCGCATGCGACGGAGATTTGTAATAACGCTCCGCCTCTGGAGGCGTTTGCACCAGGCCGCTTGCGTGCCTGCTTTCAACCGGTGGGGGATTTGCTATGAACGCCGTGACGGAACAAAGAAAAGTCCTGCTCGAAATTGCCGATCTGAAAGTGCATTTTGATATTAAAGACGGCAAACAGTGGTTCTGGCAACCGTCGAAAACGCTGAAAGCGGTCGATGGTGTCACCCTGCGCCTTTATGAAGGTGAAACGCTCGGCGTCGTCGGGGAGTCTGGCTGTGGGAAATCAACCTTTGCGCGGGCGATTATTGGTCTTGTAAAGGCTACTGGCGGCAAAGTCGCCTGGCTGGGTAAAGATTTATTGGGATTAAAAGCGGAAGAATTACGTGCTGTGCGCAGCGATATTCAGATGATATTCCAGGATCCGCTGGCGTCATTGAATCCGCGTATGACGATCGGGGAAATTATTGCCGAGCCGTTGCGTACCTACCATCCCAGAATGCCACGTCAGGAAGTTCGTGATCGCGTTAAAGCGATGATGATGAAAGTGGGTTTGCTACCGAACCTGATTAACCGCTATCCGCACGAATTTTCTGGTGGCCAGTGCCAGCGTATCGGTATTGCACGTGCCCTGATCCTTGAGCCGAAGTTGATTATCTGCGATGAACCGGTTTCGGCGCTGGATGTATCGATTCAGGCACAGGTGGTGAACCTGTTGCAGCAGTTGCAGCGGGAGATGGGATTATCGCTGATTTTTATTGCCCATGATCTGGCGGTGGTCAAGCATATCTCTGACCGGGTACTGGTCATGTATCTGGGGCATGCTGTAGAACTGGGAACCTACGACGAGGTGTACCATAATCCACTGCATCCTTATACAAAAGCGTTAATGTCGGCAGTGCCGGTTCCGGACCCGGATATCGAAAGGAATAAAACGATTCAACTGCTGGAAGGAGAATTGCCCTCGCCGATAAACCCGCCATCGGGATGCGTATTTCGTACGCGTTGTCCACTGGCCGGACCGGAGTGCGCAAAAACGCGACCGGTTCTGGAGGGAAGTTTCCGACACGCCGTTTCCTGCCTGAAGGTAGACCCGCTATAATCTCCGGGGCTGGCGTGAGTCAGCCCTTTTCTTTTGCGAGGTGAACGTGGCGTTGAACATCTGTACCGCTCGTCTGCGGCTGTATCATCTACTCTTCGATCAAAATCGGCGTTCCGGCCGGCATTTTGAGGGGTTATGCGGTGTTTTTGCACTGCTTAGCGTGCTGGTGATATTTATCGAGTCCGGACTGGGGACGCAATATCATCTGACGTCAGATGAATGGCATATTTTCGTCTGGCTTGAGATTATCGTTACTGTGGTTTTTACCCTTGAATATCTGCTGCGCCTGATCACTTGGCCGAATCCAGTGAAATATGTTTGCAGCTTCTGGGGAATAATTGATTTAGCGACGATTTTGCCGCTGTACGTTATGTGGCTATGGCCAGAGATTAGTCTTGAATATGTTTTTGCGTGGCGGGCGATGCGCGCGATTCGTGCGTTGCGTATTCTTAAACTACTGCGTTTTATGCCGTCGTTGAATATTTTCTGGGCCGCGATTGTTAGTGCTCGTCATCAACTGATCCTGTTTTACTCATTTATTGCCATCGTAATGGTGATTTTTGGTGCGCTGATGTACCTGATTGAGGGACCGCAGTACGGTTTTACTACACTAAATGCGTCAGTTTATTGGGCGATTGTGACAATAACCACGGTGGGGTATGGCGATATTACGCCGCATACGCCGCTGGGGCGCATTCTGGCCTCAATACTTATTTTAATTGGCTACTCGATTATTGCGATTCCGACCGGCCTGATTACAACGCATATGACACTGGCGTTTCAGAATCGTCGAACTCAGCGTCGGTGTTCGAATTGCCAGCATAATATGCACGATAAAAGCGCGCGTTACTGTAACGCCTGCGGAAGTGAACTGCCGAAGTAGACAGGCAAACCAGCATATCTACGTGAACGACCTGCTGCAGGTGGAGGGCTGGGGGTGGTTTCACTCACCCCCACGCATTATATATGGCTACTGGCTGGTGAAAGAACGTATTCGCGCCAGTTTATTCGCGCCATAGAATATGGCAAAGCTTGTGGTTTTTTTCGCGGCACAGCAGCACCCGGGCAAAAATATCGTTAATCTCGCCACCATCTTCATCTGCCAGCCCAATAACCACTTCAGCAAAAAAGTCAGGATTGAGATCAAAATCAACGTGTTCTTCCCAGTCGGGTGCCGGGTCAAACAGTTCAGCGCCGCCGCGTTCTTCAAACTGTAAATTAAACAGAATGACATCTGCCGGATCGAGGTTGTCGACAGCCAGCTCAAGGAAGATGTCGTAAGCCTGTTCAAGTGTTTCGTCTTCGGTCAGGCGGTTGTTTAAATCCATATCCATGATTGCTACCCAATAAACATCTGATTGGCATGTTTTACAGTAACGGACTGAAGAAGTAAAACAGTCGCTCGGCGATCCGCTGCCAGAGAGGACGTTTTAACCACAATCTGGCGTCAAGCAGGCGCGAGCGGGAGATATAATCGTCCTGTACCGCGGCCAGGTCGCCACCAAACCCGACATCATCAATCACCAGCGTAATTTCGAAGTTAAGCCACAGGCTACGCATATCAAGGTTAACGGTTCCAACCAGACTGAGCTCGCCGTCAACCAGCACACTTTTGGTATGCAACAGGCCGCCTTCAAATTGATAGATTTTCACGCCGGCAGCCAGCAGTTCGGTAAAGAAGGCGCGGCTGGCCCAACCCACAAGCAACGAATCGTTCTTACGCGGCAAAATGATGCTGACATCAACGCCGCGTTGGGCTGCGGTGCAGATGGCATGCAGCAGATCGTCGCTGGGCACAAAGTAGGGGGTTGTCATGATCAAGTGCTCTTTAGCCGCATAAGCGGCGGTGAGCAGTGCCTGGTGGATCAAGTCTTCAGGGAAGCCGGGCCCTGAGGCGATGGTGTGAATAGTATGCCCGCTGGCCTCTTCGAACGGCATGATATTAACATCTGGCGGCGGCGGTAAAATGCGCTTTCCGGTTTCAATTTCCCAGTCGCAGGAATAGACAATTCCCATGGCTGTCGCTACCGGGCCTTCCATTCTCGCCATCAGATCAATCCACTGGCCGACGCCGGAGTCCTGTTTAAAGAAGCGTGGATCAACCAGATTCATACTGCCGGTATAGGCAATATAATTGTCGATCATAACCATCTTGCGATGCTGACGCAGATCCATACGACGCAGAAAGACACGCATCAGATTAACTTTCAGCGCCTCAACAACGTCGATTCCCGCATTACGCATCATAGCGGCCCAGGGACTGCGGAAAAAGGCAACGCTCCCGGCAGAGTCGAGCATTAACCGGCAGTGTACGCCGCGTCTTGCCGCCGCCATTAATGACTCCGCGACTTTATCGGCCATACCGCCAGGCTGCCAGATATAGAACACCATCTCAATATTGTGACGCGCGAGCTGAATGTCGCGAATTAAGGCCTGCATGACATCATCGGATTCGGTGAGTAGCTGGAGCTGATTGCCCTTAACACCAGCAATTCCCTGGCGGTGTTCGCAGAGCTTAAATAATGATTCGGCGACCGGGCTATTCTCATCAGCAAAGATATGTTTACAGGCTTTGAGATCCTTTAACCATTTCGCCGTCGACGGCCACATTGCGCTTGCGCGTTCGGCCCGGCGCTTGCCCAGATGCAGTTCGCCAAACGACAGATAAGCAATAATCCCCACCAGAGGTAGAATATAGATGATAAGTAGCCACGCCATTGCTGACGGGACTGCGCGTCTTTTCATTAATATACGTAATGTTACACCAGCGATCAGTAGCCAGTATCCGAGTATGACCAGCCAGTTAACCACCGTGTAAAAGGTTGTCATAGATGAAAAATCCTTTTGAATGACTTTATGTCATGAGTTTACGCATCAGCATCCATCTGGCAAATAAAAACGCAGCGAAAGCGTTGGTCACCCGGATTCATGGGTCTATAATGCAGGCTGTTTTTCACTCGTAGAGTAGTAGCAATGAAGCGTAGTAGAACGGAAGTAGGGCGCTGGCGCATGCTAAGACAGGTGAGTCGCCGTAAAACACGCTGGCTGGAAGGCCAATCGCGCCGGAATATGCGTATCCTCGCCATCAGAAAAGAGCTGGTTAAACGGCAGCGTCACTCTTTGCTGTTCACCTTCTCTGAGTTTTGAAAGGCGAAACAAAAGGCACCGCTTGCGGTGCCTGCATCGGTAGATTATTGACCAGATAATGGTCAGAAAGGCCCTGACTGAAAATGGGCCTTACTGTATTACCGAGGACCGGGTCCTTGGGAGTGACCGCCGCCAGGTCCTCCTGGAGGGAGAATACACCCGGAAAGCGACACCGCTCCGCAAAGCACAAAAACTAACAGCACAATTTTTTTCATAAAAACTCCTTAATCAGGGATATTAATTCCAAATCATAAATGTGAATATTTTATGGAGAAGCCATAATTATCTCGCGTCAGGTGCATCTAATAGGACTAATCCGTGATAAAACTGACCGGGAAAGGCACCAGCAACGATAACCAGGGTAATCGCGGGGCGGGCTGCAAAACTCAGGAATGGATTTAGAGTGGCCGGGAATTTCTGACTGGCGCTTTTGCGCTGACAGACAGCCTCATGGTCGACAGGCCGGGTCGTCAATCCGTCGGGACAGAGTGCTAAACTCGCGTGACATAATCACAACATGATGCGGCACGATGCTTGCCCGGTGATGTGCGTCAGAAAAAGAAGTGGGCGCAGTGTGACATGTATCTAAACGCGCCCTTCCAATTGCATGCGTAGATGAAATCTGCGCCAGGTCTCTGATCGTTATTGTTTTCCTGGATTATCAAAATACCTTTTTGTAAGGCTTAACAGAGACTTTCTGATAAACACCGGCGGCGATATACGGGTCGTCATTGGCCCAGGATTGCGCCGCCTCCAGTGATTCAAACTCCGCGATCACGGTTGAACCGGTAAAGCCAGCCGCACCGGGCTCATTACTGTCTACAGCAGGCATTGGGCCGGCGGTCAGCAAACGCCCCTCATCATGTAACAGTTGCAAACGCGCCAGGTGGGCGGGGCGTACCGATGTTCTTTTTTCCAGAGAGTCGGCAATATCTTCAGCGTAGATAACGTAAAGCACGGCATGGCTCCTTATCAATAAATTGGCGAGTTACGTTAAGTTAAACCGGCGTTGACTGCAATGCAAAGATACGCGTATGCCTCAGAATGCCATGTTCTGGGGATTTTTTCAGAAAAGCGGGCAAATTTTAACGCAAGTTAGCAACCCTGGTTGAATATGATTACTATTTGCATTTAAAATCGGAACATCATTTTTCAACAGAAACAATTATGAGCGCAATGACCTTTGATTTACCTCGTCGCTTTCCGTGGCCCACGCTACTGTCCGTGGCTATCCATGGCGGTGTTGTCGCGGCGTTGCTTTATACATCGGTACATCAGGTTATTGAACGGCCTTCGCCATCACAGCCTATCGAGATTACGATGGTGGCTCCGGCAGATCTGGAGCCGCCCGCGGCCGCCCAGCCGGTAGTTGAACCCGTTGTGGAGCCAGAACCTGAACCCGAACCCGAAGTGATGCCGGAACCGCCTAAAGAGGCGCCGGTTGTTATCCATAAACCCAAGCCGAAACCAAAGCCAAAACCGAAACCGAAACCGAAACCGGAAAAAAAGGTCGAACAGCCTAAGCGTGATGTGAAGCCTGCGGAAACCCGTTCGGCCTCGCCCTTTGAGAGCCAAAATACGGCACCTGCGCGTACTGCGCCGAGTACGTCTACAGCGGCGGCGAAGCCCACCGTAACGGCGCCAACCGGCCCTCAGGCATTACGCCGGGGTAAACCTGTATACCCTCCGCGCGCTCAGGCACTGCGTATCGAGGGATCGGTGAGGGTTAAGTTTGATGTTACGGCAGATGGTCGCGTGGATAACGTGCAGATCCTTTCCGCTCAACCCGCCAATATGTTTGAACGTGAAGTGAAAAACGCTTTACGTAAATGGCGTTATCAAGCGGGTAAACCGGGTACCGGAATCACCATGACCATTCAGTTCCGTCTCAAAGGCGTGGACATGAATTAATGGTGTGAAATCAGGCCACCCTCAGGAAATAAGGGAGGCCTGTCAACCTGTACTAATAAATCATTTGCTGATCCTTGAGACGTGGTGACATGTCTGGCAAGCAGGCTGAGAGATCACATTGAGCAGGTACACAATCAGCAACCGCAAACGCTGGGCCTCTTTTTGTTGACCGTTCACCCCCGGTGTGACACAGGGCGCGGCGTTACGGCGCCTTCTCCATCAATACCTCATCCAGCGCTTTCTGTGCGGTCACCAGATGTTGCCCGCCAAACAGAATCGCGCGATTCAGCAAGGTATAGAGCTGATAAAGGGGTTGACGTTCAAGGAACCCGGACGGCAGTGGTGAAACGGATTGGTAGCCATCATAAATTTGGGCCGGCTGTTCAGGATGTAGCGGCAGCATTGCCAGATCGCACTCTCTATCCCCCCAATAGCAGGCTGGATCGAAAATATAAGGCCCGTTTGGCCCGAGCGCGCAGTTACCGGACCATAAATCACCGTGGAGCAATGATGGCTGAGGTTGATGATTACTCAGCCGCTGTTGGACGGCGTTGACGAGGCTATCAATATTGCCAAAACGTAGGCCTTTTTCGGCAGCCAGTTCCAGTTGCCAGCCGATACGCTGCTCGGCGAAGAAGGTGGACCAGCGGCGCTGCCAGGCATTTGGTTGGGGAGTGGTGGAAAGGTGGTTATCGAAATCCAGGCCAAACTGGGGTTGATCGCTCCATTGATGTAAACGTGCAATTTGCTGGCCTAACAGGAAAGCGTTATGCGCATCCAGAGGGCGAGGCGGGAGATATTCCATGACCAGGAAACTGTAATCCCGATCGCTGCCAACAGCAAAAACCTGGGGCACATTAACGGTTTTACTGCGCGACAAGAGCTCGAGTTGATCGGCCTCGGCGGTAAATATGGGCAAAAGCTCCCGTTCGTCGCATTTTACGAAGTAATCCCGCCCGCCGAAGCGTAAATGCCAGGCTGCGTGAATCTCCCCCCCTGGTAGTTCACTGCGCAGTTCGATTTCAGCTGCTTCGCTGTGCCAGTCGCGTAACAAATTGCTGATAGCTTGCCACATGCTGTCTCTCCCCATGTTTTCCAACATTTCATAAGGTTAGCGCATAATCCGAGTGTAAAATTCGAACTGACGCACAACTGAACGTTTTCTGTTGCGCTAATCGCACTTATTGATCTTGTACCCACGCTAAACGTGAAAGCAGGCCAAAAGCATTGATCCCGGATATGTGAAGATTTTCGTCATCTTCATATAAGGCAACGTTAGTCTGGAGAAAAATACGACGACTTATCCTGCCAATGTAATGATTATTTATATCCGTGAACAGTGGCGAAATACGTAATAATTGTGCTCCTTACTTTTAGCACGGTGTTATCCATGGATTTTTTAGCATAGACCATCGTGATGATTTGGCGACTCCCGCCGACGTGACAGCGGGAATCAAGAGACTAACGACCGCGCAGGTAGTCGTAGATTTTTTGCGTATTTTCCAGCGAGCAAAGTCGGGTACCCTGATTTATTGTTGCGGCGCTCCCCGCTGCAACACCAAAGCGAACCATATCTTCGAGCGAGGCGTTTTCCGCCAGCCGTAAGGTCATTGCGCCGACCATACTGTCCCCGGCGCCGACGGTACTCTGGCTTTTCATTGGCGGCGGTACGACCTGGACGCAGCCGTCCGCATCAACGCCTAAAGCCCCCTGCGGACCCAGTGAAACGACGACCCGATGGGCTTTTCCCGAGTCGATTAACTGTTGTGCGGCCTTGCGCACATCATCAGGCTGGCTGAGATCGCGTTGCACAAGGGCGCTAAGTTCTTTCTGATTCGGTTTTACCAGTTCAATATTGCCGACTTCAAGGGCCGCGGCGAGCGCCTCACCGGAGCTATCCACAATGCAGCGCAAGCCATGCTGTTGCGCATTTTTGACTAACTGCCGCAGGTTATCGACGCTAATCCCTGGGGGCAGGCTCCCGCTGATGACTAACAGTGAGCCGGGCGTGAGCATGAGAACTTTTTCCTCAAGCAGATGGAACTCCTCCTTAGTTAATGCTGCGCCCGGCATCACGAAACGATACTGCTCACCGCTGGCGTTGACATGTACATGAAGATTCTGCCGTGTCCAGTCTGCCGCTTCTACCGTGTCCACCGGGACATGCTCACCCATCAGCAGTGTCGTCAGGTGTTCACCGGTGGCGCCGCCGACCGGGAAGATCGCGGTAGCGCTGCCGCCAAGAAAGGTAATCGCCCGCGCGACATTAATGCCGCCACCGCCAGGCTCAAACACAGGGGCGCTACAGCGTAACTTGCCTTCAGGATACATTTGCGGTGTTTGCGTAGCGCTGTCGAGAGAGGGGGCGAGCGTGAGCGTATAGATTTTGGTCATCCGATTTCCTCCATAATACGGGACTGCCACACTGTTTTTAAACCATAGCCGTCAACAGGGGCGAGAGAAGTCAATGTTAAGGATATGCATAAACGTTGCTGTTTTTATCTTTATGAACGAAAAATTGTTTTGAGAAGCGTCTTATACAAAAAATGAAATAGTAATTGATTGCTAAGTTAATCGTGCTTTTTTATAATTTACTCCCTTTCTTAGGGTCGACAATCAACGATCCTCGCGAAAGTTTCCGGGACCTTTCGAGTCTCCTTTTATGTGTACGGACTTTAAATTAAATGAAGCTTTTAAAGACAGTACCCGCAGCAGTCATGCTGGCGGGAGGGCTTTTTGCGTCTGCATGCGCAATCGCCGATGATTCCGTTTTTACTGTCATGGATGACCCTTCCACAGCCAAAAAACCTTTCGAAGGTACTGTTAATGCCGGCTATCTGGCGCAGTCCGGCAATACGAAAAGTTCCTCGATGACCGCGGACTCCACTTTGACCTGGTATGGTGGCACCACTGCATGGTCGTTGTGGGGGAATGCCAGCAATACCTCTTCAAACGATGAGCGTTCTTCAGAAAAGTACGCGGTTGGTGGGCGTAGTCGTTATAATCTGACTGACCAGAATTATCTTTTTGGTCAGGCAAGCTGGCTGACGGATCGTTATAACGGTTATCAGCAACGTGATGTGCTCACCGCAGGTTATGGTCGACAGGTTCTGAATGGCCCGATTTATAGTTTGCGTGTTGAATTTGGTCCTGGCGTACGTTATGACGAGTATACCGATGGCGATGACAAAACCCGGCCGCTGGGCTACGCATCAGGAACATGGGCGTGGCAGATGACGGATAACACCAAATTTACGCAGGGTGTCTCGGTATTCGGATCTGACGATACGACGCTGAACTCAGAAAGCGCATTAAACGTTGCTATCAATGCACATTTTGCTCTCAAAGTGGCCTATAACCTGACGTGGAACTCTCAGCCTCCTTCTTCAGCTCCGGAACATACTGACCGGCGCACGACAGTGTCGCTTGGATATAAAATGTAGTATTTTCAGGCCGGATTTTCCGGCCTGATCGTTTTAACATATAGCAATGTATAGTGTTATTATTTCTGGTCTCTTGTTTTGTCTTTTATAAAAAGAACGGGCCTGTATGCATTCCACGTAATCATTTTTTGCTAACCAATGCAGAGTTAATTTGACACAAAAAGACAACTATTTCCTCGGACAAAAATGTGATTTGGATCTATACTGGACAACAGTGGAGAAGCGGATTTTTCCATGTTATTACCTGTAATAAATAAGAGAATAACTATCATGAGAAATAGCAAAATCGCACTGGCGGCAACAATGTTGTGCATGATATCTTTCGGCGCATTCGCTGCCACCCCGTTGCCCCAACCGGATGACAATCACCATACGCCAATCGGTATCGCTAAAGCCACCGATGTTGAAGCGGGCTCCAATATTGCGCCGGGTTCGCAATCAACCGGTCAGTCAATGAATGATGCATTTGATGTGCATAAGCTTGTAGCGGGTGAATGGTCCTGATATTCGACGGTAATCTGTTTTATATTTGCGTATTTTTTCTGGCGATAAGCAGGTTAAAGATGTAGCCGCAGGCTTTTCGCATTTTTAATGTCAGATATTTATAGTGTCTATTGCTATTTTTTTTGCGATTGGGATTGTGTGCTATTATTCTCTTTATGGCGCAATGTTAACATAATTATCCAGCAATTTTTATTTCTCAATCAATAATAGCTATTGATACTCTAAATGATTCGAGTTTCAGAACAAAACGGTTAACCGTTTTGGACCCGCACTTGCGCGGGCCCTGCCTGTCGCGGGCCGGGGATGGGGCGAGTATTGCCAACGCACCGCAGCTTGAAATATGACGGGGATGACCTCACGTGACTTTAATCACACAGTAATGATGTGTAAACTAACCGTTGGTGTTATCAACGAGCGGCTGCAGGTGGGTGCGAATCGGGAAACGGTCGCAAACATACTTTCGCAGAGTGAAGCGGGAACTGGGTCTGAACTTGTTGATAATTATGATTATATTGTTTTGTATGTGCTCTTTCGTGTGGGGCACCACTGCAAATAAGGACATGAAATGCCTGTAATTACGCTTCCTGATGGCAGCCAACGCCATTTTGATCATGCTGTGAGCCCGATGGATGTTGCTCTGGATATCGGTCCGGGTCTGGCGAAAGCCACGATTGCTGGCCGTGTCAACGGCGAGCTGGTTGACGCCTGTGATCCCATTGAAAACGACGCAACGTTATCTATCATCACCGCTAAAGATGAAGATGGTCTTGAGATTATTCGTCACTCCTGCGCACACCTTTTGGGGCATGCGATTAAACAGCTGTGGCCAAATACCAGGATGGCGATCGGTCCGGTTGTCGACAATGGTTTCTATTATGATGTCGATCTGGACCATACCCTGACCCAGGAAGATATCGATGCGCTCGAAAAACGTATGCACGAGCTCGCCGAGAAAAACTATGATGTCATCAAGAAGAAAGTCAGCTGGCACGAAGCGCGTGAAACCTTTGTGAATCGCGGTGAGAGCTATAAAGTCTCTATTCTTGATGAAAATATTGCGCATGATGACAAACCTGGTTTGTATCATCACGAAGAATATATCGACATGTGCCGCGGGCCGCACGTGCCGAATATGCGTTTCTGTCATCATTTCAAATTAATGAAGACCGCGGGAGCGTACTGGCGCGGCGACAGCAACAATAAAATGCTGCAGCGTATCTACGGCACCGCCTGGGCAGATAAAAAATCGCTGAACGCCTATCTGCAGCGTCTTGAAGAAGCTGCAAAGCGTGATCACCGTAAAATCGGTAAGCAGCTTGACCTGTATCATATGCAGGAAGAGGCCCCGGGCATGGTGTTCTGGCACAATGACGGCTGGACTATCTTCCGTGAACTGGAAACGTTCGTGCGTTCTAAGCTGAAAGAGTACCAGTATCAGGAAGTTAAAGGCCCGTTTATGATGGACCGTGTGCTATGGGAAAAAACCGGCCACTGGGACAACTATAAAGATGCGATGTTCACCACGTCTTCTGAGAACCGTGAATATTGCATCAAGCCGATGAACTGTCCGGGGCACGTACAGATTTTCAACCAGGGGCTGAAATCCTACCGCGATCTGCCATTGCGTATGGCTGAATTCGGGAGTTGCCATCGTAACGAGCCGTCAGGCGCGCTGCATGGTCTGATGCGCGTACGTGGCTTTACTCAGGATGATGCGCATATCTTCTGTACGGAAGATCAGGTGCGTGATGAAGTGAACGCCTGTATTCGTATGGTCTACGATATGTACAGTACCTTTGGCTTCGATAAGATCGTCGTCAAACTGTCAACGCGTCCGGAAAAACGTATCGGTAGCGATGAAACATGGGATCGCGCTGAAGCGGATCTGGCGGTGGCGCTGGAAGAAAATAACATCCCGTTTGAATATCAACTGGGTGAGGGCGCATTTTATGGTCCGAAAATTGAATTTACGCTGTATGATTGCCTCGATCGTGCCTGGCAGTGCGGTACTGTACAGCTGGACTTCTCCCTGCCGCAGCGTTTAAGCGCCTCTTATGTTGGTGAAAATAATGAACGACAGGTTCCTGTAATGATTCACCGCGCTATTCTTGGTTCTCTGGAGCGTTTTATCGGCATCCTGACCGAAGAATTTGCGGGCTTCTTCCCAAGCTGGCTTGCGCCAGTCCAGGTCGTGGTCATGAATATTACGGATTCTCAGGCTGAATACGTTAACGAATTGACGCGTAAACTACAAAATGCGGGCATTCGCGTAAAAGCGGACTTGAGAAATGAGAAGATAGGCTTTAAAATCCGCGAGCATACTTTACGTCGTGTCCCGTATATGTTGGTCTGTGGCGACAAAGAAGTCGAAGCCGGCAAAGTGGCCGTGCGCACACGTCGCGGGAAAGACCTCGGCAGCATGGACGTAAATGAAATGATTGAGAAGCTGCAACAAGAAATTCGCAGCCGCAGTCTTCAACAACTGGAGGAATAAGGTATTAAAGGCGGAAAACGAGTTCAAACGGCACGTCCGAATCGTATTAATGGCGAGATTCGCGCCCAGGAAGTTCGCTTAACAGGTCTGGAAGGTGAGCAACTGGGTATTGTGAGTCTGAGAGAAGCTATCGAAAAGGCTGAAGAGGCTGGAGTAGACTTAGTTGAAATCAGCCCTAACGCCGAACCGCCAGTTTGTCGTATAATGGACTACGGCAAGTTCCTTTATGAAAAGAGTAAGTCTTCCAAGGAACAGAAGAAAAAGCAAAAAGTTATTCAGGTTAAGGAAATCAAATTCCGACCTGGCACCGATGATGGCGATTACCAGGTAAAACTCCGCAGCCTGGTTCGCTTTCTGGAAGATGGCGATAAGGCCAAAATCACACTGCGTTTTCGTGGTCGTGAAATGGCCCACCAACAGATCGGTATGGAAGTGCTTAACCGCGTCCGTGACGATCTGAGTGAACTGGCAGTAGTCGAATCCTTCCCCACGAAGATCGAAGGCCGCCAGATGATCATGGTGCTCGCTCCTAAGAAGAAACAGTAAGGCCTTCAAGTAGCAATACCCGTGGTGCCTGTTGTGGGTTCCGCGGGCGTTGTTCGCCTCAGTTTCGTTAATTAACAATGCGAAGTGGAAGTTATTAAAATGCCAAAAATTAAGACCGTACGCGGTGCTGCTAAGCGCTTCAAAAAAACCGGTAAAGGTGGTTTTAAGCATAAGCACGCTAACCTGCGTCATATTCTGACTAAAAAAGCTACTAAGCGTAAACGTCATCTGCGTCCGAAAGCCATGGTATCCAAAGGCGATCTGGGCCTGGTCATCGCGTGCCTGCCGTACGCATAAGTCGTTAACCCTTTTAACTTTTTAATTAGAATAGATACAGGAGAGCACATATGGCTCGCGTAAAACGTGGTGTAGTTGCCCGTGCACGTCACAAGAAAATTTTGAAACAAGCTAAAGGCTACTACGGTGCGCGTTCTCGCGTATACCGCGTTGCCTTCCAGGCTGTTATCAAAGCAGGTCAGTATGCTTACCGTGACCGTCGTCAACGTAAGCGTCAGTTCCGTCAACTGTGGATTGCGCGTATCAACGCAGCAGCACGTCAGAACGGTATTTCTTACAGCAAATTCATCAACGGCCTGAAAAAAGCCTCTGTTGAAATCGACCGTAAGATCCTGGCTGATATCGCCGTGTTCGACAAATTAGCGTTCTCCGCGCTGGTCGAAAAAGCGAAAGCAGCACTGGCATAAGCCAGTTGAAAGAGGGGGCTAGTCTCCCTCTTTTCGTTTCAGGAGTAGCAATACATTGACTTTTATAACCGTAAGCCTTTCAATACGGCCTTACGTTTCTTACCAGACAAGGTAACGCAAGCATGAATGCTGCTATTTTCCGTTTCTTTTTTTACTCTAGCACCTGAACGCAGGAGGCTAGCGCGTGAAAGAAGAAACGGAAAACAGCGCCCTGAAGCCTCCCAAGTGGAGGCTTTTTTTTACTCGTCGTATTCCAGGTTGCAAATGCGTTGCTGGCGATCGTTCACCCCGATCATGTGGTTATTATGTCAATGTCCGGGGGCGCACTCCTTCGCCGCTTGCCTGCAACTCGAACGACAGAGTAATGGTGTACAGCACAGATAAATTTAGTCCAACGAACCGGTGTCTGCACCGACACAATGAGGAAAACCATGTCACATCTCGCAGAGCTGGTTGCCAGTGCGAAGGCAGCCATTAACGAGGCATCAGATGTTGCTACGCTGGATAATGTCCGCGTGGAATACCTGGGGAAGAAAGGGCAGTTAACCCTTCAGATGACAACCCTGCGTGAGCTGCCTGCTGAAGAGCGTCCGGCAGCCGGTGCGGTTATCAACGAAGCCAAAGAGCAGGTTCAGCAGGCGCTAAATGCGCGTAAAGCTGAGCTCGAAAGCGCGGCGCTCAATGCCCGTCTGGCCGCTGAGACTATCGATATCTCTCTGCCAGGACGTCGTATCGAAAACGGCGGTCTGCATCCGGTTACCCGTACCATCGACCGCATTGAAAGTTTCTTCGGTGAGCTTGGCTTTACCGTTGCGACCGGCCCGGAAATTGAAGATGATTACCACAACTTCGATGCCTTAAACATTCCCGGTCACCATCCGGCACGCGCTGACCACGACACTTTCTGGTTTGATGCCACCCGCCTTCTGCGCACGCAGACATCAGGCGTGCAGATTCGCACCATGGCTAACCAACAGCCGCCGATCCGCATTATTGCGCCTGGCCGCGTGTATCGTAACGACTACGATCAAACTCACACCCCAATGTTCCACCAAATGGAAGGACTGATCGTTGATACGAATATCAGCTTCACCAACCTGAAGGGAACGCTGCACGATTTTTTGCGTAACTTCTTTGAAGAAGATCTGCAAATTCGTTTTCGTCCGTCCTATTTCCCGTTTACTGAACCGTCTGCCGAAGTGGATGTCATGGGTAAAAATGGTAAATGGCTGGAAGTGCTCGGCTGCGGCATGGTGCATCCGAATGTACTACGCAATGTCGGTATTGATCCAGAAATCTACTCTGGCTTTGCTTTCGGCATGGGCATGGAGCGGTTGACGATGCTGCGCTACGGCGTAACCGACTTACGCGCATTCTTCGAAAACGATCTGCGTTTCCTCAAACAGTTTAAATAAGGGCAGGACAGAACAATGAAATTCAGTGAACTGTGGTTACGCGAGTGGGTGAACCCGGCTATCGATAGCGCAGCGCTTGCAGAACAGATAACCATGGCCGGGCTCGAAGTGGATGGCGTAGAGCCCGTAGCGGGAAGCTTTAATGGCGTTGTTGTGGGGGAGGTGGTTGAATGCGCGCAGCACCCCAATGCCGATAAACTGCGGGTAACGAAAATCAACATCGGTGGCGAACGTCTGCTGGACATCGTTTGCGGCGCGCCAAACTGCCGTCAGGGCCTGAAGGTCGCCGTTGCGACCATTGGCGCGGTTCTGCCGGGCGATTTCAAAATTAAAGCAGCTAAACTACGCGGTGAGCCGTCAGAAGGAATGCTGTGCTCGTTCTCCGAACTGGGGATTTCCGACGACCATAGCGGCATCATCGAGTTGCCTGCCGATGCGCCGCTGGGGACCGACATCCGCGAATACCTGAAGCTGGACGATAACGCCATCGAAATCAGCGTGACGCCGAACCGCGCGGACTGTCTGGGGATTATCGGCGTGGCACGCGATGTGGCGGTACTTAACAAAGCACCGCTGAATATGCCAGAAATCACGCCGGTTGCGGCGACCATTGATGATGTTCTGCCCATTCAGGTTGAAGCCACGGATGCATGTCCGCGCTATCTGGGCCGCGTAGTAAAAGGTATTAATGTCAGCGCGCCGACGCCGCTGTGGATGAAAGAGAAACTGCGCCGTTGTGGTATCCGCTCTATTGACGCAGTGGTTGATGTGACCAACTATGTGCTGCTCGAACTGGGTCAGCCGATGCATGCATTCGACAAAGATCGCATTGAAGGCGGGATTGTCGTACGTATGGCGCATGCAGGAGAAACCCTGGTGCTGCTGGACGGTTCCAAGGCGACGCTGGATACCGACACCCTGGTTATTGCTGACCATCAGAAAGCGCTGGCAATGGGCGGGATCTTCGGCGGTGAGCATTCCGGTGTGAATGGGGAAACGCAAAACGTTCTGCTGGAATGTGCTTTCTTTAGCCCACTGTCTATTACCGGTCGTGCGCGTCGCCACGGTCTGCATACGGATGCTTCCCACCGCTATGAACGCGGTGTGGACCCGGCGTTGCAGTACAAAGCAATGGAGCGCGCCACCCGTTTGTTGATCGATATTTGCGGTGGTGAAGCCGGTCCGGTTATCGACGTTACAAATGAGGCGACGCTGCCTGAACGGGCGCGCATTACATTGCGCCGTAGCAAGCTGGATCGTCTGATCGGGCATCACATTTCGGATGAGCTGGTGGGTGATATTCTGCGCCGTCTTGGCTGTGAAGTGGCAGAAGGTCAGGATGAGTGGAAAGCGGTTGCGCCGAGCTGGCGTTTCGACATGGAGATTGAAGAAGACCTGGTCGAAGAAGTGGCGCGCGTGTATGGCTACAATAACATTCCTGACAAGCCGATTCAGGCAGGTTTAATCATGGGTAGCCATCGTGAAGCCAGCTTGTCGCTGAAACGTGTGAAAACCATGCTTAATGACAAAGGTTATCAGGAAGTGATCACCTATAGCTTTGTCGATCCGAAGGTTCAGCAACTGTTACATCCGGGGGAAGAGGCGCTGATTCTACCAAGCCCGATCTCCATAGAGATGTCGGCCATGCGTCTTTCACTGTGGACCGGTCTGTTGTCAACCGTGGTCTATAACCAGAACCGGCAGCAGAATCGTGTGCGCATCTTCGAAACCGGTCTGCGTTTTGTGCCGGATACCCAGGCATATCTGGGTATTCGTCAGGATCTGATGCTGGCGGGCGTCATTTGCGGCAACCGCTATGAAGAACACTGGAATCTGGCGAAAGAGACCGTTGATTTTTATGATCTGAAAGGCGATCTGGAGGCGGTGCTGGAACTCACCGGTAAACTGGCCGACATTCAGTTCAGGGCGGAAGCGAATCCGGCACTGCATCCAGGCCAGTCGGCAGCGATTTATCTGAAAGGTGAACGCATTGGTTTTATTGGGGTTGTTCATCCCGAACTGGAACGTAAACTGGATCTGAACGGTCGCACTTTGGTATTTGAACTGGAGTGGAACAAGCTTGCAGACCGCGTGGTGCCTCAGGCGCGCGAGATTTCTCGCTTCCCGGCTAACCGTCGTGACATCGCTGTTGTTGTGGCGGAAAATGTGCCGGCAGCCGATGTTTTAGCCGAGTGTAAGAAAGTTGGCGTAAATCAGGTAGTTGGCGTAAACTTATTTGACGTGTACCGCGGTAAAGGTGTGGCGGAAGGCTTTAAGAGTCTTGCGATTAGCCTAATCCTCCAGGATACCAGCCGTACACTCGAAGAAGAGGAGATTGCCGCTACCGTCGCCAAATGTGTAGAGGCATTGAAAGAGCGATTCCAGGCATCATTGAGGGATTGAACCTATGGCGCTTACAAAAGCTGAAATGTCAGAATATCTGTTTGATAAGCTTGGGCTTAGCAAGCGGGATGCTAAAGAGCTGGTAGAGTTGTTTTTCGAAGAGGTCCGTCGCGCTCTGGAAAACGGTGAGCAGGTAAAACTCTCCGGGTTCGGCAACTTCGATTTGCGTGATAAGAACCAACGCCCGGGTCGTAATCCGAAAACGGGAGAGGATATTCCAATCACAGCCCGGCGAGTTGTGACGTTCAGACCCGGTCAGAAGCTAAAAAGCCGTGTCGAAAATGCGTCACCCAGAGACAAATAATCTGAACTAACCAAAAAGGCCGCTATGCGGCCTTTTTTCTTTTCTTTGCTGAATACAGTAAAATCAATCACATTCCTGTTGTGGATTTCGGAATCTATGCTGATTTTTGCTCAAATTCAACGGCGTCATAACTGGCGATGGCTTGCCGGATTAACGCTGTTGTTGTTGATAACGTCAATCATCAGCCTGTGCGCAGGCGACCAGTGGATAGGCCCTGGCGAATGGTTCAGCGCCAAAGGCGAGCTTTTTATCTGGCAGATCCGTCTGCCGCGGACGCTGGCTGTTTTGCTGGTCGGCGCCGCGCTGGCGCTTTCGGGGGCGGTTATGCAGGCGTTGTTTGAAAACCCGCTGGCCGAACCAGGGCTGCTGGGGGTTTCCAACGGTGCCGGGGTGGGCTTGATTGCAGCCGTTTTGTTGGGCAAAGGGTGGCTGCCCGACTGGGCTCTGGGGCTGTGCGCGATCATGGGGGCGCTGATCATCACCTTTATTTTACTGCGCTTCGCCAGGCGGCATTTATCAACCAGTCGTCTGCTGCTGGCGGGCGTTGCGCTCGGCATTATTTGTAGCGCGCTGATGACCTGGGCGGTCTATTTTTCCACGTCGTTTGATCTTCGCCAACTGATGTACTGGATGATGGGCGGTTTTGGCGGCGTTGACTGGCAACAGCTATGGTTGATGCTGGCGTTATTACCGGTGTTGGCCTGGGTGTGCCTGCAATCGCAGCCGCTGAATTTATTGGCGCTGGGGGAGGTTTCTGCTCGCCAGTTGGGATTGCCGCTGGCGCTGTGGCGTAACCTGCTGGTAATCACCACGGGCTGGCTGGTGGGCGTCAGCGTGGCGCTGGCCGGGGCAATTGGTTTTATCGGTCTGGTTATTCCGCATATTCTGCGTTTATGCGGTTTGAGCGATCATCGCGTGCTGCTCCCGGCCTGTCTGTTAGCGGGAGCCAGCGCACTGCTGGTGGCCGACATTGTCGCGCGTCTGGCGCTGCCGGCGGCGGAGTTACCTATCGGTGTGGTCACCGCTACGCTGGGGGCGCCGGTGTTTGTCTGGTTATTATTGAAATCTGCGCGTCCGCAATGATAGGTCAACGCTTCCCCCGCAGGCGCTGCGCCTGTGGGGGAAAAACGTGTTACCAGCCTTTAATGGCATCGCCTTTGTAGACTTCCGCAGCTTTGTCGGCAACATCCTGGGTCTGGAACGCATTTTTCAGTTCCTGAACCTTCTTGCTGTCTTTATTATCCTGACGGGAAACGATGGCGTTGACGTACGGAGAGTCCGGGCCTTCCATAAATAAACCATCGCGGGCAGCGGACAAACCCGCCTGGGCGGAGAAGTTAGTATTAATAATCGACAGCGCAACGTTTGGGTCATCCAGCGTGCGGGTCAACTGCGGCGTATCGACTTCGACAATTTTCAGTTGTTTGGGATTGTTGATAATATCCAGTGTTGTCGGCAGGTAACCCACGCCCTCCTTCAGCTTGATTAAACCCTGGGCCTGCAGCAGCAACAGGCTGCGTCCCAGCGTCGTGGCTTCATTTGACAGAGTAATTGTCGCACCATCTGGCAATTCACTGATATTTTTGATTTTCTTAGAGTAAGCCGCAATCGGGAAAACAAAAGTTTTACCGACAATAGCAAATTTATAGCCGCGTTCTTTTGACTGCGCGTCAAGATACGGTAGCGTCTGGAAAGCGTTAACATCGACGTCTTTATTGTTTAAGGCTTCGTTAGGCAGCACGTAATCATTAAACGAGATCACTTCGACATTAAGGTTGTATTTTTCTTTAGCCACATGTTCTACGACTTTCCAGATAGCTTCATCCGGCCCGGTGTTAATTGCTACTTTAATCTTATTATCTTCATCCGGCGAGCAGGCTGATAACAGCGTGACGGAAGCCGCAATTAACACTGCGCTAAATATCTTTTTCATCAATAAAACTCTCTTAAATTAACAAACTGCGAGATAGTATTATACCCTAAATTATTCGAGTTGCAGGAAGGCGGCGACGCAGTGAATCCCCGGGAGCGTACTCCAGTACGTGACTGGGGTGAACGAGGAAAGCCAACGCACATGCAACTTGAAGTATGACGGGTATATATCCATTTACCTCTGTATACTGAATTACTCGGCCGCTGTTGCGGCCAATGTATGTCGCGCGCTTTGTTACATCAAGAGACACTCCTGGGCGATTCAAAGTAGAATGACATGGCCTGAATCCGCTACAGTAGATAAGGATCACCTGACGCAGAAACCGTTTTATTCACTGAGGGAAGGCTATGCAACACGATATTCTTAATACTGAAGTCACCACCATTGATGGTGAGAAAACAACGCTTCTGCCCTATGCCGGCAAGGTGTTGTTGATCGTTAACGTCGCCTCGAAATGTGGCCTGACCCCGCAATATACGCAGTTAGAAGCACTGCAAAAAGATCTCGAAAGCGAAGGTTTTAGCGTACTTGGCTTCCCGTGTAATCAGTTCCTCGGACAGGAGCCAGGCAGTGAGGAGGAGATTAAAACGTTCTGTAGCACGACCTATGGCGTGACTTTCCCCATGTTCAGCAAAATTGATGTCAATGGCGAACATCGTGCGCCTTTGTATCAGAAGCTGGTTGATTCCGCGCCGCAGGCGGTGGCGCCTGAAGGCAGTGGCTTCTATGAGCGCATGGCCAGTAAAGGTCGGGCACCGCTGTATGTGGATGATATTTTGTGGAATTTCGAAAAATTCCTGATTGGCCGTGACGGTCAGGTCATCGGCCGGTTCTCCCCGGATATGACGCCGGACGATCCGCAACTGGCAGCAGCCATTAAAGAGGCATTAGCGAAATAATGCCGTTTTTAATGCAGTTACAGGATGTTGAGGAAACGGGGCGTCTGGCGCCGTTTTCTGCAGATGTCCGACCGGGTGAAATTATTCACCTTGTGGGGCCGAACGGCGCGGGAAAGAGCACGCTGTTAGCGCGAATGGCGGGTCTTGCGACGGGACCTGGGCGGGTCATGCTGAACGAGCGGTCGTTAAGCGACTGGCCGGCACAGGCTCTGGCGCATCATCGCGCCTGGCTGTGTCAACATCAGATGCCGCCCTTCGCGATGCCGGTCTGGCATTATCTGTCACTGCATTTGCAGAACGGTATGCACAACGCGCTACTGGAGAATGTCGCCGGGACGCTGGGTCTTAGCGATAAACTTGAGCGTCAGGTAAACCACATTTCTGGCGGAGAATGGCAGCGGGTGCGCCTGGCGGCGGTAATATTGCAAATCCATCCTCAGGCCAATCCATCCGGGCAATTATTACTGCTGGATGAGCCAATGAACAGCCTTGATGTGGCGCAGCAGGCTGCGCTCGATCGGCTATTAAGCGAACTTAGCGCTTCAGGGGTCGCTATCGTGATGAGCAGCCACGACCTCAATCATACTCTCCGGCATGCCCATCATTCCTGGCTTATCTGTCAGGGGAAAACAATCGCCTGTGGCCGGACGTGTGAAGTACTGAGCGAAGAAAACTTAACCGCTGCCTATGCCATGGCTTTCCGAAGAGTGGAGGTGGCAGGCCATCTTATGCTCGTTGCATCACAGTAGCACGCCGTTACCTTGTCAGTAGGTTGATAAACAGGCTAGATTATCCTGGTAATTAAACAGGGAACAGAGGGTTCGTCTGAGATGCGTTACTGGTTCATTTTGTTCGTTGCGCTCTTTTTGGCGGGCTGTAGCAGCCATCGGGCACCGCCGCCTGACCCGCGGCTTGCCGATCCTATTGTCGTGGTCGCCAACCTGAACGAGCAGTTACAAAACTGGCGTGGCGCGCCGTACCGCTATGGCGGAATGTCGCCTCGCGGCGTTGATTGTTCGGGATTCGTGGTGATGACTTTCCGCGATAAATTCTCGATGCAACTGCCACGGGAAACCCGTGAGCAGGCGGAAATCGGCACGGAAATCGATAAGAGCGAACTGCAACCCGGTGACCTGGTCTTTTTCAAGACCGGTTCTGGCGAGAGCGGTCTGCACGTGGGGATTTACGATACCAATAACCAGTTTATCCACGCGTCAACCAGTCAGGGCGTGACGCGTTCATCGTTAAATAATGTCTACTGGCATAAAAAATTCTGGCAGGCGAGAAGGATCTAGCATCGAACAATTATCCGGAGGGAGGCGACGCTCTTGCCTTTTTAGCCAATATCCCTGAAATCGCTCCGTGTTAATAGTTTGTTGAAAGCACTACACTGAAGACAGGAGGAACCATGACCCTGTCTTTTACAACCCACTGGCATGATGAACTGCCGGATTTTTACACCGCTCTGGCCCCAACGCCGTTAGAGAATGCGCGACTTGCCTGGCACAATGCGTCGCTGGCGCAAACGCTGGGTATTCCCGAAACGCTATTCCGTCCACAGCAGGGAGCAGGCGTCTGGGGAGGCGAAACGTTGCTGCCCGGTATGTCGCCGCTGGCGCAGGTTTACAGCGGTCACCAGTTCGGCGCGTGGGCCGGTCAGCTTGGCGATGGGCGCGGCATTCTGCTCGGCGAACAGCAGCTATCCGATGGCCGTCGTTTTGACTGGCATCTCAAGGGGGCTGGGTTGACGCCCTATTCACGCATGGGCGACGGGCGGGCAGTACTGCGTTCGACGATTCGTGAAGCTCTGGCGTCGGAAGCGATGCATGCGCTCGGTATCCCCACCACGCGTGCGCTGGCTATGGTGACCAGCGATACCCCGGTGTACCGTGAAACCGTCGAGAGCGGAGCGATGCTGATGCGTCTTGCCGAAAGCCATGTCCGCTTTGGCCATTTTGAGCATTTTTACTATCGCCGTGAGCCGCAAAAGGTCCAACAACTGGCGGACTATGTGATCCGTCATCACTGGCCACATCTGCAGAACGAAGCGGATAAGTATATTTTGTGGTTCAGTGACGTTGTCACGCGGACGGCGGAAATGATTGCCGGCTGGCAGACGATCGGCTTCGCGCATGGGGTAATGAATACCGATAATATGTCGATTCTGGGGCTGACAATGGACTACGGTCCATATGGTTTCCTCGATGATTTCCAGCCAGGCTTTATCTGTAACCACTCTGATTATCAGGGGCGCTACAGCTTTGACAATCAGCCTGCTGTCGGGCTGTGGAATTTACAGCGGCTGGCGCAATCATTGTCACCGTTTATCAACGCGGAGGCATTGAATTGCGCTCTGGATAGTTACCAGCACAAACTACTGACGGCTTATGGTCAGCGTATGCGCGATAAACTGGGGCTGTTAACCCAACAGAAAGGGGATAATGAGCTACTGAATGGCCTGTTTTCCCTGATGGAACGTGAAGGCAGCGACTACACGCGAACGTTCCGGATGTTGAGCGAGAGTGAACAGGCCAGCGCCGCTTCGCCATTGCGCGATGAATTTATTGACCGTGCCGCCTTTGATAGCTGGTTTGCTGGTTACCGTTCGCGCCTGTGCGATGAGCAGATTGATGATGCGTGGCGACAGGCGCATATGCGGAGCGTCAATCCGGCGATCGTATTACGAAACTGGCTGGCGCAACGGGCGATTGAGCAGGCGGAACAAGGGGATATGAGTGAACTGGCGCGTCTGCACAACGCATTATCTCAGCCTTTTGCCGATCGGTCGGACGATTATACTCATCGTCCGCCGGAATGGGGGAAACGTCTTGAAGTGAGCTGTTCCAGTTAGGTTTGGCCATCCCCGTCGCGCAAATGGCGGGGATCATTATTTAGTCAGGATCAGCTTACCGGCATGGGTCTGGCGGAGTAAATAACGCTGACCGCTGTGTTCAATGACCACTCGCCCTTCAGGGCCTAATAATTCAAGGCTGCTTATCACTCTGTCAGAGGGGACAGGATAGGGAGTATTGTCTTTTGTTATTTCTGCTGTGGCAGCGTTATCCATATGCGTCAAAGCACCCAAAATCAAATCAACAATGATAATCATTATCAATAATGTTGTTTTTCATCGCAAGGATTATTTAACCCGTGATGCCAGTTGGCCGGTGACAGACCGGAAATCAATGCGAGGGACTCCCCACCGCGGTGTCGGTGGGGGGAAGGGCTACAGGCGGCTGGCGGTTGCGTCGGCTAATTCATCAAGCAATCGTTCGCTATCTTCCCAGCTCAGACAAGGGTCGGTGATTGATTGGCCCCAGGTCAACGGCCGGCCGGGAATCACCTTCTGTGTCCCTTCTTGCAGGAAACTTTCGGCCATGATCCCGGCAATGGCGGTCGATCCTGCGCGGATCTGCTGGCAAATATCGGCGCAAACCTCCAGTTGGCGGCGGTGCTGCTTCTGGCAGTTGCCATGGCTGAAATCGACGACCAGTTGTTCCGGGAGGTCGAATTCCGCCAGCGCCCTTCCGGCGGCGGCAATATCATCAGCGTGATAATTCGGGTTTTTACCACCGCGCATAATGATATGACCGTAAGGGTTGCCGCTGGTCTGGTAGATAGTCATCTGCCCTTGCTTGTCCGGCGACAGGAACATATGGCTGGCGCGAGAAGCGCGAATGGCATCAATGGCGATACGTGTATTACCATCGGTGCCGTTCTTAAAACCTACCGGACAGGAGAGCGCGGAGGCCATTTCACGGTGGATTTGGCTCTCAGTGGTGCGTGCGCCAATCGCGCCCCAACTTATCAGGTCGGCAATAAACTGCCCGGTCACCATATCGAGAAACTCGGTGGCGGTCGGTACGCCCAGCTCGTTCACTTGTAACAGCAGGCTCCGTGCCAGCTCAATACCGTGATTAACCCGGTAACTGCCGTTCAGGTCAGGGTCCGAGATGAGCCCCTTCCAGCCGACTACCGTACGTGGCTTCTCAAAGTAGGTGCGCATAACGATTTCCAGTTGTGGCTGATAGCGTCTGCGCATCCCTTGCAGGCGGCGAGCATATTCCATCGCCGCATCTGTATCGTGAATGGAACATGGACCGATCACCACCAGCAGGCGGCGATCTTCACCGGTGAGGATTTTCTCGATTCGGCGGCGTGTTGCGGAAACATGTGCTGCAACGGCGGCGGATATAGGGTGCCGTTGCGCCAGTTCCGCGGGCGTGACCAGGCCTTCAAGGCGCGCGGTACGCAATTCGTCTGTTTTATTCATTCGGGGGTCTCAAAAATCTGTTTCTTCCTCGGCGAAAATACCAGGAAGTGATGCGTATCACGATAAAGCAATCCCTGTTTATTGCAAGAGCAGGGCATGATCCTGTATAGGGTGCAAGTGATAGCATAAACAAATTTATAATATCGTACTAGTCTATTAGTACATTTTACGACTTAGACCCATAATGTCCATAATTTTGGTGGCGATCTCTTCCACGGAATAATTGGTACTGTTCAGGCAAGGAATTTTGTTTTTGCGGTACAGCGCTTCGACTTCGGTGACCTCCATGCGGCACTGGCGCAAAGAAGCATAGCGACTATTTTCCCGCCGCTCCTCGCGGATGGCCGCCAGGCGCTCCGCATTGATTGTTAAACCGAAAAGTTTGTGCTGCAGCGGCTTTAACGATGCAGGAAGAATCAGATTGTCCATATCATCGGCGATAAATGGATAGTTAGCGGCGCGGATACCATACTGCATCGCCAGATACAGACTGGTGGGCGTCTTTCCACAGCGTGAGACGCCAAGAAGGATCACCTGAGCCTGATCAAGATTACGCAACGAGATCCCGTCATCGTGAGCAAGGGTGTAATCAATCGCTGCGATACGCGCGTCGTATTTGTTCAGATTGCCCGGCGTCAGGCCATGAGTGCGATGGGCGATGGGCGTCGGGTCAAGGCGTAGCTCCTGCTGTAACGGTGCCACCAGCGCCTGGACAATATCCTGACAAAAGCCTTCGCTTTGCACGATGATGTCGCGGATTTCCGGAAGTACAATGGAATAGAAAACCAGTGGCCGAATACCGGTTTGTTCAAAAATGGCGTCAATTTGCTCTTTCACGGCCCGTGCACGGCTGATATTTTCAACAAAGGGCAGGGTCACGCTGCTGGTGGTAACCGGGAATTGCGACATGACCGCATGCCCTAAAACTTCTGCCGTAATGGCGGTTCCATCGGAAATATAAAACACGTGGCGATCGACAACACTTTCCATTTTGACCATCCGGTATAACACGATTAATTGTTTGAAAGTTGATATTAAATTTAAGCATATCGTGCCACTCTTTGTCTCAATTTTAAAAAATGAAATGCTATTTTTATTTTTAATGAAAAGGTGAGTTCATTTTTATTATTGGTCTGGCTTTGGTATTAAATCTCACCAGATTCCCAAAGAATCATGGAGTTATGTATAACCGGCAAAGAATCCTAAAAATGAAAAAATAATTTGCTTGAACGATTCACCGTTTTTTTCAGTCGCATAAATATGTCAGGATAAATCCGGTAGTTGATCGTGAATTATTTATACACAACACCATTCAGAATGTCGTCTGGCGGCGAGCGATGGAATCCCCGAGCGCGGTGATAACGCGGCGACAGGGATTCAATGCGCCGTTAACGGGAAAACAGTCTGAAAGGGCGTGTATATCACTGGTATTAAATCACAAAAGGATTGTCTCAATGTCCAACAATGGCTCGTCACCGCTGGTGCTTTGGTATAACCAACTCGGCATGAATGATGTAGACAGGGTTGGGGGCAAAAATGCCTCCCTTGGTGAAATGATTACAAATCTGTCAGGTATGGGCGTTTCCGTACCGAACGGGTTTGCCACTACCGCTGATGCGTTTAATCAGTTTTTGGACCAAAGTGGTGTAAACCAGCGTATTTATGAACTGCTGGATGCAACCGACATTGACGACGTTTCCGCATTAGCGAACGCCGGTGCGCAGATCCGTCAGTGGATCATCGATACGCCGTTCCAGAGCGAGCTGGAAAACGCGATTCGCGACGCGTATACCCGATTGTCCGCCGACAATGCTGAGGCCTCCTTTGCTGTGCGCTCTTCCGCGACGGCGGAAGATATGCCGGACGCCTCCTTCGCCGGGCAGCAAGAGACATTTCTTAACGTACAGGGCTTTGATGCAGTTCTGGTTGCCGTTAAGCACGTATTTGCATCGTTGTTTAACGATCGCGCAATTTCCTACCGCGTGCATCAGGGCTACGATCATCGCGGCGTGGCGCTCTCCGCCGGGGTGCAGAGGATGGTGCGTTCCGATCTCGCATCGTCCGGCGTCATGTTCTCCATCGACACCGAATCCGGTTTTGATCAGGTGGTGTTTATCACTTCCGCCTGGGGGCTCGGCGAGATGGTGGTGCAGGGGGCGGTAAACCCGGATGAGTTTTACGTTCATAAGCCCACGCTTGCGGCGGGTCGCCCGGCTATCGTGCGCCGCACGATGGGGTCGAAAAAGATCCGCATGGTTTATGCCGCAACCCAGGAACATGGGAAACAGGTGCGTATCGAAGATGTTCCGCAGGCGCAACGCGATGTTTTCTCCCTGACCGACGCCGAAGTGCAGGCACTGGCGAAACAAGCGGTGCAAATCGAGAAGCACTACAACCGTCCGATGGATATCGAATGGGCGAAAGATGGTCATACCGGTGAGTTGTTCATCGTGCAGGCGCGTCCGGAAACGGTCCGTTCCCGCGGCCAGGTGATGGAGCGTTACACCCTGCATGCGCAAGGGCAGATTATTTCTGAGGGGCGCGCTATCGGTCATCGCATCGGTGCCGGGCCGGTAAAAGTTATTCATGATATCAGTGAAATGAACCGCATTGAGCCCGGCGATGTGCTGGTCACTGATATGACCGACCCGGACTGGGAACCGATCATGAAGAAAGCGGCGGCGATTGTGACTAACCGCGGCGGGCGTACCTGTCATGCGGCGATTATCGCTCGCGAACTGGGGATCCCGGCGGTGGTTGGCTGCGGCAATGCGACCGATCGCATCCAGGAAAATCAGAACGTGACCGTCTCCTGCGCCGAAGGCGATACCGGCTACGTGTATGCCGAAATACTCGACTTTAGCGTGAAGAGCTCCTGCGTTGGCGACATGCCGGATCTGCCGCTGAAGATCATGATGAACGTCGGTAACCCGGATCGCGCCTTTGATTTTGCCTGCCTGCCAAACGAAGGCGTGGGCCTTGCGCGTCTGGAGTTTATTATCAACCGCATGATCGGCGTACACCCCCGCGCCTTGCTGGAGTTTGACGATCAGGAACCGGCATTGCAGGGCGAAATCCGCGAGTTGATGAAGGGTTATGATTCACCCAGAGAGTTCTATGTCGGTCGCCTGACGGAGGGGATTTCAACCCTTGGTGCGGCTTTCTTCCCGAAACGGGTGATTGTGCGTCTTTCTGACTTTAAATCTAACGAGTACGCGAATCTGGTCGGCGGCGAGCGTTACGAGCCGGAAGAAGAGAACCCGATGCTGGGTTTCCGCGGTGCCGGTCGTTATGTTTCCGAAAGCTTCCGTGACTGCTTTGCGCTGGAGTGTGAGGCGGTTAAGCGGGTGCGTAACGACATGGGGCTGACTAACGTCGAAATCATGGTGCCGTTTGTCCGGACCGTCGCACAGGCAAAAGCTGTGGTCGAAGAGCTGGCGCGCCAGGGGCTTAAGCGTGGCGAGAATGGCCTGAAGCTCATTATGATGTGTGAAATCCCATCGAATGCGCTACTGGCGGAGCAGTTCCTCGAATACTTTGACGGCTTCTCAATCGGTTCCAACGACATGACGCAACTGGCGTTGGGTCTGGATCGTGATTCCGGCGTGGTTTCTGAGCTGTTTGATGAGCGCAACGATGCGGTAAAAGCGCTGCTGTCGATGGCTATTCGTGCGGCGAAGAAACAGGGTAAATACGTGGGTATTTGCGGTCAGGGGCCATCCGATCACGAAGACTTCGCTGCCTGGCTGATGGAGGAGGGGATTGATAGCCTTTCCCTGAATCCTGATACCGTCGTGCAAACCTGGCTAGGCCTGGCGGAGCTGAATAAGTAAGCTGTTGATATACACTATTCCCGTCCAATGGCGTAATACTGGTCAGAGGCTTTCAGTTAAAGAGGTGGCTTTGGCGAAAATGGCGCATTTTTCGTTTTCGCCGGGTTTGGGTCGGTGAACTGTTCTGTTCACTGTCCATCCGAGGATATGGGTCATCTCCACAGCCTGTGAACGGCATGGGGGCGTTTCGCTCGCCCCCATAACCCGGCATTGCGCTGAAAACCTGCCGCTACGCGGTCAGTTCCACTCCGACTTCATCTGACGGCCAGTCCTGGATGCGTACCTGCGTTCTCGCCAGGTTTCCCTGATGCGCCCAACCCCCATGCGATGATCCCGCACTCAGTCAGCGGCTGTCCGGGTGCTGAATGCCATGAAAAAAAAGGCAATATATATCAGCCATTGAACTGCATAGAGCAGCAAACAGAACAGCATAAAACGCCGATGGCGCGCTTAACTGACCGGTATTAGTCCAATGGCGGGGATTTTTTACACCCTCATCCTGCTTATTTGCGGTAAGTCACATAAAACGAAAAAAACAAAATACCGTAATCCATCAGTTAATTTCGACAATTGTTCCCGTGTTGTTCATTACTAATACTGACACCACGTTATCGAAACACTTGATAACGAAATACAGAAATGCCTTTTCTATCGTGTACAGGATAATAATAATGACACTTTCCTCGGTACTCACTACTAAAGATAAAATAGGTTATGGTCTTGGCGATATGGCCAGCGCGCTGGTATGGCAAACCGCCACGCTTTTTCTGGCCTATTTCTATACGGATGTATTTGGCTTACCGGCTGCCATCATGGGCACGATGTTTTTAGTTGTCAGGGTTATTGATGCGGTGGTCGATCCCTGCATTGGCGCGCTGGTGGACCGTACCCATACCCGTCATGGACGTTTTCGTCCCTGGCTGCTGTGGTTTGCTATTCCGTTCGGTGTAAGCTGTATTATTACTTTCTATGTTCCCGATGTCGGCGAAACGGCGAAAATTGTTTATGCCTGCCTGACTTACGCCATTCTGAGCTTTATCTATTCCGCAATTAATGTGCCGTATTGCGCCATGCCTGGCGCATTGACGATGGACCCGCATGAACGACATTCGCTCCAGTCGTGGCGCTTTGCGCTGTCGTTTATTGGTGGTCTGATTGTCACGGTGATTGCGCTGCCGCTGGTATCATATTTAGGGCACGGGGACGCGCAAAAAGGCTATTTTTATGCCATGAGTCTGATGGGTATTCTTGGCATAGTGCTTTTCTTTAGCTGCTTTTTCCTGACTCGTGAGCGTTATACTCCTTCGGGAGATAGTTCAGGATCGTTATTAAAAGATCTCAAATTACTGGCAGGAAATAGCCAGTGGCGGATAGTTTTTATCTTCAATATTCTATTATTAACCGCCGTGGTCACGCGTGGTTCTGCAACCATGTATTACGTAAAATATGTTATGCAGCGCCCGGATATGGTGTTCACTTTTATTGTGAGCGGGATGATTGCCGCGCTGCTTGGGGCGCTATTATCCGAGCGCCTGCTCGGGAAATTTGACCGCGTGCGCGCCTATCAATGGACGATTATCACGTACGTTATTTTTGCCGCCGCTATTTTCTTTATTCCCGCGAATCAACTGTGGTTAATATTTAGCCTTAACGTCATCTTCGGTTTTATGCAAAATCTGACCACACCGCTACAGTGGACCATGTTCTCTGATGTCGTGGATTACGAAGAACATCGTAGCGGACGCCGCCTTGACGGCCTGGTGTTTTCCACTGCACTGTTTGCCATTAAATTTGGCCTGGCGCTAGGGGGCGCTGTTGTTGGTTGGGTGCTGGGGATGGTTGATTACGCCCCCAATGCGCTTGACCAATCCTCCACGGTATTAAATACCATCAATGCGCTTTTCACTTTGGTGCCATCGAGCCTGTTTATCGCCATGGCGCTGCTGTTGATGTTGTACAAACTCAATAGCCGCACGGCGGACACGATTGCGCGTGAACTGACACGCAAACGCGAACTCCGTGCGCAAGAGTCCGGACAGAGAGCGCTGAATTCTGCACTACAGGAGCAATAATATGACCGTAATTTACAAGGATGCCCGGCGCCCTGTCCCGGAACGCGTGGCGGATTTGCTGTCGCGAATGACGACCGAAGAAAAATTTGCCCAAATGCATGCCTACTGGCTGGTGCTGGCGGAAAACGGCGAACATCAAGAACGCAGTGATTTGAGCGATGAATTTTCCGGTGCCAGCGAGCAGACCTCACTCGCGGAAAAACTGAAATCTGGCGTCGGGCAAATTACGCGTCCGCTGGGTACGCATATTGTCGACGCGCACAGCGCTGTGCGCGCGGCAAACCGCTTGCAAAAAATGCTGGTGGAAGAGACCCGGCTGGGGATCCCGGCTCTGTTTCATGAAGAGTGTCTGGTTGGACTGTTGTGCAAGAACGCGACGCTGTTTCCATCGTCGCTAAACTATGGATCAACCTGGGATCCCGAACTGGTAGCGCGTGCGGCGCGAGAAATTGGCGACGAGGCCCGTTCCACCGGCTGTAAACAGGGGCTGGCGCCGGTGCTGGACGTTTCGCGCGATGTACGCTGGGGGCGTACCGAAGAAACCTTTGGCGAAGATCCCTGGCTGGTAGGGGTGATGGCCTGCGCTTACGTCAATGGATTGCAGGGAGAGAAGCGCGATGTGCTGGCGACGCTGAAACATTACGTCGGGCATTCATTCAGTGAAGGGGCGCGCAACCATGCCCCGGTGCATCTTGGTTTCTGCGAACTCAATGACACCTTCCTGTTGCCGTTTGAGATGGCGGTAAAGCTGGCTAATGCGGGCTCGGTCATGCCAGCCTATCACGATATCGATAACCAACCGGGCCACAGCGATCGTTTCCTGCTGACCACTGTTTTGCGCGAACAGTGGGGGTTTGATGGCATTGTGGTCGCCGACTATGGCGGCATCAGCCTGCTTCATCAGCACCACGGCGTAGCGCAGGATGCGGCGGAATCGGCAGCGCTGGCATTCAACGCGGGCCTTGATGTGGAGCTGCCGAAAGATGATTGCGCGCGGCATCTGCAGGAGGCTTTGGATCGCGGATTAATCACTATGGCGAAGATTGATGAAATTGTCTCCCGCACGTTGACGGAGAAGTTCCGTCTTGGCTTATTTGAACACCCTTATACCGATGTTTCTGCCATTACATTGCAATCGGCCAGCGCCCGCCAGGCCGCCCGGGATGTGGCGACGCGCTCATTGACGCTGCTGGAAAACCGCGGGGCGATACCGTTGCAGGGCAAAGCAAAAGTCGCGCTAGTGGGGCCGACGGCTGACGATCCGCTGGCTTTGCTCAGCGGCTACAGCTTCCCGGTGCATCTGATCATCAGCGATATGGTGGATGAAGTCTCGCAGGTGACAACGCCGTTAACTGCGCTGCGTCACTATCTTGGTGAAGGGCGGGTTAGCTATGCCAAAGGGTGCCATATCATTGAGCAACGCATGGCTGGCGCGCCGGTATTTCCTGGCGACAGCGGCGGTAGGCCGATGCAGCAGTCTCCAGTATCACAGGATACCCGCCTGATCCCCGATGCGGTCAGCGCAGCCCTGGAGAGCGATGTGGTGGTGGCCTGTGTGGGCGACCTTGCGGGTCTGTTCCAGAGCGGCACCGTGGGCGAAGGTTCGGATACTGATAGCCTGAACCTGCCGGGGGTTCAGCAGCAACTCCTTGAAGCGCTGGTCGCCACCGGTAAGCCGGTGATTGTGGTGATGACCGGCGGGCGACCTTATAATCTGCAGGGGCTGGAGGAGCGCGTCGCGGCGTTGATAATGGCCTGGGCGCCAGGTCAGGAGGGAGGCTGGGCGATTGCCGATGTGTTAACCGGGCGCGCCGAACCGCAGGGCCGCTTAGTGGTCAGCGTGCCGAAAAGCGCAGGCGCAATGCCCTATTACTATAATCATAAGCTGAAAAGCGGCGGCACGCCGTTTGCGTTTCACTTTGGTTCTCGCTATCCGTTTGGGTATGGGCAAAGCTGGACGATGTTCGACTATTCCGCGCCGCGTCTGCTGACGCCGGAAGTTGCGGTGACAGGTGACATCGTCGTTCAGGTTGCTGTCCGTAATTGCGGAGAACGCCGGGGCAGCGAGGTAGTTCAGCTCTACGTTCGTGACAACGTGGCCTCGATGGTGCGTCCACTACAGGAACTAAAAGCGTTCCGACGCGTGACGCTCGACGCTGGCGAAACGGCGACGCTGAATTTCACGTTACCGGTGGATATGCTTAACTTCACCCGTCGTGACGGTAAGCGAATTGTCGAGCCCGGCGAGTTTGAGCTGCAGATTGGTGCTTCATCGGCGGATATTCGCGGGAAGGCAACCGTGACGGTGAAGGGAGAGGTTCGCGAACTGCCGCGAGACTGGCGCATGATCAGCCGCTGTGAAGTCAGTTGACAAAAAAAAGCCCATCGTGGGAGATGGGCAAAGACTACACACAGCAATTCATTGTTTCACTCAGGGGATTTCCATGCTTATAAATCAAGGTCTTGATCTATAACCGTAGGATAAATAGTAGGCAATGCGGCTTTTGGCGTCGATCGGATTCCTCCCAATAGTTAAATCGGGGTTAATAATCTGCGCCGTCAATGCGGACTGCGAGCTGAAACCAGAGGGCGGTTAGGTCTGATGTATCAGTTGTTCTTAAGGTTAAGACGAAATATGTTTGTTTACCCGGGCTGGGCAGAGGCATGTGCCATGTGCAATATGTCGCGACGATGTCTCATGCCCGGCGTATAAACAGTCGGGGGACGTTTCGCTCGTCCCCCTGAATTCCTGACATTGCGCTGAACCGCGGGATGGGTGATCGCTCCCGACAGCCTTTTCACTTACTTATCCAGTGATGCGCGGTTATTCAGTTCGCTGAGTTCCTCCAGTACCTGGTCGGGATCTTTCGACGGAGGCGGCGCTTCGTTAACCCACGCATCGTATAGCCGCCAGGAGACGGCCAGCAGCACCGGGCCGATAAACAGGCCTATCATGCCAAAGGCGACCAGACCGCCGATAACGCCGGAAAGAATAAGGATCATCGGCAGATCGGCGCCCATACGAATCAGTAACGGGCGGATAAAGCTATCCATGGTGCCCACCACACAACTCCATATCAGCAGTACGGTTCCCCAGGTGGTGTCGCCCGTCCAGTACAGCCAGATAATTGACGGCACCAGAACCAGCAATGGCCCCAGTTGCACCAGGCAACTGAAAATCATCACCACGGTGAGCAGCGCGGCGTAGGGAACGCCGCTGACGGCGAGACCAATACCGCCCATGACCGCCTGGACCAGCGCGGTTACTACCACCCCCAGCGCTACGGCGCGGATAGCCTGACCTGCGAGGATCACCGCCGCATCGCCGCGTTTTGCTGCCAGACGCGTGGCAAAGTGGCGGAAACCATAGGCTACCTGTTCGCCGCGCCAGTAGAGCAATGCGCTAAATAGCAGCATCAGTCCGCAGTGAACCAGGAGTTTACCGATATGCGCCGCCTGCCCGACAAACCAGGTGGTGGTGGTGCCGATATAGGGACGAATTTTGCTCATAATCGTCGCGCCCCCCATTTCCAGCAGACTATGCCAGCCGAGATACAACTTATCGCCGACCAGCGGAATAGTGTTCAACCATGCCAAATCCGGCGGGGTAAAGTTGCCGCTGGTAATCACTTTTATTAATGGCGTGCTGTTATCCACCAGGCTGTTGACCAGCAACGCGATGGGGATGACGAACAGCAAAAACAGCAGCAGCGTCATCCCCAGTACGGCCAAGGAGCGTTTGCCTAAAAGCAGGCGTTGCAGGCGCAGGAGCAACGGCCAGGTGGCGATAACCACCGTACCGGCCCAGGCAAACGACAGGATAAATGGCTGCACAATCCACAGGCAGGAAATGATAATCAGGGATAAAAACAGCACCGATAACAGAATTTGCGGTATGTCGCGGGGCTGATGGGGGTTAATCATGGTGAAATTTTACCTTTGCAGTCGCGTCAGGATGCTGACGCAGCGTAATTCCATGTACTGATAATAATATCAATAAGTTTGCGCGCCTGATTTTGCATTTAATTCTGGCGGGCGCATATGAAAAAAATGTGATAAAAAGTTGAGTGCATAACGCAAACGTTTAATTACTTACAACACAACATAGTCGGGCAGGGTCGAGCGTCATGATCCCACAAATTTCTCAGGCGCCAGGTGTCGTTCAACTGGTGCTGAATTTTTTGCAGGTACTGGAGCAACAAGGTTTTACCGGTGATACCGCCACCAGTTACGCCGACAGGCTGACGATGGCGACGGATAACAGTGTATATCAACTGTTGCCGGATGCGATTTTATTTCCCCGTTCCACAGCAGATGTGGCTCTGCTGGCAAGGCTGGCGGCGGAAGAGCGTTTTAAAACGCTGGTTTTTACCCCGCGAGGCGGCGGGACCGGGACTAACGGTCAGTCGCTGAATGCCGGCATTATTGTCGATATGTCCCGCTATATGAACCGCATTATCGAAATCAACCCGGAAGAGGGATGGGTGCGGGTGGAAGCCGGGGTTATTAAAGACCAGCTTAATCAATATCTCAAGCCGTATGGCTACTTTTTCGCCCCGGAGTTGTCCACCAGTAATCGCGCCACCCTTGGTGGAATGATTAATACCGACGCCTCCGGGCAGGGTTCGCTGGTCTACGGTAAAACGTCCGACCATGTACTGGGCGTGCGTTCGGTGCTGATGGGCGGCGACATTCTCGATACGCAGCCGATTCCCGTGGCGCTGGCAGAAACGCTGGGCGAAGAACAGTCGGCGATCGGGCGTATTTACCGCACGGTCTATCAGCGCTGCAAAACGCAGCGGCAGTTGGTTATCGACAAATTTCCTAAGCTTAACCGCTTTCTCACCGGGTACGATCTGCGCCACGTTTTTAATGATGAGATGAGCGAATTTGACCTGACGCGCATTTTGACCGGTTCAGAAGGGACGCTGGCGTTTATCACCGAAGCGCGGCTGGATATTACGCGCCTGCCGAAGGTGCGCCGCCTGGTTAATATTAAATACGATTCATTTAATTCCGCCCTGCGCAACGCGCCGTTTATGGTCGAGGCGAAGGCGCTCTCGGTGGAAACCGTTGACTCAAAAGTCCTTAATCTGGCGCGGGAGGATATTGTCTGGCATTCGGTTAGCGAACTGATCGCCGATGTCCCGGATAAAGAGATGCTGGGGCTGAATATTGTCGAGTTCGCCGGTGATGACGGCGAGCTGATTGACAATCAAGTCGCGACGCTGTGCCAGCGCCTGGATGAACTGATGTCGCGTAACGAGGCTGGCGTTATCGGCTGGCAGGTTTGTAGCGAACTGGACGGCATTGAGCGTATCTACGCAATGCGTAAAAAAGCGGTCGGGCTGCTCGGTAATGCCAAAGGGGCCGCTAAACCGATACCTTTTGCGGAAGATACCTGCGTGCCGCCGGAACATCTGGCCGATTATATTGTGGAATTTCGCGCGCTGCTGGACGGACATGGTCTGAGCTACGGTATGTTCGGTCATGTTGATGCCGGGGTGCTGCATGTGCGCCCGGCGCTGGATATGTGCGACCCGCAGCAAGAGATGCTAATGAAGCGGATCTCCGATGATGTCGTGGCGTTAACCGCAAAATATGGCGGTCTGTTGTGGGGCGAACACGGCAAAGGGTTCCGCGCCGAGTATAGTTCGGCGTTCTTTGGTGAAGCGCTGTTTGGCGAACTGCGTAAAATTAAAGCCGCGTTTGACCCGGATAACCGGCTGAATCCGGGGAAAATTTGCCCTCCCGAAGGCGTTGATGCGCCGATGATGAAAGTGGATGCGGTTAAACGCGGGACTTTCGATCGCCAGATCCCGATTGCGGTGCGTAGTGCATGGCGCGGCGCGATGGAGTGTAACGGCAACGGCCTGTGCTTTAACTTTGACGCAAAAAGCCCCATGTGTCCTTCGATGAAGGTGAGTAACCATCGTATCCATTCGCCGAAAGGCCGTGCAACGTTGGTGCGCGAGTGGCTGCGCCTGCTGGCGGATCGGGGCATCGACCCTAATCAGCTGGAAAAAGATCTGCCGGAAAAACGCGCGAGTTTGCGTACTCTGGTGGCGCGTACCCGCAATAGCTGGCATGCGCGTAAAGGGGAGTATGATTTCTCCCATGAAGTCAAAGAAGCGATGTCCGGCTGCCTGGCCTGTAAAGCCTGCTCGACCCAGTGCCCGATCAAAATTGACGTGCCGGAGTTTCGCTCGCGCTTCCTGCAGCTCTACCATAGCCGCTATCTGCGCCCGGTTCGCGACCATCTGGTGGCGACGGTTGAATCCTACGCCCCGCTGATGGCGCATGCGCCGAAGACGTTTAACTTTTTTATTAATCAGCCGTGGATGCGTAAGCTGTCGGAAAAGCATATTGGTATGGTGGATCTACCGCTGCTCTCCACGCCTTCGCTGAAACAGCAAATGGTCGGCCACCGCTCGGCGAACACCACCCTGGAACAGCTGGAAGCGCTGAGTCCTGAGCAGAAAGCGAAAAGGGTGCTGGTGGTCCAGGATCCGTTTACCAGCTACTATGATGCGCAGGTGGTGGCTGATTTCATGCGTCTGGTCGAAAAGGTCGGCTATCAGCCGGTGTTGTTGCCGTTTTCTCCGAATGGCAAGGCGCAGCATATTAAAGGCTTCCTGACGCGATTCGCGCGCACCGCGCAGAAAACCGCCGATTTCCTCAACCGTGTGGCCCGTCTCGGTATGCCGATGGTGGGCGTCGATCCGGCACTGGTGCTCTGCTATCGCGATGAATACAACCAGGTACTGGGTGATAAGCGAGGCGATTTCCGCGTGATGCTGGTACACGAATGGTTGCCGCAGGCGTTAACGGAAACCATCGCGCAGGATAAAGGCGGCGAGGCGTGGTATCTGTTTGGTCACTGTACCGAAGTGACGGCGCTGCCCGCATCGACGAAACAGTGGGCGGATATTTTCGCGCGTTTCGGCGCGAAGCTGGAGAACGTGAATGTCGGCTGTTGCGGCATGGCCGGGACTTACGGCCATGAAGTGAAGAATCATGCTAATTCGCTGGCCATCTACGCGCTCTCCTGGCAGCAGGCGATGCAGCGATTACCGCGCAACCGTTGCCTGGCCACCGGCTACTCCTGTCGTAGTCAGGTGAAGCGTATTGAAGGCAGTGGCGTTCGTCATCCGCTGCAGGCGCTGCTGGAGATCATCGGATGATCTGGCGGCGTCAGAGCAGCCTGGAACAGCTGAATGCGATGAGGGACGGGAACATGCTCGGCTTGCTGGATATTCGCTTTGAGACGCTGACTGAGAATACCCTTGAGGCCAGCATGCCGGTCGATGAGCGTACTCATCAGCCCTTTGGCTTATTGCACGGCGGCGCATCGGTGGTATTAGCTGAAACGCTAGGCTCAGTCGCTGGCTATTTGTGCTGTGAAGGTGAACAGAAAGTCGTGGGTCTGGAGGTGAATGCCAACCACATTCGCGCGGTGCGCAGCGGCAGGGTTCGCGGCGTGTGCCGGGCGCTGCATATTGGCTCCCGTCACCAGGTCTGGCAAATCGATATTTCTGATGCGCAGGGGCGCCTCTGTTGTTCATCGCGACTGACAACGGCGGTGATATAAAGTGACTGAGAAGGGGGATCTTTCCCCCTGAGGCTGATGGCAAACCGGTTTAGATAGTGTGCCTGCATTTCCGCCGGATGGCGTCTGCGCCTTATCCGGCCTACAAAATTAATAATATCCGTATGTTCTGGTTTTTTCGTCGGCCCGCGCAAGTGCTGCCGGGCAATGGCTGAAAAACGCACTTTGTCAGCCATCTGAGGGGGAATTTCCCCCCGATCGTTTCCCCTTCCCGGGCCTGCCTGTTCAAACGGTTAACCGTGTTGTGCGGCGACTCGAATTATTCAGCGGATATACCCATGTTCTTATCAGGAATTAATCAGTAGATAATTTGTCCTTTGCGGTTTATTTGATTTCGCTCGTTCTGCTGTCTTTAGACCATTATCTTCCAGATGACAAGGTGTTGTCGGTGAAATATAAATTTATTAATCCCTCTTCATATTTATGCTAAGCTCTTAAATACGAGAGATTTACAAGGTAACAAGAGGACGGAGTTAGCTATGGGTATCATTTCATGGATCATTTTTGGTCTTATCGCCGGTATTTTGGCCAAGTGGATTATGCCGGGGAAAGACGGCGGCGGATTTATCGTTACTGTAATTCTCGGCGTCATCGGTGCGGTTGTCGGGGGCTGGATTAGTACCTTCTTCGGATTTGGTAAGGTCGATGGCTTTAATTTCGGCAGCTTTGTCGTGGCGGTGATCGGCGCACTGGTTGTGCTGTTTATCTACCGGAAAATTAAGAGCTAATTCTGCCTGCGCGCAACGTGTGCTATAAAATAAAAAGCTGCCAGTTTTGCTGGCAGCTTTTTTAATATCTGTAGATAACCGATGGCCTATTCGACACAGGTAAATCCACAGCGAAAATATGGGCTTATGCACCCGGGATATCAGGCACGGGAACCACTTCCACGCGGACTTCGTAATGTTTGGCTTTGTTTGCCGGAATAAGCGGCGTGAGTTTATTGATCGTTTCCACCGGATTATCCGTTGCTACCGTTGCGGAGAATATTACCGGCTTTTTCGGTGGAAAAGGGGGAAATGGCATTGGGCCGTGTCCCTGAGCCAGTTCAAATGGCGGATGCCCTGCATTGACGTCTGCCGGTGTCGGGGCTTCGGTTTTATCTGCAGCAAACGCGCTGGCGGCGGTGATCGAAACAAGGGTGAACAGTGCAATAAGCGTTTTATTCATTTCAGGTACCTCGTAAGTTTGTGAATGAAGCTTAGAGGCCTGGCTTTTGGCAAGCAATCCCCGGGCGGGTGAATCCTATGAATCTTCATATTTTATCACGAATGTGAAGGCCTGGCCGACGACGACGAGGCTCACAATTTTGGCGAGGAAGAGGTTAATCGAGCAAAACGCTTATAATTAACAATATAGCCATACACATCGACATAACGTCTGTTTCAATATCCATAATCCAGTACTACATACCTTCCTGATAATTTGCATTGCGACATTGCATTCAAAAATGAAAAAAAGTTGACGAAATATTGTACACGAGTCGGATGGCAGTATAGAAATCTTTCTGCATTTTTTTCTCACGAAGGTTAGCGAGATCCACAGGCCGAATATCTCAGGCAGTGCCGCGCCATCGTGTGTGCCGCCGTCGTCTATTGGGCTGCGCGGCAACATCGTGGGCAGGCATATCGGCGATTTATCCAGCCGGGTCGACGCCGCAGTCTGTGCGGCGTCACTCCGCGAAGCGAACAACGGGTTTCGTCGCAAGGCGTGAAAATATCTACCGGGAGGGTGCCACGCCAGTCAGCTGTTTCATAACCGCGATAAACTCTGCGGTAATTTTATCTTCATGAGCATGTCGACCATCTTCAATAACCCAGCGACCCCCGGTCATGACATTTTTAATTGGATTGGTAGCACAGGCAAATATCCAGCGATTCAGAATTTCGCGATCGCTGGCGGTGGCGAGAAACGGGTCGTGACCGTTAAGTTCCAGCATATCTGCGCGCTCACCTGCGGCAATCAGTCCGACGGGTTGCCCAAGAGCCTGGCGTCCGCCATTTAACGCCTCCTGATACAGTACATTGGCGATATAGGGTTCGTTTGCGGTATGAAGAAGATTGCGCCGCCGGTGGTTCAGTCGTTGGCCGTATTCAAACCAGCGTAAATCCTCAGCGACATTGACCGAGATATGGCTGTCGGAACCTATTCCCCAGTTGCCTTGATGCGCTAAATAATCCTGCCCCGGGAAAATACCGTCGCCCAGGTTGGCTTCCGTGGTCAGACACAGGCCCGCGACAGCGCCGGAGTGCGCAATCTGTCGGGTTTCCTCGGTTGTCAGATGGGTGGCATGGATAAGACACCAGCGCTCATCTACCGGCATATGGCGGTAGAGCCACTCCACCGGGCGCAGACCAGACCATGCGACGCAATCGTCCACCTCTTTTTGCTGCTCGGCAATATGAATGTGGACGGGCTGCTTATGCGATCTGGCGGCAAGTACAATACGCATCTGCTCCTCGGTAACCGCACGCAGGGAATGAAAGCACAGGCCGCTGCGCTGCATCGGTTCGTCGGCAAGTTGCGCGGTAATGGCATCGTAGATCGCCAGATAGCGATCGGTAGTGTTGATAAAGCGTGCCTGTCCGGCGGAGGCAGGTTGGTCGCCAAAGCCGGAGTAAGAGTAGAGTACCGGCAGTAGGGTCAGACCGATACCCGCCGTTTTTGCCGCCTGCGAAATGCGTAATGCCAGTTCCGCTGGCTGCGCGTAAGGTTTACCCCCCCGATCATGGTGCAGATAGTGGAACTCCGCCACTGAGGTATAACCTGCTTTTAGCATTTCGATGTACAGATAGCTGGCGATCGTTTCGAGTTGTTGGGGGGTGATTTTATCAACCAGCCGATACATCAATTCTCGCCAGGTCCAGAAGCTATCGGCGGGATTGCCGACCACTTCAGTAAGGCCGGCCATCGCGCGTTGAAACGCGTGAGAGTGGAGATTAGGCATACCCGGCACGAGCAAGCCGTTAAGCCTGATGCTATGCTCATCCGCGACAGTGTTGCTCTCCACTGAGGTAATGATGCCCTGGGCGGAGACGCTTATTTTGACATTGTTTTCCCAGCCCTGCGGCAGAAGCGCTTTCGCCGCAAAATATACCGCCATATTTCCACTCCGGTTTGATGATGATTAAATGTATATACATGTTTATATATATACATCCAATAGTGCATAGAGTAAACTTTAATAGTCATCAGGGGAGGAAACAGTTATGGCACAAAACGATGTGTGTAAAGTTGTCGTGGGTGAGGAATGCCTGGATCAACCAGCCCCTTTCTATGAAAGGGTAAAAAATATGATCAAAACCAATATCCATAGTGGTGTCTGGCCGGTGAACTACCGGGTGCCTTCCGAGAGTGAACTGGTTAGCCAGTTCGGCTACAGTCGCATGACCATCAACCGGGCGCTGCGGGAATTGACCGCTGAAGGGTTACTGGTCCGTATGCAGGGCGTCGGAACGTTTGTGGCGGAGGTGCGCGGGCAGTCGGCGCTGCTGGATATAAATAATATCGCCGATGAGATAGCCAGCCGCGGCCATCGCCATCACGCACGCGTCCTGGAGTTGACCCAGTTACAGGCCGATACTCAGCAAACGCTGCTGCTTAATCTCCCCATGGGCAGTCGTTTGTTTCACTCCTTGATTTGCCATTACGAAAATGGCGTGCCGATCATGCTGGAAGATCGGTTGGTCAATGCGTTGATCGCCCCGGACTATCTGCAACAGGACTTTACCCGTATCACGCCAAATGCCTATCTTTCCTCGATTGCACCTATCGTGGAAGGGGAGCATATCATTGAAGCGGTAAATGTCAGTCGGGTTGAGTGTGCCTACCTGGAAATTAATGAGCACACGCCGTGCCTGCAGGTTAACCGCCGTACCTGGACCGGACGGCAGGATAAAAAAATCGTTACCAGCGTACGTCTGGTCTACCCAGGATCGCGCTACCGTCTGGAAGGGAGTATGCGTAAATGATCCGCCATCTGCCCCATGCGCAATATACTGAGATGCGATGGAAAAACGGGCAGGGGATCACCCGTGAAGTGTTGCGTTACCCTTCCTGCGAACAGTATGCCTGGCGAATATCTCTCGCCACGATCCGTAATGATGGGCCTTTTTCCCGCTTTCCCGGTTATTTGAGAAATATCAGCGTGCTGGAAGGGGGCGGGATGTATCTGACGATCGACGGTCAGCAAAGCGCGTTTATTCCGCCATTTCAGGCGACCGATTTTCGTGGCGATAGCGATGTTTCCTGTCAGATCAGCGGTGGCCCGTTGCTCGATTTTAACGTTATCTATGATGCCGCCACGGTACGGGCGGCGGTGCGTTGGGTCGATGGCGGAGAATGGGCACATCATACAGGGACATTGCTGCTGTTTAATGCTGGCGATACGCTGGATATTCGGGTCGGCGAACACTGTCATTGTCTGCACCATTACGACAGCCTGCTGATTGACGCACCCGCAACGGTGATTCTGGCGAGGAGCGCCAAAAATCGCGTGGCGAGTGTCACGCTTAGCCCTTTGCCAGTAAGCGCTTAGCGCCCGGTAAATTGCGGCGTTTGCTTGTTTTTAAACGCCGTCATCCCGATGGCCCGATCGTCGCTATCCGCGATCAACGCCGAGAGCGCCCGCTCATATGCGACCCCGGCGCTAAGGGGCATTTCATAGCTGGCATTGACCGCTTTCTTAATCATCTGCACCGCCAGCGGCGCTGCGCGGGCAATCTGTTTTGCCACCGTCAGCGCGTGGATTTCCGACTCTCCGGCGTTGACCCGTTGGCTGATTAAGCCAGCCTGGTGCGCCTCTTCTGCGCTAATACGTCTGCCGGTCAGCAGCATCTCCATCGCCAGCGATTTTCCTACCGCGCGAACCAGCCGCTGAGTTCCGCCAGCGCCAGGAATAATGCCGATCTGGCTCTCCGGTAAAGCAAATTTCGCGGTGTCATCGGCAATGATAATATCGCACAGCAACGCCAGTTCCAGACCACCACCGAGCACATAGCCGGATACGGCGGCAATAAGGGGTTTTTCGATGCAGGCGATCTGGTCCCATTTTTCACTAAAACCGCTGCGCCATAGCGTGGTGGCCGATGCAGCCGCCAGGGTGCCGATATCCGCGCCAGCAGAAAACGCGCGCGGCGCGCCTGATAGCACTATCGCCCTTACTTCAGGTTGCTGATCGAGTGTTTTTAGCGTGCTCAGCAGGGCGTCGAGCATCCCGGCGGTGAGGGCGTTATATTTTTCCGCGCGGTTCAGGGTCACAATAGCAACCGCCTCTTCATAGCGACAGAGAATTTCACTCATTTTCCACGCTCCTTGACGCGAGGCTATTCACCAGCGCATCACGCTGCCGCATGGCGTCCATCGCACTCTCTCCGGGCCATGAATAAAACCCCGCGCCGCTTTTGACGCCCAGCTTACCGGCGGAGATCGTTTCGTTTAGCCAGTCCGGTAGCGTGCTGCTGTTATCCAGCGCAGGCAACAGCAGCGCGGCAACTTTCTCTACCGTATCCAGCCCAGCGAAATCCATGAGCTTCATGGGCCCCATTGCCGCCCAGCGGGGGGCCAGCGTGCGTTGTACCGCCCGGTCTACATCTTCAATCGAACCGATACCCGCGCTAACCAGATACAGTGCTTCACGCAGCATGGCGTACTGTAATCGGTTGATAATAAACCCAGGAATATCCTGATTGACGGTGATGGTCTCTTTGCCAAGATGCTGACAAATTTCCCGTATCCGCTGACAAATGTGTTCGCTGGTTTTTTCGCCCCGCACAATCTCAATCATTGGCATAATATCCGCAGGGTTAAACCAGTGCATGCCAATCAGCCGCGAAGGGTCGCGTAGCGCGGATGCCAGCAAGGTAATAGAGATGCTGGACGTATTTGTGGTCAACAGGCAATCTGCGGAAATCTGTTGTTCAATGGTTTGCAGCAAGCTTTGTTTCAGCGACGTATCTTCGGCGATGTTTTCTGAAACGATATCGGCCTCCGCAAGGCAGGTTTCCAGCTGGCTACTGTAGTGAATCGAGGTCGTCACGCCCAGAGACTCAATTAGCGAGCGCGCCGTTTGCAGCGTGTGCGCCGAGCGTGACCACAGATGGACATGATACCCTGCGCGCGCCATGACCGCGGCGATACGCGCCCCCATGGTTCCCGCGCCAATGACCGCCACGTTTTTAATGACTGGCATATTTCTCTCCGCTGGTTAAATTACGCCCTGCGTGTGCAGTTGCGCTAAGGTTGCGTCATCCATACCGAGAATGTCGCGCAAAACGGCATGCGTATGTTCCCCGAGCAGGGGAGGCAGTAACGCGGGTTCCCCGCTGGCGCCGCTCATCTTGACCGGTTGCGGGACAATCGCAATATTTCCGGCCTGGGGGTGTTCAACCTGTTTGACCAGTTGGCGTTGCCGGGCATAGTCGCTGGCGAGGATCTGATCCAGCCGGAGTACCGGGGAAGCCGGTACTCCGGCGATATCCAGTATGGCCTGCGCCTGGCTGATGGTTTTCGTCGCCAGCCAGCATTCGATGACTTCCCGTAATTCCTGCTGATGAGCCAGGCGCTGAGGATCGCTGGCGAAGCGGGTATCGTCCATTAATGCGGGGTATTCCATCGCTTCAGCAAGCTGGCGAAAGAGTTTATCGTTGGCGACGGCAATCACAATATATCCATCCTGTGCGCGATAGCTGTCCATTGGCGCGCTGATCGGATGAGCGTTACCCAGCCTGCCAGCAGCGGGTTGCCCGCCAATCCACTGGATTAATGACACCATTTGTAATGTAACCATGGTGTCAAGCATCGATACATCCAGGTGCTGGCCTTTACCGTTGATACCGCGCTGCAATAATGCCGCCAGCACTGCCCAACTGCCGTACAAACCGGCGACCACATCGCCGATGGCATCGCCTACGCGTGTCGGCTCGCCATCCGCCCAGCCGGTAACCTGCATGATGCCGCCAATTGCCTGAATAATATGATCATAGGCGGGTTTGTGCGCAAGCGGCCCTTGTTGGCCAAAACCGGAAATACTGACGTACACCAGCCGCGGGTTTATCGCCTGCAGCGTCGGGTAATCAATGCCAAGGCGCGCGGTAACGCCGGGGCGAAAGTTCTCGACCAGCACGTCGGCGCTGGCCACCAGTTGTTTCAGGATCGCCAGCCCCTGTGGGTTTTTCAGATTTAGCGTGACGCTTTTTTTGCCATGATTGAGTTGCATAAAGTAGCTGCTTTCGCCGCCAATATGCGGTGTGAAGTGGCGGGAATCATCACCACTGCCAGGCATCTCAATCTTGATCACTTCCGCGCCGAGATCGTTGAGCAGTGAAGCGCACCACGGTCCGGCCAGCACGCGGGATAAATCGAGCACCCGTATACCATGCAGCGCTTGTAATGCTTCAGTCATCGTGTTTCTCCTCAAACAGGGCGCGTAACTGGTGGCTCAGTACACCGCTGGCAATCAGATCGCGCACTGCGTGCATATCCGGATAGAGCGCGGTATCACGTTGGCGAAATTCCACTATCTGGCGAACCTGTGACAGCGTCAGTTCTGTCCCGACCGAGGCACGTAACGGCCGATGAAATTCAATGGCCTGGCAGGCGCACAGCAATTCAATGGCCACTATATCCCGCGCGTTTTCGACAGCTTTTACGGCCTTACGGGCGGATGAGACGCCCATACTGATATGATCCTCTTGTCCGGCGCAGGTAGAGACGGTATGTACGCTGGCAGGCGCGGCAAGACTGCGGTTATCCCCGGCCAGCGCGGCGGCGACATAGGGTGGGATCATCATGCCGGAATTCGGGCCGCTCGCGCCGATCAGGAAAGCGGGCAGACCGCTGAGATGCACGTTCGTAATACGGTCGGAACGTGCCTGTGAAGCGGTGCTGATTTGAGCAATGGAGACGGCCAGCGCATCCAGGGCGAGCGCCAGGGGGGCGCCATGGCCATTGCCCCCCGGGAGAACAACTAATTCATTGTTTTCAATTAAAAATACCGGGTTGTCGGTCACGGCGTTGAGTTCGGTGGTCACAATTTGTCGGCAGTGGGCCAGTTGATCGCGCACCGCGCCGTGGATTTGGGGAATGCAGCGCAGACTAAGCGCATCCTGTACTCTGTGATCGCGATAGTGCGTAAGGATTTCGCTGTCACGCAGCAGACAACGCAAAATACGCGCGGTTTCCTGTTGTCCATCATGCGGGCGCAGGGCGTGCAATCGGGCATCATAGCCGCGGGTATTGCCTTTCATGGCTTCCAGACACATCCCGCCAGCCATATCAGCCACCGGCAGCAGTTGTTCAAAATCACCGATGGCCAGACAACCCAGGGCGGTAATTTCATAGGTTCCGCTGATTAACGCATGACCTTCACGAGGGCCCGGGGTATACGCAGCGATCCCCGCTCTGTCCAGAGCCTGACTGGACGGCAACAGTTGTCCCTGATACCAGCATTTTCCTTCACCGAACACCGACAGTCCGATATGGGCTGTGGCGATCAGATAACCCACCGAGCCGCCTGCGGGCGACCACGGGGTAACATGCTGGTTTAGCATCTGGCACATGCGGCGCGCCAGCTCGGCGCTGACGCCGCTATATCCCTGTAACAGGGATTTCAGCATCACCGCCATCAGGGCGCGGACCTCTCGCGCTGAAAGATCCGGTCCCATGCCGCAGGCATGGCTGCGCAGCATGTTCATTTGCATCTGACCAATTTGATCTGCGGATAGACGTTCGGTCACCAGGTCTCCCACACCTGTCGTCAGACCGTAAATCACCTTACCATCGGCAATCGCTTTGTGGATAAAACGGCTCACATTATCCATATGGGCCAGCGCGTCAGGCTCCAGTATAACTGGTGCTCCGTCGGCGATGCGTACCAGCTCTTCGATGGTGGTACGGGTTCTGCCTAATATCACGGCATCCCGTGGTTGTGCGGGAGAAGAGAGATGTGTCGTCATCAGCAAACCATTCCTTACTTACTTGTTAAGGCCGTGTTTCACCAGCCACTGATGCGCAACGTCATCAATGTTGGTGAATTCCGCGAGCTGTTCATTCATGGCGATCAGGTCTTTGGTGGTCAGTTGCGCCGAAATCTTATTCAACGTACTTTCGATTTCCGGGGTCAGCGTGTTGCTGGCGACAATCGGTACGATATTCTGCGCGGCAAATAAGTTTTTCGGATCGCCCAGCGCAACAAAGTGATCTTTCTGGATTTCTGGCGCGGTGGAGGTTAAATCAGCCACCTGAATCTGGTTGTTTTTCAGCGCGTTGATTGTCAGCGGTCCCGCGACATCCAGCACTTTAAAGCTTTTGAAATTCAGCCCGTACACATCACGCAGACCCGGAACGCCTTCATGACGTGTTTTCCACTCCGCGGGGCCGCCGAGCACCAGTTTGCCAGCGATCGGTTTCAGGTCATCAATCGTTTTCAGGTTGTATTTGTCCGCTGTTTTCCGGGTTACGACCAACACATCGCTGTCTTGCGCCATTGAGATATTAAGCATCTTCACGTTCTTCGGCAGTTTGCCCGCCAGCGCTGTTGCCACATCTTCTGGGCTGTGGGCCTGGTTGCTGGCATCCAGGTAGCTCAGCAGCGCGCCGCTATATTCCGGGATAACGTTGATCGAACCATCCAGCAATGCCGGGATATAAACTTCACGGCTACCGATATTGAGTTTTTTCTCGACCGGAATATGTTTCGCTTCCAGCGCGCCAGCGTAAATCGTTGCCAGCAGTTGGCTCTCAGGGAAATCGGCCGATCCGATAATCACTTTTGTGCTCGTCGTGGGCGCTGCCCAGACAGAAGAGGCGACAGATAAGATGGCGGCACTGAACAGCGTCAAATAGCGTTTTTTGATATTCATCGTATTAACCTTCTGGAGTTAAAGGGCAGGACATCACATGTTTTTGGTGCGTCGGGAAAGTCCCGGCGAGACGATCATTTTCTCGGAAAGCGAGAAAATAAAATCAATGAGCAGAGCCAGCAGCGCGACAAGCACGGCGCCTGCGGTCATCTGGGCAAAATCGTTTGCCGCCCGGCCATCAATAATCAACCGTCCCAGCCCGCCCAGCGAAACATAAGCGGCAATTGTGGCGGTTGAGATGATTTGCAGGGTGGCGCTACGAATACCTGAAATAATCAGCGGCGTGGCGCAGGGCAGTTCCACCTGCATTAACACCTGCAATGGCGTCAGGCCGATCCCGCTGGCCGCATCGTGGACGCTGGGATCAACAGAACGAATCCCGGCATGTACCCCCAATGCCACTGGCGGCAGCGCCAGCACCACCAGCACGACAATGCAGGGCAGCACGAAAGCCATATCCGATTCGAACCAGCTCGACATCAGGATCACCAGTAAAATAATCAGGCCAAACGAGGGCAGGGAACGTAACGCGTTTGTGGCGCCGATAAGCAGTGCTTCGCCTTTGCCTGTGTGGCCGGTGTAACAACCAACCGGGAAAGCGATAGCTATGGCAATAACCAGCGCCACTGCGCTATAGGCGATATGCTGTAACAGTAAAGGGATGATGCCGTCATCGCCGTACCAGTGGCTGAGATTGAAAAACCATTCAGACATACATCATCCTCTTTTCGGTTGCCAACGGCTTAACGCGCGGGTGCCCGCGACCACCAGGCAATCCAGTACAAACGCCAGCACAATACACAGCACGATGCCCGCGATGATTGGGGTAAGAAACTGCAGCTGGAATCCCTGGGTGAACAGTGAACCGAGCTGTGGGGTGCCAATCAGCGCGGCGACGGAGACAATACTGACGTTGGACACGACCGCAACGCGCATTCCTGAACCAATAACCGGTACGGCCAGCGGCAGATCGATCTGGAAAAACTGCTGTATCGGTTTGTAACCCAAAGCGCATGCCGATTGCCGGGTGTCGGTGGAGACGGAATCCAGACCGTCACAGACCGTGCGCACCAGGAGGGCGAAGCTATAAATAGTCAGCGCCACCACCACGTTTATCGGGTCGAGGATTTGTGTGTTTAATATGGCCGGTAGCAGCACAAACAGGGCCAGGGACGGAATGGTATAAAGTAAGCCAAAGAGATTGAGAATAACGCTTTTTGCTTTTGGCACGCTATATACCGCCCAGCCTGCGGGAATGGCCAACAACAGGCCAATCACAATCGGCGTAATGGATAAATAGCTGTGCCAGATCAACAAATTAAGAATATTTTCTCTTTGCCCCCACAACCAGTCAAATCTCATGATGCCTCCTGGGTCATTGACTTACAGGCATCCAGAACATGCTCCAGCGCCAGTGTTCCGACCGGCGCGTGCCGGGCGTCAACCACAACGGCGCGATGACAGGGCGAGCTCAAAGCCGAATCGAGCAATTGACGCAGCGTTCCCCCTTGCGGGAAGAAGGTGGCGCCAAGGTTGATGGTTTCCGGGGTAATTGCCCCAACCGGCTGATAGGTGTCAAACCAGCCGCAGGCTTTGCCATTATGGGTCACCAGCAGCCAGCGCTGAGGGGCGATATTGCACGCCTGAGCATGGGAGGCGCCCATTTCCACGGTAGGTTCCGGGCGGATACCGGACAGCGGGCCAGAGCTGTGGAAGCTCAGTTTGCGATAGCCGCGGTCGCGGCCAATAAAGTCAGCGACAAATTCACTTTGTGGCGCGTTGAGTAATTCCCCTGGGGTTGCCAGCTGTGCCAGTTTACCGCCGGGCTTGAGAACCGCGACCCGATCGCCCAGCTTCATGGCTTCATCAATATCGTGAGTGACCATGATAATGGTCTTACTCACTTCTTTCTGGATGCGCAGGAATTCTTCCTGTAATTGCTCACGGACTACCGGATCGACGGCGCTGAAAGGCTCGTCCATTAACATAAACTCGGGATCAGAAGCCAGCGCTCGCGCCACGCCGACACGTTGCTGCTGGCCGCCGGATAATTGCCACGGGTATCTTTTCGCCAGTTGCGGCGCCAGACCCACCACTTCCAGTAGTTCCGCGGCTCTGGCTCTGGCCTTACTTTTCGTCATGCCGTTAAGAATCGCGGTAGTGGCAATGTTATCGATGATATTTTTATGCGGGAACAGCCCGGCGTTTTGAATCACATAACCAATTCGCCGACGCAGGTGCACAACATCCATCTGAGCGGTGGTTTCACCATTGAGCAGGATGGTGCCGGAAGAGGGTTCAACCAGCCGGTTGATCATCCGTAGCGACGTGGTTTTCCCGCACCCGGATGGTCCCACCAGGACAGTAATTTTACCGCCTGGCGCAACCAGACTCAGACCGTCCACCACTACCGTGCCATCGTCGTAATGCTTGGTCACATTATTAAAAGTAATCATCGTCACGCCTTATGGTTTCTTCCTGCCGACAGGTAAAAACGGCAGTGTAAAGTCATTTATGTATATCCTTGTATGTACAACTAGCAAACCCTGTGCCATTCACTCGGTTATCATTTTGTTAATTAATTAATTTGTTGAATAACAATAATTTTTTTTATTTTTTTATAAAAATAGAGAATGAATCCTCTACCATAAGCGGTATGAAATGCGCGCTATAGCTGTATTGCGATGTTAAATTTCTGTTTTATTGCACTTATATGGTGCGAATTATTGATTTATTTGCACTATATTGATGCTTTAATGGCGGATTATTACGGTGTTATATTATCCCTCTCATTCTTTATTTGTTTATCTAATTGTTTTTAATCAATAAAAAAATAAATCCCACTTTGGCATCATATGTGCTTATCATGTATATACAAGAGTATTGAAAAAGGCATTCGCGTTTTTCAGTGGACATCTTTCCTGATTCAATGAAGACAAAAGGTGAAGCGCATGAGCAGTGAATTTTCCCGTTATCGTGATGTTGAAATCAGAGCACCACGCGGTACCACATTGAATGCCAAAAGTTGGTTGACCGAGGCGCCATTGCGGATGTTGATGAACAACCTGGATCCCGAAGTCGCGGAAAATCCCAAAGAACTGGTGGTGTACGGTGGTATCGGGCGGGCTGCCCGCAATTGGGAGTGTTATGACAAGATCATTGAGACGTTGAAACAGCTCAATGATGATGAAACGCTGTTGATTCAGTCCGGTAAGCCTGCAGGCGTTTTCAGAACTCACACCAACGCACCGCGGGTGCTGATCGCCAACTCAAATCTGGTGCCGCACTGGGCAAACTGGGAGCACTTCAACGAACTGGACGCTAAAGGCCTGGCGATGTACGGGCAAATGACGGCAGGGTCGTGGATTTATATCGGCAGTCAGGGCATCGTTCAGGGGACGTATGAAACCTTTGTTGAAGCGGGACGTCAGCACTACAACGGCTCGTTGAGTGGCCGCTGGGTACTGACCGCCGGACTCGGCGGGATGGGCGGCGCACAGCCGCTGGCGGCAACCCTCGCGGGAGCCTGCTCGCTGAATATTGAGTGCCAGCAGTCACGTATCGATTTTCGTTTGCGTACTGGCTATGTGGATGAACAAGCCAGTGATATTGATGATGCTCTGGATCGCATCAAACGTTATACCGCTGCCGGGAAGGCGATCTCTGTCGCCCTGCATGGCAATGCGGCGGAAGTGTTACCCGAACTGGTGAAACGCGGCGTGCGTCCGGATATTGTCACTGACCAGACCAGCGCCCACGATCCGCTGAATGGCTATCTGCCCGCAGGCTGGCGCTGGGAAACCTATCGCGAGCGTGCAGTCACTGAACCGGCTGTGGTCATTCAGGCGGCAAAAGCCTCGATGGCTGAACATGTTAAAGCGATGCTCGCCTTCCAGCAGCAAGGCATTCCTGTTTTCGATTATGGGAATAATATTCGCCAGATGGCGAAAGAGATGGGCGTGAGCAATGCTTTTGATTTTCCGGGCTTTGTACCTGCTTATATTCGGCCTTTATTCTGCCGGGGCATCGGCCCGTTCCGCTGGGTGGCGCTCTCTGGCGACCCGCAAGATATTTATCGCACGGATGAAAAAGTCAAAGAGCTGATTGCCGATGATAGCCATCTGCATCGCTGGCTGGATATGGCGAAAGAACGCATCAGTTTCCAGGGGTTACCGGCGCGTATTTGCTGGGTTGGTCTGGGACAGCGCGCCCGTCTGGGGCTGGCGTTTAACGAAATGGTACGCAATGGTGACGTTTCCGCACCGATCGTTATCGGGCGCGATCACCTTGACTCTGGCTCCGTTGCCAGCCCTAACCGCGAAACTGAAGCGATGAAAGATGGTTCTGACGCCGTATCAGACTGGCCTCTGCTTAACGCGCTGTTGAACACCGCCAGCGGCGCGACCTGGGTTTCGCTGCACCACGGCGGCGGCGTGGGGATGGGGTTCTCTCAGCACTCCGGCGTGGTCATCGTCTGTGACGGCAGCGATGAAGCGGCAGAACGTATCGTTCGGGTTCTCAGCAATGATCCGGCCACTGGCGTAATGCGCCACGCGGATGCGGGTTACGACATCGCGATTGAATGTGCCCGAGAACAAGGGCTCAACCTGCCAATGATTACGGATTAATTTCCCCGGCGAAGGCGGCGGGCTATGCCACCGTCTTCGCGCTGACCGGAGCGCAGCCATGAATAATAACAACACAACATACATCGAAACACGTTCTATTGAACCCATCCCCGATAGTGAACGCCACGGCAGTATTTTCAGCCAGTTCACCCTGTGGCTGGGGGCTAACCTGCAAATCACCGCAATGGTCACCGGTGCATTAACCATCGTATTCGGCGGGGATGTTTTCTGGTCGCTGGCGGGTCTGCTGCTGGGTCAGGTTGCCGGCGGGATTGTAATGGCATTACATGCCGCGCAGGGGCCGCAACTGGGGATACCGCAGATGATCAGCAGCCGGGTGCAGTTTGGGGTCTACGGCGCCTGTCTGCCAATTCTGCTGGTTTGCCTGATGTACCTGGGTTTTATCGCCACCGGCGCCGTGCTGTCCGGTCAGGCGATCTCGGCGGTGTTCCATACGTCGGAAACCGGCGGTATTCTGCTTTTTGCCGCCGCTACGCTGGTTATCGCTTATATCGGCTATCGCTTGATCCACCTGTTAGGTAAGCTGGCGAGTCTGGTGGGAATTATCGCGTTTATCTATTTGCTGTGTAAAATCAGCACCTCTTCGGCAATTGGCGACCTGCTGAGTATCCGACCTTTTAGCTGGAGCACGTTTTTGACCGCCACGGGTCTTGCTGCCTCCTGGCAGATCACTTTTGGTCCCTATGTCGCCGATTATTCTCGCTATCTGCCGCGAAGCACTTCGCCCGGAAAAGTATTTTGCGCTGTCGGAAGTGGGTCAGTGATTGGCGCGCAAATCGCCATGACCGTCGGGGTGCTGGCTGCCGCGCTCTCTCAGGGAAAGCTGGTCGGCCATGAAGTGGACTATATTGTTGGCCTGGGGGGTGTCGGCGTGATTGCCACGCTGCTGTATCTGAGTATCGCGTTTGGCAAATTGACCATTAATACCCTGAATGCCTACGGTAGCCTGATGTGTCTGGCGACGGTTTACAGCTGCGGGAAGCAGCGATCGCATGTGAGCCAGCGGGCGCGTCTGCTGGTGCTGGCAGTCATTATCGCCCTGGCGACCGGTGTCGCGATTGTGGGGCAGCACGCTTTCCTGCCGGCGTTTAAATCTTTCCTGTTATTCCTGCTGACCTTCTTTACGCCGTGGAGCGCGGTTAACCTGGTTGATTACTATTTCTTTAACCACCAGACAATAGATCTGGAGGCGCTGAATGATGCGAACGGGAAGTACCAGGCGTGGAACGCGACGGGAATTGGGGTTTATCTTTTTGGCGTGGTTGTACAGACACCATTTATTGATAGCGGGTTCTATTCCGGCCCGTTTGTGAAAATGCTTGGCGGTATTGATATCTCGTGGATAGTCGGGCTGGCGCTGCCCGCGACGCTCTACTACATCCTGCGCAAAGTTCAGTCCGCCCCGGCGGCGGCCGACACCGCCATCAGCCGTTAAGGAGAACGTTATGTATACTCTTTGGCACCATTGCCGTATTGCCACCATGGCTGGCGGTCATTATCAGTTGCTTGACGATGGCGCGATGCTGACGCATGACGCGGAGATTTTCTGGGTTGGCAATCGGGAAGATCGGCCTGATGTTCCCGTCGCGCAGCGGATTGATTTACAGGGGCGGGTGGTGACGCCGGGCATGGTCGATTGTCACAGTCATGCGGTCTTCGGCGGTAATCGGGCGCGGGAATTCGAAATGCGCCTCACCGGCGCAAGCTATGCGGAGATCGCCGCCGCTGGCGGGGGGATCGCCAGTACGGTGAATGCCACACGGCAAGCCAGTGAAAAGCAACTGTTTGACAGCGCACTGCCGCGTCTTAAAGCGCTGTGTCAGGATGGCGTAACGACCCTTGAGATCAAATCAGGCTATGGTCTGGATCTGGCTAACGAACGCAAAATGCTGCGGGTTATTCGCCAGTTAGGCGATGCTCTGCCGCTAACCCTGCGCAGCACCTGCCTGGCGGCCCATGCGGTGCCCGTAGAATATCAGGGGCGTGCGGATGCCTGGATTGACTATATCTGCGAGCAACTGCTGCCGGAGCTGCATCAGGAAGGGCTGGTGGATGCGGTGGACGCATTCTGCGAACACCTGGCATTTTCGCCATCCCAGGTGGAGCGGGTATTTCAGGCCTCCCGTCAGTTGGGCCTGCCGGTGAAGCTCCATGCCGAACAGCTATCACTGCAGCATGGCGCGGCGCTGGCTGCGCGTTACCAGGCGCTGTCGGCGGATCATCTGGAGTATTTATGTGAGGAAGATATTGCGGTGATGGCCCGTCAGGGTACGGTTGCTGTGCTGTTGCCTGGCGCCTATTACTTCCTGCGAGAAAAGCAGCTACCGCCGGTAGCATTACTGCGCCAGTATCAGGTTCCCGTGGCCCTTGCCAGTGATTTAAATCCTGGAACCTCGCCAGTATTGTCTCTGCGTCTGATGATGAATATGGCCTGTACGCTGTTCCGTATGACGCCGGAAGAGGCGCTGGCCGGCGTCACGATAAATGGCGCGAAGGCGCTGGGGCTGGAGCGGAAGTGCGGATCTCTGGAAGCCGGAAAAGAGGCCAGTTTTGTGGTATGGGATATCGCCCATCCGTCGGAACTGAGTTACTGGCTGGGGGGCACGCTGACAAAACAAGTCATTTATCAAGGTAAGGAGGTATATCGTGATTAAGGCGTTTGATTTACGGCAGGGAAATCTGCCGTTACTGGTCAGTATGCCCCATGCGGGAACGTTATTAACTCCCGAAGTCTCGCGCGGCCTCACCCCCCGAGCGCAGCGTCTGGAAGATACTGACTGGCATATTCCCTTGCTCTATCAGACCATCGCTGACATGGGGGCCAGCACCCTGTGCGCGCGCTATTCCCGCTATGTTGTGGATCTTAATCGCCCGGCGGATGACAAACCGCTTTACAGTACGGCGACAACGGGCCTGTTTACGGACATCTTTTTTGACGGCGAAGCGCTTTTTCATCCTGGCGATGAGCCGGATGAAGCGACGAAGGCCGCGATTCTGGAGAATGTCTGGCGGCCCTATCATCAGGCGCTCGCGGATGAACTGGCGCGGCTGCGGGAGAAATTCGGCTATGCGCTACTCTGGGACGCGCATTCGATCAAATCGGTCGTACCGCGTCTGTTTGAGGGACGTCTGCCGGATCTGAACTTCGGCACCGCTGATGGACTCAGCTGCGCTCTGCCGCTCAGCGACGCACTGCTGGCAAGCTGTGACCGTTTCCCGCACTACAGCAGGGTTCTCAATGGCCGCTTTAAAGGAGGGTATATCACCCGCCATTACGGCGATCCTGATAACCATATTCATGCGGTGCAACTGGAAATGGCGCAATGCTGCTATATGGATGAAGAGAGCTTTGCCTATATAACTGAGAAAGCCGGGCAGATGCAGCGCGTGCTGGAAACCTTGCTTAATACAGCACTGCAGTGGGGACGAGAGCAGTATAAAGCGCGCTGAACGAGGAATACCGTTTCCGGGGGAGCGTTAATGCGCAGGCGCTGCGAGCGGCGGAGCGGTTCATCAATATCACCTGTATCTCATCAGTCGCGTGATGAGAACAACGTCTTCCCCGTCGTACCGATGGGGAAATCGCTTTTTGATGACATAACTCATGCAGCAAAACGCGCCGGAGCAGCGTGCAGGGGTAAGATACTAGCTGGCATTGACCAGCCCCGGAGATAACGCATCACGATTACAGCCAACCCATGGGCTGTTGCTACCTTACTCACCTTGACCATTAAAAGCGTCTGGAATGTCTTTGATTTCCCGCCAGTGTCTATTGAATACCCGATAAGTGGATGAAAACCCGTCTTTTCTGCTGCCTATTTTATAAATCGGTATTTTCGATGCATCTTTGTCATTGCCTGATATCTCTCCGTTACCTGGTAAATAACTATTTATTTTTCAGTAAATTAAAATAAAAGCATGTGGACTGAAAAGGCGAAGAACAGGGTCTATGCTTATAAAAAGGACAAAAATGAGACCTGTGGGGGGAATACCCCTTCTTTGAATGGGTTGAAGTGATAATCATTATCACTACCATAATGAGATGCCCTGAGGGCGTCAACCTATGAGGTAGAGCGATGGATTCACATGCAGGAACGTTTAACCCCGATGATTTTAGCTGGCGCGGCCTGACGATGACATCGTCGGCGGCGGCCCATATTTGCGATCTGATCCGCAAACAGCCAGATATGCGAGGGTTGCGTCTGAGCGTTAAAACCAGCGGCTGCGCCGGTTTTGGCTATGTTCTCGAATTAATCGCCGAACCGGCGAAAGATGACCTGTTGTTTGAGCGAGACGGCGCGAAGCTCTGGGCGCCGCTGCAGGCGATGCCGTTTATCGATGGCACCGAAATTGATTATGTCCGCGAGGGCTTAAATCACATCTTTAAATATCATAACCCGAAAGCGCAGCACGAATGCGGCTGCGGTGAGAGTTTTGGCGTTCAGGCGGAGTAACTATGTCTCGTAATACTGAAGCAACTGACGATGTCAAAACCTGGGGCGGCGGGCCACTCAACTATAAAGAAGGCTTTTTCACGCAGCTACAGACCGACGAGCTGGCGAAAGGCATAAATGAAGAGGTGGTTCGGGCGATTTCTGCACGCCGCAATGAACCGGAATGGATGCTGGCGTTTCGTCTTAATGCGTTTAAGGCCTGGCAGGCGATGGAAGAGCCGCACTGGTTAAAAGCGCACTATGACACGCTGAACTATCAGGATTACAGCTATTACTCAGCGCCTTCCTGTGGCAACTGCGACGACACCTGCGCCTCTGAACCGGGCGCCGTGCAGCAAACCGGCGCCAGCGCGTTCCTGACCAGTGAAGTGGAGGCGGCATTTAACCAGCTCGGTGTGCCGGTACGTGAGGGACGGGAAGTGGCCGTTGACGCCATTTTTGACTCGGTCTCTGTGGCGACCACCTATCGCCAAAAACTGGCGGAGCAGGGGATTATTTTCTGCTCATTCGGCGAAGCAATCCACGATCATCCCGAGCTGGTAAAAAAATATCTTGGCACCGTGGTGCCCGGCAACGATAACTTCTTTGCCGCCCTTAACGCGGCCGTAGCGTCCGATGGCACCTTCATCTATGTGCCAAAAGGCGTGCGCTGTCCGATGGAGTTGTCGACCTACTTTCGTATCAACGCCGAAAAGACGGGTCAGTTCGAGCGCACGATCCTGGTCGCCGATGAAGGCAGCTACGTCAGCTACATCGAGGGCTGCTCGGCACCGGTACGCGACAGCTACCAGCTACACGCGGCGGTGGTCGAAGTCATTATTCATAAAGACGCCGAGGTGAAATACTCCACGGTGCAGAACTGGTTCCCCGGCGACAACAATACCGGCGGCATCCTTAACTTCGTCACCAAGCGTGCCCTGTGTGAAGGCGAAAACAGCAAAATGTCCTGGACTCAGTCGGAAACCGGCTCGGCGATCACCTGGAAATATCCGAGCTGTATTCTGCGTGGCGATAATTCAATCGGCGAATTCTTCTCGGTGGCGCTGACCAGCGGCCACCAGCAGGCGGATACCGGCACCAAGATGATCCATATCGGCAAAAACACCCGGTCGACGATTATCTCGAAGGGAATTTCGGCCGGTCACAGCCAGAACAGCTATCGCGGGCTGGTGAAAATCATGCCGACGGCAACCAACGCCCGTAACTTCACCCAATGCGACTCCATGTTGATTGGCCCGGACTGTGGGGCACATACCTTCCCGTACGTGGAATGTCGCAATAACAGCGCGCAACTGGAGCATGAAGCCACCACGTCGCGCATCGGCGAAGACCAGCTGTTTTACTGCCTGCAGCGAGGGATCAGTGAAGATGATGCGATTTCAATGATCGTCAACGGATTCTGTAAGGACGTTTTCTCCGAACTGCCGCTGGAATTTGCCGTGGAAGCGCAAAAATTGCTGGCGATTAGTCTTGAACACAGCGTCGGTTAAAAGTCTGGTCCATCTGGCTATCTTAACTTGCCATTTTGGGCCTGGGCAGTGCTCGAAATCCTCAAGTACTTTGTGTACGTTCCGGTTTCTCCGCGCTGTCCGCACCCAAACTGGCTGCAACGATTACGCCAGATGAATCAGACATTCGAATTAAGGAATAGACATGTTAAGTATTAAAAACCTGCAGGTTGCCGTCGAAGAGAAAGCGATCCTGCGTGGACTCAACCTGGAGGTTCGCCCCGGCGAAGTGCATGCCATTATGGGGCCGAACGGTTCCGGGAAAAGTACGCTGTCCGCGACGCTCGCCGGACGTGAAGACTATGAAGTCACCGGCGGTAGCATTGCGTTTAATGGTAAGGATCTGCTGGAACTGGCCCCTGAAGATCGTGCGGGCGAAGGTATCTTTATGGCTTTCCAGTATCCGGTGGAAATTCCCGGCGTCAGCAATCAGTTTTTCCTGCAAACCGCGCTCAACGCCGTGCGCAGCTACCGCGGGCAGGAGCAGCTTGACCGTTTTGACTTCCAGGACCTGATGGAAGAGAAAATTAAACTGTTGAAAATGCCGGAGGATCTGCTGACCCGCTCGGTCAACGTTGGCTTCTCCGGCGGCGAGAAAAAACGTAACGATATCCTGCAGATGGCGGTGCTTGAGCCTGAACTGTGTATTCTGGATGAGTCAGACTCCGGGCTGGATATCGACGCGCTGAAGATTGTCTCTGAGGGCGTTAACTCCCTGCGCGATGGCAAGCGCGCGTTTATTATCGTCACCCACTATCAGCGCATTCTTGACTATATCAAGCCGGATTATGTCCACGTGCTGTACCAGGGGCGGATTGTGAAATCCGGCGATTTTACTCTGGTCAAACAACTGGAGGAGCAGGGTTATGGCTGGCTTACCGAACAGCAGTAACGCGCTGCAACAGTGGCATCATCTGTTTGAAGCTCAGAGCGAACGGCGCAGTCCGCAAGCGCATCAGCACCTGCAACAATTGTTACGGCTGGGCCTGCCAACGCGTAAGCAGGAAAACTGGAAATATACGCCGCTGGACGCCTTGTTTAACCAGACCTTTGTGACCGCCCCGCCGCAGGCGCTGACGATAAACCAGCGCGACGCGCTGGCGCTGGCTATTGATGCCTGGCGTCTGGTGTTTGTCGACGGTCAGTTCAGTGAAAGTCTGAGTGACGATCTGGCGGCAAGCGGCTACGAAGTTAAGATTGACAACCAGCGTCAGTCGCTGCCGGATGCCCTCCAGCCGGAGGTCTTTCTCCATCTGACCGAAAGCCTGGCGCAGACGGTTACCCGCATCCGCGTCAAACGCAATCAGCGCCCGGAAAAACCACTGCTTATCATGCATCTCACGCGCGGTCTGGCGGGCGATGAGATGAATACCGTTCACTACCGCCACCATCTGGAACTGGAGAGCGGCGCAGAAGCGACCATTATCGAACACTATTTGAGCCTTAATGAGCAACGGCACTTTACCGGCGCACGGCTGACCATGACGGTGGCGGATAACGCCCACCTCCAGCATATCAAGCTGGCGTTTGAGAATGCGCAGAGCTACCACTTTGCCCATAACGATCTGGCGCTGGGGCGCGACGCCTCCGCTTTCAGCAGCAGTTTCCTGCTTGGCGGCGCGGTGCTGCGTCACAACACCAGCGCGCAACTGAATGGTGAAAACAGCAACCTGCGTATTAACTCGCTGGCGATGCCGGTGAATAACGAAGTCTGCGATAGCCGTACCTGGCTCGATCACAAAGTGGGGTACTGCAACAGCCGTCAGTTGCACAAAACCATCGTCAATGACAAAGGACGGGCGGTGTTCAATGGGCTGATTAATGTCGCGCAGCATGCGATTAAAACCGATGGTCAGATGACCAATAACAATCTGCTGCTCGGACGCTTGTCGGAAGTGGATACGAAACCGCAGCTGGAGATTTATGCCGATGATGTTAAGTGCAGCCATGGCGCGACCATTGGACGCATAGATGACGAACAGCTGTTTTACCTGCGTTCACGCGGCATTACGCAGCAGGCGGCGCAGCAGATGATTCTCTACGCCTTTGCCGCCGAGCTAACGGAAGCGATCGGCGATGAGGCGCTCAGGCAACAGATACTGGCGCGTATCGGCCAGCGTTTGCCAGGAGGTAAAGCATGACATTTTCTGTGGAACGGGTGCGCGCGGATTTTCCGGTACTGAATCGCGAGGTTAACGGCCAGACTCTGGCCTACCTTGATAGCGCCGCCAGCGCGCAGAAACCGGAAGCGGTAATCAACGCCGAGGCGGAATTTTATCGCCACGGCTATGCGGCGGTACATCGCGGTATTCATACCCTTAGCGCGGAAGCCACGGCGCGGATGGAAAAGGTGCGCCAGCAGGCGGCGACCTTCCTTAATGCGCGATCGGCGGAAGAACTGGTGTTCGTTCGTGGCACCACAGAAGGGATTAACCTGGTGGCGAACAGCTGGGGTAACGCCAACGTTGGCGCGGGCGACAATATCATCGTCAGCGCCATGGAGCACCACGCCAATATCGTCCCGTGGCAGATGCTGTGCGCCAGAGTCGGCGCTGAACTGCGGGTGATACCGCTCAATCAGGACGGCACCTTGCAGCTGGATGCGATCCCCGGGCTGTTTGACGAGCGGACCCGCCTGCTGGCCATCACCCAGGTTTCCAACGTGCTGGGTACTGAAAACCCGATCGCCGCCTTGATTACGTTAGCCCATCAGCATGGGGCTAAAGTGCTGGTGGATGGTGCGCAGGCGGTGATGCATCACCCGGTGGATGTCCAGGCTCTGGCGTGTGATTTCTACGCGTTTTCCGCACACAAACTGTATGGCCCGACCGGGATTGGCGTGCTCTACGTTAAACAGGCGATATTACAGGATATGCCGCCGTGGGAGGGAGGCGGTTCGATGATCGCGACCGTCAGTCTGACGGAGGGCACCACATGGGCTAAAGCGCCGTGGCGTTTTGAGGCGGGGACGCCCAATACCGGCGGTATTATCGCTTTTGGGGCGGCGCTGGATTACGTCAGCGCGCTGGGGCTTACCCATATTGCGGAATATGAACAAACGATGATGCGCTATGCCCTGCAGGCGCTGGCGAACGTGCCGGACCTGATCCTCTACGGTCCGCAACAGCGCCTGGGGGTGATAGCCTTTAATCTTGGCAAGCATCATGCCTACGATGTCGGCAGCTTCCTGGATAATTATGGTATTGCCGTCCGCACCGGCCACCATTGCGCCATGCCGTTGATGGCATTCTACGGGGTACCGGCTATGTGTCGGGCATCGCTGGCGATGTACAATACAATGGAAGAGGTGGATCGGCTGGTGACGGGGCTACAGCGGATCCACAAATTATTAAGCTAAAGGAAGCAACCATGGCGGCGTTACCGGACAGAGATAAACTGCTGCGCAACTTTAGCCGTTGCGCGAACTGGGAAGAGAAGTATCTCTATATTATTGAACTGGGCCAGCGTCTGGCGCCGCTTGGCCCGGAGGAACATATCGCACAGAACATCATCCAGGGCTGCCAGAGCCAGGTGTGGATCGTGATGACGCAGGATGAGAGCGGCGCCATTGTGCTTCGCGGCGACAGCGACGCGGCGATCGTCAAGGGGCTTATTGCGGTGGTGTTTATCCTTTATGACCGGATGACGGCTAAAGATATCACCGCGTTTGATGTGCGCCCGTGGTTTGAAAAAATGGCCCTGACACAGCATCTTACCCCCTCGCGATCGCAAGGGCTGGAAGCCATGATCCGCGCAATTCGCGCGAAAGCGGAAAATCTTAGCTAGAATAAAACAGTAGATATCATTCTGTTATGCGCGTCGGGAGAGGGGCTGTCGGCGTGTATAACAGGTTTGCGTTTTATCAGCAAAGAAGGAATCTGAGTATGAAACGCGCGTTTCTCATCACTACGGCTCTTCTGAGCGCCTTCAGTGCGTCACACGCGGCCTGGGCCGTTGATTATCCGCTTCCTCCCGCTAACAGCCGTCTAATCGGTGAGAACCAGACCTGGACGGTACAGGAGGGAGACCGTAATCTGCAGGCGATCGCCCGTCGTTTTGATACGGCGGCGATGCTGATCCTCGAAGCGAATAATACCATTGCGCCGGTGTATCCTGAGCCCGGCACCAGGGTACTGATTCCCTCGCAAATGCTGCTGCCCGACGTGCCGCGTGAGGGGATCGTCGTCAACCTCGCTGAACTGCGTCTTTACTACTTTCCACCGGGCATGAATCAGGTGCAGGTGTATCCGCTGGGCATTGGTCAGCAGGGGCTGGAAACACCGGAGATGACGACCCGCATCGGGCAGAAAATCCCTAACCCGACCTGGACGCCGACGGCGGGTATTCGCGCGCGCTCTCTTGAGAAGGGCATTACCTTGCCGCCGGTAGTCCCTGCCGGGCCAAATAACCCGTTAGGGCGTTTTGCATTGCGTCTGGCGTACGGCAACGGCGAATATCTCATTCATGGCACTAATGCGCCGGACAGCGTCGGCTTGCGCGTCAGTTCCGGCTGCATGCGTATGAATGCGGCGGATATTCAGTCTCTGTTCAGTCAGGTGAGGAGCGGGACGCCGGTGCGGGTGATTAACCAGCCGGTGAAATTCGCCGTAGAGCCGGATGGTAAGCGCTATGTTGAAGTTCACAGGCCGCTGACGCCGGATGAGGGAAAGAACACCCAGACGATGGCCTATACGCTCTCTGCGTCGTTTCATCAGTTTGCTGACGATAAATCTGTCGATGAGGCGCGGCTGAAACGCGCGCTGAACAGACGGGCAGGTTATCCGGTGGTGGTATCGAGCGAGGGCAACGCGACATCGATGCTGTCTGTGCAAAACAGGCCGGATGATGGGGCGAAAAGAACCCAGTAAGCGGGTGATACAGAAATAAAAAATGGCGCACATTGTGCGCCATTTCTGTTACACAGGTACTATTACTTACGGTATTTAGTAGCCTGGTTGTCCAGACGCTGGTTAGCGCGAGCTGCGTCGTCTTTAGCAGCCTGAACGTCGGAACGCATTGCGTTCACGTCGTTGCTCAGCTGGTCAACTTTAGCGTTCAGAGTCTGAACGTCAGAAGACAGCTGATCGATTTTAGCGTTGCTGGAGCAACCAGCCAGCAGAGTAGAACCCAGGATTACTGCGCCCAGTACCAGTTTAGTACGATTCATTATTAATACCCTCTAGATTGAGTTAATCTCCATGTAGCGTTACAAGTATTACACAAACTTTTTTGTGATGAGAATATTTTTTTACTGGAACACACTTATTTTTGATCGTTCGCTCAAAGAAGCATCGAAATTTTCGCGAGAGGTGAAAAAGGCGAGTGAAAACAGCATGCTTCCATCGGATTCATCTTAGATAATCTCGCATTAAATAGTAAAATTCGATTTGCATTTTTATTAGCAGTGTCTAGTACTGGAATAAAAAAAGCGCCCCTAAGAGGCGCTTTTAAAGGTAAGGTTAATTAACCTGTAAATTATTACAGCACGTGCACGGATGCGGTATTGGTGGTGCCACTCGGAACTAATGCGCCGGAGACCATAACCACCACATCGCCTTTACGCGCCAGGCCACTTTGCAGCGCCAGTTCTTTGCCCTGAATATAGAACGCGTCAGTGGAAGAGATCTCTTTAACCAACTGAGCGACAACGCCTTTACTCAGTACCAGTTGACGGGCGGTGGTTTCGTTGGTGGTCAGGGCCAGGATGGTGGCATCCGGGAAGTATTTACGTACGGCGCGGGCGGATTTGCCCCCCTGGGTTGCCACGACAATCAGCGGCGCTTCCAGTTTTTCCGCCGTTTCGACGGCGCCGCGGCAAACCGCTTCGGTGATACGCAGCTTGCGGTTGTCGTTGTTGTACTCCAGACGGCTGGTCATGACGCGGTCGGTACGTTCACAGATGGTCGCCATGATGGTGACGGCTTCCAGCGGATATTTACCTTTTGCGGATTCACCGGACAGCATTACAGCATCGGTGCCGTCGAGGATAGCGTTCGCAACGTCGCCTGCTTCCGCGCGGGTCGGACGCGGGTTTTTGATCATGGAATCCAGCATCTGCGTCGCGGTGATAACCACTTTACGCGCGCGAATACATTTTTCGATCATCATCTTCTGGGCAAAAATAACTTCTTCAACCGGGATTTCAACGCCCAGGTCACCACGCGCGACCATAATGCCGTCAGAAGCCTCAAGGATTTCGTCGAAGTTATTCAGGCCTTCCTGGTTTTCAATCTTAGAGATGATCTGAATCCTTTCACCGCCATGGGCTTTCAGGTGCTCACGGATTTCAACCACGTCAGAACGTTTGCGGATAAAGGAGGCCGCGACGAAGTCAACGCCTTGTTCACAACCGAAGATCAGGTCCTGTTTGTCTTTTTCCGCCAGCGCTGGCAGCGCGATAGACACGCCCGGCAGGTTGACCCCTTTGTTTTCGCCAAGATCGCCGTTATTCAGCACCTTACAAACCACTTTGTTACCTTCGATCGCGGTGACTTCCATCCCGATCAGACCATCGTCCACCAGTACGGTGTTGCCGACGCTCAGGTCGCTGGTGAAGCCTTCATAGGTCACCGCAACGATTTCGTTATTACCCACAACGGATTTATCGGTGGTGAAGGTGAATGTCTGGCCGGCTTTCAGGGAGACGTCGTTGCCGCCTTCCAGCTTAATCGTACGAATCTCTGGCCCTTTGGTATCCAACAGGATAGCGGCTTTTTTGCCGGTGTTGCTCATCACATTGCGCAGATTCTGGATGCGTTGCCCGTGTTCAGCGTAGTCACCGTGGGAGAAGTTGAGACGCATAACGTTCATGCCTGCGTCCAGCATTTTGGTCAGCATCTCTTCAGATTCAGTTTTCGGACCGATGGTACAAACAATTTTGGTCTTTTTCATGACAGTTCAATCTTTAAGTTGTGAAGGATAAGGATGGAGGAATCTCACTCCGCGGGCGAACTGCCACAGAGTTAAACCGGGTTTACGAAAGTTGCGATGCCACGCTCTAAGGATAGGCGACAACATAAGAGCGTGCAGAAGAATGTGTGCTGGCGGTTCAGCCCATGAAAAGAGGCGATTTGTTATGCGTTGAGTTATGCAATCCAATGCGCTGAAACCATTCAATAAGTATTTGTCGGCATTATACGTTGCCCAAAGCAAAAAGAAAATGAAAACCATGTTTCATTTCTATAGTCATATACTTAACAATATGCAAACTAATTTAATGAATATTCGCAACACATTTTTTCAGCGACTGATAACATAAATGGTGTGGAAAACGAGGTTTATTTACAAGTTTCACTGAAAAAATCGCTCTCTGACCCACAAATACCACGCTGGTTTGATTTTGTCGGGAAATATATCAATAATGAATTGATTGGTAATGAAAATTTGTGGGTTAACTTGCATGGGAAATAAAGCCAAAGACGATGAACTGTACCAGGAAATGTGTCGCGTAGTCGGCAAAGTGGTGCTGGAAATGCGCGATCTGGGTCAGGAACCGAAACATATTGTCATTGCGGGCGTGGTGCGAACGGCCCTCGCAAACCTGAAAGTCCAGCGCTCCGCGCTGACCCGGGAAGCGATGGAAAAAGTGGTCGACGCCCTTTCGGGGAACTGACCGCGCCTGCGTTGTGCCGCAGATCAGGAAATGACGAAACGAATCACCGCTTTTACCGCAATATCGCTGTGGTGTTCAATCATCGCTTCGTCGTCAATTTCTGGTAACGGATCGTCCATAAACAGGCTGCTGAAGGTATAAAAATTTGATACCTGGTAAAAACTCACGCTGCTGATCAACCGGTGAACATCGCGCGCTTCCAGCCCCGCCTGAAATATTCCCTGCTGCTGGCCGCGCTGCAGAATATCTTCGAGAATCGACAGGGCGGTGCGGTTTAATGGTTTCAGTTGACCGGATTTTTTCAGCCACTTGCCGCGCTGCATGTTTTCCATACAAATCACGCGAATAAAATCGGCGTGCGTGGCGTGAAAGCGCACGCTCCACTTCACCAGTTGTACCAGCGCTTCGACCGGCGGCACATTTTCCAGACCAAGCTGCTGCTCCGTTTCGCGGATCCGCGCGTAGACATGTTGTAATACCGCCAGATAAAGCTGTTCTTTAGTTTTGAAGTAATAGACCACCATACGCTTGGTGGTTTGCGCCTCGGTGGCGATCTGTTCCAGTCTCGCGCCCGACACGCCATGCCCGGCGAATACGGTAATGGCGGCCGCGAAGATCTTCTCTTTCAGGGAGAGTGCATCATCATGAGCAACGGGGGGCATAACGGCTCCTTTTCTGAGTTCTTAAGCTGAAAAAATAGGCATAGTGGTCGCAATGTCGCAACCCATCATGGCGCAATTGAACCAAATGATACATATTCAGATCTTATTCAGATCTTAGCGCTGATAATGACACGAGGATACGTATGCTGCGCTCCATCGCGACCGTCTCGATCTCCGGTACGTTACCTGAAAAGCTGCACGCGATTGCTGCGGCAGGCTATCAGGGCGTTGAAATCTTTGAAAACGATCTGCTCTATTATACCGGCACGCCGGCAGATATCCGTCATCAGGTGGCTGATTTAGGGCTAAAAATCACGCTTTTTCAACCCTTTCGTGATTTTGAAGGCGCCAGCCGCGACCAGTTTGCGGCGAATATGGAACGGGCCAGGCGCAAATTCGCGCTGATGCATGAGCTGGGCTGTGACACGATGTTGCTGTGCAGTAATGTCCAGCCGGATTGTTCTGCGGATGTTGAACTGCAGGTGGCGGATTTACGCGCTCTGGCTGAACTGGCAGAGCGCGAGGGCATCGCCATCGGCTACGAGGCGCTGGCCTGGGGCACGCACGTCAACCGCTGGCATCAGGCCTGGGAGCGGGTTAAAAGCGTCAACAGTCCGGCGCTGGGAATTGTCCTCGACAGTTTCCATGTTCTGGCGCGGGGCGACACGCTTCAGCGGCTGACGGAAGTCCCGGTGGAGAAAATCACTTTTGTGCAGATGGCCGATGCGCCGCGGATGAAAATGGATATCCTGGAATGGAGTCGGCATTTCCGCTGTTTTCCAGGGCAGGGACAACTGCCGCTGGTGGATTTTGCCTGCGAGCTGACCCGCTGCGGCTATCGCGGCCCGTGGTCGCTGGAGATTTTCAACGACAGCTTTCGCGGATCGCCCAACGGCGCGACGGCGAAAGACGGCTATCGCTCGCTGTTGTGGCTGGAAGAGCAGACCCGCCAGCGGTTACCGCAGAGTGACGCGCCGCTGTTTAGCCTGGCTGAACTCCCCGTTTATGCCGGGCTGGCGTTTATTGAATTTACCGCCGGTTCCGCGGAAGCTAACGAACTGGGACAAAGGCTGGCGCAACTGGGATTTGCCGAGGAGGGGACGCATCGTTCTAAATGCGTCTCCCTCTGGCGCAATGGCGGGGCTCGGGTGGTGGTCAACGCCCAGCCTCACAGTTGGGCCGACCATTTTTACCAGCGGCACGGGGTCTCACTCTGCGCCATGGCGCTGCGCGTCAGCCACAGCAGCACGATCGTGGCGCGCGCCCGCGCCTACGGTTACGCCACCTGGCAGGGGGATGCCGGGCCAAATGAAAGCTCAATCCCGGCGATTTGCGCCCCGGACGGCAGTCTGATTTACCTGATTGAAACGGGCGAGGATATTTACGCTCGCGATTTTCATCTGCGAACGGATCTCACCCTGCGTGAGGATTATTGTGGCATTGACCACCTGGCGCTTGGCATGGAAGCGGACAGCCGCGATAACTGGATTATCTTTTTCCGTACCGTATTCGGTTTCACCCTTGAGCATGAACAGACGCTGCCGGATCCCTACGGGCTGGTGCGCAGCCTGGCAGTGCGCAGCCCACAGGGGGATATTCGCCTGGCGTTAAATATTTCACAAAGCCGCGCGACTCAGATCGCCCGCTCGGTGGCCTGCTATCAGGGAGCCGGTTTACAGCATGCGGCTTTTGCCTGCCACGATTTACCCGACACGCTTGAACACGTGCCGCAGGTCTCCGTGAACGCGCTACCGATCCCGGCGAACTATTACGAGGATCTGCTGGCTCGTTTTGGCGACAAAGACTGCATTAACCAGCTAAAACGTCTGCACATTCTCTACGATCGCGACGATAGCGGCGGTGAGTTCCTGCACCTCTACACTCGTCCATTCTCATCCGGTCGTTTTTTCTTCGAGTTAATCGAGCGACGCAAAGGTTATGCGGCATATGGCGCGGTAAACGCGGCGGTGCGCCTGTCGGCGATGCGTTTGTCGGAGAAGCCGTGATGATTTCCTCCGTTTGTGGAAATTGGCTGCTGAAACAACCTGAACCCGGTTAATATATCGCTATATTTTCTGGAATATAGCGATGGGTGCTTATGACAACCTCTTTAAGGCTGTTAGCGGCGGGGAGCCTGAAAAGCGCGTTCCTTCCGCTGCTGGCGCGTTTTCAACAACAGTGTGGGATAACGGTCGAAGCGCAATTTGGCCCGGCAGGCCTGCTGCGTGAGCGTATCGAGGCCGGGGAGCCATGCTCTGTATTTGCTTCGGCTAATCGCCAGCATCCGCAGGCGCTGCGCCAGGCCGGGCTGGCCGGAGAGTGCCAGTTGTTCGCCCGTAACCAACTGATGCTGACCGCCCGCCGTGGCGCGGACACTGAAGCGCGGGACTGGCTGGCGCTGCTCAGCGATCCCGGATTGCGTCTTGCCACCTCCACGCCCGGCTGCGATCCATCCGGCGATTACACCTGGCAGCTTTTTTCTCGTATTGATGCGCGTTGTCCCGGCACTGGCGCCGCCATGATGGCCCGCGCGCAGCAACTGGTTGGCGGACGAGACTCTTTGCGGGTGCCTGCGGGAGAAATCGCCGGGGCATGGCTGCTTCATGAAAACGTAACCGATCTGTTTATCGGCTATGCGCATTATGCCATGCAGATGACGGCGTATGACGACCTGCGCATGCTGGTCATCCCTGCGCCGTGGAATATTTGCTGCGACTATCACCTGACGCAAATTGACCCCTGCGCCGGTGCCCGGCAGCTGTGCCGTTTTATCCTCAGTACCGAGGGCCAGCGCTATCTGAAAAACGCGGGGTTTTTGGGCATCAACGACGAATCGTAAACAGAGGAGCCAGCAGCGGTACCGCCGAGCCGGGATGATTGATTTTATGTACCGGCAAACCATAGGCATGCTGAAGATTCTCTTCCGTCAGCACGTCTGTTGATTTTCCCGCCAGCCACTGAAGGTTCGGCAGCAGGAGCAGAGTGTGGCTTGCCACCTGCAGAGCATGGGTCGGATCGTGAGTGGTAAAGAGCACGGTGCGTTTGTGGCGATGGGCAAGGTCGCTAATCAACTGCAATACCACCTGCTGGTTGGCGAGATCCAGCGCTGAGCAAGGTTCATCCAGTAACACATTCTGGCTGGCGCCCACCAGCGCCCGGGCGATCATCACCAGCTGCTGCTGTCCACCGGAAAGGGAGCGAAATACTTTGCTGGCCAGCGGCGCGATCCCCAGTTGCGCCAGCGCCTCCTGTACCCGGCGCTCATCTTCCGCTGAAGGCTGCGCAAACAGATTAACGTGGCGTGCCCGTCCCATCAGCACCACATCGCGTACCTGCCAGCTGAAAGCCGGACGAAATGACTGCGGCACCATTGCGATACCGCCCTGGCTGGCAAACTGACCGCCGAGCGGCGTCAGTACCCCGGTCAGGGTATCAAGCAGGGTGCTTTTACCGCGCCCGTTAGCGCCGAGTACCGCCCAGGTCTCGCCGGCGCGGCATTGCAGGCTCAGCGGCGCAAATAATGGCTGACGATGGCCGTAGCGTAATTCGGTTAAACGCAGAGAAGTGGTCATCCGTGCGCGCCTCTGCGCCGGGAGTGTACCAGCAACCAGGTAAACAGCGGCGCGCCAAGCAGAGCGGTAATAATACCAATGGGAATTTCCGCCTGCGTCAGCGTACGAGCAAGGTCATCGACAATAATCATAAAACTGCCGCCGAGCCAGAAAGCGGTTGGCAGAAGACGCCGATGATCGGCGCCTGCCAGAAGCCGGGCCAGGTGTGGGATCACCAGCCCGACCCACGCAATACTGCCGCTCACCGCGACCTGAGCGGCGACCAGAACCGCGCAGCACACCAGTACGCCGCGACGCAGGGCGGTGACGGAAACCCCCAGTCCGCGTGCGTCCTTGTCTTCCAGCGCCAGCAGGTTAATCCGCCAGCGTAGTTTAATGAGCACCGCTGCTGCGCAGGTTAGCGGAATCGCCATGATAAACACTTTGTGCCAGTTTGCCGTGGCGAAACTGCCGAGCAGCCAGAAGACAATATTCGGCAGCGTTTCTTCTGTATCGGCGAGATACTGCATCAGGCTTACCAGCGCGGCAAAAAAACCGCTGAGAATAATGCCCGAGAGAATCAGCGCCAGCGTGTTTTCCCGTCCCTGCAGTGCGGCAATCAGGTAAACCAGGATTAGCGCGGCAAGACCGAAGAAAAAGGTCGACGTCATCATCAGCGGGATATTGAGCCCCAGCAGAATCGCCAGCGTGCCGCCAAACGCGGAGCCGGAGGTCACGCCGATAATATGCGGGTCCACCAGCGGGTTCTGGAATACACCCTGCAACGTGGCCCCGCACAGCCCCAGCGCGCCGCCGGCCAGCAGCGCCATTACGATTCTCGGCAACCGGATCGACCAGACAATCTGCCCGGTCACATCGCCAGTGGCGGAAGCATGCCCTAACTGACGCAGAACTTCCGTCAGGCTCAGGGGATACTGGCCAAAACCGATCGAGGCGACGGCAATCAACAGCGTCGCCAGCGCGAGGGTATATTGCAGCAGGGCTGGATGACGCTTACTGAGCATCCGGTGTCCACTTCACGCGATAGAAACGCTGATAGTAATCCTGCGCTTGTGCATTGACATCAACGTTGTTATAGCGTGAGGGGTAGAGTTTTTTCGCCATCCACAGTTCGCCGATCGCCAGCGCTTCCGGCATTGGGTAGCCCCAGGCTTTGGCATATTCCGGCATCAGCCACACGCGGTGATTTTTCACCGCGTCAATGCGCTGCCACTGGGGATCGTTTTGTATCTGTTTCACTACGTTCGGGTAACGGTCCTGGACGAAAATGACCTGCGGATTCCATTGCAGCACTTGCTCCAGCGAGACCTGACGCGCGCCTTTTACGCTGGCGGCGGCGACATTTAACGCTCCGGCGTGCTTCATCATCAGCCCGGTATATTTGCCGGAACCATAGGTGTTGAGATCCGGGTTAGCCATATACACGCGCACCCGCTGGTTTTCCGGGATATCGGCCACCGGCGCGTTGGCTTTTGCGCGCGCGCTGAAGGTGTAATTGATCAGATCTTCAGCCTGTTTTTGACGATCGACGACGGTACCGATCAGGCGGATACCTTCTTTCAGGCCTTCATTGTATGCCTGCTCTTCGTTGACCATCGTCGGGTTCATTTTGTTTTTTTCGCCTGCGGCATCCTGGCGCAGCGAAATCGCCACCACCGGGATCCCGGCATTCTGAATCTGCTGGATCATCGCCTGCGGGGCATAGTTAGCGACGAACACCACCTGCGGGCGCAGCGCCAGCAGGCTTTCGATGTTGACCTGGGTCAGATCGCCCGGCGTCGGCAGTTTCTCAATGTTCGGCATAAAGCGGGCAAACTGCGGGCCGAGCTGTTTTTTCCAGCTGCTCAGGACGCCGACGATATCCTCTGCGGCGTTAAGCTGTACCAGCAGGTTTAAGGTCTGATGCTGGAGTACCACGACGCGGGTGACATGGTCGGGAAGGGTGACCTGGCGGCCTATCTGGTCGGTAATGGTTCGGTCGGCAAAGGCCGAATTGACGAACAGACTGGCGCTTAATAGCGTCAGCGTGAGCAAAAAGCGCGGGTGTTTGAACATGGCGTGACTCGATAGCGAATGAATTAACGTTATGCATTAGAATATATAGCGAAGTCAGGCGCAATGGTTATCGGCGCTTTTCCCTTTCAAAATGCGGGTTATTCGTAAAACACTTCTTCGTCAGCCATCCGTTCTTCGAGCTGGCTGGCTACTTTTTGCAACGCGACAAGGTATTTTTGCGCAGCCTGCTCAATGGTCATTGCTTTAGCCATATACACCAGATTCAGGCAGCCGATAACCCGCTGCTGGCTGCGGATTGGCACGGCAATGGCAGCGATTTTTTCTTCCTGTTGCCAGCCGCGGAAGTTTTCGCCATAACCATTTTGCCGGGTGCGTTCAAGAATCGCCGCCAGCTTTTCCGGTTCGCGGGCCAATTGATACTCCGCTTCCGGGCGTGCGGCCAGCATGTCGATGAGTGGGTTTCGCTCATGCTGTGGGGCGAAGGCCAGCCAGGTTAATCCGGACGCGGTCAGCAGCAAAGGCAAACGGCGGCCAACCATCGCCCGGTGAAAGGAGAGCCGACTAAACCGGTGCGTTGTTTCGCGCACCACCATCGCATCGACATCAAGGGTGGTGATGTCGGTGGGCCACAAAACTTCCCGCAACAGCTCGCCAAGCAGTGGGGTGGCGAGGGCAGAAATCCAATGTTCGTCACGAAATCCTTCGCTTAACTGGCGAACTTTGATCGTTAACCGAAAGCTGTCATCGGAACGGCTGCGGCGAACATATCCCTCCTCCTGTAGCGTTTCCAGTAGTCGTCTGACGGTGGTGCGATGCAGACCGCTAAACTCGGCCAGCGTGCTCACCGTCGCGCCTCCATCGAATTTATTTAACAAATTTAATAACAATAATCCGCGGCTTAATCCGCGCACTGTTTTGTAATCCGTCGATGAGTTTTCGATCATGCTACCTCAACAAAAATCAATTTAAACAACTATGTGCACCTGGTGCACATCTGATGATGTTTTGATTGTAGCGCAAATCATCGAACCTATACTGACCTCACAATAAAAAATATATTCACATTTAATTAACAAAATGCCGGGCGGATATTGTCCGAATGACGGCAATTTGTCCGAAGCGTGAGGTTCTGAACATGACAACATCGAATCCTGATATCCAGCCTGCCGTACAGCATATTGCTCAGGTTGCCATTGCCGGCGCGGGTCCGGTTGGCCTGATGATTGCCAACTACCTGGGGCAGATGGGGGTCAGCGTACTGTTGATTGAGAAGCTGGCATCGCTGATCGATTATCCCCGCGCCATCGGTATTGACGATGAGGCGCTGCGCGCGATGCAGGCGGTGGGGCTGGTGGACAATGTGCTGCCGCACACCACACCGTGGCACGCGATGCGCTTTCTTACCCCGAAAGGGCGCTGCTTTGCCGATATTCAGCCGATGACCGATGAGTTTGGCTGGTCGCGCCGGAATGCCTTTATTCAGCCGCAGGTTGATGCGGTGATGTACGACGGCCTGAAGCGTTTTCCGCATGTACGCTGCCTGTTCTCCCGTGAAGTCGAAGCCTTTACCCAGAATGGTGACAACGTCACCCTGAATATAAAAGGTCTCAATGGCGAGCGAGAAACAGTACGTGCCGACTGGCTGGTAGCCTGCGATGGCGGGGCAAGTTTTATTCGTCGCACACTGAATATTCCCTTTGAAGGTAAAACCGCGCCCAATCAGTGGATCGTGATCGATATCGCCAACGACCCGCTCGCGACGCCGCATGTTTATCTGTGCTGCGATCCGGTGCGTCCGTATGTGTCCGCCGCGCTGCCGCACGGGGTGAGGCGGTTTGAATTTATGGTGATGCCCGGCGAAACCGAAGCCCAGCTTAGCGAACCGGACAATATGCGCCAGCTGTTGAGTAAGGTGCTGCCGGACCCGGATCGCGTCGAGCTGATTCGTCAGCGTGTTTATACCCATAACGCGCGCATCGCCGAACGCTTTCGCGTAGACCGCGTACTGCTGGCGGGCGATGCCGCGCACATCATGCCGGTCTGGCAGGGGCAAGGTTATAACAGCGGCATGCGCGATGCGTTCAACCTGGCGTGGAAACTGGCGCTGGTGGTGAACGGGAAAGCCGGGGACTCGCTGCTGGACAGCTACCAGCAGGAGCGACGGGATCACGCCAAAGCGATGATTGACCTGTCGGTTACCGCCGGTAATGTCCTGGCGCCGACGAAACGCTGGCATGGCGCAGTGCGCGACGGTATCTCGTGGCTGCTCAACTACCTGCCGCCGGTTAAACGCTACTTCCTCGAAATGCGATTCAAGCCGATGCCGCAGTATCGCGACGGCGCGCTGCTGGCCGAAGGCGAAAGTAAGACTTCACCGGTCGGCAAAATGTTTATCCAGCCGAAAGTGACGCTTGAGGGCGGCCAGGTGACGCTGCTGGATGAAGTGATTGGCGCCAGGTTCGCCATTATCGCCTGGGGCTGCAACCCGCTGTGGGGGTTAAACGATGAGCAGATTTCCCGTTGGCGCGCCGCTGGGACCTGTTTTATCCAGGTGGTGCCAGACATACAAATTCACCGCCAGCAGGACAACGTTCCCGGCGTCATCCGCCTCGGCGACGCACAAAACCGTCTGAAAAGCTGGTTTGCACAGCATGGTACCGCCATCGCCGTTGTGCGACCGGATCGCTTTGTCGCGACGGTGGCGATACCGCAAACCCTGGGCAACAACCTCGACGCGCTGGCGAACAAAATGCAGCTGGCGCCCGCACAACCCGCAACAACCATTGAACAGGTGGCTTGATATGAATGTCTGGCTTCATTGTCTTTCTCATACCCCGCTGGTGGGCTACGTAGACCCGGAACAGGCGGTGCTGGACGAGGTCAACGGTGTCATTGCCGAAGCGCGGGCGCAAATTGCCGCCTTTGACCCGGAACTGGTGGTGCTGTTTGCCCCCGATCACTACAACGGCTTTTTCTACGATGTGATGCCGCCGTTCTGCCTGGGGATCGGCGCAACCTCCATCGGCGATTTCAGCAGCGCCAGCGGCGTTCTGCCGGTGCCGACGTCGCTGGCAGAGGCCTGCGCCCATGCGGTGATGAAAGACGGGATCGATCTGGCGGTTTCTTACTGCATGCAGGTGGATCACGGCTTTGCGCAACCGCTGGAGTTCCTGCTTGGCGGGCTGGATAAGCGGCCGGTTCTGCCGGTGTTTATCAACGGCGTCGCCACGCCGCTGCCGGGATTTCAGCGCACCCGCATGCTGGGCGAAGCCATTGGCCGCTTCCTTACCACCCTGAATAAACGGGTATTAATCCTTGGCTCCGGCGGATTGTCGCATCAGCCGCCGGTGCCGGAGCTGGCGAAGGCCGACGCCCATATGCGCGACCGGTTGTTGGGCAGCGGCAAGCAGTTGCCGCCGGATGAACGGGAACGTCGCCAGCAGCGGGTCATTAGCGCAGCGAAACAGTTTACTAAGGACCAGAACTCGCTCTATCCGCTCAACCCCATCTGGGACAACCGCTTTATGAGCCTGCTGGCGCAGGGGCGGCTGGCGGAGCTGGACGCCATCAGTAATGAAGAACTGTCGGCAATGGCAGGGAAATCGACGCACGAAATTAAAACCTGGGTGGCCGCCTTTGCCGCGCTATCCGCTTTTGGCAACTGGCGCTGCGAGAGCCGTTATTACCGACCTGTCCCCGAGTGGATCGCCGGATTTGGCTCGCTGAGCGCCACCACGCTGAACTGAATTAAAGGGAGAAGATGATGAGCTACCAACCACAAACTGAAGCCGCCACCAGCCGTTTCCTCAACGTCGAAGAGGGCGGAGAAACATTATGTATCCATTTTAACGACTGCGGCCAGGGGGATGAAACCGTGGTCCTGCTGCACGGTTCCGGCCCCGGCGCCACCGGCTGGGCCAACTTCAGCCGCAATATCGATCCGCTGGTCGAGGCGGGCTACCGGGTGATTTTGCTGGATTGCCCTGGCTGGGGGAAAAGCGATTCCATCGTCAACAGCGGCTCCCGTTCTGACCTGAACGCCCGGGTGTTGAAAAGCGTTATTGACCAACTGGAGATCAGCAAAGTGCATCTGCTGGGCAACTCCATGGGCGGCCACAGCGCGGTGGCCTTTACCCTGAGCTGGCCGGAACGCGTCGGCAAGCTGGTGCTGATGGGCGGCGGAACCGGCGGGATGAGTCTGTTTACCCCGATGCCAACGGAAGGCATCAAGCTGCTGAATGGCCTGTACCGTGAGCCGACTATCGAAAACCTGAAAAAGATGATGAATATCTTTGTCTTCGATCCCCGCGATCTGACCGACGCGCTGTTCGAAGCCCGACTCAACAATATGCTGTCCCGCCGGGAACATCTGGATAATTTCGTCAAGAGCCTGGAAGCCAATCCGAAACAGTTCCCGGATTTTAGTCCGCGGCTCGGCGAAATTAGCGCACAAACCTTAATTGTCTGGGGGCGTAATGACCGCTTTGTGCCGATGGACGCCGGGCTACGTCTGCTGGCCGGGATCAATGGCTCAGAACTGCATATCTACCGCGACTGCGGCCACTGGGCACAGTGGGAGCATGCGGACAGTTTCAATCAACTGGTGCTCGATTTTCTGGCGCGAACCTGAGGAACCATCATGACTTCGTTATCTCTTGAACAACTGGCGCAACGGTTGCGTGAGGCGGAAACCACGGGCCAGGCGATGGAACCGCTGCGCGATATTCCTGGCGTCGATAATGCCGAGGCGGCTTACGCCATCCAGAAAATTAACGTGCGGCATCACGTCGCGAATGGTCGCCGGGTGGTGGGGCGTAAGGTGGGGTTGACCCATCCTAAAGTGCAGCGACAGCTGGGCGTTGACCAGCCGGACTTTGGCACCCTGTATGCCGATATGTGCTACGGCGATAACGCCGACATCCCGTTTTCCCGGGTGCTGCAGCCGAAAATTGAGGCAGAAATTGCCCTCGTGCTCAGGCATGACCTGCCACACACCGATACCACCTTTGATGAACTCTATGCCGCTATTGACTGGGTGCTACCTGCGCTGGAGGTGGTTGGCAGCCGCATTCGTGACTGGTCGATTGGTTTTGTCGATACCGTGTCCGATAACGCCTCCTGCGGCGTCTACGTGCTTGGTAGCCCGGCGCGACGCCCGGACGGGTTGGATTTAAAAAACTGCGTCATGCGTATGACCCGTAATCAGGAGGAGGTTTCCAGCGGGTGCGGCAGCGAATGTCTCGGTCATCCGCTAAATGCGGCGGTGTGGCTGGCGCGCAAAATGGCCAGCCTCGGCGAGCCGCTACGGGCCGGGGATATTGTGCTGACCGGGGCGTTAGGCCCAATGGTGGCGATTAACGCCGGCGATCGTTTCGCGGCTGATATCGACGGTTTAGGTTCAGTCGCGGCCACTTTTGTCGCCGAAGAGGAAGGCAGTGATGAGTAAACGTAAAGTCGCGATTATTGGTTCCGGCAATATCGGCACCGATTTAATGATCAAAATTCTGCGTCACGGGCGACATCTGGAGATGGCGGTGATGGTCGGCATCGATCCTGAATCCGACGGCCTGGCCCGCGCCCGGCGCATGGGGATTGCCACTACCTACCAGGGGGTTAGCGGCCTGCTGCAGATGGCGGAATTCGCCGATATCGACTTTGTTTTTGACGCCACCAGCGCCGGGGCGCATGTGAAAAACGACGCCGCGCTGCGGGAAGCCAAACCGGGGATCCGCGTTATCGACCTGACGCCGGCGGCTATTGGCCCGTACTGTGTACCGGTGGTCAACCTTGCGGCCAATCTTGCCGAGGGCAACGTTAATATGGTGACCTGCGGCGGTCAGGCGACTATCCCGATGGTGGCGGCGGTATCCAGGGTGGCGAAAGTGCACTACGCGGAAATTATCGCTTCGATTGCCAGTAAATCCGCAGGGCCGGGAACGCGGGCCAATATTGATGAATTTACCGAAACCACCTCACAGGCTATTGAGAAAGTCGGCGGGGCGGCGAAAGGCAAAGCGATTATCGTGCTGAACCCGGCGGAGCCGCCGCTAATGATGCGCGATACCGTTTATGTACTCAGCGAAGCGGCGTCGCAGCAGGAAATTGCCGCTTCGATCGCGGAGATGGCGGCGGCAGTGCAGGCTTATGTGCCGGGATACCGCCTGAAGCAGCAGGTACAGTTTGAGGTGATCCGCGAAGATAAGCCGGTGAATCTGCCGGGCGTTGGCCGCTTCTCCGGCCTGAAAACCGCGGTTTACCTGGAAGTTGAAGGGGCGGCGCACTACCTGCCAGCCTACGCCGGTAACCTCGATATTATGACCTCGGCGGCGCTGGCAACGGCGGAAAAAATGGCCCAGGCGATGAACGACACGGCGGGAGACGCGGCATGAACGGTAAAAAACTCTATATCTCAGACGTGACCCTACGCGATGGCATGCACGCCATACGCCACCAATACTCTCTCGATCATATCCGCCAGATTGCCCGGGCGCTGGACAGCGCAGGCGTGGATTCAATAGAAGTCGCCCACGGTGACGGTTTGCAGGGATCGAGCTTCAATTACGGCTTTGGCGCACACAGCGATATTGAGTGGATTGAAGCGGCGGCAGAGTCGGTCAGTCAGGCGAAAATCGCCACGTTATTGCTGCCGGGCATCGGAACGTTGCACGATCTTAAAAATGCATATCAGGCCGGGGCGCGGGTGGTGCGGGTCGCGACTCACTGTACTGAAGCGGATGTTTCCGCGCAGCATATTGCCTTTGCCCGGGAACTGGGAATGGACACCGTTGGTTTTTTGATGATGAGCCATATGATCCCGGCGGAACAGCTGGCGCAGCAGGCGCTGAAGATGGAATCGTACGGCGCGACCTGTATCTATGTGGTCGATTCCGGCGGCGCGATGAATATGAACGATGTTCGCGACCGTTTCCGCGCCCTGAAGACGGTACTGAAGCCGGAAACCGCTACCGGGATGCACGCGCACCATAACCTGAGTCTTGGGGTCGCCAACTCAATAGTCGCGGTGGAAGAGGGCTGCGACCGGATCGACGCCAGCCTGGCAGGAATGGGCGCTGGCGCGGGTAACGCGCCGCTGGAGGTATTTATCGCTGCGGCCGATAAGCTTGGCTGGAACCACGGTACCGATCTCTACGCGTTAATGGACGCTGCCGACGAACAGGTGCGCCCGCTACAGGACCGCCCGGTGCGCGTTGACCGGGAAACGTTGGCGCTGGGCTACGCCGGAGTGTACTCCAGTTTCCTGCGCCATAGCGAAGTGGCGGCGGCCCGTTACGGGTTGAGCGCGGTCGATATTCTTGTCGAGCTGGGCAAGCGGCGGATGGTGGGGGGACAGGAAGATATGATCGTCGATGTCGCGCTGGATCTGCTTAACCAGCATAAAAAATAAAAGAAACGCGCGGCTGGCAAGGTATCAGCCGCCATTCACCTGTTCCGATTATCAGGATATCTCCTGGGTACACTATGATGACGACCAATACTGCACGCGCTTCACGCCTGATGTTAACCGTCGGGCTCTGTTTTATGGTGGCCCTGATGGAAGGGCTGGATCTGCAGGCGGCGGGTATTGCCGCCGTGGGTATGGCGCGGGCGTTCGCGCTGGATAAAATGCAGATGGGCTGGGTTTTCAGCGCCGGGATCCTAGGCCTGCTGCCCGGCGCGCTGATTGGCGGTATTCTGGCGGACCGCCATGGCCGCAAGCGGATTCTGCTGGGTTCGGTTTTCCTGTTTGGCCTGTTCTCGATTGCCACTGCGCTGGCGTGGAGTTTCCCGGTGCTGCTGTTGGCACGCGTGTTTACCGGCATCGGGCTGGGGGCGGCGTTACCGAATCTGATTGCGTTAACCTCGGAAGCCGCCGGTCCCCGCTTTCGCGGCAGAGCGGTCAGCCTGATGTACTGCGGCGTTCCCATTGGCGCGGCGCTGGCGGCGGCGCTGGGTTTTTTCGGTCTCGCGAACGCCTGGCAGACGGTATTCTGGGTTGGCGGTATCGTTCCGCTGTTGCTGGTGCCATTATTGATTCGCTGGCTGCCGGAATCGCCGATTTTTCAGCATCGCACGACAAGCGTGCCGCTGCGCACGTTGTTCGCACCGGATAATGCCACCGCTACCTTGCTATTGTGGTTGTGCTATTTCTTCACTTTGCTGGTGGTGTATATGCTGATTAACTGGCTGCCGATGCTGTTAGTCGGTCAGGGATTCAGCTCCGGCGACGCGGCGGGAGTGATGTTTGTTCTGCAGCTTGGCGCCGCCTGCGGCACTTTGCTGCTGGGCACGCTGATGGATAAGCTCAGTCCGCTATGGATGTCGCTGCTGATTTACTGCGGTATGCTGGCGTCGCTGCTGGCTCTGGGAACCGCCACATCGCTGGGGGCGATGCTATTTTCAGGGTTCGTCGCCGGACTGTTCGCCACCGGCGGGCAGAGCGTGCTCTATGCCCTGGCTCCGCTGTTTTATCGTAGCGAAATCCGCGTCACCGGGGTGGGTAGCGCGGTGGCGATTGGCCGCCTTGGCGCGATGAGCGGCCCGCTGCTGGCCGGGAAAATGCTGGCATTGGGGACCGGCACTGTTGGGGTGATGGCCGCCTCCGCCCCCGGTATTTTGCTGGCCGGCGTGGCGGTGTTCTGGCTGATGAAACGCCAGAAGCGTTCGGCGGTGGCCTGAGGTTTTTTTGGCAGGACGGGGTAACGTTGCTGACTACCGTCCCGCAGAAGGCAGTGAACCCGTAGCCCCGGTAAGCGTAGCGCCACCGGGGAGAAAGAATTTGAAGTTGCACTGGTTTACCGGTTAATGCCGTCACTTCGGGCTGCGCGTATCCTGTCAGCAGACTGCTGCCACAGGTGACAACGTCACGTTCGGCGGAGGGGATCGTCTTCAGCAACTGGCGCAACTGCGAACGGAGCGCTTAAAAATCCATCTTCACCGTGAACTGTACTTCACGTGGGTCGCCAATCTGGTTACTGAGATTATTGGAGCCGATCGATGAGGTGTAATAGGTCTTATCGAACAGGTTCTTCACGTTAACCTGTAGAGTGACCGGATATTGCAGCTTCATCTTATAGGCCGCGAATACATCCGCTACCGCATAGCCCTGCAGATAATAGTCCGCGCCGTTGGTGCCGGAACGTTTGCTCACCGCGTGACCGCCGCCGCCGATGGTCAAGGTGTTACTGTCATAAACGTTATGAATGTCGTAGCTCAGGAACAGCGAGCCGGTGTGCTTCGGCACGTTTGGCAGCGGTTTGCCTTTGTAATCAGGGTCATCGGTCACTTTCGCGTCGGTATAACCGTAGCTGGCAATCACGCTCAGGTTATCGGTCAATGAGCCGGCAACATCCACTTCGACGCCGCGCGAGCGCACTTTCCCGGCGGTTTTGGCAATGGTTTCATCACCCACCGATTCGGTATAGAGAACATTACGCTTATCAATATCAAACAGCGCGATATTGGCGGTTACCCCGTTGAACAGCTCGAACTTAGCGCCCAGTTCGTAAGCGGTGGACTCTTCCGGCGGCAGGTTGCCGATATAGCTGGCGATGGAGGATTGCGGCATAAACGACTGCGCCACGTTACCGAACAGCGAGACAGAGGGCGTCAGCTTATAGACGAGGCCGACTTTCGGCGTCCATTTCTGGTCGCTGCTGTCGGTATTGGCGTTAAACGGACGGCCTTTACCCGCGTACTGGGTGTAATACTGATAGCGCACCCCGGCAACGGCAATCCAGTTATCGGTGAGATATAGCGCGTCCTGAACATAACCCGCATAGCTCTCCTGCCGAATACGCTGATCGCTATCGGAGGCCGAGACGCTGGAGCATTTGCCGACCGTGCCATAAACCGGGTTATAGATATTGAATCCCTGCACTTTCTTACAGCGGATCATATCGGTCCGCAGCAGATCGTAATTCTCGTAAGCCACGCCGGTAAGGATCTCGTTGTAGAAGCCGCCAATGACCACGTTACCCTGTAAATCCGCCCGCGTGGCGTGCATTTTCTGGGTTGAGCCGTGGGTAGCGTCGACGCGACGGGTCAGGTCACCGGTCGCGGAATCGTAGGCCATCACGCGGGCCTGGTTATCGTTGTAGTGATCCTGGCTGTAGCTGTAGTCAAATCGCGCGGTCCAGGCGTCATCGAGACGGTATTCCGCATTCAGCTGCGCGAGGTCGGAGTAACCCTCGGTAATGTTAAACGGTTCATCAAAACGCGTTTTGCGATCGACGTTAACCGCATGGCCGGTGTTCAGATCGAAGATGGTACCGCGATCGAACGGCGTGCTGTAGTTACGGTGGGAATACGACACGTTAACCGTCGCCCGATCGCCGAACCAGGTCAGGGAAGGGTTGATAAAGCTGCTCTTCTGCTTGCCGAAACTGCGCCAGTAGTCTTCGTTCTGGTATTCGCCAATCAGGCGATACGCGAGGCGCGTGCCTTCGACAGGGCCGGTGACATCAAACTGACCGGTGCCGCCGCCAAAGCTGGTGGAGGTGGCGGAAATCGAGCCGCCAAAGGTACGCGCCGGGCGTTTGGTGACCACGTTAATCAGTCCGCCGGGATCGAGAATACCGTACAGCGTTGACGCCGGGCCTTTAAGGACTTCGACGCGTTCGGTCGCGGCGGTAAAGCTGCGCGGTAGCACGGTGCGCAGCCCGTTGGTCATAATCGAACCGTCGCGGTTAGCGCCAAAGCCGCGGCGGGTAAATGCATCCTGAGTCCCGCCGAGGGTATTGGTCTGTACAACGTTGGCGACGTTATACAGCGCCTCGTCGAGGTTGGTGGCGTGCTGATCCTGTAGCACCTTGTCGCTCACGGTATTGACCACCTGGGGAATGTCCAGCATCGGCATCGTGGTCAGGGTAGCGGTTGAGGTGTTGACCGGTTGATAACCGTTGGTGGCGTTCTGTTGCGTGTTGTCGGCCACCACCGTAATGGTTTCATCGGCGGTTTTTTTCTCTTTATCGGCGCTATTTTCCGCAGCCAGGATCCCCGGAGAGGTTAAAAAAATCAGTGAAAAAAGCGCACGCCCTTTTAATGTCGAAAAAGGGACATTTAATGGAGTCATTTTCTGTTTCTCGTGAACGAACCTCGCCTTTGCGGGGAGGTAAAGCCAATAAAATCATTGCCCTGAAATATAGGTCTATCTGTTTTTACGCCAGTTTGCGGCCAGATATGTAATTGAGAATCATTCAATCACGAAGGAATGTAGTAGTAAATGTTATGTAAGATAAAAAAACAGCAAAAGAAATAATCAATGAGTTACCGGAAAATATTAAAGGCGAATGTTATTTATTTTATTGTTTTTAATGATAATTAAATCATAGTGATGTTATGTGTTTTTGAATGATGTTTCGCTGTAGCCGGGATGCTAATGGGGTATTGACTACTACATTCATCCGCCGCATGATCAAAAGAGAATGAGAGTTATTTTTGTTTGAGTGCGGAACGCGCGGGCCTGTCGCCACGCCGTTGCGGCGCGGGAGTAAGTTATGCCACAGCGGGTGTTGCCTGCAGAGCAGGGGATTGTCCTGGATTCCCTGTCGGCCGGATATGGCCAGACGCGAATTGTCGATAATATTCAATTGACGATCCCCCACGGGAAAATGACGGTACTGGCCGGCGCCAACGGCTCGGGTAAATCAACGCTGCTGTCGACCATCGCCAGGATGCTCAGGCCGCTGGGCGGCTGTGTGCGCCTGGACGGTGAGGAAATTCATCAGATGCCGACCCGGGAAGTTTCCCGTCGTTTAGGTATTTTACCGCAATCGCCGCTGACGCCCGAAGGGCTGACGGTCTTTGAACTGGTCTCGCGCGGGCGTTATCCCTGGCAGGGGCTGATGCGTCAGTGGTCCGATGTCGATGAACAGGCAGTCGAAGAGGCGCTCCGGCTCACCGGCACCGCCGAATTCGCCCATCTGGCGGTGGATAGTCTTTCCGGCGGCCAGCGTCAGCGCTGCTGGATTGCAATGGCCCTGGCGCAGCAAACGGCGACTATTCTGCTTGATGAGCCGACCACCTGGCTCGATCTGCGCTATCAGGTGGACATTCTCGAACTGCTGCAAACCTTAACCCGCGATCATGGCCGCACCGTGGTGACCGTGCTCCACGATCTGAACTTTGCGGTGAACTACGCTGACATGCTGGTATTTCTCAAAAAAGGGCATATCGCTGGCGTGATCGGTGAAGGTGAGCTCTGTACGCCGGAGCTGATTAAAACCGTCTTTGACGTTGACGTGCAGATGTCCCTCAACCCGCTGACCGGTAAACCCTTTTTTATGCCCTTTCGCGCACGCGGGGAGGGGGCATGACGAGCGCCTCCGTGCGGCTCCTGCCGCGCCGACAATCCCGGCCGCGGCTGACGCTGGTACTGCTGAGCTTACTGCTGCTCGGCGGTTCGCTGGTGCATCTTGGTCTTGGTGCGCGCTGGATTGCGCCGCACACGGTGCTTCAGGCGCTGTTGCACTACGACCCGCGCAATTTCGATCACCGCATTATTGTTGATTTACGCCTGGTCCGGCTGGCGGCGGCGCTGCTCACCGGCGCGGCGCTTGGCGTGGCGGGGCTGCTGCTGCAGACCGTGATCCGCAATCCGCTGGGTGAGCCGCATATTCTCGGCCTTAACGCCGGGGCCTCGCTGGCGGTGGTGGCGACCTCTGCGCTGGGGATAAGCTTCGGCGGCGTCGCACTGGCACGCCCCCTGACCGCCGTCTGCGGCGCGGCGCTGCTGTTTGGTGGCGTGATGCTGCTCTCTTCCTCCGGGCGCGGCGGGGTGACGCCATTACGTATTACCCTCTGCGGGGTGGCGCTGTCGGCGTTTGCCTCGGCGGTGACGGCGGCGATTCTGATCCTCGATGAGCAAACGCTGCTGGCGATACGTACCTGGCTGGCGGGCGACCTGGCCGGTCTGAACTGGCGCACGCTGCGTTCAGCGCTGATCCCGGCCCTGAGCGGGCTGATCATCGCCCTGGTGATAGCGCCGCGTCTGAACGTGCTGGCGCTGGGCGATAAAGTCGCTCTGGGGCTGGGGGTCAGGATTATGCAGACCCGACTGCTGGGACTGGCGGCGATTGCTTTACTCTGCGGCTCGGCGGTGGCGGTGGCCGGACCGATTGGCTTTGTCGGGCTGGTGGTGCCGCATGTGGTGCGTCGGCTGGTTAGCGAAGATATTCGCCTGGCGCTACCGCTGGCCGCCCCGGTTGGCGCGCTGCTGCTGTTGCTGGCGGATATCGCCGCCCGCACGCTGGTGGCGCCCCAGGAGCTGGCGACCGGCGCGATGACCGCGCTGGTGGGCGCGCCGGTGTTTATTTTTATCGCCGCGAGGTTTTTTAAATGAAACGCGCCGTCCGTCGCGCCGGATTTCGTCCCCTTGCTATCGGCTACCGGCATATTTTACTTCGCCCGGCGGCGTTAAAAACCGCCGCTGGATTGCTGTTCGCCATCCTGTTACTGGCGCTGTTCGGCCTGACCCGTGGCAGCTTTCCGATGCCATCAGGAACCTTACTTCGCGCGCTGATGTCGCCAGAAAACGTGGCCGAACAGCAGCGCTTTATTCTGTTTGATATCCGCCTGCCAAGGCTGTTTATGGCGCTGCTGAGCGGGGCGATGCTTGGTCTGGCGGGTGCGGCGATGCAGAGTATTACCCGCAACGGTCTGGCGGACCCCGGCCTGATCGGCGTGAAAGAGGGAGCCAGCATTGTGGTGCTGGCGCTGGTGCTGTTCTTTCCGGCGGTGGGATTAGTCTGGCGGCCGCTGGCGGGGATGCTCGGCGGCGTGCTGGTGGCGCTGCTGGTGTTGCTATTGGCGCGAGATTGCTCGCGTCCGCGTTTTATTCTTATCGGGATCGGCGTGTCGTGGACGCTGGCTTCAGCGGTTGGCATTTTTATGACCACCGCCGACGTGCGCGACGTGCAGACGGCGATGATCTGGCTGGCGGGGAGTCTGCACGCGGCGACCTGGCCGCTGTTGGCCGTGGCCTTCTGCTGGGCGTTGCCGGGGGCGCTGATTCTGTTTCTTACCGCGAGGGCCGCCGATGTGGCGCTGCTGGGCGACCGTACCGCAATCGGTCTTGGCGTTCGTTTACAGCAACTGACGCTGCTGCGCTTTTTTGCGCCGGTGCTGCTGACTTCGGCGAGCGTCTCCTGCGTCGGCAGTCTCGGTTTTGTTGGTCTGATGGCACCGCATATGGCGCGCTTTTTGCTGCGTGGCGGCCAGGTGGCGCTGCTCAGCGGCAGCGCGTTAGTTGGCGCGCTGCTGGTACTGGTCACCGATACCATCGGCCGACTGGCTTTCGCGCCGCTACAGATCCCGGCGGGAATCGTGATTGCTCTGGTTGGTTGCCCATTTTTTATTGTGCTGCTCTGGCGTCGCCGTGACGCCCTGTAAATCAAAAAGGATTGCTATGCGTTGGTTCGTTTCTCTGCTGCTGCTGTTGGCGGGCGTCGCCGCGGCCGCCGATACGCAAACTTTCACCGACGATTCAGGTCGCACGGTGACGGTTCCGCTGCATCCGCAGCGTATTGTATCGATGCACGATCTGGATATTACCATTCCGCTTATTGAGCTTGGGGTTCCGCCGGTGGCCAGCCACGGGCGCACCCGCCCGGACGGCAGCCACTTTTTACGCGCCAGCGCGCAGTTGACTGGGGTTGATTTCGATAACAGCGCGATTCAGTTTATCGGCACGGCGGACATCGACCTTGAAGCAGTAGCCGCTGCGAAACCAGATTTGATTATCACTGAACCCAGTCGTCATGTCCCGATAGAACAACTGGAGAAGATTGCGCCAACGGTAAGTATCGATCATTTGCAGGGCAGTGCGCCGCGTATTTATCGCAAGCTGGCGCAGCTGACCGGCACCCAGGCCAGGCTGGCGATCCTTGAGCGCCGCTATCAGGCGCAGATTAAGCAACTGAAGGCGACGGTCGATACGCAGAAGATCGTCGTCTCGGTGATTCAGGCTAACAACGGCAAGGTGACCGTACACCATTCCTATCATGCGCTGGGGCGCGTACTGCGCGATGCCGGGTTCCGTTTCCCGCCGCTGATCGACAAGATACCCGATGGTCAGCGGATTGACGTTAGCGCCGAGCAGTTGCCGGAGCTGGATGCCGATTTCGTGTTCGCCACCTGGCGTTCCGATACCGGCGGTAAACCGCAGGATGAACTGCAGGCGATGGAAGGCGTTATGCCTGGCTGGTGTGACTTTATGCGCGCCTGCCGGAGCGGGCGCTATATTTTGCTGCCGCGTGAGGATGTGATTTCTAACTCGTTTGCCGCACTGACGCTGATGGTTGCCGAGGTGCAGTCGCATATTGCCGGTCGGCCAATGCCCGAGGGGGAGAAATGAAAACCGCGGAGAGAAGAGAGAGAGGGCGGGTCGACCTGTTCGGCGAGCGTTTTCGCGCCCGTGCGCATCAGCTTTCGCCACGCCTGCTGGCGGTAGCCAGCTATATCAATGATAACCGCAAAGTGGTGCTGGAGCGCACGGCGATGGAGATCGCCACCGCGACCCATACCTCGGATGCCACGGTCGTGCGCGCGATCCAGGCGCTGGGTTTCGCCGGACTGCGCGAACTGAAACAGACCATGGAGCGCTGGTTCGGTCCGTCGCCGACCTCGGCGGAAAAAATGCTCTCGACGGTGAGCGAACTGTCCAGCGATATCAATTCAAGTATTAATTTCGTGCTTGAAGGGCATCAGCGGGCTTGCGAGGTGCTCTCCCGACCTGATAACCGTGCGGCGATGGCGCAGGCGGTGGCGCTGCTGACCGACGCCCGTCAGGTGGGAATTTTCGGTATCGGCGCATCGGGTATCCTGGCGGAATATACCGCGCGGCTGTTGAGCCGCATTGGTTTGCCTGCGTATGTGATGAACCGCACCGGGTTCAGTCTTGCCGAGCAGTTGATTAGCCTGCAGCGTGGCGATGTGCTGATTATGATGGGGCAAAAATCCCCGCACCGTGAGGGGATGACAACGCTACGTGAAGCCCGGCGGCTCGGGATCCCGACAATCTTGTTAACGCAGGCGGTCGATTCTCGCTTTAGTCAGGAGGCGCAGGTGGTCATCGACGTGCCGCGCGGCGGCGATAACGGACGAGTGCCGTTACACGGCACGGTTCTGGTGTGCCTGGAGATGATTGTGCTATCGGTCGCTTCTACCGCGCCGCAAAAGACGGTGAAATCGATGAAGCGGATCAATGAATTGCATCGCGCGATTGGTAAATCCGGCGGTAAACGGAGCTAAACGACAGATAATCCACTATCAGAAAGGTTTTTGGTTGCATGCCATACTAAGCCTGTGTATTTTTATGCAACATAAATGCATAAAAAGGAGTTTCTATGATTAAGCACTGGCTGAAAGCAGGTTGTCTGATGGCGGCGCTGATGGGCAGCGTTCAGGCGGCTCAGCAAACGTATGTGGTTGGCGCGGGCGGCACCTATCGCCCGTTTGAGTTTGAAAATAGCCAGAAACAGCTGGAAGGTTTTGACATTGATATCATTAAAGCGATCGCCAAAGCGGAAGATTTTGATATCAAACTGGTTAATACGCCGTGGGAAGGAATTTTCGCCACCCTGAGCACCGGCGATCGCGATATTATCATTTCCGGGATCACCATTACCGATAAGCGTAAGCAGATGGTTGATTTCTCGGCCCCTTATTTCCCGGCAGAGCAGTCCATCGTTGTTCCGGCGGATTCGAAAGTCACCTCGCTGGCGGCGTTGAAAAACGAGAAAGTTGGCGTGGTGAACTCCAGCACCGGTGATATCGTGGTTTCTGAGGTGCTGGGAAAAAACAGCACCGCTATCAAGCGCTTTGATAACACTCCGCTGATGTTGCAGGAGCTGTTTGAGGATGGCGTAAGCGCGGCGGTAGGCGATGTTGGCGTAGTGAAATATTACATCAAGCAGCATCCAGAAAAGCAGTTCAAACTGGTGCCGGACGCGAAATTTGAGCGTCAGTATTTCGGTATCGCGGTGGCGAAAGGCAACAGCGAACTGCGGGCGAAAATCAACGCCGGATTACAGAAAATCATCGCTGACGGCACCTATGCCAAAATCTATAAAACCTGGTTCGACGACAACGTTCCGACGCTGCCAGCGCAATAATCCGCAGTTTGTTTTCATCACGGCTATCGACTCTGGCGATAGCCGTATTTTTTAGGGAAGAATTATGACGGGATTCCGTTGGGAGATCATTGAGGAGTACGGTCCGTTGTTTATCGACGGCGCCTTGATGACCATTAAATGTACCATTATCTGCGTGATCCTCGGCACCCTGTGGGGGCTGACTCTCGGGCTGGGGCGTATGGCGAAAGCCGAACACGGCGTGTGGAAATACGTTCTGCGTTACCTGGTGCAGTTTCCGGTACGTTTCTACGTTAGCGCATTTCGCGGCACGCCGCTGTTTGTGCAAATTATGGTGGTCCACTTCGCGCTGGTGCCGCTGTTTATCAACCCGCGCGATGGGCTGCTGGTTACCAGCGGGATAATGAGCGCCGATTTGGCCCGTGAACTGCGTTCTGACTATGGCGCGTTTCTTTCCTGTGTCGTGGCGATTACGCTGAATGCCGGCGCTTATGTGTCGGAAATTTTCCGCGCCGGTATTCAGTCGATCGATAAAGGACAAATGGAAGCCTCTCGCGCCCTGGGGATGCCGTGGTGGAAGACCATGCGTCAGGTGATTCTGCCCCAGGCGTTTCGCCGCATTCTGCCGCCGCTGGGCAACAATGCTATCGCCATTGTGAAAGATTCTTCGCTGGCCTCGGCAATTGGTCTCGCCGATCTGGCCTACGCCGCGCGTACCGTTTCCGGCGCTTACGCCACCTATTGGGAACCGTATCTGACGATCTCTCTGGTTTACTGGGTGATTACTTTCCTGCTGGCGCAGCTGGTTAACCGTCTGGAAAAGAGGTTTGGCAAAAGTGATTCATATTAAAAATCTGCATAAGCGCTTCGGCGACAGCCATGTTCTGCGCGGCATCAGCTGCGATATCAAACCACAGGAAGTGGTCTGCATTATCGGTCCGTCAGGTTCGGGGAAAAGCACCTTTCTGCGCTGTATGAACGCGCTGGAAACCGTCAGTGAAGGTGAGGTTGAGGTTAATGGTTTTGCCGTTCACGATCGCGCTACCGATCTCAATAAGATGCGTGAAAGCGTCGGCATGGTTTTTCAGCGCTTCAACCTTTTCCCGCATAAAACGGTGCTGGAAAACCTGATTATGGCCCCGATAAGCCTGCGCGGCATGGTGCGAACGGAAGCGGTACATCTGGCTGAGGAACTACTGGCTAAGGTGGGGCTGAGCGATAAGCGCGACGCCTGGCCTTCCAGTCTTTCCGGCGGTCAGCAGCAGCGGGTGGCGATTGCGCGGGCGCTGGCGATGCAGCCTTCGATTATGCTGTTTGATGAGCCCACCTCGGCGCTGGATCCTGAGCTGGTGGGCGATGTACTGGAAGTGATGAAAAATCTCGCCAGCGAAGGGATGACGATGGTGATCGTGACTCACGAAATGGGGTTTGCCCGCGAAGTGGCCGACCGGGTTATTTTTATCGACCAGGGCATTATTCAGGAAGAGGGTAAACCGGTGCAGATCTTTAGCGCGCCAACTAACCCGCGCACCGCCGCTTTTCTGAGTAAAGTGCTGTAACGGTCTCCGTCCCGGCGTAGGTGCGCCGCCGGGGGCGGCCCGATAGTTAAAATCTATTGCGCCGCCTCGCTAATATCATTAATTTTTTCTTCACGTTCATTCGCGTCCGCTAACAGCGTTTTTTCGTTTGTGCCAAGGCACTGGATCAACAGGAACAGCACGCCGCTGGCCAGCAGCGCCATCACCAGCCCATCATAACCGACGACGCTGATCAGGAGTCCGCTGACTACCGGACCCGCCACGCTGCCCGCCGACCAGAAGAAGCCTAATAGCGCGTTGATCATAATTAGCTTCTGCCCGGAGAAGGTTTTCCCGGCGCGAACCAGCGAAAGGGTATAGAGCGCCCCCGCCGCGGCGCCGAGAATCAAACAGCCGCTAATCAACGGGATATGCGACGACAGCAGGAAAGGCAAGGCCAGCAGAGCGAGGCAGAAGACCACCGCGCAACTGAGATGCACGCGGCGAATGCCAAAGCGGTCGGCAATCCAGCCCAGTGGCGCCTGAAACACGGCATCGCCGGTTAATACCACCGTCACCAGCAGTACCGCCATCACATCATTTAACCCTTTATCCATACCGTAGAGCGGCAGCAGCGCCAGAATGCTGGCGTCGAAAAAGGCAAAGCAGAATACGCCGGAGGCCAGCACGGGTAAAAAGGCGCCAAGGCTGCGCCAGCCGGGGCGTTCGGCGAGCCGCTCTCGGCTGCCGGAAGGTAAATGGCGGAGCATCAGCAGGCAGGCGAAGGTCACGATGCCGACCAACAACAGCGTCCAGAGCCGATATGCCTCTCCGGCGGAAATCAACAGCGGCCCCGCCAGCTGGCAGCCGGTAAACGCGGAGGCATAAATGCCGGTAAGCATCGCCCGGTTTTTGCCCGCCGCGCCGCCAGTGATCCAGCTTTCGCCAAGTACGATAATGACCCCCGAAGCCAGGCCGGTAACCAGTCGCGGCAGCAGGAGATGAGCGAGAGATAAAGCGAGGCAGGAGGCGATTGTCGCCAGCGCCAGCGCCACCAGGCTGACGGAAAGCAGCGTTCCCATCTCAAAACGCCGGCACAAGGCCGGCGAGAGGAAGGAGGAGAGCATCATTCCCGCTGGCGGCAGCGCGGCCAGCAGACCGACGTAGAAGGCATCAATCTGCTGCTGCGCCAGCGCAAGACTGATTAAAGGCACCGTATAGCCAGTGATAAATCCCACTAATGACGCCGCCATGATCATCGCCAGCGTGGGGGCCAGACGATTCTGCTCTGGGTTAAACATTTTATTTCCGATAACGGAGAAGTGAAGAGTGAATTATTCGGTAAAATTACCATATGGCTGCATAATAATTAATCATGAGCCGTATGTCACCGGGGATCTGACTGTAAAAAGGGTGAACTGGCGCAATACCATATGAAAACGGATCGTCGTTGAATTGAGCGGAAGTTGTCAGGGCGCTGGCGAAAGGATATAACCAACAGGCTGGCGGGGTACCTGTAGCCCTAACTTATTGATGAAAAGACGCGTTCAGCGCTGATGCTGTGCGGAAGAGGAGTAAGACATGGCAGTATCCCCTTCATTGATCGCCGAGGCTATTCGCTGGCGACGTGATTTTCATGCTTGTCCTGAGCTGGGGTATCAGGAACAGGAAACCTCACGCCGGGTGGCCGAACTGCTCGTCTCATTTGGTCTTCAGGTGCATAGCGGGCTGGCGGGTACGGGCGTGGTTGCGACGCTGGAAAACGGCCCCGGACCGGTGATTGGCCTGCGGGCAGATATGGACGCTCTGCCGATAACCGAGTTGGGAGACGTGAGCTATAAATCGCGCAATCCTGGGGTGATGCACGCCTGTGGTCACGATGGTCATAGCGCGATGCTGCTGGCGGCAGCGGCGCATCTGGCGCAGACCCGACGTTTTCGCGGCATCGTCCACTTTGTGTTTCAGCCCGCCGAAGAGAATCTTGGCGGCGCGCGTAAAATGGTTGAAGAGGGGCTTTTCGAGCGCTTCCCGATGGACGCCATTTACGCCCTGCATAACTGGCCGGGCATTCCGCTGGGGCAGGTGGTGATTAACAGTGGTGCGATGATGGCATCGCTTGATGCATTCGAAATTACCCTGACAGGTAAAAGCTGTCATGCGGCGATGCCCGAGCGCGGCGCGGACCCCATCGTGGCCGCCGCGCAGTTGATTATGGCGCTGCAAACGATCCCTTCGCGCCGCCTGTCGCCCCAGGAGGCGACGGTGGTGAGCATTACGCAGATTGCCGGTGGCGAGGCGATTAACGTGCTGCCGGACAAAGTGGTGCTCCGCGGAACCTTTCGCTGCCTGAACAACCAGGTGCGCGAGCGGGTCAGGGGGCTGATCGAAAGCTATGTTGCCGCTCAGCCTCAGGTCTCAGACGTTGAAGGGCAAATTTTATGGTATCCCGGTTATCCGGTGACCACCAACCACGCTGTGGAAGCGCAGAAGGTGCGCGAAGCGGCAACCACTCTGCTGGGCGAATCAGCGGTAAGCTGGAACGGTAATCCATCAATGGCGTCAGAAGATTTTGCCTGCATGCTGGAGGCCTGTCCGGGAGCCTATTTCTGGATTGGCACTGACGGTGAAACGCCTTCGAAGCCGCTGCACAATGCCGGGTATGATTTTAATGACGATCTGATCCCACATGGCGTGGCGCTGTGGACGGCGCTGGTGGAGACGTTACTGGCGTAAGATGCGGTACTGCGTGCCTGTCCGGAATACAAGGTCGCGAATGCGGCAGGCTTGCCGGACGGGCAAGCCACCAGCGGTCGCCTTGCGAAGACCCAGGATACAGAGGGAGAAGCTTCCTTCTCCCTCTGTCGTATTACACGTTAACTGCGGCTTTCAGCCGGGCTTTCATTTTGCTGTAGCTTGTGCTGGCGTACTGCTCGGCCCAGCGCTGATCGGCAATGGCTTCCACCTTCACCGCACAATATTTGGTTTCCGGCGTCTTCGAGATCGGGTCGAGGTTATCCTGAGTCAGCTCGTTACAGGCGCCCACCCACCACTGATAGGTCATATACACGGCACCTGTGTTAATTCGATCGCTGATATCGGCGCGGGTCATCACCTTGCCGCGTCGGGAACTGACCCACACCAGCTGTTGGTCGGCAATCCCCAGACGCTGCGCGTCGGCGCTGTTGATTTGTAGCCGGCCGGGTTCATCGGCAAGCGCTTGCAGGGCGGCGCAGTTACCGGTCATTGAACGGCATGAATAGTGGCCGACTTCACGCACGGTACAGAGAACCAGCGGATACGCTTCATCCGGCGTTTCGGCGGGGGCACGCCACGGCGCGGCAAACAGCTGGCCCTTGCCGGTTGGCGTATCAAAGCGGTTATCTTTATACAGCCAGGGTGTGCCGGGATGATCGAGCGTCGGGCACGGCCACTGCACATGGTTCATCTCGCCCATTTTTTCATAAGTGGCGCCGTAAAATAGCGGGCAAAGTTCGCGCATTTCGTCCCAGATCTGCTGATTATTGGCGTAATGCATCGGGTAGCCCATTTCCTGCGCCAACAGGCTGATGATTTCCCAGTCGCGTTTAACGTTGCCGCTTGCTTTAATCGCCTGTTCGAAGCGCTGGAAACCGCGATCGGCGCAGGTAAAGACGCCGCCGTGCTCGCCCCACGAGGTGGCGGGCAGCAGCACATCGGCGATTTCTGCGGTTTTGGTCATAAAGATATCCTGCACCACCACAAAATCGAGCGCCTCGATACCTTTACGTACCAGCCCCAGATCGGCTTCAGTCTGCAGCGGGTCTTCGCCCATGATGTAGTAAGCTTTGATATCGCCGGTCAGCGCTTTATGCGGCACTTCGGTGATGCGGGTCCCGACCTTATCGTCCATGATCGCCGGATCAATTCCCCAGGCTTTGGCGAATTTAGCGCGAACGCTGGCATCGGTCACGTATTGATAACCGGGGAACATATTCGGCAGAACCCCCATATCGCAGGCCCCCTGCACGTTATTTTGTCCGCGCACCGGGCCGACGCCGACGTTGGGGCGTCCAAGATTGCCGGTTAATAGCGCGAGGCTCGCCAGTCCTCTGACTACATCCACCGCCTGACCAAACTGGGTCACTCCCATTCCCCACATAATGGTGGCGGAAGGCGCGGCGGCATACATGCGCATGGCCTCGCGGATGACACTTGCCGACACGCCCACGATGCCTTCGACAGCTTCGGGAGAATAGTCTTTGACCATGTCACGATAGGCATCCAGCCCTTCGGTAAAACGCGCAACATAATCGTGATTGTAGAGATCCTCTTCCAGCAGGACGTGGGCGAAGGCGTTAACCAGCGCCATATTGCTGCCGTTATTGAGCTGAAGATGACGATCGGCGATGCGGGCGGTTTCGATACGGCGCGGATCGCAGACGATGATTTTCGCGCCGTTTTCGCGCGCTTTAATCACCCGCCGGGCGACGATAGGGTGGGAGTCGGCGCAGTTATAGCCAAATACCAGCAAACATTTTGAGTTTTCGATCTCGCTAATCGAGTTGCTCATCGCGCCGTTGCCGAGCGCCAGTTGCAGCCCGGCGACCGAGGGGCCGTGACAAACGCGGGCGCAGCAGTCGACGTTATTGGTATTGAGTACCGCACGGGCGAATTTTTGCATCACATAGTTGGTTTCATTGCCGGTGCCACGGGAAGAACCGGTCGTCATGATGGCGCGCGGGCCATATTTCTCTTTTATTTCGCGCAATTTTTTCGCCGTATAGCGGATAGCTTCATCCCAACTGACCGGGGTGAATTTACCGCCTTTCTGATAGCGAATCATCGGTTGCTTCAGGCGTGGCGTCAGCAGCTGGGTATCGTTGAGAAAATCCCAGCCGTAGTAACCTTTGAGGCACAGCTGATTTTGGTTGGTTAAGCCATCAGCGGCTTCGGCACGGATAATTTTATTGTTATCGACAACCAGCTTAAGCTTGCAACCGGCTCCGCAATAAGGACAAACGCTCGTGATTTTTTTCATCAGTAACAGACCTGTTAACAGAGAATAAACAACAACGGACAGGCCGATCCGGCCAGCCATTGTCATGGCGTCATTCACCAACGCACGGGCAGATGACGAGAGCGTAATGCACAGAGCATGCCAAAATTAATTGATTGATTTTAAATGAAATATTGATGCTTACAGACCGGAGTGGCAATGATGTCGACACTAATGACGATGCCATGACGCCCGCTGGGGCGTCATGATGGCGGTTCAGGCCAGCGTCTGTAGCGCTGAGAGCGTTTCGTCCGGTAAACCCACCTGTCGGGCGGCGGCGCAAATCGCCTGCCAGCTCCCGGCATCCAGAGGAATACCCTGTGCAAGGCGTTGCTGGCGGTTAGCTTCCTCCCACTCGCCGGGCGCCAGAATTGGCGCGTCTGCATCATGCGGCGACTGTTTACACCAGTCAATAAACGCTTCGGTCTCGCGTTGCATATCCGGGGCATCGAACGCTGCCGGGCTGAGAATGACGGTGGTCATACAGTTGAAAATCGCGTCAACGCTGGTCTGCAGCGTCTCCTTATGGGAGGTTTTCCCACCGGAAACCGCGCCGCCGATAACTTCACATAATGTCGCCAGCGCGTAACCTTTATGTTCGGCAAAGGTCAGCAACGCGCCCAGCGGTGAGGTCTGCATTACTGCCGGGTCGGTGGTGGGGACGCCCTGGGCATCGATTAACGAACCAGCCGGTACCGGGACGCCTTTATGCCAGGCGACGCGGGTTTTACCAAAGGCGATGGCGCTTGTGGCGTAATCGAGCAGCAGCGGCGGATGTCCCTCACGCGGAAAAACCACGCACAACGGGTTGGTGCCAAAACGGCTGTCTTTCCCCCGAAATGGGGCGACCATAATGTTGCCGATGACGTTAACGAAGTGAATGGAGATCATCCCGGCCGCCGCGCACTGTTCCGCCCAGTAACCGATGCGGCCAATATGGTGGGCATTGCGCAGCGCGACGGCGGCCATACCGTGCTGTTTTGCTTTCTCAATGCCGATCTGCATGGCTTCGTGCGCCACCACCTGCCCGAATCCCCGGTTGCCATCGAGAGTCACGACGGCGCCCGCGTCTTTCATCACGCTGACATGGCGGTTGAACTGTAAATAGCCCTGGGCGTGGGAGCGAACGTAACTCGGGATCATCCCTACGCCGTGAGAATCGTGTCCGGCAAGGTTGGCGGCGATCAGATGGTCGGCGATCAGCGATGCTTCGGTTGGCGCGCTCCCCATATGCGTGAAAAGGGTTTCAACAAACTGCCGCAGTTCGGTGGCCTGAAAGCGATATCCTGTTTGCACTGATGTCCTCCTGTTATTGAGTGCGGGATGATTATTTTATTGTGTATGCGTTTCCATGCTGCGCGCCATGCCGGAGAAGATCAAGGTTTGAACGCCGCAGAAAAGAGGCGGGGTGAGGGAGAGAGAACAGCGTTGAGGCCCGTAAGTCTGGTCGCAGTGCGAAGAATCCTTATGATTAAAGCCTCATAATCAATCACCCATGCAGTGTTACAGGGATATATAAGAGAATACAATAATGAATACGAGTGCAATCCTGTTGTTGACCATCGCGATTTCCCTGTTGGGCATTTCAGTCTATAGCTTGTTGAGCTATATTAAAGAACGCAGGGCTAAACGTTTTCGTCCTTTTCGCCAGCGATAAGATAACCTTATTACACGGAGTATTAGCTGGCCTTATTATAGTTGTCGCGCCATGTTTTTGGTGAGACAAGATATTTTTCGCGAAATTGCTTGCTAAATAATGGATGGCTGACAAAACCGCAAATCCATGAAATCTGTTCGATGCGGAGATGTCGATTATTCTCCAACATCTCGCGTGCCGCCTCCAGACGTATTTCTTTAATCAGCGTCATGACGGATGTTTTCTGTTCATTAAAAGCTCTGTCGAGGCTGGCGCGTGAACAGCGAAGGTGTTGCGTCAGAACGTCCGGCGACAAGTTATGTTGATGATAATTCTGAATAATAAACGACTTTGCGCCATTAAAAAGGTGACTTAGTTTACCGGGCGTGAATAAGCCTTTTTCTTTTGCTACATCGGCAAGCATAATTAACGCTATGTTATGTAATCCGTCAACGATGGTGGCTGTCTCTTTACTCGAAAGCATGGCGGATTGCCGGTCCAATAATAGCATATGTGATTTCAGAAAGTTGGCCAGGTGGTGGTTTTCGAGTGATACGATCGGACTGCGTAATTTGCCATTAAAGACGTCATTGGTCATATCACTGCGTGGAATAACATAGAGTTGCTTAACGTCATTGCACTGATAATGGTAATAATCGTTGCGTTGATGAACAATTAAGGTTCCCTGATTTAGCTGCGTGGTGGCTGAATTGTTATGACTGTGAATGATCTGATTACCATGAACGATCAGTGAAATATAAATCGAGGATGCCGTAGTCTGATGTGGGTCGAATATTGTCTCGTTTCTGGAGCCCATTGCACTACAATAATCGCCATTAACGCCGGAGATTGTTTTATGATTAGCGACAATGTCTTCCGGCCGTCGGTTGTTAACGACATGAAGCCCGTAGCAGCGAATATCTTGTGAGAGTAGCTGATAGCGCGCATCCGGAGCGATATCCTCCGTGGATAAAACATGTGGAACGTACAGCGCCGTAGGTCTGGACATCGTAGTCTCTTTTCCCAGGGGTGACGGTTACAGGTGCGTGTTTTTATCCTCTCATTATAAGATTAATCTTAGTAAGATCCAGAGGTGAAACAATTTTTTTACATGTTGTTGATGGTTTCAGCGAAGTGCTGTTGCTGAATACTATTTTATAAGTATAAAACCTGGATTACTTTCGTGAAAAGACGTACTGGAATGGCCTTACTCAGTGGTCAATATCTTGCCGGGAAATACTGCTTGCCCAAGGGACTGGACAGTGAGGTAGAAATAGCGGCACTCTATATTACCTATGCCAACCGACAGAGTTGATAAGCGCATGCGTAAAGGTAAACTTATTGTTTTAATTTTGATGATTGTTTGTGTTTTAATTTTTGCGATTGTTGTTGCCTGGTTTTTATTATCCAAAGACAATTTCGCCGTGCCGGATAATGCAGCAACAGACGCTGCTGTTCTTCAGGTCGCCGGTTTAACCCGTAACGGACAACGCGATCCGCAGGCGCTGAAATCGCTTTATCAAAAACGTATTGTGGTGCGCCAGGTTAATCTTGACAGTGGTGAGCTCTTAGCGCCGGGAGCGGACAGCCGTGAGCAGAAACGCTGCGTCGAACTGGCCGCAGCGCGCGATCCGGCACAAATTCGTCAGCGCTGTTCGCTGGGCGAGGTTTATCTTGTTCGTGATAATAACGATGAAATTCAGCAGGTTATCCTCCCCATTTACGGCAAAGGCGCGAAGTCGATGATGTATGCGCTAATCGCCCTTGCCACGGATGGTCGCACGGTAAAAGACCTGCTGTATTATCAGCAAAATGAAACCCCGCTGTTGGGGGCCCGCGTGGAAGATCCGCAATGGCGCAGCCAGTGGTCAGGGAAGAAAATACGCGATAATAACGGCAAACCGACGCTGAAGGTTGTTCAGAATAACCCCGGCAAACATGATGATTATACGGTTGATGGAATTAGCGGGGCGACGTTAACCTCAACCGGTGTCGAGAAGAGTATTAATTACTGGGTGGGCGAGCAGGGGTATGGTAAATTCCTGCAGCAGTTACAACAACATCCAGATATATTAACCCGTTAAACAAAGAAATTTGTCAAATATCCTCGAAAAACCGATGTCATTCCGACATCGGTTTTTTTATCGGCCGTCATGGGGTAATTGTCCGTAGAGATTTGGCTAATAACTGAGGGTTATTAATATCTGTTTCTTTGCAACATTTTACACAAACTGTCACAGTTTGACACTTTCATGATCCAGGTCATGTACATCACGAGTAAAAATGACAACGATAATCGTTATCATTAAAACTGATGGAATGTGTCATGACCGCCCCTCGTTCTTTCCTGCTGCTCATGCTGTTTAGTCTTTTGCTTTTTGGCAGCGCGCGCGCAATGGCGCAGACTCACTATGCGCCTTATATCGAGGATATTGAGCAACGCCTTGATAAAACAGCAGAACTCTATCAGCAACAAAAAAATACTGAGGCGCGCCGCGAGGTGCAGGGCGCGTACTTTGAAGTGTTTGAAAACCTCGAAGGGCCAATCCGTATCAATATCTCGGCGCGCAAAAGCTATGAGATGGAAAGCACCTTCGGCGAAATCCGCCGCATGATCGGTGAGGGTAAACCGCTGAGCGAAGTGCAGGCGCGCATTGACGGGTTGAAGCAGGCGCTGCGTGAGGTGGAACCCATACTGGATGGCGGGCATCGGCTGGTGGCGGAAGAGCAGCATACCGCACTGTCGCGCGATGATATTGCGCTGCACTGGCAAAACAGCTTTCGCACCATTGACGATCTGCTGGCCCAGGCGGTAACGGCGTATCAGGCGGGAAATTATGCGCAGGCGAGCCAACGTGTGCAGCAGGCGCACTATCAGGGATTTAAAAATTCCGAAATGGAGACGTCGGTGCGGCAAAATCGTTCGGCGAAAGAGGCCGCCGCCATTAACCAGCAGTTTTCCGCATTGATTACGCTCACTGCCCAGCCGGATCGCATGAATGATGTCGCCTATCAGGTCACAACGTTATTACAGGATCTGGAAGATATTCTTCCGGGATTACCGACGACCCGCGACGATCAGCCGGTGAACGCGCCTTCCGCGGCGGATAACGCCGTATCAACTGACGCAACGACCGATCGTGCGGATTGGGCCAACGTCGCGGCGGGGATCAATCAAAGCATCAATGCCGCGCTTAAGCGCTATCAAAGCGGGGAAGGACAGGACGCGATCCTGGATATCCAGGACACCTATTTTGACCGCTTCGAAGCTACCGGGATGGAGAACAAAATCGGCTCCCGGGATGCGGCCTTTAAAACCGCCCTTGAGGCCCATTTTACTCGCATGGTCAGTCTGATGAAGGCCGGTCAGCCGCAGGAGAAGCTGGCAGCGGAAGCCGCTGCTCTTGAGCAGGATCTGCAAAAAGCAGTGACTATGCTGGGCGAAGGTGAAGAGACCCAGTGGAGTCTGTTGATCTACAGCCTGATGATCATTGTGCGAGAGGGGCTGGAAGCGCTGCTGATTGTGGCGGCCATTGTGGCTTATCTGGTTAAAAACGATCACCACGACAAACTGCCGCTGATTCGTCAGTCGGTCATCGTGGCGCTGGTGGCAAGCGTGGCGACGGCATTTATCTTCCAGTTGATGTTTACCAACTCCGGGGCCAGCCGCGAGCTATTGGAAGGGATCACCATGCTGATTGCCGTGGTGATGTTGTTCTTTATGAGTTACTGGCTGCTGTCGAAAGTGGAGGCCCGCCACTGGAAGGCCTGGCTTGAGGGAAAACTCTCCCATTCGCTGTCGCGTGGTTCGTTGGTAGGGCTGTGGCTGACCAGCTTCCTGGCGGTTTACCGCGAAGGCGCGGAGACGGTGCTGTTCTATTACGCCCTGATTGGCGATGCCCAGGGGCTTTCGGGACATCTCGCCATTGGCGGCGGGTTTATTATTGGCTGCGTGGTGCTGCTGATCGCCTGGCTCATCATGCGTTATTCGGTGGTTCGCTTACCGCTTAAGCCCTTCTTTATGTTTACCGGCAGTTTCATGTATCTGATGGCGTTCGTTTTCGCCGGAAAAGGGGTCCTGGAACTGGTGGAAGGCAAACTGTTCCAGCCAACGCTGATTAATGGCATGCCGGAAATCAGCTGGCTGGGGATTTACCCCTATGTGGAAACGCTTTTACCGCAAGTGGTGTTGCTGCTCGCGGCGCTGGTTGCATTCTGGATCATGCGCCGCCGACAGGCACCGGGTGAGACTATAAAAACAAATTTCTAATCATTGTAAGACGAGAGGATGAGTCAGATGACCATTAAGAATACCCTGATTATCAGCGCGACCGTAGCCAGTATTTTTACCGCCCCAGCGGCGCTGGCTTTTAAAGAATATCCGGCCGGTGAGCCGGTCACCATGAATGAGATGGAGATCGCTGCGGTTTACCTGCAGCCGATCGATATGGAACCACGCGGTATGGGACTGCCGGCGGCGAAATCGGATATCCATCTGGAAGCCGATATTCACGCGGTGGAAGGCGGTAAAAATGGTTTTGGCGCGGGTGAATGGATTCCCTATCTGACAATTTCCTACACTCTGGTCAACAGCGATACCGGTGAGAAACAAGAAGGTACCTTTATGCCAATGGTAGCGAGCGACGGCCCGCACTACGGCGCGAATATCAAGATGATGGGCGTAGGTAACTATAAAGTTACCTACCATATTGATCCGCCGTCAAAAGCCGGGATGCACCGCCATACCGATAGTGAAACCGGCGTGGGCCGCTGGTGGAAGCCGTTTGATGTGAGCTATGAGTTTAAATATGTTGGCCTGAACTGATCGTCGGTTTCGTCAGGCTATTCTCTTTGCCCTTTTGGGCGGAGGCGCGCCCGGGCCACACGCATAATGTGCAGGCGGCGCCTCCGTCGGTTCACATCTAAACAACCCGCAGCAGAGACGCCTGGTGTGACAGATCCATCGCCGCCAGATGCTTGTGTTGTTACGCGGGGTGGCCGGGGGGTCATCCCGCGGTGTGTTATTCATCCGCCGTACTGAGTTGAAGTCATGAGCTATTTTTTCGTCACGACGCTACAGGTCTTTTTCTGCATTGCGCTGCTTTCCGCTGTTCTATGGGGACGCGGCGAGCCTCCCGCACTGCGAACTCTGGTCTGGACGCTGCTCTCCGCACTGGCGGGCGGCTTGCTCACCGGGCTGTTTCTTCACCCGAGCCAGTCTCTGGAGCTGATTCTGGTTGGCGCGGAAATTCTCGTTTCATTGCTCTTTTTACTGAGCTTCTGGTGGTCTTCGCGAAGGGTGCGTTATTTGTGGCAATGGCTCCTGACCTTCGGCGCGGCGCGTCATTGGGGGCTGGACCCGAACCTTGGCGGGCTGACCTCCACACATGTTCTGAATACCGATCTGCTATTGAATATGACCGCGCTGGTGCTGGCCTTCGCGCTATTGTGCCTCGCGGCCACGCTTTGCGCCATGCTTCTGCGCAGAATGCGCTGGTGCTACTGGCCGCTGACCCTGCTGATGATTGTCCTGCTCTGGTTACCCCTCAGCGGTAACCTGCTGCTGCTGATGATGAAGCTGCAGGTCATCCCGCTGCTGAAACCGTTGCTGAGTTTTGTTGCGAAAGTGACCAATAATGCGGCGCTGTACAACTGGGTCACCGCCGCGATACTGCTACTGATGTGTCTGTGCTGGCTCCCTGCGTTATGCGGTTATTTTCGGGCGGTGAGCGCGACGGACGAACCGATTGCCCGACGCCTGGCTCAGGCTGAACGCCGCGGGGCGACCCGACTGTGGCTCACAACGCTTTGCTGCGCGCTGGCGATTGTCGGTGGTCAGCTCTGGTGGGATCTGGTCGCGTCACAGCCGCCGCGTTTATCCGAAGCCCAGCCCGTGACGCTGGCGGCCGACGGCCAGGTGCACATTCCGGTTGAACAGGTTCGCGATGGCAAACTGCATCGTTTTGTCTGGGTGGCGGATGATGGTAAAGCGATTCGCTTTTTCATTATCAACCGTTACCCCGATAAGCTGCGCTTTGGCGTGGTTTTCGACGCTTGCCTGTTGTGTGGCGATCAGGGATATGTGATGGAAGGTAATCAGGTGATTTGCGTCGCCTGCGGTGTGCATATTTTTATTCCCTCGATTGGCAAACCCGGCGGCTGCAACCCGGTGCCGATTGACGGCTGGCACAATGATGATAAAACGCTGACGATACCCGGTGCGGCGCTGGCCGTGGGGGGAAACTATTTCTCCACCGTTCTGACGATCAAAGTGACCGATCCGGTGGACGGCTCTGTCCTGACGAACACCCGCGCTGACTTTAAATACAGCTATGGCGGTAAAACCTGGTTCTTCTCTTCTGAAGCGAATTATGAGCGTTTCCGTAATGCGCCGGAGCAGTTTATTCCCGGTGCGGTGAAGGAGGAATAGCAATGCTGTGGCGAATGATCTACCAGTCCTGGGGACGCAATCTGCGGCGCAAAGCGCTGGCGATATTGACGGTGTTTCTGGCGACCAGCCTGATTTCGGCGCTGCTGGCGGTGTCTATCGACATCGGTGACAAAATGTCTCGCGAGCTGAAATCCTACGGCGCTAATATCCTGATTGAACCGGCCGGGCAGGCGGCGCTGCCCGCGCTGTTCAGTGAGCAAAGCAACCCGCTGGCCAGCGATGATTTTCTGGATGAATCCGAATTGCCGAATATCAAAGATATTTTCTGGCGCAACAATATTGTTGGCTTTGCCCCGATGCTCGGGGGCGAGGCGAACGTGGAGGGGCATGATATCCGCGTGCTGGGGACGTTTTTTAGCCAGCCGGTAGTGATTCCGGACGAAGAAGGGTACGAGACCGGGCAGCGCACGGTAAGTCCATTCTGGCAGGTGACTGGCGAATGGCCGAAGGAGCCGGTTGGTGATACGCCGCAAACCCTGGTCGGCCATGCTCTGGCGCGAAACTATGGCTGGAAGCCGGGCGATCGCCTGACGTTAAAGGCGGCGAATAGCGTGGTGAATGTGCAGGTGAGCGGTATTTTGTCCAGCGGCAGCGACGAAGATAACCAACTGGTGATGCCGCTGAGCGTGGTGCAGCGGCTGCTGGGGCTACCGGGAAAAGTGCAGGCGATCCGCGTATCGGCGCTGACGGTGCCGGAAAATGAGCTTTCGCGTCGGGCGCGTGAGGATCTCGAAGCGCTGAATGCTGAAGAGTACGATCTGTGGTACTGCACCGCGTATGTCTCATCTATCGCCCATCAGCTTGAAGAGGCGATTTCCGGCGCGGAGGTCCGCCCGGTCTGGCAGGTCGCCGCCTCGGAAGGGGTGGTTATTGATAAGATTCAGCTCCTGATGGGCGTGGTGACCTTAGCCGCGCTGGCAGCCGCCGCGATGGGCATCGCCTCGCTGATGACCAGCACAATCATGGAACGGGCCAAAGAGATTGGCCTGATGAAAGCGCTGGGGGCGCGACAGTGGCAGATTCTGCTGTTGTTCTATCTTGAAGCGGCGCTGGGGGGCCTCGTCGGCGGGGCGCTGGGCTGCCTTGCAGGGTGGGGGCTGGCAAAGGCGATCGGCATGATGCTGTTTGCCACACCGCTTAATTTTGCCTGGGTGGTGGTGCCTTGCGTGCTGGTCATTGCGGTGCTGATTTCGTTAATCGGCACCTGGTTCCCGGCCCGTCGCATTGCCCGTCTTTATCCGGTGGAGGTGCTGTATGGCCGTTAAGCGTGACATGCTATGGCTATTGGTGTGGCGGGCGTTGCGGCTGCGTATGCAGCGGGTCAGCGTCGTGTTTGCCGCGCTGGCGGTTGGCGCGACCATCGTGACGGCGCTCTCTGCCGTGTGGTTCGACATTAATAGTAAAATGAGTGAGGAACTGCGGACCTTCGGCGCCAATTTCTATATCGGGCCGGGCCACGGCACCAGTATGCCGCAGCCGGAGCTGCAGGCGATTCTCGACGGCGCGCCGACTGGCCTGATTCACGGCGCCAGTCCGTGGCTATACGGGACCGCGCGCACTGAACTCGAAAAAGTGGTGCTGGTCGGCGTGTGGTTTGAGTCGCTGCAAAAGCTGGTGCCTTACTGGCAGGTCAACGGCAACTGGATTGGCGTCAGCTTTGACGATCGTAATGCGATGATTGGCGTGAAGCTGGCGCAGCGGCTGGATCTGAATATTGGCGATAGCGTGACGCTGGTTGACCACGCCCGGCGCAAGAAGCTGTTGATTAAGGGCATCGTGGAGTCGGGTGACGCGACCGACAATATGCTGATTGTCAGCCTCGATGTGGCCCAGTCATGGCTGCAAAAGCCGGGTCTTATCAGCCACGGTCTGCTCAGCGTCAGCAACGATCTTGGTCAGGTGGAGAGCTACGCCAGCCAGCTACAGCGGCAGTATCCCGATCTTGAGATTCGCCCGGTACGGAAAGTGTCGGCATCCGAAGGGCAGGTGCTGGAGAAAATTAAAGGGCTGATGGGGCTGGTGTCGATAGTCATCCTTGCGCTCTCGTCATTGTGCGTTAACACCACGCTGATGGCGATTGTCGGTGAGCGCGCCAGAGAGTTTGCGCTGCAAAAAGCGCTGGGCGCCAGCAACGGCGACATTACCCGTCAGATGCTGCTGGAAACCAGCATCATCACGCTTGCTGCGGTGGTTTGCGGCTGGATGCTGGGCTATTTGCTGGCGCAACTGCTGGGATTAACGGTGTTTAATGCCAGTATCTCGCTGCGTCTGCCGGTGCTGCCTATTACCCTGATTCTGTCTTTACTGGTCGCCCTGCTGGCGGCCATTGTTCCGGTGCGGCGCGCGGTGAGCGTCGAGCCTGCGAAAGTGCTGAAAGGAGAGTAAACGCCATGACCGTCACGTCTTTGCGTCAGATGGCGATTGAAACGCGTCATTTATATAAGCGATTCGGCGAAGTGACCGCGCTGGAGGATATCAACCTGCGTATCGCGCGCGGCGAGTTTGTCGCCATTATGGGGGCGTCCGGCTCCGGGAAAACGACGCTAATGAATATTCTTACCTGTCTGGATACCGCCAGCGAAGGGCAGGTGATCCTCGACGGTACTGATGCGGCGGCGCTGGATGAAGAGGGACGGCGTCGCTTTCGCGCGCAAAAAATCGGGCTCGTGTTTCAGCAGTTCCATTTGATCCCATTTTTAACGGCGCTGGAAAACATCATGCTGGCGCAACATTACCATAGCGTGGTGGACGAATCCGCCGCCAGGGCGGTACTTGCCCAGGTTGGTCTTGAGCATCGCATCACCCATTTACCGAGCCAGCTTTCGGGCGGTGAGCAGCAGCGCGTCTGTATTGCACGCGCGCTGGTCAATGAACCGCCGGTTATTTTTGCTGATGAGCCGACCGGTAATCTTGATGAAGAGAACGAACAGCGGGTGCTGGATCTGCTGACCGATTTGCACCGTCAGGGGCGTACCATTGTGATGGTGACCCATAACCCGGCGCTGGGGAAATTCGCCGATCGTATCGTGCGTTTGCAGCACGGCAAGTATTTGGGGGAGGAGGTCAACCATCATGCGCATGCCTAAGGTGGTGTTTGTTCTGTTACTGGTGCTGCTCAGCGGCTGCAAAGAGGAAAAGCTGGCGCGCGGCGAAGCCGCCCCTGCGCTGGCGGCGTTCGATCTGCAGGGTAAACCGGCCAGCCTCAAGCGCTGGGAGGGGAAAGCCGTGTACCTTAATTTCTGGTCATCAGGCTGCGGCGGTTGCCTGGCGGAAATGGATACCCTGCAGGCCCTCAGCCAGCGCTGGCCGGATAAGCTGGTGGTGGTGGGCGTGAATACCGACCCGGAGTCGGTGGATATTGCGCCGCTACTGGCTCAGCACGGTATCAGTTATCCGGTGCTGCGGGATCAGCTTAAAATGACTCAGGAGCGTTATCAGGTCATCGGCACCCCGACATCGGTGTTGATTGACAGCCACGGAGTAGTGCTGGATTTGCACCAGGGCTGGCGTAAGCCTGAGGAGCTACAGACCGTATTTCGCCAGCTGGCGCAGAGATAGCGCCCTTTCGCGACAGAGGCGGGCGCGTCAGAGCATTATCGCCGATGGGGGGGCCGCCGCACCTGCGGGTTTTTATGCTGCTCTCGTTTAGCAATATTGATCTGACGTTTCCGGGCCTCACCACGACCGGGTTATCACTCTCGGGCGTCAGCGTCATTAACGCCGTTCGTCGCGTTGCCTGTTGAACCTTAGTCTTAGCACGGTCCCGTCCTGTGATAGGCCAGGGGAATGTCATCATCAGGCCTGAAATTTTTATAACCCACTGCAGGCTTTATCAGACCCTCGTCGATTTACCCTTATCCGTTTTGACAATATCTATCGCGCAGCGGCCTGATGTTATCCGCAGAAAAAAATCCGCAGATATTCATATCATCTGGAAAGAGTGGTTTTTTCTATTTTTTTTGTGATTACTGTCACCGTCAAAAAATTATAGTTTATTAATCAATTGGTTATAATCGTTAGCGGTTCTCGTAAAGAGAAGTTTTTTCTCCATTATTCCCTGATTAGAGGGAAAATAGGTAAGATTTTCTTCCTCGTCTACTATACATTTTAATTGTGGTTGAAGGGCGTAAACCACACTATCCATTATCCTTCAAACAGCTTCTTTGTTGGCTGTGTGCGGAAATTTTAGCTGCACAGTTCTCTCTGCCGCAGGGAATTTCATTGCTTATTGTTGCAATGTGCCCTGAAGGATTTTGTATATCTGTTGATGATAGCACGGTCATTTATTCTGTGACCCGTAAACGAAATATTGGCTGCTGTTTTATTCACCACGCGCACGAACAATAACAGTATCAGCCACCATATTTTATGACTAATAATAGTTTGAGTGTACCTTATGAAAACCAGAGCTAAAGATATTGCAACCCTGGCCGTTCATGCCGGAACGCAATCCGATCCGGTGAATAACGCGATATTTACTCCGATTGTCACAGCCAGTTCTTTTATACAACAAAATCTTAACGAGGGTGGGGATTTCTGTTATTCCCGTGTGTCTAATCCGACGCGTAAAGCATATGAATCAGCGCTTGCTGAGCTGGAAAGCGGCATTTATGCTACTGCCACCGCCTCAGGAATGGCCGCCACTAATCTTGTTATCGAGTTATTACCCAAGGATGCGCATATTATTGCCATGAAAGGCGTGTATGGTGGAACGTGGCGGTTATTTGAGAAACTAAAGACAGTAACCACCGGTGTCACTATTTCCTATATCGATCTTAATGATGAAAGCAGCCTGATTAATAGTATTCAGAATAATACCGCCTTAATCTGGATTGAAACACCGACCAATCCGTTACTGGAACTGGTCGATATTGCCAGGGTTTGTCGTATTGCTAAAGAACGCGACATTATGACCTGTGTCGATAATACTTTCGCCAGCGCCTGGAACCATAAACCACTCGAAATGGGGGCGGATATCGTTATGCTCTCCACCAGTAAATATGTCGGCGGGCATTCTGATTTAATCGGCGGGGCGGTGATAACCAATAATGAAGCCCTGGCAGGGCGTCTGGATTTTATCAAAACCACAATTGGCTCCATTGCATCGCCTTTTGATGCCTATCTTGCTCTGCGCGGCATGAAAACATTGGATCTGCGCATGGCGCGGCAGTGCAGTAATGCACAGCGTATTGCGGAATATCTGGCGCACCATCCGGCGATTGCCAGCGTCTATTACCCTGGCCTGCCGTCGCATCCCCAGCATCAACTGTGTAAGAAACAAATGCGTTCAGGCGGCGCGGTGGTGACCGCGACGCTGAAGGGCGATATGCAAAGTCTGAAGCGCTTTATCGGCGGACTGCACTATTTTGTGCTGGCAGAATCATTAGGTGGGGTGGAGAGCATGATTAACCATTCCGCGTCAATGTCCCACGGGGCAATGTCGAAAGAAGAACGGGAAGCGATAGGGGTATATGACACCACGCTGCGTTTTTCTGTTGGCATTGAACATATTGATGATTTGATCCAGGACCTGGATATTGCCTTTGCCGCCATGGACATCACACAGGATAACCATCATGCATGATTATGGCATCTGGACGATAATTACCCCGCTGGTCACTATTATTCTGGCGATCTTTACCCGGCAGGTGATCCTTTCGCTATTGACCGGTATTTTTGTCGGCTATGCGGTGATTAATCACAGTATTATTAATGGCGTCGGCGGGACGCTGAACGGGATTATTGAGACATTCGCGTCCGCCGGCAATGCGCGAACCATTATTTTTATGGTGATGATTGGCGGCATTATGCGGCTGATTGTGGTCACTGGCGGCGTGCGTAAACTGGTGCAGTTCCTCTCGGAGAAAAATGACTTTGTCACCAATAAAAAGTCGGTACAACTGCTGGCGATGGTGGTGACATCGTTAATCTTTATCGAGAGCTCGATAAATCAGCTTATCGCCGGGGCCTCCACGAAAAACCTGGCCCGGCGCTACAAGGTTTCGCCGGAAAAGATGTCCTATATTATTCAGACTTCCTGCGTTTCTGTCTGTTCATCGGTGATGATCAACGGCTGGGGCGCGGCGATGATGGGGGTTATCGGCGTACAGATTGCTCAGGGCTACCTGACCGGCGAACCGTTTGAAGTGCTGGCCGGTTCAATGGTGTGGAACACGATGGCCTGGTTTTCTCTCGCTTCGGTGCTTTTTTACATTCTTTCGGGCTGTAGCTGGGGACCGATGAAAAAGGCTGAAGTGAAGTTTGAAACGGCGTTGACGGAAATTGAGCAGGAGCAGGGTGAAGAAGACGCTGATACGGTCATCGACCACCCGGCATGCAATTCATTGTTGAACTTTTTTATTCCGATTTTATCCACGGTATTAATGGTACCCGTTGTTCTCTATATCACCGGCGATGGGCAGTTTTCCAAAGGCAGCGGTTCGATGTCGGTTTATTCCGGCGTTATGTTCGGTACCGTAGTCTCTTTTATCTGGTTCAGAGTGCGCGGTATTCTCAACGTTGAGAACTTTTTCAAAGAGCTGTACATCGGCTATGCCAGTATGGTCAAAATTAGCTCAATCATGATTCTTGCTTTCCTGATGGGGCATATTTCAGCGGAGCTGAATACCGGGCAATATATTGCGTCGATTACCTCCGGAGTGATCCCATCCGGGTTCTCGATTGGTTTTATCTTCCTGATTTCAGCGGTCATGTCACTGGCAACGGGAACCTCCTGGGGAACATTTGCCATTATGATCCCGATCGGCGTGCAACTGGGGGTGTCGTTGGGTATTGATCCGCACTTTATGATTGGCGCGGCTATTTCCGGTTCAATTTTTGGCGATATGACGTCACCTATCTCCAGCGACGCTATCGTCGCCTCCATGGCGACTAACTGTGACCATATTGAACATATTCGCACCCAGATGCCTTATGCGCTGGTGACCGGCGGACTGGCGCTGGTTGTCTATTTAATTGTTGGCTTTACTCTCTAACCCAAAGAGTATTTAAGGATTGACGATGACTAAGGTTATTGCGACAGAACATGCCCCGCAGGCGATTGGGCCTTATATTCAGGGCGCGCGAACCGGTAATTTTATTTTTACCTCCGGCCAGTTGCCGATTAATCCGCAAACGGGAGATATTCCTGCGTGCGCCGAAGGTCAAACCCGGCAGAGTCTGGAAAATATTCGGGCTATTATTGAAGCCGGAGGACTGACGGTCGACAATATTTGTAAGACGACTATTTTCGTAAAAGACCTGAACGAATTTGCGGTGATTAATCACGCCTATGCGGAGTTTTTCACTCAGCATCATGCTTCATTCCCGGCCCGTTCCTGCGTTGAAGTCGCTCGCTTGCCGAAAGAGGTGAAGGTGGAGATTGAAGCCGTCGCCTGGTGTGGCTAATGTAATACAAATACAATGCTACGGCGGCTTTTAGCCGCCGTTTTCACAGGAAGAGAATAACAATGCCTTCCGGAAGTGGGGGAACCCGCGCCGGACAGGCGGAGGGCCAGGCGTATTGTCTGCCGGAGGTTGCGGTCATCGGGGAGGCCGTTTCGCGCGTTGTTGATCAGCAGCGGCCTAACGTGGAGAAGCTACAGCTGCAATTATCCGCACGGCTGCAAGTGAACTCCCCGCCGCCTTCGGGCGGCGGTTAACGTTTAGCCCGGTTAATAGCGCTTATGCGCCATAATTTTGATAATTTGTCGATCGGTATGCTGCATCGCCTGAGCTGCGATCGCACAGAGATTTCGAATGGAATTCTCGACATCGCGCTCGACAATCCCGTCATTGCAGGAAACCACCGAATTATCCAGCGCCAGCAGAATCGCTTTCCAGGCGGAAGCGATACTGGTGGACACTTTCATTGCGCAACTGCCGGAAGCGCCGTCGCAAATCATGCCGCTGACATCGCCAATCATATTATTCACCGCCATGGCGATATTTTCATAGCTGCCGTTCATCAGCCAGAGAATCCCAGACGCTGCGCCCATTGCGGCGGTGGTGGCCGCACACAGGGCTGACAACCGCGGGAGTTTACAGTGGATATAGATAGCGACCAGATGTGAGAGCGCCAGCGCTCGGGCGAGTTGCTGCTGGCTGGCATTAAGCCGCTCCGCGGCGACCACTACCGGCATGGTTGCCGTTATTCCCTGGTTGCCTGAACCTGAATTGGTCATTGCCGGCAGCGTTGCGCCGCCCATTCGGGCATCCGATGCGGCGCTGGTCCGGTAGAGGATCTCGGTAAACATATCATTGGAAACCAGTCCCTTGTCCACCTGACGCTTCAGTGTGGTGCCGATGTGCAACCCCCAGTCTTTAGCCAGACCTTTTTTTGAAAGGGCGTTGTTCATCAAACCTGCGTCGAGAATAAAGCGGAGTTCTTCCGCAAGAACGTCATTAACGAAATCATAGATATCGCGTAGTGAATAACGGGCGAGCCGCTCCAGCGGGTTAAGGGGGTCGTCGCAGGTATTGCTTTCAGCTTTGATAAACAGGGAATGCCCCATTTTCTCAATCGCCACCACGTTGGTGTGGTCGCCAGAGATGGTCACCGTGGCGTGTTCATCTCCGGCGTAGACTTTAGCGCGGACATAGAGTATTTCATCGCAAGGTTCCTGCAACACGATGCGCACGGCGCCGACGTCTAGCAGCGCTCTGGCGGCGTCAATCTCCCGTGAGGTGGCTTTTTTCAGCACTTCGAGTTTTGCCTGCGGATCGCCGGCGATAGCCCCTAAGGCAGCGGCAACGGGTAATCCGGTCATTCCTGTGCCCGGGATCGTCACGCCCATCCCATTTTTCATTAAATTTGGCGAGACCGCCGCTTCGATTCGCACAATTGCGCCTGATAACTGTTGCGCCGCTACGGCGCAGGCAAGCGCAACCGATACAGGTTCGGTACAACCCAGGGCGGGTTTAACTTCCTGTTTCAGAGCATCAATAAACGTATTCCATTCAACACGGTTTTCCCGGTGTGACATGACAGGGCCTCTGGAGCGGTGCGGAAAAAATCCGCGAGTGATTGCGTTATTTCTCGAGGTTGATATACGCCGCGGCCTGCATATGTCGGTACGATGCAACACCGAGCGGCATAAACGATAGTAAGAATGTTACCCCGGTTGACAGAGAAAAAAGTTGCATCTTTAGTTTGTAAAGAGGCTATTTGAGAGAAACACTTTCTCTTTTATGGTTATTTTTGGAATTTTTAATTTTGTCGAGGAAGAGCGGGATGAGAGAGGAGAGAAAAACCGGCAATCTTGCCGGTTTATAGTAATTAGATCTTACATGCGTCGCCGCAATCATCATCGGCAACGAGCGCCTGCGCCTTTTTGTCCGCCTCTTCAAGGCGTTCCGCGTTACGCTCTTGCGCTTCCTCTAGTCCGCTAAAAGTCAGGTTGTCGAGATCAATTTCCATACATTATCCACTTCAGTTCAGTTTTGACTGCCGTCAAGTATAGGCAAAATGGCAGGGAGATGCATCCTTACGGAATCGTGCAGAAAGCGATCATGCATCACCGATGGGGGACCAGAGCCTGTCAGGTTCAGCAAAATACTCTTCAACGCGGGAGAAAAAGCGGCTGGCGTGCAGACCATCGACAAAAGCATGGTTGAATTTGCCCGCGACCGGGATAATGCCATTTTTCAGCTTGCCCCAGGTGAGCGCGGGAACCGCTGCGCCCACGTAATACTCAGCGTGAGTGATGGCACTGAAATGCAGCCACGGCAGGCAACTGGCGCAGAAATAGTTTTCACCGGTGACGATAAGGGGGGCTGGCGACGTGTGTTTTGCGGCTTCAATCTTCGGGGTCGCGACGCGGCTAAAGGTGGCAAAATCATCGGCGTTATCGCACCATACCTGGCGGAATCCTTCTTGCCCGGTCATCACCGGCGTCATCACTGCCAGTTCATCATATTCGATAATGTCGTCGCCTGAACGGCGTTGTTTAAGTTGTGGGACGCCGTTTACCGCGCGCATCAGCGCGTAGAGCGCCAACTGAAAAAAAGAGACATTCCGGTCTTTCGCGCAGTCGTACAGCCGCTGGGCAGCTATCGGCACGCAGAGATTAAATGCCGGGTTGGCAAAGCGGCGATAAAAATCAAAATGATCTTTGCGCGGCCAGTTTTGTTTATCGATTACGCGGTAATGGGTCATGGTTGTCTCCTGTTTACGGTTTGCCAGCACCTGATGCGACGATGTCAATCGGGTTGCCAACAGCGCGCGATAGCCGCCATCGCGATGTTTTCCGTCGCGAGGCTTACGCGCATTTTCGAATAACAATTCCTATTCCAGGCGTCAGTGTTACACTAACTTAATGTGATCTTTGTCATATTGCGATTAAAACAGAGAGAAGAGATATTGCTATGCAACATATTATTGAGGGCTTCCTCAACTTTCAGAAAGAGATCTTTCCGCAGCGTAAAGAGCTCTTCCGTAGCCTGGCAAACAGCCAGAATCCGAAAGCATTGTTTATTTCCTGTTCAGATAGCCGCCTGGTGCCGGAACTGGTGACCCAGCAGGAGCCGGGGCAGCTTTTTGTGATTCGTAACGCCGGTAATATCGTTCCCTCTTTTGGGCCCGAACCCGGTGGGGTTTCCGCGACAATTGAGTATGCCGTTGTTGCCCTTGGCGTTACCGATATTGTAATTTGCGGCCACTCTAACTGCGGTGCAATGAAAGCTATCGCCACCTGCCAGTGCCTGGATACGATGCCTGCCGTGTCCCATTGGTTGCACTATGCCGACGCGGCGAAAGCTGTTGTTGAGAAAAAAACCTGGGATAATGAGACCGATAAAGTGAATGGAATGGTACAGGAAAATGTTATCGCGCAGTTGAATAATATCAAAACCCACCCGTCGGTTGCTGTTGGCCTGCGTGATAATACCCTCCGCCTGCACGGCTGGTTCTATGATATCGAAAGCGGGGATATTCGTGCGCTGGATAAGAACAGCAAAAATTTTGTTTCGCTGTCTGAAAACCCGGACGTCTATTTCGAGTAAACCCGTCATCGACAGGGCACGGACGCCCTGTCAGTTTTACTTCCCGATCGTGACATTCTTATCGGTCATATGTGCCTTCTGACGCTGAAAACGCGCATTATTCTGTGGGGCGATACACAGGCGCATTCGCACGACAAGCCCGTCAGCATGTGTCGATAAGCGGCTGTTCCGCCGCTTGTGGCTTATAATACGCCGTCGCCGCCATCGGAGCACCAGACCTGACCGGAAGTGAAGGAGCAGGCGTCGGACGCGAGGGTAACGTACAGCGGGGCAATCTCAACCGGTTGACCGGGGCGGCCCAGTGGCGTATCGGCACCAAACTGGCGCACTTTCTCCGCCGGTTGTCCACCGCTGGACTGGAGCACCGTCCAGTAAGGGCCTGGCGCCACGGCGTTAACCCGAATGCCTCTGGGTCCCAGTTGTTTGGCCAGCGATTTGGTAAACGCCACCAGGCAAGCCTTCGTTTGCGCATAATCCAGCAGAATGGGGCTCGGCTTAAAGGCCTGTACCGATGATGTATTAATAATTGCGCTATGTTGTTGAAGATGAGGCAGGGCGGCTTTGGTTATCCAGAATGCCGCGTATACGTTTGTTTTGAAGGTGGCGTCAAAGTCCTCGGTCGAAAGCGCTTCCAGCGATTGACAATATTGCTGGCGTCCGGCGTTATTGACCAGAATATCCAGGCCGCCGAGTTCGCTGACGGCCTGTTCCACCAGCTGTTGACAAAAAGATTCGCTACGAATATCTCCCGGTATCGCCACGGCCTGGCGTCCTTCCTCCTGAATCAACGTCATCACGGCTTTAGCATCCGATTCCTCTTCCGGTAGATAGTTTATCGCCACATCGGCACCTTCACGCGCGAAGGCGATGGCAACCGCACGTCCAATTCCGGAGTCCGCGCCGGTAATCAGCGCGCGTTTTCCCGCCAGCCGACCAGAACCGACATAGCTTTGTTCACCATGATCGGGTTCCGGTTGCATCTTATGTGCCAGACCCGGCGGGAATTGGGGCTGATCGACAAAAGGCGGGCAGGGATAGCTGGCGGTATTTTTAGTGCTGTCGTGCATACAGACCTCCTCATGCTAAAAGATGAATAGCCTGTCCAGGCTGGACGTCTTCCACTTGCCATTTTGTCGGGCGTTTGCGGACGGCCCGGACTGCCACGCATCTGTAAGGATAGACGCTAAGCCCCGGTCTTCAGCCAGCCAGAAAGTTTTTAACGAGCGATAACTGGACGAATTTTTTATTATTTCAGCCAGTTTGCGGGTTAATTAATGGTAATTTACTGATTGTCGGGAAGCTTTTCTAAATGTGACGATGTAGCGTCAGAGATGATTTTAAGATTATTCTAACGAAGCGCGCTTTTCATCGTCAGGCCAATTTTACGTATGCCAGTGGATATATTTAAGCAGGGCGAGAGAGGAATAAAAAATATTTTTTTCGGTTGCCGGATAAATTCTTCAGGTTGTGAAAATAAGCATTAGCGACCAGACTGAATAAGACATGAGTAAAATGTCGGAGGGGCTGATGAAAAAGTTACTGCTTATTATTTTCTGCTGGCTGATGGTTCCTGGCGTTTATGCCGAAGCAGAGGGGGGATTTAAAAATGACACCGTTCCACCCCCTCCCCATAAGCTTGATGACGGCTATCGTGGAACCGAAGATAGCCGGATTATGACCGTGCGGCAGGCCCTGAGCATGCATGACGGGGCAACCATCTCTTTACGCGGTAATCTTATTGAGCAGTATGGTGATGACCGCTATCGCTTTCGCGATAAAACCGACACCATTGCGGTCACTATTCCCGCCGCGGTTTTCGCCGGTCGGGAAGTCAGGCCCGATCAGATGATCAGCATTAATGGCAGTCTGGATAAGAAAATGACGCCGCCGATGGTGCGAGTGGACAGAATACAGAAATAACCGCTGAGACAGGAGAAAAAAATGTCCGTACAGAATCCAGCCGATCCCGATAAACGCGGGCGGCATCCGGCGAAAAAGGATCCCCGCGAGCAGGGGGAAATACCGCGTAAAAGAGAGGATAGCGAGGCGCATAACCCGCGGAAACATGGATAAGACGCGACGTGGCGTTAAAGATCCAATAACGGTAAACGTCTGCGGGCACGTCGGGCCTGGTGAGATATCGCCTTTGCCATTGCCGCGCCGATCTCCGCGCAGGCGGTGATCCCCTGGACAAAGGGTTGGTCATGCATCAACCACGGGATGGCGCCGAATGCAATACGCCCGCGAATCGCCGGAGGATCCAGCAACGTATAATCATCGCCGACTTCCGGGATCTCATCACCCGTCGCCAGCAACTGCGCTCGTAAATGAGGAAACGGAATATCTTTGTTTTTCAGCGGTTTTTGCCCACGGGCATCGACAAACACATCATAGATATAGTGCTTATCCCGGCTGGAGATCAACGTTTTTTCCGGCTGGATGGCTATTTCATAATCCTGTCCCAACGAGAGAATGCTGATCACACCCGCTTCGCGTAGCGCCAGTAAGCGGCGGATAGATTCCGGGGGAATGGCGGCGTAGCAGTCGATAAACACGCGGGCAAGACCTGCGCTAAAACGTGTCCGATCCCTGTCATTGAGGTGGGGAACTATTGTCTGGACGGCTTCATGCAACCGCAGGATGACGTAACGCCAGGGAACGGTGTATCTCTCGCGTTTGTTTCGCTCGACTTCCTTGAGGTTAGCCTGCGCCCAGTGAAAAGGATTCTTCTGCTGACGTTGATAAAACCAGGTTTCGCTAAAGGTGTCCGCATCAAGGTCGCAAAGGGCGATCTCTTCGCTCCAGTGCGGATCGGCGAGCGCGATTTCCTGAGCAATCAGATTAAATACCCGGTCGAGCAAGCCATCGGCCCCGACGGCGATTTCCTGGTCGAGCGCGTGTTGGGTAACGATCTGCAGCGGCTCCCAGGGGATTGGGCAGTAAAAGTCGGCCTCCGGCAAAATGCCGGAGCGGGACATGAGCACAATTTTAAGGGACTCACAGCCATCGTTCAGCCTGAAAATCAGCGTGTCATCATCCGGCTCGCTAAAGCTGCCATGCTGAACCGCAACGGCCATTGCCGCATCAATCCCGCTCAGTGAGGTTCCCATGATGCCCACCCGGCAAGGCGGGATCTTCGCTTCCATCAGGCCTGACCACGGACTGGGAAACCAACTGCGGGTTGATTCTTCTTCCGCGGGCCAGACGTGACCAGTGGCGATGACTGCGAGATCAAAGGATTCGGCGGTCGGTTCATTTTGTCGCCAGAGCCTGACACCTGCTTCGCTGGCCTGCAGGTCGGTAACAAGGCAGGATTCATTGACCTGTATCCGAAAGCCTTGTTCTTTGGCTTGCGCAACCAGTGCAAGAAACCGATCGCGAAAATATTCGCCAAGCAGAATGCGCGGCAGAAACTGGCGGTCATGAAGCGTATCGTAATCTACGCCGTAGCGCGAAAGATTAGCTTTGCTTTGGGTTTTTAGCCAGTCAAGATAAGTGCACTGAATGGGCGGTATTTCAATACTGGCGATGTTTGCCAGCATCATGGGGGAATTATCTTCGTCACTGTAGGGCATGCCTACGCCTGCTTCATCTGCCTGCTCATAAATCGACACCTCGAACGGTTCGTTATGTTTAAGTAATGCGTACAACGTATAAATACCGGTTGGACCTGCGCCGATGATAGCAATTTTCTTCATATTGACTGACCCGTCGCTGTTATTACATTTGTTATCGGTGGCCTTCCGTGAGTTGAAAAGCGCCACGAGATAGTCTGTCCCGGTGAGGTAAACCTGGCAGAATAATTGTGGTGCAAAATGGCGAAGAGGGCCAACTGGCGATGCGGGCGTTGTACCGAGGCGAATTTATTCTCATACCCTTGTAGCGGTGCGTGATGAACGGCCTGAATGGTGTACTATGTCGGCACATCAGGGACGCTGAAGAGGATAAATTATGTCTACCCCCGTATTTCGCCAGGCCACGCCATCCGACGTTGATCGCTGCTATCAGATTGAAATCACCGCGTATGAAGGTGACGAAGCGGCGACGAGAGAAAAAATCGCCACCCGTATCAATCTGTATCCGCAAGGGTTTATGTGTATGGAACTTGGCGGAGAAGTGATTGGATTTATTAACGCGGGCTGTGCGTGGGACGTGGTGATGTCCGACGAAGAGTTCAAAGAGCTTATCGGGCACGACCCGGCGGCGCCAAATGTGGTGATTATGTCGGTCGTGGTAGATCCTGATTTCCAGGGGCAGGGCTACGCCTCGCTGATGATGCGTGAGTTTATCTCGCGGATGAAGGTCATGAATAAGCAAACCATCCATCTTATGTGTAAAGATCGTCATGTGGATCTCTATGCGCACTTTGGCTATCGCTATATTAAACCGTCAGCGTCCGATCATGGCGGCATGGCCTGGCATGAGATGATGATGACGCTGTGATCTTATGCTTATTGATGCGCTAAGGCTAAATTCAGGCTTTAGCGCATCGGTTCATTTCTCTTTTTTACCATTACGAACGTCGCGAATATTTGACAGGTTACCGCTGTAACACTTCAGCAAATTTCGCCAGCCATTGTGGATGAGCGGGCCAGGCAGGTGCGGTGACCAGGTTGCCATCGACGTGCGCCTGATCGATGCCAATATCGGCATAATGTCCACCCGCGAGCCGTACTTCCGGCGCGCAGGCGGGGTAGGCGCTGCAGGTTCGGCCTTGCAGAATGCTGGCGGCGGCCAGCAGTTGTGGGCCGTGACAAACGGCGGCAATTGGTTTGCCCGCGGCGTTAAATGCCTGTACCAGTGTTATTACGTCGTTATTTAATCGCAAATATTCCGGCGCCCGCCCGCCGGGAATCAGTAGGGCATCGTAGTCCTGTTCTTTCACTTCGGCAAAGTCGGCGTTAAGGGTAAAGCGGTGACCCGGTTTCTCGCTGTATGTCTGAGCGCCATCAAAATCATGGATCGCCGTCGTGACGTAGTCCCCTTTGACCTTATCGGGGCATACCGCGTCGACCTGATGGCCAATCATCTGCAGCGCCTGAAAAGGCACCATCGTTTCATAATCTTCGGCGTAGTCGCCGACCAGCATCAGAATTTTTTTACTTATCATGATCGCTCCTGCATATGGGAAGATGCATAAGATATATAACCATCATATTCAGGTTGCAGGCGGTCTGGCAGGGCCTCTCTCCGCCTCCTGTCTGCTCATGTGAGGCCGACGCAAACACGGTTAAGCGTTATGTCCTGCAACACGAATTAGTTAGGGTATAGACCATGAGCGGGGAATGGGAAATTGGCAGGATGCTTCTTTAGACTGAGAATGCTCAGTTGCTAACAAATATCGAAATTTTCAGCCGGGATAAAGCGTAAACCCGATTTAAAATATCATTGGCACAGGGATGATTTATGGGTGTTACTGACGAGAGGATAAAAGCGCAGCACTCAATTATCAACTGAATGGTGCGTCCGAGTGGACTCGAACCACCGACCCCCACCATGTCAAGGTGGTGCTCTAACCAACTGAGCTACGGACGCAATATGGTGCGTTTAATTGGACTCGAACCAACGACCCCCACCATGTCAAGGTGGTGCTCTAACCAACTGAGCTATAAACGCATTATGGTGCGTTCAATTGGACTCGAACCAACGACCCCCACCATGTCAAGGTGGTGCTCTAACCAACTGAGCTATGAACGCAATGTTGTGGTAACAACGGGGACGCATATTAACGGCAGGGCGGGGTTGTGGCAAGAGGCAAACGTCACTTTTCTTCCAGATTTGACGCGATCGCAGAAGTTTTATCCATGTTGCTTATATTTTACTGATGCAAAAGAATATTTGTTCATCAGGTTCGGATAACGGCGCGCTATCCGCGCCGTTTTTTCATCCAATATCGCGCCGAACAGGCTTAACGCGCAGCACGCTGTAGAATGATGCTGGAAGGCTGACGCTGCAGGAAACGCATACGCAGCATCATCATGATGGCAGCGGAGGTTAAACCAATAATAAATCCCCACCAGAAACCCGCGGGCCCCAGGCGCGGGACAACGACGTCGGTCAGCGCCAGCAGATAGCCGCTCGGCAGCCCGAGCACCCAATAGGCGATAAAGGTGATAAAGAAGATGGAGCGGGTATCTTTATAACCACGCAGGATCCCGCTGCCAATCACCTGAATGGAGTCGGAAATCTGGTAGATCGCCGCTAACAACATTAACTGGGAAGCCAGCATAACGACCTCAGGGTTGTCGTTATACAGCAGCGCAATTTGCTTGCGCATCAGAATAGTGAAAATGGCGGTGATAACGGCCATACACACGCCAACGCCCAGGCCGGTTCTGGCCGAAGTTTGTGCTTCCAGCGTTGAGCCCTGCCCAAGACGGAAACCGACGCGAATCGTCACCGCCGCGCCCAGGGAGAGCGGTAACACGAACATTAGCGAACTGAAGTTAAGGGCAATCTGATGTCCGGCGACATTGATGATCCCCAGCGGAGAGACCAGCAGCGCCACCACGGCAAACAGGGTCACTTCGAAAAACAGCGCCAGCGCAATCGGCAGGCCCAGTTGTACCAGGCGCTTAAGAACAGCTACGTCCGGTTTGCCGAAACCTTCGTGGCTGCGAATATCCCGCATTGAGCGCGCGCGGCGCACCCAGAAGATCATACTGAAAAACATCACCCAGTAAACGGCAGCCGTCGCCACGCCGCAACCAATACCACCCAGCTCTGGCATACCGAAATGACCGTAGATAAAGATGTAGTTCACGGGAATGTTGACCAGCAGGCCGATAAACCCCATAACCATGCCCGGCTTGGTCTTCGCCAGACCTTCACACTGGTTACGCGCGACCTGAAAGAAGAGATAGCCGGGCGCTCCCCATAACAGGGTGCGCAGGTAGCCAACGGCTTTCTCCGCCATCGCCGGGTCAATATCATGCATGGAACTGATGATGTAACCTGCGTTCCACAGGATAACCATCACCAGCATTGAGACGAAGCCAGCCAGCCAGAAACCCTGACGCACCTGATGGGCGATACGGTCGCGACGACCTGAACCATTAAGCTGAGCAATGATCGGGGTCATCGCCAGCAGCAGACCATGGCCGAAAAGGATCACCGGTAACCAAATGGAGGTACCGATAGCCACGGCTGCCATATCGGTGGCGCTGTAACCGCCCGCCATTACGGTATCGACGAATCCCATAGCGGTCTGGGCAACCTGAGCGAGGATAACGGGTATTGCCAGCGCTAACAACTGACGCGCTTCAATAAAGTACTTCTGCACGTGAACACCTTTATATTGTTGTTATTTTTGGACTAAAAAAGCCGCTCTACATAGCAGCAAGAAGAAAAACAGGGGGATTTTCCAGACCATTGTAGCGAGGATTGGCTATTTATCCAGTGAAAAAATCCCAGTAGACGTTGTTCGCTGGCAACCTGTTTTACCACCTGTTATTGTTCCATATAGCCTAAAACGGTAATGATACCGTCATGAGTTTATACAGGAGCAAAACATGTTTACCGGTATTGTGCAGGGGACCGCGAAAGTGCTGTCCATTGACGAGAAACCCAATTTTCGCACCCACGTAGTGGAATTACCTGAGCATATGCTTTCAGGGCTCGAAACGGGGGCGTCGGTGGCGCACAATGGGTGTTGTTTGACCGTCACGCATATCGACGGCGCACGGGTGAGTTTTGACCTGATGAAAGAGACACTGCGAGTCACCAACCTGGGCGCAGTCCGTGCAGGCGATAGCGTGAACGTTGAGCGTGCGGCTAAATTCAGCGACGAAATTGGCGGTCATCTGATGTCCGGTCATATCATGACCACCGCCGAAGTGGTGAAAATTCTGACCTCGGAAAATAACCGTCAAATCTGGTTTAAGGTTCAGGACCCGGCGTTAATGAAATATATCCTTTATAAAGGATATATTGGCGTGGACGGGATCAGTCTGACCGTCGGCGAAGTGACCCCGACGCGCTTTTGTGTGCATTTAATTCCGGAAACGCTCCAGCGCACCACGCTTGGCGCGAAAAAGCTGGGCGATCGGGTGAATATTGAAATCGATCCGCAGACGCAGGCGGTGATTGATACCGTCGAGCGCGTGCTGGCGGCGAAAGAGGCGGCGCAGAAAACGGCGACAGAGTAACCCGGTACGCAGCCCGACAGGCGTGATCGGGCTGCCGATTGACATACTAACCGTCAGATATCCATTGCCGCGTGATGGCCCTGATAAATTGCGGTTGTAATTGTCGGGATCTTCACGTAATCACCCACCAGCGCCACCCACGGCGCGCAGTCGCGCAGTTGATCGATTGTCTCGCGGCGCGCGCTTTTGTCATGGGGTTGTTCTCCGGCGTTATTTAAGCAGAATATTTTTATTTATCAGGCGAAAAATTAAGGCGAGCACCAGCGCGGTGACGCTAAATGCGATGCCGACGGGAAAGGCGCTGTGGTAACTGTGAGTGGCGGCAAACGTTGAGGACATAATGGTTGGTCCGACGTAACCGGCGATAGCGAAACCGCAGAACATAATGCCGAAGTTCACGCTGTTGTGCTGTGCGCCGAATTGGTCGGCGGTGAAGCCAGGAAAAACACCCATAAAGGCACCAAAACAGATACCGATAATGGAAATTCCCGTGTAAAACAGCGCATCGTCGCCGATGCCCGTGTAGTAGAGAGCACTGAGGCCTGGAATAGAGAGGATACAGGCGAGCATCAGGGTATTAATGCGGCCGATTTTGTCGGAAATCATGCCCGCCATGACCCGTCCCAGGACGTTGAAAAGAGCGAGAACGGAAACGGCCAGCGTTGCGGCGGCCGTGGACATCCCGACCATGATTTTTGCCAGCGGAGAGGCCAGAGAAATGCACATGAGTCCGGCGACGGCGCCGCAGGTCAGCATGATGAGCATAAGATAAAAATTGAAGCTGGACATCATTTGCCGCCAGGTTTTATTCCCTGAAGGCATGATGTTTCGCGCGTGTTGCGGCGGTTGCCAGCCGTCCGGACTAAAGCCATGCGGGCATTTATCGATGACGAAAGCGCAGGCGCAGATAATAACCGCGAAACCCAGTCCGATGATTTTAAAGGCAGACAGAATACCGGCCTCGGCGGTAATTATCCCGGCAATCGGCGGAATGATCACCGAACTGATGCCAAACAGGGCAGTGGTGACACCGCCGACAAAACCGCGTTTATCGGGGAAAAATTTGATAGAGGTGCTAATGGTCGCCCCGTAGACCATTCCTAATCCCAGACCGGTTAATATTCCATATGCCCAGATCAGATGACTGATTTGCGAGGCAAAACCGCAGAGGATCATCCCGCCGCCAAACATGAGTCCGCCAGTGAAAATCACCATACGGGGGCCAAATGTATCGTTTATTTTGCCCCCGCTGATCATCGTTATGGGACCAACAGAGTTGCAGATGACAAAAACGATAGCCAGATCGGCAGAGGTGATATTGGCGTTGTGAAGTTGTGAGAGGTAGTCAGCCATCGGCGTGGCAAAAACGCTCCAGGCGTACATCGAGCCTACGCATAGATTGATAAAGCAACTTGCTATCAGGATCCGCCATCTTTTTTTTGAGTAATCCATGTTTTTATCCTCGATGAAATTTTCTATTAAGCAACAAAATCAATGTTTTATTAACAATTCTTGCGTGGTAATCGTTCTGATCAGACGCTAAACCACGTTATAAATCATGTCAATGATTACATGTTTTATTTGACATGGCTGTTGACGTGGCAAGAAGGCGTAATGCGGAGAGTGACGCGTGCTATACTGCGCACAGAGATCACAGGTGAGGCGAAATGAGAGTTTTAACTTATGCCATTCTGGGCTTACTTAACCGTACGGCAATGACCGGCTATGACATCAGCAAGGCGTTTAACCATGAACTGGCAAAGTTCTGGCATGCGAAACATAGCCAGATTTATGGTGAGCTAAAGCGCATGTATCACGATGGACTGGTCACTTACGACATCGAAATCAGCGGCGATATTCTGGAAAAAAAGAAATACAGCATTACCGATACCGGAAGGGATGAACTGCTGAAATGGCTACATAAAGATGAGCCAATAGAAAAAACGGCAAAAGATGTTTTTCGGGTTCGTATGTATTTTTCCCACTATCTTGATGTCAGTACGCGTATTCATCTGTTGGAAAATCAGCGCATACAGCACCTCGAAAGGTTAAATGTTCTGCAAAAAACAATGGAACAGTACGCGCAGGTTCCACCTCTTGAAAGTGACAGATTTGGTGATTTTATTGTGCTTGAAGGGGCGATATGTCGTCAGGAGAGCGTTTTGCGCTGGATTGATAAATGTATTGGTTATTGCCGTCGCGGTGAATAAAAGAGAAAACACCTGCGCCAGGGGCGCAGGTGGAGCAGAAATTAACGAGCAACGCGAAGACCGTGCTCTGCGCCGCGAGAAAAAACGACCTGCCAGAGCTGAATATCGCGCGCGCGGAAAGCGCCGGCACAGGCATTTAGATAATAACTGAACATGCGTTTGAATCTATCCGAATAGTTATCGGCAATTTCCGGCCAGCTATTAAGGAAACGCTCATACCAGGCCATCAGGGTAGTGTCATAATCGGCGCCGAAATTATGCCAGTCTTCCATCACGAAATGCGTTTCACTGGCTTCGGCAATATGACGTACCGACGGCAGACACCCGTTAGGAAAGATATATTTATTGATCCACGGATCAACGCTGTGGCCGGTTTTTTTCGAACCGATCGTATGCAGCAGGAAGCGACCATCAGGTTTTAAGTTATGATCGACCACTTCAAAATAGGTATTGTAGTTTTTAGGCCCGACATGCTCGAACATCCCGACCGAAACGATACGGTCGAAACTATCGTGCAGATCCCGATAGTCCTGGAGTAAAATCGTCACGTCCAGCCCTGCGCAACGCTGTTGAGCCATCTTCTGCTGTTCCGCGGAGATCGTGACGCCAACAACGCTGACCTGGTAGTTTTTCGCCATGTAGTACGCCAGCCCGCCCCAGCCGCAGCCGATATCCAGTACCCGCATTCCGGGTTCAAGCTGTAATTTTCGGCAAATAAGATCTAATTTTGCCTGCTGAGCGGCGTCCAGATTCTGCGCATCTTTCCAGTAACCGCAGGAATATTGCATATAAGGATCGAGCATGCGGCTAAAGAGATCGTTGCCTAAATCGTAGTGTTCTCTACCGACAATCCATGATCTTTTTTTGCTTTGCAGATTGAACAAACGAGCGCCAGCAATACGTAGCGTATCTTTAAGATGGTGCGGGAGTTGATTCTCCAGACCGGCCCGCAGGACCTTATAGAAAAATATATCCAGTCGCTCACAATCCCACCAGCCGTCCATATAACTCTCGCCTAATCCCAGTGACCCTTCCTGCAGGACGCGTTTAAAAAAATGCGGATTTTTAATCTGCAGATCGGAGGGGGCGGGGCCGTTGATCTCAATATTGGCACGGCCTAACAATTCAGCTGCAATCCGGTACCAGTCATCATTTGGTACACTTACTTCTTCTATACACGATGAACTCATAGCTTCTCCATCACGCCCAAGTGATCAGAACCTTAAAACAGCGTAGACGTTTTTTTGGTTTTGTGAGAAATCCCACGGATTAACCGCGAGACTGCTATCCGACGTAGAACAGAGGAAGGGAGATAACCCTTGCCGAAAGGCCATCCATGGTGAAACGGGATGCATCCTGCTCCCGTTAAGATTTGTTGAATATTCTATTTATGTGATACCGGATTCAGTATAGGCCGCTAAAAACGGGCTTTCAATAAAAATATCTTAGCCAGCTAATGACTAAATCCGGGGGCCAGTCAGGCGTCTATTTTAGGCATGCGACGTGTCAGTTACCCGCCGCGCAGCGTTGTGTTGCAGACGATAACCGATGCCGGCAAGCACAATGGAGACCAGCATCACGCGGGTGGTGGTTTGCAGTGGATGCGCAATGAGTGCCGAGACAAGCAGACTGGTAACGAAACAGAGACCGAGCTGTAAGGTATTTTGCAACGCGGCGGCGCGGCCGGTGGCCTGTGGAAAGGGCTTCAGGGCCTGAGCGACAACGATGGGATAAATTCCCGCATTTACCGCCGCCATGGCGCAGAACGGGATCATCAATCCGACCAGCGTGACATTATCCTGCAGGCCGGTCATCCAGATGGCGGCAACGCTGATAGTGAAGATAGCCAGCAGCCAGGGCAGGATTTGCCCGCCTGACCACTTTTGCAGGGCCGCGCGGCAGCCGTAACCGCCCACCAGAAAAGCGATAGTTTGCGGAATGTAGCTCAGACCGACCGCCGTTGGGCCATAGCCCATATCATGGAGAATAAAAGGTGAGCCGGTCAGCCAGGCAAAAAAGCTTGCGGAGCAGGCGGCGTAAATCAGCACATTACCGCTATATTCACGTGAGCGAAGCAGGGTAAAGAAAGTGAGCTTTTGCTGTGTATTGACGGATGGCTTATTAACAGATCTCAGACGAATGGTCGGCAGGATCAGCACCAGAGCCACAGCGGCCAGGACAGCAAAAATAGCCTGCCAGTCGAAATGTACCAACAGCCAGCTACCGAGCAGCGGCGCCAGCGCGGGAGAGAGTCCGACCAGCGGCATAATGGTGGCAAAAATACGGTTCGTGCGATGCGCCGGATAGTAATCGGTGACCAGCGCCTGCCAGGTGACTGCGGCGGCGCAAACGCCAATGGCCTGGACAAAACGCAGCGCCAGCATCAGCCGGGTGTCCTGAACCCAGAGCATGCCCAGACAGCCGAGGGCGAAAATCAGTAGGCCGCAGAACAGCACCGGCTTACGACCGTAGCGGTCAGAGACGGGCCCCCAGAACAGTTGTCCAATAGCAAAGCCGGCAAGGAATAAGCTCAGGCTGGCGCTGACCGCGGACGCGGAGGTATTCAAATCCTGTTGAATGGCGGCAAACGCCGGCAAATACATATCAGTGGCGAGGAAACCGAGCACGCTAAGCCCCGCCAGCCAGACTAAAAATCCTTTCCCAGGTTGTTGCATAAAACTCTCATTTCAGTGATACGGCGATGATGCGGCAGAGTGTAGGGAGTGCATTCCGGCTTGTGAAACGCTAATATTTGTTCGTTCATTTCAAAAATTTTGCAGGCAAAAAATGTGGTCGGAATACTCGCTTGAAGTTGTTGATGCTGTTGCCCGCAATGGCAGCTTTAGCGCCGCAGCGCAGGAGTTGCATCGTGTGCCTTCTGCTGTCAGCTATACCGTTCGTCAACTGGAAGAGTGGCTGGCGGTTCCGCTGTTTGAACGTCGTCATCGGGATGTGGAATTAACGCCCGCCGGAGTCTGGTTTTTGCAGGAAGGGCGCTCTGTTATCAAAAAAATGCAGATCACCCGTCAGCAGTGCCAGCAGATAGCCAACGGCTGGCGCGGGCAGTTGTCCATCGCAGTCGATAACATCGTCAAACCCACGCGTATGCGGCAAATGATCGTTGATTTTTATCGCCATTTTGACGATGTTGAGCTGATTGTTGCTCAGGAGGTTTTCAACGGCGTCTGGGACGCGCTGGCCGATGGCCGTGCGGAATTAGCGATCGGGGCGACGCGTTCGATTCCGGTCGGGGGGCGCTATGCCTTCCGTGATATGGGGATGCTGAGCTGGAGTTGCGTTGTCGCCAGCCACCATCCGCTGGCAAAAATGGCGGGCCCACTGAGCGACGATGTATTACGCAACTGGCCATCGCTGGTCAGAGAGGATACGTCACGTTCGTTGCCGAAGCGCACGACCTGGCTGCTGGATAATCAGAAGAGGGTAGTGGTGCCGGACTGGGATGCTTCCGCAACCTGCCTTTCCGCCGGACTGTGTGTCGGCATGGTGCCAGAACATCTGGCGCGTCCGTGGCTGGATAGCGGTAAATGGGCTGCGCTGGCGCTGGAAAATCCATTCCCGGACGCCGCCTGTTGCCTGACCTGGCAACAAAGCGATGCATCTCCTGCGCTGCTGTGGCTGCTGGATTATCTTGGCGACAGCGAAACGCTGAACCGTGAATGGTTGCGGGCGCCGGAATAACCGACGCCGCACATGGTGTTAACGACGGTAATCGATAAACGGGCCATCGGCCACCGAACGGCGCTCGACAAGGCGCGGATGCACTTCAATCGACCGGGAGACTTCACGTTTATTGACGATACGGTCCAGTAGCATGTTGAATGCAGCCTCGCCCAGCGAGTCTTTTGGCTGATGGATGGTGGTCAGCGCCGGGCTGAAGTAGCGAGCGTTGCGCACATTATCATAACCGATCAGCGAAATATCCTGCGGTACGCGCAGGCCCATTTCGTCCGCTGCGCAGATTGCACCCATTGCCATAATATCCCCGCCGCAGAAAATTGCCGTCGGGCGGTGATGCTGGCTGAGAATTTGTTGCATTGCGCGATAGCCGGATTCCGGCTCAAAATCACCCTGTACAATCCAGTTTTCAGGAACAGTAATTCGCGCCTCTTCCATGGCTTTCATAAAGCCCGCCAGCCGACCGGCGCCAGTGTTGCGCTCCAGCGGGCCGGGGATGACCCCAATATCGTGATGGCCGCGCTCAATCAGATAGCGTCCGGCAAGGTAGCCGCCTTCAAAGGCGTTATCGATCACCGCGTCGGTGAAATCGGCTTTTGCTTCCCCCCAGTCCATTACCACCATGGGAATATGGCGGTACTCTTCCAGCATACTCAACACCGATTCCGGATATTCAGAACACATCACCAGCAGACCATCTACGCGTTTTTGCGCCATCATTGACAAATAGGCGCGCTGTTTCTCAGGATCGTTCCAGGCGTTGCCGAGGATCAGGGTGTAGCCTTTCTGGAAGCAGCTTTTCTCAACTGATTCAATAATTTCCGCAAAATAGGCCGCTTCGCTGCTGGTAGCCAGCAGACCAATAGACTTGGTGTGATTCACCTTCAGGCTACGGGCGACAGCGCTGGGAGAGTAGTGCAGTTCTTTAATCGCCGCCCATACTGCATTGCGCGTCTCTTCCGCAACGAAACGCGTTTTGTTAATTACGTGTGAAACAGTTGTAGTGGAAACGTTTGCGCGCTTCGCTACATCTTTAATAGTTGCCATTATTCCTCACTCCAGACCTTGACCTGATCGTCTGTGTATCGCTACGTAAACGTTTGCCTGCACACACCCTGATGCTAAAAATCATCATTGCATCACGTCGGGAAAACGACACAGAACGACAGGAAGGGGTCAATGGCCGATACGCTTTCAAATTAGCGTGGAATTTTGTCCGATCTTGGGGCAAAGGGGAAGAGTAAAAATGTGCATCATGCTAAATCTCGGAAGATTTTTACGCTATTCTGTGCAAAAATGATCGTACTCACTTTTTATGTGGGGATAATCAGGGGGAAAATTGATGGATACAAATTTAAGGTATTCGCTGACAACAACGATTATTGTCCTGGGCTTGATTGTTGCTGCAGGATTAACCGCAGTATTGCACTAATTTCACGTCAGGGAGACATCGCGCTCCCTTTTTTATCTGACGATTATTATCCGTTTTGCAAAAATCTTTTGCCATTTCGTTTACTTCTGCTTTTCTGTGATTGATGTCATGCTTTTAGCTTCTGACGCAATGCCGTTGTAGAAGGCGGCCTGATGGAGTGTTTTGCATGAAAATTAATTTCCCCTTGCTTGCTCTGGCGATCGGGGCTTTCGGTATCGGTACGACCGAGTTCTCCCCAATGGGCATGTTACCGGTTATTGCCAAAGGCGTGGATGTTTCAATTCCGGTGGCGGGAATGTTGATTAGCGCCTATGCCATCGGCGTCATGATCGGTGCGCCGCTGATGACGTTATTGCTCTCTCATCGGGCGCGCAGAAATGCGCTGGTTTTTCTGATGGCTATTTTTACTTTAGGCAATGTGCTCTCGGCAATTGCGCCGGATTACACCATGCTGCTGCTGTCGCGTATTATCACCAGTCTTAATCATGGCGCGTTCTTTGGCTTAGGCTCGGTGGTGGCGGCGAGCGTGGTGCCAAAACATAAACAGGCCAGCGCTGTGGCGACAATGTTTATGGGGCTGACGATTGCCAATATCGGCGGTGTTCCCGCAGCAACCTGGCTGGGTGAGACCATCGGCTGGCGTATGTCGTTTCTGGCTATGGCGGGTCTGGGTATCGTGGCGATGACAGGCCTGTGGTTTTCCCTGGCGAAAGGCAGTAGTGGGGAGCGTCCGAACGTGAAGCAGGAACTGTCGGTGCTGATGCGCCCGCAGGTACTATCGGCCTTGCTCACGACCGTACTGGGGGCTGGCGCGATGTTCACGCTCTATACCTATATTTCGCCCGTGCTGCGGACGATCAACAATGCGTCTCCGCTGTTTATTACAGCCATGCTGGTGCTGATTGGCGTGGGCTTCTCATTGGGTAACTACCTTGGCGGGAAATTTGCGGATCGTTCTGTCACCGGAACGTTAAAAGGCTTTTTGTTGTTGCTGATGGCGATTATGCTGGCCATTCCGCTGCTGGCCAAATCGCAGACTGGCGCGGCTATCAGTATGGTTGTCTGGGGCATGGCGACCTTTGCGGTGGTGCCGCCTTTACAGATGCGCGTAATGCGGCTGGCTCACGAGGCGCCAGGGCTCTCCTCATCAGTGAATATCGGTGCCTTCAATCTTGGGAATGCGCTGGGCGCGGCTGTCGGCGGCGCGGTGATTTCCGCTGGTCTGGGGTACGCGTTTGTCCCGGTGATGGGCGCGATTATTGCTGGCCTCGCGTTCTTGCTGGTGCTGTTCAGCGGCGGGACGCAACAGGAAGAAGCCTTCGCCAACCACTAATATTGCATGAACTGAAAAAATAACCGCAGAAAGGGCAATCTTTCTGCGGTTTGCTTTTAGGCGGCCAGATTAGCGGCAACAAACTTCCAGTTTACCAGCGCCCAGAAGTGTTCCAGATAGTTCGGGCGAGCGTTACGGTAGTCGATATAGTAAGCATGTTCCCAGACATCCACGGTCAGCAGCGGCGTGGCATCGCCAGTCAGCGGCGTGCCCGCGTTGCTGGTGGAGACAATAGCGAGGCTGCCGTCGGCGTTTTTCACCAGCCAGGTCCAGCCTGCGCCGAAGTTTTTAGCGGCTGCGTCGGTGAATTTGGCTTTGAAATCCGCAAAACTGCCGAAGGATTTAGCGATAGCTGCCGCCAGTGCGCCTTCCGGTTCGCCGCCCGCATTGGGTGCCAGGCAGTTCCAGTAGAAGGTGTGGTTCCAGACCTGGGCTGCGTTATTAAAGACGCCGCCGTCGGAAGAACGCACGATCTCTTCTAAGGTTTTGCCTTCAAACGCAGTCCCCTTGATCAGGTTGTTGAGGTTGGTGACATAGGCCTGGTGGTGTTTGCCATAATGGTATTCCAGGGTTTCTGCGGAAATGTGCGGCGCCAGGGCGTCTTTTGCATATGGTAATGCAGGTAATTCAAACGACATTGCTACTCTCCTTTTTATCGTTATACCCGTCATACTTCGGCTGCATCCCGTGCAGTTTGTCCGTTCCAGGCGTGCCCTATGAAGGACCGCGCGGGCGTTGTACAAAACGGCTCCCCGCTTCGTTATGCAACGCAAATTATTCAGGGCATTGGACGCGTAATAACCATGTATTTCGCAAGGTAATAGTAGCAAATTAAAAGATGTGACAAAAGAGAACGTTACTCCGTCGTCGTCACGACGGGGCAGAATCAGCGAATCGTTTTTGGCGTCATAACGCGTCGGGCGCCAACATAGTGACGTAACCAGTAATCTTCACTTAATGAGGTTATCTGAATATCGCGACCGGTGCGCGGGGACTGAATGAACTTGCCGTTGCCCACATAGACGCCGACGTGATCGGCGGTACCGCGCCCACGAGTACGAAAGAAGACTAAATCTCCGCTTTGCAGCTCGTCGCGATCGACCGGACGGGCATCGCGCAGGTGATACATCTCATTGGCAGTGCGCGGAATGTGGATTTTTACCAGATCTTTATAGGCGTAATACACCAGACCGCTGCAGTCAAACCCGGTGCGCGGCGAGGTACCGCCCCAGCGATAGGGCTTGCCAATCTGATTCATCAGTTTTGACATGGCGGTGTTCTGTGCTTTTTGTACCCGAATTTTGTGCGCTTCGGAAAGGGTGATCTTCCGTTCGTCGGCGATGGGGCGGCAGCGGGTTTTATACCCCTTACGCACGATGCACTTTTTCTGGACGCTGGCCCGGACAACCCTGTTTTCAGCCTCCGATTTTGCCGGGCCTGCGCACAATTTTTTATAGCCTTTGCGGAGCACACATTTTTTCGTGGCGCTGGCGACCTGGCGATGAAGCGCGGTTTGGGTTGATGGCGTACCGGAAGTGGGGTGTGTTATCCGTCTGGTGGTCGAGGTTTTCTTGCTGGAGGTTCTGGCGCTGCTCTTGCTTCTGGAACTTACGGCTTTTTTCTTACGCTCCGGGGTAGTGCCTTTGGCCTGATGTGATTTTAGTGAAGCAGAAGTGTGCGTATGCCCGGAAGCATGCGCCAGGGGGGTAAGAGAAAACGATGTGAAAAGTAATGCACAGAGCGAAATCGCGGTTTTATTAAGACGCGCCACTGAGCAATCCTCTGGTTAAATTACAGACACATACAGATGCCTGACGATGAAAGACAAAACGCATCGATTCTAAAACATAAAATCCCGGAAAGTTAATACTCTTTTGTATCTAAAGTCTCGTTTGGTTAACATTTGCAAAAAAATACGTCCGGCAGCCGTTTCGCCGGGTGAAAAGTACGCAATGCGTTGCCGCCGATGGCAATAAAATAATATTTTTAAGGCAACTTTTGTCGACAGAAGATAAGATATGACAAGTGAAAAAAATGTTATTATCGGTCCTGCGTTCAGAGCGCTACAATGACAGATTACTGCCGTAGAGAAGTTTAAGGAAGCACGACAATGAGTACGACTGTAGAAAAAATCCAGCGTCAAATCGCTGAAAACCCAATCCTGCTGTACATGAAAGGGTCGCCGAAACTACCGAGCTGTGGTTTTTCCGCCCAGGCTGTACAAGCGCTCTCTGCCTGTGGCGAACGTTTTGCCTATGTTGATATCCTGCAGAACCCGGATATTCGCGCAGAGCTGCCGAAATATGCTAACTGGCCGACCTTCCCGCAGTTGTGGGTTGATGGAGAGCTGGTCGGCGGTTGTGACATCGTGATTGAAATGTATCAGCGCGGCGAACTGCAGCAGTTGATCAAAGAAACGGCCGCGAAGTACAAGACCGACGAGCCGAAAGCAGAGTAATTCGGCTGCCAATAATAAAAAAGCGACTGCTGATGTAGTCGCTTTTTTATCGCTTATTCTTCAGTTTTGGCCAGTGGCCAGCCGCCAAGACGCTTCCAGCGGTTAACGATTTCGCAAAATAACTGCGCGGTTTGCTCAGTATCATACAGCGCCGAGTGCGCCTGGGCGCTATCAAAAGTCATTCCCGCGGCAATGCAGGCCTTTGACAAGACCGTCTGACCGAGCGCCAGCCCGCTTAGCGCGGCGGTATCGAAGGTGACAAACGGGTGGAATGGGTTACGTTTCAGGGCCGCGCGTTCTGCCGCCGCCATCGTAAAACTGTGATCGAACGTGGCATTATGCGCCACCATAATGGCGCGACTGCACTCGCTCTCTTTCATCCCCTTACGTACCATCTTGAAAATGGCGTGCAGCGCATCATATTCGCTCACCGCACCGCGTTCTGGGTCGTTTGGATTTATCCCATTAAACGCCAGGGCTTCGGGCTGCAGATTCGCGCCCGCGAAAGGTTCAACATGAAAATGCAACGTTTCGTCCGGCTTCAGCCAGCCTTGCTCATCCATCTTCAACGTAATAGCGGCGATCTCCAGCAGGGCGTCGGTTTTGGCATTAAATCCGGCGGTTTCAACATCAATTACCACGGGATAAAAACCGCGAAAGCGGTCGCACAGACCATTAAGTTGAGCGTTCTCGGACATCAGATTCTCTTAGCGGAAAAAAAGTAGCGCGCATTATGGCAAATTTTGTCGCGCCTTGCAGCAGGAAGGGGAGAAAACAGCGGGCACCCTGGGTGCCCGAAGCAGATCAGTTGCCGAGGCCTTTGCCGGCATCTTTCTCTTCAATCAGCTCGATTTTGTAACCGTCCGGATCTTCGACGAAAGCGATGACCGTGGTGCCACCTTTAACCGGGCCCGCCTCACGCGTCACATTACCGCCATTCTGACGAATACGCTCGCAGGCTTCCGCTGCGTTTTCGACGCTCAGCGCGATATGACCATAGGCGCTACCGAGGTCGTACTTATCAACACCCCAGTTATAGGTCAGCTCAATAACAGCGGTATCGCTTTCTTCGCCGTAACCCACGAATGCCAGCGAGTATTTATACTCCGTGTTTTCACTGGTGCGCAGCAGTTTCATGCCCAGTACATTGGTGTAAAAATCAATTGAACGTTGTAGATCGCCAACGCGCAGCATGGTGTGAAGTAGGCGCATAATGTCCCCTATGCAATGAGTTTTGATACATCAGAACGTTGAGTATAGCGGCGATAGCCCGCCGCTATCAATTAAGCGATTACAGCGTCGGGTAATCGGTATAGCCTTCCGCGCCGCCGCCGTAGAAGCTTTCCGGGCGTTGCGGATTCAGTGCGGCCTTGTTCTGCAGGCGAGCGACCAGATCCGGGTTGGCAATATAGTCGCGACCAAAGGCTACCGCATCAATCAATCCTTTACTGATAAGGTTATTGGCCTTCTCAAGCGTATACGCGCCCGCGCCAATAATCACGCCAGGGAAACGGTCGCGCACTTTCTGGCGGAATTCATTGCTGTACGGTTGACCGCCAGCCCAGTCCGGTTCAGACATGTGCAAATAAGCAATGTTGCGTTTAGCCAGCTCTTCAATCAGATACAGCGCGTCGGCTTCTTCATTCGGGCCGTTATCGACATTCTGGAAGCTGCCGACTGGCGAGACGCGAATACCGATACGATCGGCGTTCCACTCTTTGCAGGCCGCATCAACCACGTCCAGCACCAGGCGAGCGCGATTTTCAACGCTGCCGCCATACTGGTCGGTACGATGGTTAGAAGAAGGGGACAAAAACTGGTGCAGCAGGTAGCCGTGGGCGGAGTGCAGTTCGACAAGATCGAAACCGGCATCGCGGGCGTTTCCCACCGCCTGGCGAAAATCATCGACAATCCCCGGGATCTCTTCGGTTTCGAGCGCGCGCGGCATTGAGGTATCAACGCGAACAGCGTGACCGTTTTCATCGCGCAGTGAGGTCCGGGTACCGGCGCTAATGGCGGATGGCGCAACCGGGGCTGCGCCGCCAGGTTGCAGACTGTTATGTGAAATGCGTCCGGTATGCCACAGTTGAACGGCCATATGCCCGTTTTCGGCGTGCACGCCAGCGGTAATTTTTTTCCAGGCGGCAATTTGTTCCGGGCTATGCAGACCTGGCGCCCCCGCGTAGCCTTTGGCCTGCGCTGAAATCTGGGTGGCTTCGGAAATAATCAGGCCGGAACTGGCGCGCTGGCGATAGTACTCGCCCATCAGCGGGGTTGGAATATCGCCGGGTTCAATGCTCCGCAGACGTGTCAGCGGAGCCATAAATACGCGATTGGCTACGGTTACCGCACCCACTTGCAACGGGGTAAACAACGTTGATTCTGACATAATAACTCCTGAGTAGACCGGTCGTCTTGAAATTGATTAAATAAAAACGCCTGTTACATGCCTGGCGACGAAATAATATTTTTGACGTGGGCAAGCGCGCTTTCCAGCGGCGTTGCGCAGCGCGTAATCTTGGCCTGCAGGTTGGCTCCCAACCACAGGGAGTAAAGCACCCGAGAGAGCATCAATGCATCACCATTAAACGCCAGGCTCCCTTCCTGGCGGCCTTTCTCCAGCGCGTCGCTCAGCAGGGCGATAATCTGGCTGGCGCCTTTATCCATCGCGGTGCGCATATCCTCCGATAAATCACACACCTCAGCCGACAGTTTTACCGTCAGACACCCACTGATTACCCCCGTCAGGCAAAATTCCGTCAGCGTCTGCTGATAGTAGGCCAGCAGGCGGTCGCGATAGTTACCTTCGCCGTGGTTAAAAAGTGCCACCAGGCGCTGAAGATACCCGGCGTAATGGTGGTCTAGCAGCGCGACGCCAAAGGCCTCTTTGGAGCGAAAATAGTGGTAGAAAGAGCCTTTCGGCACTTCCGCTGTTTTCAGTAGTTCGCTCAGACCCATACCGGTAAAACCACGGTGCATGCAGAGTTGCTCGCCCGTGGCCAGGATATGTTCTCGGGTATTACATTCGCTGTATCTATTCATAGCGCCCACTGTAATAGACCGATTGGTCTATTACAAGTGATAAATAAAATGTCGTCTGACGCGAGTGATGATAAACAAAATTTGCGAACGACGGCTGAAACGTCTTCAATAAAATAAGTACGCGCTGACAGGAGAGGTATGGTGCCTGAACAACTGGAATTCTTCCCGATACAAAGCCCGTGCCGGGGGATTTGTCAGTCTGATGAACGCGGCTACTGTCGGGGGTGTCTGCGTAGTCGGGATGAGCGTTTTAACTGGCTGAAGATGAGCGATGCGCAGAAGCAGGAGGTTCTGCGTTTATGCCGCCAGCGGCTGCTGCGCAAACTGCGTGCAGCGAAACAGGATAGTGCGGAAGAACCTCAGCAACCCTCACTGTTTTAAGCATAAAATTGCGTATACTCAGGAGACTTTTTTGTTGAGGAAGCGGTTATGGTTCAGCGTATTGCTATGGCCCCGCAGGGGCCGGAATTCTCTCGTTTTGTGATGGGCTACTGGCGTTTGATGGACTGGAATATGTCCACCGAAGCGCTGGTGAGCTTTGTTGAGCAACACCTGGATCTGGGGATCACAACCATCGATCACGCCGATATTTATGGTGACTATCGCTGTGAGGCGGCGTTTGGCGAAGCGTTGAAGCGGGCCCCGCACCTGCGTGAACGGATGGAAATTGTCACCAAATGCGGGATTGCCACCAGGGCGCGGGCGGAAAATACCATCGGTCACTATATTACCGACCGCAATCATATTGTGCTCAGCGCAGAGCAATCGTTACGCAATCTGGCAACCGATCGTCTCGACCTGCTGCTTATTCATCGGCCTGACCCGCTGATGGATGCCGATGAAGTGGCAGAAGCTTTTCTCAGTTTACATCATAGCGGGAAGGTGCGTCATTTCGGCGTATCCAACTTCACACCCGCCCAATTTAGCCTGTTGCAGTCGCGACTGCCGTTTACGCTGGCAACTAACCAGGTGGAAATTTCTCCGGTGCATCAATCATTGCTGCTTGATGGTACGCTGGATCAGCTCCAGCAGTTGCGTATCCGGCCAATGGCCTGGTCATGTCTTGGTGGTGGGCGAGTGTTTAGCGACGAAAGCTTCCAGCCGCTGCGTGATGAGCTGGTCAGGGTTGCCGGGGAGCTTAATGCGGAAAGTATCGAGCAGGTCATTTACGCCTGGATCCTGCGTTTGCCTTCGCTGCCGCTGCCGATTATTGGGTCAGGAAAAATTGAGCGCGTGAGTGCCGCCATTGTCGCGGAGAGACTGAAGATGTCCCGCCAGCAGTGGTTCCGCATCCGTAAGGCGGCGCTGGGTTACGACGTGCCGTAATCATCTGAAGCAGGCGTTGCTTCGGCGCATTGTGCGTTGAGCATTCCGGGTTCGGGCACATTAGCGTGTTCTTTCGCTAATCGTCCCGGCCACCGGCGCCTGTTCAAGCTGCGAGAGTGCGCACCACAGTCTCCAGATAATCGCCGCCAGCGCTTTTGCCGCTGGCTGGTGGTGGTGGTTAAGGGCATCGCAGATTTTCTGTAGTTCTTCAAGCGTTGCGGCGAGGGGCCGCTGCTGCACGCCTCGCTCGCTCATCACATCCCGCAGCAGGCTAATACACAAATCGCGCACTTGCGAGAGTGGGTCGGAGCGGGTTTCCCATTCGCGCAATTGCCAGACGACATGGGAGCAGTTAAGTAATACCACGCCCCAGCGCAGCAGCCAGCGGCGCGCCAGCGCATCCTGACTATGACTTAACTGACTGATGTGATGGTAAACCAGCGATTCAAACTCATGTTCACTATGCTGCGGATAGTGGCTAAGCTGGTCAACAAAGTGACGCCGTAACGTTCTGATGTGGCGGCGACTTTTACGGGCATCGGAACCGGGGCTGATAACCGCGAACGCCAGCCACGCAAGGCCGACGCCAATAATTTTCCCGAGATTGTCGTTGAGAAATGTCGAATAATCATAAACCGGTGGATTGGTCACCGAAATAAAAGATCCCATAAAAACAATAAGCTGTCCCCATAGGCCAGCCAGCGTCGGCATCTGCTGTTTAAGTAACTGCATGGTCGTCAGCAATGGAAAGAGGAACAGCAGAAACTGCCATAAATCGGTTATCTGCACCATCAGCCCGAATTTAACGATAAAGCTGAACAATGACAGCAGGATCAGGGTGCGCATTAACAGCGTTAATGATTTGAACGGAGAGGGTGACAGCGAATAGAGCACGCAGCAGATAGCCGCGAGGGTTAACGCCGCGGCGCAGGATTGCCATTGGGTGGCGATCCCCCACGCGCCGACCATGACAAGCGCGCAAAAAGCACGTACGCCATTCCACAGGGCTTCGGCCTGGTCGGTGTGGCGGGTCAGCGCAGGTGCGGAAGGGACATTAAATTCGGTGATGGCGGTTGCGTTTTCGATACGCGTAAGCCAGCGGCTGCTTTCCAGATAGAGGCGGCAGAAATAGCGCAGGCGCTTCCAGAAGGCAATATGCCGGTAGTCTGCGTCGGCAGGCGGAGCCAGAGGCGTGATAAGACGGGAAATGCTATAGCTGTCGGTATGTGAATTGGCCAGTTCGCTTAACAGGGTTTCCAGGATCTGGCGTGTGCCTGCGGGTGCCGTGGGCCAGTTGAGCAGCATGCGTCTCAGGCTTGAAATAACGCTGGTCATGCGCAACTGCCGGTGCAGCAAGTAATTCAGCAGCGGGTTTTGCCGACGAAAACGATAGTGGCTCCAGAATGCCTGAATACGCAGCAGATTCATGGTCATTATTTGCCCAATGACGCTTTCGTGCGCGGCGCGGATCGCCTCGGTGGTTTCCGGGACCCATAGCAGGCTGGCGTGTTCCAGCAGACGGGCATGCATGTTCTTTAGCGCGCTCAGCAGGGCTGTGCCATCGGAGGTGCTGGGTAATATCATCATCATCAGTCCGCCGCAGAGAATACCGACGATAACTTCGCAGACGCGAGACTGGGCGATGGTCCAAAGTTCGTTTGCGTCAGTGATATTAATCACCGGGAAGGCGATAATCGCACAGGTGTAGCCGGCAAGCTGGAAGGCGTAGGCGACGTTATTGGTGAACATTGCGCAGGCCCAGGTGCAGAGGGCTATCCACGCTGAGATGCTAAAGAGAAACAGCCAGGGATCGTTGAGCGTATGCCCGGCCAGCAGCAGCGCCGCTCCGGCGCCGAGCAGGCTACCGGCAATACGGCCAAAACTTTTACTGATCACGCCACCGACGGTGGGAAAGCTGACGACGGCAGCAGAGGTCATCGCCCAGTAGGGCTCATCAAGATCCAGCCAGTAGGCGATACTCAGCGCCAGACACATCGCGATGCCGTTACGCAGGGCATAGCGCCACTGCGCACGACTGGCTTTAACCCACGGCAGCGAGCGCCATGTCAGCGCCTGCAGTTTCATTATGGCGCGCCAATTGCCACGGTACAGGTGGTGCCTGAGACCAGTGTGGTATCGGGCGGGAGAGAGTCAAACGCAATACGAACCGGTACGCGCTGGGCAAGACGAACCCATGGAATATTCGGCTTAATATCCGCCACCAGCGCATCGCTGCTCTCTACGCTTTGGTCGACAATCGCGCGACCGATACTCTCTACGTGACCCTGTAACTTTTTCTGATTGCTGTAGAGAATAATTTGCGCCCGATCGCCGGAATGAATATTACGCAATTTCGTTTCTTCAAAATAACCTATTACGTAGAAGGAGTGGCTATCGATGAGCGCGAAAACCGGGGTGCCGGTGGTAGCGTAATCACCGACACGGGTCGAGAGATTGGTTACCCAGCCATCAACCGGTGCAGTGATCTCGGTCTGCGCCAACTGCCATTGGGCGTGTTTGAGCGTGGCGCGGGCCACATCCTCCGCCGCTTTCGCCGCTTCAAGATTCGTGTTCGCGGTATTCAGTGCGGTATTGGCGTTTTCCAGATCTTCCGCTGAGATGGCGTTCTGCGCAAGATGACGCCTGCGCCCGGCAACGCTGGCGGCATTTTTCTGTTCGGCCTGGGCCGTGGCGACGTCCGCCTGGGCCTTAGCCAGCTGTGCCTGGGCGTTGAGAATGGCAATTTTATAGGGAGCGTCATCAATTCTGAACAATACGTCGCCAGCGTTAACCAACTGGTTGTCGTGCACATTCAGTTGCATGATGCTGCCGGAAACCTGGGGCGTAATGTTGACTTGTTCGGCGCGTACCTTGCCGTCCCTTGTCCATGGCGATTGAGTGTAGTAGTTCCAGACCAGCCATGCGGCAATAATGGCAAGCGCGGTGATCAGCAGCGTGGAGAGATATTTTAGTGTTTTCATGCAATGAACATTACCAGATGGTCAGTAAAACCAGCGCCAGACAGACTGAGAGCGCAAAGAACGACAGATCCATGAGCAGCGGGTGCCAGATCTCACCGGCGTACATCCAGTCGCGAAGCTGGCGATGGATGATCAACCAGATAAAAAAGCCCAACAGCACTGCCTTAAAGAAAGGAGGGAAGTAGACCGAAGCGCCGAACACCAGGTCCTGGAGCGACAATCCGTCAGTGTTAAGACTCAGTTTCACAAGCAAAAATCCTTTGCCGTTGCAGGATGAATGTTAATGCGATGCGACTATTTACATGATAAATCATTATTTTGATTTTAATGAATCTGGTAATTCATTTGTTTTGGTAATTTAAATGCTGCACACTATTCTAAAATCAGCATAATAACTTAGCAAGCTAATTATAAGGAGATGAAATTGGAATCGCCACTTGGTTCTGATCTGGCTCGTTTAGTCCGCGTCTGGCGCGCGCTAATCGACCATCGCCTGAAACCTCTGGAGTTAACGCAGACGCACTGGGTCACGCTGCATAACATTCATCAGCTCCCGCCTGAGCAGTCGCAGATTCAGCTGGCGAAAGCCATTGGTATCGAACAACCGTCACTGGTTCGCACGCTCGATCAGCTGGAGGAGAAAGGGCTTATTTCTCGCCAGACATGCGCAAACGATCGCCGTGCGAAGCGCATCAGGCTTACAGATAAAGCGGAACCGCTGATCGATAAAATGGAAGAGGTCATCGGGAAAACGCGCCATGAAATTCTGGCAGGCGTCTCGACGCAAGAAGTGGAAACATTGCTGAATTTAATTCGTAAGCTCGAACAAAATATCCTTGATCTTCAGGCAAAAGATTAAGCTCATGTGGCCTGGCGTGCGCTCAAGGCCGGATTTCACCGCAGAGGGTGGTGTGTCGAAGCGTCTGGCGGTTGCCTGAGGGGAAATCCACAGCGAAGCCATTAAGCCACTGGCAACGTTACGCGGCCCGAAGAGGGCCGCACCAGCATGTTTTAACGTGGGGATACGGTGACCTGGCTGCCGCTGCCGGCAATTGCTACGCGCTGGCCGACGGAGAAGCGGGTGTCGCCTTGTTTCTGTACCACCATGATGGTATTACCATCATCTTTGCGGATTTCCAGCTCAACGCCCTGGGTTTTGTTCATGGCGCTCTGAACGCCCTGGCCAGCGACGCCCCCCGCGACGGCGCCTGCCGCCGTTGCCAGTGAGCGACCTGCGCCGCCGCCAATGGTATTACCCAGGAAGCCGCCCAGTACCGCGCCGCCGATAGCGCCAATCGCGTTGTTCTCATCGCCGCCCTGAATCTGGACTGCGCGGGTATGCACGATGGTGCCGTAGGTCACGCTTTGGACCTGTTTAGCTTCAGATGCGGAGTAAACATCACCAGAAAGGCCGCTGCTACTGACGCAGCCTGCAAGCGTAAAACCAATCATCGAGACAGCCAAAACACGTAAAATCATTTATGAATCTCCTGTTCACCAAGAAGCGTTCTGTTGAACTTCCTTGTAGCCAATTATATGGCATTTAAGCGTCTGCTGGCATAGCAGATGCAGTGACTATACAAAAAATAATAATCAGAGTTGTCTCAACATGAACTAAACATCATATCTTTACGCGAAGAATTATCGCGGTACATCATTGTTAAAAAATATTATCGCGGCATAGTATTGGCCCCCGCTTTATGGTGGAGTGTGAGTTCTACGACAATCATGGAATGAAGGAACGCGTATGAAATCGGGTCGTTTTATCGGCGTCATGTCCGGCACCAGCCTTGATGGTATTGATGTTGTTCTCGCGGCAATTAATGAAAATCTGGTCGCCCAGCAGGCCAGCCTGACGTACCCCATCCCGATCGCCATCAAAGATGAGATTCTGGCTATTTGCCAGGGACAGTCGCTGACGCTATCACAGCTCGGGCAACTTGATACGCGACTGGGGCGACTGTTCGCCGATGCGGTTCTGGCTCTGATGCGGCAGGAGAAGTTGCAGGCAGCGGAAATCGTCGCGATTGGGTGCCACGGGCAGACGGTCTGGCATGAGCCGACAGGCGATGCGCCGAATACCATGCAGATTGGCGATAATAATCAGATCGCCGCGCGCACCGGCGTAACGGTGGTTGGCGATTTTCGCCGCCGCGATATGGCGCTGGGCGGGCAGGGAGCGCCCCTGGTTCCGGCATTCCACCATGCGCTGCTGGCGCATCCGGTGGAGCGCCGCATGATTCTCAATATTGGCGGTATCGCCAATCTCTCTTTATTGGTGCCGGGGCAGCCGGTACGCGGCTACGATACCGGCCCCGGCAATATGTTGATGGATGCGTGGATCTGGCGTCAGTGCGGTAAGCCCTACGATCAAGATGCCCAGTGGGCCAGCGAAGGGAAAGTTATTCTGCCATTGCTGCAGGATATGTTAAGCGATCCGTGGTTTGCGCTCCCCGCGCCAAAGAGCACCGGCCGGGAATACTTCAACTATGGCTGGCTCGCGCAGCATCTGACACGTTATCCGGCGCTTCGCGCCCAGGACGTACAGACGACACTGGCTGAACTGACGGCGGTAAGTATCAGTGAACAGGTATTGCTAAGCGGTGGCTGCGAGCGTTTGCTGGTATGCGGCGGCGGTGCGCGCAATCCTCTGCTGATGGCGCGTCTGGCGGCGCTGCTGCCGGGAACCGAAGTGTCGACCACCGATGAAGCAGGCATTCGCGGTGACGATATGGAAGCACTGGCTTTTGCATGGCTGGCCTGGCGGACGCTCGCCGGGTTACCCGGGAATCTCCCGTCGGTTACCGGTGCGTCGCAAGCGTCAATATTGGGTGCCATTTTCCCGGCCAATCCAGCGCAGAATAAGAGTTAACTGAAATTATCCGCGCGGGTTTGTCCGTAAACTGGATGGCGTTGTGAGAGAGCATGATGTTCTCCCGGGCCGGGAAAGTTGAAGGAAAATTGATGAAAAAAATACTTATCCTTGCTGTACCTTTTATGCTCGCGGGTTGTAGCTACTACAACCAGTTTGTGGAGCGGATGAATACGGATACCCTGGCGTATCAGTGCGACCAGAAACCGTTAACCGTTCACCTCAATAATGTCCGCCAGCAGGTCAGCTTTATTTACGATAACCAGTTGTTAAATTTGCAGCAGGGGTTATCCGCCTCGGGCGCGCGCTATACCGATGGAATTTATGTCTTCTGGTCGAAAGGCGACAGCGCCACCGTCTATAAACGCGATCGCATTGTGCTGGAAAACTGCCGGTTGCAGACCGCCAGACGTTGAGATTTCAGCCTGGGGAGCGCACAATGGCGCCACCCGTTGACTACTTTCTCATTTGCCATGCCTGATTACGACGAATTGCAGCAAATTGCGCATCTGCGCCGTGAATATACCCGTGGCGGCCTGCGTCGCCGCGACCTTCCTGCCGAACCGCTGGCGCTATTTGAGCGTTGGCTGCGCCAGGCTTGCGATGCTAAACTCGCTGACCCGACGGCGATGGTGGTGGCGACCGTTGATGAAAATCTGCAGCCTTACCAGCGTACCGTTTTGTTAAAACACTATGACGAAAAAGGGCTGGTGTTTTATACCAATATGGGAAGTCGCAAAGCGCATCAGATTGAAAAAAATCCCCGTGTCAGTCTGCTTTTCCCCTGGCATATGCTGGAGCGGCAGGTGATGGTTGTCGGCAAAGCGGAACGTTTGTCGACGCTGGAAGTGGTCAAGTATTTCCACAGTCGTCCGCGTGACAGCCAGATTGGCGCCTGGGTGTCGCAGCAGTCCAGCCGCATTTCGGCGCGCGGTATCCTCGAGAGTAAGTTCCTTGAGCTGAAGCAAAAATTCCAACAGGGTGAGGTCCCCCTGCCGAGCTTCTGGGGCGGATTCCGCGTCAGCATTGAACAAATGGAGTTCTGGCAGGGCGGCGCACATCGACTGCACGATCGTTTTTTGTACCAGCAGCAAAACAGCGGCTGGCAGATCGACCGTCTGGCGCCATAAAGGGCACAAAAATGTTGTGTTAAGCGCTGGTGCTATGTGGCCCGGCGCTTTATTCTATACGCTTCATTTTTCATGCTGCATCTTCGTCAGCTGCGCTTGTCCACCGGGGACTTTCCTGATCCAGGTCCCGGTGTCTTACATGCCCGCCGCGCAATGCAACCTGAATAATTTTATGTAGATATTTTTTCGCGTCTGGCGAAAAGTCGTGTACCGGCCAAGGTGCAGTCGTTTTATACATGGAGAATTTGATGGCAAGCAGTAACTTGATTAAACAATTGCAGGAACGGGGGCTGATAGCCCAGGTGACGGACGAAGAAGCGTTAGCAGAGCGACTGGCGCAAGGCCCGATCGCGCTCTATTGCGGCTTCGACCCTACCGCCGATAGCTTGCACTTGGGGCATCTTGTTCCATTGTTATGCCTGAAACGCTTTCAACTGGCGGGCCATAAGCCCGTTGCGCTGGTGGGCGGCGCGACTGGTCTGATTGGCGATCCGAGTTTTAAAGCCGCTGAGCGTAAACTGAATACCGAAGAGACGGTGCAGGCGTGGGTGGATAAAATCCGCAAGCAGGTTGCACCGTTCCTCGATTTTGACTGTGGTGATAATTCCGCCATTGCGGCGAATAACTACGATTGGTTTGGTGGCATGAATGTGCTGACCTTCCTGCGCGACATCGGCAAGCACTTCTCCGTCAATCAGATGATCAACAAAGAAGCGGTGAAGCAGCGTCTGAACCGTGACGATCAGGGCATCTCCTTTACCGAGTTCTCCTATAACCTGTTGCAGGGTTATGACTTTGCCTGCCTGAATAAACTGCACGGCGTTACGCTGCAAATCGGCGGCTCTGACCAGTGGGGCAACATCACCTCCGGTATCGATCTGACCCGTCGTCTGCATCAGAACCAGGTGTTTGGTCTGACCGTTCCGCTGATCACCAAAGCGGATGGCACCAAGTTCGGTAAAACCGAAGGCGGCGCGGTATGGCTGGACCCGAAAAAGACCAGTCCGTACAAGTTCTACCAGTTCTGGATCAACACCGCAGATGCTGACGTGTACCGCTTCCTGAAATTCTTCACCTTCATGGACATTGCCGAGATCAATGCGCTGGAAGAAGAAGATAAGAACAGCGGTAAAGCGCCGCGCGCCCAGTATGTGCTGGCAGAGCAGGTCACGCGCCTGGTGCATGGTGAAGAAGGTCTGGTTGCGGCGAAACGTATCACTGAAAGCCTGTTCAACGGTAATCTGAGCGATCTCAGCGAAGCCGATTTCGAACAACTGGCGCAAGATGGCGTGCCGATGATCGAGATGGACAAAGGCGCGGATCTGATGCAGGCGCTGGTGGATTCCGAACTGCAACCGTCTCGTGGTCAGGCGCGTAAAACCATCGCCTCTAATGCGGTGACCATCAACGGTGAAAAACAGTCCGATCCGGAATATGTCTTTGCCGATAGCGATCGCCTGTTTGGCCGCTATACCTTACTCCGTCGCGGTAAGAAAAATTACTGTCTGGTTTGCTGGAAGTAGTTGCGTAAAGGCAGGGGTGTGGGAAACCACGCCCCTTATTTTTGCTCTCAGGTAATCAAAATGAAGAATATTCTCGCCATCCAGTCTCACGTCGTTTTTGGCCATGCGGGCAACAGCGCCGCTGAATTTCCGATGCGCCGTCTCGGCGCCAATGTGTGGCCGCTTAATACCGTACAATTCTCTAACCATACCCAATACGGCAAATGGACGGGATGCGTGATGCCGCCAGCGCATTTAACGGAAATTGTGCAGGGGATCGCCGATATTAATCAGCTACAGCGCTGCGATGCGGTGTTAAGCGGATATCTTGGATCGGCTGAACAGGGCGAACATATTCTCGGGATCGTGCGTCAGGTCAAGGCTGCAAATCCGGCGGCGAAATATTTTTGCGACCCGGTAATGGGGCACCCGGAAAAGGGATGCATTGTGGCGCCCGGTGTGGCGGAGTTTCACGTGCGCTATGCGCTACCGGCAAGTGATATCATTGCACCAAATTTAGTTGAACTGGAGATCCTCTGTGGACACCCGGTGGCTAACGTGCGTGACGCGGTTGCAGCCGCGCGCGAGTTAATTGCCCAGGGGCCGGAAGTGGTGCTGGTAAAACATCTTTCCCGTGCTGGCCTGAGTATGGATCGCTTCGAGATGTTGCTGGTGACGGCTCAGGAGTCCTGGCACATTAGCCGTCCGCTGGTGGATTTTGGTATGCGTCAGCCGGTAGGCGTTGGCGACGTGACCAGCGGATTGCTGCTGGTAAAACTGTTGCAGGGCGCAAACTTGCGCGATGCGCTGGAGCACGTTACCGCAGCAGTATATGAAATTATGCTGGCGACGAAAAATATGCAAGAGTATGAGCTGCAGGTTGTGGCGGCGCAGGATCGTATCGCCTGTCCCGAACATGATTTTAGCGCTACGCAGCTATAAGCATCGGGAAATTGCCCGACCCGCGTCGGGCAAGTATTCTTCTTACTTCAGACCTTCCGCTTCCATGGCCGCGGCAACAGCAGGGCGCGCGGCAACGCGCTGCATCCACGCCGCAATATTGCCGTAGCCAGACATATCCAGCTTCACGGCATACGCCCAGCGCAGTACGGTGAACAGATAGCCATCGGCGATGGTAAAACGGTGTCCGTTAATCCACTCTTTGTCCTGCAGACACTCATCGACATAGCGTATTTTTTTATCCAGCTGCGCGCGCGCGACGGGTTTGTAATCCTCCGGAGTATCCGGGTGAAACAGGGGCGTAAAGCCTTTATGCAGCTCTGTCGCCACGTAGTTTAACCATTCCAGCGTCTGGTAGCGGGCGATGCTTCCCACCGGTGCCAGCAGTTGACGATCGGCTACCCGGTCAGCAATATATTGCATAATGGCGACGCCCTCTGTCAGCAGCACATCATCGTCAAGCAGGAGCGCCGGTACCTGACCTTTCGGGTTGATCTGCAGATAATCTCCCCCGTTTTCGAGGCGTTTTGTCATGACGTTGACACCTTGCAAAGTGAAATCCAGACCACTTTCGCGTAGGGCGATATGCGAAGCAAGAGAGCAAGCGCCGGGTTTGTAGAACAGTTTCATCGGTAATTCCTCGTGGCTGCAGTTCTGTGTATGTTAGTCCTCCCTGTAATAAAAAAAAACTGCTAACCGCGCGCGAGTGATACGGGGTGGTCGCGCGTCGTTCACGCCTTGCATAGATGGGGAGGTTTTATGGTCAACGGCACGAGAAGTAAGATGGGGCAAAACAAAAGTACGCTATCCGTCGCCAGGTAAGCGGAAATGCGGCTCACGTTGCAGAGAAAAATGTGTGAAAAACCCGCTGGCCTGAGTGACGAAGATGCCTCACAAACACAAGCGGGTTAACGGGTTAAATTGATGTGCCCCTGGATAGCTTACGCCGTAGCGGTATCGCTGACGCTTGCCGCTTTGTCCTCGTCCTGGGTCATCCGGTTGAGCTTCGGTGCCGTCAGCAGCATCAGAAGCGCGATAACGCCGGTTGTGGCGCCGATGTTCAGGAACACACGGCTATACACGTCGAGAGACATCAGCGGGTCTGTGACGTTTTCCGGCACTGCCATCATGTTTGCAACATAGCCACCGATGATGTTCGCGCCCGCGGTGGTCAGGAACCAGCTCCCCATAATGAAGCCCATCAGACGCTGCGGCACCAACTGGGCGACCATTGCCAGGCCCAGCCCGGAAATCATCAGCTCACCAATGCTTTGCAGGCCATAGCTGGTAACCAGCCAGCTGACATTCACAATGCCTGCGTCGCTGGCGAATTTAGCGCCCAGCGGCAGCACGAGAAACGCGCCGGAACAGAGGACCATGCCAATAGCAAACTTCATTGGCATCGGTAAGGTGTCGCCCATTTTATTATAAATGGCGGCCAGAATTGGGCTGCCGATAATGATCCAGAATGGGTTCAGCGCCTGGTACTGCTCGGGTTCGAAAGCGATACCCAGCAGGGAGTGCTCAACGTTACGAATCGCAAAGAAGTTGAGAGACGTTGGCATCTGGCTGTAGAGCACGAAGAAGATGATCGCCTGCAGCATCAGAATAAACGCGACGATCATTTTACGACGGGCCGCACCCTGCATCGCAAAGGCTTCTTTAGCAAAGATAAAGATGATGCCCAGCGCAATGACGCCCAGCGCCATACGCGCGATTCCCTGGTTGTGCAGCAGCCAGGTCGCCACGGTAATCAGAACCACGACGCCAGCGATAGTGGCCAGCAGTTTACCCACATGCAGCGGTTCAAAATCAGGTTTGGAACCGTACTGCTTAACCCAGCGCTGACAAAAAGCAAAGTTTACGATGGTAATCATCAGTCCAACAAAGCTCAGCGCGAACGCCACGCTCCAGCCAAATTTTGCGGCCAGCCAGGGCGTTGCCAGCATAGAGAAGAAGGAACCAATATTGACGGACATATAGTACATCGTAAATGCGCCGTCCAGACGGGGGTCGTTCTTATCATAGCAGGTGGAGAGCAGTGATGACGGGTTGGCTTTAAACAAGCCGTTGCCGACGGCGATAGTCGCCATGCCGACATACACAATGGAAGTATTGTGACCCGACCAGGAGACCAGAGCATAGCCGATAGCCAGAACGATGGCGCCGAGCATAATAACGCGTTTGGTACCCAGTACCTTGTCGCCCAGCCAGCCGCCGATGGCGACGAGGCCGTAGACCAGCGCGCTAAAGGAGGAGAACAGGGTGATCGAGTCCGCTTCTGACATACCCAGTTGCTTAACCAGGTAGACGGCCATAATTCCTTGTAGGCCATAGAAACCAAAACGCTCCCATAACTCAATAGAGAAGATGAGATAGAACGAGCGTGGCTGTTTGAAAGCGTTCAAACTCACGCTTTCTGTTGGTTTATTGTTTGCAGTAGACACAAATACCTCTTTTTTTACGTCCCGTCTTAAGGGGGTGTTCAGGGCGACGTCTGCGAAGCGCATCGCCTTTATAGTTATTCTGGAGGAAAAACGGCAGGTAATGTTCACTATCCTGGTGGTTCAGGCAAGTGTTTTGTAATGATCTGTTACATATCTCCTTGGCGTTATAATACTCGGCTGATTTAAATGTTATGCAGAGTTAAATTTCGACCATGTGCTAATGATAGCGTTTTTATCTTATTGGATGGAATTTTTCCTATGCAGTGGGTATATATTCTGCTGATAAGGTGTTTATCCAGAGATATGAGTCGAAATAGAAAAAATTAATGGTTTATTATTTCGGATTGTGGCCTGTAGGAACTGTAATCGGTCATGCTGCCTCTGAGTTCAGTAACAAGATATCAACAATACTTGTGCAGAATGAAGAGGGGGACAAATGCATAGAAATTTTATCTCTTAAAAAAACCAATAATCTGATAATTGGTTATATAAGAGAATAATCGCCGGTTTAAAACGGCTTTATTGCGAAAGCAGCATAAAAATGCGTCGCTAAACAGAGCCATTGCCAAACGGCGGGTGATGGCTCTGTCTGCTTTCAGGGATAAACCTTCTCTTTGAACTCACAAAGGTCTTCGATCAGGCAGGAGCCGCAGCGCGGTTTGCGGGCAACGCAGGTGTAACGACCATGCAGAATTAACCAATGGTGGCAATCTACCTTGAATTCGGCAGGAACGACTTTTAACAGCTTTTCTTCGACCTGCTCAACGTTCTTGCCCGGCGCAAATTGTGTCCGATTACAAACGCGGAAAATGTGCGTATCGACGGCAATCGTCGGCCAGCCGAAAGCGGTATTCAGCACCACATTGGCGGTTTTTCGCCCGACGCCAGGTAGCGCCTCAAGCGCCGCCCGATCCTCCGGTACTTCACCATTATGCTGTTCAAGCAGGATCCGGCAGGTTTTAATGACATTTTCCGCTTTGCTGTTAAAAAGACCGATGGTCTTGATATACGATTTTACACCCTCAACGCCCAGCTCCAGCATCGCCGCAGGGGTGTTGGCGCGTGGATAAAGTTTTGCCGTCGCTTTATTGACGCTGACATCGGTCGCCTGTGCTGAGAGCAGTACGGCGATGAGTAACTCAAACGGCGAGTTAAAATTCAGTTCGGTAGTGGGGTGCGGGTTGTTATCCCTGAGTCGGATGAGGATCTCAAGGCGTTTACTTTTATTCATCCTATGCTTTTCCCGTCACATCAGTAGGTGCGGCGATACCGGTTTGTACCGCGTTTGCTTTGCGCTGTTTGCTACGTTCATCAATGAGATATTTTACCGCCAGCATCATGCCGAGGCCAATAAATGCGCCCGGCGGCAGCATCGCCAGCAGGAACGGCGTGTCGGTATGAAATACTTCGATCCGCAGCGCTTTGGCCCAACTGCCGAGCAGGCTATCGGCGCCGTCAAACAGGGTGCCGTTCCCAAGAATTTCGCGCATTGAACCGAGGACAAACATGGCGCAGGTTGCCCCCATTCCGATTGAAAATCCATCCAGCGCTGACAGCGCCGGGTTGTTTTTCGCGGCGAAGGCCTCCGCGCGCCCGACCACAATGCAGTTGGTGACGATAAGCGGGATAAAGATCCCCAGCGACTGGTAAAGGCCAAAGGCGTAAGCATTAATCAACATCTGCACCACGCTCACCACCGACGCGATGATCATCACGTAAATCGGAATACGGATTTCCGCAGGCGTCCAGCGGCGCAGGCTGGAGATGGTCAGGTTCGTCAGCGTCAGTACCAGGGTGGTCGCCAGCCCAAGCCCAAGGGCGTTGGTGGCGGTAGAGGTGACGGCCAGCAGAGGGCACATCCCCAGCAACTGGACCAGTGCGGAGTTGTTTTTCCACAACCCCTGAACAATAACGTCTTTTACTTCACTCATGGTCTAGTCTCCACAGGACGTGAATGCGGAAATCTGCGTCGGCAGCGTTTGGGCATAGAGCCCGGCGCGCTTAACGGCGTTGACCACCGCGCGGGGAGTAATCGTGGCCCCGGTAAACTGGTCAAAATCGCCGCCATCTTTTTTTACCGCCCAGTGACTGTCGCTGGGCCCGTGGATCACTTTACCGGCAAACAGGGTGATCCAGTCAGAAATTCTGAGTTCGATTTTATCACCCAGCCCCGGCGTTTCGTGATGCTCTGTGACGCGAGTTCCCAGCACCGTACCGTTAAAATCAGCGGCGACCAGGAGCTGAATAGCGCCAGAATAGCCGTCCGGCGCGGTGGCTTCCATCACTGCCCCTACTGGCCGCCCATCGTTTTGCGCAATCCATATTTTATGCTGGCCTTTACCCAGTGCCGGCGCGCTAACCAGGTAGCAGTTTTTCAGCAAATCGTTGTTGTAAAGATTCGCAGGCATCACCTGGTCGAACAGGGCTTTTTGCTGCAGGCTGGCCTGGCCTTCAATTGTACTTTTGGTCAGTTCATTGATCGCCGCCGTCAGCCCGGTAGACCCTGCGGCAAAGAGCGCCAGCGTGATACCGTGTTTACGCATGCTTTTTAACATGTTCGGGTCCTCAGCGGTGGCCGTACACGCGCGGGCGCGTGTAGTGATCGATCAACGGAACGGTAATATTCGCCAGCAGCACGGCAAAGGCCACACCGTCAGGATAACCGCCAAAGCTGCGAATCAACCATACCAAAAGCCCTGCCAGGGCGCCAAAAATCAGACGTCCCCGATTGGTGGTGGAGGCTGTCACCGGGTCGGTCAGGATAAAGAATGCGCCCAGCATGGTCGCGCCGGACAACAGATGAATCTGCGGCGAGGCGAGGCTATCCGGTGAAAATAACCATCCCAATGTGGCGCAAACGGTAAGGCTTAGCAGGAAGCTCAGCGGAATATGCCAGCGGATGGCCTTCTGCCAAAGCAGGAACACGCCGCCCGCCAGCCAGGCCACATTGACCCATTGCCAGCCGAGGCCAGCCAGTGCACCGCCATAAATAGGATATTGCAGGATCTCTTTTACCTGATGACCCGCATGCAGCGACGTTTTAAAGGTATCCAGCGGCGTCGCCTGGCTGATGCCGTCAATGCCGATCCGCAGGCTATTGATATCGCCGCCCGTGGTGGTGCTCCCGGTAAAAATAATATGCAGTGCGTCACGGAAGCCCGGAATAGTCGCGGCGATCTCGTGCGGCGGGAGCCAGGATGTCATCTGTACGGGGAAGGAGATCAGCAGCACTACATAGCCAATCATCGCCGGGTTAAATGGGTTATGACCCAAACCGCCGTACAGTTGTTTGGCAATAATCACTGCGAAGGCTGTACCTAAGATAATCATCCACCATGGGGTAAAGGGTGGGATACTGATCGCCAGCAGCAGACCGGTCAGCAGCGCTGAATTGTCAGCAAGGATCGCGGGAATATTTTGTTTACGCAGCCTGAGGATGGCGGCTTCGGCGCCCCAGGCCGTTAAAGCGGCGAGGATAATTTGTAATACCGTGCCCCAGCCGAAAAACCAGGTCTGAACCACAATACCAGGTACGGTGGCGAGCAGCACCAGCAGCATAATGCGGGAAGTCTGGCGCTGATTGTGGGTATAAGGGGAACTTGCGATTCTGAAAACCATTTAATCCTCGTTAACTGCCTGCCGGGATGCTTTCCGGGCCTGAACGCGGGCGATTGCTTCAGCGACTGCCGCTTTACGGGCGTCGTCATTGGCTGCCGACGTGGGAACTGCATTTTGTTGCTCTGCTTTACGCGCCTTCGCCCGGGCAATGGCGGCCTCGACGGCGGCTTTGCGCGGATCAACGTCGGCAGCGGGCGGTTCGGTTGCGGCGGGCTCAGTTAGCTCGGCCTGCTGCGCTGCTTTACGCGCTTTAGCGCGGGCAATGGCGGCTTCGACGGCGGCTTTACGCGGGTCAACGTCAGCAGCGGGTGGTTCAGCTGCGGTGGGCTCAGCCGCCTCGGCCTGCTGCGCTGCTTTACGCGCTTTAGCGCGGGCAATGGCGGCTTCGACGGCGGCTTTACGCGGGTCAACGTCAGCAGCGGGTGGTTCAGCTGCGGCAGGCTCAGCCGCCTCGGCCTGCTGCGCTGCTTTACGCGGGTCAACGTCAGCAGCGGGCGGTTCGGTTGCAGCAGGCTCAGCCGCCTCGGTCTGCTGCGCTACTTTACGCGTCTTCGCCCGGGCAATGGCGGCTTCGATGGCGGCTTTACGCGGGTCAACGTCGGCAGCGGGCAGTTCGGTTGCGGCGGGTTCAGCCGCAGCCGTCAGCTGCGCCGCCTTGCGGGCGCGAGCCTCGGCCTTACGGGCTTCACGCGCGGCGATAGCTTCACTGTTATCCGGTTTTGCACCTGGCTGCACCACTATCGGCTGCGCAGCATCACGCTGCTTGTCGCGCACGCGGGCGAGGGCGGCATTGATGGCATCCTGATCTTTGGCTGCCGGTTGTACGGCTGCTTGCTTATGACGCGCCAGACGCGCTGCTTTATCTCGCTCCAGACGCGCCTGTCGCGCTTCGAAGCGCGCTTTTGCTTCCGCTGCGCGCTTCTCTTCTTGCGCAATGGCGCTGATCTCGGCTTTCTCCTGACGGAAATACTGTACCAGCGGGATATTACTCGGGCATACCCAGGCGCAGGCGCCGCACTCAATGCAGTCTTGCAGATTGTGGCTGATGGCTTTGTCGTGCTGCTGGCCTTTACTGAACCAGTATAATTGCTGCGGCAGGAGATCGGCCGGGCAGGCGTCAGCGCAAGCGCTGCAACGGATGCAGCCTTTTTCCTCCGCCGCTTCACCCATTTCGCTGGCCGATGGCGCGAGCAGGCAGTTGGTGATTTTTACCACCGGCACATCGAGCCAGGGCAGGGTAAAGCCCATTAACGGGCCGCCCATAATGACCATTTGTTCAGTGCCGGGACAGAAACCGGCGTCTTTTAGCAGATGGCTGACCGGGGTACCGAGACGCGCCCAGACGTTACCCGGACGCGCAACCGCTTCACCAGTGAGCGTTACAACGCGTTCTGTCAGCGGTTCACCGTCCACCACCGCGCGTTTTACCGCATAGGCCGTGCCGACGTTTTGCATTAACACGCCGATATCGGAGGAGCGGCCACCGTGAGGTACCTGTTTCCCGGTCAGAATTTGCGTCAGTTGTTTCGCGCCGCCGGAGGGGTATTTTGTCGGGATCACGCGCAGTGAAATACCATGCGTGTTGGCCAGTACCGCCCGCAGCATTGAAATCGCCTGCGGTTTATTATCCTCAATACCGATCAGCACCTGACGCGGTTGCAGGATATGGGCAAGGATGCGGATACCTTCAACAATCTGCGCCGCACAGTCCTGCATCAGGCGATCATCGGCGGTGATATAGGGCTCGCACTCGGCGGCGTTGATAATTAATGTCTCAATTTTATCGCCGCCACCGCGCAGCTTCGATCCGGTCGGGAAACCGGCGCCGCCCAGACCGGCGACGCCGAACTGATGAATGCGCTCAATCAGCTCTTCACGGGATCTATTCTGGTAATCACTCCAGCCGTCGCGTTCAATCCAGCGATCTTCGCCGTCGGCATCAATAATGACGCTCATCTCCGCCAGCGCAGAAGGATGGGCGGTCGAGTGGGGCGCGATAGCCGTCACCGTACCGGAGGTCGGGGCGTGAACGGGCAGCATTTTGCCCCAGCCGCGCGTCAATGGTTGGCCGCGCAGCACACGATCGCCAGGCTGTACGCACAAAACTCCTTCATCACCAATATGTTGTTTCAACGGAATGACAAAACGCTGCGGCAGAGGAACCTGGCGCAGCGGCGTACCGTTGGACTGGGTTTTCATTTCAGGCGGATGAATGCCGCCGTTGAAATCCCATATGTTGTCTTTGCGAAAAGCGGAAAATAACTTAAACATGTTGTTCCACAGGAATATTGCGTACCGGAATGGTTTGAAGATCCCATTTCCAGCTTGCTGTCGTCGCGGCAACCGGGCGCAATTCGATACATTGCGTCGGACAAGGCGCCACGCAAAGATTACACCCGGTGCAGATGTCGCTCATCACCGTATGCATGGCGCGGGTCGCGCCGACAATGGCGTCGACAGGACAGGCCTGAATGCATTTCGTGCAGCCGATGCAGTTCGCTTCGTCGATTACTGCCAGCATTCGGGCAGGCGCTGACTCTTGTTCATCGCCATCAATGGGTTGCGGGTCAACGTTCAGCAGTTCGGCGATTTTGAGCATCACCGCTTCGCCACCGGGTGCGCAACAGTTAATTTTCTCTCCCTGGGTACCAACAGCCTCCGCGTAGGGGCGGCAGCCAGGGTAACCGCACTGACCACACTGGCTCTGCGGGAGCAACGCATCGATTTTTTCAACCACCGGGTCATCTTCCACCGCGAAACGGCGTGAGGCGTATCCCAGAATTAAGCCGAAAACCAGACCAAGCAGGCTAAGCGCGATCACGGCTATCCAGACAGCGTTCATTACAACTTCACCAAACCACTAAAGCCCATAAATGCCAGAGACATTAAACCGGCGGTAATCAATGCAATCGCATTGCCGCGAAAGGGGGCCGGAACATCCGCAACCACCAGACGTTCGCGAATGGCGGCGAACAGCACCATCACCAATGAAAAGCCTACCGCGGCAGCGAAGCCGTACAGCGCTGATTGCAGGAAATTATGTCCAAGGTTAATGTTTAACAGCGCAACGCCAAGCACCGCACAGTTGGTGGTGATTAGCGGCAAGAAAATGCCTAACAGGCGATACAGTGCCGGGCTGGTTTTGCGTACCACCATCTCGGTGAACTGCACCACGACGGCGATGACGAGGATAAAAGCCAGCGTGCGCAAGTAGATCAGGTCGAGCGGGATAAGGATCCAGGTATCGATCAGCCAGGCGCAAATCGAGGCCAGGGTCATCACAAATGTGGTGGCGAGACCCATCCCCATCGCGGTTTCCAGTTTTTTGGAAACCCCCATAAACGGGCACAATCCAAGGAACTTCACCAGCACGAAGTTGTTAACAAGGACAGTGCCAATAAAGAGCAGTAAATAATCAGCCATCATTCGACCTGAAATAGAAATAGCCCGCTATTATCGAATAAATCAATACCGGCGACAATAGGTTAACTGTGTGGTTATTACGGATTCACAAAGGTTCGCTTAACGCGCCGGGAGCGCCTGAAGTAAGGCGCCAGCAGCGCCGCAGCAAGCAGGGGGAACAGTAGCTGGCGCAGCGCCAGAGTATCCGTCACCGGAGAGAAAGCGAAAGCTTTTATCGCCAGCAACAGGGTTATCAGTAACCAGATGATATAGTGTTTTGGCACAATTTTCCGCCGTTTGAAGAAGGCAATGGTCAGCCACAGCGTATAATACCACATGGCAGCGGCGAATATCAGCGATGCAATCCACAGCGCAAGATGTCCGCTACTCATATCGCTCAGTAATGTATAAGTCTGAGAAGAGATCAGCGCATGAGCAAAAATAAGCAATGATAATGAGGCGCTAAGTAAGGCAACCAGTAGCCATGCCAGCGGCGCAAGTAGCCATCCGCCAATACGTTCCGCAGAGTGCGAGGACATTGTGACTCCTGAATTCAATGCAAATGATTCCCGCCATACTTCGGGTTGCGGGGTGTGGTGTTTCTTGATTACGGTTATTCACCCCATCCATGGGTTTCGCCCTTCGGGCCGCCGCAAGTCGTGTTTAATCCGCTTCCGGCTGATTTATCATGCCGTTCGGCCGGTGATGCCCTTCTCGTTTTCGGGGTGCACCGCGTTGTTAAAAAAACGCCTGCGTATTTTTTGTCCGCAAAGGTAAATTATTTAGTCAATGTAAATAAAACGCCGGACGGAAAGTATAAGCAACGGGCATGAATGATTACCGTCTTTTATTGCACGTAGCGCCAGACGGATTTAGGGACTTCGCCTATGTTGAACAATTTACCGCCGGAAACCAGCTCCGCCCGACGATGATCGGCGGCGCGATACATGTTGACGATCTCTTCACTGTCGGTAAGGGAATAGTTGAGATGGTCAAAAAGTTTTTCCAGACTTTCCAGTGAACTGATTTTACGGAATTTTAATAAGTAGTCCTGAACGGTCATTTGCGTATCCATTTTATAATGGGAATAAAAAGTAGAATATACCAATTCTTAGTAAACCTGTTCTCAACCAGCAGTTCCTTTTCGGGCTGACTGTATGGAATTATTTCGGTTGTAAATACCTATGACAAGAACAGATGATGTTTCTGGCCTGGTAAAAAGAAATTTAAGAATATTCCAGAACTGAATCAGGCGCCGGGTGGCGCCTGGAAGAGAAGATTAACGCTGTTCGCCTCGGCTGGCAATAACGTTTTGGTCGCAAAAAACGCTTTTTCCATTTGCGCGCCAGGTTTGGTTGTTGAACGGCGTATACCGCTGTTGTCACCATTAAGCACGCCGCCGGACAGTCCGTTTCTGAAGCGATTGCCCGGCGGCGAAGCGGAACGGCTTTATTTCGCTAACGGCGTTGTCCGGGCAGCATCAACGGCAGGCGGAGATTGGTAGTTATCAATATGGTGAGCAATAACTAAAAGCAAGGATGAAACGCCCAAAACAATCCAGCCAATAAGTTCTACAATACGATTAAAAACGTTTTCCATAACTCTACAACAGCAGTGAACCAGACCAGAATGGTACTAAATGACTGAAACAACGCAAGTGTTAGCGGATTATTGTTGCACAACTGGCGTAAAGGTGAGCAATTGCAATTAGTCTAACCCGTCGGCAGGAGCTGGCTGATGCGGAGGTTATGGTGACAAAATTATCTTTCGATAAAGGGGCCGAGAAATGAGTGATGCTATTCGGGTGGGATTAATCGGTTACGGTTATGCAAGTAAAACTTTTCATGCGCCACTGATCAGCGGTACACCGGGAATGACGCTGGCAGCGATTTCCAGCAGTGATGAAAGCAAGGTTCTGGCTGACTGGCCGATGGTGAAGGTGGTGTCGCAGCCAGCGCAACTTTTTCACGACCCAACGCTGGATCTACTGGTTATTCCTACGCCAAACGATACCCATTTTCCGCTGGCCAGAGCCGCGCTGGAAGCGGGGAAGCACGTTGTGGTGGATAAGCCTTTTACCGTGACACTGTCACAAGCTCGTGAGCTTGAGGTTATTGCGAAAGCTACAGGGCGGCTGCTGTCCGTCTTCCATAATCGTCGCTGGGATAGCGATTTTCTCACGGTGAAGGCGCTGATTAATGACGGTTTACTCGGTGAAATCGGCTATTTTGAATCGCATTTTGATCGCTATCGTCCGCAGGTGCGTAATCGCTGGCGCGAACAAGGCGGGCCGGGTAGCGGTATCTGGTACGATCTTGGCCCGCACCTCCTCGATCAGGCGATTAATCTCTTTGGCCTGCCGGTCAGCTTGAGCGTCGATCTGGCGCAATTGCGGCCGGGCTCCCAGTCCACCGACTATTTTCATGCCGTGTTAGCTTATCCACAGCGCCGTGTGGTGCTGCACGGCACGTTGCTGGCAGCGGCGGAAACGGCTCGTTATATTATTCATGGCTCACGGGGAAGCTATGTTAAATATGGCCTCGACCCGCAGGAGGCGCGGCTGAAAAGCGGTGAACGCCTGCCGCAAGAGGACTGGGGATACGATATGCGCGATGGGGTATTGACTCGGGTAGACGGTGAAGAGCGAACCGAAGCGTCGTGGCTCACGCAGCCGGGAAATTATCCCGCATATTATGCCGCCATTCGCGACGCCCTTAATGGCGTAGGTGATAATCCGGTCCCGGCGAGTCAGGCTATCCAGATAATGGAGTTGATAGAACTTGGGCTGGAGTCGGCAAGGCACCGGGCGACGCTGTGCCTGAATTAACGGTACGGCGTGCCTCTCGCTCCTGAAAAGCGCATTCCCCGTCCAGGAACGGGGAATGGCGCGACTATGCGCTTTGCCGTACGTGCGCAATGAGCGCGTTTTTTTCTTGCTGGCTTAAAAACGCCAGTTCCAGGCCATTGATCTGCGCCTGGCGAATCTGCTCCTGACTCAGCCCGGCAGCCGGGGCAGCGACGGTATATTCGTGGATAATATCGACGCCCTGAACGGCGGGATCATCGGTGTTAATACAGGCCAGTACACCCTGTTCCAGGAAGGTTTTCAGCGGATGCTGAGCCAGCGATGTCACGGTGCTGGTCTGAATATTTGACGTCAGGCAGGACTCAATACCGATTCTCTGTGCGGCAAGAAAATCCATCAGCGCCGGATCCTGCACCGCTTTTACGCCGTGACCAATACGTTCCGCACCGAGTTCGCGAATTGCCTGCCAGATGCTTTCCGGTCCAGCCGCTTCGCCCGCATGTACGGTGATACGCCAGCCTGCATCACGCGCGCGGCTAAAGTGGTCGATAAACCGATGTCCAGGGAAGCCGAGTTCATCCCCGGCCAGATCAAGGGCGGTAATGCCTTCACGATGGGCGAGCAGGGCTTCCAGTTCTTCCTGACAGGCCGCTTCACCGAAGGTGCGGCTCAGGATACCGATCAGCCGCGCTTCGACGTTAAAGTCGCGGCTGCCTTCTTTTACGCCAGCGATCACCGCTTCCACAACGCCCGCTACCGGGAGCTGGTGGGTCATTGCCATATAGCGTGGAGAGAAGCGGAGTTCGACATAATGCAGGCCGTTTTGCGCGGCATCTTCGAGGTTTTCATAAGCGACGCGGCGGCAGGCTTCCAGAGAGGCCAGCACTTTCACCCCCCAGTCAAGCTTAGAGAGAAAGCTGACCAGGTCAGGCTCATTGCTGGTGACCTGTACGTGTGGACGCAGTGTGTCGAGAGTGGTTGCCGGAAGAGGCAGGTTAAACTGACGGCCAAGATCGAGGATGGTTTGGGCCCGGATATTGCCATCAAGGTGGCGATGGATGTCGGTTAATGGCAAAGTTAAATCAATCATGGGCGCACTCTTTTTAGTTAAAGTGCGCACCATTGTACATCAGAGTCATATCGTCGTCATACTTCACGTTATCTGTATGCCGGCGGTGGCGCGGATAGCCAGGATGAAAATTATTCTGGCAAGGAAATTGTTCATAGCAAAACGCTATTAATCATAGTCAATCCGTATTTAATTTTGCCTGTCAAATTTTCTATAGTCTCCAGTGCTATTTTTCCCCGCGCTGAGTAGCGGGCTATTTTAAAAAGGACTCTGGGAATATGATTTTCACGTTAAAGAAATTCGCGGTACCGCTGGTTGTAGCCAGTACGCTGCTGTTGGCTGCCTGCAAACCGGGAGAGCAGGACCCTAATCATATCAAAGTCGGCATCATGGCTGGCGTTGACCAGGATGTATGGGCGGTGGCGCAGAAGGTGGCGAAAGAGAAGTACAACCTCGACGTTGAGGTGGTGACCTTTACTGATTTCGTTCAGCCCAACGAGGCGCTCAACAATGGCGATCTGGATGTCAACGCTTTCCAGCACAAGCCCTATCTCGACAAACAGATTCAGGAGCGCGGTTATAAGCTGGTTCCGGTCGGCAGGACATTCGTTTATCCGATAGCTGCCTACTCGAAGAAAATCAGCGCGATCGCGCAACTGCCGGATGGTGCGCAGGTCGCGGTGCCGAACGATCCCACCAATCTCGGGCGTTCACTGCTTCTTTTGCAAAAACAGGGGCTTATAAAGCTTAAGGATGGCGTAGGGCTGTTGCCAACGTCGCTGGATATCATTAGCAACCCGAAAAAGCTAAAAATCATCGAGATCGAAGCGCCGCAGCTCACTCGTTCGCTGGACGATAAGCAGATAACGCTGGCGATTATTAACACCACTTTTTCCAGTCAGGTGGGGTTATCGCCGTCGCGTAACGGTCTGATTGTTGAAAGTAAAGATTCACCTTATGTGAATATTTTTGCCAGCCGGATCGAAAATAAAGACAGCGAAAAAGTGAAAAATCTGGTTAAAGCCTATCAAAGCGATGAAGTCGCAACCGCTGCAGAAACACTGTACAAAGGCGATGCGGTTAAAGGCTGGTAGCGTTAAGGTTAAATACAGGATTTTTTGTCGGCCCGGCAAGCGAAGCGCTGCCGGGAAATTACAGAAAAAGACACTTTTTTAGCAATCTGAAGCCGGTAGCCCGCTACCGGCTTTTTATCGCTATTTTTGAATCAAATAGCGGATGGTTGGCCCGTCCTGTTGAATATCAAGTACCGTATAGCCGTGATTTTTCGCATCCAGCGGAATATTGTTAATCGACTGGGGACAGTCGCTGACCACTTCCAGAATCTCGCCTTTCTTTAATGAAGGCAAGGCTTCAAGGGTGGCGATAGCCGGATAAGGGCAGGGTTCGCCAACCATATCAAGGCGATAATCAGGAACGAAAGTTTTCATGCTGTCTCCTTAATGGCCGTTGTGGCAAAGGGTTTCCGGCGGAAAAAACGCTTTTCCCAGACGATAACCAGTATCAGCGCGATCAGTAACAAAAGATAGGTCACCAGCAGGCCGCCGAAAGGTCCAAAGGCCGCCAGAAGGTTGACTTTATCCCAGTGCGTGGCCAGCGCCGGAGAGAGTCCGTCCCAGTAGTATGCGAGGATAGTTGATCCGATAACGTTGCCCAGACCAACCCACCAGTAATGCACCTGGCCCTCTACCGCACGATACATCCAGCCGGTTTCGCAACCGCCTGCCAGCACAATGCCGAAACCAAATAACAGACCGCCGATAACCGCATTCGGCCCCGCCCACATAATTTTCGGTTCCATACCCAGTTGCACGTAGCTGAAGATACCGATAGCGCTGGCGGCCATACCGAAAATAATCGCTTTCGCCATATTGGTGCGACCGGTGATCCACATGTCGCGGAAGGCGGAAGTAAAACAAATTTGCGCCCGTTCGATAAGCAGCCCGAATCCTACGCCAAACAACAGCGCCATACCGAGTTTGGGGTGGTTAGCCGCAGTCAACAGCCCCCAGGCGATCATGGCGAAAAAGACCACCATCCCGTAGCGGAAACGACGTCGAGCCTGGTCAGGTTTTTGCGTCAGCGGTGACGCTTGCGACACTTTCTGCATCTTAACCGGGATACGAAAGACGGGCAGGAGCGTAAAGCGAGCGCCGAACCAGGTGCCGATGGCGGTCGCGATAGCAAAAAACCAGGCGTGCAGAGAAAATTGCGGAATACCGGTGAAGAAGGCGGCCAGATTGCAGCCCATTGCCAGACGGGCGCCGAAACCGGCGATAATCCCGCCAGCAACGGCCTGAAGAATACGAATCCGGCTGCGGGGAAAACGTAGCTTAACGTTATTCGCCCACAGTGCGGCGGCGAAACAGCCGCCAAACATGCCGATAATCATCATGCCATCGATTCGGGTGAGCGGTGTGCCGTCAAGATGAATCAGTTTATAGTAGCCCCATTCTTCACTATGCACGCCGACCAGTTGCAGTAATTGCCCGCCCCAGCGGGTGAATTCACCGGTCACGGCCCAGAAGGTGCCGGTAATGCCGAAGTAGTAGGTGGAGAGAATGCCTGCAGCGATAACAGCGGGAACGGGTGACCAGAATTTAATCATCCATGTTTGTTTGAATTGTTGCCATTTCATGAAAATGCCTCTGAACTCAGAAGGTATTACCCGTAGCGGGTTGAAGAGATGCGATAATACGCTGCTTAGTGCCTAAAAACACTCGACAGGATCAAATTGAACAATAAAGCGCATACCAAAGGCCACTCACTGTTGTTGGTGGCCTTTACAAACCCTGATATCAATCACCGTTTGCGCGATGAGTTAAGCGCTGAACCGTCTCCGCGTTCCTCAGTTAATGCAACCCGCGCAGGGCGGCAATCAACCCTTGTACACCCTTTTCCAGCTTTGCGCGCGGGCACCCGGCGTTCAGGCGGACAAAACCCTTTCCCTCATCTCCGTAGGTGTCGCCGGGCATGATGGCGACCTTCTGCTCCTCAATTAACGCTCTTTGCAGGGAGCGGTCATCAATGGCCAGCGGCCGCAGATCAATCCACGCCAGATAAGTTGCCTGCGGTGGGCGCCAGTTCAGTTCAGGAAACGCCTGATTCAACTGGTGGGCGATATAGCGCATATTTTCTTGCAGGTATCCACGCAGGGCATCCAGCCAGGGCGCGCCTTCGCGATAGGCAGCAATATGCGCGACCAGCGCCGGCACGGAAGGAGAAGAGAGGCCATCGCGGTTTTTAAGCGCATGTAGATAGCTTTCACGCACGGCGGGATCGTCAATCATCCCGTATGCGCCAGTAAAAGCCGATATATTGAAGCTTTTCGAGCCGGAAGTGAAGAGCGCCCACGGGCTGCGGGCGACATCGCACCACGGCGTGTGCTGATGCCCGTCCCACACCATATCCATATGGATCTCGTCGCTAATCACCTTCACGCCGTGCTTTTCACACAGCCGTGACAGGATTGCGAGCTCTTCGCCGGTCCACACCTTGCCGGTCGGGTTGTGTGGGCTACACAGCAGCAGTACGGTATTGCGCGGCTCAGCCAGTACCCGTTCCATCTGCGCCATATCGCAGTGCCACTGATTGTTATTGCGCGTTAGCGGAACCGGGACAAGGCGCCGCTGGTTGCTTTCGATGGTTTTATAAAAGGCGTCGTAGGCCGGCGTGTGTACCACGATACCGTCACCGATCTCTGACCACTGGCGAATCATCTCCGCCACCATATAGATAACCGATGGCCCGTAAACAATGGCTTCGCGGTCGATTGGGCTATGAAAACGGCTGGCGAACCAATGTGTCACCGCATTGAGAAATTCCTCGTTTTTCCAGCGGCTATAACCAAAAACGCCGTGCGCCAGCCGTTTGCTGACGGCATCAAGAATGCAAGGCGCGGTGGTGAAATCCATATCTGAGATAGTAAACGGCAACAGATCGGCCGCGCCAAAGCGATCGGCAACATAATCCCACTGCGTACACCAGGTTCCATGACGATCAACCGGTGTTGAAAAATCAAACATCAGAATTTCCTTAATCATCACCCCCTCATGACAGAGGGGGCGGAGCTTATGCCTCGACGGTATTCATCAGGACGGCCATTTCATCTTTCACAGACTGTACCTGCGGGCCAATAACCACCTGCAGGTTGTGCTGGTTAAGCTGCACAACACCGATAGCGCGATTCGCTTTCAGCGCAGCACTATCGACTTTGCTCATATCGTTCACTGACAGGCGCAGACGGGTAATGCAATTATCGAGAGAAACGATATTTTCCGCGCCGCCGAGTGCCGCCAGAATTGCCGGAACGTTATAACCTGATTTTCCGGTGACGCTGGTGACGGCCTTCTCAAATGTACTATGCGTTTCAACATCGCGCCCTGGCGTTTTCAGGTTAAAGCGGGTGATGGCGAAACGGAAGATGCCGTAGTAAACCGCAAACCAGATCGCCGCGACAACCGGTACCATGTACCACCTGGTGGACAGGCCATGGAGAATGCCGAAGACCACAAAGTCGATAATGTTACCGTCGGTGTTGCCGATAGTAACCCCGAGGACAGCCATCATGGTGAAGCCAAGACCGGTCAGCAAGGCGTGGATAACGTACAGCACCGGAGCGACAAACAGGAATAAAAACTCCAGCGGTTCAGTGGTGCCGCCAACCACGCAGGCGATGACGCCGGAAATCAACAGCCCCTTAATTTTATGGCGGTTTTCCGGGCGAGCGCAGTGATACATCGCCAGCGCCGCACCCGGCAGACCGCCGAGGAATGCCGGCATTTTTCCTTGTGAAAGGAAACGGGTTGCGCTTTCAGAGAAGCCGTGGGTGGTCGGACAGCTCAGCTGCGCCTGGAAAATAGTCAATGCGCCGCTGACGCTGTGACCGCAAACGTCCATCGTTCCTCCCGCTTCGGTAAAACGAATCAGCGCCACCAGGATGTGGTGCAGGCCGAAAGGGAGGAGTAACCGTTCCCCGGTGCCGAAAATCATCGGGCCAAAATCACCCGCACTATTGATAATGCGGCCGAGAGCATTTATGCCCATAGCGAATACCGGCCATACAAGAGGAATAACGAGGCCGATTAAGCCGAGAACCACGGTGGTAATGATCGGCACAAAACGGGTGCCGCCGAAAAAGGCGAGCGCGTCCGGCAGACGGATAGTGTGAAAACGCTCATGCAGCATCCAGACGATGATCCCGGCGATCACCGCGCCGAGGATCCCGGTGTCGATGGATTGAATGCCAATAATATTCTGAATGTTATGGGCTTTAAGAACAGCAGCATCGGTGGTTGGCAGAATCCCCTTTGCTGTCAGCCAGAAGTTAACCGCGAGGTTCATGACGGCATAACCAACAAAACCAGCGAAAGCGGCAACGCCTTTGTTTTCACGGGCCAGACCCAATGGAATGGCGATACAGAACATCACGGGCAGAAAGCTGAAGGCGAATGAGCCGATTTTACTCATCCACACAAACACCGCCTGTAGCAGCGGCAGATCCAGCCATGGCAGGAGAGTAAGAACATCATGGCTACTTAAAGAGCTGCCGATCCCCAGCATGATCCCGCAAAAGGAGAGGAGCGCCACGGGCAACATAAAGGTTTTCCCTAACTGCTGGAAAAATTCCCACATCGTAATTTTGGTTGCTGTTTTCGTCGTCATAACACGAATCCCGGTTCTTTATGTTATTGGTAGGAGGTAACGTGACGGCAAGATAAAACGTTTTACCTTTTTTAGTGCGATAAAAATCACATATTCAAGCGATAATAAGGTTTATAAAGAGAGCATGATGATAAAACGTTTTATCGACAGCCAAAGGGAGTCGGCCTGAAGTTATGGCTATCGCGAAGAAAATCACCATTAATGATGTCGCGCAGGCGGCGGGGGTATCGGTCAGTACGGTATCGCTGGTGCTGAGCGGCAAAGGACGTATCTCGTCGGCAACCGGCGAGCGTGTCAATCATGCGATTGAGCAATTAGGCTTTGTGCGTAACCGGCAGGCGGCATCTCTGCGCGGCGGGCAGAGTGGCGTTATCGGCCTGATTGTCAGCGATCTGTCGAAACCGTTCTATGCGGAAATGACTGCCGGATTGACCGATGCGCTTGAGTCTCAGGGCAAAATGGTTTTCCTGACTCAGGGAGGGCATTGTGGTGAAAAAATGCTCCAGCGTTTTGATACCCTGGTATCGCAAGGCGTTGATGGCGTTGTGATTGCCGGGGCGATTGACCAGGGCGCGGAACTGCGCGATCGGGCGGCGGAGGCTGGCATGCCGCTGGTATTTGCTTCCCGAGCCAGCTATCTCGACGATGTCGATCTGATCCGTCCGGATAACATGCAGGCGGCTCAAATCGTCACCGAACATCTGATCCGCCGTGGGCATCAGCGCATTGCATGGCTGGGAGGACAAAGTTCATCTTTAACTCGTGCCGAGCGGGTAGGCGGCTACTGTGCGACTTTGCTGAAATATGGTCTGCCGTTTCATAGCGAATGGGTGATTGAGTGTGATGCGAGCCAGAAGCAGGCGGCAGAAGCGATGACGGCTCTGTTACGGAAAAATCCAACGATTAGCGCGGTGTTATGCTACAACAGCGTGATTGCTACCGGTGCATGGTTTGGCCTGATGCGCGCCGGGCGGCAGAGCGGCGAAGATGGTGTTGAAAGCTATTTTGAACAGCGCGTCGCGCTGGCGGCATTTGCCGAATTACCCGAAGCCGCGCTGGACGATCTGCCGCTGACCTGGGTGATAACCCCGGCGCGTGAAATGGGAAAAAGCCTGGCGGATTGTATTTTACGGCGTATGACAGAGGGGCAGGGAACGGCCAGAAATCAGATAATGTCCCCCCGACTGGTTACCCGGAAATAGCCCCTCGTAAGGGGCTATTCGTTGCTTACTGCTGTGAAGCGGCTGGCGGAACCGCTTCTTGCGGCGCTGCTGGCTCAGATACCGGAAGCCCTAATCCAAACATCCCGGCAAACTCATCCAGCGGCATTTTCTGCCCGTTGAGCGTCACCTGGCCATCAGCGTACTGCAGGCTGGTGGTAATGGCGTTATCTTCCATGGTGGTAATACGGAACATCTGCCCCATAGCCGCCAGGCCTTTCACCTGCTGATCTGCCAGTTTGGCGGCGTCTGCCGGCTGGTAGCCTTCAAGCCCGGCAATTCGGGTCATAAACTCTGTCGCCATCGCTACCGGGATCACCAGCTTGCCGTCGAGGGACTTAACGCTACGATCCACTTCATCCGCCAGGGTTTGCGGCGGCGCGGTGATCAGCGACGGATCTTTCAACAGAACCGAAAGGTTTAAGGTGGTTTCGCCTTTCGCATTGTGCCAGCTCAGCGGCGAAATGGTCAGTGACGGAGTGCCTTTGAGCATCATCGGCAGCAAATTTAAAAACGTTTTTACCAGCGCCTGATTATACAGATCGCGGTTCTGCGCCAGTTGCGGGTCCGCCATCAGCGCCTGCGCTTCGGCATTGTATTTTTGACTGAACTGATGGAAAGCCTGGCCATCAATATTGTCCAGTTTCACGGTTAACCTGCCGCCACCGATATCCTGATTTTGCAGTTTCAGGCTGTTCACGGTGTAATCCAGTTGACTATTAATGCCTTTACCATCGGTGGTCAGCGAAGAATTGCCATCGATTTTCATTCCTTCAAACCGCGCCAGCTCTTTGCCTTCAACGCCAATTGACATCTTTTCCAGCGCGAGGGTTTGTTTGCCAATGCGCTCGTTGAAACTGGTCAATTGGGTCTTGCCATCAGCCTTCAGGTTATTAAAGGTGAACTGGACTTTCTGGTTATATTCGTTGACTGCGTTGATCTGCCCGCTGTCCGCCTCGCCGGTCAGACTGATGGTTTTGCCCTCGCGGTCGGCATCCAACTGGAACTGGCCGCCGCTGAAGGTGACTTTTTCCTCACCGTTGGTGTAATCCAGTGGTTTGAGCACAATTGCGGACTGATTATCGCCATTCCATGCGATACGCGTATCAATGGTGAATGGCGTATCGCCTTTCGCAATATTGAACAGCGCCTTGCTGGTGTCATTGTTGACTAACGTGGTTTTGACGGCAGCCATTGATGGGACGAGATTGCCGTTTCTGAGTGAAGACAGCGGGAAGGGGCCGTGATCGACAACGTCGTCAAAAAGCAGCGATTGCCCGGCGGCGAGCCAGCCGGTCTCTTTTCCGGAAATGGGTTTAACCACCAGTTGCAAATGGCTGCTGAACAGGCCTCGCTGATAGTTTTGGTAAGTCAGCTCCACGCCTGCCTGCGGTAAGCTATTTTGCAACTGGGCATTAGCCTGCTGCACCATAGCAGCAATATGGCTTTCCAGCTGTTTCCCGGTGTACCAGGCTCCGCCTGTCCAGACGACGCCCAGCGCGATGATAACTCCTGCTGCGACCAGCGATTTTTTCATAGTATTTATCCATAAATGAAACCAGGCGGAGGGTACCACCTGGTTGTGTTGTCATGATGGGAAAGTCTGGCAACTGTGGCTAAAAAGTTCAGTATATTACTGGAGCTTATTGAACACGCGCGCCACACGCCCGGAGCCGCTCACCTGCACTGGCGATTCGTTACACGCGATGAAGGCCGATTCGCCCGGCTTCAGCGCCAGACTCTGCTCGCCTTTAGTGATAACCGCTTCACCCTCAACGCAGAACAGAATCGCCGCGCTATCCTGAGCGATAGTGGTCGCCTGTGCTGACAGATCGTGCAGGGAGAAGGCAAAATCATCAACCGGAATCGGGAAATCCAGCGTCGCTCCGTGGGAGACCGGCTGAGTCAGCAGCTCGTTCGCCGGTTTTGCTGCAAATTTGACGTTAGCCACCAGTTCAGGAATATCGATGTACTTTGGCGTCAGCCCCGCGCGCAGGACGTTGTCTGAATTGGCCATCACTTCCAGCGCCACGCCCTGAAGGTAGGCGTGCGGCGTTTCCGCGAACAGGAACATCGCCTCACCCGGATTAAGCCTGACGACATTGAGCAACAACGGAGAGAACAGGCCGCTATCGTCCGGATAGAATTCGGCAATCAGGCGAATAGTCTGCCACGGCTCGCCCTGTTCGTTATCCAGCGCGACCTGCAGGACGCTTAGCGCATGCGTCTTCTGTTCTCCTTTCATATTCAGCAGGCCGGCAAACAGCTTACGCAGATGCTCTTCGTCCGGCTGTGCGAGGAACTGGGCAATAGCCGGATGAGCATCGGCCACTGGCTGCAACAGGTTCACGATCTCGGCAAATTCGCGGAAGGCGTTCATCGCGAGGAACGGCGTCAGGGCGAAAACCAGTTCCGGCTTGTGATTCGGATCTTTATAGTTACGCTCAGCGGCATCAAGCGGGATCCCGGCGGCATTCTCTTTCGCGAATCCCACCTCTGAAGCTTGTTTGTTTGGATGAACCTGAATCGACAGCGGCTGTGAAGCACAAAGAACTTTGAACAGGAAAGGGAGTTCACCGAAGCGCTCAGCCACTTTAGCGCCGAGCAGGGCCGCTTTGTCGCTGTCGATCACTTCGCGCAACGAACGCTGGTGACCGGTAGTATCCAGAATCCGCGAGCTACTTTTCGGATGCGCTCCCATCCACAGTTCGGCCATCGGCAGGTTGTCTGGATTGGCAATTCCATACAGTTCGGTTAAGGCGGTGTGACTTCCCCAGGCGTAGTTTTGCACTGAGTTGATGAGTTTTTGCATTCTCAATCCCTGTTCCACTTGATAATTATTCTCTCTATTAAACCAGCAAACGGGCGATAAGCAACCGGGGAGAAGAAAAAGTCGTCTTTGTCTCAGTTTTTGTTAAAGAATTGTGTAAAATCAACTGACTCGCTTTTCTACGGGCAAATGGAGTGTCTGCCCGAATTATAATCATCCAGGCAGTAAGTGAGAGCACAATGTCGAATAAACCATTTGTATATCAGGATCCTTTTCCACTGAAAAAGGACGATACCGAGTATTATCTTCTCAGCAGTGATTACGTCTCCGTCGCCGAATTTGCAGGCCAGGAGATTCTGAAAGTTGAACCTCAGGCGCTAACGCTACTGGCACAACACGCTTTCCACGACGCCTCCTTTATGCTTCGTCCCGCTCATCAGCAGCAGGTTGCCGATATCCTTAACGACCCGGCAGCCAGCGAAAATGATAAATACGTGGCCCTGCAGTTCCTGCGCAACTCGGATATCGCCGCTAAAGGCGTGCTGCCGACCTGCCAGGATACCGGCACCGCGATTATTATGGGCAAGAAAGGCCAGCGCGTATGGACTGGCGGCGGCGATGAGGCCGCCCTGGCGCAGGGGGTTTATAACACCTATACCGAGGACAACCTGCGCTATTCGCAGAACGCGCCGCTGGATATGTATAAAGAGGTCAATACCGGCACCAACCTGCCGGCGCAAATTGACCTCTACAGCGTTGATGGCGACGAGTACAGGTTTCTGTGCATCGCCAAAGGCGGCGGCTCGGCCAACAAGACCTACCTCTATCAGGAAACGAAGGCGCTGATTACCCCGGCAAAGCTGAAAAACTACCTCGTAGAGAAGATGCGCACGCTGGGTACCGCCGCCTGCCCGCCGTACCATATCGCTTTTGTGATTGGCGGCACCTCGGCGGAAGCGACCCTGAAAACGGTCAAACTGGCGTCCACCCACTATTATGACGGGCTGCCGACGGAAGGCAACGAGCACGGCCAGGCATTCCGCGATGTGCAGCTGGAGCAGGAACTGTTGCTTGAGGCGCAGAATCTCGGCCTCGGCGCGCAGTTCGGCGGCAAATATTTCGCGCACGATATTCGCGTCATCCGTCTGCCGCGCCACGGGGCCTCCTGCCCGGTGGGCATGGGGGTTTCCTGCTCGGCGGACCGCAATATTAAGGCGAAAATCAACCGTGAGGGGATCTGGATTGAGAAGCTGGAGAGCAATCCGGGCCAGTATATTCCCGAACATCTGCGCCAGCAGGGTGAAGGCGAAGTGGTGAGCATCAATCTCAATCAGCCAATGAGCAAGATTCTGGCCCAGCTTTCCGCCCATCCGGTGTCGACGCGTCTGTCGCTGAGCGGGACGATTATCGTGGCGCGGGATATCGCCCACGCGAAGCTGAAAGAGCTGATTGATAACGGTGAAGCGCTACCGCAGTACGTAAAAGACCATCCCATCTACTACGCGGGCCCGGCAAAAACGCCGGAGGGTTATGCTTCCGGCTCGCTCGGTCCGACCACAGCCGGGCGCATGGATTCCTATGTGGACCTGCTTCAGGCGCACGGTGCAAGCATGGTGATGCTGGCCAAAGGCAACCGCAGCCAGCAGGTGACCGACGCCTGCCATAAACACGGCGGTTTCTATCTCGGCAGCATCGGCGGCCCGGCAGCGGTGCTGGCGCAGCAAAGTATTAAGAGCCTGGCGTGCGTGGCGTACCCGGAACTGGGGATGGAAGCCATCTGGAAAATCGAGGTGGAAGACTTCCCGGCCTTTATTCTGGTGGATGACAAGGGCAACGACTTCTTTCAGCAGATCCAGAATTCGCAGTGTGCGCATTGCGTGAAATGATATCAGCCGCCCTTCGGGGCGGTTTTTTATGCCGTTTAGCGGCACGAACCACTAAAACAACGTATAAATTTGTCCAATACTTAACGCTTTAAGCAGGTGAGCTTTGTCGCTATTACGCACGTTGAATCCAAGGAGAAAGTAATGACAACGTATCGCAGTGAAAAAGACTCAATGGGCGCAATCGATGTGCCTGCCGATAAGCTATGGGGCGCGCAAACCCAGCGCTCGCTGGAACATTTCCGCATATCAACGGAAAAGATGCCGGTCGAGCTTATCCATGCGCTGGCGCTGACCAAACGCGCGGCGGCGAAAGTGAATCAGGATCTCGGTTTGCTTGCCGCGGAGAAAGCAGAAGCGATTATTCAGGCCGCGGATGAAGTGCTGGCAGGCAAGCATCCGGATGAGTTCCCGTTGGCTATCTGGCAAACCGGCTCAGGCACCCAAAGTAATATGAATATGAATGAGGTGCTGGCCAATCGCGCCAGTGAACTGCTGGGCGGGGTGCGAGGGATGGAGCGTAAGGTTCACCCAAACGATGATGTCAATAAGAGCCAGAGCTCTAATGATGTCTTCCCGACCGCGATGCACGTGGCGGCGATGATTGCGCTACGGGAAAAGCTTATACCGCAGCTCACTGTGCTGAAAAAGACCCTCGATGATAAATCCGTCGCGTTTAACGACATTGTTAAAATCGGCCGTACCCACCTGCAGGACGCGACGCCGCTGACGCTCGGGCAGGAGATTTCCGGCTGGGTTGCCATGCTTGAACATAATCTGAAACATATCGAGAATAGTCTGCCACATCTGGCGGAACTGGCGCTGGGCGGTACGGCGGTGGGAACCGGGCTGAATACTCATCCGCAATATGCCGTGCGTGTCGCTGCCGAACTGGCGACCCTTAGCGGTCAGCCGTTTGTCACCGCGCCGAATAAATTTGAAGCGCTGGCGACCGTTGATGCGCTGGTACATGCGCATGGTGCGCTAAAAGGACTGGCCGCTTCGCTGATGAAAATCGCTAACGATGTTCGCTGGCTGGCATCCGGCCCCCGCTGCGGGATTGGTGAAATCGCGATCCCGGAAAATGAACCGGGTTCATCGATTATGCCGGGTAAAGTCAATCCGACCCAGTGTGAAGCCATGACTATGCTGTGCTGTCAGGTGCTGGGTAATGATGTGGCGGTGAATATCGGTGGCGCATCGGGTAACTTTGAACTCAACGTCTACCGTCCGATGGTGATCCACAACTTCCTGCAATCCGTGCGGCTGCTGGCCGATGGGATGGAGAGCTTTAACGCGCATTGCGCGGTGGGGATTGAACCTGACCGTGAGCGCATCAGCCAGTTGCTTAATGAGTCGCTGATGCTGGTAACCGCGCTGAATACCCATATAGGCTATGATAAAGCGGCGGAAATCGCTAAAAAGGCGCACAAAGAGGGGCTGACACTGAAGGCGTCCGCGCTGGCGCTTGGCTATCTGACAGAAGCGGAATTTGACAACTGGGTTCGCCCGGAGCAGATGGTCGGCAGTATGGCAACTCGCTAGCCCACCACAGGTGCAGACGCGGAGTCAGTAATTTTAGCGTCTGCGGCTGTTGTTTACGCCGGGATAGTATGTACCGCATACTGTTCAGGCATTCTCCCGAAACCGGTACGGAACGCCTTCCGTACCGGTTTCGTCCCTCTTTCTGCACATGGTGCAACGGATTACGTCCATTAGTTTGATTGAAAAACAACCGTGTTACTTACGATTTTTTTGTAGTGTTGTTCAACGGAGGGGGGAGTCCTACAATCAGTAAATCAGATTCAACTGATTACCGGGGTATTTCTAACAATATTAACTTTTCTCCTGATCTCTAAGTTTCATCTCTAATATTCTGGCAATTCAATGGTGAATAGATAGAAGATAACTATTTAATCAAATATGTCATTTTGCTTTTATATATTTCCATTAGTTATTGACTGTGATGTCGATCACATTTGCAGAAGTAGATAGTTCGTCATAAACATGTTTTATGTAGAGTGTGATTTACTTTACATTCAATTGTTCACAGATACAAAAAAAATAAAGCTTTCCGTTCTATATATGTGTTTATGCACGAAACATAGGTGTGGGGTATGTGCAATAATAAGTTTGCCATTTCAATCACCTGATGCAAATACAATGAAAATAGAAAAGATAGAGATTGTAAGAATAGCCATTCCGTTTGAATCGGGAAGGCAAAAAAAAGAAAATTCGCAACAGGATTATAATGCAGCATCTCCTCTGTTGAGTAAGATGGAAACTTTGTTAACAAAGATCTATGTCGATAACGGATTATATGGTTGGGGGGAGGCATTTGGCCATCTCAGTAATCCCGTTACCTTTTCAGCACTGGAAAATCTTGTCGCTCCCTTCTTTATTAGCCGGGAATTTAGTACGACTGGAGATATAGAAAATATCATGCGCGAGGCGGAAGTCGCTCTGCATGGCTTTGGCCGTACCGGTCCTGTCCGTTACGCACTATCTGCGGTAGATATCGCTTTATGGGACCTGCTGGGTAAACAGCAGAAGTTACCATTATGGAAAATGCTTGGTGCGAGTCGTAATCGTATAAGACTGTATCCTAGCCTTGTTAGCTATGATAACGATCCGCAAGCTGTCGCTTGCAAAGTGCAGGAAGTGTTAGATCTTGGCTATCGCCAGATAAAATTGCATGAAACAGAGCGGAAAGCCATCGCAGCAGCACGCGAAGTCCTCGGTGAAAGAGGTGAACTGATGGTGGACGTGAATTGCCTCTGGACACCGGAGGAGGCGTTTGCTCATGCACAGCTTATGAAACCTTTGAATCTGCAATGGATTGAAGAGCCTGTATGGCCTCCAGAAGATGTCCGTGGACTAGCCAAAGTTCGAGAGGCAGGTGTGCCGCTCTCTGCCGGAGAAAATGCCTCTGGTGACGGAGATTTTATGAATCTTATTCTATCTCGTGCAGTCGATATTCTTCAGCCTAGTGTTTGTAAGGTTGGTGGGGTTACCGCCATGCTTCGCGTGATTAAGCTTGCGCAGACGCATGGTGTCAAAGTGGTTCCACACTGCTTTTATTATGGTGCAGGCATGCTGGCGACGGCGCATCTGGTGGCAATGCTACCGGACGATATTCGTCTTGAAGTGCCATATATCAAGTGGATACAGCCATTGAATGACTTCCTTAATTATCATCCGGAAATGACGTTGCCCGATAAACCTGGTTTAGGGTTTGAGCCGGATGAATCCGTGATTGCCACACATCTACTTGCTACCGCCATTTGTTCATGTGCGAAAGGAGAAGGTAATGTTTAAAAATCGCTATCGTCTGATCATCGCGCTTTTGCTCTTTTGCGCCGGGATGCTGAATTATATGGATCGCGCAGCGTTGTCAGTTATGGCTCCTCTGGTGAAAAGCGACTTGCATATTAATGATGCCCAACTGGGTTTTTTGTTTAGCTGCTTCTTCGTTGGTTACTGTGTCTTTTGCTTTATTGGTGGTTGGGGTGCGGATACGTTTGGACCACGTAAAGTATATGCATGGGCGGCGATGATCTGGTCAATCTTTTGTGGCGCGACTGCATTAGTGACCGGATTCTGGCAACTTTTGGTCGTGAGAGTGCTGTTTGGTATTGGAGAAGGCCCGATGGGGACCACTACCAACAAATCGATCGCCAACTGGTTTCCGAAAAAAGAGATTGGCCGCGCTGTAGGTTTCACCAATGCTGGTCAGCCCTTAGGTGCGGCGATTGCCGCACCGATAGTTGGCCTCGTTGGGCTCGCTTTTGGCTGGCGAATCGCGTTCATCGCTATCGCGCTGCTAGGTATTGTCTGGGTCGTTGCGTGGTCATTGCTGTTTCGCGATAAGCCAGAGCAACATCCGAGCGTCAGCCGGCTAGAGGCGTTGTATATCAGTTCTGAAAGGCCTGCGAGTGAACAGAATGAGATCGCCACAGATTCGCAATCACAGCATACGTTTTGGTACTATATTCTTTCTCCTTCCGTGATAGGGGTGGCTGCCGCATTTTTTTGTTTTAATTATATCCAATTCTTTTTTCTCTCCTGGTTGCCGAGTTACCTGACGGACTTCCAACATCTGGATATTAAAAGTATGAGTATTATCGGGGTTTTGCCGTGGCTGGGGGCAACAGTAGGTTTTATGGGCGGCGGTTCTGTATGCGATGTGCTGTATCGGAAGACAGGAAATTTTCTATTATCCCGTAAACTGGTAATTTTTATCGGTCTTGCGATTGCTGGGGGAAGCGTACTGGCAACCGCCTATACGCAGAGTCTGATGGGCTCCGTTTCCTGCATTACACTGGCGACGATTTTTGCCTATATGACACCGCAGGCGTGTTGGTCGTTGCTACAAGATATTGTCCCGGCTGACCGTATTGGTACGACGGGTGGCTTTGTTCATCTGCTGGCGAATCTGGCAGGGATTATGTCTCCGGCTGTTACCGGGTTGTTGATTCAATATGGTGGTGGTTATCATTCCGCGTTTATTCTGGCAAGCCTGTTGTCTCTGGTTGGTATTGTTGCGCTACTAACGTTGGTGCATCAAAAACGTGGTCATTTGAATTTAGCATGATGTATAACAGGACCAATAGTAGATAATAAAAACAGGGGGATATATACAAACTTCGGTAAGTTTTTATCAATGTTAGGTACACGAATTTTCAGTCAGTTTCTTATTGCTTATGGTCCAAATCCTATTCCAGTTGACAGACATTTTATGTGTTGGTCAACAAAGAATTTGTTACATTTCCGACTAATCTCTTACATGAATGTCGTATATTTCGACATCCAATCGGACCTCTTTGCATCAGGGCGGATAATATCTGAATCCGCCTTTTTTTAAACTATAACTAAGTCATGAATTAATAGAAGAAATCTCTTTTAATAGATCTACTGATATTTTGTGCGATAGTTAATCCAATATGGTGACCAATAATGTCTACATAGAAATTGTCAGCGGAATAGTATCTTTCAGGTTAAAAACATAGAGCATCGTAAGAGAACCCTTTTCATGCGACAGGTGAGTCATATCTCTCTACTAAGTTTTCTATATTAAGCAGTTGCTAAGCAACAGTATGTTATTAGGGATTTATCTGGGTAATCACTGCGTGAATGCTATTACTTGGTTTTTCTTTTCCAGCTTCCCGATTTACCCTGTTAAAGGAAAAGATATGACTCTTTCCCATGTTTGCTTTTATCGTGGCATTACCGCGATATGTGACTGGGTAGCGTTGTTTCAGTTAAGCGCACATACATAAGCTATTCTCTATCTAGAGGCGTTGCCAATGCTGAATATCTATACAAGCTATGATGAAGCGACGCAAACTGATCCTAGCCGCGAAGTTTGGCCACTGACGACGCCCGGAATCCATGTCGCAGCATAGTTACTCGCCAGCCAGCCATAAATGCAGACGCGGAATCAGTAATCTTAGCGTCTGCGCCTGGGGTTTATGTCGATACTGTACATTATCGGCATCATAGTTCAGCAATTCACCCAAATCCGGTACGTTAACGCCTTTCGTACCGGATATCAGCGCAACCATTGGCCCCGGGCAGGCGTATTGTATCTGTTTTTGTTCCCCGCTATACCAGACCCGGGCGATAGGCTGTACTTTCACTGGCCGTTTAATTTTTAGCTTTGCCCGCTGCGGCAGGGCAGCGATATCCTGATACTCTCGCTCCAGTTTGCTTTGCCACTGCTCACGCGTCCAGGGGGGAACCGCCCGTGGCGACTGGAGGCTTTTCTCCAGTTGCATGAGCACCTGATCGCGAGTCAGATTTTTAATTATATGTTTATTGGCCCAGCCGAAACGGATGGTATTCGGGTCGACCAGCGGCGTCAGCGTCCGATAGGCGCTTAGCGTAATCAACCCCGGCAAATGGCGGTGGACCCATTCAAAGCGCGCGGTGGAGGGGAGGCCGGAATCAACGGTGACAATCTTCTCAAAGGTTGTTTTGAGGGCGTTGATATGCGCGATTTTTTGCAACAATGCATTCTGCTCGGTAACAGTGGTTTGCAGGCAAATCGCCCCAGGCAAACGTACCGCCGCTTTACTGCTTCGGCTTTCCGACTGCTGTTGGATAAACAAATGGCTGTAGTGCCTGAGGGCCATCTCCAGTGCAGTTTTACCGGTATGCTGAACGACATTGATGCTGTTCAGCGGTTGATGCTCGGCGTCTTTGCTTACCGGCGGCAGCTCAAATACCCGAGCGGCCAGCAGACGGTAGTTGCTCAGCGTCAACTGGAGTGACTGTAGCTCATGCTCCAGTTGGCGAAAGGTGTCATTTAGGCGTTCAACGAGATCGTAGCTGGCCATAGTTTCCCGCATTAGTTACAACATACTATATGATTTTAAACTATACGCAGACCCAGGCACCTGCGCAAGGGCTAATCAGGTAAGGAGGTAAGATCAGGCAGTTGGTGATAAACCGGCCAGCTAAAGGAAAAGCGGGCGCCCCCAAGCGAGCTTTCCTCACAGCGGACCTCACCTGACATCGCCTGGGCGATACTGTGGACGATAGCCAGGCCAAGCCCGCAGCCGCCGGTGGCGCGATCACGGCTGGGATCAAGGCGTACAAATGGCTCGAAAATCCGTTCCCGTTCATCAGGCGCAATTCCCGGACCATCGTCTTCTACCCGCAGTGTTGCTCGCGATCCCTGTAGCGTCAGGCTGATCTGTATATGCTGGTTACTGTAGCGCAATGCGTTATTCACCAGATTGTCCAGCACGCGCTCCATCAGGCGCATATCCAGAGCGCCATAATTTCCGGTAATGACTTCGCGTAGCGTAACCTCGCGCTGGGGATTAACCGTCTGAATATCTTCAATGTGGACACGAATCCACACCGGAAAGTTGGGCGTGGTTAATTTCAGTTCATTTTGCGGACGGTCAAGGCGCGCATAGGTCAACAGTTCTTCTATCAGCGCTTCCAGTTGACCGATATCGCGATTTAACGCCTGCGATTCGGCCTCGGTGAGGTTCTCACTCATCTCCAGACGGTAACGCAGGCGGACCAACGGCGTGCGCAGTTCGTGGGCAATGCCGTCAATTAGCTGTTTTTTGCTGGCGATAAGCGCATTGATGTTATCGGCCATCTGATTAAACGCCACGCCAAGCCGTTCAAAGCTGGACATGCTGTCGAAATGAATTCGCTCGCTAAGGTGTCCCTCGCCGAAGCGTTGGGCGGCGGTTTCAATACGCAACATATCCTGCCAGTGAGGACGCATCCAGATAAATACCGGAAAGGCCAGTGAGATAGCGATAAAGGCCATTAGCGCCAGATCAAGGAGACGCATCTCATGCAGAAAATAGAGATAGGGGACCGGGCCTACGGACAGCACATAGTGGCTGCGGGGGATGCGCTGGATAAACGTGTACTGGTCATCCAGAGCGACAATATCCCCGGCGCGCAAATGTTGCATTGAGCTTTCCGAAAGCTTGAATTTGCTGATGGGTTCGATATGCAGGTCGAAAGAGAGATTCAGGTCCAGCTCTTTAAGGGTTTTGCTCCAGTCGCGCGGTGGGATCTCTCGTAATTCGCTGCGCATCAGATACAGCGAACTCTTCATTAAATCGTCCAGCGACTGACGTCCTGCGCGTTCGGCGGTGAATTTGTACACCAGGCCAACCATCATGGTCATTACCAGGAAACAGACAAACAGCAACAGGTAAAACTGCACAAACAGCTTTTTCATTAAATCTCACCAATAAATCAATATGTTAACTACCTGATTTTTATCCTCAGGAGCGCTATGGCGGCATTGATATATCTGCCAAAGCACTGATTCAGGAACGAAACCTGATCGCTGTCGAGAGCATTTATCAAGGCCGAATAGGTGTGAAAAGCCATATCTGCCTTGTTATGCCCTGGTTGACTGGTCATGAAAGCAGGGTTCGCCCCGACTGACAACATCCAGTTGACTGGGAACAGTATAAAGCTATTGAAAGGTGCAGGAATATGGTTATATATGGTTATGTAACCACGTATATAACGATATGTGAGCACAGGGATGAACAAATGAATTTTTTGACGAGGACGGATTCATGAAGCCAATAAAATACCTACTTTCCGGCATACTGCTGTGCTGTAGCTTTATTTCCACCGCCGCCGATCTCCATCTTTATGCCGGGGCGGGTTTACGTACGCCGGTAGATAAAATTGTCTCGCGTTTCGAAAAAGAGACAGGCCAACACGTCACGGTAGAATACGGTGGCTCAGGGCAGATTCTTGCCCGTTTTGAGTTAACCCGGCAGGGCGATTTATTTCTGCCTGGCTCCGCTGATTATGTCGATAAAATTAAGTCGGAAGGTGAACTGCAAGAGTCTTTCCCACTGGTACACCATACCCCGGTCATGGCGATTCGGAAGGATAAAGCTGACGGTATTACCACCTTTGCTGAACTGGCGAAAAGTCATCTAAAACTCGGAATGGGTGACCCGAAGGCGATTGCGCTGGGCAAAAGCGGCGAGAAGTTGTTAGCGCTTTCCGGCTATGGCAATGCCTTGCGGGAAAAAGTGGTGGTCAGAACGGCGACAATTAAGCAACTGGTGATGTATCTGCTCAACGGCGATGTGGATGCGGCGGTTATCGGCCGTACTGACGCCGTGAAAAATAAAGACACGCTGGTTCTTCTGCCGACGCCAGCAGGTACGCCGGATGAAATTGCCACGCTGGCGATTCTGCGGACCAGTAAACATCCTGAAATCGCGCGCCAGCTGGCAGACTATTTTACGTCAGCACAGGGTATTAAGGTCTTCACCGATATGGGCTACCTGCCCATTAATGAATAATTACCGTGGCTAAACTGACGCTGCTGCCGCTTGGTTTGCTGCTGATTCTGGTGATAGGGTCGTTATTATCGCTGGTGTTTGAGCTGGATCTGACCACGCTTATCCAGGTTCTGCAGGAGCCTGAACTATTTTTCGCTGTCATGCTCTCACTGGGAACGGCTCTGCTCTCCCTGCTACTGTCGCTGTTGATTGCTATCCCTGCCGGATGGGCGGTGGCACGGATGAACTTCCGAGGTAAAGATATTGTCAATATGTTGCTTGATATTCCTCTGGTAACACCCCCTTTGATCGTCGGCATCGGTTTGCTGCTTTTACTCGGTCAACGTGGCCCCCTGGCGACGGTGGCGCCAGGTCTAGCCGATGTGTTGTTTTCGCCATTTGGCGTGGTGATCGCTCAGACTTATGTTGCCAGCGCGATTATTTTACGTTCTGCCAGCGCTGCGTTTTCTTCAATTGATCCGGCATTTATTACGACAGCCTGGAATCTGGGGCTGACGCCGCTGCGCTCCCTGATCCTGGTGGAAATCCCGCTGTGCTGGCACACGTTATTGGGGGGCAGCATTCTGGCACTCGCCAGGGCACTCGGCGAGTTTGGCGCGACGTTAATGCTGGCTGGCGCGACACGCCTGAAGACTGAAACCCTGCCGATTGCGGTTTACCTGAATATCGCCAGCGGAGATTTTTCTCTCGCCATTGGCTGCGCGCTGGTGTTGATTTTTCTGGCGGGAATATTGCTGCTGGTACTGCATCGGGTACAGCATATTTATAAGGAAAACGTTCATGCTGCGCGTTGAGCATTTAACCACGCAGGCGTTTAATGAACTGGATTTCCATGTTTCGGAAGGGATCTGTACTGCCATTACCGGGCCATCGGGCAGCGGCAAAACGACACTACTGAATGCTATTGCGGGGATAATCTCTTATCAAGGAGAAATATGTCTTGACGGAAAATCAATCAATACGATCCCACCCTGGCAGCGTCCCTGTCGTTATCTCAATCAGCGACTGTATCTGTTTCCGTATCTGACGGTCGCGGGGAATCTGGCACTGGCGCAGTACGCGGCCGGTTTGCCGCGTTCAAGGCAGAAACAAATGTCTGTACTTGACGATATGGGGATTGCGCATCTGGCGGACTGTTACCCCCGACAGATTTCCGGTGGCGAGCAACAACGAGCAGCGTTAGCCAGAGCGCTGGTATCCCGGCCGCGATTGTTGCTTCTTGATGAGCCCTTTTCAAATCTGGACTGGGGTATTCGTTCACGCTTGTGGGAAATAGTCAGAGGGTTACGCCAGTACGACGTGACGGTAATTCTGGTGACACATGAACCAAAAGAAGCAGAGTATTTGGCTGAAACACAGTGGGTTTTCCAGAGTGGAAAATTACATGAAACCCGGAATTAAAACACATAACCCTCAATCGTACGGGTCAACATGACGCCAGCGGCTGCGCAAAATGGGGCGAAATTCGCAAGCATTTCCAGGGACGGGGTACAATCATTGGCATGAAAAAGACCGTACCCGTCGGTTGCTAAATTGAATATAACGTATTGAAATAAAATGATTAATTTTAATCAGGCGAGTTGAAAATTCTCCACGCACTAAAACAGCCCGGGCAGTTTCTCCACAACCTGATCCGTGAATTAGTTATCCCAGGCGTGCGGGGCAAACAGGTAGCCTTTATTGCGTACCGTCTTAATACGATAGGGTTCAGTTGCATTATCGAGAAGTTTTTTGCGTAAACGCGAAATGGCAACATCGACGCTGCGGTCCATGCCATCGTAACTGACGCCGCGCAGATTCTTCAGCAGGGCGTCCCGGTCCATAATTTGCCCGGCGTGTGTGGCCAGTTCCCACAACAGATCGAAGTCCGCTGTAGAGAGTGACACGCCGTCGCCGCTTAGCGTCACCTGTCGATTGACCGGATCAATGGTCAGGGAGCCAAAGCTAATGGATTTATGGGGGGTAAGCGAAGAGGGCGCCCCGGCGCCCGGCGCGGCGATATGCTGACGAAGATGCAGGCGCAGGCGGGCCAATAGCACGGCCGGCGGCGTGGTTTTCAGAATATAATCGCTGGCGCCCATTTCGAGCGATAAAATATGGTTCATATCGCTGTCCAGGGAGGTGAGCAGTACGATGGGGCCCAGCCACTGGCCGCGCAAATCCCGGCACAGCGTCATGCCGTCTTTACCCGGCAGCATGATATCCAGTAACACCAGATCCGGCTGTTCGCGGGCGATAACCTCTTCGGCCTGGTCGCCTCGTGGTTCAACAACCACGTCCATATCATGCTTTCCCAGATAAGCGGCGATCAGCGCGCCCACCTCCGGATCATCCTCAACAAAAACGATCTTATTCATATTTTATGCGTTGCACTTTTTATTAACGAATTGAATTTATTGTGTCAGGTCACTTTCACTCGCGTCCGGAGACGTGGGCCCAGTTACGGGCACAGGACGTTGACCTGTGAATGGCTGTTTGCTGCCAGCCACGCGCCATAAACATTGTAAACCATCTGTGCATTCATGCGACTTATCGGGTTCGTCATGAAGCGAGCCTCCGGATGATGAATGAAAAGCAAGGCCGTATCTGAAAGCAAACATGACGCCCGACAAATCAATGACATCCTCAACAGATATAAATGATGCGCCGCCCTGAAAAAGAGAATGGATCATTGTTTGTCGGCTACGGTATGCGCCACGGACAAAGGGAGTAGAGGCGGCAAACCGTATTTTGCCCGCGCGCGATTGCAGGCCTCATTGACCTTTCCGTCCTCGCCGGACATGGCAAACTCGCGGCATGTGGAAGAGCGGTCTTCGTAAATCGTGCAGCATGCTGATTGCCCCGGCGTACCGGCAAGCGCAACGCAGCGGGGATGCTTCTGGTTGGTTCCGACCATACATCGGTGGTATGGCGAAATTTGTTCAGTAAGCTCAACGGGAACAGTGCCGCCTGCGTCACAGCCCTCAGCCCAGTAAAAAGAGACACGAAAAAACGCACAACAGGCTCCGCATGTCATACATGGATTCAGGTCGCTCACAGTTTCACCAGCTACAGAAAAAGGGTTTTGTGGAAACCGCAGCCAGATTGTATGCAGAAACGACTGCGGTGGATACCAGAATGCGGGAATTAACATACACCGCCTTTAATTTGCCTGCCATTATTCTTTTATACCCTAAATTATTCGAGTTGCAGGAAGGCGGCGACGCAGTGAATCCCCGGGAGCGTACTCCATTACGTGACTGGGGTGAACGAGGAAAGCCAACGCACATGCAACTTGAAGTATGACGGGTATATAAACAAATGTTCTTCCGTTATGCTGTGAATACTTGTTAGTTAATGGTGAAGGAAAAGGAATGGGGCTGTTGATTAAAGCGTTGCTCGGGGTTCTGGTCGTTGTCCTGATTGGCGTACTGTCCAAAACAAAAAATTACTATATCGCCGGGTTGATTCCATTATTTCCTACCTTTGCGCTGATAGCGCACTATATCGTCGCCAGCGAGCGGGGTATTGAAGCGCTGCGTACCACAATCGTATTCGGTATGTGGTCGATAATACCGTATTTTATCTATTTGTTTTCACTGTGGTATTTTACCGGGATTATGCGCCTGCCGTTTGCTCTGGCAGGCGCAGTCGGGTGCTGGAGTTTGTGCGCGTGGCTGTTAATTATTGGCTGGAGTCGCTTTTATTAACGCAGGTGGCGGCCACCGTCAACGGCGAATGAACGACCAGTAACATAGCAACTGTCGAGCAGGTATTCGATCAGGTCGATGATCTCTTTTTCACCTGGCGCAATCTTCATCAGCGATTTATCAAGCGCCTGTTTACGGTAATCCGCATCATCGCCTTCATTAAATAAAATCAGCGATGGGGCAATGGCGTTAACTTTAATTTCCGGCGCCAGCTTGCGGGCAAACGAGCGGCCCATATTATCCAGCGCCGCTTTACTGGCCGCGTAAGCAATATGTTTGTCGCTGCCGCGCTCCACGACGTAGTCGGTAATGTGGATTATATCGCTGGCGGCATGACCGTGACCGCGCAACAGGCTCTCCAGCGAGTGATTAAGCAGATAGGGGGCGTTGACATGAATTTGCATCATGCTGGAGAGCACGGTGGTTAATGGCGTTCCGGGTTTTTCCGCCATCCAGCCGCTGGCGTTATGAATAATGGCTCGCAAACCGCCGCGAGCATGCGCTTTCACCTCTTCAGCAAACGCCAGAATGCTTTCATCATCACTGAAATCCCCGTGCAGGCAAACGGCTCCCGCATCGCGCAGCTCATCAATGGCTGGATAGTACGTGCGGTAGCTGATGATAACAGGGTGTTGCTGAGCCAGAAAATGGCGAGCCAGAGCGAGGCCGATGCGACGGCCTCCGCCGGTAATCAGGATCGGGCGAGGCTGGATGTCAGCCATGGATATCTCCTTCGAATTCAGCGGCAGGGTAACCGCTTACCCCACCAGCATCCACGTGGCTGGTAGGGCGGCAACCAGTAAAAAAATAATGAGTGCCAGATCACGGCGTTTTAGCGAACGCTCGTACTGGTGAGTACGACGGGCGTACAGGAAAACCAGTAGACCCGGAGCGTAAAGTATCACCGACAAAAGCAAATGCACAGGGCCAGATGCATATAATAACCATACGCCATAAATACCGGCCCCAACGCCTACCGCCTTATGTAGCGGGCGTTCGGCAATCTTCAGCAGAAAGGCGCCGACAAGGAAATAAGGCACCAGAATCATCTCGGAGGCGATGGTAAGCAGCGTGTTATAATCGGCGCCGGTTAGCCAGATCAACACCAAACAAACCTGCACGCTGATGTTGGTCAGCCAGAGTGAAGCTGATGGCGCGTTATTTTTATTGTGGCTGGCGAAGAGGCGCGGGAAAGCTTTATGCGTCGCCGCCAGATAAGGGACCTCCGCCGCCATAATCGTCCAGCTCAGATAAGCGCCGCAGACGGAGATAATCAACCCGGCAGCGATAACAATTTCCCCCCAGGGTCCCATCATGTTGACCATCAATCCAGCCATCGACGGGTTGCGGATTTCCGCCAGTTCACTGCGAGGCATGACGCCCAGCGAGAGCAGGGTCACCAGCAGATAGACCGTCAATGCCGACAGCACCGCCAGCAGCGTCGCGCGGCCTACGTCCCGTTTATTCCGGGCCCGTGCGGAAACGACGACCGCGCCTTCGACGCCGATAAAAACCCACAGGGTGATCAACATGGTATTTTTCACCTGTTCCCACACCGGTACGCCCAGCGCCAGTCCGCTAAAATCCAGACGGAATGTCTCTGTGCGAAAGGCGATAGCGGCTAATACGACAAACGCGCCAAGAGGTAGTAGCTTGGCAAGGGTCGCCGCCAGATTGATACTTGCCGCAGTTTGTACGCCGCGCAAAATCAGAAAGTGCACGATCCACAGCAACACCGATGCGCCGACGATTGACTGCCAGGTGTTACCTTCGCCAAACAGGCGCAGTTCCCGGGTATCGGTAAAGAAACTTAGCGCGGAGAAAACGATAACCAGATAGGAGACATTGGCGATAACCGCACACAGCCAGTAACCCCAGGCGGAACAGAAGCCAATCAGTTCGCCAAAGCCTTCCCGGGCATAGGTAAAAATGCCGCCGTCGAGTTCGGGACGAATGCGCGTAAGCAGCAGCATGGCAAAGGCGAGGAACAGAATCCCCAGGCCGGTGATGCTCCAGCCGATAAGCAACGCCGACGGACTGGCTACGGCGGCCATGTTTTGCGGCAAACTGAATACACCAGCACCCAGCATTGAACTAAGTACCAATGCGGTCAGGGCACTCAGGCCCAGTTTCTTTTCCATTGTCTTCCTGAAATGCTGAATTGCAGACTCAGCGTCTGGCCCATCTGGGCGGGTTCACTTACCGTTTTGGCCCAGGGCAGCGATAAGAATATTTATTTTGCAAAATCGCATAAAAATGGATGATTTCGCTGAGGTGCGGGATTTTACGAAGTGTTTTGTACGCATGCAATGGAGGAAGCGAAAAAAAGCGAAGCAGTGGCATTTACCGGCATCGTGCAGAAGTGTCTACCGTGGGGTGTGAACGAAAAATAAGGCGCTTTCGGTTATGTGAAGGCGCCTTATGCAACCCAATAAGGTTTATTTGTACAGATCGGCGCTGATGGTGATGTTGCCGCCGCGCTCCTGCCACTGACGGGTAATGTGATAATATTTCGCGCCTTTTTTAGCGGCGCGTTTCGCCGTCTGGTAGGAGATTTCCGTCATATTGCCGTAGTTGCCGGTGAACTTGATACTGTCGAAAGGAATCATCTGCGCGGCGGTGATTTTGTTCACTTCTTCGATTTTAGTGCCATCCGGAAGCGTGACAGTGTAACGCCCACCTTTGGAAGACTGGGTTTCAAAAAAGCGACCGACGCCAGTACCCGCGCCGACGGATGCTGACGTGGCGACTCCAGGGATTTCCACTTTTTTCGCTGCTGCACCACCTTCGGCCAGCGCGGCGCGACCGGCCTGGGAATCAGCGGGGATAGCATCCGGGCTTTGCAGGACACGTTTTTTGGCATCAGCTTTATAAATATAGGCGGTGATACGCTGGTTACCGCCGTCGTTTGCATCAATCTGGCGCACAATAAAGAAAGAGGCCGCGCCTTTGGCTTTAGCCGCTTTGGAGATGGCGTCGTTGACTTCCGGCTGGCTGCGGTAGAAGCCCTGAACGGTGACGGTATCGAAAGGCTCCAGTTCAACGGCCTGAACTTTCGGTAATTCCATTACGCCATTGATGATACGATTTTTCGGCGCGTCGGCCTGTGGGGCATTTTGTTTATAAAAATCGGCCGTTACGCGCAAGTTGCCGCCGCTGCCAAAATCAGACGTATCGACAACATAAAAGGACGCAGCGCCTTCTTTGTCTGCTTTACGGGAAACGGCCTGCACCGCGTTGCCGATGGAGTTAAAGCGGCCTGTGATTTCCACGCGCTGATAGGGCTTCAGCGCAGCCGCTTGCTCCGGCGTCAGCTCGATCGCCGCATGGGCAGATATCGCGGTCGTAGCCAGAAGGGCAGACGCCAGGAGTGAGTTCTTAAGCTTCATAAAAATAATCCTTTGCCTTGCGCAAACCATGTACTGGTGTTGTTGTTGACTGAAAACATTTGATTATTGCATTTATCGCGCGTGACTGTCTGCGTCAATTTTATGTCGCCGCCCGAAACGTACAAGGACGAAATATAACATTTCCCGATATGTTGAAAAAACAGCCGCTTGAGCAGCAAAATCGATAATCGATATGACTTTAATAAGTTAATGTAATGTTAATGCAATGATCTTGATGGCGATAAATGGTGAATTACCCCCTCAGCTAAGCGAATTATCAGGTACAGGAATAAAAATAAGGCAAATATTGCTGTCTGACACGGTTAGTCGTGCGTTTTGCCAATAAAATCAAAATTTCTGTTTTATCGCTGTAGATCACAATCGGTATTTTCAGTAGGTTATAAAAAGTTTGTTACTGTTTCATTTTTCAGACATATGTCGGAGGGAGCATGTCCTTTGCCCCTTCGACAGTTGGTTGTAAGAAAAGCAAACCATCATCAAAAACCGATGGAAGGGAAAACTATGCGTATTGGTGTACCAAGAGAGAAACTAGCCCTGGAGACCCGGGCCGCCGCCACGCCGAAGACGGTGGAGCAGTTGCTGAAACTCGGGTTTAGCGTCGTCGTTGAGAGCGGCGCCGGTAAACTGGCCAGTTTCGACGACGAAGCCTTTGTTCAGGCTGGCGCGGAAATCGTTAACGGCAATGATGTGTGGCAGTCAGACGTCATTCTGAAAGTTAACGCGCCTGAAGACGATGAAATCCAACTGCTTAATCCCGGCACGACGCTCATCAGTTTTATCTGGCCTGCGCAAAACTCGCAGCTGATGGAAAAACTGGCGGCGCGTAACATTAACGTGATGGCGATGGACTCGGTGCCGCGTATTTCTCGTGCTCAGTCGCTGGATGCGTTGAGTTCGATGGCCAACATCGCCGGTTATCGCGCAATTGTTGAAGCCGCGCATGAATTTGGTCGCTTCTTTACCGGGCAAATCACCGCGGCAGGGAAAGTCCCTCCTGCGAAGGTGATGGTTATCGGGGCCGGGGTTGCGGGTCTCGCGGCCATCGGCGCGGCGAATAGCCTCGGCGCGATCGTTCGTGCTTTTGACACCCGTCCGGAAGTCAAAGAGCAGGTGCAGAGTATGGGCGCCGAGTTCCTTGAACTGGACTTTAAAGAGGAAGCCGGCAGCGGTGACGGTTATGCCAAAGTGATGTCTGAAGCCTTTATCAAGGCGGAGATGGAGCTGTTCGCCGCGCAGGCGAAAGACGTCGATATTATCGTCACCACGGCGCTGATTCCGGGTAAACCGGCACCGAAGCTGATTACCCGAGAAATGGTCGACACCATGAAGTCCGGTAGCGTGGTTGTTGATCTGGCGTCGCAAAACGGCGGCAACTGCGAATACACCGTGGCGGGTCAGGTCGTCACCACCGACAATGGCGTGAAGATTATCGGTTATACCGATCTGCCGGGGCGCTTACCGACTCAATCATCTCAATTGTACGGGACCAACCTGGTTAACCTGCTTAAACTGCTGTGCAAAGAGAAAGACGGCAATATCGTGATCGATTTTGATGATGTCGTTATTCGGGGCGTTACCGTTATTCGCGAGGGTGAAATCACCTGGCCTGCACCACCGATTCAGGTGTCCGCTCAGCCGCAGGCGGCCGCGAAGAAAGTGGAAGCGCCGGTGGAAGAAGCAAAACCCGGTTCGCCGTGGCGTAAATATGCGCTGATGGCGCTGGCGATTATTCTGTTTGGCTGGCTGGCCAGCGTGGCGCCGAAAGAGTTCCTCGGCCACTTTACCGTTTTTGCGCTCGCCTGTGTGGTCGGTTACTACGTGGTGTGGAACGTTTCTCATGCATTGCACACGCCGCTGATGTCGGTAACTAATGCGATTTCCGGCATCATTGTGGTTGGTGCATTACTACAGATAGGTCATGGCGGCTGGGTTAGCGCCCTGAGCTTTATCGCGGTGCTGATCGCCAGCATTAATATTTTTGGTGGTTTCACCGTCACTCAGCGCATGCTGAAAATGTTCCGCAAAGGATAAGGGGTAACAAATGTCTGGTGGATTAGTTACAGCTGCATACATTGTTGCCGCGATTCTGTTTATTTTTAGCCTTGCAGGGCTTTCCAAACACGAGACCTCTCAGCAGGGTAATTACTTCGGGATCGCCGGGATGGCGATTGCGCTGGTGGCGACCATTTTGGGGCCGGACAGCAGCAACATCGCGTGGATTCTGTTGGCGATGGTGATCGGCGGCGCTATTGGTATTCGTCTGGCGAAGAAGGTTGAAATGACCGAAATGCCGGAGCTGGTGGCAATCCTGCACAGCTTCGTCGGTCTGGCGGCGGTGCTGGTGGGCTTTAACAGCTACTTGCAGCATGAAACGGGTATGGAACAGATTCTGGTCAATATTCATCTGACCGAAGTGTTCCTCGGTATCTTCATCGGCGCGGTCACTTTTACCGGTTCCGTTGTGGCGTTTGGTAAGCTGTGCGGCAAACTCTCCTCTAAGCCGCTGATGCTGCCGAACCGTCATAAGCTGAACCTGGCGGCGCTGGTCGTTTCCTTCCTGCTGCTGGTGGTGTTTGTGCGTACCGACAGTGTGGCGATGCAGGCAATTTGCCTGTTGGTGATGACCGTTATCGCGCTGGCGTTTGGCTGGCATCTGGTGGCCTCAATCGGCGGTGCGGATATGCCGGTCGTCGTTTCAATGCTGAACTCATACTCTGGCTGGGCCGCGGCGGCGGCAGGTTTTATGCTCAGCAACGACCTGCTGATCGTTACCGGTGCGCTGGTCGGTTCTTCCGGTGCAATTCTGTCATACATTATGTGTAAGGCGATGAACCGTTCGTTCATTAGCGTTATTGCCGGTGGTTTCGGCAGCGACGGTACGTCTTCATCGTCTGATGAAGAAGTAGGGGAGCATCGTGAAATCAGCGCAGAAGAAACTGCGGAGATGCTGAAAAACTCCCAGTCGGTGATCATCACGCCAGGCTATGGTATGGCGGTGGCCCAGGCGCAGTATCCGGTTGCCGATATCACGGAGAAATTACGCGCGCGTGGGATCAAGGTGCGTTTCGGTATTCACCCGGTTGCCGGGCGTTTGCCAGGCCATATGAACGTACTGCTGGCGGAAGCGAAAGTTCCGTACGATATCGTGCTGGAAATGGACGAAATTAACGACGATTTCGCTGATACCGACACCGTGCTGGTTATCGGCGCTAACGACACGGTCAACCCGGCTGCCCAGGACGATCCACACAGCCCGATCGCCGGCATGCCGGTTCTCGAAGTGTGGAAAGCGCAGAATGTGATTGTGTTTAAGCGTTCGATGAATACGGGCTATGCAGGTGTACAGAACCCGCTGTTCTTTAAAGAGAATACTCAGATGTTGTTTGGCGATGCCAAAGCCAGCGTCGATGCGATTCTGAAAGCGTTGTAAGACAACACGTTTAAAACCTTTGCTTCTTAAGCCGTCTCTTCTGAGACGGCTTTTTTATATGTGTGATGTCGTTATCATTTGCTCATAAAATAGCCAGTCAGGCGTGTTATAATAAATTAGTTTTTCATCCAACCAGAGGATATTATGGATACCGAGTTAACCCCCACGCAACTGGCCATCGAATTTCTGCGTCGTGACCCTGCTGCTTTGACCCCCGCGCAGTATCTGAAAAAGCTGAAAGTACTGGAACTTGAGTTCGCTGATTTAATGGCGCTCTCAGCCCTGGAGCTTAGAGAAGAGATCGATCACGCATGGCGGTTAGGTATCCACTAACGTTTTACGTTACCGATGTTTGTTGTGATGTCAGGGGCCGAAAGGCCCTTTATTTTTGCCAGAAATATAAAACGACTGGGCCTGAATGGTGCTGTATATAATTTTCACGACTCCTGTCGCCGCAGATTTATTGCTGGCCTACCGCGGGGGAGCATATCAGGAAGCCGACGAGGGTGCAGGCGCGCATCCTGGGACAGGCGCTGGATCGGATGAAGCGACGTGAAGCGGTTCACGCCGCAAAACTATCAATTAACGCTCCCTTCAGGCCCAAAAGGCGCGGTTAAGTCATTGTGAATGGCTTAACCGCGCGGCGGAAGACACGAAGTAAACGCCGGGCTAATCATCTTCTTCGTCATCCAGCTCCACTGGCGTCTGGTACTGATCCGGCTTCAGCGCCAGCAGGTCGCAGCGCAGGTGGTCGATAACCTGTTCAGCGGTATTGCCGAGGAAGGCCGCCGACAGTCCTGTACGACCAATCGTCCCCAACACAACGATACCTGCCTGCAAATGCTCCGACAGATCGGGGATCACCTCTTCAGGTAAGCCTTTTTCAACGTGGGTACGGTTTTCATCAATGCCGAATTTCTGCCGTAACGCCTTCATTGCCAGCAGATGCTGACCACGGATGGCATCGTTATATACGCTGGGGTCAAAATCAGGGAGTTCAATGGCGATGTTGATTGGCGTGACCGGATACGCGCTAACCAAATGCACTTCGGTATGATTAACCTGTTCCGCCAGTTCGATCGTCTCTCTTACCAGCTTTTCATTAAGCGCATCATGATAGTTCTCTTCGCTGGCAAGGTTGACCGCGACCAGCGCTTTACCCCCTTCCGGCCACGGCTGATCTTTGACCATCCATACCGGGCATGGGCATTTGCGCAGCAGATGCCAGTCGGTGGGCGTGAATATCACGGCTTCCAGTTTGTCGTGCTGATGCGCCATCTTCAGGACTAAATCATGCTTATCGCTGATGATTTCCTGAATAATGGCCTCGAAAGGACGGTTATGCCACACGACCTTAATATCAATGGGGACGCCGGACTCAATATAAAATTTGGCCTGTTCACGGATCCAGGCAGTACGCTGCCCGATGACGCCCTGGCGCATCGCTGTACGCTCGTCCGGAGACAGCAGGGTGGTCATTTCATAAGAAAAATCATAGATCGGCAAAAAGGCTTTGATGCGTCCACCAATCCGTTGGTGCAGATACACCGCACGCCGCAATGCAGGCTGATCGTCCTGATTGGGGTCGATGACTACCAGCATGTTTTGATACTTCGCCATACAGGGGCTCCTTACAACTGTCACCACAGTCTGTTATTAAAAGATAACCTATATGGATGGAATGAAACAGAGGATGAACCAGGTCAGATCAACAAATTAGAAAAAATTCGCGATCTGACCGGGAAACGGAAGGGTTATCAGGCGACGTTACGAGCCTGGCCAGCAAGTTGCGCCAGCAGGTCACTATTTTCGATGGTGATGTATTTCCCTTTCACCGCCAGCATGCCGCTTTTCTGGAAACGCCCCAGCAGGCGACTGATGGTTTCAACCGTCAGACCCAGATAGTTGCCAATATCGCCGCGGGTCATCGTGAGGCGGAATTCACGCGGGGAAAAGCCGCGCTGGGCGAAACGACGAGACAGGTTGTAGATAAAGGCCGCCAGACGCTCTTCTGCGTTCTTTTTGGAAAGCAGCAGAATCATATCCTGATCGCCTTTAATTTCGCCGCTCATGAGACGCATCATCTGCTGACGCAAATTGGGCATTTTGCCAGAAAGATCGTCCAGCGTTTCGAACGGAATTTCGCAGACCATTGAGGTTTCCAGCGCCTGGGCAAAGCTCGGATGATGACCGGTGCCGATGGCGTCAAAGCCAACCAGATCGCCTGCCAGATGGAAACCGGTGATTTGCTCATCGCCCTGTTCGGTGATGGTGTAGCTTTTAATGGTGCCAGAACGAATTGCATACAGCGATTTCAGCTCATCACCAGCTTTGAATAAGGTCTGTCCTTTCTGGATCGGCTTTTTTCGCTCAATGATGTTATCAAGCTGATCAAGCTCATGCTCGTTCAGAGTGAAAGGGATGCAAAGCTGGCTAATACTGCAATCCTGGCAATGGATTGCACAACCACCAGACTGAATGCGTCGTATAATTCGCTTTTCCGGGATCATAAGTCTGCTCAGGCTTTAATTGATATTAGTCAATTTTAACATCTTTTTGATGAGCAGGTAAGTCCAGAACGTCTCAAAGACGCAATATTAGGAGGGGAAATCAATGATTAATCCTAACAGCTTGTTTAAAAATGAGTTATCTGAGTAATTTTAATTGTAAAATTACCAAAAGATTCCAGAAAAAGCATTTATGCTCAAAGGAGCAAATAGCCCTCGTGGCGCAATAACCACTCTTTTCGCTGTACGCCGCCGGCGTATCCGGTCATTGTGCCATTACGCCCGATCACCCGATGGCAGGGCACCACAATACTAACAGGGTTCGCGCCATTAGCTGCGCCAACCGCACGCGCCGCGCCGGGACGCCCCAGGGCTTCAGCAAGCTGGCCGTAGTGCATCACCTGACCACAGGGGATTGTGCGCAGCGTGTTCCAGACGTCCCGTTGAAACGGCGTACCTGCCGTGGCGGTGGGGAGTGTGTCGATGACGTGCAGATCCCCCGCGAAATAATCGGCGAGTTTGCTGCTTAACCCACCAGGATTCACGGCGGAAGTACGTCGATATCCCTCACTGCGATAGTGTAGATCCAGCAGTTGTGCCATGCGGTCGCTATGTTCTTCCCATTCCACGGCGCGTAAGTGGTACTGCTCATCACAAATCACCCACAGTGGCCCCAGCGGGGTGTCGATTTTGTCCTGCAACAGCGTCAGCATCGGTATTCCTTCATTGAGACTCTATTCGGCAATAGGCCACAATATCACGGCGTTATGTCGGCAAACTATACTGCTAAAAGGTTATTGAATAATAAATACAAGCCGAAACGTGACGTAACTGAACCGTTAACGCAGTCCCTTGTTAAATATTCGGTGGCCGTCCCTGACCGATGATGACGTTAATGTAATCGTGGATAAATACCGGGGCCGATAGGCAGTCCCATCAGGTACCATCCCACCAGAAGCAGCAGCCAGACGGCTAAGAAAATCAGCGGATAGGGTAATACCAGCGAGTAGTAAGTGCCCAGTTTGGCATCAGGTCGGTAACGCTGCAAAAAACCGAGGAACAACGGTATAAAAGGCGATACTGGCGCGAGCGGTAACACTGACGAATCGGCAATGCGGAACAGGATCTGCGCAAATGCCGGGTGAAAGCCCAGCAGCATAAACATCGGCACGAAGATTGGCGCCAGAATTGACCAGATTGCCGAACCACTGGCGATGAACATACATAAAAATGCCGACAGCAATGCAAGACCGAGAAACGCCGGTATTCCGTTCATTCCGGTGCTCTGCAGTATGTCCGTTAAGCCGACAGCGATGAATTTGCCCATGTTACTCCAGTTGAACATGGCGACGAACTGGGCCAGCGGAAAGACCATGACGATAAACCCCGCCATCTCTTTCATCGGTTCAATCATTAACTGCGGCAGATCGGCCTGACGGCGAATTTTGCCCGTGGCGATACCGTAAGCTAATGACACGACAAAGAAGAAAAAGATAATCAGCGGTACGATGCTTTTTATAAATGGCGAGGGCATTACGGTGTGCGTGACAGGATCGCGCAGGATACCGTTTTCTGGTACTACCATCAGCGCGATAACCGCCACAAAGAGCAGTGCGGCAATGCCCGCGACACGCAAACCGAAATGTTGCTCTGCCGTTAACGTCTGCAGCGTTTCATCGCTTTTTCCATGCCACTTTCCCAGACGCGGCTCGATCAACTTATCAGTGACCAGTCCGCCGACCAGCGTCAGGACAATGACTGAGGTCGCCATAAAATACCAGTTATCGATAACGCTGACGTGTAGCGAGGCATCGAGCGTTTTTGCCGCTTCGGTACTGATGCCAGAGAGCAGGACGTCGGTGGTAACGATCAGTAAATTAGCGGTAAACCCGCAGCCGACGCCTGCGATCGCCGCCAGCAGACCCGCCACCGGATGGCGGCCCACGGCGAGAAACATCAGCGCGCCAAGCGGCGGCATAATCACCAGCGCCGCATCGGACGAGATATGGCTGAAAAAGGCGATAAACAGCACCATATAGCTGGCGTAGCGCGCGCTGACATGGGATGACATCTTCACCATCAGCGAGGGTAGCATACCCACGCGTTCGGCAAACCCGGCGCCGAGCACCAGCGCCAGAATCGCGCCCAGCGGTGCAAAGCCGCTGAAGTTTTTAATCACATTCGGCAAAAACCAGTGCAGACCTTCAACGCTGAGCAGATTCTTTACCATCACCCTCGAACCATCGGCAGGATTCTGCACGCCGACATCCAGCGCAGAAAGTATTGCGGTGGCGGTCATCAGCACCACAATCAGGTAAATAAAAAGCAAAAACGGATGCGGGACTTTATTCCCTATTTTTTCAACCCAGCCATACAGCTTACCGCTGGGGCCAGGCGAGGGTATGGATGACATACTCATGGACGTTCCTCTGTTATCGATGTTGTGTTAGTTGCGTTGCGGACCCAGGTTCTGTCGGCGGTTATTTTTGTTGGCGACTGCCGTCATGCCGTACAAAATCCAGTCGGGTTGTTGCTTGTTTTTTATGTTGTTATTTTAAAACCGATGGTATGACGTCTTGTGGGATCGGGCACTGGTAGGGGGTGTCGACCAGTGCCTGAGCCAGCTCTTGCTGACTGCTCTCCAGTAACGGCTTATCGCTGAACAAACGGATCGCCGTTGCGCCCAGAACTTTACCGGCCAGCAGCATCCCTTTATGGGCGACAGAGGTTCTCCCCTGGCTAACCAGTTGCCAGGAATGCAACGGCGTACCGATGGCGAAGCAGGGGCTAAAGCACTGGGCCACCGGCGCTTTCCAGCTGACATCGCCGACATCGGTCGAACCGGCAAGCACGTTATCCGTTGCAGCCCAGGGCGCGACTTCATCAATCAGCAGCGTATGGCGGTGACGGCGGGCAAAGGCTTTACCCTCTTCACCGCCGGTGTGCGCAATATTTGTCAGGCTGTTATTGATATCGCTGGCGCTGAGCGTGGCGCGGATTTTGCTGGCGAAGGCGCGTTCTTCATCACTCCACTGCGGCGTACCGTAATGGCTCAGCGCCTGATACATTGCGGCTTCCAGCGTACGGTTAGGCAGGTAACTGGAACAGGCTTTTTCAATGCGACAACTGACGTGAGTTTCAGTCATCAGGGCGGCCCCCTGAGCGATCTTTTCAATACGGGAGAAAATTTGCCGAACATCGGCCATTTCCGGCGCCCGGATTAAATACAGCACTTCAGCCTGCGCCTGAACAACGTTAGGCGATACCCCGCCGGTATCGGTGATGGCGTAATGCACCCGCGCTTTTTCGATAATGTGTTCGTTGAGAAAGTTGCTCCCCGTGGTCATCAGGGTTACAGCATCCAGCGCGCTGCGGCCAAGATGGGGTGAGTTTGCCGCATGTGCCGCCGTACCGGTGAAGCGCCACGCGGCTTGAATATTAGCGAGCGTGCTGGTGCTGAACATGCCAGCCCAGGCTTCCGGGTGCCAGGTCAGGGCGGCATCAATGTCGTCAAATAGCCCTTCCCGCACCATAAAGGTTTTCCCGGAGCCGCCTTCTTCACCTGGACAACCGTAGAAACGCAGGGTACCGCTGCCGCCCTGCTGTAGAAGCCAGTGTTTTGCCGCGACTGCGGCGGCGAACGCGGCGGTGCCCAGCAGGTTATGTCCGCAGCCGTGGCCGTTCTCTCCCGGTGTGACGGAGAACGGCTCAGCATGATGAGCACGCTGACTGAGCCCGGCCAGCGCGTCATATTCCCCAAGCAGGGCGATCACCGGTCTCCCCTGACCGATGCTGGCAATAAAAGCGTTGGGGATGCCGCCGGCATTGCGGGTCAACTGGAAGCCTTCAGCTTCCAGCGCCGTGGCGAGCCGCCCGGCAGACCAGAACTCCTGGAATCGGGTTTCCGGATGATCCCAGATATCATCGGCGATCGCGCAAAAATCCGCGCGCCGCGCTTCAATTACCTCATCGACAAATGGATAGATTTTTTCCATCACACGCCTCTCTGCCAGGGAAAATTGAGCGCGACCCGCGCCAGCGTCTCGACCGCTATCGTCATGACGCTTTCGTCGAAATCAAATTTTTCATTGTGGTGACCGGCGCTTAATTCGGTGCCGAAAATCATGTAGGAGGCAAGTCCACCGCATTCCTGTACCCGGGCCATCATCAGCGTTGCGTCTTCAGATCCTGCCGGTGCGGCAATGCGATCGATGGCATGTTCAACGCCCGGCACTTGAGACGCCTGTTCACGCAGGTAGCGAACCCATGCCGGAGAGGGGGAACTGGCGGTCGCGGCGCCCATTAGCCGAAGTTCGTAGCGTGCGTCGTACATCGCCGCAGCACCGGCGATAACGCTTTGCGCGCGCGCAAATACATACTGATTAATGGCTTCTGTTTCGCCGCGGGTTTCAACTTTCAGCAATGCGGAAGACGGAACGATGTTACGCCCGGTACCGGCCTGCAGGACGCCGACGTTCACTCTGGAAGCGCCTGCGCTGTGGGGCGCAATGGCATGCAGACCCAGTGCGGCCTGTGCGGCGGCAAGAAGGGCGTTGCGACCCTCTTCCGGTTTACCGCCTGCATGGGCCGCCACGCCGCTAAACTGCACGTCGAATTTTGTGGTGGCCATAAAGTTATCCCCACCGCAGACCACGGTACCGGTGGGGACGCCAGTGCCAATATGAATGGCGGTGAAGTAGTCCACATCATCAAGTACGCCCGCGGCGACCATAGCGCGCGCGCCGCGGGTTCCTTCCTCTGCTGGCTGGAAAATCAGCTTGATCACACCGTGGAGCTGCGCCGCGTAGTGTTTCAGCACGCAGGCCAGCCCTAATCCAATGGCGGTATGGCCATCATGACCGCAGGCGTGCATCATACCTGGGTTGCAGGAGGCAAAATTATCACGATGCGGACGATGGTTATCGTCGTGTTGCTCGTTCAGGTCGAGCGCATCCATATCGACGCGAAATGCCAGCGTCGGACCGGGACGCCCGGTATCGAGGGTCGCGACGACGCCAGCGAATCCGCCTTCAAACGCGGTCAGCCAGGGCTCGGGCGCCCCCTGTTCACGAGCGCGTTGCCAGGCCCGCGCTAGCGTCGTGTCATCGGGAAGCCCCATACGGCTTTCGGCATCAATGACATCGCGACCGAGCGCCAGTTGATAACCGTATTGGTCTACTCTCTCGGCGACCATGCTGGCGGTACGGAACTCCAGCCAGCCGGATTCGGCGTGCAGGTGAAAATCACGACGCCATTGCGTCATTTGCGGCGCCAACTGGCTGATGAATTCATGAAGTTGCGGCATAACCTTTCCTGTCATAATAAAAAAGTGTGACGGCGCTCAATTAGTGATAGTTTTCATTTATCACCGCCGTCTTTCTGGCGATTTCTCCATTAACCTGCCACAGCATGATGTATTACAGTAGATGTCATTTTCTTTTCTCTGATAAACAGTGGTTATCATTCAGGCATGGCATTTCAGATCAAATTTCATCAAATTCGCGCCTTCGTGGCGGTCGCCCGCGTGGGAAGTATTCGTGCCGCCAGTCGGGCGCTGGAGATCTCGCAGCCAGCGCTGACCAAAGCGATTAAAGAGCTGGAAGAGGGGCTTTCCGCACAGTTATTTGTGCGCCGTCGCCAGGGGGTGGCGCTGACTGAAAATGGCGAAAGTTTTTACCAGCATGCGAGTCTGATCCTTGAAGAGATGCGAGTGGCGCAGGAAGAGCTGTTGCAGCGGCAGGGGGAGCAGGCCGGGCAAATTAATATCGGCCTTGGCGCCAGCGTCGCGCGTTCGCTGATGCCATCGGTGATTTGCCGTTTTCATCAGCGCCATCCGCTGGTGAAAGTGCGGATCATGGAAGGGCAGTTGCTGGCGATGATCAATGAACTGCGTCAGGGTGAGCTTGATTTCACTATCAACACCTATTATCCCGGCCCTTACGATCATGAGTTCAGCTTTGAAAAACTGTTTGAGAAACCGTTTGCGGTATTTGCCCGCAGTGGGCATCCCGCAATCGGGGCGTCCTCACTGGCTGAACTGCTCGATCACCACTGGACGATGCCGACGCCGCGCGGCAGCTACTTTAAGCAACTGCAGGATCTGTTTAACCAGACGGGACAGATACCACAGGTTGATATCGTCTGCGAGACCTTCTCTTCATGTATTAGCCTGGTGGTGAAGAGCGATTTCCTCAGTATTTTGCCGCTGGAGTTAGGCAACGATCCGATGATGGCGGATAAGCTGGTCATGATCCCGATCCGCGAGGTATTGCCAAAGGCGACCTATTATCTCATCCAGCGACGGGATACACGACAAACGCCGTTAACGGCCTCGTTAATTACCCAGTTTCGACGTCAAAGCCGTCAGTTATTTCCCTGAGCGCCGCGACGGGTCTGTTTCTCAACCGTTGTCGCTAAACGGATTGTGAGCAAACGTCGTCGCGGCTATAGTAACTCCCGGTAGTCGCTGGAGCAGGAGGAACGCATATGAACCTTGACGACAAATCCTTATTTCTTGGCGCCATGGAGGACGTTCAGCCTCTGAAACGTAATAACGACGTTCACTGGTCTCCTGTGCGCAATCGTCGCACTGTGCAGCGAATTGATCCCCTGCAGCTCGATAATTTTCTGACCACCGGTTATCTCGACATTGTGCCGCTGGCGACCGCGCTGGAGTTTAAACGGGAAGGTCTGCAAAGCGGAGTGCTGGAGAAACTCCGGCGCGGCAAGTACAGCCAGCAGGCAAGCCTTAATCTGCTGCGCCAGCCGGTCGAAAAGTGTCGACAAATGCTGTTCGCTTTTGTGGTCCAGGCGCAAAAAGAAGGGTTGCGCAATCTGCTGATCGTTCACGGTAAAGGGCGCGAAGACAACGCCCATGCCAATATTATTCGCAGTTACCTCGCTCGTTGGCTGGTGGAACTCCCGGAAGTACAGGCGTTCTGCGCGGCATTGCCGCATCACGGCGGTAACGGCGCCTGTTATGTGGCGCTGCGGAAATCGGCCGAGGCAAAGCAAGAAAACTGGGAGCGTCACGCTAAACATAGCCGCTAACGCATCAGCAGGGTTAACTCCCGGGCGGCTTTCTGTAATTCGGGTAAGACCCGCTCCACCATCTCGTGCGCTGATACCTGCCCGGCATGCACGCCGACGTTCAGCGCCGCCTGGATTTGCCCCTGCGGGTTAAACAGCGGTACCGCCAGCGAACGCAGTCCCATCTCCAGTTCCTGATCGTTAAGCGCATAGCCCTGCTGATGAATGCGCTTAAGTTCCGCGCGCAGCTTTGCCACCGAATCGACGGTTTGCGGGGTATAGCGGATCATCGTTACCCGGCCCAGCATATCATTCAGCTTCTCCTCCGGCTGGTGGCTCAGCAGTACGCGCCCCATAGAGGTCGCCCAGGCGGGCAGACGGCTGCCGATGTCCAGATCGATGGTCATTATTCGTGAACTCGACGCGCGGGCAATATACAGAATATCGTCGCCATCAAGCGTGGCAATGGAGCAGGATTCATTGAGCATTTCGCTTAAATGTTTCAGCACCGGCTGTGCCGAACGCGCCAGCGGGGTTGATGCCAGCCAGGCGTGGCCGAGTGACAGAATGCGCGGACGTAGCTGAAAGTTTTTGCCATCTTCGGCATAGACAAACCCCAGTTTGCTCAGCGTGTACAGGCAGCGGCGCACCGCCGCGCGCGGGATACCGGTCTTTTGACTGATTTGTGAAATGGAGAGCAGCGGACGCTGCGGCGTAAACGCCTGGATCACTTCCAGCCCGCGCGCCAGCGACGCCATGAAGTTCGGATCGCCCTTAAACGGTTCGCTATCGCCCGTCAGTAAATCGCCTGGATGTTTCGCCATTTTCGTCTCCGTATTTGCCGCCGATCACATTCTTTCGCTAAAGATACACGATGTTCGATTATCGCACCATATTTCGATTATCGCCCTTGACCGGCATCGTTAAGCGGGTCACATTTTGTGCGAACAACGAATAAAAGTGCGATTACCGCACATACAGGAGCGACCTGATGATTGATAAAAGCGTGTCGACATTATGTGATGCCATTGCCGGGATCCACGATGGCGCGACCATTATGATTGGTGGTTTTGGCCCTGCCGGTCAGCCGACATACCTGATAGATGCCCTGATAGAACAGGGAGCCCGCGACTTAACCATTATCAACAACAATGCGGGTAATGGCGAAGTCGGCCTTGCGGCGCTGCTGAAAGCCGGGCGGGTGCGCAAAATGATCTGCTCTTTCCCGCGTCAGGTCGACTCACAGATTTTTGACGACCTGTATCGTCGCGGCAAAGTGGCGCTGGAACTGGTCCCGCAGGGCAATCTCGCCGCGCGTATTCAGGCGGCAGGCGCGGGGCTTGGCGGGATATTTACCCCCACCGGTTACGGGACGCCGCTGGCTGAGGGCAAAGAAACCCGCCAGATCGATGGCCGTCATTACGTTCTCGAATATCCGATCAAAGCCGATTTCGCGTTAATTAAAGCCTATCAGGCAGACCGCTGGGGCAACCTGGTTTATCGCAAAGCGGCGCGTAACTTCGGCCCGATTATGGCCACTGCCGCCAGAACCACCATTGTTGAAGTTTCGCACCTGGTGGCCCTGGGCGATCTCGACCCGGAAAGCATCATCACGCCGGGCATTTTTGTCCAGCGCGTCTATTCCCTGGAAAACCTGAATGCCGCTAAAAGCGCCTGAGGAGCCCGTAATGCAAAAACTCACTCGCGATGAGATGGCCCAGCGTGTGGCCCGTGATATTCCTGAAGGCGCTTACGTCAATCTGGGGATCGGTTTACCGACCCGTATCGCCAACTATCTCCCGGCCGATAAGGAGATCTTCCTGCACAGTGAAAACGGTCTGCTGGGGATGGGGCCGGAACCGTTGCCGGGGGAAGAGGACCCGGATCTGATTAACGCCGGGAAAGAGTATGTGACTCTGCTCAAGGGCGGCTGCTATTTCCATCATGGCGACTCCTTCGCCATGATGCGCGGCGGTCATCTTGATATCTGCGTTCTTGGGGCCTACCAGGTTTCCGCCAGCGGCGATCTGGCGAACTGGAGCACCGGCGCGCCCGATGCGATACCCGCGGTCGGCGGCGCGATGGATCTGGCCATCGGCGCCCGTCAGGTGTTTGTGATGATGGATCATCTCACTCGCAACGGCGAATGTAAGCTGGTGGAGCACTGCACTTACCCGTTGACCGGCGTTCGCTGCGTAAGCCGTATCTATACCGATCTGGCGGTGATCGATATCAGCGAAAATGGCCCGGTGGTGCGGGAAATCTTTAACGGCCTCTCTTTTGAGGAACTGCAGCGTATCACCCCGGTGGCGCTGACCTTTGAACAACTGGCGGAAATCGCATAAGGAACCTAAGATGAATCAGGCGTTTATCTGTGATGCGGTACGTACGCCGTTCGGCCGTTTTGGCGGCACTCTGGCGACCGTACGCGCCGACGATCTCGCTGCGCTGCCGCTCAACGCGCTACTGGAACGCAACCCAGGCCTCGATCCGACACGTATTGATGATGTGATTTACGGTTGTGCTAACCAGGCCGGGGAAGATAACCGTAATGTCGCCCGCATGGCGTTGCTGCTGGCAGGGCTGCCGGATAGCGTGCCGGGCAGTACCGTGAACCGCCTGTGTGGTTCCAGTCTTGATGCGATCGGCATTGCTGCGCGGGCGATTAAAAGCGGTGAAACTCAACTGATGATCGCCGGCGGCGTCGAAAGCATGTCGCGTGCGCCCTTTGTGACGGGCAAAGCCGAAAGCGCTTTTAGCCGTACAATGCGGATGGAAGATACCACCATCGGCTGGCGCTTTATCAACCCGCAGATGAAAGCGCTGTATGGGGTGGATTCCATGCCGGAAACAGCGGAAAACGTGGCGGACGATTTTGCTATTTCGCGCGCGGACCAGGATGCCTTTGCGCTGCGTAGCCAGCAGCGTACGGCGGCGGCGCAGGAGGCCGGGCGTTTTGCCGACGAGCTAATCGCCGTTTCGGTTCCGCAGCGTAAGGGCGACGCGTTGCTTTTTACCCGCGATGAGCATCCGCGCAGCACTTCGGCGGAAGCGCTGGCGAAGCTACGTGGAGTCGTCCGCGCCGACGGCACGGTGACGGCGGGTAATGCGTCCGGGGTAAACGACGGCGCCTGTGCGCTGCTGTTAGCCAGCGAACAGGCGCTGGCGGCGAATGATTTACAACCGCTGGCGCGCGTAGTTGGCGTCGCGACGGCAGGGGTGGCGCCGCGTATTATGGGGTTTGGCCCGGCACCGGCGGTTCGCAAGGTACTGGCGCAAACCGGGCTGACCCTTGGTCAAATGGATGTCATTGAACTGAATGAAGCCTTTGCCGCTCAGGCGCTGGCGGTGATGCGCGATCTGGGGCTGCCCGATGATGCGGCGCAGGTGAACCCTAATGGTGGCGCAATTGCGCTCGGTCACCCGCTGGGGGCTTCAGGCGGCCGTCTGGCGATGACCGCGGCATATCAGCTACGTCGTACCGGCGGGCGCTATGCGCTGTGCACCATGTGTATCGGCGTCGGTCAGGGGATTGCGCTGATTATTGAACGCGTTTAAGGAGCCGGAATGAGTTTGTTGACCCCGATGATGCGCACCAGTCCGTTGACCGCCTGGTTCAGCGATGCGCAGCGGGTACAGGGAATGCTGGATTTTGAAGCCGCGCTTGCCCGCGCGCAGGCTGAGTGCGGGCTGGTGCCGCAGGCGGCGCTAAACCCTATTCTCGAAGCGTGTCGGCACCAGCAAATCGACTTTGAGGCGTTAGGGCAGGCTGCTGCCAGTGCGGGCAACCTTGCCATTCCGCTGGTAAAACAGCTTACCGCGCGGGTTAAGGCGCAGGATGACGCGGCGGCGCGTTATGTCCACTGGGGAGCCACCAGCCAGGATGTGATTGATAGCGGTTTTATTCTGCAACTGCGCGGTGCGCTGGCAGACACGGAGGCGTTATTACAGCGCCTGCTCGATGCTTTAGCCAGCCAGGCCGAACGTTATCGGGGCACGGTGATGCCCGGACGGACCTGGATGCAGCATGCGCTGCCGGTAACTTTTGGCCTCAAGCTGGCTGGGACCCTGGATGCGCTGCTACGCTGGCAAGTCCGTTTGCGTGAGATGCGCTCGCGGGTGCTGGTGCTGCAATTTGGCGGCGCCGCGGGAACGCTGGATTCCCTCAAGACGCAGGCGCCGCAGGTTGCCGTCGCGCTGGCGAAAGCACTTAACCTGCCGCTTCCCGATACGCCGTGGCACAGCCAGCGCGATCGGTTGTTAGAAGTGGGGGCGTGGTACGCTGGCGTTTGCGGCACTCTCGGTAAATTCGCCAATGACTTCTCCCTGCTGATGCAAACCGAAGTCGCGGAAGTGGCCGAACCGATTGCCGAAGGGCGCGGCGGATCGTCCACGATGCCGCATAAACGCAATCCTGTCTCCTGCGCGGCGATTTTGACCGCCGCCCAACGCACGCCGGGGCTGGTGGCGACACTGTACGCCGCTCAGATTCAGCAGCACGAACGGGCGCTTGGCGGCTGGCAGGCGGAGTGGGAAACACTGCCTGAACTGATTACTTTGGTCGGCGGCGCACTGGCGCAGAGCGACGCGCTGGTGCGCGATATGCAGGTGTATCCGCATAAAATGCGCGCCGACCTGGATATCACTCATGGTCTGATTATGGCGGAAGCGGTGACGCTGGCGCTGGCGGAATTTACTGGCAAAGCCGAAGCCCATCGCCGCATTGAAGCCCTGTGTCGTCAGGCGCTGGATCAATCGTACTCACTATTAAGCGTGCTGGAAAACGATCCGCTGGTCAGTGAGCACCTTACCCCCAGCCGTTTAACGCAACTGCTGGATCCGGCAACGGCAACCGGCAGCGCTGAACGCTTCGTGCGCCAGGTTGTGGCGCGCTATAAGGAGCAACGTAATGAATGTTGATTATCAGATTGACGGGCCGGAAGACGGGCCGGTCATCGTACTGTCTAACTCGTTGGGTACTACCCGGGCGATGTGGCAGCCGCAGCTCGACGCCCTGACCCGGCATTTCCGCGTCCTGCGCTACGACACCCATGGTCATGGTGAAACGCGGAAAAACGGCAAAGTGACGCTGGCGCAGCTTGGGGAAGATGTGATTGCGCTGCTCGATCATCTTAATATCGACAAAGCCTGGTTCTGCGGGATTTCGATGGGCGGATTGACCGGCCTGTGGCTGGGGCGCTTTGCGCCAGAGCGTTTTTACGGTCTGGCTGTTGCTAATACTGCGGCGCGGATCGGTGACCAGGCGGGCTGGCTGTCGCGTGCCCGGGCGGTTCGTCAGGAAGGCATGGATGTGGTAGCCGCAGGCGCAGCCGATCGCTGGTTTACCCGCCAGTTTCGCCAGCAAGCTCCGGACGTGGTGGAAGCCCTATGCCACCAGTTAACCCGCAGCGACGCTGAAGGTTACGCGGCCTGCTGTGAAGCGCTGGCTGCTGCCGATCTGCGCGGCGAGGTGGCGCAGATTCCTGTACCGGTATTGATTATTGCCGGTGAAAGTGACCCTGTCACTACTGTGGACGATGCGCGTTTCCTGCAACAACAGATCCCTGTCGCTGAAATAACGGTACTGGCGGCGTCGCATTTATCCAACATTGAAGCGCCGGAGGCGTTCAGCGCCGCGCTGTTGTCTTTTATTCAGGGGGCGCGGGATGGACGATAAACAGCGTTATCAGCAGGGTATGTCGGTGCGGCGCAAGGTTCTCGGCGACAGCCATGTCGATAAAACTCTGCAAAAACTGACGCCGCTTAATGAAGAGTTTCAGGATTTTATCACCCGCTACGCCTGGGGAGAAACCTGGACCCGTCCGGGACTGGATCACCATACCCGTAGCATGATCACCATCGCCATGCTGATTGCCCTGAACCGCGAAGCTGAGCTGAAAATGCACCTGCGCGCGGCGTTTAATAACGGCGTCACGCGCGATGAGCTAAAAGAGCTGATTATGCACGCCGCGCTATACTGCGGCCTGCCTGCCGCTAATGCCACGATGCACCTGGCGCAGCAGGTTTTTGATGAGAGGGAAGGATAAATCCCCGGTAGTCTATTTCACCCCACCGGGGATCGCACGTTAGTTTACCGAGGCCGGACGCGCGTCAGCGTTCGGCGCTTCAGCATTAACCTCCGCATTTTGTCGGCGTAGTGCCAGCAGCCGACAGATCTCCGCATGTTTCTCTTCAGTGAAGGTAAAACGGGACATACAAAGCAGGCGAATTAACGACCCGATGGCCGGAAGAAGGCAGATTCCGAAGAACAGTCCGGTGAGTACGCTGTCGCTCTGGCTTTGTGCTTGCGGAATGTAGCCTATCATGGTTAGCCAGATGCCAATCAGGCCGCCGCCGACGGCGACAGACATTTTGCCGGTAAACGTCTGGCCAGAGAAGGTGATGGCCGCACAGCGGCGATGAGTGTGGTATTCGGCGTATTCGATGGTATCAGCAATCATTGATGACGTCAGGATGTTGCTCATCATGACAAACAGTGTACTCAGACCAAGTAGCAGGAACAGTATTGCCACATGCTGGTAACCGATAAACCACATCAGCAAACGAACGAGGATATCCAGCGCGCAAAGGATCATAAACAGGCGGCGTTTCTGCATATGTCGGGTGAGAAGCGGGGCAATCAGGCAGAGCACGGCGGCAACAATTCCCATTATGCCGATCGCCATTTGCAGGCTGGCATCACCCAGGTTATAGATAAAGAAGTAGATGTAAATGCCGTTGGCGACATTGTGAAAAACGCAAAAGAAAAACGACAGCAGAATAATAAACAGTGGCTTATTGCGGCGCAGGTTGCGGAAGGTATCTCGCATTGTGACTTTTTCCGGGCTGGGCGGCACGCGCTCCTTAATCTGCATAAATCCGTTTAGCATCAGCGGCAACCCCACCATCATCATCACCAGTGCGGCCATAAAATAGCCTTTGTCATTGCTGTACTGGGCGAAAAAGGCCGCCAGTTTGGGGAAGAATATATTTGCGCAGGCGATGCCCGCGTTCACCCCAAGCATCGCCGCGGTCACTGCGCGCGTACGCTGGCCGGAGTCGTTAGTCATCACGGATGACATCGACCAGAACGGAATGTCGGAAATAGCGTACAGAGTCCCCCATAAAATATAGGTAACGCCGGCATAGAGGATCTTTGTGGTGAGATCGGCTTCAATTTTGTAAAACGCCAGCAGGGTAACGCCGGTTATCAGCAGCGGGGCGATCAGCAGGAAGTGGCGAAACTTACCGAAGCGGCTGTTGAGCGTGTCCATAATGCTGGCGAAGAGCGGGTCGTGGATCGCATCCCATGCGCGGGCGATCAAAAAGATGGTGCTTGCCGCCAGGGCGGAGATCCCCAGCACGTCAGTATAAAAATAGTTAATAAATGAACCGACTAAGCCAAAACTAAAACACTGGCCTAAACCATAGCCAAAATAGGACCATAATTCACGAGAAGGTATTTTCATGGTGTGTTCCCTCAAGCGCCGACCATTGTAGGGCGGCGCATCTGTAGAGATATTGTTTTTATGCTTTATCTGAAGACAGGCCGATCCGGCTCAGTTTATGCACCAGCGCCATTTCGGCTTTGGAAAACGGAATGCCGTTTTCGTCAAATACATCGTGGAACCACAGACGGCAGTAATCCGCCGAGTTTTTCATCACCACAGGCCACGGTAGCCAGGTCTGGGTTTTGCCGCGTACGAGTCCCCACTGGTAGGGGGCAACTTTGGCGGCGAACATCAGGGGGAGCTGTTCCTCTATCAGACTGCCAACATGACGTGCCAGCCATTCGGTGCAGAATAGCGGCCGCCCGAGTTGCTGTAGCTGGTGAATAATGGCGACCATCCGGGCAGTATTGGTGTAGGCGTGGAAGCTGATCACATCGGAGAGCGCCAGCGCCGTCTGGTCTAACGGGTGCTGATAGAAAACTTCATTTTCCATTTCTTCAGCTAATTTCCATACGCAGACGGTAAGCGGCTGCGTCGGATCCTCTTCCCGTACCCAACGAAATGCTTCCTGCATGAGCTGCAGGGCGTAATGCTCCAGTTTTTCGTCGTACAGTATTTCGACGGTGCCGGTTGAAAAAATGCCGCGATTGCCCGGTTCGTTATACAGATCCCAGAGCAGCACGCGACGGTCGTCGCGAAACCGGCGCACAATATCACGTAAATAGCGTTCGACTTCCGGCCAGGCGTTACGGTTACAGACGATTTCTCGTCCCGGGCTGGCGGCCGCCTGGCTGTTGTGTTTCCCGGGGACCGGCGCTTTTTGCGGCCCAAGATAGGGTTCATCGCCGGAGAATCCACAGTCGTCCATCAGCGTCAGCATTGTACGAAAGCCGTGTTTATCGGCCAGAGCCAGAAACTGGTCGATACGGGCAATCAATCCATCACGATCATGCTGCCAGACAATAAACGGCAGATTGATGCGCAGGGTGTTATAGCCGACGTTTGCCGCCCATCCGAGCTCACGGTCGATGGTCTGCGTATCGAAAGTGTCTGCCTGCCAGATATCGGTCCAGTTCACCGCCGTTGACGGAAGATAGTTAAAGCCGCATAGCCATCCCTGCTGCGCATACCACGATTGTGCTTCGTCTTGTGTCCACTGCTTTTTCATTGTTGCCTCAGTAGTTGATAATAATTAGCTAATAAATATTAGTTGGTGTAGTAATGAGCAAATCGCGAAATGAAAAAATGCGAAAATGGTCACAATACTGGCGGCATCAAGGTGAAGAAACGTGAGCGAGAGCGCAACTGAGGCAAACTGCGGTTATGATGTTGATTCCATGGGCAAAGGGAAGGGATGATGAAGCGTAAAACGAAAGTGACGATGAACGATATTGCCAGAACCGCAGGCGTTTCTCAGGCCACGGTATCGTTGGTGCTCAATCAGTCACGCAATATTAAACTCAGCGAAGAGACGCGCCAGAGGGTGATCGAAGTGGCGACGGCGCTGGGGTATGCCCGCTTGCCTGCGATCCACTCTCCGCGTAATCAAGAAGAGATCGCGCTGCTGATCGGATCATTGCAAAGCTATGATCCGTTTATTGATGCCATTAGCCAGGCTCGCGAAGCGGCATGGCGCAATGAAATCCTGTTGACGGTATATGAATATGGTGATGATGCGGAGCTGGCGCTCAACATAATCCGCCAACTGGAGAAACGTAACTGTGTGGGGATTATCCTGGCTTCGCCGGTGACCGCCGTTAGCGATATGTCTCAGTTTCGCGATTGTACTGAACTGCCTTTGGTGCTGCTTAACCAGCGGGACCCCGACTCGCCGTTGCTGCCGTCTTTTGTGCCGGATGATTACGCCAACGCCTTCCAGATGACACGCCACCTGATTCATCAGGGCGCACGGCGCGTGGCGCATATTACCGGTGAAGCATGGATGGATGCCACAAAGCAGCGTCTGGCAGGATGGCGTGCGGCGCTGGAGCAGGCGGAAATTACCGTATTGAATGAATGGGTTTGCGAAACTAACTGGCAGTTCAGTGAATCTTATCAGGCGACGCTAAAGCTGTTGGCGCTGGAAACACCACCTGATGCTATTTTTTGCGCCAGTGACTGGCTGACGATTGGCTGCTATCAGGCGCTGGCGAAGCAGGGCATAGTAATTCCCGACGATATTCTGGTGGCGGGTTACGACGATCAAAAAATTTCCGAACAGTTGACACCGCCATTAACCAGTATCCAGTTACCTTACAGCGAACTGGGGCGGCTTGCCGTGGAGTATTTGTGTAACGAAGAGGATGCGGCCACCCACGTAACGCTTGCCGGGCGGTTGAAAACGCGGAAATCGAGTTTGCGGGAATAGGGGATAAAGCAGGCCGCCATGTGGCGGCCCTGAGCGTCAGGCTAACCTGACGCTAACGTTGTGAACAACCTGCGCACTGCTTATTCTGGATCTGCTGGAAGAAGTCGTTACCTTTATCGTCTACCAGAATAAAGGCCGGGAAATTTTCCACTTCGATTTTCCAGATGGCTTCCATTCCCAGTTCCGGGTACGCCACGCACGCCAGGCTCTTAATGCTCTGCTGCGCCAGCACCGCTGCCGGGCCGCCGATGCTGCCGAGATAGAAACCGCCGTGTTTATGGCAGGCGTCAGTCACCTGCTGGCTGCGGTTGCCTTTGGCCAGCATCACCATGCTTGCACCGTGCGCCTGAAGCAGGTCCACATAGGAATCCATGCGCCCGGCGGTGGTCGGACCGAGCGAGCCGGAAGCATAACCCTCCGGCGTTTTTGCCGGGCCCGCGTAGTAGATGGGATGGTCTTTTACGTACTGCGGTAACGCTTCACCGTTATCAATCAGCTCTTTCAGCTTCGCGTGGGCGATATCCCGCGCCACGATAATCGTCCCGCTCAGCGACAGACGCGTCGACACCGGATGGGCGGAAAGCTGGGCCAGAATCTTGCTCATTGGCTGATTGAGATTGATGCTCACCACTTCGCCTTCACCCTGCTGGCGAAGATGTTCGGGAATATACTGGCCCGGATTGCTCTCCAGCTTCTCAATCCAGATCCCCTCACGGTTGATTTTCGCCTTAATATTGCGGTCCGCCGAGCAGGAAACCCCCATGCCCACCGGGCAGGAGGCCCCGTGGCGCGGCAGACGGATGACGCGAATATCGTGCGCGAAATATTTGCCGCCGAACTGTGCGCCGAGGCCGAGATTCTGCGCCTCAAGCAACAGTTCCTGCTCCAGCTGCACATCGCGGAATGCCTGGCCGTGCTCGTTGCCTTCCGTCGGCAGCCCGTCATAATAGTGGGTGGACGCCAGTTTGACCGTTTTCAGGGTCGCTTCCGCCGAGGTGCCGCCAATCACAAAAGCGATATGGTACGGCGGGCAGGCGGCGGTACCCAGCGTGCGCATCTTCTCTACGAGGTAGTTTTTCAGCTTTGCCGGGGTAATCAGCGCCTTCGTTTCCTGATAGAGGTAGGTCTTGTTGGCCGAGCCGCCGCCTTTGGCGATGCACAGAAACCTGTACTCGTCGCCATCAACGCTGTAGAGGTCAATTTGCGCCGGCAGGTTGGTGCCGGTATTGACCTCTTTATACATATCCAGCGGCGCGTTCTGCGAATAGCGCAGGTTGTCCTCGGTATAGGTGTTATAAACCCCCTGCGCCAGGGCGGCCTCATCGCCGCCGCCGGTCCATACGCGCTGGCCTTTCTTGCCCATAATAATCGCGGTGCCGGTATCCTGGCAGGTCGGCAGCACGCCTTTAGCGGCGATATCCGAGTTGCGCAGGAACTGCAGGGCCACGTATTTATCGTTTTCGCTGGCTTGCGGGTCGTTAAGGATATCGGCAACCTGCTGCTGATGAGCGGGACGAAGCATAAAGGAGGCGTCGTGGAAAGCGTGTTGTGCCAGTAGCGTTAGCGCCTGAGGTTCAACTTTCAGAATCTCCTGGCCTGCAAATTCGGCGACGGAGACGTAATCACTGCTGAGAAGATAATACTCGGTATCGTCCTTTTTCAGTGGAAAAGGATCCTGATATACAAATGGTTTAGTTGACATTGCTATGCTCCCTAAGAGTAAAACCGCCGGGAGTTAGATCCCGGCGGTTATGAATCAGAACATCATGGACATCCACGGATAGCCAATCAGCAGCAGGGCGGCCAGGAAGATCGCGCCGAAGATAGTGCCAAGACGCCAGTAGTCTTTGGTCGGCAGATAGCCGCTGCCATAGTAGATTGGGCTGGGGCCGGTACCGTACGGCGTGATAATCCCCATCACGCCGAGCGAGGTCACCATCAGCAGAACGAATACCTGCATGTTCATGCCCGGAATCGTCGCGGCGATGGTCAGCATCGCGGGCAGCAGGGCGGTAGTGTGCGCGGTGGTGCTGGCAAACAAGTAGTGCAGCAGATAGAACGCCAGCAGCAGTACGACAGTCGCCACGCCGGGGGAGATACCGTTCATCAACGCGCCGCCTTCTTTACCCAGCCAGGCGATAAAGCCGGTGGAGGAGAGGCCGTCGGCCAGCGCCACAAGGGTGGCGAACCAGGCAAAGGTGTTCCATGCCGCTTTGTTGCTGGTGATATCGCTCCAGGAGAGTACGCCGGTCCACAGCATCAGCACGATAACCAGCAGAGCGGCCAGCGCCGGTTCAATCCACTGGGCGGCAAAGATCCACATCATCAGCGCACAGCAGACAAAGACCAGCAGCAGAATTTCATTACGCGACAGGCGACCGAGTTTTTCCAGCTCGCGGGCGGCCCACAGCGGCACTTCATCGTTGATTTTCACTTCCGGCGGATAGAACCAGTAGGCCAGCAGCGGCATGACCAGGATCAGCAGAATACCCAGCGGCAGGAAGGCGATAAACCAGGTGCCCCAGGAGATATTAATGCCGACGATGCTTTTTACCAGCGCCAGCGCCAGCAGGTTCGGCGCCAGCGCGGAGAGGAACATGGAACTGGTGATACAGGCGGCGGTGATCGCCACCCACATCAGGTAAGAGCCAATGCGGCGCGCGCTCGGGTCGTTGGGTTTAGAGCCGTACAGCGGCGGCAGGTTAGCGATAATCGGGTAGATGGTGCCGCCGCTGCGCGCGGTGTTGGACGGTGTAAACGGCGCCAGCAGCAGGTCGGCGAAAGTGATGGCGTAGCCCAGCGTCAGGCTGCGGCGGCCAAGATATTTCACCAGAATCAGCGCCAGGCGGCGACCGAACTGGGTTTTATCGTAGCCTGCGGCAAACATAAAAGCGCCGAAAATAAGCCATACGGTGGAGTTACCGAAGCCGCTCACCGCCCATTTAAAGGAGGCGCTGGCCAGTTTGAAGTTCGGCGCGGCCACCTGTTCCGGGCTGAACAGCAGCCACTGGCTGCACAGGGCAATCACCACCACCCCGGTGAGTCCAATAACCGCGCCAGGCAGCGGTTCGAAGATCAGGCCGACGATAACGCCGACAAAAATTGCAAAATAGTGCCAGGCATAAGGAGGCAGGCCATCAGGCACCGGGATAAACAGCAGGAGGACGGCGACGATAATGGGCATTGCCATCATCAGCAGACGTTTATAAGCAGCATTGGTGGCTGCACCGGCAGGCGGTATGGTTGTCTTTTTCTCTTTCATAATGCGTATCTGCAAGTAGTTAAAAATAGATTCTGGTTACCGGGAAAACGACCAATTTCTTTAGTTGCAAAACTTTCTTTAATTATTAATTGTTGGTTTTGGTCATTACGGTGATAGCTATTTAGCGCTGTTTAATTGAGCGATAAATTAAAATTCATGGTTATTTATATATTGCGCCTTCATGCTACATTGCAATTGATTGAGATCAAGAAAAACGGATTATTGGTTACTTTTTTATTATTTATAATAACCCTATATGATGATGTGGTTATTTTGTATAAAATATAGTTAGATGTTAAATAATAAAACAGATAAAAATTGAACTTCATTATAACACATTGATAATTATGTGTTTTATTGCTTATTTGTTTTCTGCCGCTATTAACAAAAGTTTCTGTTTTGTTATCATTCCTTGCAATCGTGTGAATGAATTATTTTTTATTAATAATACAATCGAGGTATTGGTGTTATTGCTGGTATTAAATAGTTTTTTAACTAATGTAATTGCTTTAGTAACTAAAAATGGCGCTATATTATGAGCATGACTTAAGGGATTACCAAATAAAAATAAAAACGATTCCGTCACCCAATTTTGAATTTTTAATATTTAAATCTGGAGCGTCATTATGACCAGTAACCAACGAATTCTGCATCCTTTTACTTTACCGAACGGCACTGAACTTAAAAACCGCCTGTTAATGGCGCCGATGACGACCTGTACTGGTTATTTTGATGGTACCGTCACCAGCGAACTGGTGGAGTACTATCGTGCGCGTGCCGGAAGCATCGGCGCCATTATTGTTGAATGCTGCTTTGTTGATGATTTCGGTCTGGCATTTCCAGGCGCCATCGGTATTGATAATGATGAAAAGGTGGCCGGTCTGGCAAAAATCGCCGCTGCCATTAAAGCGGAAGGATCAAAAGCGATTCTGCAGATTTATCACGGTGGCCGGATGGTTGACCCGCAGCTTATCGGCGGACGCCAGCCCGTGGCGCCCAGCGCGATTGCCGCGCCGCGTGAGGGCGCAGCGACGCCGCGCGCGCTGAGCGCTGAAGAAGTGGAAGGCATGATCGCTAAGTTCGGCGAAGGCGTGCGCCGCGCGATCCAGGCCGGTTTCGACGGCGTAGAAATTCATGGCGCGAACACCTACCTGATCCAGCAGTTCTACTCGCCAAATTCCAACCAGCGCGACGATGAATGGGGCGGCAGCCGCGACAACCGCGCCAGATTCCCGCTGGCGGTGCTGGATATTACCCATAAAATGGTCCGTCAATACGCTGACGACGCCTTTATCATCGGCTATCGCTTCTCGCCGGAAGAGATGGAAGTCCCTGGCATTCGCTTCGACGACACCATGTATCTGCTGGAAAAGCTGGCTGCTCGCGGCGTGGATTATCTGCACTTTTCGGTTGGCGCAACTCTGCGTCCGTCGATTGTTGACACCAGCGATCCGACACCGCTGATTGAAAAGTATTGCGCCATGCGCTCGGAAACGCTGGCTCAGGTGCCGGTGATGGGGGTGGGCGGCGTGGTTAACGCCGCCGATGCGGAACAGGGGCTGGATCACGGCTACGATCTGATGGCGGTAGGGCGTGCCTGTATCGCTTATCCTGACTGGGCGGCGCGAATTGCCGCCGGCGAAGAGCTGGAGCTGTTTATCGACAGTACCCGGCGAGAAGCGCTGACCATTCCGGAACCGCTGTGGCGTTTTTCGCTGGTAGAGGCGATGATCCGCGATATGAGCATGGGCGACGCGAAATTCAAACCAGGGGTGTTCGTTGAAACCGTTCAGGACGATGTCAATGAACTGGTTATTAATGTCAGTCTGGAAAACGATCGCATTGCCGATATCGAACTGGCTGCCAGCCCGCGACAGACCGTCGAGTTCACCACCAGTTTTGAAGAGATCCGCGAGCGTATTCTGACCGCCAATACGCCGCACGTTGATGCCATTTCCGGCGCGACCAGCCAGAGCGAAGCGGTGAAAAAAGCCGTCTCCAAAGCGATGCTGAAATCGAGTAAAGCGTTGGCCGCTGAAGAGGGCGAAGGCGTGGTAACGCCGAAAAGCTACGATGTTGTGGTCGTCGGTAGCGGCGGGGCCGGGCTGGCGGCGGCTATTCAGGCGCACGATGAAGGGGCCAGCGTGCTGATCGTCGAGAAAATGCCGACCATCGGCGGCAACACCATTAAGGCCTCAGCCGGGATGAACGCGGCGGAGACCCGCTTCCAGCGCGTGAAAGGTATTAAAGACAGCAAAGAACTGTTTTACCAGGAAACGCTGAAGGGCGGTAAAAACAAAAACAACCCGCAACTGCTGCGCTGCTTTGTGGAGAATGCGCCGGAAGCCATCGAATGGCTGGCACGGCGCGGCATTATGCTTAACGATATCACCACCACTGGCGGCATGAGCATTGACCGTACCCACCGTCCGCGCGACGGATCGGCGGTTGGCGGCTATCTGATCAGCGGCCTGCTGCGCAATATCACTAAACGCGGTATTGATGTTCTGCTGGACACTTCGGTGGAAGAGATCCTGATGACCGACGGTGCGGTGAACGGCGTGCGCCTGATCAACGATGAACAGGAAACGGTGTCGGTTCAGACGAAGAGTATTGTCGTCGCCACCGGTGGTTTCAGCGCCAACAGCGCGATGGTGGTGAAATACCGCCCGGATCTGGCGGGCTTTGTGACCACCAACCACAAAGGCGCCACTGGCGGTGGGATTGCGCTGTTAGAGCGCATCGGCGCGGGCACGGTGGATATGGGGGAAATCCAGATTCACCCGACGGTGGAGCAGCAAACCTCGTACCTGATTTCCGAATCAATTCGCGGCGGCGGGGCGATTCTGGTGAACCAGCAGGGCAACCGTTTCTTCAACGAGATGGAGACCCGCGATAAAGTTTCAGCGTCGATTATCGCGCTGCCGGAAAACTTTGCGTACATCGTGTTCGACGAGCACGTCAGGGCGAAAAACAGAGCCGCCGATGAATATATCGCCAAAGGCTTTGTTACCAGCGCCAGCTCGCCCCGCGAACTGGCAGAGAAACTGGGGATGGATTATCACGCTTTCCTTGCTACCCTGGAACGCTACAATGGCTTTGTTGAAAAACAGCATGATGATGATTTTGGTCGCACTACCGCACTGCGGGCGCCGATTAATGAAGGCCCGTACCACGCGATTCGCATCGCACCGGGGGTTCACCACACCATGGGCGGCGTGACCATCAACAGCGAAACTGCGGTGCTGAACGATGAGCATCAGCCGATCCCAGGGGCGTATGCGGCAGGCGAAGTGGTTGGCGGCATTCACGGCGGTAACCGCATCGGCGGTAACGCGGTGGCGGATATTATTATCTTCGGCACTCTCGCGGGCCATCATGCGGCGAAATGTGCCAGAGGGTAATGTGTAAAGCGACACCGGCCGGGCAGGCAAATATGCGGCCCGGCTTATTACCTCTCTCAGGGAGTGTATTATGTCCGACAACCGCATCTACAGTTATTCCGCTGTTCTGATGGGATCTCCCATTCTGCTTAAGCTCTATGTTCATGATGAAGCCCTCGCGTCACGCGTCTTTCAGTTGATTAAAGGCTATGAAGATCTGCTTACCGTTAACCGCGCCCGGTCGCAGGTGATGGATATTAACCATGCTGCCGGGCGTCACCCCGTCACCGTAAGTCGGCCGGTCTATACGCTGATTAAATGCGCTAAAGCCGCCAGCATGGTGCGGGACAGTGCGTTCAATCTGGCGATAGGCCCGCTGGTGAAACTGTGGCGTATTGGTTTTCAGGGCCATCGTGTGCCTGCGGCGCAGGATATCGCCGCCCGACTGGCGTTAACGCGCCCGCAGGATGTGATCCTTGATGATGCTGCCGGCAGCGTTTATCTCGCACAGGCGGGAATGGAGATCGATCTTGGGGCCATCGCCAAAGGCTATATCGCCGATCGGGTGCGGGATTATTTGCAACAGCAGCGGGTGAGTGACGCGCTGATTAACCTCGGTGGTAACGTGCATACCCTTGGGAGATGGTCGATAGGGCTGAAAAAACCCTTCTCAACAACGGATGCGCTGATTGGCAGTATTGCGGTGACGGGGCAGTCGGTGGTGACATCAGGGATTTATGAGCGCTATTTTGAGCAGGATGGTCAACGCTGGCACCATATTCTCGACCCGCGTAGCGGCTATCCGCTGGATAACGAACTGGAAAGCGTGACGATTATTGCCACAAACTCTCTCGATGGCGATATCTGGACTACCCTGATTTACGGTCTTGGGGTGGAGAAAGGCTGCGCGGCCCTGCGTCAGCGTGAGGATATCGACGCGATTTTCGTCACTAAAAATCGCGACGTTATCCTCTCTTCACAGCGCGGTTTCCGCTTCCAGTTGCTGGATGATGGCTACCGGCTTATTGACTGTACTGCTTAAGCAGGCCGTACTGCTCGGCGATCAGATGATAGCGGTACACCGGGCGACCGGTGGCGCCATAGTGAATGTTGGTATACAGAATATTAATTTGTGCCAGCCAAATCAGGTATTTACGGCACGATACGCGGGAGATGTTCACCGCCGCCGCCAGTTCGTCGGTGGAAAATTCAACGTCCGGGTGAGCATCGATCCACTGGCACAGGGTGCGCAATGTCTGAGCGGTCAGGCCTTTTGGTAGTTTGCGCGCATCGGTGGCTTCCGCGACGCCGCCGTGCAGCAGTCGGTCAACATCCGCTTGCTCATAGTAAGGCTGGCCAATCATCAGTTTACGTTTTTCCCGCCAGGCGGTCAGCGCTTCTTCAAAGCGCGGGAACTGGAAAGGTTTGATCAGATAGTCGACCACACCATAGTGCATTGATGCCTGCACCGTTGCGGCGTCCGCGGCGGAAGTAATCATAATGACATCGATGGCGCGCCCGGAAGCGCGGATCGTGGGCAGCAGATCCAGACCGCTATCCTGCTGCATATAGACGTCGAGCAGCACCAGGTCTATCTCCAGCGTCTTGTCGTTAATCATCTCCCTGGCTTTACTCAGCGTAGATGCCGTGGCGATACAGCGAAAACCACTGACTCGCGCCACGTAGAGGCGGTTCAGTTCGGCGACCATGGCATCATCGTCAACAATTAATACATTTATCACGCACTGTTCCTTTTACTGTCCCAGGGAAGGTGAACAAAAAATTGAGTAAAAACGCCGGGTTCGGATTCGACAGCCAGCGATCCGCCCAGATCGTGAAGCTGCTGACTGGCAAGAAATAGCCCGACGCCGCGATTCTCGCCCTTGGTGGAGAAGCCTTTATTAAAGATATCTTCGATGAACGCTTCCGGGATCCCGGGGCCATCATCGCTGACCTCGCCGCTTAGCCAGCCATTCTGATAGTGCAGCAGCAGGCTGATTTCACCTTCGGCCTGGCCGTTCATGGCATCCAGCGCATTCTCGATCAAATTACCCAGTACGGTGACCAGCACGGTCACCTGTTTTTCATTCGGGCAGTCTGGTACCAGACTTTCGTCGGCGAGGGTCAGGGTAAACCCGCACTCTTTCGCGCGTTGAATTTTGCCAATTAAAAAACCGGCGACCACCGGTGACTTAATACGGTGCTGGATTTCACCAATATCCGCCTGATAAGTATGGGCGGTTTGCAGTACGTACTCTTCCAGCTTGTCGTAACGTTTCATATTCAGCAGGCCAAGAATCACGTGCAGTTTATTCATAAACTCATGTGAAGTGGTACGCAGCGCATCCACATAGTTTACCATCCCGTCCAGCCGTTGCAGTAGCTGGCTGACTTCGGTCTTATCACGGAAGGTGCTAATCGCACCGACCACATCATTCTGGCTGCGGACGGGAACCGTGTTGCTGAGCAGTAAAAAACCGTTACATCCCAGTTCCCGATCGTAAATAGGCTGTCCGGTTTGCAGAACTGCCTGCAGGTCCGCCAGCAGAGGCGTCTGAGAGATATCATTATCGGGGCCGCTAAACAGAATATTCCGTGCGGCAGGGTTAATCAGCGTCACCTGGCCGTCAGCATCCACCGCCACCACGCCCTCTTTTAGCGAATGCAGCATCGCCTGGCGCTGCTGGAACTGCGTTGAGATCTCTTGCGGCTCAAGCCCCAGCAGAACGCGTTTCAGGCCGCGGACCAGGCACCAGGTCCCCATCGCGCAAACCAGCGCGCTGAACAGCACGGTTAAAATCACATCCCAACGGCTGGCGGCGATTTGCTGGTCTACTTTGCTCAGTGAAATACCAATCGCCACCACGCCGATTTGCCGGTGGTTATCGTCAAAGACCGGCGTGAATACCCGCAACGCCGGGGCAAGGACACCGTGGTTGACGGCGACGTTTTCTCGGCCTTTCAGCGTTGGCAGGATATCATCGCCGATAAAGGGGTGACCGATCATCTGGCTATCGGGATGCGAATAGCGGATGCCGTCCATATTGGTGACCACGGCAAACAGCAGGCCATTGCGTCTGGCGGCGGCCAGCGCCAGTGGCTGAATGATGCCGCTGTCCGGCGACCGCGTCAGGCCGCGCTTTACTTCCGGCGTGTCAGCCAGCGTCCGCGCCACCGCAAGCGCCGTATCTTTTACACCGTCGCGGGTGGCATCGCCAATCTGCATAAACCACAGGATATAGACCAGGATCAGCACTGAACCGATCACGCTGCCAATCATTAAGGTGACGGCGGTACTCAGCTTCATACTCATTGAGCGTTTGCGTGCCGTCTGCTGTGCCAGTTCACTCATACCAACCCCATGGCAAAACGTATAGATGCGTATTATCGCTGAACGGGGGGCTTTCATAAAGCTGTGTAAAAAAACGAAATAAGATGGATGACAAAACTGTTTTACCTGTTGTCCTCGTTCTTTACCGGCCAGGCGGCGTCAAGGAAACCTGAGTTCGACAACCCGCGGATAATTCTCTCCGCTGCGTTTTTATCTCAGGTTCTCAGCAGAGAGTCGACAAATGCCCGCAGTGGTGTCGCCATGTGTTTTCGACTGGGGTAGTAGAGATAAAAGCCGGGGAAAGCAGGCGTCCATGTTTTGAGTAACTGAACGAGTTGACCTGTTTCCAGCCAGGGATCAACCTGATGGGCGAACTGATATGCGATGCCCACGCCCGCGAGCGCTAATGGCGTAAGCATGGCTGGTTCATCCACGATGATTGGCCCATTGACCGCAATCTCGCAGCGTTCGTCATGGCGCTGAAACTCCCATCGATAAACGCTGCCGTCGCTTGGTCGTCGATAAGTCAGGCAGGGGTGCTGCAACAAATCCTGTGGTTTGCGGGGAGGCGTCGCCTGCGCCAGATAGTGCGGTGATGCCACGACTTTCATCTCAAGATCGCCGCTTAGCCTGACGGCAATCATATCCTGATGAAGCTTCTCGCCCAGACGAATTCCCGCATCAAACCCTGACGACACGATATCAATCAGAGCATCATCGGTAATGATATCCAGCGTAATGCTAGGGTAGCGTTGCATAAAATCGCCCAGCATCGGGGCCAGATAATGAATAGCGGCGACGCGTGATACATTGAGCCGCAAACGCCCTGCGGGGGCGTGAGTCGTTTGTGCCTCGGTAACCGCGTCTTCCAGCGCAGTCAGTGCGGGGCCCAGCTGTTGCATCATACGTATCCCGGCCTCGCTGGGCGCGACGCTGCGCGTGGTGCGGTGCAGTAAACGCACGCCGATACGCGCTTCGAGCCGACGAATGGTTGCGCTTAATGTGGAGGTCGTAACACCAAGATGCGCGGCAGCACGGGTGAAACTGCCTTGCTCAACCACCATGGCAAAGGCGCGTAATTCAGCAAAATCACTTCCACGCATTATATCTATTTTCCCAAACAGTTCTGTTGATAATAGTAATATTATCAAATAGTCCTTCGCTGGTTACCATCTTGATGGATTTCATTAATTGACCACCAATGATCATCAGGGTAACGAGAATGGCAAGATTTACTGCAAAAAACATTCTTATCACTGGCGCGACAAGCGGTATTGGGCTTGCCGGGGCAAAGATCATTGACCGCGAGGGCGGCGTCCGCGCTGGGCGCGAAAAATATTCGGGTTAACACGTTAGTTCCGGGACCGATTGATACCGATTTTCGCCATTTTATGCGTGAAGATGTTCGTCGCGAATTTGAAGCATCGGTGGTCAGTCGTCTGGCGCTTATCCGTCAGGGGACGGCGGTTGAAGCCGCGGAAGTGGCGCTTTTTCTTTTATCCGATGCCGCGTCATATGTCAGCGGAAGCCAGTACTTTGTTGATGGCGGCCTGACGCTGCGCTAATGATGCTATTGCATCTGAGGCTGATGACAAACCTGATTTAGATATTGTGCTCACATTTCTGCCGGGTGGCGGCTATCGCCTTACCTGGCATATAAAACCAATAATATCATTATGTTATGGGTTTTTCGTAGGCCCACGCAAGCGAAGCGCCGCCGGGCAATTCCGGAAAAACGCACTTTGTCAGCAATCTGTGATGCTATTGCATCTTATCTCAATGCCATTGCCACTGGCTGGAAAACAGACAATCGACAGATGGAAAATTTCATCGGCGATAAAACTGTGACTACCGTGGAATTAAGCATGTCAGGAATGCTTTACACTTCCATTTATAACCATGGTTAATGAAAGGGTTTGCCCCAGGTTCTCACTTTCGCCCCTGTAAGTTGTTTCTGTGTTAAATGGAGGTTTTTATGAGCAGTAAGCCAACCGCTTCAATGATGGAACGACGCCACCCTGAAACCACCCATATTGATACGCTTGCCACACTCGATATGCTGGCGATGCTGGATAAGGATAATAAGCAGATTGTCGACGCTGTTGCGGCCTGTTTGCCGGAGATTGCCCGTCTGATTGATAACGCCACGGCGGCGTTGAGCCGGGGAGGGCGACTGGTTATTGTCGGGGCTGGCGCATCCGGGCGTGCCGCCGTGCAAACGGTAAATGAATTTGCGCCTGAGGGAAAACATGCTCTGGTTGCGCTGATCGCCGGAGGCGCGGCAGCCGCGCTCCAGGAGATGGAAACCGCCGCGAATAATTACGATCTTGGCGCCTTTGAGCTACAGGCCATACAGTTCAGCAACCAGGATATGCTGCTGGCGCTGACGGTAAGCGGCAAAACTCCGTGGGTGTGGGGAGCGATGCGTCACGCCTGGTCGCTCGGCGCGCCCATTGCGGTTGTGACGCAGGAAGCCGACAGTGAAGCCGCACAACTGGCGGATATCATTATTGCCCCGCAAACCGGGCCAGAGGCGGTAGCGGGTTTTGGTAATCCGAAAGCGCAAATCGCGCAGCGGCAGATCCTCAATATGCTGACCACCGGGCTGGCGATTCGCGAGGGGCGAGTCTACGAAAACCTGCGTGTCGATCTCCAGGCCAGTACACCGCGCTGGGCCGAGCGCCAGATTGCTATTGTGATGGCGGCAACGGCCTGTTCGCGCAGCGAAGCGAAAGCGGCGCTGACCAGTTGCAATCAGCACTGCCGGACGGCGATATTGATGATCATCAGCGGGCTTGATGCCTGGCAGGCGCGTGAACTGCTGGCAGAGAATAACGGTCATTTGCGCATTGCGCTGCGTGCGATGCAGCCGGTCGCGTAAACTCAGTCATCGGGCGTGTATTTTCGCGATACACGCCGAATGAATGAAAATAATCTTTTTCAGGGGGATATTATATCCACACGGTTGGTCTGTGCTTAGAGCCTATCCCATTAGGGCTATTTTGCTTGTCATTTTGAACCTGGGCAGTGCTCAGAATCCTCACGTACTAGGTGTACGCTCCGGTTCTTCCGCGCTGGCCGTGTTCAATCTGTCTGCGCCAATAACGCCTGGTGGGATAGGCTCTTATTCCGTTATTGTCTGGCCGCCCGCGAATTCCCCTGTCCCGTAATTTTTGTCATTATTTTACTTTTTTAAGTTAAAAAACCAGAATAATAATCATGACTGCGAGTGAATGTGTAAATGGCATTTTAAAATAAAGTAAAACTGCGTTAATATGCACATCCTTATTACACTTGTGCTATGTGATATTTTTATTATGCCTGCAATTAAAAAAACGATTATATCGATGACCGCATTAGCGATGCTGGTTAGCCCGATCGCTTTCGCCAATGACAATACCTCAAATAAAACCGATTTCCTGTTGATTGGCGGCGGCATTATGAGCGCGTCGCTGGGGACCTGGCTGCAAGAATTACAGCCGGAGTGGAAACAGGTGATGGTCGAAAAACTCGATGGCGTGGCGCTGGAGTCCTCGAACGGCTGGAATAATGCCGGTACCGGGCACTCCGCCAATATGGAACTGAACTATACGCCGCAACGCCCGGATGGGTCTATTGATATCAGCAAGGCGCTGAATATTAACGAACAGTTTATGATCTCCCGCCAGTTCTGGACGGCGCAGGTCAAACGCGGCATTTTGCACGATCCGCACTCGTTTATTAACTCCACCCCACATATGAGTTTTGTCTGGGGCGATAATGTGGATTATCTGCAAAAACGTTATGCCGCATTGCAACAAACCACTCTATTCCAGGGAATGAAATTTTCCACCGATCACGCGCAAATAAAACAGTGGGCGCCGCTGGTGATGGAAGGCCGCGATCCGCAGCAAAGCGTGGCGGCGACATGGACGCCGGTTGGTACCGACGTTAACTATGGGGAAATAACCCGTCAGTTAATCGGTAGTCTGGAAAAAAATAATAACTTCACGCTGCAAACTTCTTCCGAAGTCACCGATTTTAAACGTAATGCGGATAATTCCTGGCATGTGACGGTCAAAAACGTTAATAGCGGCGAAGAGCAGGCGATCGATGCAAAATACGTATTTATCGGCGCGGGCGGCGGGGCGCTGAAATTACTGCAAAAAACCGGCATCCCGGAAGCGGATAATTATGCCGGTTTCCCGGTTGGCGGCTCCTTCCTGATGACTGAAAACCCGGCAGTGACCAACGAGCACCGACAGAAAGTGTACGGTCAGGCCTCGGTTGGCGCGCCACCGATGTCGGTACCGCATCTTGATGCCCGTTTCATTGACGGTAAGCGGGTGGTGCTGTTTGGGCCATTTGCCACCTTCTCAACGAAGTTCCTTAAAAATGGCTCGTTCTTTGACCTGCTGAGCACAACCACCACCAGTAACGTGCTACCGATGACACAGGTTGGTCTGGATAACTTTGATCTGGTGAAATATCTTATTAGCCAGGTCATGCTGAGCGACGACGACCGTTTTGCGGCGCTGAAAGCGTATTATCCGGACGCGCGCAAAGAGGACTGGAAGTTGATTCAGGCCGGACAGCGTGTACAGATCATCAAAAAAGATGCGGAGAAGGGTGGCGTCCTGAAACTGGGCACCGAAGTGGTGGTCGATCAGCAGAAAACGCTCTCCGCACTGCTGGGGGCATCACCAGGGGCTTCCACCGCCGCGCCGATCGCCCTGAATGTGCTTAAGCAAATGTTCCCGGAGCAGTTTAATTCACCGCAATGGCAAAGCCGCATTCGCGATATCGTGCCGAGCTACGGCCAGACGCTGAACGGCAATGTCGCGCTCACTCAGCAGGTCTGGGATGATACGGCGGCGGCGCTGCAGTTAACCAAACCGCCGGTGATTGAGATGAACGCGACCGCGCCGGTTATGACCGCCAAACCGGCAGCGCCGCAGGCGGAAACGTCACCGCAGCACGATATGGCGCTGTAAGTCCGTTTCGTTGAAATGCCCGGTGGCGTCTTACCGGGCCTACGGGATGGGTGTTGCAGGTCTGGCAAGGCGCCAGCCTCCGCCCGACAGCAATGCGAGCGTCATAGCCAAACGGTTGTTCGCCAGCCTCAGACCCCGCAAGTCGGGGTTTTTCTTTGCCCGCTTCGCTATGGATTAATTTGCGCTATCCGGCATCGGTCGTGAATGAATAAATCCTGCTCATTGCCGCAATCCTTTTACCCGGGATTATCTCCTCGCGACTGCCAGCCGGGCGAAACCGCTAAATTGCAATAAGTTATGTCTCTGCAGGCATATCCCGGTTCCGGCTAATTTTTTAATCGTCCATTGTGGTTATACTGTATTGAAATCACACATAAAAAAGATACTGAAGACGGAAACGTGGAGCGCAGGGCAATGAAAGACGATATTAACCAGGAGATCACTTTCCGCAAACTGTCGGTATTTATGGTGTTTATGGCGAAGGGCAATATCGCCAGAACCGCAGAGGCCATGCAACTGAGCGGCGTCAGCGTTCACCGGGCGTTGCATACCCTGGAAGAGGGCGTTGGCTGCCCGCTGTTTAGCCATAAAGGGCGCAATCTGCTGCCGCTCCCGGCGGCATGGACGCTGCTGGAGTACTGCCAGGATGTGATAAATCTGATGAACCGCGGGCTGGAAGCGACACGTAAAGTCGCTGGTATCGGGCAGGGGCGACTGCGCATCGGCACGCTTTACTCACTGACTCTGGAAACCGTACCGCGCATTATCATGGGCATGAAGCTACGGCGTCCTGCGCTGGAATTAGATCTCACAATGGGGTCGAATCAGATGCTGCTGGATATGCTGGAAGATGACGCGCTGGATGCGATTCTGATTGCCACCAACGAAGGCGAGTACAGCCAGGCGGATTTTGATGTGGTCCCGCTGTTTGAGGATGATATTTTCCTCGCAGCCCCGGCGACGGAGCATCTGAATACCGCCGGGCCTGCTGAATTGCGCGATTATGCCGACCGTAAATTTGTTTCGCTGGCAGAAGGGTTCGCAACCTATGCGGGTTTTCAGGAGGCGTTTCAGGTAGCCGGATTTGAACCTGAAATCGTCACCCGGGTTAACGATATCTTTTCGATGATTAGCCTGGTGCAGGCGGGCGTGGGGTTTGCGCTGCTGCCAGGGCGAATGAAAAAAGTCTATGAAAATGACGTGCAGTTGTTAAAGCTGGCTGAGTGTTATCAGATGCGCCAGTCGATCTCGATTGTCTATTCACATCATCGCGAGCGTGACGCCGATCTGCTGGCGCTGGCGGCTGAAGGGAGAATGTATGCCCGCAGCCTCAGTCACTCAGCCGGGTAACCCGGTGACGCGCAACGCTGACGCCATTGTGCTCCAGCGAAATACACTCTCCTTGCCAGCCTGCCTGGCGGGTGAGGCCGGTCAGCACGCCGCCCGGCGGCATCTCGATCGCCAGACGCGCCTCCCGTTCATCAGCGGCAACCATCGCGTCCTGCCAGCGCACGGTTCGCGCCATATTTAGCGCCAGATCGTCAGCAATCTTTAACGGATCCCATAAAACGCGCGCCGTGGAGCCGCTTAAATACGCGCAGCGCGGTCGTCGGAGCGAGACGTCAGCGAAGGCCTTCGCCAGCGCTGACGCCGGTTTATCCAGTAGCGCGCAGTGTGAAGGGACGCTGACCGCCAGGCGCTGCGCTTTGGTTGCGCCCGCTTTCAGCGCCAGTTGGGCGACTCGCGCCATCTCTTCGTCGCGTCCGGCAATCACAACCTGCGTTTCGGCATTCAGATTGGCGATATAGAGTTCGCTGGCAGCGATCAGTTTTTCTATGCGATCGACAGGCAGCCCCATAATAGCGGTGAGCCCGTAGCCGTGCGGCCAGGCCTGCTCCATTAAATCGCCGCGTAGCGCCACCAGCCGCAGGGCATCGGCGAAATCCAGCGCGTCGGCAATGACCGCCGCAGGGAAAGCGCCTATCGACAGGCCGCAGACTATATCCGGGTGCACACCTTCACGCTGAAGTTCTCGCGCCCAGGCGACGCCCGTAATCAGCAGGCAGAGCTGCACCGCGCGGGTGTGTTTTAATGCGGCGGCGCTATCCAGATGATCGACTTCCTCGCCGAGCACGGCCCGCGTGACGGTGAGAATATTCTGGCGATCGGGGATCGTGGCGAGCATACCCGGTCGCTGGCTTCCCTGACCGGGAAAGGTAAAGAGAATTTTCATACATCCTCCCTGGCCCATGGCGCAGTGGTCAGATATGCGCCGCGGGACGTTTTCAGCAGCGCTCGCCCCTCGCGCAGCCATTCATTGAGCGCGAAAGCCCCTTCAGGCGTTTCGACCTGAGTATCTACCCGGCAGGGGAGTTGCGCGACGCAGGATTGCCACGTGAGCAGTTCCGCGCGGGCGACGGGGAGCGGCGCGCGGATCAGCAGATCAAGATCGCTGGTCGCGTGTATAACGGGGATTTCGGTAGCCAGGGCATAGCCGGTACTGCCGGTAATGCCCCAGCACCACGGCCAGTGATGCCGAGTCAGGGTAACAGCCGCCTGTACCGGCGGCTGGGAGACAAATGGTGAACGCAGAAGCCGTTGCCGTTCGGCGAGCATTTCCGGACTGACAATGCGGATGATATTTTCTTCCTGTACCCAGCCGGCGGCACGCTGATCGCGTTTCATGCCCCTTACCCCCACAGGAATACGGGCGTTGGCGTCAACGTCGCGTCGCACCACCACCGGCAGGCTGATACGCCAGTGCTGTGCAACCCACAGTTCCTCAATTGCTTCCAGCGCGGCGGTATGATTCAACCAGACTAAATCGTGAGGACGCGGCGTTAATGACATCGTTAGATCCCTGACGTTAAAGTGATAAACAGCGGCAGTGACAGGATACACAGAACCGAGCTTAACAGCAGCACCGCTTCCGCATCCGGCGACTGCACGCCAAAACGGTTACCGAAGACCACGCCGAAGAACCCCGCCGCAAGGGCAATCATCAGAATGGCGGTAATGGCAATAGAACCCTGCAGACCCAGTATCATCACCAGACCCCAGGCGATAAAGGGTTGCACCAGCAGTTTAACGATGGTGGATGTGGCGATCAGCGTGTTGAGCTGCAGTTTACGTGCTGACAGAATCACCCCGGTCAGGAACAGCGCTGCGGCGGTGGCCGCCAGCCCCAGTGGTTTAATGGATGCCAGCAGGAGGTCCGGCATTTTGATTCCAATGGCGGAAAGCACCACGCCCAACAGCGGCCCCCAGACAATCGGTTTTTTCACCGAACGCCACATCAGCACCGGCAGCATTGCCAGCGTCGAACCGCTGTTTTCTCCTGCGGCGCATGCTTTTTCGCGTTCCAGGATCAGCAGGCAGAAGGGCGTCATCAGTACCGAACCGCAGGCGATGGAGACGGCGACCGAAAGCGATGTTGACGCGCCTTCGCCAAGTACGCTACCCAGAATGGGCAGACCAAGGGCAGCGTAGTTAGGCAACGCTACGGTAAGGGTCAGTACGGCAGCGTCCTGCGGCGTACGTTTAAAGACGCGGGTGGCAAGAAAATAGATAACCGCGTAGGTGATCCACATGGCCCCGGTGAGCACCAGGATCAGCGGCGATTGGGCGACAATACCGCGCCACGGCGTTTGCACTGTGGCGCTGAACAGTGCGGCGGGTAGGGCGAAATCCATCACGAAGATGTTGAGTAGCGAGACGTTTTTGTTGTCAACCATTTTGGCCTTACCGGCCCAGAAGCCCAGCAGCATGATGACAAAAATCGGCGCGAGGGCATGAATAATCACATAAGTCATAAATCACCTGTAGAGAGAATAAGGTACTGGCGCGATTGTTATATTTTCTAAAAGCAGCCTCTTTCTGAGGCACTCACCGAGTGCCTCAGACGACCGCTTCCGGCAGGTTTTTCTATTTATGAACTGACTACCAGCTGGCGCGCATACGATCGCGTACCTGTCGGGAACACCGGCGGTTCTCCGCGCCAAGTCGGCACTTCAGAGAGGCATCCTGACGCGCGTCAGCGATGGCGTCGCGCAGGGTGGCGGTGACCAGCGTCAGATCGCTGGCGGCCGGGGCATCCGGGTTACTGATGTCAAGCAGTGCGGAGAGCAGGCCAAGCGTCGCGTAGTTGCTGACGTCATAGGCCATTGGCGGGATGGTCGCCGCCAGTTTCTCCAGCGCGTCAACGGTACGCAGGGTGATGCGCGCAGCCGAGGCTTTGCCCATCGCGTGGACCTGTACGCCGCGATCGTTGAAGGCAATCAGACGGTTGGCCTGGTAACCGTGGGCCAGAAAAGCGCCGGACATGGCTTTGCCGACGATCAGGCCAATCACCGGATGCCCGGCAAGGCGTGCCTTTGCATACGCGCCTGCGGCACCGGCCAGCGCCTGATGAATTCCGAAGGCTTCTTCGCGGCGACCATAGGCCTGACTTGGCACATCAATAATTGCAATAATCGGGCGTTTCACCGCGTTATCCCTGTCAGCGTCAATGGTCTCATTGACCACTTTCGCCAGCGTCCAGCCTTCAAGCAGGCCGACTTCGCCTTTAGCGGCGCGCGGATAGTGGTTGTCAGCATCCGGCACCACGGCGATAAAACGCACGGTTTCGCCGTTCAAATCGGCGTCGGCAACCTGTACCGATGGGCACAGGCCGGCCATAAGCGGGGTATCCGACGCCAGCTGGTTTAGCCACAGCGCGGCACGGTTAGTGAACTGACGCATTATTTTTCCTCCCGGGCGAATAGCTGTTTGATCTGTGCGGCGTCTGCCTGCTGGCGGGTATCGAAGCGGGTCAGACGGCTCAGGAAATCATCATATTTGTCGCTGCGATGTTGGGCCGGTACGCCTTTGGCAATTGCCTCGTTCATGGCCGTTTTCACCGCATTGACGCCGTCAGCCACCAGGGCATCCACCAGGCCGCTGGCATAGCGAATTTCACCGCCGGTCATGCTCCAGATAAATGGCCGGTCGCGGGAGTCGTACTCTTCAATCCCGGCCTCCTGTTCGATAACCTGTGGCCCGTTGAGACCGAGGCGGGCTTCGCGGGTGACGATCAGGTAGCTGCACAGCGCCGCGGCGATGGACATGCCGCCGAAGCAGCCGACGGTGCCGGCGACAATACCGACCACCGGGGTATAGCGACGCAGGTCGACAATCGCGGCATGAATATCGGCGATGGCGGCAAGCCCCAGATTGGCTTCCTGCAGGCGCACGCCGCCGGTTTCCAGACACAGTACCGCCAGGGTGGGAATGCCGTTGCGGTTATCTTCCGCCGCCAGTTCAAGGGCGGCGGCCATTTTGGCGCCGGAAACTTCGCCCATGCTCCCGCCCTGAAAGGTTCCCTCGATGGCGACAACGACCGCCGGTCGGCCGTTAATGGTGCCTTTTGCCACCACCATGCCGTCGTCGGACTGCGGGACGATACCCTGCGCGCCAAGCCATGGCGACATAATGCCTTCGAACGGGTCCAGCAGTTCGCGATAGCTGCCGTCATCCAGCAGAGTACGGGCGCGTTCGCGGGCGCGCAGTTCAATGAAACTGCAATCGTTACGCATAAGTCACCTCCTCAAAAACCTGTTCAATACGGATCCGTGCGACGCCGGGGGTGGCGCCAAAGTCGTGGATGACCAGTTGTCCGCCGGGCAGGCCGTTAATCAGGTTCAGCCGTTCGAACAATGCGTGCCAGCGGGCCTGGCTGTTATCCACGGAGGTGGTGATCTCGACGTCGAGCGTATCGCTCTCTCCGGCGGTATAGAGCACTTCCATATCGCCAGAGCCTACAACGCCTGCCAGCGCTTTGCCGCTGAGGGCGCGGTTGGCAGGAAGTGAAAATTTAATCTGTTCCATAACATCCTCTGAATGCGTTAGGCGGAAACCCGATCGAGAAACAGGGTGGCGGCAAGGAGATCGGCCGCGCCACCCGGTGAGGCGTTCTGCGCCAGCATCTGCGCATCAAGACGCGCCAGCGCGGCCCGACCCGACGCCGTCGCACATCCTCCGGCGGCCAGCACTTCGCCCGCGCCGTACCGCATGGCTTCAAGGCCCGCCATTCCGGCGCGGGAGAGCACGCAGGTATCGCTAAGCGAAGTCATAATCGCCATCAGCGCGTCAAGCCGGGCCTGCGGCTCACTGGCCCCCTGAGCACGGCTGCGCAATAACTGCGGCAGCGCCAGGGTGGTGATGTGCGGAAACGCGCGCTGTGCTTCTTCCCGCGCGCCGGGTACCTGCCAGCGGCGGCTGGCGCGCAGACCCTTACTGAAGGTTTTTGGCGCGCAGACGTCCGGCAAACGGGCGAGGGCGGCGGCGGTTTCCGCAATCCTCTGTGCATGAGCGTCTCCCCCCAGCATGGCCGTGGCGCTGACCAGCAGACCGAGCGCCCAGATCGCGCCCCGATGGGTATTTACCCCCGACGTTACCTGCATCATTCGGGCTTCACCTTCGCGCCCCAGGCGACCAATCGTCTCGCGCAGGGCGACATCGGCCGGACGCAGCCAGCTTTGTTGGGCCAGGGCGTGAAACGTTGGTTTCAGACTACGGGCCGAGCGTTCCATCAGCGCCAGATTCAGATCCTGATGGGCACCGCTGCCGCGCCGATCGACCAGACCGGGTTTCGGACTCAGGCGGGCTTCGGCGACCAGACAGGCGCTGGCGGTATGCGCCAGCCAGCGGGTCCGCGATTCGGCGAATTGGGGAGAGAGTTTTTTCATTACCAGCTCCGGAATTTTGCCGGTGGGTTGTAAAGGCCGTCAGACCACTCCACCAGGTCGGCCACGCTACCGGCCGCGAGTAGCGAGCGGGTGGCGTCACTGCGACGAATCGCGATATCTTCCGGATAGACGACTTTGCCGCTACGGCGCAGCCCGGCCACGCGTCTGGCGTCGACCCCGAGGCCGATATCGGTGATACCCGCGACGGCCGCAACCATTGCCCGGCGCTCTTCAAGGCTTTCCGCGCGATAGAGATAGGCAATGCCTTCCTCGGTCAGAACGTGGGTGACGTCATCGCCGTAAATCATTACCGGCGCCAGCGGCATTCCGGCGCTTCTGGCGACGTCAACGGCGTCGAGTTTTTCCACGAAGGTGGGTTTGACGCCCGCCTGGAAGGTTTCCACCATCTGTACGACCAGCTTTTTACCCCGCTGCATCGGGTCCGGTTCGGTGATCATGTTTAACCATGCCGGCGTGGCGTGGCGGCGGCCGTGCGGGTCGTGGCCCATATTCGGCGCGCCGCCGAAGCCGGAGAGGCGCCCGCGAGTCACGGTTGATGAATTGGCGTAGCCATCAATTTGCAGCGTGGAACCGATAAACATATCTACCGCGTACTGGCCCGCCAACTGGCAGAAGGCGCGGTTGGAGCGCATGGAGCCATCGGCGCCGGTGAAGAAGATATCCGGCCGCGCGCGAATATACTCTTCCATGCCCAGTTCGCCGCCGAAGCAGTGCACGCTTTCTACCCAACCGCTTTCGATGGCCGGGATAAGGGTGGGATGCGGATTCAGCGTCCAGTGTTTACAGATTTTACCCTTCAGACCGAGCTGTTCGCCGTAGGTAGGCAGCAGCAGTTCGATAGCGGCGGTGTTAAAGCCGATACCGTGGTTCAGCGACTGCACCTGATGTTCGGCATAGATACCTTTAATCGCCATCATCGCCATCAGGATATGTTCTTGCTTGATCAGGCGCGGGTCGCGGGTAAACAACGGTTCGATAAAGAACGGTTTATCGGCGACAACGACGTAATCAATCCACGAGCCGGGAATGTCCACCCGCGGCAGGTCGCATTCGTCATCCACCAGTTCATTAACCTGCGCAATGACGATACCGTCATGGAAAGCGGCGGCTTCAACCAGCGCGGGGGTATCTTCGGTGCTCGGCCCGGTGTAAAGATTGCCTTTGCGATCGGCTTTATAACCGGCGATCAGCGCCACGTTTGGCGACAGGTCGACATACAGACGCGAGTAGAGTTCGATGTAGGTGTGGATCGCGCCGATTTCCAGTAAGCCATCTTCCAGCAGTTGTGAAATCCGCAGACTCTGGGTACCGGAGAAGGAGAAATCGAGCTTACGGGCGATACCTTTTTCAAAGAGATCCAGGTGCTCGCTGCGCCCGACGCTTGGCATAATCATATGCAGGTCATGGATTTTTTGCGGGTTGACTTCCGCCAGCATCCGGGAGAGGAAATCCGCTTGTTTCTGGTTGTTGCCTTCCAGCACCACCCGATCCCCGGGGGCCAGCAGATGTTCCAGTACGGCAACCAGCCGATCGCCGGGGATCACCTTGCCTGAGATCCCGGCCTCGGTCAGTCGCCGCTGTTTTTCCGTACGGCGGCGGTTCCAGACTCGCCCCGTCGTTTGTTCGGCATTCATTATTAACCTCCTGATTCGACAAATCGTTTTGATTGCCTGCTGTGGAAGTTAGTGTGCGTCCCGGCGCGGCACGCATCAATTAAGGCTCGCAGCAAATTATTAGCCTGAGAGTAATAATTAGCAGGCGAAAGATGTGAGGGAGATCAATAATGAGGGAGAAGCGTTGCTCTACGGGCCGGGCGGCCCGTAGAGAGAAAATGGAGAGGGAATTTTTGCGTAGCTCACGCAGGCCGGACAGCATTAGCCGTCATCCGGCGGAATATGCGCCAGGTGTTAACCATTTGTTTTCGAATTAATCTTTGCTCAAATCGCTTAGCAGGTAGGCGATGCCTTGCCCGGCTACCGTCTGTTCGAGGGCGATTTTGACGATAATCGTTAGCGGTACTGAGAGCAGCATACCAACAGGGCCTAACAGCCAGCCCCAGAAGATCAATGACAGGAAGACCACCAGCGTCGACAGTCCCAGCCCGCGTCCCATAATTCTCGGTTCGAGGATGTTGCCGAACACCAGGTTAATGACGAGGTAGCCCGCCAGCACCACCAGCGCGTCGTACAGGCCGCCAAACACCAGTACCTGTAAAATTGGCGGGATCGCCGCGAGAACGGAACCAATATTGGGAATATAGTTGAGCGCAAAAGCCAGCAGCCCCCACATAAAGGCGAAACGGACGTCCAGCAGCACCAGCATTCCCCAGACCACCAGACCGGTGACCAGGCTGATGGCCGTTTTTAATACCAGATAGTGGGAGACGCTATCCAGCGCGCGCTGAATCGCCCCCATACCTTCCACCGGTCGCGACATCAGCTGTTGCAGCTTGGCGGGAAGCTGTGGCACTTCCAGCAGCATAAACACCACCGTCAGCAGCAGCAGAAAGATAGAGGACATGGCATTGGAAAGCTGGGTAAGCAGACTGGTAACCAGCGTCATGACCGCATTCGGGTCAATATACTTATTAAGCTCAACCACAGAAACAGTAAAACCGAAACGCTGTAACCACGGCGCAACGGTCTGCATCGGTTCATAGAGATAATTGCGATATTGCGGCAGGGTACGCGCCAGTTCATTTAGCGACGTGCCGAGCGAAGCCAGCAGCACCACCGCCAGCAGGACAATCACGCCCACCAGCAGCGAAATAGCCAGCACCCGCGGCACCCGGCAGCGCACCATCAACTGGACCAGGGGATTAATCACCACCGCCAGAAAGAGCGCCAGGACGAAGGGCACGATGATATCCGCCGCGAAGCGAATGCCGGTGAGGATGATAACCAGCATGCCGAGCATGATGACTATTTTTAAGCCGTTAAGCGTGATGATGGGTTTCGCCATACCGTTCCCTGCGCGAGAAAAATGGAGTTTAATATGAGCCATTGTAGACGTTACTAAAGTCAGTGTCTCAATGCTTTTGCTACCTAATTCGCCTGTGCTCCCTCAAAAAGCCGCCTGTAATAAATAATCGATGGGGCGCCATCATAATGGCAGGCGACAAGAGAAAAACTAATCAAAATCAAATATCCGCAGTAAAGAACTGCAAAGACTTTGAGTTAAATGTGACATTATGGTACAAATCTCCGGGTGTATAACGACTGAGGACAATTTCCATCCGCAAATGACGAGAAGCAATCCCGCGGATAATTGTAATTTTATGGACAATCAGTTCAGGATGTATATTTCCCATCACCCTGTAGTTTCCCTCTTTAACGCCTGTTTTTCTGGCGAACAGCACTGGCGCTCGGCGCTTTAGTCTTCTTCTTTCTGCCTGAGCTGGCGCTTCGCGCACGGCTAAAATAACGTCGATATTTTTCCGGTTTACGACGCCGTAAACCGCAACGAATTATATTCTCAAGCAGGAGAAGGGATCATGTTTTATTGGCTTTTATTAGCGCTTGCCATCGTTGCTGAAATTACCGGCACCTTGTCGATGAAATGGGCGGGTGTCAGCGGTGGTCATTCGGGATTTATTTTAATGCTGGTGATGATCACGCTCTCTTATATTTTTCTGGCTTTCGCGGTGAAAAAAATCGCCCTCGGCGTGGCTTATGCCTTATGGGAAGGGACAGGTATTTTACTGATCACTATTTTCAGCGTTCTGCTGTTTGATGAGGCACTGTCAACAATAAAAATCGCCGGTTTGATCACGCTGATTGCCGGAATTGTATTGATTAAATCCGGGACGCAGAAAGCCGTGAGTCCGTGTAAGGAGGGCCGTCATGCCACAACAGTTTGAGTGGGTTCACGCCGCCTGGCTGGCGCTGGCTATTGTACTGGAAATTATTGCCAACGTGTTTCTGAAGTTTTCTGATGGCTTTCGCCGCAAATTGTACGGCATGATGTCGCTGGCGGCAGTCCTCGGCGCCTTTAGCGCACTTTCGCAGGCGGTCAAAGGGATTGATTTGTCGGTAGCCTACGCGCTGTGGGGCGGTTTTGGTATCGCAGTAACCATTGCCGCCGGGTGGATACTGTTTGGTCAGCGTCTGAACAGGAAAGGCTGGATCGGTTTAATCCTGCTGGTGGCGGGCATGGTCTTAATTAAACTTGCCTGAATCTGGTGAAATACCGGGCTTTGGCTCAGAAGCACGATTTCACTCTGTTATTGCAGATAAATCAACGGCAGGGCTGGCCACTTATTGGGCGGCCAGCGCTTCCAGTTTGTCGCGAAAACCGGTAACGGCGATGGCGCGGTTATCGGCTCGCCATCGATCTTTTGCGCCAGGCGCTGAGCTCTGTACCGCAATGACCTGCCAGCCGTTAGCCGTTTTTAGCAACAGCGGCGAGCCACTGTCCCCCGGCAGGGTATCGCATTGATGGGAGAGGACCGAACTCTGTGCCCAGCCGGTCACCACGCAATCCTCATGCGCGTAAAGGTTATCCAGATGATCTTCCGGATAGCCTGCCTGAGTCACTTTACGTTCTGCGGTTTTCAGCGCGGCGGTCAGCTCGGCTTTCGTGCCGCTAAAAATCGGCACCGGCGTAATCCCGGACGGCGCATAGCGGATCATGATAAGGCCGAAGTCCCAGGGCGCCGCTGTCGTTGGCACTATCCAGCCGTCGCCATCGGCTTTAAGCCGCTTTGCCAGTGATGGCGTAACGCGGCCTTCAATCCCGTGAATTTCGTAAACCCAGCGCCCCTTGTGTGAGATAAAGCGCAACGCGACAGGTTTATCCGGTTTACCGTTGGGTGGCGTAAGCAGGCAGTGTCCGGCGGTGAGGGCCAGATGAGGAGAGATAAGCGTGGCGGTGCAGAGATTGCCGCTGGCGGTTTCCAGTTGCCCAATGGCATCCCAGGGATCATCAGCCGGCGTGCTTACCGGTTTACGGTTATCGTGACCGAAAAATAACGTTTTAATATCTTTTGCACTCATGCCATCGTCGTCAGCCAGGACCCACGAAGGCAGCAGGCAAATTGAACACAGTAATAACAGTACGTCTCTACGCATATCACTCTCAGGGGAGATAATTCTGTATATTGAAAGTAGCAGCAGATTTAAGTTTATGAAAGTTAAGAATAATTCCAATCAAGCCGAACGGCAGGAAAAATCAGCAAAAGTCGCCGGTGACAATCAGGCGAATGGCGTGATTTCAATAGTTTAACGTCGATTTCCGTTAGCGCTATTTCCGCAGAAAAAGGAAGTGGAAGCAATATAAATCGTGTATCCGAACGTACGAGAGTCCGTGAGAAATAACGCAATATCAATATGCGCGTTCTCTGAGCGCCGGTTAGTGTAACCATTGCGAAAAAAGAGATAACTTTAGCGGAAAAGAGCATTTCTTTACGTGTTTATGAATGACGTTAAAAGCGAAACATTTTCTCACCGTAAACAGTGTGATTGCGACGACCTTGTTGAGCAAACAGTGATGTTAGCCCGGCGATGATACCGGCAATTTCTTATATCCGTTGTACGGGAGGATCGATGTCTAAACAAGGTATTCGCGCATTAGTCTATGTTTCGCTGGCGTCTGCGATGATCTGGGGCGCTACCGGTTATCTACTGGTTAAGGCCGTTCACGTTCTGTAATCAGGCTTTGATCCGCGAGGGAGGGGACGTTGAGGACATGTGACCGTTGCGGATGCAACCCGAACGTTTAACAGCGACCGGGGATTTTCTGGTTGCTTCTGGCAGGTATCAGTATTTAGTCGAGAAAAAAACGGCTGGCGACCAGCGCGCAGATAATCAGCAGGATCAGGATGAGCTCAAAACGATAGCGCTGCAGCATGGGTGCTCTCCAGAAAAAACGGCGCTGAAGGAGACAGCGCCGATCTGATGTCAACCAACCTAACAACCTAACCGTGGAGATTAAGCAGCCGGTTGTGTCGCCGGTTTAGCGGCGTGATGCTTGGTGATTTTTTTGTGTTTTTTAGCAGCCTGCGCTTTCTGGGTTGCAGCAGGTTTAGCTTTTACTTTTTTGTGTTTTTTAGCAGCCTGTGCTTTCTGCTCTGCTGCCGGTTTAACCGCTTTTTTGTGTTTCTTGTGGTGAACCACTTTAGCGGTGGTGCTGTGAGTTGCAGCAGCCGGAGCCGTGGTGGTGGTGGTGGCCGCGTCGGCAGCGAAAGCAGCAGATGACAGACCCATAGCAGCGGCAACGACCAGAGCTAATACTTTATTCATTCTGATATCCTCGAAAAGGTTTCTTCATTTCAACCCCACTGCGGGGCCGTTGAAATAACTATATGCTTGTCTTTTCGGGGTTTCCGTGAGTGTTTGGTATCGGCGTGTAACGGTATGTACAATCTCGTGCGACAAAGAGAGACACGGCGTCAGGCTGAGCCCGACGCCGGAGAAATTAAAGATAGCGCGCGATGAGGTGCTGGCGGAAAAAGTCGCTGTTAAGGTCTTCCCCGGTAGCATGTTGAATCAACTGTGAGGTGCTGAAACGGCTACCGTGCTGCCAGATATTCTGCCGCAGCCAGTCGAAAAGGGCGCTAAGGTTGCCGCTGGCGATGTCGCTTTCTAACTTCGGCAGGGCGCGTTTGGCCGATGCCATCAGTTGAGCGGCGTACATTGCCCCTAAGGTATAAGACGGGAAGTAGCCAAAGCCGCCGTCAGTCCAGTGGATATCCTGCATACAACCATCGCGGTAGTTGCCGTTGGTGGACAGCCCGAGCCAGTGCTGCATTTTTTCATCCCATAAAGCCGGAATATCATCGACCTCGATTTCGCCATCAATCAATGGGCGTTCGATTTCGTAACGCAGAATAATATGTGCCGGGTAGCTCACTTCATCGGCATCGACGCGGATAAAGCCTGGTTTGACGCGCTGATTCCAGGCAATGAAGTTCTGCTGATTAAAGGCCGGTTGATCGCCGAAGTACTGGCGTACCGTAGGCAGCAGGCGCTGCAGGAAGGGGGTGCTGCGGCCAAGTTGCATTTCAAAAAACAGGCTTTGCGACTCGTGGATTGCCGTCGAACGGGCATGGGCGATGGGCTGACCGAGCCAGTTACGCGGCAGATTTTGTTCATAGCGCGCGTGGCCGGTTTCATGAATCACGCCAAACAGGGCGCTGAGCAGGTCATTTTCATTGTAACGGGTGGTGATGCGGACATCCTGCGGCACGCCGCCGCAGAACGGATGGGCGCTGATATCCAGGCGCCCGCTGTCAAAATCAAACCCCAGTACGCGCATCGTTTCCAGCCCCAGTTCACGCTGGTCGGCAATCGGGAACGGCCCCTCTGGCGCGATGAGCGGCGTATGCGCCTGCTTCTCCACAACCTGTGCCAGCAGCGAGGGAAGCCAGGATTTAAGATCGGCGAACAGGACGTCAAGCCGCGCGCTGGTCATATCTGGCTCAAAGATATCCAGCAGCGCATCATAGCGGGAACAGCCTTTTGCTGCGGCCCGGATTTGCGCCTCTTCGCGGCTGAGCCTGACCACTTCACGCAGGTTTTCGGCAAACCCTGACCAGTCATTGGCCGGGCGCTGGCTGCGCCAGGCGTGCTCGCAGCGGCTTCCCGCCAGCGATCTGGCTTCAACCAGACTTTCCGGCAGCAGCGCCGCCTGCTCATACTGGCGGGTCATTTCGCGCAGATTGGCCTGTTCGACATCGTTCAGATCTTCCTGAAGCGCGTTGTTCAGCCATTCCCCTACTTTTTTATCTGTCAGAATCTGATGCTGCAAAACGCCGAGTTCCGCTAACGCTTCGCTGCGGGCCGCGCTGCCGCCAGGCGGCATCATCGTGAACATATCCCAGCCGGCAATGGCGGAGAGGTGCGAAAAGCGTGAAAGGCGCTGGAAGGTGTGAGTAAGCAGATGATAGTTTTCGTTTTTTGTCATAGTTACACTCTGGGATGTTGCTAATGAAAAGTAAATGATTCGTTGGCTTCTACACTATCCTGATACCATCGTCAGGTCGAGGGATGCGAGAACTTCCTGCCTAAATCTTGCGGACAATCAGAGAAGAGTATGAGCAATAACGGGCCGGTGCTGCGGCAGCAGCCCATAACGAGGTGGGAGGCGCGTGGCTGATGGTTTACCCTCAGCGCTTTTACGCCGTAGAGCACTGAGGCGAGAGGTGAGTCACGTGACCAGTTCAGGCCACGTGAACAAATGCTATTTCAGACGATTGTGCAAACACCAGCCGGTCAGCAGGGCCACCATCAGCATCAGGGTGATAAACCCTCCCACGCCATTCCAGCCGTAGTTATGCCAGAAGATGCCGCCCAGCGTGCCCGCGACGCTGGAACCTACATAGTAGCTGAATAAATAGAGCGATGATGCCTGACCGCGGGCGCGGCGCGCACGCGGGCCAATCCAGCTACTGGCTACCGAGTGAGCAGCGAAAAAACCGGCCGAGAACAGCAGCATACCGATAAAAATCAGCCAGAGTGAAGAGAACAACGTGAGCAGCAGGCCGATGAGCATCACCGCGATAAAGAACAGCATCACCGGGCCGCGACCGTAGCGGACCGACATGGCGCCGGCTTTTGGCGAACTCCAGGTGCCGGTCAAATAGACCACTGATAACAGGCCGACAACGGCCTGGCTCAGCGACCACGGCGAGAGCATCAGTCGATAACCGATATAGTTAAACAGGGTGACAAACGACCCCATTAACAGAAAACCTTCGAGGAACAACAACGGCAATCCGCGATCGCGCCAGTGCAGGCGAAAGTTGATTAGCAACGATTTAGGCCGCAGCGAGGTCGGGCGGAAGTGACGCGACTCCGGCAGGATACGCCAGAACATAATTGCCGCCGCCAGGGCGAAACCGCTGATTACCGCCAGCGCAATGCGCCAGCCAAAGAAATCGGTAAACACCCCGGTCAACAGACGCCCGCTCATACCGCCAATAGAGTTACCGCTGATATAAAGCCCCATCGAGAAGGCGACGACGCTGGGGTGAATCTCTTCACTCAGATAGGTCATACCGACCGCCGCGACGCCGCTCAGCGACAGGCCAATTAGCGCGCGCATTATCAGGATCCCATGCCAGCCGGACATCATTGTGGACAGCAGGGAGCAGCAGGAGGCCAGCACCAGCGCGGTCACCATCACCTGCTTGCGGCCAATGGCGTCGGAAAGCGGGCCGGTAAACAGCAGCCCAATCGCCAGCATGGCGGTGGAAATCGACAGCGAGATACTGCTGCTGGCCGGTGAGATACCGAATTCGCGGGAGAGCACCGGCAGGATCGGCTGTACGCAATAGAGCAGCGCAAAGGTTGCCAGTCCGGCGGAAAAGAGAGCGAGGGTGACACGAATAAATTGGGGGGTACCGCGTTTAATAAACTGATTTGGCTGAGGAACGATAATGTCGCTGACATCGCTTGCCGGGACGGTGTCAACGGTAGTTGTACGACTCACGGAAAAATCCTTGGTGATAAACAGTGTGTTAAGTGCCAGACGCTGCACGTATTTAAGGGTATGAAAAGCAAAATATTCTGTCTAATATATTAATAATCTCAAATAAGACGTTTTAAATATGAATATCGAGCTGCGTCATTTGCGTTACTTTATCGCGGTGGCTGAAGAGCTGCATTTTGGCCATGCCGCCGCGCGGTTAAACATTTCCCAGCCGCCCCTTAGCCAGCAGATTCAAATTCTCGAACAGCAAATTGGCGCACGTCTTTTTGCCCGCACTAACCGTAGCGTGAGCCTGACGGAGGCCGGAAAACAGTTTCTGGCCGACAGCCGACAAATCCTCTCTCAGGTAGATGATGCCGCCGCGCGGGCCGCCCGTCTGCATCATGGCGAAACCGGCGAATTGCGCATTGGTTTTACCTCTTCAGCGCCGTTGATTAAGACGGTATCCGACACCCTGTCGACTTTCCGCCGCCGCTACCCTGATGTTCATATCCAGACCCGGGAAACCAATACCCGCGAACAAATTGTGCCGCTTAACGAAGGCGGGCTCGATCTCGGGCTGATGCGTAATACGCAACTGCCGGATACGCTGGTCTGGGAACGAATTTTGCGTGAACCGCTCCTGGCAATGGTCCCTTGCGATCATCCGCTGGCCAGCCAGCCCGGCGTGAGTTTGCGGGAGCTGGCGCGGGAACCGTTCGTGTTTTTCGATCCCCATGTAGGCACCGGGCTGTACGACGATATTCTGGGGTTAATGCGCCGCTATGGCCTGTCGCCGGTTATTACCCAGGAGGTGGGGGAGGCGATGACCATTATCGGACTGGTTGCCGCCGGGCTTGGGGTGTCCATTTTACCTGCTTCGTTTAAGCGAGTTCAGTTGCCGGAAATGCGCTGGTTGCCGATTAAAGAACAGGATGCGGTCTCGGAAATGTGGCTAGTCTGGTCGAAACATCACGAACAGGGGCTGGCGGCTCAGCGCTTACGTGAATCGCTTCTTGCCAGCGCCGAATGATTTTTTTAAGACAAAAATCGCTTAAAAATGTGCAGTAAATCACAAGGCTAAGCAAAAATTTGACGAGTGACGTTGAAGTGCTTCACCATAGCCCAGATTTTATTTCGAAGCGCGAAAATAAAGGGAGTCAACGGTGGTAGCGGACAGTCAGCCAGGGCATATCGATCAAATTAAGCAGACCAATGCGGGCGCTGTTTACCGCCTGATTGATCAGCTTGGCCCGGTTTCGCGTATCGATCTTTCGCGCTTTGCGCAACTGGCGCCTGCCAGTATCACGAAAATCGTGCGCGAAATGCTGGAAGCGCACCTGGTGCAGGAGACGGAAATCCAGGAGCCGGGAAGCCGGGGGCGCCCTGCGGTGGGGCTGATGGTGGAAACGGAGGCCTGGCACTATCTTTCCATCCGTATTAATCGCGGTGAAATCCACCTTGCGCTGCGGGATTTAAGCAGTGCGCTGGTGGTGGAAGAACAACTGGAACTGGCATTGCAACACGTGCAACCTTTTGCGACGCGATTACTTGATCATGTTGACCAGTTTTTTATACGCCATCAGAAAAAACTGGAGCGTTTAACCGCTATCGCCATCACCATGCCGGGAATTATTGACACCGAGAATGGCATCATCCACCGGATGCCTTTTTATGATGACGTTAAGGATATGCCGCTTGGGGAAATACTGGCTAATCATACCGGGGTGTCGGTCTACATTCAGCACGATATCAGCGCCTGGACGATGGCGGAATCGCTGTTTGGCGCATCGCGAGGGGCGCGGGATGTGATTCAGGTGGTTATCGATCATAATGTCGGCGCAGGCGTGATCACCGACGGTCGCCTGCTGCATGCAGGCAGCAGCAGCCTGGTGGAAATCGGTCATACCCAGGTCGATCCTTACGGTAAGCGCTGCTATTGCGGCAACCACGGCTGTCTGGAAACCATCGCCAGCGTGGAGAGCGTGCTGGAGTTAGCCCGGGTGAGAATGGCGAAATCGATGAGTTCGATGCTGCATCAGCAGCCGTTAAGCGTGGAGTGGCTATGTCAGGCGGCATTGCAGGGGGATCTACTGGCGCGGGACATTATCAGCGGCGTCGGGAACCATGTCGGACGGATCCTGGCGATTATGGTCAATCTCTTTAATCCGCAAAAAATCCTTATTGGTTCCCCCTTTAACCAGGCGTCAGATATCCTGTTTCCGGCGATATCTGATTGTATTCGGCAGCAGTCGTTACCGGCGTACAGTCGCCATATCGCGGTAGAAAGCACCCAGTTCTCTAACCGGGGTACGATGGCTGGCGCGGCGCTGGTCAAGGACGCCCTCTATAACGGATCGTTATTGATACGACTGTTACAGGGTTAACATTTTTTCATATTCACACCAAAAATTGCGCTATCTCAAGCTGACCTCATATGGCATCGCGTAGACTTTTTCCACCGTTGATTATTTCTCTCCTGTATATTTCATCAACATAACTGTGGGGTTAGTGATGTTTAAGCGTTTCTTCATAACAGGTACTGACACCGCTGTCGGGAAGACAGTGGTTTCTCGTGCGCTGTTGCAGGCACTGGCGGCCAGCGGCAAAAGCGTCGCCGGGTACAAGCCTGTGGCGAAGAGTAGCAAAGAGACGCCGGACGGATTGCGCAACAAAGACGCGCTGGTGTTACAGAGTGTGTCGTCGTTGACGTTACCGTATGATGCTGTCAATCCCATCGCATTAAGCGAAGATGAAAGCAGCGTGGCGCATAGTTTCCCGATCAACTACGGCCTGCTGTCGGATGGGCTGCAGCGTCTGAGCAGTCAGGTCGAGCACGTGGTCGTCGAAGGGACCGGCGGCTGGCGCAGCCTGATGAACGATCTGCGTCCGCTCTCGGAATGGGTAGTACAGGAGCAACTGCCGGTATTAATGGTGGTGGGGATTCAGGAAGGGTGTATTAATCATGCCTTACTGACTGCGCAGGCTATTGCCAATGACGGTTTGCCGCTGATTGGCTGGGTCGCTAACCGCATCAATCCCGGTCTGGCGCATTATGCCGAAATTATCGACGTGCTGAGCAAGAAACTGCCTGCGCCGCTGATCGGCGAACTGCCTTATTTGCCACGAGCCGAACAGCGCGAACTGGGCCGGTATATTGATCTATCGATGCTCGGCGAGGTGATGGCGATAGATAGAATCTCGGCATAGCGTCCGCGACAGCACTGATGCCAGTACGCTGGCAATCAATAAACCGGGCAGTAAAACGTATTGTCCGGTCATTTCGCATATCATCAGCGTTGACATAATCGGCGCGTGAGTAGTGGCCGCCAGGAACGCCGCCATGCCGGTTAAACCCATCATGATCGCCATTTCGGCGCCGCCCTGTAGCCAGATCCCTGTCAGGCTGGCAAACAACATACCAATGCCCAGGCCGACAAAGAGTGTCGGCGTAAAAATCCCGCCCGGCGCGCCGGAACCGCTGCTGGCCAGCACCGCAAATAGCTTGCAGACGAATACCATCAGCATCACGCCGAAGAGCGGTGGCGCCAGGAGATAGCGCTGCACCACACTGTAGCCGTTGCCCCAGACGGCGGGCGCGACCAGCGACAACAGGCCGACGATAATGCCGCCCAGCGCCAGTTGCCACGGCGGTGAAAGGCGTAGCCGGACGAAACAGTGATGGCTAAACCCCATCAGCCTGATGAACAGAGGGCCGCACAGTCCGGCCAGCAACCCGGTAGCCAGCATCAGTGCATATTGTGTCGCCCCCATGTTTTGATGGAATTCAACCTGATACAACGGCGCCGCGCTACCGTTCATCAGATTCGTCAGTAGCAGGGCGATCACGGCGGCAATCACCACCGGGCCCAGCGACGCCAGCATCAGCGTGCCAAATAAGATCTCAGCGATAAACAGGCTGCCAGCTAACGGCGCGTGATAAGCGCTGGCCATCCCGGCGGCGGCACCACAGGCGACCCACAGTTTCCATTCTTCTTTGGGGGTAAAACGGCGCGCGAACAGCGAGGCCGCCAGGGCCGCCAGCAGGATCATCGCCCCCTCGCGGCCAATGGCGCTGCCGGTGGTCACCACCAGCAGGGAGGCCAGCGACTTCACCAGGCTGGCTGGCGTATCAAACACGCCGTCACCTGTCTCAAGGGCTTCCATATAATCGGTCGGCGCATGCGGCCGATCGACCGTCCGGCGTTGCCAGAGCCAAAGCAGAATGCCTGCGCCCAGGCCGCCAAGCGCCGGAGTTAACAGCCGACGCCACCAGGGAAGCGCCTTTGCGGCATTGACCAGGCTGCCGCTGTCATTGTCCAGAAACAGGTCTTCCAGTCCGACCATCGCATGGCGAAACAGGGCGACCGCCAGCGCGGCAAAGGCGCCGACTAACATGGCAAACAATAAGCGACGGAACATCACCTGAAGATCAGGATAGCTATGGAGACGTTGCATCAGTGGATACGATTAACAGGAAACAGAGGCTTATTGTGCTGGGAAATAAGAATATACGCAAAAGCTATAAGCATGGATAAACGTGTATAAATGTGAATACGTGACATTGTCACAAAAACATCATGCCTGCCTGACAGGCATGATGCACGGTTTAACGGTAGAGGGGTTTTTCAGCCACCGCGCAGGACAGTTGCGTCTGCCAGTGTGCCAGCGTTTCTTGCGCCAACATGCCCAGCGCCTGATAAAAAGCGTTTCCCGCGTCGGCGACAAATACGCTTAAAAAGCGGCCTGACCACGGAAGCAGGTGCCAGGCAAGAAGCTGGGAGAAGGTTTCATCCTGACCGGACTCGCAGAGCCAGGCGGCCAGCAGCAGCAGCGTCCCGAAGTGGTCTTCAGGTTCTGTGCGTTGCGCCGCCAGACTGATGCCGTTCGCCCGCATCCACTCACGCAACTCCAGCGTTGAGTCGCCGAACAACACGCTCTCTTTATCCAGCCAGACCGAGCCCCACGGCGGCGCGGGCAAAGCCCACGGGCCGATAAACAACCGTTGCCAGGCCTCGGGCAACGGTTCCTCGTCGACAACAGCGAACTGCGCCGCCAGAATGTCCGGGACCGACCAGGGCCACTGACTTCGCCAACTGCCATCGCGCAGGGCGGCCACTAAGGGGGCCGCCTGCTCGCTATCCGGAGCAAAAGTAAACAACGCGCCCAGCGTACGGGCGCTTAAAGAGATTGCGTTACGGTCATCGGATTGCATGGTTCTATTGTTCCTTATCAGGTGACTCAGTTGCTTAACCGGCAATGGCTGTGCCGACCGTCATATGCAGGCCATAAAACAGGCCGCGGCCGATAAACTCGCCGAGTAATACCAGTATCAGGCCGGACAGTAAGCTGACTATCTGTGGCGTTTTCCGCCTTGCCAGCGGGCAGATCCAGCAGCCAAGACCCAGCGTCAACAGGACGAAGCGTAATGTTTGCAGCCAGCCATAATCTGGCAACAGCTTGCTGGCCTGTTGCACGGAACTGTGAATGCTCGCCAGTTCGCTACTTTGCAAAATGACAACCGCGAGGCTTGCCAGCAGTGCGAAAGTGCTGATGGAGGCGAACACTGTACCGTTGAACGTCACGTTGGCCATGCGCAACAGCAGGGCGGCAAACAGCGGCCCGCAGAGTAGCATCGTCAGGAAGAATGCGGCGGTGGTATAGCCATTATACCAGGTGGGAACGGTATCGATTTGGTACACCAGGGTCATTGCAAGGACGAACAGGCAGCCGAGCAGCATGGTGATCAGGAGCCAGGTTTTTGCCAACATCCGCGGCATTTTTCCGAGAAAGCTGAGTAGCCACCAGATTCCGCCTGCCGCGAAGAAGAGCGCCCCAGCGGCAATTTCATTACTTAATGCCGATGACCCGATGCGGTTAAGGGAATTAAATGCCCGGAACGGTGAACCGAGATGAAGGACTGACGCCAGAAAACCCACTCCCATCAACAGCCAGATAAAAAACATGCTGCGCACCAGGCGCTGGCGGGCGTCGGTGTTATTATTCAGCGATAGCCAGCCAGGCCCGGCCACGATCATTACGCCGGCAACGCTTTGCCCCAGTACCGTAAAGAGCACCAGCGGCCATTCATGCCATCCATTTCCCATTTTAAACCTCCTCTGGATTGGCCAGATAGCCGGTGGTATCGCCGCAAGGGCGCGCATTAACGTTTGGCCTGATGACAATACTCGGCCTGGTGAAGTGCGCAGATGGCAGCGGCGCGACGGCGGAAAGCGGGCCGTATTTTTCACGTAGCGCATCGATCGGGCCAAAGTCGAGCGCCCGCAGCGGGCAGGACTCGACGCAAATCGGCTTTTTACCTTCGGCGACTCTGTCGTAGCAGCCGTCGCATTTTGTCATATGGCCTTTTGTCGCATTGTACTGCGGTGCGCCGTACGGACAGGCCATATGGCAGTAGCGGCAGCCGATACAGACCGCTTCATCCACCACCACAAAACCGTCATCGCGTTTATGCATTGCTCCGCTGGGACACACTTTCGTGCAGGCCGGGTCTTCGCAGTGGTTACAGGCGATGGAGAGGTAATAGGCGAAGACGTTTTGATTCCAGACGCCGTTATCTTCCAGCCAGTCGCCGCCGGCATACTCATAGATGCGGCGAAAGCTGACGTCAGGGGTTAAGTTTTTATAATCCTTACAGGCCAGCTCGCAGGTTTTACAACCGGTACAGCGGGCGGAATCGATAAAAAATCCATATTGAACGCTCATGGTTTACTCCTTAAACCTTCTCGATTTCGACCAGATTGGTGTGCTGCGGATTGCCTTTCGCCAGCGGTGAAGGACGCTGAGTGGTCAGCGTATTGATACAGGAGCCGTAATCGACGCGATCGCCGTTCATATTGGCGTCATGCCAGGCTCCCTGGCCCATTGCCGACACGCCGGGCATGATCCGCGGGGTGACTTTAGCCGGGATACGTAACTCGCCGCGGGTGTTGAATACGCGCACCATATCGCCGTTTTGGATCCCGCGTTTTTCAGCATCCAGCGGGTTAATCCACACTTCCTGGCGGCAGGCGGCCTGGAGCACATCAACGTTGCCATAGCTGGAGTGGGTGCGTGCTTTATAGTGGAAGCCAAACAGTTGCAGCGGAAACTTATCGCGCAACGGGTCATCCCAGCCTTCGAAGGTGGCGGCGTAGATCGGCAGCGGGCTGATGGTCTCGTCCTTTTCCAGTTGCCATGTCGCGGCAATGTCCGCCAGGCGGCTGGCGTAAATTTCGATTTTACCCGAGGGGGTTTTTAACGGGTTGGCAATGGGGTCTTCGCGGAAATCACGATAGGCAACAAAATGACCGTTGGGATCTTTACGTTTGTAAATCCCCATTTTTTTCAGTTCGTCATAGCCCGGCAGCGCGGGATCTCTGGCCAGCATTTTTGCATACAGATAGCGTAGCCACTGCTCCTGGGTGCGGCCTTCGGTAAATTTCTGATAGATATCATCGCCAAGACGTTTCGCCACTTCGCTGAGGATCCAGTAGATTGGCTTGCGTTCGAATTTGGCAGAGGTGACCGGTTGACTGAAAATAAGATAGCCCATGTTACCGGCATAATCGTTAGGGATGATATCTTCTTGCTCCACGGTCATCAGGTCCGGCAGCAGGATGTCGGCGTATTTTGCCGATGAGGTCATAAAGTTTTCGATAACCACGATCATCTCGCATTTGCTCTCATCCTGCAGGATCGTGTGAGTCTTATTAATATCGGAGTGCTGGTTGGTGATGGTGTTACCGGCGTAGTTCCAGAGGAATTTAATCGGCACATCCAGCTTATCCTTACCGCGCACGCCGTCGCGGGTGGCGGTCATTTCCGGGCCGCGCGCGATGGCGTCGGTCCAGCTAAAGCAGGAGATAGCGGTTTTCACCGGATTTTCCAGCACCGGTAGCCGTTCAATGGTGATGGTATACGTGGATTCGCGCGCGCCGCTGTTGCCGCCGCTAATGCCAACGTTGCCGGTGAGTATGGGTAACATGGCGATGGCGCGGGCGGTCAGCTCACCGTTAGCCTGGCGCTGAGGCCCCCATCCCTGGCAAATATAGGCAGGCTTAGCGCTGCCGATTTCCCGGGCCAGTTTGACAATGCGGTCGGCAGGGATGCCGGTGATGCGTGAGGCCCATTGCGGGGTTTTGGCAATGCCATCATCACCGTCGCCAAGGATATATGCCTTGTAATGCCCGTTCGCCGGGGCATCAGCCGGCAGTGTTTTTTCATCGTAACCGATGCAATAGTGGTCGAGGAACGGCTGATCAACCAGGTTTTCATTAATCAGAACCCAGGCGAGCCCCGCTACCAGCGCGGCGTCGGTGCCGGGACGGATTGGCAGCCACTCATCCTCCCGCCCGGCGGCGGTGTCGGTATAACGGGGATCGATAACAATCATTCGCGCGTTTGAACGCGCGCGCGCCTGTTCTAAGTAATAAGTGATACCACCGCCGCTCATGCGGGTTTCCGCCGGGTTATTGCCAAACATCACCACCAGTTTGCTGTTTTCAATATCGGAGGTGCTGTTGCCAAGGTTGCTGCCGTAAGTGTAGGGCATGGCGCAGGCAATTTGCGCGGTGCTATAGGTACCATACTGATTTAGCGAACCGCCATAGCAGTTCATCAGGCGTCTTACGGTGGAGGCCGATGGTGAGGAACGGGTTATATTGCCGCCAACGATCCCGGAGGTGTAGTTAATATAGACCGCTTCGTTACCGTAATCCTGAACGATTCTTTTGAGATTGTCGGCAATCGTATCCAGCGCCTCATCCCAACTGATACGCGCAAACTTGCCTTCGCCGCGTTTGCCAATGCGTTTCATTGGGTAATTGAGACGGTCCGGGTGGTTGATGCGTCGGCGAATAGAGCGGCCACGCAGACAGGCGCGCACCTGATGATCGCCATAAATATCCGTGCCGGTGTTATCCGTTTCGACCCAGATAACTTCGTCATCACGCACATGCGAACGCAGGGCGCAGCGGCTACCGCAGTTGACCGAACAGGCGCCCCAGACAATGCGTTCCTCGCCGCGCGTGGCGTCCTGTACGGCAGCGGCGGCGTTGCGCAAACTGAAAGGCAACGACAGGCCGCCAGCCGCAAGGGCCAGGGAACCAAGAGCCGATGATTTAATTAGCGTTCGACGGCTAACCCCGCCGTGATTTTCATGATTAGACATTTCTCACTCCATGATCTTGTTATAATGCGCATGCAACGACACTGCTGCTGTTCAGCATGTAGAGTGAGAAATCATACTTAAAAGGGGTCAGGCAGATCTTATCCCCGGTCAACCGAGGGATAAGACCTTTATACCCGTCATACGTCAAGTTGCTTGTGCGTTGGCTACGTTCGTACACCCCAGTCACTTACTCCTGTAAGCTCCTGGGGATTCTCTCACTTGCCGCCTTCACGCAACTCAAATTATTTTGGGTATACAACAAAACGGCGGGGTTACTGCGCGTCGCTGTCGCGAGTGTAGATGATTTTAAAGGTATCATTGGCGCAATGGCCAACAACTTGCGCCCCGGGCTGATCGGGTTGATCGCTCGGCACAATCGTCAGGCTGAAGCCAGAGGCGGGAACGCCGTTATTGATGATTTTTTGCTGAATCTCGTTTTTAACCCGTTCGCATGAGTTCGGCGCAGCCAAAGCGGATGCCGAACCCAGCAGCAGTGCCGCGCATAGCCAGGGGGAACGTTTCATCACAAACTCCTGATTGATATTATCCAGATTTTAAGCATAGCAGAAGTCAGGTAAACAATTGTATTTGCTAATATGATTGTATGATGCAAAAAAGGAATCGCAGGTGAAAATACGATTTTTTCTGCTAATGGCAATATGGGCACTCAGCGGCTGTGATGAAAAAGCGCCGCCGCAGGCGTTTACGCCGGAAATGGCCAGCTTTTCCAATGAGTTTGAATTCGATCCGCTACGCGGGCCAGTGAAAGCGTTTAGCCAGAAACTGTATAATCAACACGATGAAGAAGTGAAGTGGGTGAAAGGGCGCCTGTCCCGTGAAGGCTGTTTCGATCTGCTGGCGTTTCAGGATCGGGAGAATCGCACCGGCGCGGTTTTAGTCCTTGACGCTAACTACTATCTTGATGCGCAAAGTCATGAAAAGCGCCTGCGTTTGCAGGGGAAATGCCAACTGGCGGAGATGCCATCGGCGGGCGTGTTGTGGGAAACCGATGATAACGGGTTCGTCGCCACCGCCCGTGCCGGGGCGAGCGTCACGACATACCGCTACGATAGCGAAGGCTATCCGTTAGGTAAAACGACGGTTGCTAACGATGATCGTTTGACGGTGAGCTCAACCCCATCCGCCGATCCGCGGAAAAAACTGGACTATACCGCAGTAAGCATGTTCAACCATCGCACGTTGGGCCACGTGAATCAGACCTGTGATTACGATAGCCATGACAACCCGGTCAGCTGCGAGCTTCAGGTCATCGATGACAGCGTACAGCCGTCGGTAACACGCCGTTATACCATCAAAAATAGCATTGAGTATTACTGAGCCGTTGGCTTCAGCAGCGTCTGGCCCGGCGTTTTATGCTCTGCCAGGTACTGGTGCTGGAACAGGCACATGCGGATGGTGTTGCGGTATTCACCGTTAATAAAGAATTCGTGAATCAGTTCGCCTTCCACCATAAAACCGAGTTTGCGGTAGATATGGATCGCTTTTTCATTCTCTTTATCCACGATGAGGTACAGCTTATAGAGGTTGAGCACCATAAAACCGTAGTCCATCGCCAGTTTCGCCGCGCGGGTGGCCAGGCCTTTTCCCTGATAATCCGGGGAGATAATTATCTGGAATTCAGCGCGGCGGTGAACATGGTTAATTTCCACCAGTTCAACCAGACCAGCCTTCTGTTCGTCGCATTCAATAACAAAGCGGCGCTCACTTTGATCGTGGATATGTTTATCATACAGGTCAGAAAGCTCTACAAAGGCTTCATAGGGTTCTTCAAACCAGTAGCGCATGACGCTGGCGTTGTTGTCGAGCTGATGGACGAAACGCAGGTCTTCGCGTTCGAGCGGGCGGAGTTTGACGTGATAAGCGTCAGTCATGGGAATTCCTGTGCGTTTGTGCGGGGATGAATGATGGCGCCCGCAGGCGCCAGATATTACGGCGTGATAACGCGGCCAGTACGACGATCAAGGCAGCGCAGGGTATTAGGTTCCCAGTAGGCGTTAACGTTCGCGCTCTTCTGGCAATTGTCCTGGGCATCAAAAGCCACGTCGGCTTTGTCCCACTCTTTCTCTACGCGTTTGTTGACCTTCTGGCGTAAAGAACGGGTATCGTTCCACTGTTCTTTTTCCATTGCGGCCTGCTGGCGGCTTTGGGCGCTATCGCCGGACTCAATCACCAGCGTGTCGGTTTTGGCAAATGACGATGCGGTAAAGACCATCGCGCTCATTGCCAGCAGGGCGGTCAGGCACCAGCGTTTGTTCAGTGTCATATTCATCACGATTTCCTTTAAGTGATCCCCTTCGACTCAGTTTACTATATCTCTTTTCGGCAGCATATCCGACAAAACAGAGTAACCTGCGGTTATTATTGCGTAGAATGTGTTAACGATTATTAAACTCATGAATCTTTGAATGTTAAAAACGACGCTGCTTTTCTTTGCTACTGCGCTGTGTGAAATCATTGGTTGTTATCTCCCCTGGTTATGGTTAAAACGCGGGGCGACCCCCTGGTTGCTGCTGCCGACCGGCGTGGCGCTGACGCTGTTTGTCTGGCTTCTCACGCTTCACCCGGAAGCCAGCGGCCGTGTATATGCTGCTTACGGCGGGGTTTATGTTTGCACCGCGCTGCTGTGGTTGCGTTTCGTCGATGGCGTAAAACTCAGCCATTATGACTGGGCTGGCGCGCTGATTGCGCTGTGCGGGATGCTGATCATTGTCGCGGGCTGGGGGCGCGCATAGTGCGTTTTCGCGGTTAAGACGAGGGGCAGAAGATACTGTCCCGGTTGCTTTTATTGTTATGTTTTTCCTCAACGGGCTGCTTGATTTTTTCTTTTTTCTTCTTTTTTTGCCTTACGAGATAACGTGATCGGCAGCATGTTTTTTGATCGTTATACTTGTATGGTAGTAGGTCTGATGATTTAATTTTCTCTACTAACCGCACAGAAGTAAGGAATAAGAAATGAAGATCGTTGCCGCTGAAGTTTTCGTCACCTGTCCGGGACGTAACTTTGTCACTCTTAAGATCACCACGGATGATGGCATCGTCGGCTTAGGTGACGCCACGCTGAACGGCCGCGAGCTGTCCGTTGCATCGTATTTACGGGATCACCTTTGTCCGCAACTGGTGGGGCGTGATGCGCACCGTATTGAAGATATCTGGCAGTTTTTCTACAAGGGCGCTTACTGGCGTCGTGGGCCGGTAACGGTGTCGGCGATTTCCGCCATCGATATGGCGCTGTGGGATATTAAGGCCAAAGCGGCGGGCATGCCGTTGTATCAATTGCTGGGGGGAGCATCGCGGGAAGGCGTGATGGTTTACTGCCATACCACCGGTCATTCGATTGATGAAGTGCTTGATGATTATGCGCGTCATAAAGAGATGGGGTTCAAGGCCATTCGCGTACAGTGCGGGGTGCCGGGTATGAAAACCACCTACGGGATGGCGAAAGGTAAAGGCCAGGCCTACGAACCTGCGACCAAAGGCCAGTGGCCGGAAGAACAGCTATGGTCAACAGAAAAATACCTTGATTTTACGCCGCAGTTGTTTGCCGCCGTGCGGGAAAAATTTGGCTTCAACGAGCACTTACTTCATGACATGCATCACCGCCTGACGCCGATTGAAGCGGCCCGTTTTGGTAAGAGCATCGAAGATTACCGTCTGTTCTGGATGGAAGATCCCACTCCGGCGGAGAATCAGGCATGTTTCCGCTTAATTCGTCAGCACACCATCACGCCAATTGCGGTAGGGGAAGTGTTTAACAGCATCTGGGATTGTAAGCAGCTGATTGAAGAGCAACTGATTGACTACATTCGTACGACCATCACTCACGCGGGCGGGATCACGGGGATGCGCCGCATCGCCGATTTTGCGTCGCTTTATCAGGTGCGTACCGGTTCACATGGTCCGTCCGATCTGTCACCAATTTGCATGGCCGCCGCGCTGCATTTCGACTTGTCGGTGCCGAATTTTGGCGTTCAGGAGTATATGGGCTATTCGGCACAAATGCTGGAAGTCTTCCCACATAGCTGGACGTTTGATAACGGTTATATGCATCCGGGCGAAAAACCGGGCCTGGGTATTGAGTTCGATGAAAAGCTGGCGGCGAAATATCCCTATGAACCGGCTTATTTACCGGTCGCCCGCCTGGAAGATGGCACGCTGTGGAACTGGTAAGGGGAGAAGAAATGAAAAGTATCGTGATTCGTCAGCCTAATGAGTTGGTGATTGAGGAGCGTCCTCTTGCGCAACCGGCTGCGGGGGAGGTGCGGGTAAAAGTGAAACTGGCAGGAATATGTGGTTCCGATAGCCATATATTTCGTGGGCATAATCCGTTTGCCAAATATCCGCGGGTGATTGGTCATGAGTTTTTTGGCGTGATTGACGCTGTGGGTGAGGGGGTAGAACCGTCACGTGTGGGGGAGCGCGTTTCTGTTGATCCGGTGATCAGTTGTGGGCATTGCTATCCGTGCTCAGTGGGAAAGCCGAATGTTTGTACCTCTTTGGTGGTGCTTGGCGTGCATCGGGACGGCGGATTTAGCGAATACGTGGCCGTTCCCGCGCACAATGCATGGAAAATTCCGGACGCTATAAATGATGAACATGCTGTAATGGTAGAACCGTTTACTATAGCGGCCAACGCTACCGGGCAGCTAAATCCACGTGAAGATGATATTGCGTTGATCTATGGTGCCGGTCCGATGGGACTAACCACCGTTCAGGCGCTTAAAGGAGTATATAAAGTAAGTCAGGTGATTGTTGCTGATCGTATTGATGAGCGTCTTGATATGGCTAAACGCAGCGGCGCCGATATTGTGCTCAACAATACTGACCGTAGTCTGAAAGAGATTCTCATGGAGAAAAGAATAAAGCCTACTTTGATTGTAGATGCCGCATGCCATCCGACTATTTTACAGGAGGCGATTGAACTGGCATCACCGGCTGCTCGAATTGTGATTATGGGGTTCTCCTCTACGCCCAGCCAAATCATTCAACAAGGAATTACTGGTAAGGAGATTTCAATTTTTTCTACACGATTGAATGCGAATAAATTCCCGGTTGTTATTGATTGGCTTGCTAAAGGGTTAATTGACCCAAATAAATTAGTTACACATAAGTTTGATTACCAGCACGTTGCAGATGCAATTGAGCTTTTTGAAAAGGATCAAAAGCATTGCTGCAAGGTGCTTTTGAAATTCAACGAGTAGTATCCGTTGTTAGGGCGAAAGTGTTACATCTTACCTCTAAAAAATACATTCATGAGGATGTAAAATGATTAATCGTGAAATGGATAAGCCAATAAAGCTAAAAAATATGCTGGCTTATGGTGGTGGTGATTTCTTTGGCGGTGGTAGTTTTGCAGTACTTGGCTTATGGTTAATGTTCTTTTATACAACCTATGCCGGTTTAAGCCCAGCTCAGGCTGGCGCGGTTATTGCTATTGCTCGTCTTCTTGACGCATTCTTTGACCCGTTAATGGGTTATGTTACTGATAATTTTTACAGAACAAAGGTTGGCCAGAAATTTGGACGAAGAGGTTTTTTCTTTTTGTTTGGCGGGCCACTGGTAATGTTTACCTACATTATCATGTGGATTGACGGGATGGGGTTCTTCTATTATCTTTCCACATATATTCTTTTTTATGCTGCTTATACTTTAGTGATTGTTCCTTATGAAACATTAGCCGCAGAGATGACTAATGATTTCAAAGAGCGCTCTAAGTTGACCGGGGTTAGGATGTTCTTTTCTACCGGTGCAGGGATTCTCGCTGCGTGGCTTCCTGGGCGGATCATCGGCTTTCTAGGGGATAGCAACCCATCCTCATTCCTGTATATGGGGGTTATCTTTGGCGTATTGTTCGCTGTAGTTATCATATGCTTGTACCTGTTTACATGGGAACGAGCTATAGCTTTTGACCCTGATTCTCCGAAAAAGAATTTCACTGAGGATATGAAGCAGTTGTTTCGCTCGCTGGTGTCTACATTCCACTTAAGAACATTCAGGCAGCATGTCGGTATGTACCTTGGCGCCTATGTGGCACTTGATGTCCTCGGAGCTATTCTAGCCTACTACATTATTTTTGTTCTTGGTGAGAACGCAGTTAATGCTTCAAATGCGTTAACGTTTATGACTATCGTTCAATTCTTGTGTGTAGCGTTGTTTATTACCCTTTGTATTAAGTTTGGTAACGGTAAGTCATATAAAATCGCTCAAGGTTTTATGTTGTTAAGCGTAGCCTTGTTTTTATGCATTCATTTGTTTTCTCTGCCATATAGTTCGTGGCTGGTATATGTCGCGGCATTACTGATGGGAGTGGGTCGCTCTGGAACCTATTATGTTTGCTGGAATATTTATAGTTTTATTCCTGATGTTGATGAAATGCTTACTGGAAAACGGCGGGAAGGTATTTTTGCTGGTGTAATGACATTTGTTCGTAAGGCTGTTCAGGCTCTGGCACTATTTCTGGTTGGTGTGATTCTACAAGAGTATGGGTTTGTCGCAAAGAGCGCTACACAAAGCCCTGAAACAATTCATGGTATTGTAATGGTCTTTGGTATCGGGTCTGTTGCATTCCTCATCTTCGGAATCCTTTGTTCATTGAAGTTCAAACTCACTCAGAAAAACCATTCTGTACTTGTTGCTGAAATCAGTCGACTAAAAAATAGTGGTAGTAAGAAAAATGTAACACCAGAAGCAAAAGAAGTGGCCGAATTATTGACCGGCTGGGACTACGAATACCTGTGGGGGAACAACAAAGTTTCTCGTGAGGGTAATGCTTTATCCAGAGCATCAGAAAGTTAATACTGAATATATAAAGGATATATTATGTCATTAGTAAAATTTGATGAGATGAAACAAACTGTTAAGCAAGCATTTCTGAATGCTGGTTTAAATGAAAAACAAGCAGATGTTTGTGCTCAGATTCATACTGAAGCGAGTTGTGATGGTATTTTTTCTCATGGTCTGAATCGTGTTGCTCGTTTCGTTGATTACGTTAAAAAAGGCTGGGTTGATGTAAAAGCCGAGCCTAAACAGGTAAAAGCCCTGGGCAGTATGGCTGTTTACGATGGTCAGAGAGGTATTGGTATTACCAACGCACTGTTTGCGATTGACAGAGCGATGGAGCTTGCCAGCGAATTTGGTATCGGTATCGTTGGTATGCGCAATACCACCCATTGGATGCGTGGTGGTACCTACGGGTGGAAAGCAGCCGAGAAAGGTTATGCTGCTATTTGCTGGACAAATACAGAATCCTGTATGCCAGCATGGGGTGCCAGAAATCCGCGCCTGGGTAATAACCCCTATGTCATGGCAGTGCCGATGAAAGAAGGCTCGCTTGTTCTTGATATGGCAATGTCCCAGTACGCTTATGGCAAGTTACAGGTGACTCGCCTTAAAGGTGAGAAATTACCGTTCCCTGGTGGATTTGATAAAGATGGCAACCTGACAGATGAACCGGGGCCAATCGAAGAATCTATGCGTATTCTGCCAACTGGATACTGGAAAGGTTCTGGCATGGCAGTTCTGCTGGATGCAATGGCTGCCTTCCTTACCGCAGGTGCTCCGACTAACGAGATCGACAAAATCCAGGAAGGTAGTTGTACCGGGGCCAGCCAGGTATTTATGGTGTTTGATCCTAAACACTTCGGCGGTAAAGAGTTCAGTGAAAATATGGCAACGAGCGTCGCTGAATATGTGAAGACTTCTACACCAGCTGAAGGTCAGCGAGATGTGTTCTACCCTGGCGAAATGGAACTGGCTAATCGTGCTAATTTTAGCGCAAATGGTATCCCGGCTGATGATGGTGTCTGGGCTGAAGTACAACAACTCGCGAAACGGTAATTATTATGATTACAGGTAATATTGAACAGATAAATAAATCTCAGGTCGAACTACCTTGTGTTATTTATGAGGTGCTCAGTGCAATTAAAGCACTGGATTTTTCAGTACATTTGAATGGCCAGAATGAAATAAACGGCGTTATTTTTAAGACGTTTACAGTTGATACCGATCTTCCTGAGAACCGTACTCCTGAAACTCATAAAAACTTTATTGATGTGCAGTTTGTTATTTCTGGTGACGAATGGATTGAATTCGGTTGTCTTGGCGATACGAAGCCCTGTGTGGAAAAACCAGAAGACGATAACTATTTCTATGACCGCGCAACGCTTAAGCTGAATGACGTAAAACTGACTGATGGTGATTTTATTATCTTCTTCCCATGGGATATACATTCACCTTTATGTCACAAAAATAGCAGTAGTAAAGTCAGAAAAATAGTCGCTAAAGTCCCTATCTCTGCGTTGTAAGAATTAGTCTCAGCCGGGCTTTGAGCCCGGCGTTTTTCTATCTCTGAATCCCTGTGTGCTGAAACTATCATCATTCACATCTTCTTGTATGGTAGTTGATGAAAATCAAAGTTGTTATACCAATTGCGTGAGATGGTTTTACATCACAAAGGCCTTCTCACTGAGAATGAAAAATCCTGAAATCATAATATGAGAGTCACCATGGAAAACATGCTTTTAACAGCTAACGCCACGCTGCCGTCTTACGACCGGAGCCGCCTGGTTCCGCGTATCGTTCATCTGGGCTTTGGGGCATTTCATCGCGCCCATCAGGCCGTCTATGCCGATATTCTCGCAACTGAGCACAACAGCGACTGGGGCTATACAGAGGTCAATCTGATTGGCGGCGAACAGCAGATCGCCGACCTGCAACAGCAGGATTTACTCTACACCGTCGCTGAAATGTCAGCGGATGCCTGGACCGCCCGAGTTGTTGGCGTCGTTAAACAGGCAATACACGTCCAGGTTGATGGTCTGGAAAGCGTGCTGGCGAAAATGTGTGAGCCACAGGTTGCTATTGTCTCATTGACCATCACCGAAAAAGGTTACTGTCACTCGCCGGCCAGCGGAGAGCTACAGCTGGATCACCCGCTGATTGCCGCTGACTTACAACATCCTCATCAGCCAAAATCGGCGCCGGGGGTAGTGGTTGAAGCGCTGGCGCGACGCAAAGCGGCAGGGCTGGCGGGGTTCAGCGTGATGTCCTGCGACAATATGCCCGAGAATGGTCATGTGATGCGTAATGTGGTCTGCGCCTACGCCCGGGCGATTGACGCCGATCTGGCCGAGTGGATTGTGCATAACGTCACCTTTCCATCGACAATGGTTGACCGTATCGTCCCGGCGGTGACCGCAGAGACGCTGGATAAAATTGAGCAGCTTACCGGTGTTCGCGATCCGGCTGCCGTCGCCTGCGAGCCGTTCCGTCAGTGGGTCATTGAAGATAATTTTGTCGCGGGTCGTCCTGAATGGGAAAAAGCGGGTGCTGAGCTGGTTTCTGATGTCCTGCCGTTTGAAGAGATGAAACTGCGTATGTTAAACGGCAGCCACTCCTTCCTCGCTTATCTGGGGTATCTGGCCGGGTATCAGCACATCAATGACTGTATGCTTGACGATAACTATCGCCGGGCTGCCCATGCGCTGATGCTGGATGAACAGGCACCGACCCTGAAAGTGCAGGGCGTTGATCTGGCGCGTTATGCCGGATTACTTATTGACCGCTATAGTAATCCCGCGCTGAAGCACCGTACCTGGCAGATCGCGATGGACGGCAGCCAGAAGCTACCGCAGCGTATGCTGGATTCGGTTCGCTGGCATCTGGAGCGGGGCAGTGACTTTAGACTGCTGGCGATGGGAGTTGCTGGCTGGATGCGCTATGTTAGTGGCGTTGACGACCAGGGACAGGCGATTGAGATTTCTGACCCACTCTTACCGGTCATTCAGCATGCGGTACAACACAGTACAGACGGTGAAGACCGGGTAAAGGCCCTGCTGGCAATAGACGCTATTTTTGGCCAACGCCTGAGCCAGTCGCCTCGCTTCGTTGATGAGGTCATCGGCGCCTATATGTCACTGCAAAAGTATGGCGCAAAAGCGACAGTGGCGGCCTGGGCGCAGGCTAACTAACTGTCGATCTGGTGCCGCCGGTTTCGGCGGCATTGTTATCATTTAGGCTCTCTTGCCAGTATTGCCGCCAGTATCAGTCAAGTCTGTTGTTATTAATGGTAAATATTGATCCAGATCGTTGAAAATACATAACTTTAGCTAACAATAACTAAATATAAATAATTGATATTTATTTTAATGGATTAAATATTTATTTTGCTGATTAATCGTTCTCTTACTGAAATAGATATGTCATGATGAGCTAACTCACTAAGTTTGTTCAGAAAAGGAGAACGGGCAATGTACAAAAAAATATTGTTACCCGTAGATGTTTTTGAAATGGATTTAAGCGATAAAGCCGTTCGTCATGCACAGTTTTTGGCCTCAGCGGATGACGGGGAGATAACCTTGCTTAACGTTCTGCCGAACAGCAGTCGTTCTATTCTGCGGGGCTTTGCGGCCGATATTCGTAAGTTTGAAGTTTATATGCGTGAAGAGTCAGAGAAAAAAATGCAGACGCTGGTCCGTCTGTTTTCCATTCCTGCGGAGCGAATTCACTCCCGGGTGGTGTTTGGCAACGTACGTGATGAAATTTTAGCGATGAGTAACGCCGGAAACTTTGACGTCATCGTGATTGGCTCGCGTAAACCCGGTATTTCTACCCATCTGTTGGGCTCTAACGCTGAGTCTGTTTTGCGTCACGCCAGCATTCCGGTGCTGGTGGTGAGATAATATCGGTACCATAAACCTGTGGCGGCAGAGATAAAATCTGCCGCTGTTTTTAGTCCTGGCTTTTAATCATCGCTGAACCAGTCGCTATTTTCCTGACGAATAAGTAAAACCGATTCGCTGATTTCCTGCAAATGCAAACTCATCGCTTTTTCCACCGCCTCCGCATCGTGGACCTGCAGCGGCTGGAAAATATCATAATGCTGGCGCAGCAACATTTCCGGGGAAGAAATATGATCGAGGCTCATATAACGAACCCGGTCAATCGTCGCTTTAATATTTTCAACAGTATCCCAGGCCAATTGACACTCAGCAATGACGGACAGCTTCTGGTGAAATTCGTCATCGAGGAGGAAAAAATCATTTAACTGTTGACGTTCGACTGCAGTACGTTGCTGATTAAGATTTTGTTCCAGTTGATACAGTTGTTTATCATTTATCATTCCGGCGGCGCGGCGAGCGACGGCACATTCAATGGCCTGGCGGACAAAGCAGCCGTTACGTACCTGGGCGAGGGAAATCTTATTCACATAACTGCCGCGCTGTGGCCGAATTTGAATCAGGCCGTTTTCCGCCAGTTTAATAAAGGCTTCACGTACCGGTTGACGAGAAACGTCAAAACGCACGGAGACTTCCTTTTCAGATAATGGGGTGCCTGGCGGAATCAGACAATGGACGATATCCCGACGAAGGATACGGTAAATTTGCTGGTTTACAGGCTGTGTCGGATTCAGTTGGGATTCTGCGGCCATTGATGATTACTTTTTTATGAGAAATATGCGCTATTTTACGCGTTTTTTGCTTTCCAGCCCAGACCCGGCCATGAGGCCGGGTAACAGGACTTAACCCTGACGGTATACGCTCAGCCCGCCGAAGCTTTGGCTGACCGGCATCATCTCCAGGGTGTTGATGTTAACGTGTTCTGGCAGCGTGGCCACCCACCAGACCGCTTCGGTCACATCTTCCGGCGTCAGCGCCTGGGTATTTTCATAGGCCTTACTGGCTTTGGTATCATCGCCCTTAAAGCGTACGTTGGAAAACTCGGTTCCACCGACCAGTCCCGGTTCGATGTCAGTGACGCGCACGGCGGTGCCATGAAGGTCGGTACGCAGATTCAGAGTGAACTGGCGCACAAACGCTTTGGTCGCACCATAGACATTACCGCCAGCATAAGGCCAGTTACCGGCCGTTGAGCCGATATTTATAATATGGCCGCGATTGCGCTCAACCATACCCGGCAGAACGGCGCGCGTCATATAGACCAGTCCTTTATTGTTGGTATCGATCATGTCTTCCCAGTCTTCCACGCTGGCTTTGTGCGCTGGTTCGAGGCCCAGAGCCAGGCCGGCATTATTGACAAGAATGTCAATCGATTGCCATTCCGTAGGTAGCCCGGCGATCATCTCTTCGATAGCCGCACGATTACGCACATCCAGTTGCGCGGTATAAACGTTACCGCCCAACTCATCCTTCAGCGTTTTCAGGCGTTCTTCGCGACGCCCGGTGGCAATCACTTTGTGGCCGTTAGCGATAAAACGGCGAGTAATACTTTCACCAAAACCTGCAGTTGCACCGGTAACCAGGATAATCATCTTACTGTTCCTCAACGCTTTTTGTGTCTTCATACCATAGCACGCGATCCCGGCGACGGGTAATGGAAATCATCTGCTAAAACGGGATATTTGCGGCGGGGCGTGGCGTAATCATTGCTGTCAATCAACGAGTTGCCTAATCTTACAGAATAATCGTGTCCAGGAGATGATGATGTTGGAAAACAATCCTTTTTTAAACGTCAGCCTGCTGCCTTATCAGGCCCCGCCTTTCGATCTGATCGACGTGAGCCATTACCGTCCGGCCTTTGACGAAGGTGTGCGGCGTCAGCGGGAAGAGATTACCTCAATTGTTAATAATCCGGCAGCGGCGGATTTTTCTAATACGCTGGTGGCGCTTGAGCAGAGCGGGCAGATGCTGGCGAGGGTGACGAATGTCTTTTTCGCCATGGCAGGTGCGAACACCAACCCGACAATTCAGGCGCTGGATGAACAGTTCTCCGCTGAACTGGCTGAGTTGAGCAATGACATCTGGCTTAATGATGCGCTGTTTCAGCGAGTGAAAACAGTATGGGAAAGGCGAGAGACGCTCTCTCTGGATGCCGAGTCCCGCCGTCTGCTGGAGGTAACCTGGCAGCGTTTTACTCTCGCGGGCGCGACGCTGGACGACGCGCAAAAAACGATGCTGAGGGGGCTGAATACCGAAGCGGCCGGGCTGCAAAGCCAGTTTCAGCAGCGTTTGCTGGCGGCGGCGAAGTCGGGCGGGCTGGTGGTCGAATATGCACACCAGCTTACGGGACTTCGTGAAGATGAGATTCTCGCCGCGGCAGAAGCGGCACAGGAAAAAGGGCTAGGGGGCTGGTTTCTTTCTTTACTCAATACCACGCAACAGCCTGCGCTGCTCGCATTACAGGACAGGCAGACGCGGGAAAATCTGTTTGCAACGGGCTGGACGCGAAATCAGAAAGGCGATGCCAATGATACGCGGGAACTGGTTCTGCGGCTGGCGGGGCTCCGTGCACGTAAAGCGCAATTGCTGGGCGCTGACGATTTTGCCAGTTGGTCGATGGCGGATCAGATGGCGGGCACGCCGGCAGCGGCCTTTGCTTTTATGCGGCGAATCGCGCCGGCGGCGCGAGCCAGAGCAGAGAGGGAACTGGCCGATATTCAGCAGGTGATTGATGATGAAGGCGGTGATTTCCGCGCGGCGGCCTGGGACTGGCTCTATTATGCAGAGCAGGTGCGTCGGGCGAGATTTACTATCGACGAGGCGCAGCTAAAACCCTATTTTGCTCTTGACCGTGTCCTGCGCGATGGCGTGTTCTGGGCTGCAACCCAGCTCTTCGGCATTCGCTTCGTTGAGCGCTTTGATATTCCGGTTTATCACCCGGACGTACGGGTTTGGGAAATTTTTGACGCTAACGGGGAAGGAATTGCGCTGTTCTACGGTGACTATTTTTCGCGTGACAGCAAAAGTGGTGGGGCGTGGATGGGCGTTTTTGTCGAGCAATCCACGCTCCGTGCGCAGCGGCCGGTTATTTACAACGTCTGCAACTACCAGAAACCTAAAGCAGGTCACAGCGCATTGCTTTCCTGGGATGAGGTTATCACGTTATTCCATGAATTTGGCCATACGCTGCACGGCCTGTTTGCCAGCCAGCGGTACGCCAGTTTGTCAGGGACGAATACGCCGCGGGATTTTGTCGAGTTTCCTTCGCAGATTTATGAACACTGGGCCAGCGAGCCGCAGGTGTTTGCCCATTATGCGCGGCATCACCAGACTGGCGAGCCGATGCCTGAAGCGCTGCGCGACGGCATGTTCCGCGCGGCGAAGTTTAATAAAGGCTACGACATGAGTGAACTGCTGGCAGCCGCGCTGCTGGATATGCACTGGCACAGCGTGAAGGCAGACACGCTGCCTCTGGATGTTGATACTTTTGAAGCCGCATCCTTGCATGCGGAAAAGATGGATTTGCCTGCCGTCCCGCCACGTTATCGCAGCAGCTATTTCTCCCATATCTTCGGCGGCGGTTATGCGGCAGGCTATTACGCTTACCTGTGGACGCAGATGCTGGCGGATGACGGCTATCAGTGGTTTGTCGAACAGGGCGGTTTAACCCGTGAAAATGGCCAGCGTTTCCGTGAAGCAATTCTGTCACGCGGGAATAGCACTGATTTAGCGGAACTTTACCGCCAGTGGCGCGGGCACGATCCTGAAATTGGCCCGATGCTGGAAAATCGCGGGCTCAGCGAGTAGCGCGTTTTGTCGAGTCAAAGGAAACCGGACTTGATACCCAATGCCGGTCAGTTAAGCGAGCCATCGGCGTTTTATGCTGTTTTGTTTACTGCTCCGATGCAGTGCGAGGGCTGATGGATATCGCCTGTTTTTTCATGACATTCAGCCCCCGGCTGGCCGCTGACTGAGTGCGGCATCACCGATGGGGGTGGGGGCATCAAGGAGTGGCCGCCAGCACGGCGGCCCAGAGGGTGGAATCACTTCCCCAAATAAATTTTAAATTCTGAGAAAATCACAGGCTATCAGAGCCGTCTGGACGTGTGCGTTGGTATCGGTGCTACTGTTAGCAGTGACAGAAGGCGTGTCACTTTTAGTCGAAATTTTCCTTTTATGATGTTATTTATCATTTTGTTTTTAAAGGATTAACTCTGACGTTTTGACGTTAAAAAGCAAAGATCAGACAAAATATAGCACGCCGCATAGACATTACTAACTGTATGGTTAATATTGATTGCAGCAGCATTGACCGTATTCTCCCTCCTACCGTCAATTATCCTGGTATTCCGGGATGACTGCGCTTGTTGCTTAGCTGCAATATCCTGTTCATTCGGCCAATGGAGTGAATAATCGTGAATAAAGTACTGCGGGACATGCCATTATTTATTGCTGTCGCCCGGCATAAAAGCTTCACCAGAGCCGCAGATACCCTCGGTATGCCCGTTTCCACGCTTTCGAGCAGAATAAGTTCTATGGAAAAACGGCTGGGAATCCCCTTGTTGGTGCGGAACTCACGGAATGTTGAGATGACGGAAAGCGGGAAGATCTTTTTCAAGCGATGCGAGACGATCGTTGCCGAAGCCGACGATGCCTGTGAAAATCTCGCCCGCGAGGCTAACGTTGCTGCCGGGTGCGTGCGTTTCGCTGTCGCCGGGGATATCTACCACAGCTATCTTCAGGGCGTGGTGGGGAATTTCACCGCGCGATGGCCCGATATATGTTTGCATGTTACGTTTTCTTCTCGCTGGGTCGATTTGCTGTTAGAACCCTATGATTTGGACATCAGGGCTGGCATCCTGCCTGATTCCGGGCTGAGAGTGCATACACTGGCATCGCTGCAACCTTCGCTTTATTGTTCCCCTTCGTTACTGAAACGTTATCCCACCCCGCAACGCCCGGCGGATCTTGCCGGTTTGCCCTGCATCGCCGTTTCCCAGCAGGGTAATGTATGGGTGATGAGTAACGGTGACAAAAAAGAAAGTACGCTCATCCACCCGGCTCACACCGTTAATAACCCCAATCTGGCGCTGGAGATTGCGCTGGCGGGGAGCGGAGTAACCTGGGCGGACCCGCCGATGGTCGCCGGATATTTAGCCGCAGGGACGCTTGTTCCGGTGTTGGCGGGGTGGGTATTTCCCAGTGTGGATCTCAGTGTAGTCATGGTAAATAGCCAGTTACCGAAACGCGTCAGGCTGTTTGTCGACTTTCTGGTGGAGCACTGTAAAAAAATGAACCGCATGCTTTGACCCTCTCAGAACACGACAGGCGTCAAGGCTGATGCATCCTTACTGATTCAGCCTGCTTATTGGTCCAGCACGTCGACACAGGGACGATCAACCCGTACATTGATGCATGGACAACCGTGTAGTATCAATGTGCAAAGCGTTTTTCGCCTCTTTCATTCCATTTTTTGAATGTAACTTTCCATTTTTCCTCTGTATCCATATTCAGAGTAGTGTTAAATTCCATTCATCCAGATAATGACCGATTGCGTTTTCATGGTTATTTATTCAGGGCTGACGGCGTCACGGCTAAGGGTAAGAAAAATAAATATATGTTGCGCATTATCTAAAAAATGTTGGGTAATTGCTGCCTCAACAGATAAGTATTCCTGTCGCTTGTTTTTAATTGTCATTTTTATTGGATTATGCCCTAAATTATTCGAGTTGCAGGAAGGCGGCGACGCAGTGAATCCCCGGGAGCGTACTCCAGTACGTGACTGGGGTGAACGAGGAAAGCCAACGCACATGCAACTTGAAGTATGACGGGTATATATTAACTACACGTTTATACCCGTCATATTTCAGTAACGTCTGGGGATTGATGAGGGATACCCATGACCCTCACCAGAGATCAGCCTTTGGAGTCAGCGCTGTTCAAATCGGCTAACTGTTTGTCCTGCTGCTCGAATTAGTGTGAACACTGCCCAGGGACAAATAACAGGTGAAATAGCCCTAATGGGGCAGACGCTCAGCCAGTGAATATCGTGTCTTATTGTGGTCATATAAAGGGATAATTCTCCAGGCGCATCTTGTGTATTGAATTCAATACACAGCCTTACCTTATTCCCTTGTATTCAATCAAGGACGCATTTATATGAAAACCGAATCGATTTCCTTACATGTTAATGGACTGGAATATGACTTTTCAGTAGGAGATAAACTCGGGCAGATCCCTTGTGGAGAAACCTTATCGGAAACGTTACGCACGCGACTGGCCTTAACGGGCACAAAGGCGGCATGTGGGGAAGGCTCCTGCGGCTGCTGTACCGTCATCATGGACGGTCGGGCCGTCCTGTCCTGCATGTTGCTGACGGTCGAAGCGGACGGGAAAGACATTACCACCATTGAGGGACTGGCTGACCCCCGGACAGGGGTTCTTGACCCTGTGCAACAAGCATTTATCGACCATTACGCCTTCCAGTGCGGTTTCTGTACGCCGGGGATCATCATGTCCGCCAGGGCGTTGTTGGATAAGGAAGCGGCTCCTACGCCGGATCAGGTGAAAGACGCGCTTAGCGGTAATTTCTGCCGTTGTATCAGCCAGTACCACGTGCTTGAGGCCATGGACGCCTTCACCAGAAAAAGCGAGGAACAGTAAATGTATTCTGACGATTACAAGCCTGAAAATTACCGCTACATCGGCAAAGTCAATGTTCCTCGTAAAGATGCGCAGGGCATCGTCACCGGGAAGACGACCTTCCTCGACGATTTCAGCCTGCCGAGAATGCTGACAGGAAAATCCCTGAAGTCTCCCTATGCGCACGCCCGCATTATTTCTATTAATACGGAAAAGGCCAAAGCGTTGAAAGGCGTTGCGGCGGTATTGACATATAAAGAGGCCGATCCGACCTGGCTGCTGGGATACCCGCCGTCAAAACCTATTCTCGGGCAAGAAATGCAGTATATCGGCGATACGGTGGCCCTGGTTGCTGCGGAAAGCGCAGAAATAGCGATGGAAGCGATCGACCTGATCGAGGTTGAGTACGAGCAACTCCCGGTTATCACCAACGGCATTGATGCGGTGAAAGAGGGGGTTACGCAGTTATACAAAGAGTTTAAAAATAACATTGTGACGCCCGGCTATCCTCCCTTCCAGAAGGACGGGCCGTTCTGGCATCTCATCCGTGGGGATGTGGAAAAAGGGTTTGACGAGTGCGCGATTTGCGCTGAAGACACCGTCGAGTTTGCGAAAATGGCCGCGCCGCTTGCACCGGAACCGCCCGGCGCAATCGTCAGTTGGGATGGGGGCAACGATTACAGCATTTGGGCCACCACGCAAAGTTGCCGCATTCTGGAGGTATTCGGCGTCAGCGTCATCCCGGACTGTAATCTTCATGTCCGCAGCTTCAACGTCGGCGGCAGCTATGGCAACAAGCAAAGTATGGTGGTGCCGGTGATTTCGGCGGCCCTTCTTTCCCGGCACACGGGGCGTCCGGTCAAGTTCTACCAGACTAAGGCAGAACAGTTGATCTGCTCCGAAACCCGTCTTGGCAGCCAGGTTAAAGCGAAAATCGGTATGGACGAAGAGGGCGTTGTGCGGGCTGTCAAAGCCCAGTGGTTTGTCGATACCGGCGCCTTTTGCAATACGACGCAAGGCCAGATCAGCGTGGGCATTGGCGAGGCGCAGTTAGTGATGGCTAAATGCGCCAACTGGGATCTGGACACCTATTGCATTGTCACCAATAAACAGCCGGCTGGTATTGTGCGCGGATATGGCGGCCAGGAGCTGAACAGTTGTCTCTCGCTCCTGATGGCCAGAGCCATGCAGGCGGGCAATTTTGATCCTGTCGAGTGCTATAAGAAAAACTACGTTTCAGACGGCGACCCCTATATCTGGCGCGATGGCAGATTGTGGATCGCCCATTCCATTAATTATGTTCCGGCCATTGAAGCGGCCGCCGCGAAATTTGGCTGGAAAGACAAGTGGAAAGGATGGGGCGTGCCGACCTGGACCAGCGAAGACGGGACTCGGGTGCGGGGCGTAGGATGCAGCATTATCGGTAATGCCGACGTTGGCGAAGATAACACCGAAGCTTATGTACGCATCGTGCCCGATATGGTTGGCGATAAGGCTCGGGTCATTCTGCAAACGGACATCACCGAGTCCGGCATGGGGCAGCGCAGCAATATAGCGAAAATGGTGGCCGAAATACTTAACGTCCCCTATGAGCGCGTTGAGCTGACGCCGCCGTCCACGAAAATCAACCCGACCGGTTTCGGCCTTTGCGGTAGCCGCGGCACCATTACATATGGCCATGCCGTCAGTAATGCCGCGGAAAACGCGAAAAAGAAATTGTGCGAATTGGCTGTCCACCATCTTGATATATCGATGGACGCTATGGAATTACGCGATTTTGGCGTGAGCAGTAAAGCGCGGCCTGACCAGTTTGTTAGCTGGAAGAAACTGATTCCGCCGGATCTGACCCTGACAGGCTACGGCCAGCATCTGGAAAACTTTTCCACCCCCAACTTTTTTATGGTGCTTATCGAAGTTGAGGTAAACAAAGAAACCGGAAAAGTGGATGTCGTTCGCATGGTGGGCGGGACGGACTCCGGCCAGACAATCGACCCGTCGATGCTGGAAATGCAGTGCCAGGGAGGTATCGGGGCCGCATCTCTTGATACCGCCATTTACGAAGAACACATTATCGATCCCGTCACTCACCGGACGCTGACATTTAACATGCTTGAATACAAATGGCGTCCGTTCAATGAGTTCCCGGTATACGAAACATCAATATTGCAGTCGCAATTCGATACCTTCCAGTTTAAGGCCGTCGGGGTAGGGGAAATCGCAGGCGCTTCGGCGGCCAGCGCGACCATGCAAGCCATTTCCAACGCCATCGGCATTCAGGTTGCTCAGTATCCCGCAACCCCGGACGTTATTTTGCAGGCCCTTGGTAAAGTCGCATAGGAGAGGTCACCATGAAAAATTTTTACTATTATCGCGCCGAAAGTTTTGCCGACGCTGCCGATTACGTAAAACATGGCTCACGTCCTCTTGCCGGGGGAACCGATCTCCTGGGCGGCATGAAAACAGCCATTTTACCGGAATACCCGGATTCGCTGGTCAGCCTGTTGTGGATCCCGGGGGCCGATGGCATCTACATCAACGGGAATAGTCTGTATATCGGCGCAACAGCGAAACTAAGCGATATCGCGGAAGACAAGACGATTCTTGACGCGGTCCCGATACTCGCCGAAGCGGCCCATTCCGTCGCGTCTCCCAACATTCGAAACCGGGGCACTATTGGGGGAAATCTCTGCCAGGACGTGCGCTGTTGGTTTTATCGTTACCCACATGAGGGCGGCGGGCGGATGGTATGCGCCAGAAAAGGGGGCGACACCTGCTACGCTATCCAGGGAGACAACCGGTATCATTCCATCTTTGGCGGCATGAAAACCCACGCCACGCCCTGTAGCCAGCACTGTCCCGCCAGCACGGATATCCCTGCCTATATGGAGCAGTTGCGTAAAGGGAATAAAAAAGCCGCCGCGCGCATCCTTATGCAGGCTAACCCCATGCCGATGCTGACCAGCAGGGTCTGCGCGCATTTTTGCCAGTCTGGCTGTAACCGCGGGCATACCGATGACAGCGTGGCGATACGCGAGGTGGAGCGCAGCGTTGGCGACTATATTCTGGAAAATGGCCGTGAATTTTATGCCCCTCCGCAGTGGGATACCGGTAAGGCAATTGCCATTGTCGGGGCCGGTCCTTCGGGCCTCGCCGCCGCTTTTTACCTCCGTAAAGCCGGGCATCGCGTAACGGTTTACGATGCCAGACCGAAAGCGGGCGGAATGCTGATGTATGCCATTCCCAATTACCGCTTGCCCAAACAACTTGTCAGAACATTCACTGAACTGCTGCAACATATGGGGATTTCTTTTGTCCTCGACACCACAATTGGCCAGGGTGTCACTCCCGCCGACCTGGAAAAACAGTACGACAGCGTCTATTACGCGCCGGGAACCTGGAAACGTCCCACCCTCGGTATTCCCGGCGAAGAACTGACTATGTACGGGCTGGATTTTCTGGTGGATATCAATACCCGGATGGAAGGCAAGATCGGCAACCGCGTTCTCGTGGCCGGGGGAGGCAACGTCGCGATGGACGTTGCGATCACCGCCCGACGTCTGGGCGCGCAGACGGTAATTCTCGCCTGTCTTGAATCCGAAGAAGAGATGCCTGCGGGCCGCGACGAGGTGGCCCGTGCCAGAGAAGAAGGCATCATCATTATGCCGCAATGGGGGCTCGATAAAGTCCTGGCTGATAACGGCGTCGTCACGGGCATGCGGCTCAAACGCTGTGTTGCGGTTCGCGATGCGAAAGGCGCTTTCAACCCGCACTATGATGACAGCGAGAAAAAGGACATTGCAGCCGACAATATCCTGATGGCCGTCGGACAGGCGGGCGACCTCTCTTTCCTTGACGAGAAGTATGACATGCAACTGACGCGCAGAGGCCTGATAGGCGTGGATGCTGGTTCGCAGATGACCAGCCGTCGCGGCGTATTCGCGGGAGGCGACATCGTTACCGGGCCATCCACGGTCATCAATGCGGTTGCAACGGGGCATAGCGCGAGCCGCAGCATAAACAGGTATCTGGGCTGCCCGGAAAACTATGAGGGAAATGTCGATAAAGCGAACGAGGCCACAGGCATTCAGTTCCTCTCTCTTGAGCCTTCAGGCATCAAAAAATACCAGCAAGCCAGACTCACAGAGTTGCCCGTGGCTGCGCGTAATATCAAAAAAGAGGACGCCTTCAGCCTGCCGATGGAACAGGCGCTCGCGGAAGCGGCGCGCTGTCTGAATTGCGGCTGCTATGCGGTCAACCCTTCTGATTTGGCACCGGTATTAATGGTCCTGGACGCGCGTATCCACACGACGCAGCGCATTGTCCCGGCAGATGCATTTTGCGGATCGACGCTGAAAGTAACGGATTGTCTTGCGCCCGGAGAGCTTGTCGAAAGTATCGAGATCCCTTTGCCGAAGGAAAGTATCGGCCATTATGACAAGTTTCGTCTGCGCGACGCCATAGACTTCGCCATTGTCAGCCTGGCCAGCCTTTTTACCGTTCAGGACGGCAAAATTACCAAAGCCCGGTTAGTCATGGGGGGCGTTGCGCCGGTTCCGTTACGCTGTCACGCGGGGGAGCGCTATCTGCTGAACAAAAAGCCTGATGCGCAGATTGCGAAAGCCGTCGCGGAACTGGCCGTAAATGGCGCGATTCCGCTTGATAAAAACAGATATAAAATCAATGAGATAAAGAGTCTTATCAAAACTGCGGTACTGCGGCTGCAGAACGCGCGCGAGTAGGTCTACGTGTAAACGCGGAGGTTGACATGTTCGCCGGAAAGTATGCCTCGCTCATCCTGGCGGCAGGATTTTCTACACGCATGCGTCAGGGCTTTAAACCGCTGCTGCCCATTCCTTTTATGGATGGCAGCCGCAGCGCGCTCGAAAACCTGGCCAGGATATATTCGGCGGCGGGCGTTTCTCCCGTTCTGCTGGTTGGCGGGCAGGTCAATCAGGCGGCGCTGGCTGCCGAAGCGCAACGTCTCGGTCTGGATTACGTGCAAAATCCCGATGCGCGGCGGGGCATGTTTTCCACGGTCCGTATCGGCCTGCAGCATCTTATCGCGCTTGCGCCAGCCTGTTCGGGATGTTTCGTACATCCCGTGGATATTCCCCTGGTACAGCGGGATACGGTGCGCCTTCTGCTTGCGGCCGCGCGGCATCATCCGGGGGACGTACTCATTCCTGAGTTTGAAAATAGGCAGGGACACCCGCCGGTGATCCCGGCAGCTTACTTTGCTGGTATATGTGCGATGGCGGGGCGGGATGGCCTGCGGGGCGCCCTGATGACGTTGCCGCGCAGGCCGGTGGCTGTCGGGGACAGCGCGATCCTTCTGGATATGGATACGGATGACGACTTCACTATCGTATGTGATCGCGCCGCCCGGCTATATGCCCAGGGCGCGCCAGGTATGAACCAGACGGGAAGGGGATTATGAAAACCGTGGTATTGCTGGGCGCGGGGCAGATGGGCAGAAATGCTGCGTTGTTGCTTAATGAACAGGCGTTGCAACTCCTGGCCTTTGGCGACAACGCGGCGACGCGGCAGTCAACGGCGCATTATCCGCCTGTACTGTCGGTTGCTGCAGCGCTCGCGCTCCGGCCTGATGTTGTTTTTGTCAGCGTTGCGGCAAAAGAACGTGGGCTGGAACTGGAACAACAGGCCAGAGCGGTAGGCTACCACGGGCCAATCTTCCGGCTGGATACTTTACAACCGGCGATCGATATACGCGGCGCGATGACCAGGAGGATTGCCGGGCGGCTCAATGAGCTTCACACCGAAGGCGCAGTAGCCGAACTTGGCGTCTACCAGGGCAATTTCGCCCGTCTTCTGAACGCGGTTTTCCCGGACAAATCGCTGTACCTGTTTGATACGTTCCGTGGGTTTGCTGAATCAGACATAGATACAGAAAAGGCGCACGGTTTTCCGCCGGTGCGCCGGGATGAGTTCTGTGCCACCAGCGTGGAGGCGGTGATGGCGAGGATGCCCCATCAGGCGCGGGTGATCATTCGGGAAGGTCACTTCCCGGGCACGGCCACCGGTATTGAAGAACGCTTCGCCTTTGTGAGTCTGGACGCTGACCTATACGCGCCGACGCTGAGCGGCCTTGAATGGTTCTATCCCCGGCTTGTCCCAAATGGCTGCATCCTGCTGCATGATTACCACAACGCGCGTTTTCCGGGGGTGAAACAGGCGATGTCTGATTTTGAAAACCAGGCCGGTCGGCTTTGTCTGGTCCCACTTTGCGATCTGCACGGTAGCGTGTTGATCGTCAGGAATTGAGGCGATTTTTATGCCCGGCATTTTTCTCGTCCGTCACGGCCGTCCGCAAACGCCGGATAACAGGCGTTATTGTCTGGGAAACGGGAGCGATTTTCCCCTGGCGCCTGAAGGCCTCACGCAATCCTCGGCGTTGATCCCGTGTTTCTCCGGGATGGAATACGCGCTGTATTGCAGCCGTCTCAGGCGCAGTCGCGAAACGGCTGAGCGGCTTGCTACAGGGAAACGGAAAATATCCGTATCGCCCGGTCTCGATGAAATTGCCGTCGGCGAGTGGGAAGGGATGCGTTTTGAGGCGATACGCGCCAGATATCCTGAGCTGTATGCCAGGCGGGGGCGGAACTGGGCGCTGATGCCTCCCGGCGGCGAAAGCCTGGATAGCGGGGCGACGCGTATGGAAACGACGCTCAGGGAGATCGCGGAAAGAGAGGGCTCCGATATTGTGGCGATAACCCACGAGGGCGCCATTCGCGCACTGCTGTGGAAGCTTATGCATCTCGACCCCCGACATGATGCGCTAATACGTCTGCCCTACGGCAGTATTACGGTTTTGCGCTATGCCAACGGCGCATTTGCCGTGACGGCCACAGGTAAAAGTCCTGACGATATCCCGTCAGATGAAGAGATTCGGGAACTCTGGCGTTTATGCGCAACGCCGGAACCCGTGCGCGCGCACAGCCTGGCCGTCTGCGAAGAGGCGCTCAGGATTAGCACGAGTTTGCAGCGTGACGGGATAATTTTATCCCCCGGGCGGTTACGGGCCGCCGCGCTTCTTCATGATATGGCCCGGCGAGAAGGGAAAAGCCATCCGCACAAAGCCGCAGCAATACTGAGGGCGAGGGGGTATTTGCAGGTTGCCCGTATTGTTGAACTGCACCACGACATAACTTTGAGCGAGCCCATTAGCGAAGCGCATGTGCTTTTTCTCGCTGATAAAAGGATGTACGGCACGAAAAAGGTCACTCTTCAGGAACGCTTTACCGCCAGTATGGGGAAATGTCTGACGAAAGACGCGGTGTTGGCCCATGACGACAGATGGCAACAGGCTTTGGCTATCGAAAAGGCAATCACTAACAGAGTTAAGTGAGCATTGTATCTTTGCTGAAGGAGCGGACGATGAAAACACTTTTCGCACTCTTGCTGGAACGCTGCAAGAGGGGGCAAGCGACCCAGCTTGTCACGGTGGTAGCGGAAATGGGCAGCGCCCCGCGCCACGCAGGCGCCAGCATGGTTGTTGGCGAAGATGGCCGACTGGGCGGTACTATTGGCGGCGGTGTGCTGGAGTATAGCGCAGTTCAGTCGGCGCAAAGCCTTCTGGCTACCGGGCAGGGAGGGTTAAGAAAGTATCAGCTGACCCGGATCGGCATGGTTTGCGGGGGCAACGTGGATCTGCTTTTCACGTATATTTACCCCTCCGAGGTGAATCAATCGACCCTGACGGTCGCCTGTGACCATTCGGAAAAGCATAAAACAGGATGGCTTATGCTTCCTTATACCGGTGTTGAATTTGGGTTTTACAGTCGCGAAGAGGGACTTTTCGGCCTCTCCCCGGCATTCGTTCCTGAACGGAGGGGCGAGCAAGACTACCCGGCGGGCAAGACAGAAACGCCAGCAGGAACGTGCTATATACAAAAGCTGATGAATTCGGGCCGTATTTATGTCTTTGGCGGCGGGCATATTGCTCAGGCGCTTATTCCTTTACTCGAACAGTTGAATTTTCGTTGCACCGTGACCGACGACAGAGCGGAATACTCCACCCGTGAGCTTTTCCCCTGTGCCGAAGAGGTGCATACATTGGATTATGTTAACCTTGCTGACGAGATTACGATCCAGCCGCAGGATTGTATCGTTATCATTACGCGCGGACACAAGTGTGATTACGAAGTTTTGCGGTTCGCATTAAGAACATCGGCTTACTATATCGGCGTTGCCGGTAGCCGGACAAAAATTGCGACGCTCACCGCCGCCATAAAAGCAGACGGGTTTAATGAGCATGATATCGCGCGGATTACCGCGCCAATCGGGATTAAGATTAAAAGCGAAACTCCGGCCGAAATTGCCGTCAGCATCGCGGCGCAGTTGATTGAGCAACGGGCCCTGTACACAAGCAGGAGTAAAATATACTGACGAATCTGTTTAGATATGGGGCAGGATTTCTGGCTGATGACGGCCGCGCCTTATTTTGCCTTAATTTTCTACAATATCAACAGATTATACATCACCTGTAGGCCCGTGCAAGCGGATGCGCCGCCGGGCAATTGTTTTGTGTTATGCAGAGTAAGTTATTGTGCCGCTATTTCCGCCGGATGGCGTAATGCCATCCGGCAATCCATTAACCGATATCCACCTGTGGCTTATTGTTGCGTTTGCGAATAAGGCGCAGCAGCGGCGGGATGACAATTACCGCTATCGCCATCGTCAGCAGCGCTTTCGTCACGCCGCTCTCCCACAGAATCGCCATATTGCCGTTGCTGATAGAGAGCGCCCGGCGCAGGTTTTGCTCCAGCATCTCGCCCAGCACAAAGCCGAGGATCAGCGGCGACATGGGGAAATGCATTTTACGCAGAATGTAGCCCAGTATGCCGAGCGCCACCATCAGCACCAGATCGAACGTGGTGCTGTGTACCGCGTACACGCCGACCGCGGACACGGCGGCAATCGCCGGGACAAGGAACCACAGCGGGATGGTCAGCATGCGGGTGAACAGGCCAATCAGCGGGATGTTCATCACCAGCAGCATCACGTTGGCGATCAGCAGCGCGGCGATCAGCCCCCAGACGATATCCGGTTGTTCGGTGAACATCGCCGGTCCTGGCGTGATGTTATACAGCGTCAGCGCGCCCATCATTACCGCCGTGGTGCCGGAACCTGGCACGCCAAGGGTCAGCATCGGGATAAACGAGCCGCAGGCTGAGGCGTTGTTGGCGGCTTCCGGTGCCGCCACGCCACGGATATCGCCCTTGCCGAAGCTGTCGCTGTTGCCGCTGAGCTTTTTCTCGGTCATGTAGGTGATGGCGCTGGCGATGGTGGCGCCTGCGCCCGGCAGCACGCCGACGAAGAAGCCGATCACCGATGAGCGTAACGTCGCGCCCACGCACTGCGCCCCTTCTCTGGCGTTAAACAACATACGCCCGGTTTTGCGTACCAGCTTCTGGCCGCTGCTGGTATGTTCGAGCATTAAGAGTATTTCTGAGACCGAGAACAAGCCGATCACCACCACGATGAACTGCACACCGTCGGAGAGATGAACGCTGTCAAAGGTAAAGCGATAAACCCCGGTGTTGGCGTCCACGCCGACGGTCGCCAGACCCAGACCGATCAGCGCGGCCAGAAATGATTTCAGCGGGTTTTGCGCCATCATGCTGCCGAGGCAGGCGATGGCAAAGACCATTAGCGCAAAGTATTCCGCCGGACCAAACGCCAGCGACCATTGCGCCAGCAGCGGTGCGAACAGGATGATCCCGCCGATGGCAATGATCGAACCAAAAAACGAGCTGACCGCTGAGATGGAGAGGGCGATACCGCCTCGACCCTGTTGCGCCATCGGATACCCGTCGAGCGCGGTCATGATCGCCGCCGCATCGCCGGGCACGTTGAGCAGAATCGACGAAATACGCCCACCATATTCACAGCCGATATAAACCGTCGCCAGCAGGATCAGCGCGGATTCCGCAGGCAGATGCAGGGCGAAAGCCAGCGGCAGTAAAATCGCCACGCCGTTAATCGGCCCAAGCCCCGGCAGCAGGCCGACAATGGTGCCGACGAAGCAGCCGATCAGGGCAATTATCAGATTCTCCGGCGTCATGGCCACCGCAAAACCCTGAGAAAGATATATCCAGGTATCCATCGTTTCTCCGTTAACTCAGCCAGGCGCCGAGAGGTAAGGTGACATCAAGCAGGCGGTCGAAGGCATACCACAGCAGGGTGCCGAGAACCGCGCCGGAAATACCCGCTGCCGGGATCGTTGCGCCGAACAGAATGCCGATGACCAGGGTGAGAATGGCGGTGGCAATCGGAAAGCCCAGCCATTCAAAACCCCAGGCATACATCAGCAGGACGATGACCATCGTCAGCAGCTTTTGCAACACATGGCGGTGAGGCCAGTTAACGGTATCGGGATGGCGCAATAACAGCGCCAGCGCGCAGAACGCCATCAGACCGAGAATACCCAGCGGAAACGGGCGAGGGCCCACCGGTTCGTAGCTGTATTCACTGTGAATCTGCCAGGCGATAAACAGCCCGGCAATGCAGAGCAACAGCCAGATCCCGGCAAAAATACGATCGCTCATGAGTGCCTCCTGAGCTATTTCGCGAGGCCGAAGGCTTTCGCCTGTTCGCGGTAATCGGTGACCTGTTTTTTGACGTAGTCGTCAAGCTGTTTGCCGGTCATATCGAATGCAAACAGACCGCGCAGATCGCGCTGCTTTTTAAACTCGTCGGTCTGCTGGAGTTTTTTGAAGGTCTCCACCCACCACTGGTAGTCGGCATCGCTGACTTTCGGCCCCACGTAAAAGCCACGAATGATCGGCCAGACCAGGTCGTATCCTTGCTCTTTGGCGGTCGGGACGTTGGCTAACTGACCCGGCAGGCGTTGTTCAGCAAATACCGCCAGCACGCGAATTTTATCGCCGCTCAGGTAAGGCACCATTTCACTGAGGTCGCCGGAAACCACCTGCACATGGTTGCCCATCAGCGCCGTAACCGGTTCGCCGCCGCCTTCAAACGCCACGTAGCGCATCTTGTGCGGATCAACATTGGCCTTCTGCGCCAGTAGCGCCGCCTTCATCCAGTCCTGGCTGCCGATTGACGCGCCTGCGCCAATGACCACGCTCTCAGGTTTTTTTTCCATGGCGCTCAGCAGATCCTTCAGCGACTTCCACGGGGAGTCGGCGCGCACGGCGATCATCCCGTAGTCGGTCCCCACACTCGCCAGCCAGCGCACATCATCCACACCGTAACGACCAAATTTCCCCTGCGACAAATTGAGCAGCGATCCACCGGAGAAGGCGACCAGCGTTCCCGGTTCGCCAGGACGCTGGGCGACAATCGCGTTATAGGCCACCGCGCCGACGCCGCCCGGCATATAAGTGACGCGCATCGGTTTATCGATTGCGCCGGTTTCCATCATGCTCACCTGAATCAGCTTACAGGTAAGGTCGAATCCGCCGCCGGGTTTGGCCGGGGCGATGCATTCGGTGCGCGACGGTGCGTCCTGCGCCAGTACAGCGGTACTCATCAGTAAAATGCTTGCAGTAAGGGTGCTAAGTAATTGTTTTTTCATTGTTTATCCTCACGCGGATGTCCGAATTTTCAGGTACGGAAGAAGATTTTTGTGATTATGTGAACCGACATGTAGCAGTACGGTTGCGTGATTGTTAAAACAATAACCTTTCAATTCCCTTTCAATGGGGCAGAAACTTTACAGGATGTGATATGCGTCTCTTATTAGCATATCTTCATTGAATTATGTGGAGTTATGTCGAATTATGCGCTATGTCTTGGTAGCTCCGCATCAAAGCAATAATTGTTATGCTGAGTTATATTGAGTTATGTTGAGAGTCATGTAAAAACCGGATAACCTACCGGACAACGATCAGCCATTGTCCTGTAACCATGCCACTTACCGACACAAAAATCAGAAGCGCGAAACCTCAAGAGAAGCCATATCAACTACAGGACGGGCAGGGTCTTTATCTTGACGTTCGTCCGTCTGGTGCAAAAATCTGGCGCTATCGTTTCTGGCTGACCCCGAAAAAAGACGGTCGCTATACCATTGGTGAGTACCCTGTGGTATCTCTGGCAGATGCCAGGAGAGAAAGAGAGTGGGCGAGAGAGCAGGTTAAGCAGGGGAGAAATCCCACTGTTGTAAAAGACACTGAGAAGATGATTGTCTTTGGCGATGCTGCCAATACGTTTTCATCGGTCGCCAATGACTGGTATGAAAGAAAGTGCATTTCGTGGGCTGAAAAAACGATGGAGGTTAATCGTGGTTACCTCGACAAGCACATACTGCCATACATCGGGAAGATACCTGTCAAGGATGTTAAGGCTGCGCATATTCTTTCGATAATGCGAACGCTTGAGAAGGAAGGTAATGCATATTCGGCGGGGAAGGTAAGGCAGATTTGCTCATCAGTCTTCTGCTATGCCGTCGCTACGCTAAGGGCGGAAGTTGACCCGGCATCGGCGTTGAAGGGGGCGGTGATACAAAAGCCAACGACTCACGCTCGGCTTGTCACGACAGATGAGATAAAACAACTCTTTGCATCACTCAGGCATTACAGAAGCCCAGTAATGGTCATTGCAATCAAAATGTTGATTATGACATTCGTTCGTCAGCAGGAACTCAGGACTGCGCGCTGGGAAGATATCAACTTTGAAAAATCCGAGTGGAACATCCCTGCGGAGATAATGAAGAAAAGACGCGATCATCGCGTTCCTCTCAGCTCGCATGTTATCGCATTACTTGAGGAACTCAAAGACCTTACCGGTCAAAACCAGTTCCTTTTCCCGAGCCCATCAAAACCCGGTCAGGTCATTGCTAAAACGTCGATTAACCGCGCTATAGAGTATCAGGGGTTTGCGAGTGGTGAGATAACCGGGCACGATTTCCGCGCCACGGCATCTACGATATTGCACGAGGAAGGATTCAGGCCGGAAGTTATAGAGGCGCAACTGGCTCATCAGCAGAAGAACAGAGTCGCGGCCGCCTATAACCATGCCGAGTATATGAAGGAGAGGCGCGAGATGATGCAGTGGTGGGGGGATTTTATCGCTGGCCTGAACGTGGACATGAAGTGATTTTATCCTTAATCCACGCATCAATCTCACTTGAAGGCCACCTGACGCTGCGCCCGTTCTTCACAGGGCGCGGAAATTTACCTTTTCGCATCCATTCATATATGGTTGGCTTTTTGTATCCTGTGGCAGCGCATACCGCTGAAATAGGCATTAATGAATTCTCGGTCATTCTTTTCTCCGACAATAAAAAACCGCCTCACTTGGCGGGTTATTGACCAAAAACAATGCGAACGCCGCTGGAATGGCCCAGCAATTCTTTCATTCGCTTATACGTCTCAGGCGCTTTACCCGTTCCGGAATTCATTTCCTTTTTCAGCAGAGATATCAGCGAATCCCATTCATTAATGATTGGCGCAAACTGTTTGCATTTATCTGCAATTACCGGGAAGAAATCCTTTATCTCTGGTATATCTTCGACCAGCAGCATGCAACGCTTTAAATCAGAGGGGTCACTTGGCGCATCGAATCCTGAGCCATAGATATTTCTTTTAAGCCCAAGCGCGATAGATGCCATCGTCGCGCTGCTTACCCCAACGCGACCATTTGCTTGCCACTGCAAAACCTTCATCGCTAAATCACTCATACTCAAACCCTCCCTTGCTTCTTCAGCAACTCAAAATCACTCTGGCAACTCGAACAACGCTGACATCCCGGAACCTTCACCCTCCGCAACTCAGGTATCGCATAACCGCAGTCAATACAGTGACTGGCTGACACTGCATTGTGATTAATTCGACAGGCGTCAATGCCTGCTGCTTCCACTCGGTCCCAGTATTCACGGGCGGCGTCTAATGGGTCTGGAATCATGCTGCCTCCTGGGCACCGATCCGCTTTAACTCAGCAAGCGAAACGGACGTGATAATGTGGCGAGGTTTAATGAACGGTCGCCAGATAAATAAAACAGAGCCTTTTGGGTTGCTCTTGCGCTTTCCGTCTTCAGATACCGGCACGAACTGAATGCGGCCTCCGATTATCATCCGTAATTCATCAGCGGTCTGTAATGCCGCACTGAACCAGCCGGTAGAGATATCGGCAGGCAACAGCATTACTACCGGCTGGCACTGCTTCCTGCATTGCTCAGCGGCTTTATCTATCCACGGGGCGATATCTGAATACGGAGGGTTACAGAAAATAGCGCCATATGACGTCCATTCTCTATTCATCGCGTTATCCAATTCAGTGATATAGCGGCTGCATAGCGCATTACTCTCAGAGGCTGCGGCATCCAGATAAAAGCCGAATTCAATGTCGAGCGCGTTAAATATTTCAATCGGCGTTTGCCATCGGTCTCTTTCATTTTTTGGTGTCGTTGAGCCTCCGTAATCAGTCATTGCTAATCGCTCCGAACCGGCTTTTGTAGCGCCCCCTGCGCATATTCCTGAATAGCGTCTTAATGGCCCCCTCACTGCGGCCAACGGCAATGCCGATATCCCTGTGTGATAGCCCATTCTTTTTCAGTTCAATAGCCTTTGATATGTCCTTATCATTCCATCTTCTACTGACAAAGGCGGTGCTTACTGAATATTTGCGTGAAAGGTAATAAAACTGGGTAATGTTAAGTCCGAGAGTTTCAGCAGCACGCCATGCAATCATTTTACCGGAGACGCTTTTTAGTTGTTGCGGTGAGATATTTAGCGTTTTCATTCTGACCCCAATTCTGCTTTCCTCGACGAATAGACTTCTTCCATTTTTTTAGATTCTTCAGGATGTGCTGAAAGAGCGGTTTTTGTGCGGGAGTAGATGCCGTTAAGTTTTTTCAAATCGGCGGTTAATGCTTCACTACTGAACCATGCAAGTATTTCCGCAGGTGTCATGCTTTTCTTTACTTCCAGTTTTCGCACCCGGTGTTCTTGACGCTTACCGCGAGACACCGAAAGCATCAAAGAAAAATCAGCCTCGATATCACTCATTGCGCCAATTTTTATCCCGCCGACAGCAACGCCACCGAATTTAACGGAAGGGTCCCCATACAATGTGAGAGAGCGCCCGACCCACGAATGACCATTGGTGCTCCATGCATCACACAATACTCTACGCATAGATTTAGATGGCTTGTAAGGTCTTCCGTCATAACCCTCAAGGTCAATGAACACAGGCTGTTCTGAATTACCAGCACGAACAGATTTAATAACTGCCGTAATGCTCTCAGATTGCACATCCTCGAAATTAATCTGGTCTGAACGAGGGACAACTGTAGCTCTCAGGTTGGCTATCTTATCTTGATTATTTTGCATCAGAGAATCACCTCATCTGTATATTCTTCATCCAGCAGATATGCCGGGACATTAATTTCATTCGAAGGAAGGACAATCCCCTCATATTTAATGGAATCGTCAGCCATACACTCTTTTATTTTTTCCAGTGCGGACCACATTTCACGGCGACCAAGTTCAAGCGATTCCTCGCCGATGTAATACATGCAATTACGGTATGGCGCGGTATTCTCAATGGCGAAAAAAGCGAAATTATTGCGCTCAATTCCAGTGGCCAGCCTGAGAACGTAGAGGTAAAAGGCTGCCTGAATGTGGTATTTAAATTGACCAAAGGCGTTACTGAATCCGCGTTCTGATGCGTCACGGCAGCTTTTCACATCCAGTGGGTAGGGTAGTGAATTTGATAGCCTGTCAAACCGGCATTTCAGCATCAGCCCGGTTTCCGGGCACTCTGCGAACATGGAAACTTCGGAATCACCTTTAGTGTTCATATAGTTGGTGAAGTCCTCGTTCATCTGCGCCGTTTCCATCATTCGCGTTATGGTCTCGACCTCGCTACCAACGATGATATTTTCTGGTGAATACCGTTCTGCCAGCGCCTTAAAATCCTTTGATGCGCGGGTGGTAATATCCTCTCGCAGCACGTAGCGCTCCCTGAAAACATGCGGCTCAAGAAGCGCTGAATGTATGGCACTTCCAATGTGCGCTGACTTGCTTCCCTTAAATGGATTGAAATATAGATTCGCCGGGCTAATGCTGATTTGCTTTACAGACGTAGACCCGATTGCCGGGTCTGCATGGTATTCAGTGTCCGGCATTCCGTAATATATCCCCGGCTTCATGCAACCTCCCTGTACGTGTGTTTGCGGACAAAAACGGTGATGGCATACTCAACCTTAACCACCTCAAGCAGCAGGTCGTAAAACGTCTCTGCGGCCTTATCCTGAGCCTCACAATCCTCTTCGCGGAGCCAGTTAACAGCATCCCTTGTGAATTCATCCGGCTTGTGTGCTTCGAGCATGTCAAACAGCGCGGCGCATGATTCCGCTCGGCGTTCTGTTTCAGCGTGAACATGCTCCATATCTGCATCACCGAGTCCTGCGATGATGCGTTTAATTTCAGCTTTATCGGTAAGTGTCAGATTCATGGCGACCTCAGTAATTAATTTTTGCGTGTGGAATTAACCCGTCTTTCAACGCCGTCAGAACTTCAATCGCTTGCTCGCGATTAACACTGGTATTAGCGAGAAGGGCGTTCACAATATCGGTACCGATCGCTTTGCGGTGCTTAACGTCACGCTCTCGACGGGCGGTCTCTTCTACAATGCGTTTCTCTTCTGCGAGCCTGTACGCTTCTGCTGCTACAGCTTTCTGACGTTCTTCTTCGATAGCCGCCTGTTTCTCGCGCTCCGCCTGTGCCAGCGCCTCCAGTCGCTTCTGTTCTGCGCGTTCCTCAGCCTGTTTAGCCAGTAGTTCTGCCTGAGCCTTAGCGGCGATTGCATCAGCTTCGCGCTGCTTTATTGCTGCGAGTTCTGCGGCTGCTTTTTCTTCAGCTTCACGCCTTGCCTGTTCTGCCGCCTGCGCCTTGAGAGCTTCTTCATGGGCGATGCGCCGCCGTTCTGCCTCTGCGGCTTTTTCCGCCTGTTCACGGTCGAATGCATCATTCATCAGCAGGGCAAGTTCGTGGTCGGCTTCAACTTTTTTTGCCAGTTCTTCGGCGGCTCGCTTCGCTTCTTCTTCAGCCTTAATGCGGTCCTGTTCAGCTTCCCATTCGGTGAGTGGCTTCCGCGTGGCATCGCGCAGGTTGTCGCATTCAGTGACGAAGCGCCGCAATTCAGCCTCCACGATTTTCGGCTGTTCCTTCAGGTGCTTCAGATACTCACGACCCGGCTTTTCGATGGCCGTCTTGCTGCGTGATACCTGTGCGGCCAACGACGCAATGCGATCTCGACCTTTCTTTGTGCTGAGGTCTGGAACTTCATTAACAGCTTGTTTGATTTGTTCAAGATAGGCATCAAGGCCATTGGCTACGTATAGCGCTGGCGCTTGTTCTGGTTTGATTTCTATTACGGCTAATTCGCTCATGATTTCTCCTGATTTAAGAATGCACGATTCCCGTCGCTGTAATAGCCGACATGGTTAAGTTGGTTTGTTTATTCGGTTGGTGGGGAAGGGTTAAATTTCGCGAAGAAATTCAAAGTCACCACAAGCTGTATCGCTAATAACCGGAGCGCGAACCAGTACAGCATCCATATCACCCCAATCCCTGAGTAACACCCTATTAGATGGCAATTTTCGACCCAAAGATTCAAAAACTACAGCGCTATCGAAATCAAACTTTGCGCGACCGTCCATAACGAAATACTAAAACGCTTGCATGCCACCCCCTCGCAATTAACGGCTCACCGCGACCATCAAGATAAACCTCAACCGTCAGGTCTTTAATTCTGGTCTTCTCAATAAGAGAATTTAAATAAATTACGCGCTTTCCTTCAGGAACTGCTGACACCTGAAAAGCACGCTCTTTGTGTCTTACCCACATTCCTGGCTTAACGCACTGACGAATAATAGTTGTCGTTCCGTAGTGATTAATCATATTCACCACCAAATCCAAATCATATATGCAACAATACACCAAAGCACCAGACATGCTGCCAGCGCATAAATAAGAGAACGCAATCCGTTACTGCTCATGATGCCTCCCGTGCTTTAAGCATTGCGTCGGCGATGTTATACGCATCTTCAGCTAGCTCTTTGTAATATGGTGAGTTGGGTCCTCCGCCAAATGAATGCCCGTCATATCTACGTACAATTGCCTCCATAGCCTTTGCTGCGAAAAAATCCCGCAGCGTCATACCTTCTTCCTGATATTGCAGGACATTGTTTTGGCCGTCGTATTCCCACTGCTGGCGAGGGAATGCTTGACCGCCTGTTTCTTTGCTCATACCCCACCCCGCATCGTAAATACATACGCACACACAGCAGCAATACCAATAATCACTGCCAGCTTTATTTTGAAATAGAACCACGCTTTCCGGTCTTGTTCACGAATCATTATTCTACCTCTTCAAACTCTCCATCTGAATTCAGGGTGTACCAGGTGTCCGGTTTAATTCCATTCTCACCAACCTTGCTGGCGTTAATATGGATTAGTTCCCCTTTATCGTTGCGGTACACACAGACAATAGCGCTACCTTCTGGTGCTCTGGCTTTACTTTCTTCACCTGCGGCTAGGGCAATAGCATGAAGTGGACGCCCATCTTCTGCTGGAGTGATCTGACTGCTAGACCGGTCACCCGTGGCTGACGACGCTGACTGGTCACCCGTGGCTGACGACGCTGACCGGTCACCCGTGGCTGACGACGCTGACTGGTCACCCGTGGCTGACGACGCTGACCGGTCACCCGTGGCTGACGACGCTGACCGGTCACCCGTGGCTGACGACGCTGACCGGTCACCCGTGGCTGACGACGCTGACCGGTCACCCGTGGCTGACGACGCTGACCGGTTTCCCGTGGCTGACGACGCTGACCGGTTTCCCGTGGCTGACGACGCTGACCGGTTTCCCGTGGCTGACGACGCTGACTGGTAACCCGTGGCTGACGACGCTGACCGGTCACCCGTGGCTGACGACGCTGACTGGTAACCCGTGGCTGACGACGCTGACTGGTCACCCGTGGCTGACGACGCTGACTGGTAACCCGTGGCTGACGACGCTGACTGGTAACCCGTGGCTGACGACGCTGACCGGTCACCCTTCGTATGGTTTGATTTCTTTGGATCGCAACGGGATGTCGTGAATTCGATAGCGGCTTTAATTAGACCTGGAATATCAATTCCAAATTTTACGTGAATTTTTCGACTCGCGATTTTGCTATCATCTTCATGTGTGGAGATATCTCCGGACTGTTCACATTCCCCGTATACAGAATCCGCCGGGGGATAATATCCGAAACAGTCCAGCGGGTACTCACAGGCATGAAATCCTGATGAACATGCCTCAACTTCACCTTCATGTTCGTATGTCTTGCCAAATTCATACTGAAATCCGCGGCAGGTCATATCAGGGTTGAAACCCTTATAGGTTACAATTGTTTCTTTTTGTTCTTTCTGCATTCTCTTACCCTCATTAAAAAAGGCCGCCGTGGCGACCTGTGTTATGCGGTGATATCTTTTAACTTCTGTATGGCCTTATTCACATCATCCATACAATCAATAAATTCATCTACTTTTCTTTGCAGTTTTCCTACAGACTGGCAAATTTCTAATTTCACTGGTTGTAATTTTTTATTGAAAAAATCGTTTTCACTTCGTTTTTTCTCTGCTTCTTCAGCCGCTTTCAATAGTTGCTCAGCTTGTTTTCTTAAAGCCTCCGGGGAAGTGCTGTTAGATTCTATTTTTTGCATGGTTACTTCCTCTTGTTTTGGGTTTTGGCTAATTCTTTTTGCGTAATTTTCATCGTGCTTCCATGATCTTTCATGGGTTGATGATTTTACGCAATCCTTACAATATGACTGAAGTCCGTCAGGGTTGCTGTTGTTAACATAAAAATCACCTTTAGGCTTTTCTTTTTTACACTTGGAGCAGGTTTTTGTTTTTATGTTCTTTAAAATCTGGAACTCACTATCACTCTGTGGGTATCCATATTTTTTATGTCTAAGAATTGTCGTTCCGTTTGTTCCGCCAACCTTTTTAGCCTTGACAACAAGAATGCTTTCCCTTGCTTCTAAAAAATCGACAAGCTGTTTCTTTTCCTTTCCTGACAATTTTGAAAATACATCAATCTTTCGGCTTACATCTAAAAGCCTGACGCCATCAGGCATCTTTTCAACATAGTTTTTCACCTCCGCAAGGGGGCGATAAAGTTTCGTCGGCAATGAAGATGGTGTCATACCTCACCTCGCTGTTATCTGTTTGCTCTTACGATGACCTGCGGCGAAAATTGCCACCTGCGGAAGGCAGCATGCGCCGGTTGTTTCTTCATGTGATGTGCTGCCGGTAATGCTGGCCAGCTTTGTGGCGCGTTCTGCCTGTGATGCTCGACCACTAAGGATTGCGCCAATTCGATTCTCTAAACGTTTTTCAGCGGCTTTCTTTGCATTGAAAGCTGCCAGCCTGCGAGCCTGATTTCGATTCATTAGATTGTCTCCTGTGAGTTCTTTGGTGGTGTGGTAAATGTGGAATCGAACCACAAAATCCGCTGGTCTTTTCGCTTGGTTGATCATGCCAGGCACCATCGACTTACTAACGAGTGGCAGCGCCGCCGTATCCCGATTGATATTCGATGCCTACGAATCATTTCCTGTTTCACCACACCCCAAAGAACTCTCTTTGGCCTCAGATTCTGAGGAGCATATTGTTAATGAGCAGCCTGACTTCCTGTCTGGCGCGGCTGGTAACTCTGGTTGCCGCATCGCTGTTTCGTTGCGATGGGATGATAATAGCAATGAGTATTGAGTATAGCAATACGTATTGATATTAAATAATCCGTATTGCTATTTATTTATTGATAACTAAAGGAATTTATTTTTGTAAACGCGTCATGATATGCTCGAAAAAACACCAAAGAGGGCACAGATATGGGGCTGGGTATGGATATGGGGCGAGATGAACTACTTGAAGACCGCGCAGCTTTCATCGCTGGCGAAATCGGCGGGGCCGTGGTGGAGCTAATCATTGAGGGTGTGGTGATTGACCGTGACGCCATAGTAGACAAGCTGGAGGCTAAACGACGCAGCGTAGGCAACGTCATTCACAAAGGGTTGTTGAGAGATTCGGCGGAATTCGTAAGGAAGGGGCAATAAAAACCCGGCGCGGTGGCCGGGTGGAAATTACTCGCTTTCATTTGCTGGTAGATACATTGTCATCTGTACTGGTTTCTTCCCATAATGATGGGCAACTCGACTCCTAAGCTCGTGCATCGTGTCGCACGTCTTGGCTACGCCTATAACCTCCCAACAGCGCGACACCAACTGCCTCACTCCTAGGTTCTCAGTTAGCTGCCTGTGCCAATGAACACCTGCTGCCGGCTTGTTTTCTTTCAGATACTTAGCTACATCTTCATCGAGTGTGTCATAGATGAGCTCTATTACTAGCTTTCCCCACCACTTCGGGCGTGACTGTAGTGGGGTGCTCCATCCAGTAAGTCTGCCGAATTCTTCCCACAACTCATCGGGGAATGTTTTTTCCCACGCCCTTAGCTCTTCTGCGATAAATGCTCGTAGTTTTACCTGAAGAGCATCCTCTGCACGTTCATATTGATACCCGGTCGCCTCATCGATAAGTGCATCAAGACCAGTTCTTGTGAGACCCGCTGTAAGAACTGCGCACTTGATGGCTATTTGTCGCTGTCGATCGGTTAGCTGGGCATTTTGATATAGCGCCTGAACGTATCCCCTGCAAATTAATTCGAAGTGCTCAGTTTTTAATCCCTGACTCTTGAATTGCGTTCCAGGGATGGAAAATTCAATAAGTTCCGCCAGGATTAAGTTGCTGTCTATAAAGGGTTTTATTGCTTTTGCGCCAATGTAATCCGCCAGCGCACTGGATTCAACTTCTGCTATCGCTTTTACAGTAGCTCGCAGGGCAATGACGCGCTCGCCAGTGTCCAGTACATAGCAATCAATATCCTCTCCGCCAAGATTGATTTTCCCTTTCCATTTAGCGAATGGAGAGGGTAATTGCTGAAATTCTTCCTGTTCCATAAACTTTCCTTATGCTGTATGAAATCACCCAAACACCTCATCAGGCCACTTGGCTACCCATGCTTCCTGTATGTCTGCGGCATGCTGCCGATCACCTTTCCGAACACGAAAACCCGGTTCATCTCGTCTTTCTCGATAGGGTCCCATGGCGTATAAATCTTGTTATCCGAGATAACCAGCAGCTTGTCTTTCATCTTCTGCAGACGCTTAACGTGCGCCGTTTCGTCGTACAGGAAGGCGTAAATACCGTCACCGTCGAAGCTCTTAACGCTGATGTCGACAAATAGCAGATCTCCAGGCTCAATAGTGCCTGACATGCTGTCTCCCCGGACGTTGATAATCCTGATGTTCTCTGCCTTTCTCCCATCAAACATATGACGCGCTTCATCTGGCGCATACTCAACGGAATGCAAAATTTCAACGAATTCCTGATTAATTACGCCCGGTCCAGCGCTTACCGTCAGATCAAGAACGTCAATCCGGTAACTGTTGCTACTGGTCTGAGGCGCAGGGGCGACATCATCAGTTGCCATTGGCCCGACACCAGTTGATAACCACTCTGATCTCACCCCTAAAGCATTGGCAATTTCGACAATTTTTGTAGAGCCGTGAGCATTGCCGCTTGTAAGACGCCATATCGTGGGTTGGGCCACCCCTGACGCTTTTGCAAGAGCGCCCTGAGACATGTTTCGCAATGCCATTGCCTGATTCAATCGATCTGCAAGAGTTTCTTTTTTCATAATTTTTAATTTATACGCTTGCGTATTGATGGTCAAAACACGTTTTGCTATTGCCAATATTAATACGTATTGCTATTATTGCACCTGAACAATACCTAAAAGGATTGGATATGACTAACAAAGTGATTCAGCGAGCAGTAAGTATCGCTGGTAGCCAAAAAAAACTGGCTGACTTGTGCGGAGTTGCACAACCGACAGTCTGGCGCTGGCTTCATGGCGGCGGTATCGATGTAAAACATGTCGCCGCCATTGTTAACGCTACTGGCGGAAAAATTAAGCCACAGGAAGTAAGGCCAGATCTGGCTCAGTTATTACAAGCAAGCTAAGCAACACCGCTCTTTAACAATCCAGCCGTCAGAAGCTGACGGAACCAAAACTAAGACGCATTACTGAATGCGCCTCAACTAACTATTTATTCAACATCAGGATTTTACTAAATGGAACACGCAAAAAAACGCAATTCATTCATCAGTCGCCATCTGCTTTCAGCAGCACATCAGGCGCTGGTCAAAACAAAACAAACGTCTGTCGCAAAACTGCTCGGCGTTCACGATTCAACAGTGATGCGCAGAACGGAGAAATACCCGGAAATCATGGATCAGCTTGCCGCAAGTGGCGTAGAGGATTTTGTGCTTAAAGGGGAGCGGAAGTTACCGATAGATCAGTATCGCTGGCTGATGACCGTCGCAATGGAGTTCGCAAAGTTGCAACTGGAAATCACCGACAAAGAAAACGCCCCGGCGAGCGGGAACTCGTTCGAGGCGTGAAGGTAAGAATAAAACACATCTGTAAGAGGTAATTATACATGAAAAAACTCAGTCCTGACCAGGACAAAGTACACAAACACATACTGCGTGATCGCTACCTTTCAGATTTCCGGCAGCCTTGTCGACTTCGGGATGAGTTAGAAAAATGGAAAAAGCTTCTGAAGGGGAAAGGTCATGAGTAACGTAACAAACCTTGCCGTTGCACGGGAATCCAGACGGCAGCAACAGCCGCATACAAATAGCGGTAAGGGGTTTGCCTTGATCCACCGTCAGTTCATGGATAGCAAGCTATACAAGGACTCTCAGGCGGTACACCTCTTCCTGCACCTGATACTGAAGGCTAACCACTCTCCGGCGGTCGTCAATACCGATATTGGCGACATGATGGTTGAGCGCGGTCAATTAATAACAGGCCGCCCAAAACTGGTAAGCGAGACGTTCATTCCTGATAACAAAGTAAAGAGTTTGCTTCGTTCTTTCGAAGGTCAGGGAATGATTCGGGTGGAGTCAAAAGGGAGGAAATTTAGCCTGATAACTGTCCTGAAATATGATGATTTTCAGGCTCCAAATTGTCCAACGGATGTCCAACGATTGTCCAACGCAAACACCAGTAATAACAGTGCTCTCAGAGGTGATTGTCCAACGGATGTCCAACGATTGTCCATAAACAATAATAATATAAATAATATCTCTAATACTGACGTATTAGAGAGTGCATTAGCAGGCTCAAAACCTGAGAAGAAAAAACCTTCAATCAGTTGCCAGCAAGTCGTGGAGGTTTACCATGAAATACTCCCTGAAGCGCCAAAGATTCGGGCTCTGAATGACAAACGTAAAAACCAGATACAGACGTTCTGGCGGAAAGCTGGAGTTATAACACGTCAACTTGACGGACATGGATTCACCCTGGAAGACTGGAAATCTTATCTGAGCTATGTAGCGACAAACTGTCGCTGGATGTTCGAGGAGAGGCCAAACCATCAGCGCGGTACCGTCTGGCACAAGAAGGGGTTCGACTTCCTGCTGAATGACAACACGTATCTCAAAGTCAGGGAGGGCGAGCACGATGACCGATGAGATTATTACGCTGCCTCACAACATCGATGCTGAGCAGAGTGTTATCGGTGGCCTCTTACTGGATGACGATAACAGCGAGAGGGTGCAAAAGGTTCTGTCAATGCTCAAACCAGAATCGTTTTACAGCAGAGTTCACCAAATAATTTTTGCCGAAATACGGCAGATGTACCGGGATAACAAGCCTGTAGATGGCCTTACACTTTTTGACTCTCTGGAAAGCAAAGGGCTTATTGAACAGATTGGCGGTTTCGCCTATATCGGCCAGATTGCAAAGAACACCCCCAGCGCCGCCAACATCGTGGCTTACGCCATGTCAGTTCGCGAGTCTGCAATGGAGCGCTACGGTATCCAGCGTCTGACCGAGGCGACAGAGTTGCTCTATGCCAGAAACGGCATGAGCGCCGTTGAGAAGTACGAAGCCATTCAGAGTATTTTCACCCAGCTAACAGATCATTCAAAGACCGGTAGTCGCCGTGGCGCAAGAACGCTGGCAGAGGTTGCCGATGATTGGGTGGCTGAGGTTGAAAAACGCTTCGATCCAAGTCAACGCTCAAGAGGACTTTCAACCGGCATTAAATCGTTTGATGAGATGCTGGAGCCAAAAGGGCTGGTGAGAGGCTCTCTGTTCGTCATTGGCGCAAGGCCAAAAATGGGTAAGACAACCTGTTACAGCCAGTTAGCAATTAACTGCGCTATCAACGAAAAACTACCGGCCATCATGTTTAGCCTGGAAATGCCAGACAAGCAGATCCTTGAGCGAATGATCGGGCAGGCATCAGGCGTTAATACGGATATTTTTTACCGTGGCGCGTGTCGGGATGAGGAATTCGCAATCGCAAACGCCCGTCTCGCTGAAATGGTAGAGAGCCAGAATCTCTACATTGACGACACACCGGGCGCAAGCCTGTCTCACATTGTCGCTGAATCCCGCCGCATTAAGCGTGAGCGCGGCAACGTAGGTATGGTACTGGTCGACTACCTGACACTCATGACGGCAGAAAAAGCTGACCGGAATGACCTTGCGTACGGGCTTATCACCAAAGGGCTAAAGAACCTCGCGAAAGAGCTGGATTGCGTTGTTGTCCTGCTTACCCAACTTAACCGAGATCTGGAAAAGCGAGTTAACAAACGCCCGCTACCAAGCGACTCCCGTGATACGGGCCAGATTGAGCAGGACTGCGATTACTGGATGGGTATCTATCGAGAAGGAGCCTATGACGAGAACTACCCGCAAGGCGATACCGAATTGCTACTCAGACTAAACCGGCATGGCTCAGGTGGGGTTGTCTTCTGCGAGCAGCGCAATGGTGCGATATACGACTGCGACCAGATGCAGGCCGAAATGAAACGCCGAGAACGGGAACAAAAACCGAAAAACAAAGGGGGATTTTAAGATGAAGAAAATTTCCGACCGTCAACGCATTATCAACTACATATCAAGCCATCCCAACTGCAAATCAACTGACATAACACGCGATACGGGCATTGCCAGAAGCGCGGTTGTTTCAGCTTTGAAAAAGATGGCTGACGATACACGGGTAAAACGACATGGCCCGCTCGGTAAATACACCTACACCGTTTCTTCATGGGTAGAAATTATCGAAGAAGTGCCACCAGAAGTTGAAGGGCCTGAATTCACCCCGCGCTACGGGTGCAGCAATCCACTAACGCACATGTTTAATCAGAAACTGGCAGAGGTCAGGGCAGTATACGGGAGGATGGGATGACAAGCAGAGATCAGTTTGAATCGTGGTGGGAGTCAGAACGTTATGACGAAGAGTTATCCCGAATTAAAGGAGGGATTATGTTCAACCGCATTAAAGCCAATATGTTTCTCGCATGGCAGGCCAGTCGTAACGTGGAGATAGATTTGCCTGACAAAGTTTTCGCAGAAGATGATTTTGATACAGGCCATAACTGCGGAATTGATTACTGTGTTGAAGCCATCCGCTCCGCTGGCTTTAAGGTCAAAGGAGGCTGACATGTTAACTGGAGTTATAACCGGTTTGTGTATCGCTGGAGCTTTCGCTGCCGTTTTGTGGGATGAGCTTGGCACCTGGAGGGCGCACAACAAAATGCTGATAGCGTCGATTCTAATGCTTGCAGCGATGTACCTAATTGTTGGAGGTAAATAATCGTGACGCAAATCTACATCGCTGAATTAGTCTACGGGCTGCTGGTAACACTGAGCGGCCTTTTTTATGTGCGGAGGAAATTATGACAAAAGTGTTCGTAACAAAATATGCACTAACAAAAGGACCATTCGCCGTTGAGGCTGACGTTTCATTTAACGGCGCTATGGCTTCATGGAAGATAAATGGATACCAGCAAACCGCTCACGGTAATGACTTTTGGATGACTGAAGATGAGGCGATTGCAGATTGCGAACGTAGGCGACTGGCGAGATTGGAATCAATAGACAAGCAGCGAAAGAAACTCGAAGAGATGAAATTTACCATCGCTGAACAGAAAGCAAATTAACAGGCTCGCAAATGCGGGCCTTTTTCATAACTGAGGGTAAGAGAACATGAACACAGAACAAGTAAACGAGTTAATTGCCTCGCTTGAAAGCGCAGGTGAGTTGTCAATCAGAGAAGAAAAGTTCCTGAAGCTGGCGAAAGGGTATGTAGCGCTGGCTGCGGAGAATGCCAGACTGTCAATCCGAAAGCAGCAGTTAATAGATATCATAAGAAATGCAGATAACGATTACTGCATGTGTGGTGATTTGATGAAAAATCATAAACTTGGCGGGTGCGGGCATCCGACAGGAATGTTTGACTATCACTACAACAAATGGCTAGAGGGAGAGGACGAAACCCCCGCCACCGATCGCATCGTAGCCGGGATTAAGGCTGAAGGCGCAGAGGACTGCGTTAGGGCACTGGCGACCTCTGATGATGACGATTTTACCGACGCGCCAAATATTTGCGCGGAAGTAGCGCGTTTGCTGCGAGAGGGGGCCGACAAATGAGCAAGTCATACATAGTGATTCTGCAATACCTGTGGTGTAACGAAACTGGCGGAGGCATTGAATACACCTCTGACTGCGTAAAATTTGATAAACGCGATGAGGCTATCAGGCACGGATTTAAGCTGCGTGAAAGCGACGATTTCAACATCGGAGTTATCGAGGACGGCAAGTTGATTTCGTTTGACTGGATGAATAATCAGGTTGGTGAAAGCGAAGACACGCTGGCACAGATTGCCGAGCTAATTGGTCTGGAGGATCCAGCATGACAACTGATATCACCGAACTGGCGAAGGGCCTGAAAGCGGCAGCAAATAAAGCAGGGGCTGATGACTGGCAGGCAAAGAAAATTAGCGGTGACTTTTACGTTATTCGCAAAGGTAGTTACAGTTCCCAATGTGGCTATCGTACTTATGAACCCATTGCAGAAATAGACCATAAATCAACAAGGGATTATGTCGCTATCGCCAGCCCTGCCAACATCCTCGCGCTGGTAGAGGCGCTGAAGAAGGCGCAGCAGTACGCCAAAGAGCGAGACGAAGAGAATCAGGACTTGATGCTTACAATTGGGCGCTTTCGCGTAGAGAGAGAGGGCCTTGAAGCTATTCGCGCTGCAGCCGAAAAACTGGTCCGCTGCAAAGGTCGCTATCACAGCGAACAGAACTATCGCGCACTGGCGGCGCTGTTTGGCGTGACAACTCCAGACCTGCCGCCGCTGGATAGTGAGTCCCGCACCGTCACCGTGAAGCTGCCGCCGACTATCTGGTATGAGCACGACGATTTGTCGCGAGATGTTCCTGTGCTTGATAAGCGCTTGGTCAAGAAGATGCTCCGAGAGGCTGGCATCAAGGTGGAGGCTGAGTGATGGCTCAAACAACGGTAAAGCAACTGATTAATCAGCTAAGGAAAATGCCACCTGATGCGGTCGTTATCTGGAAAGATCACGACCACGGAGAAGGGGAATTCAACAATTTTGTCACCTACGTATACGACGCATCAGCCGAGTTTTCCGGCAGGGATGAGTTCGGCGGACGTGAAGTTGTAGCAATGGAGCCATAAAAATGACCAGCAAATTAACCAGAGAAGAATTAATCAATATTATCGAAACCGACCACGTTCAATGCGGCGAAGCTAGCGAACTGGCCCGCATGGCGCTGGCCGCAATGAACAGCAAGCCAGTATTTTTCATTGAGGTAGAGGGCGACGACTGGATAAACGCGGGACGTATTCCGGGCAGCACCTTCGATTTTAATGACCTGCCAGACGGCATAAACAATCTCTACGCCACACCGCAGCCAGCGCCTGAACTAACTGCGACTGTAGAGCGCCTGAACGCCAGCGGATACGAATACGAGGGCGGAGAGGTTACTCCGCAAAATGCCGCTGCCGTGGTCGATATTCTCCTGCAACAACTCGATGACGCTGTTCAGGGACGAAATGCGCAGCCAGTGCCGGTAGCGCGGAATGAACGTGAAGCATTCGAAGCGTTTATGGCTAAGCGATTCGGCGATTTGGTAGACCAGCGGCGCGCCAAAAATGGAGACCGTGGGTATATGGCATGGGATATGGTCGTAGCGTGGATAGTATGGCAAGCCCGCGCCGCCACGCTCCAGGCTGAACCTGTAGCAACAGCTAACAAGTTGGGCAACTATCCGGTAATTCCGGATGGTTACGTGATGGTGCCGAGGGAGCCGACAGAGGACATGATTGCTGCTGCCATGAATTGCGATGATGTGCTGTTCAATAGCGATGAATCATTCTGCGTACAGTTCGGGAATATCTACGAGGCCATGCTCGCAGCCTCCCCTAAGGAGATTAAATCATGAATACCTATCTGGTGTGGTGCCCCGAAAATGGGGAAGAGCGAGAAGACGCGCGGGAATTTGAAGCGCATGACGCAAGTGATGCGGCTCAAGTATGGGCCGAGCATGATGATAGCTGGAGCGCTGATTATCAAATCGTTTCTGGTATATCTCAACCGGTAGTGTGTGTTGCGCTGGGTGATGGACCCGTGGAACGTTTTCGGGTTAGCGGTGAGTGCGTGGCTCAGTATTATGCCAGCCCAGTCAGCGAGGAGGTGAAAGGTGAATAAGGTCGAATTGATTGAGAAGATATCGGCGCTCGCTACTGAATGCCACACGCTGGCCTGTGAGCTTGATATTGGTGATGAGCGTACTGAAATGTTCGAAATCTACGGCGTGCTGCACAATCTCGGCCGGCAAGGTTACGCCAGCCAGGTCGGGCGGCGAATGAATCCGCTACTGGACTTCTGTGATGACGAAGATGAGGATGACTGGGATGAGGATGACGACTGATGACTAAATCCCCCGCAGAACGCAAAGCCGCGCAGGAGGTAGTTATTGCAAATTGAAATGGTCAAAAATGCCGGTGGCGTTTTTGTACCAGCGATGGAGCACGACCTTCCTCGACTGACCAGGCTCCAGAACGGTGGTCAGTATACGTTAGAACTCAAAGTCACTCGCAATCCTCAATTTCACCGCAAGGTATTCGCCTTTTTTAACTTCTGTTTTGCTCACTGGTGTGGCAATCGCGCCGGTCTTGAGCATATGGACGAGTCTTCTCAGTTCGACAGATTCCGCAAGGACTTGACGATACTGGCTGGCTTCTACGAGCAAACGGTGCGCCTGAACGGTGAAGTGAGGACTGAGGCAAAAAGCCTGGCCTACGGAAATATGGATGATGAAGAGTTCGGAAGGTGTTACTCAGCGCTGATAAACGCCGCCATTAAGCATGTATTCGCCGGGGCAACTGACCCGGCAATCCTCAACCGATTACAGTCATTCTTCTGAGGTGATATGAATCGACGAAGCCCAACTCAAATCATCATCGACCATTTGATATTCAAACCCACCAAACGCAGCAGAAACAAACCCAAGCCGATCCCCACGGCATCCGAAGTAAAGAGCTACGACCCAACATATCCGCTACTGGCTAAACGCTGGTTGCGCGTTAAAGCGAGGGCTAAACATGGCATTAAAGCGAGATAAGTTTGACGATGTTTTCTCCCAGCTTGTAAGGGAGCGAACGGACTGGCAGTGCGATTACTGCGGACGAACGTTCCACCACGAACGACAAAAACTCCACTGTTCACACTTCAAATCACGACGACACAAATCAACCCGATACCATCCCTATAACGCTTTCGCCCACTGCATTGGTTGCCACCGCAAACTGGAAGAAGACCCCTACGAGTTCACCGCTCACGCCGAGATTGTCTACGGCGAGATGACTATTGAGCGCGTGGCACGTCTGGCAGCGCTTCCGGCACGGTTAAAGCCGTGGCAGATGGACGAGCTATACAAGCACATGAAAGGTGAACTGAATCGCTTACAGGAGCTAAGAAAGCAGGGCGTAACAGGGCGAATTGAGTTCACGTTACCAGACTGGTATCAGGACGGGATAGTTATCCGAATGGGGGAGGCAGCATGAACCTCTACAAATCATTCGAGTGGTACGTTCGCACAAATCATGGCGACAGATACGACCTCAGCAGGGATTGCGACGGATTCTACGCAAGGGAGATTGTTAAGCGCATGTTTGAAGTCTGGTGTCACTGCCGGGGGATAAGTCAATGAAACCACTACTCCGATACATCATCGAGCGATTCCGACCAATACATCCAGTACCTGAGCCCGTCAAAGGCGTGCAGTCCTGGGATATTACGCCGGGGAGGAAGAAGAAATGAGGCTTGAGGCAACGGTTAAATTTCACAGCGCAAAGTCACCGCAACTGAGCGATTCCCCGCGAGCAACGGCAACCGACTCACTTACCGGTACCGATGTTATGGCAGCGTTCGGGATGGTACAAAGTCGCGCTCCGCTCGGGTTCAGTGCTTTCAGCGGCAAGATGAACCTGAGCGATAACGACAAGCGGAAGTCAGTTCAGTTACTGGTGCAGCATGGAATGAAACATTGCGACAAGGTGGCAGCCTTACGCAAACTTGAAACCAATGTTAAAGGCAAAGTTGTGCAAACACTCGCAACTTTCGCGTATCAGGATTACTGCCGGTCGGCGGCGAGCAGCGTTACTTGCCCTTGCTGCAAAGGTCGCGGAGTGCTGAGAAAAAAGGAACTGGTAGTTAAGCATCCTGGCTGCGGAGAAAAAACTCCAGCGGTAACGGCGGTCGAAGTAACAGAGTCTCTCTGTAAAAAATGCAATGGCGCGGGCGTCATATCAACGGCTTGCGTTAAGTGCCGTGGAAGGGGGATAGCGCTGGACAGGAAGAAATCAGAAGTACAGGGGGTTCCTGTTTATTCGTCATGCAAGCAGTGCTCGGGGAGGGGTTACGAGCGCCTGCCTGCCGCATCATGCTACCGGGCAATATGCCAGTTCACCGACGCCATTTCTCCAGGTGTATGGGATAAGTCTTTAAAGCCGTTTTATGAGTCATTAATCACTCAGATTGAAAAAGAGGAATCACACGCTGATGCAGAGTTGTCGAAAGTTACCAGCAATATTTAGTAACGGTAACGATTGCTGCTTGCAAAATGACGAAAACAAGAATATCATTCACCTAACACTATAAATCCGTCCTTTGTTAAGGTGGATTAAATGGAAGTCCTTTTTACCCGGTCGCCGATAATATTTGGATTCGGCATATTGGCTTAATGAGGCAAGCCCTGCGGATTCCGTGGGGCTTTTTTATGTCTGCAATATGGTCAGGACTCTTGGGTGGAGATGTGCTGAACGACACATCAAAACCCATATGCGAGAGTCCTGAACCAGATTGCACTTACCCTCATTGCCAGCACGCCGCTGGCTTTTTTTATTCTCAGGTCAGCGGGAATCATCATTGACGTGCTTCTTTGTTAAATCCGCCCGACTGACCTGATCCCTTTTCAAAAACACAGCACCCCGTTAATCCGGAGGTGAGAGATGAGAACAATGTCAGACAAAGTTACCACTGCCGCTGCGTATACAACGTCAGGGGCAACATTTATTGCCGGGAGCATGTCACTTAACGAGTGGCTGGCGCTTGGTGGCTTTATTCTCGCCGTATTCACGTTCGGGGTTAACGTCTACTACCAGCGCAAAAGGGACAGGCGCGAAGAGCGCGAATGTCAGCGACGATATGGAGGCCATGACAATGTCAGATAACATTAAAGCATTCCGTGACGTCATTGCGTGGGCTGAGGGAACGAGCACAAGCCGCTATACCCAAAATAATGGGTACGACGTCATCGTCGACGGCATCAACTCCCCCCATATTTTCACTGACTACTCAGCACACCCTAACATTCTTGTGACCGTAAACCGGAAAGGCCTCAAATCGACGGCCGCCGGGCGCTATCAGTTGCTGGGTAAATACTGGCCACACTACCGCGACCAGTTAAATCTCCCGGATTATTCCCCGTCATCTCAGGATGCCGTGGCTGTTCAGTTGATTAAAGAGCAGGGAGCATACGCTGATGTGCTGGCCGGACGAATTGAGGTAGCTATTCAGAAATGCTCAAACATATGGGCCAGTTTTCCGGGAGCCGGGTATAACCAGCGCGAACACAGAATGTCTGACCTTGTTGCTGTGTTTAAAAAGTTCGGAGGGAAAGTCGCATGACTCTCATCGATACATGGCCAAGAGTATGGCGTTATTACTCCACCCACGCGCTGATTCTCGCCACTTCCGCCCCTCTGGCTATGGCTGAGGCTGAGAAGTATTTCGGCCACGAATTCCCTCTATGGGTAAAAGCGACAGTCGCTGGCGTGATTTTCGTGAGCGGAATTATTGGCCGCGTCATTCTCCAGGAGAAGCCCGATGTGGTCGATACTCAGCGCGATAATTAGTGCGATTGCTGCTTTCTTTGGTGCCAGAAAAGGTGATGCAGAGAAAGAGCAGAAAACCGTCATTAACGAATCCTCCCGCGCCAGCGCGGAAATCTCCAGAACCACTTCACAGAGCATCGACGATGAAACTACAGAAGCCGCTAAGCAGAATTCTGCTGACGTTGAGCGCGTGCGCAATGCTGGCAGCGTGTCAGAGCGAACAACAGCAATTAACGACGCAATCCGACGCGCTAACGACAAAGCCGGTCGTTAACTGCGAAGAAGACAAGGCGTTTCAGAAACTGCCAGATTACCCGGAGTGTGCAGACTGTGACAAAACTACTGACGTTGCTGTACTGCGTACTTACATCGCTGCTCAGCAGGAATGGGCGGTTAAAACCATCGGCGTCTATACCTACAACTCAATCCTCCGCGACAACACCGCCGCCTGCATCAGGCAGCTGCGCGACAGCGGCATCATCAACTGAAACAGGACAAAAAAGCATGAGCATTACTCTTAGTACACTGTCTACTATCGTGACCGGCGTATCCGCTATCGCATCAGGCGTTGTCAGCGTTTATGAAAACGGCGAAAAACTGCTGGAAATTATGAAGGCGGCCATCGTAAAAGTGGAAGAAGCCTATGCCAGCCTGAAGGCTGCTGGCGCGACCAAAAAAGCGCTGGTGCTCGCAACGCTCCAGGCGGCCGCCGAAGCCCTGGGTGAAGTGTGGGATAACATCATGGATTATTTCTCCGCGCTCATCGATTCCGTTGTCGATCTGTACAACACTGCGAAAGGCGTGATTGATGACGTGAAGGGCGACACTACGGAAACGACTAACGAAGCGGCGACCGAAACAGCCACTGCATAACAAATCCCCGGCCAGTTCACCGCTGGCCTGTAGTAACCCACTGCGCACTCCCCGCGCAAATCAAACCAAGAGCCCTTTTCGGGATATGAGACAGAGATAGGACGGTGGCTTTCATCGTGCCGCTCTTGGGCTGTCCATATCTGGGGAACTGGCTCATATCACCAAAAAGGAAATGACGATGCAATATCCAACCGTAACAGTGAACGGGGTATCTGTTCGCGTAGACAGAGACGGTCGTTACTGCCTGAATGACCTTCATGCTGCTGCCGTATTAAATGGTGAGGCTACAGAATCTCAGAAGCCAAGCAAGTTTATCCGGAGCGGTACGATAAAGCGGTTTGTCCGGGCGCTTGATGCCAGAGGACAAAAAAGTCCTTTGGAACAAAATCAATCACTTAAAGTAATCCGTGGTGGTGATTCTCAAAGTGTGTGGGGCGTAGAAATGATCGCCGTGCGTTATGCTGCGTGGATCAAGCCAGAGTTCGAAATCGACGTATACAACACGTTTATTGAGAGCAGGACCAAATCACTGGATATCCTCAACCAACTAAACAGGCTGGATTATGTTATTGGCGGTGAAACGAAGGACATAAGCCAGTGCGCAAGCAAAATGGGCAGGTGGGGTTCTGGTGGTCGCAAGGCTTTACTTCAAGAGGCCAGGAAAAACCTCATTGACCAGCTTGATCCAGACATGGTTGCTCTCATGGAAGGCAAGGTTGCATAACACAATAGTGTAGTATTCCTAGAGCCAGTTTCACAACATCTATCACCACCACGCGCCGTATCGTCGCAGCATCCCCACATTAACTACGACCGCAGCCCAACGGGCATCTCCTCTGCGCGAGTGTGTGGGGATAATCAGTAACGGTAAATGCCGGGTTTTACGCGGGACATTGCGGTTTACCCTCATAGCGGCAAACTGGAGCCGTGGCAGAAGAATCTCAGTCTGTTTTACAGAGCTTTCCACTAAGAAGGCTCGATAAAGCAGAATTTGTTTTATGTACTCCCACGCGGGAGATACTCACTTTTTAGAGGAATGTTCTGTATGGCTGAAGTTGAAGACCGCCGACCATTCCCTCCCGTCAACTTCACTGTCGAAAACTGGCTGCCGTATACGCGGATTATCCCGGCTACTGAAATCGGAGAATGGATTAACCAGCATATCCTCTCCGAGGGCGGTCGAATCCATAATCCTGACCATGCGCACTTGCTCGATGCTGATGTTGCGTTCATGTGGGCTTCCGGCTCATTCGCCAAAAGCGGCCGCATTGTGTTGGGTCAGTGTGAGCAGGTAATGATGCGCGCTGGCGGCTGGCAGAAATCCCGCATGGAGCAGCAGATGTATGAATGGTTCGGTCGCATTCCGAAGTTCGTCATCACTTTGGCAGCCGATTACTGCTCACAATGCAGCGACCTTGAATTCTGTGCGTTGGTTGAACATGAGCTTTATCACATCGCCCAGGCTACCGATGACTACGGCGCGCCGAAGTTCAACAGAGATACTGGACAGCCGGTGCTGACATTGCGTGGTCACGACGTCGAGGAATTTGTTGGAGTGGTCCGGCGTTACGGTGCCAGTAATGAAGTGCAGGAAATGGTTGATGCGGCTAACAGGCCAGCGGAGGTTGCACACCTTAACATTGCCAGAGCGTGCGGGACTTGCATGCTGAAACTGGCTTAATTCTGGAATGCTTTGGAAGGATGGTGATTCATGGCTGCACTAAAACCAGAGGTGAAGGCCGCCATCGTTCAAATGCTTGCGTGCTATGACAGCCTGTCAATTGTTGTCGACGCTATCCAAAAAGATTACGGGATAAAAGTAACGCCTCAGCAAGTCGAATCGCACGATCCGACGAAAGTAAGCGGCAAGGGGCTGGCGAAAAAGTGGGTTGACCTCTTCAATGCCACCCGCGACCGCTTCCTCAACGAAATATCCGACATACCGATCGCCAACAAGGCTTATCGCTTGCGCGTCCTGCAGCGAATGTCGATGACCGCCGAAAACATGAAGAATATTGGCATGACGGCGCAGTTACTGGAGCAGGCGGCAAAAGAAGTCGGTGAGGCATACAGCAACAAGCACAAGCTTGAACATTCCGGGCCCGGAGGCGGACCGATTGAAACTGCCACACTGACGAAAGAAGAATACAAAGCTGCACGGCGGGAGATGTTGGAGGATGACGACTGCTGAGCAAAAGACTTATGCACGTAAGATTGAGTGTGAAGAGGACGGGCTGTACTTCGCTCGCTATTTCTTCAAGCAGCGCACTGGCGGAAAGATGATTGTCGCGCCTCACCATAAAGTGATTCAGCAAACACTTGATCGCGTCATTGATGGTGAGATAACGCGACTGGTCATCAACGTTCCACCTGGTTATACGAAAACTGAACTGGCAACCATCAACATGATGGGGCGTGGGCTGGCGATAAACAATCGCGCCCGCTTTATGCACCTGTCCTATTCGCACAACCTGGCGCTGCTGAACTCCTCCACAGCCCGTGGCATGATTAAATCTCATGCTTACCAGTCCATGTGGCCCATGACGTTGCGTGATGACGCTGACAGCAAGGCTATGTGGTGGACTGAGCACGGCGGCGGTGTCTATGCGTCATCGGCTGCAGGACAGGTTACCGGATTCCGCGCAGGACACATGGAGCCAGGCTGGCAGGGCGCACTGATTATCGATGACCCGGTTAAGCCTGATGATGCTTATTCCGAAGTAGTCCGCGACGGCGTCAATAACCGTTTCAATGAGACAATAAAATCACGACTTGCCGTCGAAACTACACCGATGATTGTCATCATGCAGCGCATCCACTACCACGACCTGAGCGGCTATTTGCTACGCGGGGGGAGTGGTGAGAAGTGGTATCACCTTAATTTGCCGGTGATTATTGATAATAGTCAGTCATACGAGGCGCAGTACCCGGAAAATACTCATGCTATCCCTATTGACCATGGGCTGCCTGATGGATGGCTCTGGCCGTTCAAGCATAACGAATCGCACCGCATATCGCTGTTCTCGCATCGCCGCACTGCTGAAGCTCAGTACATGCAAAAGCCCAGAAGGTTTAACGCTGAGGGAGCGCTGTGGACTGAGGTGATGATCAATGCGGCGCATGATTTGCAAATCAACGGCGATAAAACTCGGACTGTAATAGCGATTGACCCGCAGGCCACCAATAGTGATGAAAGTGATGAGACGGGGATTGTCGCGGCAAGCGCCTATGGTGCCGGAGATAAAAAACAGTTCTCTGTCGATGGAGATTACAGCGGCAAGTATTCCCCTGCTGGCTGGGCTAAAAAGGCTATATGGGCGTATGAACATCATCACGCCGACGCGATAGTTATCGAAACCAACCAGGGTGGCGACATGGCGGAGGAAACGCTGCGTAACGCCGGGTTTAAAGGGCGCATCATTCGTATTCACGCCAGCAAAGGTAAATACGCCAGGGCTGAACCTATATCAGCACTTTATGAGCAAGGGCGCGTTGCCAACCTCGGAAATTTATACGTTCTGGAAAATCAACTCATGGAGTATGTCCCCACGACCGCTAAAAAGTCTCCTGACCGCCTGGATGCGATGGTATACGCACTTACTGAACTTAGCGGCTCACAACCGATGGGGATGATGATTCCGAAACGCCTACGCTAACCAAACGGACACGACATGAACAAACAGTTACAGATGGCAGTTAATCATGCGATTAACGACGCCAGGCTTGCTCGCGCCCGTATGGGGCTGATGAATCCCACTATGGGACTTGATAATAAACGTAGCTCCGCGTGGTGCGAATACGGCTTCCCTGAACAAATATCCTATGAAAACCTGTACTCGCTATATCGCCGGGGTGGTATAGCTCACGGTGCGGTAGAGAAACTCGTTGGTAAATGCTGGCAGACTAATCCGGAAATTATCGAGGGTGACGACGCCGACGAAAGCGAAGATGAAACCGCATGGGAAAGGAAGGCCAAACAGGTATTCACTAACCGTTTCTGGCGCTCGTTTTCTGACGCTGACCGCCGCCGCCTGGTCGGAAGGTATTCCGGAATTCTCCTGTACGTTCGCGATAATCAGGACTGGAATCTTCCGGTAACGAGAGGGCGAGGACTTGAAAAAATCGCCGTTGCATGGGCTGGCTCACTCACTGTCGGCGAATGGGACACAGGTCTTAACTCGAAGACCTACGGTCAGCCCAAGACGTGGCAGTACACGGAAAGGTTACCTAACGGTGCGACCCGCCGCGTCAATATCCATCCTGACCGCGTTTTTATCCTTGGTGACTATACCGATGATGCGATCGGCTTCCTTGAGCCATCCTATAACGCCTTTGTTAGTCTGGAAAAAGTCGAGGGTGGTTCCGGTGAGTCGTTCCTGAAGAACGCGGCGCGCCAGTTGGCTTTAAGCTTCGACAAGGAGATCAACTTTGGCGAGATAGCTTCAATGTACGGCGTTGGCGTTGACGAACTACAGGACAAGTTCAACGAAGCTGCGCGAGAGATGAACCGCGGCAACGACGTGCTGCTTTCCCTGCAAGGAGCAAGCGTAACCTCGTTGGTATCGCCGGTTTCTGATCCGTCACCAACCTATGACGTTAACCTGCAAACAGCTGCCGCCGGGGTGGATATCCCGACGCGTATTCTTGTTGGCAACCAGCAGGCGGAACGGTCAAGCACTGAAGACCAGAAATATTTCAATTCTCGCTGTCAGTCTCGCCGCGTCGAACTGTCTTTCGAGATAGAGGATTTCTGCGACAAACTTATCGACCTTCGCATCATTGACCCGGTCAGCGTGAAAACAGTTATCTGGGATGACCTGAACGAGCAGAGCGGAGAAGAGAAGCTGACCAACGCTAAGACCATGAGCGAGATTAATCAGACAATGCAGGGCAGCGGTGAAAATCCTGCGTTTAGTCGTGAGGAAATCCGCACAGCCGCCGGTTACGAGAATGACGACGAAGAGCCATTAGGAGAAGAGGATGGCATCGAAGAAGAAGACGAAGCCGCCGGTTCTTCCGCGTAACTATCAGGACCCCACAGGAGCCGATGCGCTGGAGCGACGGGCGATGAAAGATTTCGCCAGGCGGATGAACAAAATCAGCAAAGCGTATAAATCAGCACTCGAACGAATCCCTTCCTCACTCGCAGTAAACGCCAGATACGAGTACCAGCTAAATCCACAAACACTCTCAATCATCCTGAACGATGCCATTTATCTGGTTGATCAGGTGCTGCTTGATGGCGACGAGTACGACCTGTGGTTTTACGAGTATGTAGACCTGGCTGCTGAGAAAGGGACGGGGCAGTCGTTTACCAACCTGAGTCAGCAGTCGCCTGTCTATGCCGCCGGACGGGAATCACTTGCCGCAATCCTCGCCAGCGAGCCTTATAAGCAGCGAATGGCCCTGGTGCACGCCAGAATGTTCGAAGAAATGAAGGGGCTAACCGCTGAAGTTAAGCGAGATATGGCACGCGTTCTCACTGATGGTGTTGGACGAGGGCTTAACCCGCGCGAAGTGGCTCGAAACCTGACTGAGCAGGTAGGTATTGAGAAGCGACGGGCGAACCGGATAGCGCGCACTGAGGTTACTACTGCGCTGCGGCGGGCCAAATGGGACGAGGACGACGAAGCTCAGGAACTCTACGGCCTGAAAACCAGACTGCTTCACATTTCCGCTCTGTCTCCGACAACTCGCCAGACTCATGCGGCAAGGCATGCTCACTTGTACACGAACGAAGAAGTTCGCGAATGGTACGCGCAGGGGGCGAACAGTATTAACTGCAAATGTACGCAGCAATCTGTACTTGTTGATGACAAAGGCGAACCGGTTTATCCAGACACCATCACAAAGCTCAAACAGGAATACAAAACGATGCAGGCGCGAGGTTATGCCTGGTCTAAGGGGTAACTCATGCCTATTCAGGTAAATATCACCACTAAGGTAAACAGCCAGTCAATCCGGCGAGAAACTTACAACGGCAGAGAGCATCTTGTTCTCCCGAGCTACACACTTCCCGCGAATGTTGTCATGAATGGCGGACTCTATCCGGCATCTGAAATTGATGCGCATTATCAGGGACTGGAAGGAACTCTGGCACCGCTAGGTCATCCGCAGGTTAATGGCGAGTTCGTTTCAGCTTTCTCCCCTGAAGGCATTAATGCTGGTCATATTGGGGCCTGGAACAGAAATGTTAAGAAGTCAGGGAATCGCATCTATCTGGAGAAGTGGCTCGACGTATCTAAAGCGGAAGAGTCAGAAGGTGGGCGAGAACTGCTTGAGCGGGTAGCTGCCATTGAGCGAGGCGATGACGTTCCTCCAATCCATACCAGCGTTGCCGCCTTCCTTGACCAGTTAGAGCCAAACGAAGAGCAACGCGCTACCGGTGCTGAATGGGTGGCGAAAATCCACAGTATGGACCATGACGCGATCCTGCTGCACGAAGTCGGAGCCGCTACCCCGGAGCAGGGTGTCGGACTGATGGTTAACGCTGACCTTGCGCAGCCACTGAAAGCAAACTCCGGCGCTCTGATTGGCGAGTCATATCGCGAGCGCGAACAGCGGCTTGACCGTGCGGCCAAAGAAAAATTTGCGCCTGGCTCTGATGAATACGCCTGGATTGCTGATTTCACCGATTCTCAGGCGGTGGTGATACGCAATGGCGGAAAGGCCGAAGTGTTCGGCTATTCAACTGACGGTGGAAAAATCACCTTTGACGACACCGGAACCACAGTTCAGCGGCAGGAGTCATGGGTTGCCGTTGTTGCCAACAAATTTAAATCTCTTTTCACACTGCAGGAACAGCCTGCACCAAACCACAATACGGAGGGCGACATGCCTTTAACCAAAGAAGAACTGGAACAAATCGGCAGCATGGTTAGCGAGGCTGTTGCAACCAATACCGAAAAGGCAATTAAGCCACTGTCGGAAAAGGTTGATGCTTTGCAGGTCAACCAGGACAAGCTCGCGGAAACGCTGACTGCCAACTCCCGCGCTGAAGAGAAAACCAAGCGTGATGCCGTGGCGAAAGTGCACGGCGAAATCGTGGCTAACGCGCTGTCAGGTGAAGCACTGGATGCAATGTACAAATCGCTTGGTGAAGCCACTCCGCTGGGTACGAATTCCGCACAGCAGCAGAAAGAAACCGGCGCACCTACCGCTGAAGAACATTTCAAATAAGGAGCCTGAATAATGGCACGTTATCGTCGCGTTAATATCGACGGTCAGTCTCTGTACAAGACCGAAACCCGCAAGACGGCAGCCGCGCTCCTTCCGGGAACCGCAGCAGTCATCAATACGGATGGTGAGTTTGAACAGGCCGCAGCACTTGCTGGACGCCTGTACATCATTGACTGCGCATACCACCAGGGGTTAGGCATTCTTGATGCCGTTCCTGCCGGTGACTCTGCCGTGGGTAACTACGTGGAAGAGGGGCGCGAACTGGCATTGCTGTGCGCGCCTGGCTCATACGCAAAAGACAGTCCTGTCAAGCTCGGAACGAACGGGCAATTCACCCTGGCAACCGATGATACTGACTCAGTAATCGGCTACAGCCAGGACGAATACACCATCGCTGCGAGCACAACCGATTTCATTCGTGTGCGCATGCGCGTTGGCACCGTGGCCGCCGCTGGCGAATAATAAAAGGATAACTGAACATGTATTTCTCCAAAGAGACGCTGGCGACCAATTCCCGTCTGGGTGGTCACTGGAATGAGTTGTGGGCTAACCGCAATATGTGGAACGTCCATCACGACGCGATGATTGCCGCTAACCGTGCGACTATGACGCCAGAATGGCTTGCGGTGAACGCAGCAGGCGGATTCACTCGCGATTTCTGGGCGGAGATTGACCGTCAGGTGCTGCAACTGCGCGATCAGGAAGTCGGCATTGAAATCGTTAACGACCTGATTGGTGTCCAGACAGTTCTTTCTGTCGGGAAAACCGCGAAACTGTATGACGTTGTCGGCGATATCGCTGATGATGTTTCCGTAAGTATCGATGGTCAGGCCCCGTTCTCGTTCGACCACACCGAATACGCCAGCGATGGTGACCCGATCCCGGTTTTTACTGCCGGTTATGGTGTGAACTGGCGTCACGCTGCAGGTCTGAATACGGTAGGTATCGACCTGGTTCTTGATTCTCAGATGGCGAAGATGCGCAAATTCAACAAGAAGCGCGTCAATTACTACCTGAACGGCGACACCAACATTCAGGTGCAATCCTACCCGGCGCAGGGAATCAAAAACCACCGCAACACCAAAAAGCTGAATCTTGGCTCTGGTACCGGCGGCGTTAATATCGACCTGACCACAGCTACCATGACTCAGTTGTTTGAGTTCTTCGGTAAAGGTGCATTCGGTACGCTGGCCCGCGCTAATAAAGTTGCAGCATATGATGTGATGTGGGTATCCCCGGAAATCTGGGCTAACCTCGCGCAGCCGTACGTTGTCAACGGCGTTGTAAGCGGCAACGTTCTGAATGCGGTCCTGCCGTTCGCTCCGGTGAAAGAAATCCGCATGACCTTCGCGCTGTCCGGCAACGAGTTCATTGCGTACGTGCGTCGTCAGGATGTCATCTCCCCGCTGGTTGGCATGGCTGTTGGTGTTGTTCCTCTGCCTCGCCCGCTCCCGAACGTTAACTATAACTTCCAGATTATGTCCGCTGAAGGTCTGCAAATCACCGCAGATGAGCAGGGGCTGTCTGGCGTTGTGTACGGCGCTGAACTGGATTAAGGGTGACAAATGGCTAAATACCAGGTCATTAAGCCGTGGCATGGTGTGAACGCTGGTCAGGTGGTTGAAATGAAGGGCCTTCACCCGTCATTAAAACCACACGTCATTCTGATTAGCGAGGGAGAACTGACTCCCGCCACGCCAGAGGCCAAAACAAGCCGGAAGCGCAAAGCAGAAAGTGAAGAATAGCCGCGAAAGCGGTTTTTTTTATGCCCTCTCAGGAGGGCTTTAAGAGGACGGCATGATAACCACAGAACAGGCTACGCAATATCTTGAGTCAGTCGGTATCACGCTGCCTGACTTCATTCTTGCCGCTCTGGTTGAACAGGCTAATAGCGTACAGGAATGTCTTGATGCGCATTACTCACCGGCTACCGCGTTGCTTATTCAGTCCTATCTTCTTGGGTTAATGGCTCTGGGGCAGGGTGACAAGTACATATCCAGCCAGACCGCACCATCAGGAGCTTCTCGCTCATTCCGCTACCAGTCATTTTCCGACCGGTGGAAAGGCACGCTGAACCTGCTGCGCGGGCTGGATAAATACGGCTGCACCACGGCGCTTATCCCGCCAAACCCGACCAATACGGCATTTGCTGGCATCTGGATTGGCAAGGGTGGCTGTATGGGTAACAGTCGATGAACTGGATTTCAGTAAAGCAGAGGCTTCCGCGCACGTTCACCCGTGTGTGGGTGATGACCGATACCGGCCAGAAAACTACGGCGTACGTTAAGAGCAACGGCGAGTGGTTCATCAACTGCGACCGCATACGCGCTACTGGCTCAACCGTGCTGCGATGGAGGGAATAAAGTATGGCGAACGCAATAAAAAGCATGGTTAGCGCGTTAAATGTGACCGTGATTTATCGTGTTGCCGGAGAGGTGAAAACCTTTAGCGAGACTGTCGTGTCTTCACTTGTGATTGAACGCTATTTGCAACTTGAGTGCGGCGACACTGTCGGCCTGTTCGTGCCGGTTGGTAAAGGCCAGCAGGTCAATGCGCTGAATATCGAATGGTTTGACATTGAGCGCATTAACGCGCCAAAGGAGTGACCAGTGTCATCGGCAGCGAACTGGAGCTACACCGCCACCGGGACTATCTGGCGGCGCATACGCGATGCTGACGGCAGTGATACTGACGGCGGAGGTCAGCCTTACGGGTGGGAAGCGCCTTTTTCTATCATGATGGATTATCAGGGCGGATTGTCTGCGAAAATCGGCGATTTGGGTCGGGAGATTGTAGTTAAAAATACAATCTGGACGGAGTACGCAGAGGCGCGGGAAGGAGATTATATCCTTATCGGCGCATCAACTGACGCTACACCGCCGGATGATGCCGACGAGATACGACAGGTGATTCGCTACGCCGATACTTTCGAGCGGCTGGCTGATGATTATGCGATAATAACCGGCGTATAGGAGTGGTAACCAGTTAATTGAGGTAGAAATGCGTATTGTTAATCGACAGACATTCCTTTCCCTTCCTGAAGATACAGTCTACAGCATCAGCCACTGGACGCCAGATGGAGGCAGTACATCAATAACTGACCTTAAAATAAAAGGGCCAACAGTAGCGGATGCTGACTACTACGAAACATCAATACCTGATTTTGACTTTAACAGTATTGATGAGGCCGAAAAGGAAATAGAGCGCTCTATAAAAATGGGTTGGTCAGTAGACCCAGACTTTAATGTTGAAACAAGAAATTCGATGTTTGATGAATCCCAGATGTTTGCCGTTTGGGAAAAAGAAGACATCGAAAGACTGATTGCAAGACTTAAAGAATGCCTGTAGCCAACTATCACAATTAATAGGTCGCTTCGGCGGCCTTTTTTTACGTCTGGAGCTACCTTATGGGCGCTAAAATTCGCGGCATTCGTCAGGCTAAGGCCAATCTCGACCGCATCATCAAAGACGTCCAGGGGCGTAAGGTTGTTCGCGCGTTGCAGTCTGCGATGCTCATCGGTAGCGCACAGGCAGCACTTTATACGCCCATCGATACATCGACGCTCATCAATAGCCAGTTCCGGGAAATAACTACTAACGGCGTGAGAGTGACCGGGCGCGTTGGCTATACGGCTAACTACGCAATGTATGTCCACGACCCTGAAGTGAAGCAGAACTTCCGACGAGCCACAGCGCGGAAAGAGTTCTTAACGAAGGGCTTCGAAGATACCCGCAGCCAGATTGACGCGGCGATTAAGAAGGAGTTAAGTCTATGACTCCGGCCATGTACATGCGCCTGAAAGACCTGTTTGTTGCCGAAAAGCTGACGGAGGGGTTTAAGGTGCAGTGGCGGCAATGGCGCGATACCGGGAAAGATGCCGACCAGTTTATCGTTTTCCGGCCTTCCGGCGGTACCAATATTGAGTACGACCGCGGCGGTGACTGGTATGTGATGGTCGATGTTGTTTCCTCGAAAGCCAATCCTGATGCCGCTGACTCAGCGGTAAACGCTATTGTCGAATACATCAGCGCACAATCCGGTGCTGATGAATGCGTCGGCGCGCTGCGGCTTGTCGGTAATGTCCCGACAGCAATCCCCACGGAAGAGGGTCGGTTAGTCACACGGCTGCTCGTCTCCTGCACATACGGCGAATAACGCCAGAAATCACTAACAGGCCGCCAGATGGCGGCCTTTTTTAATTGAGAGGTACACATGCAAGGCTGTGCTAATGATACCGGCAAGCTAATTGGTAAAACAGCGGTACTCCGCATGGCTTACGGCTGTGCTGACACTGTTCCTGCGTTATCTGAGTGGCTGCGTCTTGGCGCGCTAACCACTAAAGGTTTTGACTACTCCATGAATACCGTCACCTCCGAGGCTGACGATACGAAAGGGCTGGTTGAGAACCTGGTTAACAACATGGACTTCACCATTTCCGGTGAGGGCGAGTTCCGCAAGAAGGACAAAACGACTGAGGTCGGCGCAATCCGCCTGTCGAAATATATTTTCGATGAAGTGCAGGCCGGACGCCAGCCGACGCTGTGGGTGCGCTTCGACTTTGTGGGCGAAGATGCTGGCACCTACATTATGGGGTACTTCAATACCACCTCATGGTCGGGTGATTTCGGCACGTCCGATATTTCCACCTTCTCTGGTGAGTGGAAAGTTTACGACGCCGACACCGTGGTGTTTGAAATTGCTGACCCGATTGCAGTTACCGGCGTCACCGTCACCCCGGCTACCGCCAGTATCGCAGTTGGCAGCACTCAGCAACTGAATGCGACAGTCGAGCCGTCCAACGCAACCAACCAGGCAGTAACTTACACCTCTTCCGATGAGGCGGTGGCAACAGTTAACGCCAGCGGTCTGGTAACAGCAGTTGCCGCAGGCAGCGCAACTATCACCGCAACAACGGCAGACGGCAGTTTCACGGCAACGTCCGTTATCACAGTTACTGAGCCGTAATCAGTACAAAGGGCGTCCCGGCGCCCTTGATACTGTTTATGGAGCAACTATGACCCCCATCAAAGAACTTGGCGAATGCGTTATCGGTACCGGTGACCGGGAATTCTTTTTCCGGCCGTCGTTTCGCAACATGGCGCGAATCGGTGAGCCAGCAGAAATCGTGCAGACGTTCTATGACTTGTGCAATGACGAAGCGACGCCGTTGCTTCAGCGAGCGGCAGAGGCCTATATCCGCGACGAGTACAGCAGACTGCCATCTTGCGTAACGCAGTACATCCAGAGCGGGCTACTTGCGAGAAAGGCAATCATGGCGGCGCACACTGTTATGTCTGCCTGTTGCGATGACGATATCGGCGAACTGATAGGCTGGATGAAACCGGCTAAGGCCAGTAAGCGTAGTTTCGTCTGGCGTCGCGGCTCTATGCCGCCTGAGAACATGGTAATCGTCGCGCAAAGCCTGATGATGCATGGCATTGTAGGAAAGGCGAAGGTGCGAAAACTACAGCGCTACGAAACGAACGAGACCACATCAGAATTCCGCGCTACAGACTACATCATGGCGGCACGCAATCACTTCGGCATCAGCAGGGAAGAGGCTGAAAATCTGACAATGACGGAATTTGCATTAATGCTGAATGCCAAATATCCAAACCAGAAAGGATTCACCAGGGAAGAGTACGACGAAGTAATGGACGAGGACGACCGCCGCTGGAAGGCGATGATGGAAAAAGAGCAGGCCACCAAGACAAGATAAATCCGTGGTTTTTGGATAGCCCACTCAGGTGGGCTATCACATCTTGATTACTTTTTGGTATTAAGCTCTATAGCTGATAATTGGGTTGCGATTTTGTCAAACTTATCATCGCTTCGATCTGAAATTCTTTGGACGGCATCTTGCAAACGATAGGTTTGCGCGAGCAAGTCTTGCCTTGTTTGGTTTATGTCATCCTTATTCAACTTCTGCATTTCAGCCAGATCAGCTTTAAGCTCGAGTCTGTTTTCTCTGGACTTAGCTTCAATCGTGGAATTTATCCAAACGGTTGCAATAACAACAGGAACGATCACTGTCAGGATTAATCCGCCCCAGTTGAGAATTGTTTTTAATGTATTTTTTTCCACTTTCGGTTGCTCCTTATGCGGAGTGTCCACTGAAACGAGAGTTAATGTTGGCTTCATTATGATCTTCGCATGTTAAAGTAGCAAGTAGCGCAATCTAACTCGGTATCACCGCGTTTTAGCGTAGCTTTCATGCTGTAGTTACCAAGTTTTGTTATCTCTACACCATCAAATTTTGCTTCGAGAGAAACCGCAATCCCTTCACAAGTCTCTTTACTGTCATTGGCCTTAAACTCAAGCCAGTCAGAAGTTCCAGTAAGGTTTTCCCCTTCCGGGGAAAAAACATTTGCTGAAATCTTGTAGTGCTCATCTTGTACCAGGCCAACCATTGATACCTTCAGAGTTATCGACATGGTTACTGGAACCTTTTGAAGCTCATATTGGAGTACGGGTAATTTTTTGCCGTCTTTATCTTTAATCAAGGAATATAGGAAGGCTATTTTCTCGGTACTCATTTTTTATTGTCCCCGTAGATGCCTTTAAGCGTATCGAATACGACCTTCTTAAACTTCTCTGCCTGCTGGTCGGCCAAACGTTCGGCATCGTCGCGGTAGCCGGATACTGGCGATGGCTGATCCAGTGCGTCTTGCACTATTTGCAGGAGTTCGGCGTTTATAGACCGTCCGTTAAGCTTTGCCCTTTGCTTAACCTTTTCCTTTATCTCTGGGGTCATCCTGAAATTGAATTGTGGATCTTCTCGCGACATACAACCTCCGTTTGTTGACATCATATGACGGTGGTAGTACGCTTACAATAAGACCACGGTGATATATATGGAGGCGAAGTGAAAGGCGCGCGAAAAATGCCGCAGCTTAATTTGCGGTGGCCAGCGGAAACAGTGGCGCTGGCTAAGCAGGTAGCAGCGGAAAATGGTAGGTCTGTGAACGAGGAACTTTATCGAATGTTCATGGACAGGATGAAAGAAGAAGGGCGATGTGTAGCTTAAAAGTTGAAGCCCCAACTGCAGCAACAGTCAGGGCTTCGGTATCGAACAAACCAGCTAGGAATATCGACATGACAAGTATAGCAATTCTTGAAGCAGTTAACACCTCTTACGTGCCTTTCAACGGTCAGCAGATTATTACTGCTATGGCCGCTGGAGTGGCGTATGTAGCGATGAAGCCTATCGTTGAAAATCTCGGCATGAGCTGGGGTACTCAGCAGCAAAAGCTCATGAAGTCACTGGAAAAATTCAACTGTATTCATATGAATATGGTTGCTGCTGACGGCAAGCTACGCAAGCTTCTGTGCCTTCCCCTGAAAAAACTCAACGGTTGGCTGTTCAGCATCAACCCTGAGAAAGTCCGCTCCGATATCCGCGATAAGTTGATCCAGTATCAGGAAGAGTGCTTCACTGTTCTGCATGACTACTGGACTAAAGGTGAGGTAAAGAACCCGCGCAAGGCCAAAAAGTCACTCCCCGGTAAAATCACGGCCGATCAGCAGGAAGCCATTAAGCAACTGGTAATGACTCGCGGCAAGGCGCTACCAAAAGAATGCCAGGCCAAAGCGATGATCACCATGTGGTCATCACTGAAATCGCATTTTGGCTGCACCTATAAAGAAATCGGTGCAGACCAGTTTACTGAGGCGCTTTCTATCGCGGCGCGGATTCCGTTGGAAGGTGAGTTTCTGGGTAAGCAGGAAACCTTACCGGCCCCAAAACTGGATATCAACATCCCGATTCAATGGTGGATGGACAATAACCCGGTGGTGCGGAGTGGAAACTTGTCATTCGGTAAAACCCGATGCGCCCCGTCTCTGGATGTGACGATGGATATGCTCTGCGGCGATAACTCGACTTCTGCGGCCATTCGCCTAATTAATCTTCTTGAAGGGGCGGGTTTTGATGTATCAGCACCGAAAGCTGAAATCGTGGCGATGCGTAAACACCTGGCTAATGTTGAGTATGGCATGAAGGCTATCGCTGACGCCTGCAGCCGGGCGGGGAACAAAACCATTTCGTTTCGCGGTGGGAAAGCTGAGTATGTGATTGGTTAACCACCAACAATTTTTTATAGGTCATCCAAACCCGCTTAACTGCGGGTTTTTGCTTTCCATTGCATACCCCATGACCTAACATGTAAGAAAACGTTAATGGGGGTAGGGGTATGAGGAGCATTTTTGCGCTTGGTCTTTTGATGGTCTCTGGCTTGGCAGTGTCTAGTGAAAAGTTATCATGTGAGTATTCGGTAGGCGAGTTGTCAGTACCACCAAAGCTTCTCATTAAAGGCAATGCGAATGTAATATTTGATGGGAAATCATTTACAGCATATAGGCCGGATGGTTCTTTTGTGGTAACCCCGCCGCTAACTGAAAAGAAAGGTACGATGATCTTTGTTGATGATAAAACAAAGGTGTTTGCTGCTAATATGGACAAATCTAGCTTTGCCGTGTCAGATAGAATAAAGAAAACCACTGAACAGTGGGCTGCGTGTCAGGTGGATAAATCTTCTGTTCTAAAAAAAGAAGCAGAAAATGAAATGACGATCGTTGAAAGCCTCTCTGGGACAAAAGCCAAATCTTATTTTATGAAAGAGAAGCACGCCTTTACTACCAACTGCTTGGTATGGGAGGACGTAACAATGATTACAGGTCGTTACCCGGCAATGATTATCGCTGGTAGTGTAATGATGGGGAAGAATCCTCGATGGGACGGGAGAGAATACTCTTTTACCTTTAATGGTGGCTCCATGATAGCCAGGTTTATACCAACCGAACCTAGGCATAAATTTGTGATCCAAGCTGGAAATAAATTTTATGGATGCGGACCATCAACAATAGATCATAACTACTGATGAATGTTAAAGCCCGCCATCTTGCGGGATTTTCTTTTTATAGACACAGAATCGAAACCTCGCCCCGGCGGGGTTTTTTATTGTCAGGAGAAAAGTAAATGGCAGAGAACGCTGGCGGCATTTATTACGATATTGAGATGGATGTGCGCGGATTGCTCACGGCACAGCAGCGCGTCAACCAACGTCTTGATCTGATGGAGCGTGGCTTTGATAAAACAACGCGCTCAATTGATACTACTGAGCGTTCAATGTCGAGTCTGTCACGCGTAGCGGTTGCGCTCACTGCGGCATTGTCAGTTCAGCAGGTGGCTGAATACGCTGACGCGTGGGCTACTGTCAACAATAAATTATCAAACTCTCTTCGCCCATCTGAACATCTTGCCGATGTAACCGAGCGCGTTTTCAATATTACTCAGCAAACTCGCAGTAGTTTAGATGCAACGGCATCCCTATACGCACGACTGGAAAGAGCAACAAGGCAGTACGGTACCAGCGCAGATGATCTGGCGAAGTTGACCACCATCATAAACCAAGGTTTTGTCGTTTCTGGTGCAACAGCACAAGAAGCTGAAAACGCTATTATCCAGTTATCTCAGGGTCTGGCTTCTGGTGCGTTACGTGGCGAAGAATTCAACTCCGTAAACGAGCAGGGAAATCGCTTAATCGTCGCTCTCGCAGACTCAATGGGTGTAAGCATTGGTCAAATGCGGAATATGGCAGCGCAGGGCAAATTGACCACTGACGTTGTGGTGAATGGCCTTCTTTCGCAGGGGGATGCAATCGGTAAAGAGTTTGCCAACACGACCACGACGATCAGCCAGGCTTTACAGGTTGCCGGGAATAACATCACTAAATTCTTTGGTGAAAACTCCACTGTAAAAACAGGTGCGGCAATTTTTAGTGATGCCGTTGTCACAATGAGTCAAAACATAGCTGGCTTGAGCGCAATACTCACTGCTGTGGCGGCGATCCTGGGAAGTCGATATGTTGGAGCGCTGACAATGTCAGTTGCCGCAAAAATAAAGTCAGCGGCTGCATCACGTACTTTATCGGCTCAGGAGGCGCTAGCTGCACAGGCTACCGCTAATAAAGCGGCCGCAGATCTTCGCGCCGCCACGGTAGCTAAAGAACGCGCGTTAGATGAAATCAGACTTGCCGAAATGCAAAAACTGACGGCGGTAAGTGCCACTAACGCCGCAGCCGCAGAGCAGAGATTGTCCGCAGCCAGAATAACTGCAACTGGAGCCGTTGATAATTATAATCGTTCACTCGCAGCTAATAAGGCAGCACAGGCGGCGCTTTCTAGTGGGACAAGTCTGGCAGGTAGATCGCTTGGTTTAATTGGCGGCCCGGCTGGAGCTGCTATGCTGGCTGCCAGCGCGATAGTCTACTTCTCTCAGAGAGCAAAGGAGGCTCGTAACGATGCGAATAATCTGGCAGATGGAGTTAATGAACTAAGCTCAAAATTCCAGACCATGTCCAACACACAGCTTGCGGCAACAATAGGCAAATTAAGCCAAAGCCTGCCAGAGCTTAGCGACGCTGTTTCTGACGCTCAGAAGGAATTTAATGCGGCCAGTGCTGCTGTTGAGCGTCAACAGAGAGAGATATCAAACTGGGGCACAAATACAACCAGAGGGCGGCAAGCTGCGGAGGCGCTTGGCGGAGCGCAGGATGAGCTTGCTATAGCAACCCTTGAACTGGAGAAGGCTCAGAACAGATTAAGCCAGACACAAAACGCTATTAATATTGGCCGTGCTACGTTAAACGGCACAATGAAGCAAGGCATTGACTTGCTGCGTAGAGATGGTCAGGAGGCTGGAATCGCAGCCGGAATGATGAGTAAGTTAGGAGGTATGATTAATTTTGCCGCCAAGGCAAAAGACAAATTCAACTCCAGTAGCCTCATGATTGAGCGCCCAAAAGATGTCCAGGAATATTTGGATAACTTACAGGATCAAGTAACTCTACAGAGCGAACTTAACGACAGGAAGCGAGCGCAATTAAAGGCAGAGCAGGATATCAGGAAGCTGGGCGGGTCAGAGGCAGATGTTAATCTTGCTCGCGACAGGGCGGCTGCTGAATTTGATGCTCAACAGGCGCAGCAAAACAACAAGAAGTCCACCAAGGAATCTGCATCAGAAGCCAAAAAGCTTGCCAATCAGCAGGAGTCGGTAGCCCAAAAACTCGCCAACCTGAAGCAACAATCGGAACTTGCCGCAGACTCAACGCAACAACTGAGCAGGGATCAAGCGATACTGACCGCCCAGCAATCTCTTGGCAAAGGTGCAACGCAGGAGCAAATAGCGCTTGCAGGACAGTACGCTGCTAAAAAGTGGGACACAGCTAACGCAATCAAAGCTCAGGCTGCGGCTGAGAAATTACTCCCAGAAGCCAGGGAAAACGCATCATACGAACAGGACGTTAAAGACCTGCAAACTGCGTATGCTGCAAAAAAAATAACTCAGCAACAGTACAATCAAACCAGCGAGCAACTTGAGCAGCAGCACCAGGCAAATCTTGCCAAAATTCGCGCTCAGCAGACCGTAACGCCACAACAGCAGGCAGTTGGCGAGGTTGACCCTGTTCAGCAGTTGGCTAATCAGCACGCTCAGGAACTGGCTCTTATTCAGCAGTTTGAGCAGCAGGGCGTATTAGCACATCAGAATGCGCTGGCCCTCAAAAACGCAGCCGACACGCAATATGAGCAGCAGAGAACCGCAGCACAATGGGAGATACTCAGCCAGCAGAGCCTTGGCTATAACATGCTGACAAGCGCTGTAGATGCGTTTGCAGGCAATGCCTCTAATGCCATTACCGGGCTGCTTACGGGCACAATGTCAGCACAGGAAGCGATGAGTTCTCTCGGTAATACCATTCTGAACAGTGTGATTAACAGCATCGTCCAGGTAGGCGTCGAGATGCTGAAGAACTTTATCATCGGGCAGACAATCGGTGCGGCATCAACTGCAAACGGATTGCTGCAGGCGTCTCTGTTAACCAACGCATGGACACCGGCAGCCTATGCTGCATCCGTGGCGACTGGTGGAGCCGCTGCAAAAGTGGGAGCCGTGGCCTATGGCTCAGGCCTGGCAACATCAATGGCCCTGGGTAACGTTGCTGGCGCTCGCTACAACGGCGGACCGGTATCAGCGGGTGGGCTGTATCAGGTTGGTGAGAATGGTAAGCCGGAGATTTACCAGGCCAGTAATGGAAGCCAGTACATGATACCGGGCGACAATGGCAAGGTGATTAGCAATAAGGATATGCAATCCAGCGGAAATATTAGCGTGCAGGTGAATGTGATCAACCAGTCAACCGGCGCAACCATTGAGAGCGCTGACGGATATATGCAGGATGGCAGCGCAGTTGTTGAACTGCTTATTACTGATATAGAAAGAGGCGGGGCAGTATCTTCGCAATTGCAACAAACCTTCGGACTCAGAAGGCAGGCCAACGGCTCCTACTAAACCAACCCGCTCCGGCGGGTTTTATTTTGCCCGGAGGAAACGTGGCAACAGTTTCATACCCGGAATTTCTTCCGCTTCCGCAGCGGGCCAGTCAGAACATGACGCAGGATACTGCGTGGCAGACAACGCAACCGGCAGTCGGGCCAGCGATATTCACGCCGATAACCACAGACCTTAAAGCGACGTGGACATTGCAGTGGATATTCACGCTGGCGCAGGCTGAGCGATTTAAGTCCTGGTTGCGGTCGCCAACTTACTGTGATCGTGGGCGTAACTGGTTCCAGATGACTATAGACCTCGGCGACACGCAAGGTGTTCAGCTTCAGACACTTCATTTCGTCAGTATTCCGGTACAGACCAGTAAGAACGGCAGTATCGTCACCTGGACGGCAACGGTCATCAGCAACGGAATTAACGACCTGACGGAAGACTACGACGACTGGATTGTAGAAGCGCCTGAAAACTACGGCTACTGGCTTGATTATCTTGTCACCGAATTAATACCGAGGGCTGATTAATGCCAACTTTACGCGAATGGAAAGAGCGACGCCCGGCCAGCGATATCAAACAGACGGTAGAATTTTATCACCCATCATTTGGCTACTACCGTGTGGTGAATAACCTGTTTCTCCCGGCGACATTTGGCGGAAATTCATTTGAACCAGCACGTTTCAGCGTAACGGAGCCAGCGCAGGACGGAACTGCAACGATATCACTGACTATCACGTTTGTGGCGGCCACGGAACAGGTAAGGCAGACGCTGAAAAGCTGGAGTGGTGAAGCAAGAATGACGCCGATTCAGTGCCTTTATCAGCAATGGGACGCTATCGGCGATTCGTCCTCAATGAAGGACTGGACGTTGTTTGTGAGTGATATCTCTGCCGATGCCAATAACGTGACTGTCAACGCCGGATTTACGAACCCTCTGACACTCGCCAATCCGATTATTTACACAACAGAACTCTACCCCGGACTGAAAACCTCATGACACAAGACGAATTTATCCGGCTGGTTATCGGCAAGCCGTGGGCTAACCGCGCCTGTAGTTTTGATGAAATGGACTGCTGGGCGCTGGTTGTTCTGTATTACCGGCACGTTTTCGGCATTGAGTTACATCACATTGCTGGTTACGAATCTGGCGCGGACTTCATCACCTGCCATGAGCAGGAAGTTGAGCACTGGCGGACGGTGCCGAATGCAAAAACCGGGTGTATCGCCGTTTTTTATCGCGGCGACGTTCCGGCACATATCGGCGTGATGATAAGCCCGGTTAAATGCCTGCACTCTCGCGGGGAATTCGGCTTTGTACGCTGTGACAGCCCGCTGGCATTACTGAAGGTTTACAGCAAAGTGGAGTACATGATGCATGGTTCGATATGAATTGCAGCGTCTTCCTGGAGCGCCAAGAGAGCGCGGCGTGGTGGATGCAGGGAAGCAACTGATTGACCTTCTCGATTCACTGAAGCTGCACAATGACGTGGTTGTAAGACTTAACGGCAGGGAGCTTGCTGATGATTTCGACATATCTTACAAACTAAAGCAGGGCGATTTTGTCACTGTATTTGACCAGCCGCAGGGCGGTGTCGGTAAATTAATACAGACAATTTTAAAGCCGGTCACAAAAATACTTTCCGGAGCAATGAAACTGCTTGGCTTGTCGCCTAAATCGGCAGGTAGCGTTTCGGTTGCCACCGGTGATTCACCAAATAATGACGTAACTCAGCAGACTAACAGGGCGAGGCTTTATAAGGGCCGCCCGAATATTTACGGGCAGGTTCGGGCGTACCCTGATTTAATTCAGGAGTCGATGTTTGAGTACGTTAACAACAATAAGATGGTCACGGAGTGGATGGAGATTGGTTACGGGCATTACGACATATCATCCGTCCGATATTCAGAATCATCTCTTGTATCAATGGCCGGTGCCAGCTATCAGATTTATCAGCCCGGAGATGTTATCGATGAGATGGCGCAGGGTTACGCCTTTGATGATGTCGACGGGCAGGAAATACCCGGCCTGAATGAAAATGACGGTAGCGTTAAGCAGTCAGCCACGACAAGCGACTTGCTTGAAGGAAATTTTTCTGGTTTCCAGTTTTACGCGCGAATCAGTAAAGTTAACGACTTCGATTACTTTTATGATTCCCCAAAACCGTTATCAGTTACTGTAAAGGTCAATGTCACGTATGAAACCGCAAGCGGCACAGTCACAAAAGACGTAAGCGTGGCGGCGCGACTATTTCAGTCAACAATCACTGATGATGGCGGACTGATTGACCCCGAAGAATATTATAACTTCTGGTTTGACAACCTTAGCGGAAGTGATTATTCATCGCTTCCCTCTGACACAGTAGTTAACAGCGCTCTTTTCACAATTAATGAGTATAACAGCACGGTTATTGGCCCGTTCTTCGCCGCACTGGAATCAGAGCAGTTGTGGGTTCATCTCTATGCCAACCTCGGCGGCGGGTATGATGCCCCGGCAAGAGTGACTTTATGGCAGGTTGACGAAGACAATAATCAGATAGCAGGGACAGAGCAGAGCGTCGATATTCCTGTTCACAATTCAGGAGGGAGTGCTGATTATATTTATGTGACCAGAAAAATAACCCCTACAGCGGGTTATGGGCGATATGCATTCAGTCTTTACCGGACAAATAACTCTCAGTCTGATTCTGTGCTGTATCTCTCCGGCGCTCACGCAGTATCAATCCGCCAGAATGTTGTGTATCCCGACGATACTCTTGTTCGCGTGACTGTCAGGCAGACAGAAACCCAGACGGTAGCAACAGACAGAAAATATAACTGCCTGGTGCAAAGAAAGGTTATTTCATGGAGTGCGGAAGGTGGCATTGATTACACCCTGAGAGCAAGCAGGTCATTTGCAGATGCTGTCCTGCACGAATGGGTGGTGATTGGAAAGCAGGACCCGGAAAGAATGGATTTACCCTCTCTTTACGCAATTTCAGACAGTCTTTCTGACGAGTGGCTTGGGTATTTCGACTGGACTTTCTCAGACGCAACTCAACCCCTTGGAGAGAGAATACAGATTGCCTGCAACGTGGCGAGGGTGGATTTTAACTGGATAGGCGACACGCTGACATTCTGGCGTGACGAAAAAGTCACTAACCCTGATGCGGTATTCGCGCGCTCTAACATGTTCTGGGACGAGTACAAACTGGCGTGGCAAATGTCTTTACCTGGCGGTTATGACGGCGTATCTCTTGATTACGTTGACCCGTCGACAAACAAGAAACTGTATATCTATCTGCAAATAGACAGCAACGGCATTACTGAAGTTGAAGATGCCACTGTTAACGCAATGCAGGTAAGTCTATCCGGTTGCCGGAACAGGGCACAGGCGCTCGACAGGGCATGGCTTGAGGCGCGTAAAATCCTTTACTCACGCCTGACTATGACAGTCAAAGTGCTTGAATCGACTCAGGTCGTGCGCGGGACGGTTGTTCAGTGTCCTGACCTGTACGACAACAAGCAGCAGAACGGCTACATCACCGGGCGTAATGGCGACGTATTTTACACATCAGAGCGCATCGACTTTTCTCTCGGCGATATGTGGGTGGTGATGACCGACAGTCTCGGTAATTATCGGGGGCGCTGGCGGGCATATCCTGTTGACGATAATCCAAAGGCTTTTGAAGCCGCAGCGGATGCTTTCGACCTCAATATTTACGACCGGGTTACAGTCCAGAACGCCAGTCGGTACTTCATCGCAACAAACACAGAACTTAACTCAACCATCTGGCGCGTAGAAAGCGCTAAACCCAACGGTGACGATACCCAGACGCTTTCGCTCTCTGAGTATTCCGACCTCATTTACCCGTAATAACCAACCTTCGCGCACACCATCAGATTCACCTCTGATGGATTCGTGCGCTTATATATAGGGCGACACGCGCAATGGCGAAAATTCCATTACCAACACCGACAAAAAATCCGGTGCCAAGCACTGATATTCGGGATCATGTATTTGCTGGCGCAAAGCTTGACGAAGAAGTGACTGGTAGCGGTGATTATTACGTCGATAGATTGGGTGTAAAACATCTTACGAATACAGGGCGCAGCAATAAATTCCAGGAGTTCCTTATTTCATCTGGATATGTCTTTCTCGGTGATTACGAAGATGGCCCATTCCAGTTCAGCGCCCGCAACCAGTACATTCGTTACGACAATCAGTATTACCGCCTGAACGCCTCCACTGATGTTGGTTTCACAACAACCGGTACTGATGCAACCAGCTTTGCGAATGACTTTACTCACTTCGTTCTGATGGATGGTGACACGCTTCGCGCAAACCTGGGTTCAAGCGAAACGGGTTTTGGCTCCGATATTGTCAGCGCAGCAATCCAGGAATACGTTCAGGAAAAGGGGCTGTTCTCCGATACCAGCATCACGCACTGGTTTGGGAACCCGACATTCGAATCATTTGGCGCAATCCCGAATGACACGACTAAAGCAGATGAGAATGCCATAGCTATCAACAAGGCGCTTGAATGGTCGAGAGCGAATAATGGTCGCCCGGTATCACCAACGCAGGGTGCAATTTATTACTCATCAGGCTGTCTGGAAATGATTGACCGCGGGGATGGCACCGGGAATGGTTTGTCTGCTCGTATTGTTGGCCCTAATGACATGTCGAGCAAAATATATTTTGTCGGTGGTGACGGCTCTACACCTGCCATAAGAGCGCTGGGGAACCTCGGGACATCGGGGAGCAAATCGGCGCGAGGTGTTCAGATTACCGGTCTGTGTATTGATGTATCTGACTGGTCTCTTGAAGCGGATAGCAACGGTATTTATCCGGCAGCCGTACACCTGGAAAACATTTCTCTCTGGGGTTTATTCACTGATTTCCAGGTGTGGTATCCGCAAGGGAGAGGGGTGCTTGCTAAAGCGGTGACAGAATGTTTCTTCGGTGAAATTGAAGTACGCGCCGCTAAAAGTTACGGATGGGAACAATATGAACCCAACCCGACATATAACGCTGACGACCCGATGTTTATGGAATGCTCCTATAACCGATATGTCCGGGTTAAAGCATTTTCCTGTAACAATTATGGCGTTCAGGCGCTGTTCACTGGCGGTAATGCACTTCGTTTTGAGCATTGCAAATTCCAGGAAGGCCTTATCGGTATGCGCTTTGTCAGGACGCATGGCGTCAGAATCGATACGCCTTATTACGATGGTCCTGCTGACCGGTATGCGACCGGGGAGAAAATCGCCATTCAGATTGATGGTCCGGGTGCAGCGAATTTTTCTATTACTGGTGGCCGTTGCTGGAATTGCCATGTCGGCGTGGATTTCATCCAGTGTGATTTAGCCTCTGTGATGGATTTGAACATGGATTTCACCAGCCCTGCGGGTTCAAATATCTATGGTGTCAGAGCTGGCGTGCTGGTGACACTGCCGGTTGATACAAACGTTGCCACATACCAGGATAACTCCACTAAAGGTGTTATTTCCGGATTTATGCGCACATACGATACGGGCTACTCTCCGCAATGGACGATTACAAACGGCTCTGTATCGGTGGGTAACGGGACGCAGACGGGCCGTAAAACCCGAAACTTCAATAAGGTTGAAGTCAATGCCAGACTGGTAGTGGGCAGTTCCACGGTCATCGAAGGGACAAACCTGACGCTCACTTTACCGTATAACACTGTCGTTACGGGACAGAGTCTTTCATGCATAGCTTATGACGCCTCAGCGGCAAAATTCTATCATGGCCGGGCGCTAATATCGGGGCAGGGTGCCGCGCTGGTCTTTGAAAAATATCTGACGGCATACGCAGTTTCCCCTTCCACCGCTTATCCGTTTTATCCAGCCGCTGGCGACTTTTTCCAGATTGAAGGGTATTACTTCCTGAAGTGAGGTATTTATGCAATTAACAGGCACTGAAAGCAAAATCGTGCAAATCAACGGGGAAGAGACCACCATTGTGCGTGATGTGGTATTGAGGCTCGGACAGGTTGCAATTATAGGTGAATGGCCGGACACGATGATTCGTGTGATCCTTTACGATGACGGTGTGCCTTACGGCGCATACGACATCCCAATGGGACCAGTGGGCGAAGAAGAAATACTGAAATCTGTACTGGCTCAGGGAGACTTACCGGGATTTGTATTTGAATAAAATGAATACCTGTAATTACCATTGTTAGTCGCAAGGCTGTCAGATGATTTAATTGTTTCAACTGCGCTTGATCTTCCACTCTAATAAAACTACTGTATTTATAAACAGTGTTTGTGAGTGGGAGGATTATCATGCTCAGGCAATCAGACATCAACCAGGCCTTTCGGGAGTCGATTCTTCGCAATCCCAAAGGCCATCAGTATTTACACACTCATGACTTTATGGCGGTTTTGCTGCGTCATGGCATTCACTTTTCAGAATCCGAGGCTAATCGCTGGATACAGCGCTATCAGCCGTGCTTTGCTGACAAGACGCCGGAGCATACAGAAAACCGGTTGTGGATTCTGAGAGTTATGGGGAGTGTATTGTAATGGGATTTCCGTCTCCTGCTGCTGACTATATAGAAAGGGCGATTACAGTAACCCATGCCTGCAATATTGGTGCAAATTCACAGGTTATCCAGACTGACAGGGGTTATGTCGTTCTGGACCTGTCACTGAAGGTAATGCAGGGAAGTGTGGTTTTGATTCGCGTGTCTGGCGAACTGCAGTTTGCAAAATTGATGGGGCGTTCATTTATCACGGTTGAGGGAGAATCGATTGAAGGCGATGCGATGGATGAGGTTGAAGTGCTGGGTGTCGCGACGCATGCGATCGGCGATATGAGGAATGATGAGAGGGCGGTTTGAATGCCAATTATGCTACACTCATTCCATTCCTCTTCCGCGCATGTTGCAAATCTGTTGCATTTTGACATCCTCAATCCTGTTTCCACTCTGGTAAAGTGGGGTTGATTTTGAATAACCGGATAAGTAACAGGATAAAAACAACCTCTTTTAGTAAAATAGTCCATATATAACAATTTGATGAGTTTAAAATGCGTCTCTTATTAGCGGAAGATAACCGTGAGCTGGCTCACTGGCTGGAGAAAGCGCTGGCGCAAAACGGTTTTGCCGTGGACTGCGTATTCGATGGCCTGGCGGCCGATCATCTTCTGCACAGTGAAAGCTACGCGCTGGCGGTGCTGGACATCAATATGCCTGGACTGGACGGGCTGGATGTGGTGCAACGCCTGCGCAAGCGTGGACAAACGCTGCCGGTGCTGCTGCTGACGGCGCGCAGCGCGGTGGCGGATCGGGTGAAAGGGCTGAATGTCGGGGCGGATGACTATCTGCCAAAACCGTTTGAAATCGAAGAGCTGGATGCGCGATTACGGGCATTACTGCGGCGCAGCGCGGGCCAGGTGCAGGAGTTACAGCAGCTTGGCGATCTGGCGTTTCACGATGAAGGTTACTTTTTGCTTCAGGCGCAGCCGCTGGCGCTGACCCCGCGTGAGCAGGCGTTGCTGACGGTATTGATGTACCGCAGAACGCGACCTGTGTCGCGCCAGCAGCTGTTTGAACAGGTCTTCAGCCTGAGCGATGAGGTCAGCCCGGAGAGCATCGAACTCTATATCCATCGTTTGCGGAAAAAATTACAGGGCAGTAACGTGCGGATCACCACCCTGCGTGGGCTGGGTTACGTGCTGGAGTGCGATGATGAGATGGGTTAAACCCCAGTCGCTGTATCTGCAACTGCTGCTGTTTCTCGGACTGCCGCTGGTGCTGCTGTGGGGACTATCAGCATTCAACAGCTACGTTAGCGCGCTACAGGCTGCAACCCAGGCCTACGACAGGACGCTGCTCTCTTCTGCCAGAACGGTGGCGGAACGGCTGGTGGTGCGCGACGATAAACTGGAAGTGAATGTGCCCTGGGTGGTGCTCGACAGCTTCGAACTGAACATGAACGATCGGCTCTATTACAAAGTGGTGGATCCGGATGGAAAGGTTATTTCCGGGTATGACGATCTGCCTGCGATGCCGCCAGCGACCTCGCGAACCCGGCTCTATCCGGCGCTGGCATGGTTTTATCATACTCAATATCGCGGGGAAGCGATCCGCGTGGCGCGGCTATTACAGCCGGTAAACGAAGGGGCGATTTTCGGCATGGCGGAGATTTACGTTGCCGAAACGTTGCAATCCCGGCGCTATCTGGCCGGGCATTTGTTGTTTTCATCCTGGGTATCGCAAGGTCTGCTGGTGCTGCTGACGTTAGTGCTTGTGGGCTGGTTGCTGCGGCGGATATTAAGACCGATACGTCAGCTCTCTTCGCTGATGGTGCGGCGTGAACCGGGCCTGCTGACCCCCTTGCCGGAACTGCTGCCCTGGTCAGAGACCCGGCTGCTGATCGTCGCCTTTAACCGCTACATCGATCGCCTGCGCGCGCTGATCTCCCGTCAGGAGCGCTTTAGCGCCGATGCGTCCCATCAGTTAAAAACGCCGCTGGCGGTACTGAAAACCCAGGCGGCGGTGGCGTTAGCCAGTCAACAGCCGCAGCAGTGGCACGAAAGTTTGCGGGCGATGAGCGCCACGCTGGATAATACCATTCAGTTGACGGAGAGATTGCTACAGCTTTCGGCGGTGAAACGTAAAGAGCAGGGGGAGCGACAGTTCTTGCCGGTTAATCTGTATGATGTGGTGCAGATGAGCTGTTTTAGCCGTCTGGCGCAGGCCCGTAGCAAAGCGATCGATCTGGGATATGAAGGCGAGCAGACGGCGCAGTGGATCGAAGGCGATGAGGTTTTACTTGGCGAACTGTGTGCGAATCTGCTGGATAATGCGTTGAAATATACCCCATCACCGGGCACCGTCACCGCGAGGCTTCTGCGTGATGACGATGCGGTCATTCTGGAGGTAGAGGATAGCGGTCCGGGCATTGAGGATGAGCAGATCTATCAGGCGTTGCAGCCGTTTCAGCGACTTGACAATGCGGGGACCGAGGCGGGGGCGGGGATCGGGCTGGCGCTGGTTAACGATATTGCGCGTTTGCACCACACACATCCCCGGCTTTTACGCAGCGAAACGTCAGGTGGATTAATGGTGCGGGTGCGGTTCCTGGCTATTCGTTCCCCCGGGGAAACGCGATATGATGAAAACAAGCGGGCTGAGCAGCATTTCAGCAAGATATAATCTGACAGATATCGGTATAAATAATTGCTGGCTGCCAGATCGGGCCGGAATGATTACACCTTCAGCATTTTCACTGTGGCTTCTATATCTATCTCATCTTCCGAGAAGATAAGCGTCGTTCCCTGGAAGGTGGTGATCGCCAGTTTTTTCAGTGAACGCATTTCGCCGGGCTTAGCGGCTGATTTTGGCTTGATATTGCCCATCAGCAAACCGACAGACAGCACCGCATTTTCTTTATCGATGCGGGTATCGGCAGGAACCTCTTCACTGTATACCAGCCACGATTTGATTGAGGTAAGTTTAAGACGCTCGCCTGCGATGTAGATGTATTTGCTTTCAGGGATGACCTTCACGGCATACGATGACAAGCCCTTGTTATTTGTCGTGGGCTCGAACGTTACCGCCGCGTTTTTTTTAAGCAAATCAGGGTTGGCAACCTTAATCACGTGAAAATAGCGATTATCACCGTTTTCATCTTTGATAAATCCAAAGCCTTTATCTTTAAACCATGTCGTGATCGTTCCGTTCATTGCCATTACCGCCTGATTAATCATTCATTACCTAATTTTTGCCGCGCGCAGTGTAAAGCATAATGCCCGCGCAGACTACGCCTTTAGTGTGACCGATGGATCTCTGCTCCGCGAGCGCTGCTTACCACATTAAATCATCGGGCACTTTAAAATCAGCATAAGGATCGTCTTCATCCTGTGTCTGCTCACTCAGCGCGCTGTTTAAGACAATGCAGCTTGCGTCCCGCTGGGCGATTTTATCGGCTACGCTCCCGGGGATGATTGCGTATTTATTCTCGCCGTTATGATCAACAGCCAGGCGGACAATAGCCAGACGACCGCTAATCAACTGGGCCTGCGTCAGCTTGTCTACGGTCATTTTCTTAATAAAATTATTATCCGTAAAGTTAAAATCAATATCGCCTTTTGCAATGTCGATTTTGTTCATTTCAATAAGCTGCTTGATCTGAGCTTGATATTCTTTGGCCAGCGCCGCTTGTTTTTGCTGCTCGCTTAGCTGCTTATCTCGCTCAAGTTGCGCTCTCTTATTCTCTTCCACGGCTTCTCTGGCTTCGCGAGCCTGAACGCGCGACTTTTTAGCGGTTCTCTGGACCTTGGCCATTTTTTTGCTGGTTACTAATCCGGCTTTGAGCATCTGCTCTTGTAAGGTGAGTTTTGTCATACGGGTGTCTGAATCTGCTGAATATTGTGGGGCATTATAGCGGTAAATTTAGCGAATGTACCAGGCGGCGTGTTGCGACCTGTAGGGCCTTGAGGCTGATGACAAATCTGTTTGAGATATTGTGTCAGCATTTTCGCCGGGTGGTGATTACCGCCTTTTCTGGCTTGAAAAAACAATAATATCATTATGTTATCTGCTTTTTATCGGCCCGCGATCGGTGGTTCTGGCGAACATGACGCATTTTTCATTTTCACCCATTCAGATTCCGTGGTCTGTTCCGTTCACGGGTAATTCGCGGATATTCGTTATATCCACAGCGTGTGAACGGGCAGGGGGACGTTTCGCCCGTCCCCCTGCACCCCCGGCATGGCGCTGAAAACCTGCCGCTGCGCGGTCCGCTCCACTCCGGCTTCATCTGGCGGACCGGCTGAGACGCGGCATCCTTGCCGCGACTCAGCCTCTGGCCGCCGTCCTGGCGGCCAGTCCTGGATGTGCGCCTGCGTTCCCGCCAGGTTTCCTTGATGCGCCCAACCCCCATGCGGTGAGTCCGTTATTCGTCAGGGGCTTTTCAGAGGCTGAAAGTCATAAAAAAAGTTATATCCTTTATATTTCAGCCTGTATCAGCTCAGTTAGTGAATCAACAGAATCAGATTTTCGTTTAAACCACCGATAATGCGATTGC